>CAVSJQ010000012.1:0-182489 GCA_963728355.1 Ilumatobacteraceae bacterium | reverse complement strand
GGAGCCATCGGCGAAAAACGGGTCTCTCGCCACAGCTCGATGCCCTGAGAGTACCGCCGATGGAAGTCCATTTCGTCGCCGACCGCAGGCAGTGTGTCGAGATCGACCCTCGGAGCACGCGGGATTATCGGGTGCTCGGCTTGGGCCGCGATGCGGCGGGGGGTCGCCGCCGAGCTGTTGATTCTGGGTGTGTGAAGTGTGCGGGTTCGTCAGGTTCCGGCGAGCCCGAGAAACACCACGAGAGCACGCGAGAGCCGGATCATGTCATCGTCGGCCAACTCTCCGACATGTTCGCCGAGCTTGGAACGGGGGATGGTAGTGATCTTGTCAATCATCAGCCGACTGGATTCTCGGATGCCGGTCACCTCGTCGGCCTCGATGAGCAATCGCAGCAGTGGTGCATCGGTCGGGTCAGTGGTGAGGGCGCACACGGTCACCGATGCGGTGGCGTCGAAGCGGTCGTCCTGCACGATGACGACAGGTCGCGGTTTGCCGGCGTAGCCGCTGCCAGCGGATGCGGTCCAAATCTCGCCGCGTTTCACTCGTCGTCGCCCAGGGCGTCGATGAAGGCCTGGTCGTCGGCTTCGCGTTGGCTCGAGGCGATCGCCAGCGACTGTTCGTGGGCTTGCTCGGCGAACTGCGGGGACCGGACATCCGGAACCCAGATCTGGATTGGCCGCAGTCCTTGTTCGCGGAGTCGCTGGCGGTGAGCGCGGACACGAATGGCGGTGGGAGATGAAGACTGTCGACGAGCCATGCAGGCATGTTACATGTAACGCCGGCGAGTGCGGCTCCCGTCTGCCCCTCGGACATTGCGATGCCGCTGCACTGCAACCGGGCCGACTCGGGGCCGGTCGTGCCTGAAGCGTGAGTCTGCGTGATGAGGTGCTCGGCTTCGGTGTCATCTCAGCGTTGTCGCAATGCGGCCGCTCGTTTCGCTGTGCAATCAACCCGCTTGCGGTGTGGAACGTGTGAAGGTGTGAATGGCGATGGTGCAAGGGACTCGGACCGACTCGGATGGCGACGACGGCTTCGACGCGTTCTTTCGTACTGAGCATCAACGACTGGCGGCGCTCGGCGCCGCACTGTGCGGCGATCGAGAGACGGGACGCGACCTTGCTCACAACGTGCGTCGGGCCCGGAGCGGGCGTAGGTCGCCGGTGACGGGTTGAGGCTCAGTCGGCAAACGCGCGAACTCCGGGAAGCACCGTTGGGTTAGCAGTCGTTCTGCTCGTAGCTCATCGCAACGACCCGGTCAGCGCCGTCGAGCTGGAAGCTGACCGGTCCCGTTCCAGCAAGACCAAAGAATTGGTCGTCCCGTCGCAAGAACTGGGCCCACTCAACGTCTTCGAGCCGATCGGCCGAGGTACCGAGTCCGATCCCGTCGGCGGTGGTGATCCCGCTCGGTTCAGTGATCTCGACAGCGAGCGCAGGCGAGTATGCGAGCTCCGTGTCACCGATGCTCCAGGCCGCGACGTAGGGGGTTCCGACGCCGCCAGAGCGTGCGAGGACGAAGCGGATGTCGGCCCAGAGCAGCGAGCGGTACTCGGTGGCTCCGGTGCAGGCGTACGCGTCGGGCATCGGGATCCACCCGGTGTCGTCATCGGGGTCGCCGAGCGCGTCGCTGGCGTCGTCAATCAACGCAGCTTCGTCCACCTCGCTGAGCGCGCTGTACCCGAACACCGAAGGATTCCGCAGCGGATCGCTGTCGAGGTTGAACTCCAGTGCCCCCACGGTGCTCGAGGACTGCGGCCCGGTGGTATCGGTCGTTGCCGGGCCACTCCACTCGCCTGCTGGTGTTGCGCCGAGGATCACTCGTTCTCCGAGCGGCGACCCCAACTCAACGACGTACGGCGTGATCGGATTGCCTTGACAGTCCTGGGCGCCGGGTCGCCGCTTGACACGGACATCGAACGTGATCGATTCCACGTCCTCGTCCACCTTCACCACGATTCGACCACTTGCAGATCGGCCCGATGCGCATTCCCTCTCGATCACATTGATCGGGACCTCGCCCGAAGCAGCTGTCAGGCTCGCTGCGGGATCAACTTGCCACAGTGCCGGTTCCGGCTCACCGGGCCGCTGGGTCCACCACAACCCGAATACGGCAGCGACCACCACGGCAAGGAAGAACAGAGCGATCCCCTTGCGGTTCGGCCCACTCACCGTGTCCATCGCCTCGAGTCTCTCATGAGGCCCAGAACGAAAGCACCGCCTCGGCACCGACCTGACGACCGCCGGGTCGAAGACAGCATTGCCGAGTGCGCTACCTGGGCGGATACGTCCGTCATTGCCAGGCACTCGGCTTGGGCCGTCATCTCGCGGCTCGCGGAGCGCCGCTGACGGCATTCTGAGCGGCGGAGTGTGCGGAGTGGCTGGACGGCCTGCCACCACCGCGGTACTACGGCCGAAGGTCCAAGACCTGTTCCAAGCGAATCGGATCGCCCAGAGCTTCTCGTAACACGAGTCTGTGTTCTGCGTCGATGACGTGCGTCGATTCTCGATACGCAAGTCGCGCAGCATCGATGTCTTCTGCCTCGCTGGTCCAGACGAGGAGCGGCCCGGTGGGGCCCTCCATGAGGAATGCAGCTTCATGGCGACAGCCTTCGTCGGCGAGTGTCGCCAGCGCCTCATCTCGGCGTGGTCCGTTCAACTCGGCCAGCCACGTCGAGGTGCCACGCGGCGTTGGAAAGACAGCGTCGTCTTCGTAGAGGGCCATGAGACCCTCGAGATCACCCTCTGCGAAACGGCGCTCGAACAGTGCGCTGACCTCGGCTGGTTCCAGTGCGCTCATCAGGATCCTTTCGACACGTACGGGACTCCGCAACCCAACAGTGTGAACGGATTCTGCCTGAACCGCTGCCGACGCCCGGTCCGGCACACCACCATTGCCTGCGGCGAACACGAATCGGCACGATGCGCAGGCGCTGCAGCCTTGGTGCGCCGGCGATCGACTCGCTCGTCGCCACACCCTGTCCGCGCTGTCAACGAGGCATGCCCGAGATCACTAGTCACCAGCTCGGTGACGCGACGACGTGACGCGAGACTTGGGCCGTTCCCGGGCGGGTCGTTCCACGGACTCCGACCGATTGTCGAGCGGCGCCGCCGACGTCTCGATGCCGATATCCCGGCGACCGTGGCATTCGCTGATCGATCGAAGCATCACGCATCCACGGAACCGACTATTTCGCGCCATCACATGTCAACGTGAACCGTCCTCGTGGGGGCAGCAGACGGCGAGGCTGGATCATCAGGAGCCCACCCGCAAACCGTCCTGCGCGAACGTCATCAGACCGTCCCGGCCCATCGCAGCGCCGGTCGCTCTCTGCTCGTCGGCTCCGGACAGGTCCGCAACGCGCGCTGTCACCTCGTGGCGTCCAGCGACCAGCAGCCCGTACCCGAGTCCGTGGTGGTCGAGGTAGCCGAGGAGCACAGCCGCATCGGCCGCCCGTCCACTCCGCCCCCAGGAGATTGCCAGTGCCTCGACCGCAACCCAGACCAACGACCAGAATCGACTACGAACCAGCTGATCGAGGGCGTCACCGATTGTGCTGGAGGCCTGCGGAAACTCGGACCACGCGGCCGCCACCGCCAGGTTGCGCAACGCGACACCCTGGAGGTGCGGAATCCCAGCCGCCGTCTCCCACGAGCGACGGAAATGGACGAGCGCGCCGTCGACGTCGTCGCGCCACAGGCACAGGAATCCGGCTGCGTGTACCGCAGCGGTCGTGTTGACCTTGGACGGCGCGACCAATGCGGCCGAAGCAATTCGCTCGGCGAAGCCCTCCGCCGATTGCGGCTCGGCGACCAGCGAACACGCGAGTGCGAGACCAAGCGAATCGACGACTTCGGAGTCATTCTGCGATCGCTCCATCACGAGCAACGACCGCCGGGCCGTCGCGAGACCCTCGGCCGGATCACCGGTATTGAGGTGCGATTCCGAGATCGCTCGCCACAACAGTCGATGTGCCACCCCACCGAGCCCGTCCTCGAGCTCGAGCCCCCGATACCCGATGCGGACGGCTTCGGCGTTGTCGCCGCGCAGCGTGTTCCACAGCGCGGCGAATGCATGGCAGATGCTTGCCAGGGGGTGCTCGTCGGGAAGGCTGGCCAGGATCCGATCCATCCAGCTCGCGTGTTCCTCGAGGAAGAGGTAGAAGACCTCCGAGATCAGTGCAACCCTGGCGGCTCGGCCCGGATCGTCGTCTTCGAGCGCCCAGTTCACCGCGGCCCGAAAGTTGTGCCACTCAGTGTGGACGGTGACGAATGGGCTGAGGTCGCGGAACGGGGCCGTGGTCTCGTTGGCGGCTCGGACGGCCAGCGCAACCGACAGGAAATGCTCACCGTGGCGCTGGCGTGTGGCTCTCGACTCGCCTCGTTCCGTCAAGCGCTCGACGCCGTACATCCGAAGCGTTTCCAACAACCGGTACCGCGTGTGGCGCCGGCTGCGATCGGCGACCAGGAGTGACTTGTCGACGAGCGAGTCGAGAATCTCCAGCACGTCGGCGGAGTTGCCGGGCAACGACACGACCGCCGACGCCGCTGCGAGATCGAAGTCGCCGGAGAACACCGACAATCGGTCGAAGGCCGTTCGTTCGTCGTCGTCGAGCATCTCGTACGACCACTGCACTGTCGCGGAAAACGACGCGTGGCGGTCGTTGGTCGAGGGGCCTGAGCGGAGCAGACTGAAGCGATCGTCGAGGCGTTCGAGCAGGTCGGTCGGCGTCAGCGACCGCGTCCTCGCAGCCGCGAGTTCGATGGCCAGCGGAATGCCGTCGAGGCGACGACAGATCCGATCGATCACGAGCCCGTCGTCATCGGACACCTCGAATCGATCGTCTGCTTGTGCGGCACGTTCACAGAACAGCGCGTGGGCCTCGAAGTCGTCGAGGCCCACGACCGGGTGTACCTGTTCGCCATCGACCGCCAGACGTTCCCGGCTGGTGGCGAGCACACCGATCGACGGGCACTGGCTCAACACCTCCCTAATCAGCGACGCCGCCGCAGGGGTGACGTGCTCGCAGTTGTCGACGATCACCAGCACCCGTCGGTCACGGAGGTGATCGATGACTCCCTCGGTCGGCGATGCACCCGGCTCCACCTTCGCGCCCAGGGTGGCTGCAGCCAGGATCTCGACGTCACGTTCCTCGTCGATCTGGGCGAGGTCGACGAACCACGAACCGTCGACGAATTCCTCGGTCGACTCTCCGGCGACGCGCAACGCCAGTCGGGTCTTGCCGGCGCCTCCCGGCCCCACCAGCGTGACGAGACGCTTCGAACCGAGCTCCTCGACGAGGCCTTTGACTTCGTCGACCCGACCGACGAACGACGACATCGGTTCGCGGATGTTCGACGACGACGCCGCACGAGGTCGAATGGACCCGCCGGCGTCATCGGGTCGGGGGTCCGATTCGGACAGGAGGTCGAACTCCAGTGCCGACAACGCCTGGCTGGGGCCGACGCCGATGTCGTTGCGCAGTTCAACCGTGAACTGTCGGAATCGCCGAAGGGCATCGGTGACGCGGCCGGATCCGGCAAGTGCTCGCATGAGCAGCGCGATCGGGCGCTCCTGGTACGGGACATCGGCGAGGTGCGGTTCGAGCAACGTCACGGCATCCGACCATCTCCCGACGTCGATCAAGGCTTCGGCGAGATCCTCCACTCCGTCGGCGCGCAGTCGGTCCAGGCGCGCCGCGGCCGGCGCAGCCCATTCCTCTCCGGCGAGGTCACCAAACGCCGCTCCTCGCCAGCATTCGAGTGCGGACGAGAGGAGATCCACCCGCTCGTTCGAACGAGCACCCGCCGCACGCTCCCGAAGCGACTGGAAGATCGTTGCGTCGAGTTCGTCCGGCTCCAGCACGAGTTCGTAGCTGGAACCCACGGTGACGAGTCGGTCGCCCACGACCGAGCGCAACCGGCCGGCGGCGGTTCGGGCGGCCGAGCCAGACCGCTTCCCACCTGCCACGTACTCGGAGATCTGGTCGATTGAGATCGGCCCATCCGTCGACAGGAGTAGCCCAATCAGGCGCTGGAGCTGGGGGCGCAGGCGAACTTCATCACCGCGATCGTCCCAGACCGTGACATGTCCGAGGATGCCGACGCGCATTCCGCCGCTTCCCTTCGGTCCGCTGTTCATCGTCCCGGTCACCGTAGTTGGTCGAGCCGGTGACCGAACGGTGACCCGGCAATCGGAGGATGAAGCCGAGTCCGACCGACCCCCACGCCAGGAGGCCACCCAACGTGTCAGCCACAACCCACCTCGGAACCAACGTCAACCCGCCACCGCGTGCCTGCGGTCGGTGTACCGCCCTCGCCCTGTTCAGCGCCGGCGCCCTGCTGCTCTCGGCGTGCGGATCCGACTCGGACGCCGCCACGCCGGCCAGCACCGAACCGGCCGCAACCACAGAGCCCGTCGCGGAGACGTCGTCGGCGACCAACCCGCCGGCGACCGACCCAGCGCCTGCCACCACCGAGACGCCCACGACGGATGCCCCGACGGACGGCCAGCCGCTGACCGAGACCGTCGTCGCCGAGGGAACGGCCTACCGGATCGAGGGCAGCCAGATCAACGGTCCCGCCGGACCGGACGGACGCGTCCCCACCTCGAGCCGGAACATCTACGAGGGTGACCTCGTGGGCGAGATGATCCTCACCGGTTCGTATCTGGCCGGCGACGACACGGTCGAGGTGCTCGTACGGGGCGACTTCACGGGCGAACTCGTCGGCGTCGGCAGCGGCACATTCGTCACCGAGTCCACGTCGACGATGCAGCTCGATGACCAGACGGGAGAAGGGGCGGGCAAGATCCAAAGTGGAACTGGCGCATTCGCGGACGTGCGCGGCACGTCGAGGCTCACGTTCACCGACGGCTTCGGCGAGAAATTCACGTACCGGTTCGAGTTCACGCCGGTCGATGCGGTCACTGGCACGACGGCTGAAGCGGCGGCGATTGCCGACGAGGTCGGAAGATCGTTCACGGCGCGAGACTTCGTGTCCATCCAGAATCTCCTGGGGTCGAACGGGACGTGGGTGGCGATCGACGGAGAGGTGCACGACGCCTCGACCATCGTTCCGTTTCTCGAGCAATTCAGCTTCATCGAGACCATCGAGCGCACCGATCGGGTCATCGAGGGACCCGACGGTGCCGCATTCGAGATGTCCGAAACCTTCGAAGGCGGAGGCCAGGGGACGTTCTGGCTCGTCGTGTCGTACGACAACATGGGGGCGCTCATGATCACCGAGCTCGCCGACGCACCGCAGGAGTGAGCGGCTCGCAGGTGCGTCTCGAACGAGATGACTGAGTGCGACTTGACCGTCGGGAGGCAACACAACGATGCAGCACTGCTTGACACGTGCCGGCTCATCCGACACCACGCTCCCCCGTCTGCGGCAACTTCCCGACGGATGAGAAGCGCTGATTCACGCTGTGTAGACCAGTTTCCACCCTCCAATACCGGCACTTCCGATCGATCGATCAGTTACCGCGATAATCCCGGCCAAGAACGCGCCTTCTCGCGCTCGGCTTCCGGCGAACTGTGCGGCCTCGGAGCCCGATCGGCCCACTGCATAATCTCGCTGCGTCACGCAAGCAACGGGTGTACAGGGGCGTCGGCGTGGAACGGTTCGAACCACGCTGACGGGTGCAGCGATTTAACTCCGAGCTGTGAGCCTTCATAGGTGTCGGGGTCGTCGATCCCGTCGAATGCCATATCGAAGAGGTACTCGTGATCGAGATCCTCGAACAGCCACTCACGCAGACGACCAAGGCCATCGCTTGGTTCGTCGGTCTGCTCGTCGAGACACGTCTCGGCGTGATCGATGACTGCCCGCAGGACCAACTCCTCACCCCGGCAGCGTGGCGGTTCCCAACGGTCCTGCAGCCGTCCGGCGACGACGACGAAACACACGTGCATGCGGCGGATCAGTGCGAAGTCGTAGAAAGCAACGTGGCGGTCTGGGAGGAACAGGGAGCTGAACATCCGCAACGCAGACGGTCCCGCTGTCTCGTTGTAGAGCTCGACGAGTTCACCCAGCAGGAAATCGTTCACCTGCTCGACTGCGTTAGACAGCGCCTCGCGTTCGACCGACGAGAGTCGGCTCGACACGAATCCGGTGAACTCCACTACGCGAGTGTGCCGCACCCGCGAGCCGTGGGATGCACCAACTCGCCTACCGCGAGCGGTTGCCCCAATTCGTCGTTCCTACGAGTGTTCCTACGGGTCTCGACGGTCGAGGCCGACAGAAGGAGGAATCATGAACGGTTATGTCGCTCAACGTCGCGGCCGGTTCTACGCAGTCATCTATCACGGTCGGGATCCGATCACCGGGAAAGAACTCCGCCGGTGGCATCCCGCCGGCACGGACCGCGCCGAAGCCGAGGCGCTCGCCCGAAAGCTCGCCGCCGCCGAAACCAGACGCGTCGACGCGTCGCGCTCGTTGACGTTCGGCGCCTACCTGACCACACAGTGGCTGCCAGGAAAGAAGCTGCGCCTCGCGACAAGCACGTACCGCGGCTACGAACGCAACGTCCGGCGCCATGTCCTGCCGGCGCTCGGCAAGGTGACACTTCGACGATTGACCTACCAGCAGATCGAAGGCCTCTACGACCGGCTCCTCAACCCCCTCGACGGTCGCGGATTGCACCCCAAGACCGTCTACGAAATCCACCTCGTCATCCGAGGAGCGCTCGACGACGCCGTACGGCGCGGACTCGTCACCCGCAACGTCGCCGAAGTCGCCCGGGCTCCGAAACAACGAGGTACCCAACGCGTCGAAGGCACGGCGTGGACCGACACCGAACTCCGCGCCTTTCTACGCACGGCGGCCGGACACCGCTACTTCCCGATCCTGTGGCTTGCCGCGAACACGGGCATGCGACGCAACGAACTCGTCGGACTCAAGTGGACCGACATCGACTTCCCCCGACAACGCCTCGCGCTCAACCGTGGTCTCGTCGCCGTCGGCTACGAAGTTCACGAGACCTGCGGCAAGACCAAGACCGCCCGTCGCAACATCGCCCTCGACGCCACCACCATGACCGTGCTGGCTGGCTGGCGGGCCCTACAGGCAGCCGAGTTCTCCGCGGTCGGTATCGACAACGCCGACAACTGGGTGTTCACCGACGGCGATGGCGATGTCGTGCACCCTCACGCCATCTACCAAGCGTTCAGCCGGATCGTGAACAACGCCGGCGTCCGACGAATCCGGTTCCACGACCTCCGCCACACCCACGGCTCGCTGCTGATCCAAGCCGGCGTCCCCGTCAAGGTCGTCTCCGAACGCCTCGGACACGCCAACATCGCCTTCACCATGCAGACCTACCAACACCTCCTGCCCGGCATGCAAGAGAACGCCGCCGACATCACCGAACAGCTCAGCGCACCCGTTCCCACGACCACCACGGCGCCGGTTGAACGTCGTGGGAACACCCGGAAGAAGACCGCCTGAACCGCAGGAACGCCCCGTCAACGAGGAAGGCCCAGGTCGCTGACCTGGGCCTTCACTCGCAAATTGGTGGCGGGGGCAGGATTTGAACCTGCGACCTTCGGGTTATGAGCCCGACGAGCTACCGAACTGCTCCACCCCGCGTCGAAGTGGACCGTCACTGTACGCCTGCGACCGAGGATTCGCAACCGCCCAGATGACGTTCAGGGGCCTTCGACCCTGTCGCCGACGTCACACCACCCCGATAGTGGCCTCATGCTCGATCACGGCGCCACGGACCCACCCGCTGCGCCGGCCTGGACGATGTCTCCCGACGATCTCGGCGCGATGGTCGACGCACTGTGCCGCGAGTACGACGAGGTCATCGCTCCCGTGCTCGTCGACGGCGTGATCAGGATGAGCCCGATTGGCAGCGCCGACGAGCTGCCCCGCGGCGTCGTCGACGAACTGCAGCCGGCGTCGTATCGCACGGCGACGACCGGCGAGCCGCACCGCTTCTCGTACGTGGTCGGACCCGACTCGCTCAAGGCGATCGTGCATCCACCGCGCAACCCGGTGTGGTCGATGACCCGCGACGAGAGCGGGTCCGTCGCCGTGTCGATCGTCCCACACCACCCGACCCGCCGCGCCGTGATCGGGGCTCGCGCCTGCGACATCGCCGGTCTCGAGCGCCTCGGACGAACACAGCTCGACGGGCCGCACCCGGATCCACACCACGCCGCGGCGCGCTCCGGGCTGTTCGTCATCGGCGTCGACTGCTCACGACCCGCTCCCACGTGCTTCTGCGAATCGACCGGTACCGGGCCCTCCGTCGACGGCGGAGCCGACCTCTCCCTCACCGAGCTCGACGGCGACGACGGCGTCCGGTACCTGATGCGAGCCGGATCACTACCGGGCCGCGAATTCGCCGAGTCGCTCGGGTTCGCTCCCGCTGAGCCCGACGACGTCGCCGACGCCGAGCGGGCCCGCGACAGCGTGCACACCACCGAGCGCTCCATGCCTGCGCTCGCGGCCTCGATCGTGCTCGCCGACCTCGCACACCCCCGTTGGGACGACGTCGCCGAACGATGCCTGACGTGCGGCAACTGCACTGCGGTGTGCCCCACCTGCTTCTGCACCGACACCGACGACCGCATCGCACTCGACGGCGGCAGCACCCACCGGGACCGGATCTGGGACACCTGCTTCAGCCTCGAGTACTCACGCCTCGGGCCGGGGCCCGCACGATCGTCGCCCCGCTCGCGCTACCGGCAGTGGCTCACCCACAAACTCGGGACGTGGCACGACCAATTCGGCGAGTCGGGCTGCGTCGGCTGCGGGCGGTGCATCACCTGGTGTCCGGTGGGCATCGACCTGACCGCTGAAGTCGAAGCGCTGGCCACGGCAGCAGGTGCACCATGACATCCACCGTCGACCTCGCGCCCATGACCACCGGCGATCCGATGGTCGAGCCACGCATCCACGTCGTTGGGTCGAAGATCGACGAGACACCGGGCGTTTTCACGCTCCACGTCCTCCCGGTCGACGGCGCACCAGCGCCGTTCCTGCCAGGACAGGTCAGCATGCTCGGCGCCTTCGGCATCGGCGAAGCGCCGATCTCGATCAGCTCGTCCACTGCCGTCGACGACCACCACGCATACACGATCCGTCGCGCCGGTGCGATCACGACGGCACTGTGCGCACTCGAGCCGGGTGACCAGTTGCCGATCCGTGGACCGTTCGGCCGGCCGTGGGACGTCGATACGCTCGAGGGCGACGTGGTGATCGCTGCCGGAGGCATCGGCCTCGCACCCCTGCGGTCCGCACTGTACGCCCTGCTCGACGACGGCGAGAAGCGACCCGACCGTCGCATCGTGCTGGTCGTCGGCGCCAGGCGCAGCGAGGACCTGCTCTACGCCGGCGACTACGACGAGCTGCGAACACGCGGGATCGAGATCGTCCCGACGATCGACGTCGCCGAACAGGGATGGTCGGGCCGAATCGGGCTCGTGCCTGACGTCGTTGCCGACCTCGACATCGACTGGTCCGACACGGCGGCGCTGCTGTGCGGCCCCGACGTGATGATGCGGATCACCGCGGACCGGCTCGTCGACCTCGGCGTCGCACCGCCGTCGATCCAGCTGACGCTGGAGCGCAACATGCAGTGTGCGACCGGGCGCTGTGGTCACTGCCAACTTGGGCCGGTGATCGTCTGCAGGGACGGCCCGGTACTCACCTATCCCGAGATCGCCGTCGCACTGCAGGTGCGGGAACGATGAGGAGAACACGATGAACGAACGCCGACCGACACTGGCGGTGTGGAAGTTCGCGTCGTGCGACGGCTGCCAGCTCAGCCTGCTCGACTGCGAGGACGAGCTGTTGGCTGTCACCGACCACGTCGCCATCTCGTACTTCCCCGAGGCGACCTCGACGATGGTCGACGGGCCCTACGACGTCTCGCTCGTCGAGGGCTCGATCACGACCGCCCACGACGCCGAGCGCATCCAGGAGGTGCGCCGCCAGTCGGGCCTGCTCGTGACGATCGGCGCGTGCGCCACGGCCGGCGGCATCCAGGCGCTACGCAACGGCGCCGACGTCGCCGAGTTCACCTCGATCGTCTACGCCCACCCCGAGTACATCTCGACCCTGGCCACCTCGACACCCATCGCCGATCACGTCGACGTCGACCTCGAACTCCGCGGCTGCCCGATCGACCGCAAGCAGCTCGTCGCTACGATCGCCGCCCTGCTGAACCGACACGTCTTGCGGCTGCCGACCACCAGCGTGTGCACCGAGTGCAAGGCGGCCTCGACAAGTTGCGTGATGGTCGCCCACGGCACCGCCTGTCTCGGCCCGATCACGCAGGCGGGTTGTGGTGCGCTGTGCCCGTCGTTCCACCGCGGCTGCTACGGCTGCTTCGGCCCGATGGAGGATCCGAACATCCCTGCGCTCGAACACCGGCTCGACCAACTCGGGGTCGATCCGGAAGCGATCGACCGCCTGATGCGCACGTTCGACGTCGAGGCCTTCGCCCGTCTCGCACCAGAGGGAGCAGAGCGATGACGCACAAGTCGATCGACCTCCACGTTCCGACGCTCACCCGGGTCGAAGGGGAAGGGGCGATGCACGTCGTCGTGCGCGACGGCGTGGTCGACGACGTCCAGCTCGAGATCTACGAGCCACCCCGAATGTTCGAAGCGTTCCTGCGGGGTCGGGCCTACTACGAGCCGATCGACATCACGGCGCGGATCTGCGGCATCTGCCCGATCGCCTATCAGATGAGCGCCACGCACGCCATGGAACGACTCGCCGGAGTCACGGTCGAACGATCGGTCCGCGACCTGCGGCGCCTGCTGTACTGCGGCGAGTGGATCGAGAGTCATGTCCTGCACATGGCGTTCCTGCACGCGCCCGACTTCCTCGGTGTCGACTCCGGGATCACGATCGCGCGGGACGAGCCGGAGCTGATGACCGAGGTACTGCACCTCAAGAAGACCGGCAACCGGATTCTGGAGGTCGTGGGCGGCCGTCCGATCCATCCGGTGAACCTCCGCCTCGGTGGGTTCTACCGGGCACCGAACCGGCGGGAGCTCGACGAGTTGCTCCCCGATCTCGAACGAGCACGCGTCGCAGCCATCGCCCTGTTGCGCTGGGTCGCCGGTTTCGAGTTCCCGACGATCCCCGACCGGCTCGCCGACCGCACCGAGTTCGTGTCGCTGCGCCATCCTGAGGAGTATCCGCTCAACGAGGGCCGCATCGTGTCGAACCTCGGGCTCGATCTCGACGTCGTCGAGTACGGCGAACGGCTCCAGGAGTTCCACGTCGAGCACTCCACGGCGCTGCACGCCACCCTCGACGGCGATCGCCGCTACCAGGTCGGCCCGCTTGCACGCTGGATGAACAACTACGACCTGCTCACCGACTCCGTCCGCGACCTCGCCGGCGAGGTCGGCGTCGGCGAGGTCGAGACCAACCCGTTCCGCAGCATCATCGTGCGCGGCCTGGAGACGTTGTGGGCGGTCGAGGAGGCACAGCGCATCGTCGATGCGTATACGCCGCCGACGAAACCGGCCGTCGACGTGCCGCCGGTCGCCGGCACCGGTGCGGCGGCGACCGAGGCGCCACGAGGTCTCATCTACCATCGCTACCAACTCGACGACGCCGGCATCATCACCGACGCCGTGATCGTGCCGCCCACGTCGCAGAACCAGATCGCCATCGAAGCCGACCTACGCGACTTCGTGCAGTCTCACCTCGACCTCGATGACCACACGCTCGGTCACCGATGCGAACAGGTGATCCGTAACTACGACCCCTGCATCTCGTGCGCTACGCACTTCCTGCGCTTCAGCACCGACCGCACCGACGGTGGGGCATGACGCCGATCGTCATCGGCGTCGGCAACCGCGATCGCGGCGACGATGCGGCCGGTCCGCTGGTGTGCGACCGGCTCCGCGCGCGATTGGGAGCCGGGGCGCTGGTCCGGACGTTCGTGTGCGAGGGATCGATCCCCGATCTCGCCCTCCACTGGCAACCCGACGACCACGTGGTCATCGTCGACGCCATGCGTCCCGGTACCGATCCCGGACGCATCGCCACGTGGGACGCAACGTTCGACTCGTTGCCGACGCCGGGTGCGGTGTCCACCCACGACATCGACGTGTCCGTCGGCATCGAACTGGCCCGGGCGATCGGTCGCATGCCCGCGCGGCTAGTGCTGATCGGGATCGAGGCCGTACAGGTCGAGTGGCGCACGCCGCCGAGCGCACCGGTGGCCGCCGCCATCGATGCCGTCGTCGACGATCTCGTCGGCCAGCACCTGGCGATCCGCCGCTCCGTCATCACGCAGCGATGAGAATCCCGGCCCGGGCCCCGGCAGAGAATCTCATCGCGGTGCTGAGAGCCGCCCATCGCGTCGGCTGACGTCTGCTGCGACGTATGGTTCGCTTCGATGGGTGGAGACAACTCGGACATTGCGATCTTCCTCGTGGTCGTGGCGATGCGGTTCGTCATCCCGCTGTTCATCCCCCGGTTCCCGCTCCCGGCGATCCTCGCTGCGCTGGTCATCGACGCCGCCGATCAGACGATCTTCCAGCAGTTCACCAACCTCAACCTCGACGGCTACCAGAACTACGACAAGGCCCTCGACATCTTCTACCTGACGATCGCCTTCCTGGCCGTCTACCGGAACTGGACGAACACGACGGCGATCAACGTCGCTCGATTCCTCTGGTACTACCGGCTCGTGGGGGTCTGGCTGTTCGAGGTCTTCCAGGAACGATGGATCCTGTTCGTGTTCCCCAACACCTTCGAGTACTTCTTCATCGCCTACGCCGCGATCCACACCCAATGGGACCCGCGACGGCTCACCGACCGGGCCGTCATCGGGCTCGCTGCGTTCATCTGGATCGTCATCAAGCTGCCCCAGGAGTGGTGGATCCACATCGCTCAGAACGACTTCACCGACTTCATGAAGGTCGACGTGTTCGGTACGACGCCGACCACGTCGTGGGCCGACGCGATCACCAACCGTCCACTCGTCACCGTCGCCCTCGTCGTCGCCATCGCCCTCGTCGCCGCCCTGGCCGTGTGGGCCTACCGCAAGGCGCCGCAGCCGGATTGGTCGTTCCGGGTCGACGTCGACAAGCCGATCCCCTACGACGACATCGCCGACCGCCCACAGAAGCCACTGTGGATCGCACCGCCGTTCGCCGAGAAGCTGCTCCTCGTCGGCCTGATCGCCGCGATCTACACGAGCGTTCTCGACCTCGACACCCCGGTGCTGCGGATCGTTGCCGCTACGGCGTTGATCATCGCCGCGAGCGTGGCGGTCAGCGAGTGGCTCGCTCGGCGGGGCATCGAGTGGTCGTCACTCGGGCTGCAGTGGATCGTGCTCGCTGTGGTCAACAGTGCGCTGATCGGAACCTACGCAGCGCTGATCGGCAGCCAACTCAACCGCTCGCTGGCGTTCTTCTTCGGCCTGCTGCTCACCATGGTGATCGTGCTGTACGACCGCTTCATCGGCGAGCGCACCGGAAACCTCGACGACCGCAACGTCCCTGCGACGACCGCGTGAACACACGGGCGCGTGAGCGCCCCATTTGTTCACGAGAAACCGGCGGGGTTACTCGACCGGGGTCTTCCAGCGGTTGAGGTACGTGATGTCACTCGCGGGACGGCGCGGCGCCGGGGTGAACGTGTCGCCGGTGTAGTACCCGACGGCCAGCAGACAGACCTGGGTGACCGTCGGCGGGATACCGAGCAGTTCGGCCACCTCGGTTTCGTGCTCGAGGTGGAACGTCGTCCACGCGGAGCCGATGCCACGCGACCGGGCAGCGAGCTGGAAGCTCCACACGCCCGGCAGCACCGAGCCGTAGTAGCCGGCGTACGCACCGGTCGAGGAGCCGTCGGGCACCCGGTCGAGGCGCATCGCCAGCACCAGCGCCGGCACCTCGTGCAGGTGCTCGACGAGGTACATCGCTGAGTCGATCACCTTCGTGCTGCGATCGTCGGACCGGACCTCGGTGTTGGCGGCGAGGTAGGGACGGCCGACCGCACCGAAGTACTCCGAGATCTTCGCCTTGGTGTCGGCGTCGTCGATGATCATCCAGCGGTTGCGTTCGAGGTTGCCGCCCATCGGCGCATGGCTGGCGAGATCGATGCACTCGAGCAGTTCCTCGTACGGCACCGGCCGCGTGAGGTCGAGGCGCTTGCGGACCTGCTTGGTGGTGGTGAGCAGACGGTCGGTCTGGTCGAGGTTGAAACCGGTGGTGGGATGCACAGCCATCGGCCCAGGATGGCATCACGGGGCCGCCGCAGCGCTACGTTGCGCGCGTGACCACCACGTCGACCGACGCTGCCAGTGCTCCCAGTTCCCCGGGCGCCGACACGAAGGACCTCTCGCGTGGCCTGATCGGCGCCGGCATCGCGGTGTGCGCCTGGTCGACCGGCACGATCCTGGCCAAGTACATCGACATGGGGAGCTTGGCGATCGGCTTCTACCGCTTCGCGTTCTTCGGGTTGATGCTGATCGTCTGGATGCGGGCGCGCGGCACGCCGTTCCGGCTCCGCGTCATCCGCGACTCGATGTGGGGTGGGATCGCACTCGGCGCGGACATCGCGCTGTTCTTCTCGGCGGTGAAGCTGACCAGCGTCGTCAACGCGACGATCATCGGCTCGATGCAGCCGATCGTGGTCGGCGTCATCGCCGCCAGGTTCTTCGGTGAACAGATACGGCTGCGCGATGCCGCGTGGTCGATCGTCGCGCTCGGTGGCGCCGTCCTCGTCGTCGCGGCCTCCGCCGGCGACGCCACCACCGACATCCGCGGCGACCTCCTCGCCGCGGCGGCGATGCTGTCGTGGAGCGCTTACTTCATCACGTCGAAGAACTCGAAGAAGACGATGACGCCGACCGAGTTCACCGCCGGCACGTCGCTGTGGACGATGGCGATCTGTGCACCACTCGGCTTCCTGTTCGGCCAGGACATGTCGTGGCCGTCGGCGACCAACTGGGGTTGGCTGATCGCCATGGCGATCGCCTCCGGCCTGATCGGCCACGCCATGATGAACTGGTCGCTCGTGCGGATCCCGCTGTGGGTCGGATCGACCTTCACCCTGCTGATACCGGTGTTCTCGGCGCTGCTGGCCTGGCTGGTGCTGGACGAAGCGGTGAGCGTCCTGCAGGCCGTCGGGATGGTGGTGGTGATCGGGGCGCTCGCGATCGTGGTGCGCAGTCAGTCGACCCCCGTCCCCGCCGACGCCACCGTCCCGACCGCCGTCTGAACCACCACGTTGGCGTGCAGGTTCGGGTGGCACGTCCCACCGGAATCCGCACACGAACCGGCTCGCAGACTACGGTGCCGGCGTGTTCGAACTGAGCGGCGTCGAGCTGGTGGGCTACCTGGCGTCGGCGCTGGTCGTGCTGTCGCTCACGATGACCTCGGTCGTGCGACTGCGGGTGGTGTCACTGGCGGGCTCGCTCACCTTCTTCCTCTACGGCCTCCTGATCGAATCGGTCCCGATCATGATCACCAACGGTTCGATCGCCGTGATCAACGTCTGGTTCCTGCGCCGCGAGTTCGCGTCGGGAGGACCTGGCGGACCTGACCTCGGCGTGTCTCACATCAGGGCGGACTCACCGTTCCTCGCCGACTTCGTCGCGTTCCACCTCATCGACATCCACCGGTTCCAACCCGACTTCCGCCTGCCGGCCGGCGATGACGTCGTGACGCTGCTCCTCAACCGTGACGGACTCCCGGCGGGGCTGCTGATCGGACGCCGACAGGGATCGATGCTCACGATCGACCTCGACTACGTCCTCGGCCCGTACCGGGATTCCCGCATCGGTCGATGGCTCTACGGCCCCGGCGCCGAGGTGTTCAGAGCCGACGGCATCGCCCGGCTCCGCAGCGCCGGCACCACCGACACCCACCGCAAGTACCTCGAGCGCGTCGGCTTCCGAGCGTCACCCACCGACCCCGACCTCTACGAACTGGCCCTCTGACACCCGTTTCTGTGCAATTTCCGGTGACCCGCCCCACCCGAAATGCAACACAAACGTGAATGCACCGGAACCACAGCCTTTGGGTGCAGTTCCGGGTGGACCGGCCAACCCGAAATGCAACACAAAACGTGGGGGTGGGCGGGTTCGGGGAGACCGACGGGGTCAGGCGATGACGGGGACGCTGGCCATTGCCTCGGCGATGACCGAGTCGGGCAGGTCGTAGTCGACCATCTCGCCGGAGAGGTACTTCTCGTAGCTCGCCAGGTCGAGGTGGCCGTGACCACACAGCGCCGTGAGGATCACCTTCTCCTCCTTCGACTCCTTGCAGGCCAGCGCCTCACGGATCGCCGCGGCGATCGCATGCGTCGGCTCGGGCGCCGGGATGATCCCCTCCGTGCGGGCGAACTGCAACGCACCGGCGAAGCATTCGCGCTGCGGGATGGCGATCGCCTCGACGAGACCCTCGTTGTAGACGTGCGACACCAGCGGGCTCATGCCGTGGTAGCGCAGACCGCCGGCATGGATCGGCTCGGGGATGAACGTGTGGCCGAGCGTGTGCATCTTCATCAGCGGCGTCATTCCGGCGGTGTCACCGAAGTCGTAGCGGTACTCGCCCTTGGTGAGCGTCGGGCACGCCGCGGGTTCGACGCAGCGAATGGTCGGGTTCATCTTGCCGGCCAACTTCTCGCGCAGGAACGGAAAGGCGAGCCCACCGAAGTTCGAGCCGCCACCGGTGCAGCCGACGAGCACGTCGGGCACCTCGTCGACCTTCGCCAACTGCAGCAACGCCTCCTCACCGATGATCGTCTGGTGCAGCAGCACGTGGTTGAGCACCGATCCGAGCGCGTAGCGGGCGTTGGGATCGGCGACACACATGGCCACCGCCTCGGAGATGGCGATGCCGAGCGAGCCGGGGTGGTCGGGGTTCTCCGCCAGCAGCGACCGTCCGAACTCGGTGAGCTCCGACGGGCTGGAGTGCAGCGTGGCACCCCACACCTCCATCATCGTCTTGCGGTACGGCTTCTGGCGGTACGACGCTGCGACCTGCCAGATCTCGCACTCCATCCCGTACTGCGACGTCGCGAACGCCAACGCCGATCCCCACTGACCGGCGCCGGTCTCGGTCGTCAGCTTCGTGATGCCCTCCTGGTGGTTGTAGTAGGCCTGGGGCACTGCGGTGTTTGGTTTGTGGGAACCGGCGGGGCTGACGCCTTCGTACTTGTAGTAGATGCGCGCCGGGGTGTCGAGCAGCTCCTCGAGGCGATGCGCCCGGAACAGCGGGCTCGGGCGCCACAGGCGGTACACGTCGAGGACCCCGCCGGGGATGTCGACGTAGCGTTCGGTCGTCACCTCCTGCTCGATCAGCGCCATCGGGAACAGCGGGGCGAAGTCGTCGGGACCGGCCGGCTGATGGGTGCCGGGGTGCAACGCCGGCGGTGGTGGCGTGGGGAGATCGGCGACCAGGTTGTACCACTGGGTCGGCATCTCTGACTCGGACAGGTGGATCTGGTGCGGAACGTGAGAAGCCATGATCGGCTCACCGTAGTCAGGTACCGTTCGGTCACGCCCACACGAACGAGGTCGATTCGTTGTTCAACAAGAAGAAGAAGCAGGCGACCGCCGAAGCGGAGCAGGCACGACGGGACCAGATCGCTGCGCTCCAGGCAGAGCTCGACACGGCCAAGAGCGAACGCGCGGCGCTGGAGGAACGGCTCGCCGCCCTCGGCGACACCAGTGGCAACATGGATCGACGACTCGCCGCACTCCACGACGGCGTGCAGTCGATGAGCGGACAGTTGACCACGCTGTCGTCGTCGAGCGCCGACACCCAGCGGCGTGTGGTGTCCATCGACGACCGGCTCGCCGACGCCGACCTCCGCGTCGAAGCGATCGACGAACGCCTGGGCCAGGTCGAATCGGTGAGGTCCGAACTCAATGAGATCAATGCGCGGCTCACGTCCTTCGACACGCCCCCCACGGCTCCGGTCGAACCGCCTCCGCCACCGCCCGGAGCGGAGCCGGTACCCGTCCCTCCTCCACCGGTCACCGCGACGTCCGACGACCTCGCTCGGCGCCTTGCCGAACTCCAGGACCAACTCGACGACCTCGCTCGGCAGACGTCATCGATCGACGCCCGCGTCACCGGCGTCTCGTTGGAACTCGCGAACCAGCTGACCGAACTCAGCAGCGACATCGACGAACTCAACCGCCGGGTCACCGAGCCGCGAGCCGCCGACGCGGCGACCGACGTCGACACCACCGAACTGGAGGCTCGCATCGCCGAGCGCCTCGACATGGCGATGGACGACGTGCTCGACGCCACCGAGCGGCTCGCTGCGGAGCAGGCACGCTACGAGATCCAGTTCCGAGCCGACCTCGCCGATCTGGCCGAACGCCTCCGCCGCCCCCGCAGCTGACCCCGAACTCTGCGCCGAGCGGTTACGCGGTGCCTGGCACCGGCGTAACCGGGCTCAGGGCTGTTCGAGGATGGCGAATGCGTCGGCGATCAGTTGGCGGGCGTCGTCGATCTTCTCCTGGTAGAGGCCCAGGTCGCCCTCCGCCAAGGCATCGTCGGCCTCGAGGAACACGGCGTCGGCTTCCTCGAGCAGTGCCACCGGGTCGTCGCTCGACGTGGGGGTGTCGGGATCGGCAGGTTCGTCGCCCGCGCCGCCGCCGTTGGGATCCCCGCTCACGGGCTCGGTCGGCTCGTCGATCGCATCGCCGACATCGCTCTCGAATCCCGGGAACAGCTCTGCAAGTCCCTCGCTGACCGTCGCCTCGAGGACCGCCCGGTCGTTGTACGACACGATGACGCCTCGGTACTCGGTCACCGACGACACGTCTGCGGAGTTCTGCGGCACCGACACGTAGTACGGACGCACGTAGATCAGGCCATCGGCGACCGGGATCAACTGGAGGTCGCCGAAGCGCACCTCGGTCCCACCGTCGCCGACGTTGTCGAGCGAGATGCGTCGCGAGATCTCCTCGGTCGACTCGGCATTGCCGGCCACCCTCAACGGACCATCGGGAAGGCGCCCGCCGACCTCTTCGACGATGTACGTCGTGAGTGCGCCGTACGAGTCCGGGGCACTCGACGCCGTCATGTAGGCCTGCAACTCGGTGCGCTGGTCGTTGGTCGAGAACGGCACGAAGGGACGGAGGATCACGAAGTCCTCGTCGGACGGCTGGCCCGGCGTCGAGGTGTCGAACATCGTGTAGTACGGGATGAAGCGGTTGGAGTTCAGCTCGTCGGCGAACGTGCTCTGCGCTGCGGTCGCCCCGGCCTCGCCGGTGCCGGCGGGCGCCGGCGCGGACGTCTGCGACGGCTCCGTGCCGGGAGCCTGCGCGACCGACCAGGCGCCGACACGCTGGAAGAATTGGTCGGGTGAGATGCGGTACTTCGAGTACACGTCGGTCTGGATGCGGAAGAGATCCTCCGGGTAGCGGAGGTTGTCGACGAGTTCCTCGGGCATCTCGCTCAGCGGCTCGAACAGGTCGGGGAAGGCACCCCGCCAGGCCCGCAAGATGGGATCCTGCTCGTCGACGACGTAGAACCTGACGTCGCCGGTGTACGCATCGACGACGGCCTTGACGCTGTTGCGCACGTAGTTGTCGTTGTCGTCGAGACCAGACTGCGGCGAGCGCTGGACGTCACCGATGCGCTGCCCGTACGGATACCGAGAGGTCGTGGTGTACGCGTCGGTGACCCAGACGACCTGACCGCCGACGGCGACGGGATACGGGTCGGCATCGTAGGAGAGGAACGGTGCCAGCTTCTGCAGGCGGTCGTTGATGCCGCGCACCCATAGCATCTGCGAATCGTCGCGGATACCGCCGAAGCCGAGCACGTTGTAGTCGAGGAACGCCAGGGCGAACGCTGCACGGCGCGTGAACGAGCTCATCTCCACGCCGAGGTCGCCCTCGTACTGGTGGGGCTCGGAGCACTCGCGCTCCGTCGAGCTGGTGTTGGCGATCGCATAGCCGGTGAGCGTCGGGCTGAAGTACAGCTCGGGCCGTTCCAGCTCCACCGTGCGGTAGTCGGGACGCTGACTCTCGAGGACCCGTCCGGTCGGGGCCATCACCAGCCCGCAGCCACGGGTGTTGATCAGGTGCAGACCCTGCCAGCTCTTGTTGGTGACGCCGCTGAGCTGCAGCTCTCGTGCGGCGATCAGGACCTCTTCGGGTTTGCCGTCGCGTGAATCCTCGAGCACGTAGCGGTCGACGTCGAGGTCGTCGATGGTGAGCCCGGCGACTTCCCCACGGTCGACGAGGAACCTCGTCTCCATCGCGGCGGGGTTCAACAGACGCACGTTCTCCAGCGGGGCGAGGTCCTCTTCGACCTCGGTGGCGTTGAGCGAACCGAAGCTGACGGTGCGCACGTCGACGTCGGTCAGGCTCAACGCCTCGCGGGTCGCATCGACGTTGCGTTCGATGTACGGCTGCTCGCGCTCCTGCTGGTTCGGGTTGACCACCAGCGCCTGCACGACGGCCGGGTAGATCACGCCGCCGACGAGCGCCACGACGAGCCACAGCGCGGAGGCGATGAACGGGAGACGGAACGACCCGGTTCGGACGACCGAGAGATACAGCCCGGCCGTGAGCAGGGCGATCAGGATCAACAACATGATGGCCGGCAACTGGGCGTTGACGACCGAATACGTAGCGCCTTGCACGATGCCGGTCTGGTTGTTGGTGACGTCGTACCGATCGAGCCAGTAATCGCCGGCCTTGACCACCGCCAGCACTGCCAGCAGGACGGCGAGATGGGCCTTCGTGGCCTGGCGCACGACGGGCACCGGCGACACGAACACCACCCCGCCGTTGAGGACGTGAGCGGCAGCCGTGAGTAACAGCACGACGATCAGCGCGGCGAACAGCCAGTTGAGCACGAACGACAGGAACGGCAGCTGGAAGACGTAGAAGCCGACGTCGGCGCTGAACTGCGCATCGGCGATTCCGAACTCGCGGGCATTGCGGAACAGCAGCCAGTCCTGCCACAGCGCCACAGCGGGCAGCGCCAGCAGGAGGGCGAACAGCACTGCGATCGCGTAGCGAACCACGCGCAGGCGTTGCCCGAACAGCTCGTGGAACCGTTCGACGTAGGGGTGCACGTTCGCCGGGAAGTGCGTCGGTGCAGCACGGTCGGCGATGAACAGGTTGAGCCCGGCCATCGCGACGAACGCCAGGAAGAACACGAAGAACAGGGTCGCCTTGGCCTGGAGGACCCCCCAGAACACGTCATTGCGTCCGAGGGCATCGTGCCAGAGGAAATCGACGTAGAACCGTGCGATCGCTCGGCCGAAGATCAGGACGAACAGGAAGAGCCCACCAATGCCGATGAGAATCCCGCGCCCGCTGATTCGGCGTCGAGGACGGTCGACCGTCAGGTCAGATGAGCGCCGCATTGGCGCCGAGACTAACTGTCAGCAGGCAGCAAGATGCATCGGCACCCGAGGTGTGCCGGCGGCGAGACATGGCCGGTCGGGAACGCCTCACCGGCCGGGACGGCTCCGGCCAGGGTGTTGTCGTCGCAGTCGGCGCACACGTCGTGCGACGGATCGGCCGCCCAACGGACGGCCACGCCGGGGTCGAGCGCGGCGAAGGCACCGCTGCCGTGCGCCGTTCGGATCACGTCGTCGAGCTGCTCGTCGATGTGCTGGGTCTTCCACTCGCGATAGACCGCACGGATCCGTTGGGTGATGCCGGCGTTGTCGCCGTCACCGTCGATCACGCACCGCTCGAGACGTTCGCGAAGGGGCACGATCAGCCACTCGTCGAGCACGGCGTCGCCGGCGGCGGTCGCCTTGTTGGCGTCGGCCTTCTTGAGCCTCGCCACTCGTCCTGGCGTGACGAGCGACGCTCCGGCGTTGGCGGCAGCGAGGAGGTCGTCGACGATCGCCACACGGTACCGGCCGAGGTGTTCGGCCGGTGGCGGCAGCAGATCACCGAGAGTGCGCACCGGTTCCCGACGGCGCAGCGCGTCGAGGACTTCGTTCTGCTCGTCGGCGAGGACCCGCTTGAGCTTCTTGGCGCTCGCCACGATCAGCGGCGTCAGCTCGGCATCGCGCTCGTCGAACGGTGTTGCCTCGCCCACCTCGTCACTCTCGTCGGGATGTTCGGCGCCCTGTTCCGCGTCAGCGGCCTGATCGACGTCGGCGGTCTGTTCGACATCGGCGTCGTCTCCGGACTCCCGTTCAGCCTCGTCGTCGACCACGGCCAGGGAGGCGTCGGCACGGAGCCGTGCGAACAGATCCACGACGACGTCGTCGCTCGCTTCGACCGGTGACTCCGCCGGCTCGGCGTCGGCGTCGACCACGTCGTCGGACGGCTCGGGCGCGTCGATGATCGCCTCGACGTCGTCCTCGACATCGGCTTCGGCGGTGCCGTCGACGTCACCGGCAGCGGGAACCGGCTCGGCGGCGAGCAGCTCCGCAGCGCCGGCACGTTCGACGTCGGCGTCGGCGTCGGCGTGCGGTGCCTCGGCGCTGTCGTCCGCGGCGGCGCTCGCGGCGTCGACCTCCACGGTGGGATCGACGTCCGCTGGCTGGACCTCCGCTGGCCCGACCTCCGCTGCATCGACCTCCGCTGCGTCGAAGACGTGCGGTTCGAGCTCCACGGTTTCCTGCTCCGCCGTGTCGTCGCCGGCTTCGGCGTCGTCCGCACCGGCGGGGTGCTCGTCGGATGTGGCGGGCGACGCGGCTACAGCCGGACGTGGGCTGTTGGGCACCATCACCGGGACCGGGCCGGTCGTCGGCGCCAGGTTGACGTACTCGTCGGGTTCGCCGAGCGGCTGCAGCTCGGCGACGACGTCGACGGCCACCAGGCGGGCCCGTTCGAACGACTGCATCAACCGGTCGCGCCCGTGCAGCAGCTGCTCGATCTGCTCACGTGCCAGTTCCCGTCGGCGGGCCAGTTCGCTCAGAACACGCTCGCGGTAGGCGCGCGCCTCGTTGACCATCTCGCGGCCCTGCTGCTTGGCCATCGCCAGCTCGGCCTCGGCGTCAGCGGCGGCGTCCGTGCGGCGGCGCGACGCCTCGATCTCGGCTTCCTCCCGCATGCGGGCGGCCTCGTCGCTGGCTTCGCTCAGCAACTGCGCCGCGCTCTGCTCGGCCTTCTGGCGGATCTCAGCCGCGCTCTCGCGGGCCGTCGTCAGGACTCGCGCGGTCTCCTCGCCGAGCAGCCGGGTGAGCGACTGCTCGTCCAACTGGACCGAGGCGAGGTCCGGGCTCGCCTGTGCGTTGCGGAGTTCACGTTCGAGGAATCGTTCGCGCTCCTGCAGACGTCCGAGCTCGGCCGCGACCATGCGCAGGAAGTCCCGGACCTCTCCCTGGTCGAAGCCGCGACGGCCGGTGCCGAACGCAGCGTCGGCAATCGACGCCGGTGACGACGGATCGGGGCGGGCGAAGGACATGGCCATGGCGCAACGCTACGCACCCGGCGCGCGCGGATGGTGGCAATCCGGCGGATCGTTCAGGCCACGGTGACCAGCGGGTCGCCACCGAGGTCCTCGAGGACGGCCAGTGCATCATCGAGCGTGGCGACCGGGATGATCTCGACCTCGCCGCGGCCGGCATCGATGAGTCGCTGCAGCCGCGCTGGGTCGTCGAGTTCGGACTGCGACGCCGGCACGAGGAACACCGAGATGCCGTTCTGGTGAACCGCTGACACCTTCTGCGTCAAGCCACCGATCGGGCCAACGGTCCCGTCCTGTGAGATCGTTCCGGTCACTGCGACATCCTGCGGTCCGGTGAGATCGCCCGGCGAGAGTTCGTCGATCAGCGCCAACGTGAAGGCGAGCCCAGCCGACGGGCCCCCGATGTCGTCGGTGCGGATGTCGACCTCGAACGGGAGCGTGATCGCACTGGTGTCGAACGGGATGAAGCCGATGATCGTGCGGTTGGGATCGTCCGGCGATGCCGACAGCTCGACGGTGACGTCTCGTTCGCCCTCGTCCGGGCGCTCGATGCGGAGGTCGATCGTGTCGCCCGGCTCCTTGTCGGCGAGCAGAGCGCTGAGGTCGTCGACCGTTTCGAGCGTGACACCCTCGGCTTCGAGAATTCGGTCGGCCGGATCGATCTGCTCGTCGGAGGGGAACCATTCGGCGCATTCGCCGTCATCGCCGGGCGTCTTGCACAACACGTCCTGGACGATGACCTCGCCCGGGGTGAGTTCGACGTCGTAGCCGAGCTTCTGCAGCGCCACGAACTGGGCCTCCTGCTCGGCGGTGCGCATCAGCTGCAGGTTGAACTCCCGGCGCTGCGTCGGGGTGCGGACGCCGAACTTGTCCTCCTCGGTCAGGAAGTCGATGGCCGGGTCGTCGCGGCCGGCGAACCACGACAGCACGGACTGCGCCGGAGACGTCACGGTGACGAAGTGGAAGTCGTTGGAGGTGTCGAACCGCTCGACGCCCTCGGGCAGCTCACCGAACTCGATGCGGTTGTTCACCGGGTCGGCAGAGGCCGGCGTCAATGCGTACGGCGTGGGCTCGAGCTCACCGGTTCGCCGGTTCTCCTTCTCCGACACCAGCGTGGACGGCAGGAGTGACGCCAACCCGATCGCGGCGAGCACCGCCACGCCGAAGCCGGCCATCGTCCAGGCCCACCATCGTGGGCGCGGAGCAACCGGACCCTCGACGCTCGGTACCATGTCGGTTGTCGTGTCGGTCACGGATCTCACCACTCAGGCCGCCTGGATGGCCGGACTCGCGCTCGTGGCGCTCGTCCTGGCGGGCTGGCGCAAGACTGCCAGACCAACGGCACGAACACCACGCGGCAACCCGATTCTCCGCCGCTCCTGGGAACCGATCCCCGTCGCCGAAACCACCACCTCGCTGTACAAGCGGCCTGGGCTGTTGCGCCGGCTGTGGGCGGTCGTGGCCGGCTCGGCGATCGCCATCGTGATGGGTGCGGTACTCGCCATCGTCATCGCGTTCGGCACCGGCTGGCTCGTCATCACCCTGACCGACTTGTTGAAGCAGTGACGGGCCCCGATCTGCGCGCGGTCGCCGTCGCTGGGCACCGAGGCGACGTGGGTACCGCCCGAGCGGGCCTGACGTCGACAGACCCGGCCGTGCGCGCAGCAGCGCTCAGCGCGCTGAAACGTCTCGACGAGCTCGACGACGACACGCTCACCCACGTATTGGGCGACTCCGACGTGGCGGTGCGCCGGCGGGCCGCCGAGATCGCCGCGAGGCATCCCTCCGTCGACCTGCTCGATGTCCTCCACGATCCCGACGATCGGGTGATCGAGGTCGCTGCATGGGCATGCGGAGAGCACGAGTCGAGACGCGACGCCATCGTCGACCGGCTCGTCGAGCTGGCCGGGTCCGCCGACGATCCGCTGGTCCGCGAGTCCGCCGTCGCCGCGCTCGGAGCGATCGGCGACGACCGCGGGGTGGCTGCGATCATCGCCGCGTGCGCCGACAAGCCCGCGGTGCGCCGACGCGCGGTGCTGGCACTCGCCCCGTTCGACGGGCCCGAGGTCGAGGCCACGATCGAGCGGGCGCTCGTCGACCGCGACTGGCAGGTCCGACAAGCAGCAGAAGACCTCCGCCGCGCCCAGTCCTGAGTGCCCGGTCCGTTTGCGCTGCATTCCCGGTGGGGCGCCCCACCGGAATCCGCACACAAACGTGGTTGGTTGGGCGCTGGCGCTGGCGCTGGCCGTGGCGGTGGTCAGAGCGTGTAGCGGTAGACGTTGGTCTCGTAGTGCTCGAACCCGATGCGACGGTAGAGGCGGTTCGCCGCCTCTCGCGAGGGTCGGCTCGTCAGGCTGACGTTCTTGGCACCACGTGCGCGGGCCTCGTCGAGCGCCGCCCGGTTGAGCAGTTCGCCGAGACCGTGCCCGCGTGCTTCAGTATCGACGACGACGTCCTCGATCCATGCCTTGGTCCCCGTCGGGATGCGGTAGAGCGCCAGCGTGAGGCTGCCGAGGATCCGCCCCTCGACGCGGGCGACGAACAGCACGGTGTCCTCGCTGTCGACCAGGGCGGTCAGGTGATCGTGCGACGGTGGTGGCGACGACGACGACAGCTGCGGGACCAGCCGGTTGAACGCCTCGACGAGTTCGTCGTCGACGGCGTGCACCGCCACGACGACGGCCGCGCCGTCCTGGTCGCCGCCGCCCCCTGGAATCGTGTCGACACTCACCTCGGCTGACGCTACCGCGTGTCGCCGGTAGCGTGGGATCCGTGGGAACCGAGCACGTCCGTAGGCTGGCGGAACCGAACCTGAACCGGCCCGTGCTCGTGGCCGCGTTCACCGGTTGGAACGATGCCGGCGACTCCGCCTCGATGGCGTTGCGGACGATGGTCGAGGCGTGGGGTGCCGAGGCGCTCGCCGAGATCGATCCCGAGGTCTTCACCGACTTCGCCACCGTGCGCCCGCACGTGCGCCTCGACGAAGAGCACCACCGTTCGATCGTGTGGCCGACCGTCGGCGTCTGGTCGGTGTCGCTGCCGGGCACCGACGTCATCCTCGTGCTCGGACCCGAGCCGGCGCTGCGTTGGCGATTGTTCTGCGAGCAGATCGAGGGCATCGCCGAGACGTTCGGCGTGACCATGGCGATCTCGCTCGGCGCCCTGCTGGCCGACGTGCCGCATTCACGTCCGGTACCGCTGATCGGCACGGCTACCGACGAATCGCTGATCGAGCGGTTCGAGCTCCGGCGGTCGCAGTACGAGGGGCCGACCGGCATCGTCGGCGTGTTGCACGACGCACTCAACCGGACCGGCATGGCAACCGCGTCGCTGTGGGCGGCGGTACCCGGCTACGCCTCACAGATTCCGTCGCCGAAGGCGGCGATGGCGCTGGTCGAGCGGGCGTGCTCGATGATCGGGACACCGGCTCCGCTCTCCCACCTCGCCACCGGTGCGGCGGCGTACGACGCACAGGTGTCGGCGCTGATCGGCGACGATGACGACATGATCGAGTACCTGTCGCGTCTGGAGCAACTGACCGACGAGGAGGCCGCCGACGGCAGCGACGACGACCTCTCGTCGGAGGGTCCGCTCGATCCCGATGCGCTCGTCGAAGAGGTCGAGCAGTTCCTGCGCGACCGCGATCCCGACTGATTCGTCAGTCGGTGCGCCAGACGGGTGAGCGCACCGAGTCGAACGTGGCCGGCGACTCGACGCCGTCGATCGCTTCGAAGGCCATCGGGCCCCACCACTGGGCCCCGGCTGTCGCCTCGGGCAGCGCATCCTTGGCGAACCAACCGACGTCGGCGGTCTCGAGTGGATGCGGCGTCAGCTCACCGCCGGTCGCCCGGCAGTGGAACAACAGCATGTACATGCCGAAGCGGCTGAAGCCCATCCGCTGACCGTCGACCACGCCGAGCAGCCGCAGCGGCTCGCAGTCGATGCCCGTCTCCTCGCTCACTTCCTTGACGGCCACCTCGGCCGGTGAGTACCCGACGTCGGCCCAGCCGGTCGGATACAGCCAGATCCCCGAGTCCTTGCGCTGGACGAGCAGGATCTCACCGGCGTCGTTGCCGACGATCGCGCCGACCGCCACTTTGGGGGTGACGTACCCGGGCACGCCTTCGCCGATCGATTCCATCCACTCCTGCACGAAGTGATCGGTTTCCCGCCGGACCGCCATCGCCTCGTCCTCGCGTTCGAGCGCCAGGTCGATCTCGATCGCGGCGGCCTTGATGTCGGCGGCGATGTGGAGCACCTCCTCGTACCGCTCGCGCTCGTACAGGTTCTCGGTGAATCCCATGCCCGTGCGAGCGATCGCCGCCAACGACTCGCTCCATCTCGCCAAGTCACGCGCACTCGCCGTCACGACGATCACGTTACGGCATCGACGTTCAGCTGACAGCGTGCAGCAGCGCCCGATGGATCTCCTTGCGGTACGTCGCATCGGTCACGAGCTTGCCGTCGGCGCGCACGTAGAACGTGTCGACGACCTCCATGCCGATCGTCTGCACCGTCGCATGGCGGATGTCGAGTCCGAGTTCGCCGATCGCCTTGGAGATGCGGTGCAGGATCCCGATCTTGGTGACGGCACGCACGACGATCACCGTGGCGTTGCTCGACGCCGCATCTTCGAACACCACCGACGGCGGCCCGGGAGCGGCTGCCTGGGTGCGGCGACGGCGGCGATAGGTCGCCGCCCGTTCGGCCAGTCGAGCCTCGATCGCGAGTCGACGCTCGAGGGCACGCCCGAGGTCGGCCTTCACCGCCCGCCAGTTGATGCCGCCCTCGGGCAGGACGATGCGGAACTGCGACGCCGCCATTCCGCCCTCGTCGGAGTGCGCCTGGGCACTCACCACGTCGAGTCCGTGCAGCGACAGGACCCCGGCGATTCTGCTGAACGTTCCCGCCGCATCGGGGTTGACGACCGTGATCACGTCGTTGGTGCGTGAGATCTGCACCTCGCCGGCGGCCATCACGGCGAGCGTCTCGGCGTCGGGGAACAGGCGCCAGGTCACCTCCGAGACGTCGCCGCCTCCGAGGACGTGACGGACCCGGGCAACCAGTTCGTTGACCAATCCCTCCTTCCACTCCCCCCACGCCGACGGGCCCGTGGCGAGCGAGTCGGCCTCGGTGAGCGCATGGAGCAGATCGAGCACCTCGACCGAGCCGACGGCGTCCGCCACCTGCTCGATGGTGGCGGCGTCGGTCAGATCGCGCCGCATCGCAACGTCGGGGAGGAGCAGGTGGTGCTGCACCATCGTGACGAGGACCTCGACGTCGGCGGGCGGCAGCCCGAGCTTCGGCCCGACCCGACGCACGAGGTCCATCCCGACGTCGGTGTGGTCGCCGGGATAGCCCTTGCCGAGGTCGTGGAAGAGCGCTCCGAGCACGAGCAGGTCGGGCCGCGTCACCCGGTGGGTGAGCGCCGAGGCGTTGGCCGCGGCCTCCCACAGATGCCGGTCGACGGTGAAGCGGTGATAGGCGTTGCGCTGCGGGCGGGATCGGACCGGAGCCCATTCGGGAAGCAGGCGGGCCACGAGATCGCGCTGGTCGAGCGACTCGAGTACCGGGATCGCCCGATGCCCCTCGAGCAGCAGGGCGATCAGCTCGTCGGTCGCCCCGACCGGCCACGTGCCGGGCCAACCGGCGACGTCGTCGGCGAGCCGGTCGAGCGTGGCCCGGCCGATCCGGCACTGCTGGCGCGCTGCGGCCACCGCCGTCTGCAACACCAAGGTGGCGTCGTTGGCGGGGTCGGCATCGGCGGCGAGCTCGATCTCACCGTCGCGGACCACCACACCGGGCGCAACGGCCCGATCGGGTTCCGCCACGGTCGCCACCGCGCGGCCCCAGTTCTCGTCGCACAGCCAGGCGATCGTCCGGCCGGCCGCAGCGACGTCGGCCATCATGTCGTCGGCGTCGCTCCAACCGCCTCGGGCCGCGGCGGCGTCCTGATCCTCCAGGCGCAGCACGTCGCCGGGGCGGTCGGTTGCCAGGTGCAGCGCGACCCGGGCACGCATGAGGAGGTCGTACGAACGGTCGAGTTCGATGAGGTCCTCGGCGATCAGATGCAGACCCGCCGCCTCGGCCCACCACAGCGACTGGACATCGCGCAACCCGCCGTGGCCGTCCTTCAAGTCGGGCTCGAGCCGGTACGCCACGTCACCCGCGGTCTCCTGGCGCACGCGCACCCGGTCGCGCAGCTCCCCGAGATGACGCACCCGATTGGTGCGCCACAGGTCGAGCCCTTGGGCGATCACCTGGGCGGCGAGTTCGTCGTCGCCGGCAAGGGGCCGAGCCGACACCAGCGCGGTAGCCGAGTCGAGGTCGGTCCTGGCGAGATCGAGCTGTTCGTCGATCCGGCGGACGGCGTGGCCGAGCTTCACCCCCGCATCCCACAGGGGATACCAGATCGCACTGGCGATGGGTTCGACTTCCTTGGACACCTTCTTCGGCTTCACGTCGTGGACCAGGAGGAGGTCGAGATCGCTCTGGGGCGCGAGCTCACCGCGTCCGTATCCACCGATCGCGAGCAGGGCGACCCGGCCAGCCCGACTCTCGATCCGGCGAATCGCGTCGTCGAAGATGTCGATCACCCACTCGTCGGTGACCTCGGCCAACGAACGGCAGTACTCGCGGCCGGGACGAGCGACGGCTGCGCCGACCTGGTCGAGGTGCCCGGTTCGGACTGCGGACGTCACGGAACGATGTGGGTGCCCGGCCCGATCGCCGCCCAACGCAGCGGGTCGGCCGACGTGGAGGCTTCGACGGGGAGGGCATCGGTGGAGACGATCCGCAGAGCATAGAGCGCTCCATCCCGTCGTGCCCCGACGCCGAGCACACGTTGCGTCGCCGTTGGAGGGCACCGGGCAAGGTCGCCGGGTTGTGGGGTACTTCGCCGCCTGGCCCCTGCGTCGACGGTGGCTCTCGTACGCTGGGCCACCGTGATCCGCTCCCGCCGCAGCCGTCTCGCCACCGTGCTCGCGGCCACGACGCTCGCCACGACGGCGGCGGCCTGCACCAGCGACGCCGACAGTGCGGTCGACGAGACGATCGCCGACACGACGACCACGACCGTTGCGGCGCAGATCGCCAGCGACGGTCGCCTCGTGATCGGTGCGCTCCTGCCGCTGAGCGACACCCTGCTCGGCGAACCGATGGCCACCGCCGTCGAAACGGCGGTCGACCGGATCAATGCTGCCGGTGGCGTGTTGGGCCGGCGGGTGATTCTCGTCGTCGCCGACGAGGGAAGCAGCGCCGCCACGGCCTCGGCCTCCATCCAGACGCTGCTCGACCGGGACGTCGATGCGATCATCGGCCCCGCTTCGTCGTTGGTCGCGTTGAGCACGCTCGACGACATGGTGTCGGCCGGCAAGGTGGTGTGCTCGCCGACGGCAAGCGCGCTCGCCCTCGACGACTTTCCCGATGATGATCTGTTCTTCCGGACGGTCCCGAGCGATTCGTTGCAGGCGCGCGCGATCGCATCGACCGCAGACCAGACGGGTGCACAACGCGTCACGATCGTCTACGTCGACGATGCTTATGGGAGGCCGTTCGCCGACACGGTCGAAGCGTCGCTTGCCAACGAGGCAATCGTCGTCGTCGATCGGATCGGGTTCGCGTCAGGCGACGACGACCTCTCCGATGAGGCCGCCGTACTGGCCGACTCGGACACGCAGGTGCTCGTGCTGCTCGCCGGCGGCGAGGACGGCACGCGATTCCTCGAGGCCATCGACGACGTCGACACCAGCGGCATCGCCACGGTCGTCGTCAACGATGCACTGCGCAATCCGACCGCACCGCAACGCATCCAGGGTCTCGACCCGGAACTGCGCGAGAAGATCGTCGGGCTGGCTCCGCAGGCCGCATCGAGCGATCCGGCCGAACCGTTCGACCCGTCCGGGCTGTTCGCCGCCAACGCCTTCGACTGCGCGAACCTGATCGCGCTCGCTGCGGTGCGGGCGGGCTCGGATGCACCTCGAGACATCGCCCGCCAGATCGCCCAGGTCAGTGTGAGTGGGTCGGCCTGCATGACGTTCGAGGACTGCGTCGATGCGATCGAGTCGGGCCTGCAGATCGACTACAACGGACCATCCGGTGTCACCGATCTTCTGGCGCGAACCGGTGATCCGTCGCGGGCCGTCTTCGACCGGTTCGGCTTCGACGAGTCGGGCAGAGACACGCTGCAGCGAACGGTGGTCGTCGGCCTCTGACCGACCCTGCGCCGGCCGCTACAGGATGTTCTCGATGAAGTCGAGATAGCCGACGTAGAAGGCGCCGAACTCGCCGTACAACGCGGATCCTTTGTCGAAGCGCATCGTGTACACGACGTCCTTGACCACGTCGGGGCTGACCGCGAACAACGTGACACCCCATTCGAAGTCGTCGAGGCCGGTCGAACCGGTGACGAGCTGGGCGACGCGACCGGCGAACGTGCGACCGCTCTTGCCGTGCTCCATCATCATGTCGTTGCGCTCGTCGTACGGCGTGGCGAACCAGTTGGCGTGCCCCTCGCGCTTCTTGCTCATGGGGTAGAAGCAGAAGGCGTTCATGCCGTCGGGAGGGATCTGGGGGTGCAGGCGGGCCTGCAGCATGTGCTCGGGCATGCCTTTCGCATACTCGCTCACCTCGGTGATGGAGACGTAGCTGTCGACGATGTCGATGCCGGCGTGCTGCAACGCCGATTGGAGGGTGCGCAGCGTTCGCCAATCGGCGGCGAGCGCCATGAACGCGATGTCGGCCTTGTGTCCGAGCATGGCGGCCGTGATCACCTGGCAGTCGTCGGCTTCGGCGGCCTTGACCGCCGCGACGACCGCCTCGCGGTCGAGGGCGGGAGTCGGCTTGCCGAACAGGTGGACGACGGTCAGACCAGCTTCCATACGCATGTCGCCCAGGCTAGGTCACCAAAAGGGTCAGACCCCCGGTGTGACGGCGCAGCCGTTACACCGGGGCTCTGACCCCTGACGTACAGCGATCGCGTCAGAAAAAGGAGCTGCCCAAGATCCGGCACGCGGTCATGTCGCAGCACACTCCCGAAAACGAACGAACGTGGTCCCCCGGGCAGATGCCGGGGGACCACGTTCGGTCAGCGTGCGAGTTGGCGGATCAGAAGTCCATGTCGCCGCCGCCCATGGGCATGGCGGGGGTCTTCTCGGGCTTGTCGACGATGACGACTTCGGTGGTGAGGAACAGCGCAGCGATCGAGCCGGCGTTCTGCAACGCCGAGCGGGTCACCTTCGCAGCGTCGATGACGCCGATCTTCACCAGGTCCTCGTAGGTGTCGCTGGCAGCGTTGTAGCCCTCGTTGCCGGACATCTCGAGCACCTTGGCGATCACGACGCCGCCGTTGACGCCGGCGTTCTCCGCGATCTGCTTGATCGGACCGACGAGCGACGTCGCGACGAGGCGGGCGCCGGTCGCTTCGTCACCTTCGAGGCTGTCGGCGACCTTGGTCACCGACTCGACCGCACGCAGCAGCGTGACGCCGCCGCCGGCGACGACGCCTTCTTCGATCGCCGCCTTGGTGGTGGACACCGCGTCTTCGATGCGGTGCTTCTTCTCCTTGAGCTCGACCTCGGTGGCTGCGCCGACCTTGAGGACGGCGACGCCGCCGGTGAGCTTGGCGAGGCGCTCCTGGAGCTTCTCGCGGTCGTAGTCGGAGTCGGTGTTCTCGATCTCGGCCTTGATCTGGTTGATGCGGCCCTTGATGTCGTCCTCGTCACCTGCGCCTTCGACGATGGTCGTCTCGTCCTTGGTGATGATGACGCGCTTGGCTTCGCCGAGCAGGTCGAGCGTGACGTTCTCCATCTTGAGACCGACGTCCTCGCTGATGACCTGCGCACCGGTGATGGTGGCCATGTCCTGCAGCATCGCCTTGCGGCGCTCGCCGAAGCCGGGGGCCTTGACGGCGGCCGACTTGAACGTGCCGCGGATCTTGTTGACGACGAGCGTGGCGAGGGCCTCGCCGTCGACGTCCTCGGCGACGATCACGAGCGGACGGCCGGTCTGCATGATCTTCTCGAGGACCGGCACGAGGTCGCGGATCGTGGAGATCTTCGACGACACGAACAGCAGGTACGGGTCGTCGAACGACGCCTCCATCCGATCGGTGTCGGTCACCATGTACGGCGACAGGTAGCCCTTGTCGAAGCGCATGCCCTCGACGAGGTCCATCTCCATGCCGAAGGTCTGGCCTTCTTCGACGGTGATGACCCCATCCTTGCCGACCTTGTCGATGGCCTGGGCGATCATGTCGCCGATCTCCTGATCGGCCGACGAGATGGCGGCCACCTGCGAGATCTGCTGGGTGGAATCGATCTCGATCGAACTGTTCTTGATCGACTCGACAGCGGCGGCGACACCTTGCTCGATGCCACGCTTGAGGCCCATCGGGTTGGCGCCCGCCGCGAGGTTGCGCAACCCCTCGCGGACCATCGTCCACGCGAGGACGGTCGCCGTGGTGGTGCCGTCGCCGGCGACGTCGTCGGTCTTCTTCGCGACCTCCTTGACGAGCTCGGCGCCGATGCGCTCATAGGGGTCCTTGAGCTCGATGTCCTTGGCGATGGACACGCCGTCGTTGGTGATCGTGGGGGCACCCCACTTCTTGTCCAACACGACGTTGCGGCCCTTCGGGCCGAGCGTGACGCGCACGGCGTCGGCCAACTGGTTCATTCCGGCTTCGAGGGCTCGGCGAGCCTCGGAGTCGAATGCGATCATCTTCGCCATCTTGTGTGTCCTCCGTTGGACGTGTTCGAAGCTTCGTGAGTGTCGTTGCGTCCGCCGGATACTCGACGGACGCCGGTTAGCACTCTACGGCCCCGACTGCTAACCACGCAACTGCCCGCCATTCCCCCTCCCCCGATTGTGTGCGGATCTGGGTGGGGCGGGTCACCCGAATCTGCACACGAACGTTCTGGGATGAGGTGGAGCGGGGTCAGGCGGGTCGGCCGTGGCGTCCCTCGCCGCGAGCGAAGCGGGTTGCGCCGTCGCGCGTCTCGCCCGATGCGATCGTCGCCCGACCCAGGCGGGTCTCGTTGGAGAGGGCGGCACCGAGGTCGAGCGACCACTGGTCGTAGCTCGACGTGCGATCCGAACGCAGGCAGATCTGTGGCAGCGAGGCGATCTCGGTCGCCAGTTCCACCGCCGCCTCGAGTGCGCCACCGGGTGCGACCACGCGGTTGGCGAGTCCGATGCGCTCTGCGTCGACACCGTCGACGCCGCGCCCGGTCATGATCAGGTCGAGGGCCCGGCTGTGGCCGATCAGCCGCGGCAGCCGTACGGTGCCCCCGTCGACCAACGGGACGCCCCAGCGCCGGCAGTACACACCGAACGTCGCGTCGCTCGCGGCGACGCGCAGGTCGGCCCAGCAGGCGAGCTCCAGCCCGCCGGCGACCGCATGGCCCTCGACGGCCGCAACGACCGGTTTCGACAGCAGCAGACGGGTCGGGCCCATCGGGCCGAGCGACCCCACGATCTCCTCGGGTGCCACATCGAGCACCGTATTGCCCCTGCCGTCGGAGATCGCCGTGAGGTCGGCGCCGGAGCAGAACGTGCCCGCTGCGCCGGTCAGCACCGCGACGGACACCGAGTCGTCACCGTCGAGGTCGACGAAGACGTCGTACAGGAGCTGAGCGGTGGGCCCGTCGACAGCATTGCGCACCTCCGGCCGGTCGATCGTGACCAACCGGACCGCTCCCCGATCTTCGACTCGAACCGTCATCGCCCCAGCCTCGCGTACCTCACCCGCCCGTCACGTTCGTGTTGCATTCTGGGTGGGACAGACCACCCAGATCCGCACACAAACGTGGGGGTCAGCCGCCGGCGACGGCGGGGATGATCGAGACGGTGAGGCCGTCGTCGACCTTGGTGTCGAGGCCGTCGAGGTAGCGCACGTCGTCGTCGTCGACGAACACATTGACGAACTTGCGCAGCGCACCATCTTCGTCGACCAGGCGTTCACCCAAGCCCGGGTGGGCGGATTCGAGCGCCGTCACGATGTCGCCGAGGGTGCCGGGCTCGACCGAGACCTGCTTGTCGCCGCCCGTCAGCGGGCGCATGGTGGTGGGGATGCGAACGGTCACTGCCATGGCGCAGATGCTACCGGTGCGATTCCCGACTCATGCGGTCGACAATCATGTCGGGGCTGCCAGCCGGGCGCCGCAGTATGGTCGCCGTCGTGCCCATCCGCCGCGTGGTCGCCGCTCCCGACAAGTTCAAGGGCACGCTCACTGCTGCCGAGGTGGCGGCGGCGATCGGGCACGCGTGCTGGGAACGCGGGGTCGACTGCGTCGAGGTGCCGATGGCCGACGGCGGCGACGGACTGCTCGAAGCCCTCGGAGGAGCCAACCGGACCTCCACGGTCACCGGTCCACTTGGTGACACGGTCAGTGCCCCGTGGCGGCTGTCCAAGGGAACCGCGGTGATCGAGATGGCAAGAGCGAGCGGGCTGACCGTGGTCGGCGGTGCCGCCGGCAACGACCCGTTGAATGCAACGACGACCGGCACCGGCGAACTCATCGACCACGCCCTCGATGCCGGCGCCCGTCGCATCATCGTTGGTCTCGGAGGCTCAGCCACGACCGACGGAGGGTTCGGGGCGATCCGGGCGATCACCGCCATCGCGCGGTTGAAGCAGGTGGAACTGCTGGTGGCATGCGACGTCACCACCACGTTCACCGATGCGGCCGCCGTGTTCGGTCCCCAGAAGGGCGCCACACCGGCACAGGTGGCGATGCTCACCCGACGTCTCGAGCGGCTCACACAGATGTTCCGCGAGGATTTCGGCGTCGACATCACCTCGATCCCCGGCGGAGGTGCTGCGGGCGGGCTCGGCGGGGCCCTCGCCGCACTCGGCGGCACGCTGCTGCCGGGACTGGAGTTGGTGGCGGACGAAGTCGACCTCTACGACCGCCTCGAAGGAGCCGATCTCGTGATCACCGGCGAGGGATGTCTCGACGACAGCAGTTCGGTCGGCAAGGTCGTCGGCGGCGTTGCAGCGATCGCGAGTGAACTCGGGATCTCGGTCCTCGCAGTCGTGGGATCCGACGAACGCTCGGATCGGTCGGCGCCTGCCGGCATCGACGTCGTGTCGCTCGTCGCCGACTACGGCGACGAGGCGGCCTTCGCCGAGCCGAAACGCCTCGTCGAACTCGCCACTGCGACGTGGCTGTCCGCCGCCCGCTGACCGGGCCGCTCCGCCGGAGATCAGCCGGTCGTGTCGCCGGTGGTGTCGCCGGTGGTGTCGCCCGTCGTGTCGCCGGACACGCTGGGGGCGGGTGCCACCACGGCGCCCGGCGCGGAGAGCTGGGCGATCGTCTTGTCGGCCTCGTCGGTGCCGAGCAGCACGAGGACGCCCGCCCCGCCGAGCGATTCCCCCTCGACGGGAGGCGGCGTGGGCAAGGTCTCGACCGTCACCCCACCCAAGCTGCGAGAGACCGATTCAGCCACATCCTGCGCCGCGGCAATCGTCGGGTCGTACTGCACGACCGAGGCAGCGAGCCCGGACTGTGTGGAGTTCGTCGCCGTGCCCATCACGAAGCCGAGCGTCGCCAGTTCGGTGGTCATTCGACCTGCCGAGCCGGGGACGCCACTGGCGTTGGCGACGACGACCGTCGCGCCCTCCGTGACGAAGGGTGGTTCGGTGGTGGTGGTCGTCGTGTTCTCGGTGACCGAGCTGTTGGTCGTGTCATCGGGTGTCGACTCGGTGGGAGCGGCGCCGCTGTCGCCAGCGGAGGAACCGTCGTCGGTGATGTTGTTGAGGATGAGAAAGCCGACGATGACGGCCACGACGGCCAGCACGATGCTGATCGTCGAGCCCATCGGCGAGCCACCGACTCCCTGGCGGGGCGATCGGCGCGACGGCGTGGGCGTCACCGGTGCATCCGGGTCTTCGTGGGTCATGCGTGCGCTCCCTCTCCTGCCGCTGCCGACGCGACTCCGTCGATGCGTGCCTTGCGGGCCCGCAGGCGCAGCCGCTTGAGTCGACGCACCACGAGCGGGTCGTGGTCCATCGCGGCCGGGTCGTCGAGCACCTTGGTCAGTTCCGCATGGTATTCCTCCGGCGAACATTGAAAGCGCGCGCGGATGACCTGGTCACGCGGTTCGTCGTTGTTCCACCAGGCACGTTCGAAATCGAGCATGGCGGCAGAGCGTTCGTCGAGCATCCCGCACAGGTTGGCCGCAAACGCTCTCCAATTACAAGCACCCGACGACTCGCGTCTCGCCGAGGCGTCCATCACCTATCGTGCTGGGCGTGTCGACACGCCCGTTCATGATCGGCATCGCGGGCGGGAGCAGCTCCGGCAAGACGACCGTGACGGAACGCCTGGTGTCGATGACCGGCGCCGACCACCTCTCGTTGATCGAGCTCGACTCGTACTACCTCGATCTTGGCGACACGCCGATCGAAGAGCGTCGGGCGGTCAACTACGACCATCCCGACGCCTTCGACTGGGCGCTGCTGAACGACCACCTGGCAGCGCTCGCCAACGGTGCGTCGGTGCCGGTGCCGGTCTACGACTACACCGCACACAACCGCAGCGACCGCGTCCGCATCGTCGAACCGGCCCGCATCGTGGTGGTTGACGGAATCCTCGTGCTCTGGGACCGCGCCCTGCGCGAACGCTTCGACCTCAAGATCTTCGTCGACACTGCGGCCGACATCCGCCTGATCCGGCGGCTGCGGCGCGACGTCGCCGAACGCGGGCGCACGCCGGAGTTCGTGATCGAGCAGTACCTCCAGACGGTGCGTCCGGCGCACGAACGGTTCATCGAGCCGAGCAAGCGCCACGCCGACGTGATCATCCCCGAAGGCGGCCTCAACCGTCCTGCGCTCGAGGTGCTGCTCGCACGCGTGCGAGAGATCGCCGTGGCCGGCGACGTCCCAACCGACTGACACTCGCGCTGGAACGTGAGCCCGAAGGGCGCGGGGATGGAGTCCGCCACCCTCAGGAATCCAGCTGAACCGGACCCTCCGTCAGCTGGTCCACCAGAGCGGCCTGTCGTCGGATGGTCGCAGCATCGAAGAACGCCATGAGCGGGACCTCGACGGAGAACTCGCTCTCGACTCCGATCACCAGGGCGGTGGCACTCACCGAGTCGCCGCCGACGTCGAGGAACCGATCGTCGACGCCAACATCGGACACGCCCAACACCTCGCCCCAGAGCGCAGCGAGCCGTTGCATCGTGGCGTCCGACGGATGGAGGTCATCGTCCGGCTGTTCGTCGGCCGACTTGTGCACGCTCTCGAGTCCCAACTTCTCGGCGAGACCGATCCGTTGCACCTTGCCGGTCGCTCCCTTGGGGATCTGGTCGAGCACCAGGATCCGCTTCGGGATTCGAGCCCAGGACAGTCGCCCGACGAGGAAGTCCTGCAGCTCCGACTCACTGACGTCGTCGCCCGGTCGAGCGACGACCGCCGCGGCGACCTCCTCGCCGAGACTCGGGTCGGGTACGGCGAAGGCCACGGCTTGCGCCACCTTGGGATGCTCCAGGAGCGCCTCATCGATGGCACGGGGGGCGACGGTCTCGCCGCCCCGATTGATGATCTCCTTCAAGCGGCCCGTCAAGAACAGGTAGCCCTCGGCGTCGAGGTAGCCCTGGTCCCCGGTCCGGAACCATCCGTCGGCGAGGAAATGACCCGACTGGTCGCCGATGCCGTCGTATGCCGACATCACGTTCGAACCCCGAATCACCACCTCTCCGATCTCGGACTCTGCGAGCATCCGACCGCGAGCGTCGGCGATCGCCACCTCGGGACCGGCCGAAAGGCCCACCGACCCGGGCTTGCGAGTGAGCGGTGGAAGAGGATTGCAGGTCATCTGGTGGGCGGCTTCGGTCATGCCGTACGCCTCGATAACGGGCACACCGAACGCCTCCTCGAGATCCCGCAGGACCGACGGCGGGAGGGAGGCAGAGGACGATCGAACGACTCGGAGAGCGCTGCGAGCGACGAGCTCGCGCTGAGCCGAGTCGGCGCGCGCGAGCACCGACTGATGCATCGTGGGCACGGCGGTGTACCACGTCGGGTCCGCCGCCTCGAACCAGTCGAAGAACTTGGGCGCCTCGAACCCCGGTGTGCAGACGACCGAGGCGCCGGAGTGCAACGAGGCGAGCAGGGCAGCGACCAGGCCATGGATGTGGAACAACGGCATGATGTTCAGACATCGATCGTCCGGCCCCAACGCCAGCGACGACGCGACATTGGCGGCGGACGCACACAGATTCTCGTGAGTGAGGGGAACGATCTTCGGCTTGGACGTCGTGCCGGACGTGTGGAGCACCAGTGCGACGTCGTCCTTCGACGCCTCGCGCTCGGCCACCGCTGCGGCGTCGCCCGGCGCCACCTCGGGACCGTCCGACATGCGCACGGTGACCTCGCCGGCGTGGGCCCCGGCGATCGGCGAGACGGTCACGAGCGGAAGCCCCAGCGCGCGGGCCGCGGGCGTCGCTTCGGTGAGGTCGCCGTCGGCGACGAGCACGAGCCGAGCGTCGAGATCGGCGAGATAGAACTCGAACTCCGACCTCGTGAGCCCGGGATTGAGCGGCGACGCCGTCGCGACGCGGGTGACGGCGAGGACCACCGTCGCCATGTCGGCGCCGTTGGGAAGCACGATGGCGACCCGGTCATTGTGGTCGACGCCGAAACGGCGGAGTTCCCGTGCGAGCCGTGCGGTGACGCCGTCCAAGCGTCGGTAACTCGAGCCGGGACGCAGCAGATCCTCGACTGCCGACGCGTCGCCTCGCACCTCCGCCGCCGCCGTCAGGAGTTCCGTGATCGTTGCGCTACTTGGCATCATCCACCGTCCGGTCGCGGAGCACCACGACGCGAGGTCGAACGACCACCGCAACTCTCCGCCAGCGCTAGCTTAGGCGAGTCGACATGTCCGAGCGGTAGGTGAGAGTTGTCCATGGAGTACACCGTCACGGAGGCTCTCGACGACGACCTCGACGAGATCGCTGTCCTGCAAGCAGCCCTGATCAACACGGCGCCGAGACAGAGTCGCCGATACCTCGAGTGGAAGTACGGGCAGAACCCGTTCATCTCGACTCCGTTGCTCTTCGTCGTTCGCCACAGCGACCAGATCGTCGCGGTTCGCGGCCTGTACGGCACCCGCTGGAACCTCGGCCCTGAGCGAGAAACCACGGTGCTTCCACACGCCGACGATCTGCTGATCCGCGAGGAACACCGCAACCGGGGACTGTTCCTCCTCTTGCATCGCGCCATGGTCCGATCAGCACGGGAGAAGGGATTCGAGGCGATCCTCAGCCTGACCGGCCTGGAGACGACCCAGGAGTTGTCCCTGGCGTGCGGCTATCGGGAGCTCGAGGATCTCGATGCGGTGCAGCGACCGGCGACGTCGGATGCTTCGATGCTGCGCCGCGGCGAGGGCCGGGTCCTGCGCAAATTGCGAACGCGTGGGTTCTTCTCGTCGGCGTTCGGCCGCGGGGCGACCGTGAACGGCGTGTGCCGCCAGATGATCGCGACCGCACGGAATCCTCGCATCGACGTGTCGTCCAGTGCGGATCTTGCGGCGATGAGCACGCTCGCGGCAGCGCCGGTGTCGGATCGGATCGGGGCGGACCGAAGCGAAGACTTCCTCCGGTGGCGTCTGGCGAATCCGGATCACATCTACCGATTCCTCGAGTGGAGGGATTCGGCACTGCGTGGCTACCTCGTGCTCTCGTGGGATGTGATGCGCCCTGGCCGAGTGACGGTTGCGGACGTCGTCGCTGAAAACGACACCGTCTTCGCGGAGCTCTTGGCAGCACTCGTCGCTGTGCCGGACATCGACTACGCGATGATGTCGACCACGCTCGGCAGCACCCGGCTGCAGATCGCGAAGCGAGCGGGCTTCACGGTCGATCGCGCGGGGTCCACGGACCAACGTCGACGGTTCCTCTACTTCCCGGTGACCTCGGACTCACTCGTGCCCGACGAGAGCATGGAACGACCGTGGCGAGTGTCGGAACTCGACCTCATGACCTGCTGAGGCCTGACGTGCTGAGGACGATGCGCACTCGGGCGAACGACAGCCGGACGCGAGGCGTCCGATCACGTGGAGCCGGGTGCGGGGATCGAACCCGCCACCTCATGATTACAAATCGCTCCAGGACCGTCCGCCTGGTATCGACCTGTGCCGTTTCGTGTGCTCTGATCAGGCGCGACGCGATTTCTCGTACTGACTGGTGTTGTCTCGTATCGGCCAGTATCGACTCGTTCGTGGGCAATCCGTGGGCACGAAGGGCCGCAATGCAGCAGTCGAATCGCTGCCGAAGTACAGCGCCAGAGTACCCATCGTTGCGGGCCGCCCGGGGCAGTCCGCGGCGCCATCACGGCGCCCGACGTCGGCCACACTGTTGGTGTGAAACGTGGGACTGCGATCCGTCATCTGGTGGAGATGGCTGAGGTCGCCACCGAGCAGTTGCGGTTGGGTCAGACTCCGATTGGTTGGCCACTCACCGAGATGTGGGTCGCTGGCGCACTGCTCGAGTCCTCCGACGAGATCGATCACGGCACGGTCGTCGTGTTGTTGATCGATCTTCCTCCCGACGAACTCCCCTGGCTCGCAGCCGATCCAACCGCCGAGTGGGTCGGTGAACAGCTCCGCCTCGGCAAGCGACCGATGCTGTGGTCCTACCGTCCCGCGGCATGGCCAGCCTGGACGTACCGCAACCAGCGCGTCGCCCGATTCTGGTCGGCGTCGAACGGCATCGAGAGTGGCCTCATCGACGAACTGCGATCAGGGGTGATCTCCGGTCTGGTCGAGCCCGACCGAGCCGAACTCGCCGAGCAGGTCGGCATTGAACTCGACGTCTCCAAGGCGCACCTGCGATCTGTCCTCGCCCAGTACTGGGACCACGAATGGCGGCGAGACACCCGCAGCCACACGAGCCCCGAAGATCAGCTCTGGCGCGCCGCCACTGCCGTGGCCGAACTCGAGGAAGCACTCACCGAGTTCGGCGGCTGATGCGACGACGTCGACTCGAAGGCATCGGGACTCAAGCTGTCGTTGCGACACGTCCGTCGGCTGACCGAACGGTGATCTTGACCGGAGCGCTCTGCGTGCTGGTGTAGTGCCAGACGTTGTTGGTCGGAGTCAGCGTGGCGCCGTTGATCTCGATCTCGGTGATCTCGTCGGGCACGATGCCGATGATCTCGACTGGGCCGTCGCCATCTTGGAAGGCGCCGTAGGCGAGACCGGTTGCCAGCAACCCCTGACCGACGCAGCCGTCGACGGCTGCGCGCGTCAGGTCGATCCGGAAGCAGACGCCGGAAGGATCAACGCTGCCGTCTGGTTCGGTTGCTGTGAGGGTGACGGCGACTGAGTTGTCCTTGAAGGCGGCCGCGACGGTGGCTGCAGTGACCTCGACGGCGAATTCTTCGGGTTGATCCCATGCGGTCGCCGTCGGGAACGCTGCCATTGCGCTCTGTTGCTCAACGGTGGCGACCCCACTGACACTGGTGCCTGCCCCGGTGTTGTCGGTATCGGTGGTGCGCCGTTGGCATCGCGCGTAGTTGAACCGGTCGGTTGCGGTGGCGCATGTCGTGACGGCATCCGGTCGTGCCTCAGTGAGGTTGATGAACACACACAACGTGCCTGAGTACGCGTGCGACGGACCGGTCGCCGGGTCGACTCTGACGATCTTTGTGCCATACCCGCTGTCGCACAGGTGCATGCCGTAGCCGGTTGTGGTTGCGGCGGGATCGCTTGCGTTGATGTAGGGCCACAGCGGCAGTGCGCTGTTCGTAGTCGCATAGTCGAGCGGCCCATACGGCTCACCGTCCGCGGCACTGGCAGGAACTGAGTCGGACGCTGCGACGTCATTAGCGGTCGTCGAGGGCGGCGCCGCGGCGCCAGTGTCGAACTGGCCTCCGCTCGCGGCGATTGCGTTGCCGTCGGCGTCGTAGCCGACCACCAGGGCACTGACCAGTTGATCGAGTCTGGTATTGGAGATTTCGACCGTGCCGGCCTCGACGGTCGTGTCGATGCTGTTGCCGTCGGCGAGGCGGACCGTCACCAAGCTGGAAGTGACGGCTGTAGTCGTCGGGAACTCAAGAGTCAGGTTTCCGCTGTCGCCGGTAGATGCGTTCAGGCCTTCGCCGATCTGCACGAAGCCCCACCCTTCGGGCGACGGCACGGCAATCGCTGCTACTTCGGCGTCCACGGAGCTATTGCTCAGAGCGAACGACTGCGGTTGTTGCTGGTCGTTGACGTCACCGAGTAGGTCGAAGGCATCCCAACCCATCACCTCGGACGTGAAGGCACCGACCAGTTCGTTCAGTGACCCAAATCCCCTCGCAGGTGCCGGCCACACGAACTGCCCAGACGGGACCGCCGGCGTCGGCACTCCGGTTGCGATGGGCGACGCGGAAGTGGTGGCAGCATCGGGACTGTCTCGATCGGCGAGGGCCAACGCTCCTGCCAACCCGGCAACCAAGAGCAGCACAGCGGCTGCCAGAGCGAACCTTCGCCACGCTGGCCGATCAGCCGAGTCGTCCGCTTCCGACCGAAGCCACGCGGAATCCTCGGCCCCACCAGTCGCCCCAGCGTGTCCGAGCACGTCATCGACCGTGACGTCGCCGACGAACTCGTCGAACGCGTCGGCAAGTTGACGAAGTTGTTCACGCACGTTCGTTGACATCACTGACCTCCAGTTCGTTCCGCAAACGATCGATCGCCCGGTTCAAGTAGTCGCGCACCGTTGAGGGGTTGATCTCCAAGAGGCGCGCGACCGCTGCCTGACGCCAGCCGTAGCCGTGCACCAATACGACCACGGTGCGCTGCTGCTCCGACAGCCGGGACAAAGCAGGCAACAGCTGCGGCTCCACGTCAGGGAACCGGGTCTCGAGAATGTCGGCGAGCCTCGCCGGGACTGGCTTGGGCAAGAACTGACGCGTGGCCGACTGCCCAACTCGATACAGATAGCGGACCGGATGATCGACCTCGGCGAGGCGATCCCAGTGCTCCCACGCCCAACTCAACGCGTCGACGCACGCCTCGCGCCCGTCCACCGGCCCGTAGGTCGCGACAAGCGCCTGCAACAACCCAGGCTTCACCCGCTCGACGAACGACTCGAAAGCCTCACGCTCAGGTGATCGTCGGAGCATTCCCATCAACCATAAGACCGGCCAGCACCCCGAATCCGCGGCAGGCAATCGCACGCTGTCCAGACAACCCCGCAGACGATGACCGCTGCTCGGCATTATCTCGCGTCACGTAAGGGCTTCGCGCTGTGGCGCAGGCTCGGAGTTCGCGACCGGATTATCGAGCGCCGTTATCGAGTGCCCTTTCCGGGGTGAAGTTCGTTCCGCGGACGTCTGTAGGACGGCGAGATGAAGTGCGGGCGGGTCAGTTGCCCCTGACGTGTCGGCGCCGCGGGCGTCAGCGATCGAAGGTGCGGAAGAGGCGCCGTCGGCTCTCGGCAGTAGATCGCAGGTCGGCGTTCGTCATGCCATCCACTGACCACCAACGTTCTCAACGAATACCCAGCTGCCGTCATCGTTGAGTTCGAAGCGTTGCGCGCCTCCAGCGCCACACGTGCCACCACAAGCGAGCCCGGTAGAAATCGTCGCCTCGCTGTCGTCGCCCTTCGGTCGTGCGACGGCGACGACTGCAATCTCGTCCTCGAACTCGATGAGGCGATCCGCCGTCGACGAGACGAACCGCACTTCGGCAGGTGCGAGCGCCTGTTCTATCGCCTGTTGTTCAGCGGCTGTGAGCGAGCGGTCATCATCGGAGAAGCTGATAATGCCGTCAGCGTTACTGCTGCCGACCGTGTCGACGACCTCGACGGTCGTGAACGTCACGCCGGGAACGCTGCTATCCACAAAGGTGCGGCGCGCAACGGCCGCGGCGATCAGGCCCTTCTCAGACTCGGCGCTGAGACTCGTGTCCGAGCACCCCGAGCCGACCAAGACGAGAGCGGCCAGCAGCGGTGCCGCAAATTTCATGAAGCGTGGACGTCCCTCGCTGCTGTTCAGCTCACCGCGAGAACAGTTACACGCCAATGGCTCGGCGCAGACTCGGACTTTCCGGGACCCGACCAGGATCAGCCGTAGCCGCCCTGGCGTCCGAACGTCTCGCTCTCGAATTGTGCGCGCACGTGTTGTGGCGTTTCAGGGGGACGGCGATCGATCGGACGTGAGAAGAATCGCCGGATCCGCTGGACCAAGGACTTCGTCAATTTCATCATCGCTCCCGACGTTGACGGACAACGGGTCGTCCTTCGACAGGCTTTCACCTACGGAAATCCCAGTCAACGGCCAATGGCCATTGAATGACCGCAATGCTGGCGATGGACGTCATGAGGTCGTAGCTGTCGGTGTTGTTGGGGTGGCCCACCGAACGTTCGCAGGCCTGGGCAGTGAGCGGGAAGTAGCATCGTCTGTATGGATGCTCGCCGTGCGATCGTCGAAGCCAAACGCGACGAGCTCAACGAGCTCGCCCGCCGCCACCACGCACGGTCCGTGTCTCTGTTCGGTTCTGCGGCTCGCGGCGACGACCACGCTGACAGCGACTTCGACTTCTTGGTCGAGTTCGAACCGGGGAGCTCGTTGTTCGACTTGATGGATCTCAAAGAGGCGTTCGAGTCATTGCTCGGCGCTCGCGTCGACGTGGTATCGGTCGGTGGATTGAAGGATCGCGACGATCACATCCGCCGGGAGGCCGTTCCCATTTGAGCAGGAGTGACGACCTGCGCGTGGCCGACATCGTCGAGGCCGCCCAGCAACTCGGCGAACTCGTGGCCGCCGGCCGCGATGCCTTCGATGCGGACTGGACTCGACAACGTGCGGCTGAGCGCTTGCTGGAGATCATCGGCGAGGCATCGAACGCACTGTCCGAGGGTTTCAAGAAGGAGCATTCCGAAGTGTCGTGGCGGCACATCATCAACCTTCGCCACCTGATCGCACACCACTACCACCGGGTCGACATGGACCAACTGTGGACCATCGCCACCGACGACATCCCGAAACTCCTCGCCGAACTCTCGGCGCAGTAGTCCCGGGACCCGGACGGTTACGCAGCGGCCACTCGCAGGCAGGGCTGGAAACCCGCCCGGAAATCACGGATGACAACGCACGATCGACTACTCGGGAACCGGCGCACTCGGTCAGGTCGACGGCGTCGAGCTGCCGCTCGCAACGCGACCACCGACCGTCACTGGTTCGGCGATGGTCTCGGGGATTATGCGGTGTGCGGCTTGGGCCGCAGTCGCACAGCATTCTCCGTCTGAGCGTCGTGATTCTGCGCGCCGAAGTGTGCGGCATCGGTGAGCATCGCCCGCCCGCAACCAGGAGCACAGACTGGCCGGATCAGCCGTCAGTTTCGAAGGGGCTGTGGATCACCACGATGTACCCCTCGGCATCAACCATCGTCGCCTCGTGGTGGTGAGCCAGCCGATTCCAGTGAGGCCGCTCGAGGATGGTCGCGCCCGACGATTCAGCGCGTTCGAAAAGCGCCTGAAACGCAGTCCGATCTGACGTCTCGAACCACAGCGACACGCCGGCGCCGCGGACATCGGACTCGTCCGGCTGGAGAAATCCGTGCTCGTGCGCGTCGAGGCGGTGGAGCTGCAGCACGAGGTTGTCACCAGAGAACAGCATCTCGAACTCGTCACCGCCGTGACCCGACGTCAACCCGAGCGCATCCTGATACCACCGGCTCGCAACGACGACATCGCTCACCTGCAGCATCGGACGCAGACGCATGGTGGCATCGTAGACCGCCGTTCGACCACACGACTTGCGATCTGTGGCAGCGGTGCCCTCGACCGATCGCTGAGTGGCCCGCCACTCGTCGGCAATGGCGAGTTTCAATGAGGCTGTGCTCCGGCGTCGTGGGGTCGGTCAGTCGGCTGCCCCCCTGAGTGAGCGGAATTCAGATTCGTCTCCGATTCGGATTGTCCCGGCAAACTCGATGAGTTCATCTCTGGTTTTGGTGCCGCTGGAGACGTACATGACCTCGTCACCGCTCAAAGCGAGGGTGATGAGCGGCTGCTCGCCTGGTGAGATGAACCCGTTGAGCGAGTTGATCGTGATGGGTTCCCACTCGGCCGCACCGGTTGCGCCAAGAACGGCGAGGAACGGCCCGTTGTCGACGCTCACGGAGAACTCACCGGTCTCAGAGTTGATGGTTGGGAACGTCATCGGCACTAACTCGTACGGTGAGACGAGTTCAACGAGCCCAGCTGGTAGTTCGCCGACGATGACGTAGCCGCCGCGGTCGGCACCCTCGGCGGTTGGCGCGATGTGTTCCACGAGCGAGTACATGGTGTCGAGGTCTGCGCCGGTCATCGTCAGCGGGGTGCCGTCAACGGACCAGGTGAGCGTCGCGGCGTCGTCGTCGAACACGACTTCGGAGACCCCATCGATTCGACCAGGAACGGCATCGGGGAACGGCTCCTGGCCGTTGGGGAACGTGGAGACGGCGACGAGCGGGCGGGGGACACCGTCGGGTTGCAGCGTGCCGATCGCTCCGATCCACGAGACATCGGTCCGATCGCTGAAACCAGCGAATGCAGAATCGGGGAGATCGTCCACGATGGGAAACGCATCGATGCGATCCCGGTTCGCCGAATCTGGCAGCGCCCACGGTCCTGCACCAACCTCCGGGAGCGTCATGGCACCGTCCGTCTGGGAGGATTGCTGTGACGTCGACGCGGGCTCGTTGCGTACCGTCTGCGCCCACACCAACCCTGCGCTGACAGCGACCAACCCTGCCGCAGCGACAAGCCACACGGGAGGGCGTCGGCGCCGAGACGGGACTGCAGAGTCGGCGAAACGAATCACGTTCACGCCACCGAGAATCAAATCCAGATCGTCTCGCACCACCACGCTGTTCGCTCGTCGCTCCAATGCAACGATCAGCTGTTCGTCGATGTTGGTCATGACAGTTCCTTTCGCATGGCGGTGAGAGCCCGGTGGATCCATGGTCCGACCGATCCCGGTTTGCAGTCGAGAGCAGCGGCGATCTCCGACTCGGTCATCCGTTCGTAGAAGCGCATCACCACCGCGGCTCGCTGATTGAACGGCAACCGCCCGATGACATCGAAGAGCACCTCGTTCGGCCGCTGACCCTCTTGGGTATGGAGCTTGCGGATTGCTCGGCGGTCCACAACGTTGCGTCGACCCATGTCACGACAGCCGTTGAGCACCGCACGGTTGAGATACGGGGCAGGGTCGGCAATCGAATCCCATCGGCGCAGCATCGCCACGAGGGCGTCGTGAACAATGTCGTTTCCGGCATCGTCAGAGCCGACGAGCAGAGCCGCCCGTCGAACCTGAGCGTCATGTTCAGCCCTGTAGAACGCCGTGAACTCGGCATCGATCCGACCAGATGAGGCACCCTGAGCAGAACGATCCCCAACCCGAGGTGGTTGCCCCTCCTCCATGCCAGTCAACTCTGTCGCTCTCACACCCACATTCACGAAGAACTCCACCGAATCCATACAAAGATCTGCGAAGCGATGCACGCGCCGTCGGAACCATTGCGGAGCGTGCTGCGATCTGGGTGCCCGAGAGTCAGGTAGGGATGGCGATACGTTCGTCGTCGAACACGGCCACGAGCTCGAGGTGACCGCCCATGCTCTCCACCACCGCACGCCAGGTGGACAACAGGTTGTCGTCGGCGGTTTCCATGGCCGAGATCGATGCCTGGGCGCGTTGCAGCCGTTCGGCCAACTCCACCTGTGTGAGCGAACGGTGGCGTCGGAGCTCAGCGAGATTGAACGCCACAGCGTCAGCACGTGCTTCCTCTTTGATGACCTCGATGCGGGCTCGACGCTCGTCGTCGATCACGCCGACGATGTCAGCGAACTTGCGATGTCCCATGGTCAGTCTCCTTGTTCGTCCGTGTCGTTGAGAAGGCCCAACGCGTCTAGTTCTTCCAGGTAGTCCTCGTACAGGCGCTCAGCTTCGGGGATCGCAGTCCGGTACCACTTCGCCCACTGGCCGGTCTTGTCGCCGCCAACGAGAAGAACGGCTTGGCGTCGCGGGTCGAAGATGAACAACACCCGACAGTTCTTGGCAGCGCCACGGGGCCGGAGTTCTTTCAAGTTGTGGTAGCGGGAGCCTTTGATCCGATCAGCATGTGGCCGATCGAGCTGCGGTCCTTGCTCGGCCAAGAACTCGACCACCGCGATGACGGCGTCTTGCTCGGCCTCGGTCAGCGAGGAGTACCAATCAGCGAACTGATCGGTGCCGTTGATCTCCCACGCCATCCACCCAGCATAGACCCAACACGATATAGATCCAACCCGATATCATGGGTGGTGGAGCGCGCCCGGTAATCACGTGCAGGGCCGCACCATCGTGTACTGCAGTACCGGCGATATGCACCATCGAACTGCAACAGTTCGCCGAATCGCATCGTGATATCATGATGTCATGGCAAAGCAGACCACCGTCCGGTTGCCCGACGACCTCGCCGACGACGCAGAGGCTGTCGCCCGAGTCCGAGGCGACAGCGTCAACCAACTCATCATCGACGCACTCGCCGCCGAGATCGAACGAGTCCGCTCCGACGACGACTTCACCGCACGCGCCAAGAAACTGCTCGAGCGCGACCGGGAGATCCTCGACCGCCTCGCCAAGTGACCCGCTCTCTCAGCTTCGCTGAGTTCTGGTACCTCGCCGAGCACGTCACCGGCATCAACGCCGCAACGCTCATCAAGGCCAGCCGGGTCGAGCTCGCCGACTCCGCCCTACACGCACCCCAGGCCGGCTCCGGCGACACCGACTTCTACCCAGACCTGTACGACAAGGCCGCCGTGCTCGCATGCCGGATCGCCTGGAATCATCCGTTGCCCGACGGCAACAAGCGCGCAGCGTGGGCATGTCTCGTGCTGTTCATCGACCTCAACGACGGGTCATGGAACGACGAGCATCCCGACACCGACCACGCCGTCGACGCAATGCTCGCCGTGGCCGGCCGCGAGGTCGACGAGAACTGGCTCGCAAACTGGCTCCGCGAACGGATCGCCTTCCGGAACTGAGCCCCGAAACCCGCTCGGTAATCCCGGACTGAAATGCTCACGCCCGCGCTGCATCGCCGGCGCGATGTACGGGCCGATCGGAACATTACTGCGACTGCCGTCAACAGATGTTGACGGTGCGGTGTCCACTGCGTAGCCTGACTAGGTGGACATCGAGGCGAGCGCCCGCAAGCACGGTGTCTCCGATGACGACATGCTCCATGCACTGCGACACCACTGACGAGGCTTCGAGACCGACGATGCCGACGTCACGATGTTCATCGGGCCGTCCGCGAGCGGCGAGCCGCTGGAAGTCGGCGTCGTCGATGACGCCGATGGCGTCGCGATCATCCATGCGATGCCGGCTCGATCCAAGTTCCTGAAAGGTTGGTGGACACCATGACGACCACACGTGCAGAACGAGCCGACGCCCTTGAGCGTTGGGCCGACGACGTCGACGCCGACGATCTCGTCGAGGCGAAGACTGCAGCGCTGCGGACCATCGCCGAACTGGTGGAACAGCGAGACAACGTCGACACGGCGCTGCTCGACGCGATCCGCGATGCACGCAACGCAGATCGATCCTGGTCCGAGATCGGGGCGATGCTCGGCGTGTCCAAGCAGGCCGCGCAGCGCAAGTACGCAGCCAAGCTCTCGGCGTAATCGCCCGCCGAGGTCGACGGACCCGGCGCACACTTCGCTCAACCGATTCACTCGACCGACCACTCGCGTACCGGCGCACTGTGTGCCGCAAGTGCTCGATACTGTCTCGCCTGACGGCGGGTCTCAGTAGACGATGTCCAACGCGAACCGCAGCGCGATGTCGAGTGCCGCCCGCGTGACCTCGTCGAGGCGACCGACTGGTTCATCGTCAAGATCTTCGATCGGCACCGTGATGACGTTGTCGCAAGTGATGACGCCGCGCTCGGGCAGTCCTTGCTCGGGACCGACCTCGACCTCGGTGCGGATACCACGGATCGTCCGGGCGATCGGTGCGCACGTGACCGAGCTCAACACTGCGATCGCGGCATCACGGGTGAGAATGCAGACGGGCCGGCGTCCAGCGGGAGGCCCGAGATCGGCCCAGATGATGTCGTTTCGAGCTACCACGCCGGCGCGGTCCGCGCCGCGAGACGGCGCGCCGACTGCACGAGTGCAGGGTCGGGCGGCTGACGCTGGTACCCCGCGACGAGCTCTCGGTCAGCTGTTGCGAGTTCTTCGGCGGTGATCACCGCGGTGGCGCCCCTGCGAAGCAGCTCGGACCGGTTCGTTCCGATCTGCTCCGCAAGCTGATCGAGCCGTGCGACCAGGTCGTCGTCGAGTTGGACAAGAACTTCTCGGCGGGCCATGACCATATGCTATCCCAAATGGTCAGGACCGCCCGGTAATCGCGTTCGCAACAGACCCGGCCACACCCACAGGCGAACTGTGCGGCCTCCGAGCCCGATCGACCCACCGCATAATCACTGCGGTTCCAAGCCAGCAGCACCCCTCACAGAGTATTGCCCGATGGGTGTACTCAATCGTTGCGTTTCGTTACGCTCCCACCATGACGGTTCCTGGCAAGGGTGGACGGCCACGCAAGTGGCGGTCGGACGCCGACCGAGTGCGGGCGTTCCGCGCTCGGCATCGCGGCGAGGAGGAGCCGGCGACGTTCGAAGAGGCGCTCGTCGACGGCGACGATCTCGCTCGGGCAGTCGAACGCTCCCGGCAGCTGCAGGCCGATCTCGTCGCTGCCATGGCCTCGCTGTCCGAGTCGAACGCGGCGCTACAGACCGAGCGTCGACGACATCAATCGACACTGCGCAGGCTCGATCGGGCCAGTGCGGAACTGGACGGCCTGCGCACCGCCGGTGCTCGCCGCGAAGCAGACCTCGAGTTGCTGCGAGAGGGCTTCGCTGAGCTCAGGGCCGAGAACGCAGCCCTTCGGGCACGGATCGCCCTGACCGCTCCGGCCGCTCAACTCCAAGGACTCAATCGCGCTGATCGGCGCCGAGCCGCAAAGCGCGACCGATACAGGGCCTGACCTACGCAGTCCTCCGCCTGAGATGCGTTGTTACAGAACGAAACGTAACCGTGCACACTCCGGGTAATGACATGTGAAGGGCTCCCCTGCGGTCCCCCACCACTCGCCTGCCGCCAGGTCACCAGTGGACACAACCGACGGAAATGGAGCGATGGATGTCACATCCGCCACGCCGTGCCGATTTCTCGGACACGGCTCGGATAGGCCGAATCCACTGCTGCACGTTCAGGAATCACCGACGACAGTACAAACGGCGAGCGGTTCAGCTCAGACACTTCCGAAGCCGTCATCGAGCCGCGCTTCGCTGTTGTGACTCGTGCCGTGCTCGCTGTCGCCGATTCCGACGAACGCGGGGTGTCCGCGGATCGCGTTCCGAGGTGTCGACGACCTCGGGCACACTCTTGATGAGCAACGCGGTCACGAAACTCATCGACGCTGACCCCTCTCGGAAACGTTCACAAGCAACGGCATCGGTCCTTCCCAAGGTCGGGGATGCACGGTCGCGTCCGCCGCGCAACGACCGCCACATGCGGATCAGGTCACAGCTGAGCCGAGGGACGACGAACGTCGGCCGCGGACGAGGCCACGTCGACGGAGGCAATCGTCCACAGCTGGCCCTGATCGACCCGGTGGTAGTGGTGGCTCAACCTGTCTCGAACCTTGGCCATGTCCGACCATGGAATCTCCGGATGTGCCTCGGTCACCGCCGGCGACACCGACTTGGCTGCCTCGCCGATGATCTCGAGACATCGCTCCACGGCACGACGAAGCACAACGTCGTCGTCGAAGGCTGGACGACCTCGTTCCACGATCGCAGCGATCTCGTCGATCGCCATCACCATGTCGGCCAGACGGTGCGCGTCGGATCGGCTCACAGCGCGATGGCGTCTCGACGAATCTCGGTGTCGCGTTCCAGCAGCGCTGCGGCCGAGATGACATCGACACTCACGCCGAGGAGTTCGCTGAGTGCTTCCTCGAGGTGGATGAGATCGAGCAACGAGCTCGACGGTTCGAACTCGACGAGGAAGTCGATGTCACTGTCGCTGGTGGCCTCGCCGCGTGCGACCGAGCCGAACACGGCAATGGAGCGCGCTCGATGCTGGTGCACGAGTTCGATGATCTCGTCTCGATGCTTCTTGATGAGAGAACGCTGAGCGGACGGCTCGGTGCTCATGCGCCGAGTCTACGATCCGCCAGGCGACGGGATCTGCGCTTCACGCGCCGTACAGGCCGGCGATCTTGTCGGCGCTGTCTCGTCGAACGGCTTGCGGGACCCGCGAGTAGGTGTCGAGCGTGACGGCGATTGCCGAGTGCCCAAGTTGCTCTTGCACCACCTTGGGATGCACTCCTGCTTCGAGCGCCAGCGTCGCCATCGTGTGGCGGGTGTCATGCAACCGGATCTTCGGTACACCCGCCGTCTCGACGGCCTCGGCGAACAGCTTCGTGAATCGCTGAGGGTGGTACTCGACTCCCGCCTCGTCGACGAAGAGGTAGCCGCTGTCGGTCCATGCCGGACCGAGGCGCAACCGCTCCTCGCGTTGACGTCGGAGATGGTCCCGGAGGGCGACGACGGTCGCCGGCGCCAGCAGCAGCTGCCGATGACTCTTCGCCTTCGGCGCAGCGATCACCTCTTCGTAGTTCGCCGAGGTTCGTTGCTGGGCGACCGTGAGCGTGCCGGCGTCCAGGTCGACGTCGCTCCACCGCAGGCCTGCCAACTCGCCTCGGCGCATGCCGGTGTGCAACGCGAGGGTCCACAGTGCGACGAGCCGATCGTCAGCCAACGCATCGAGGAACTGGCGAGCCTCCGCGGCCGTCCACACGCGTTGTTCGGGCGTGGTGCCCTTCGGTACGCGCACCGACGACACCGGGTTGACGAAGATGAGGTTCCAACGCACCGCATCAGCCAGAGCACGGTGCAGGACGCGATGCGCGAGCTTGACGGAGTTCGTGGCCAGCGGTCTGCCGTCCTGGCGTCCCGACGTCAGCAGCACGCCGTGCCACCGCTTGACGTCGAGGGCTGACAACTCACCGAGCCGCTTCGATCCGAGGTGCGGGTTGATGTAGCGCCGAACCGCCTGGCGGTAGCTCACCCACGCCGTCAACGCCACTTCGGTCTTGACGCCGTCGAGCCACAGTTCGAGGAAGTCGCGCACCGTCGTGCGAGACGGCGCGACGAACGTTCCGCGCTGCACACCCGACAACGCATCGTTGAGTGCGGCCTGTGCTTCCTTCTTCGTGCGGAAGCCGCCGATCTCGCGTTGGCGGCGCTTGCCGACGTCATCGAAGCCGAGATCGAGCCGGTAACTCCACGTTCCGCCGTCGGTTCGAGGCTTGCGAACGCTCCCCCGCGTGCCCCGATCGTAGACGATTCTGTGGGCATATGTGGGCAATCCGTGGGCACGGAGCCGCTTTGGGTGACACAGCTCAGAGCCGAAAGGGCCTCTGAGCTGGTCTTCCACTGGAGCCGGGTGCGAGGATCGAACTCGCCACCTCATGATTACAAATCAAGTGCTCTACCAACTGAGCTAACCCGGCGCGGCCGCACAGGTTACCGAGCCGCACGGGCGTCAGCCGAGATCGTCCCAGCGCACGAGGGAGAACGTCGTCACCAGCCGGTACTGGAGGCTGGTCGGCAACCGGTTGGTCTTCGAGCACGACACCAACGTCACGGTTTCGCCGCCCACGCGACGACTGGCGGCGAGGATGTCACCGGCGTACTTGCTCGTGATGTACTCCGCCACCATGCGGTAGGTGTACCGGCGCTGATCGGCGGTGTGAATGTAGAGCTCGTCGCCGGGTCTGAGGAGATGCTGGTTGCGGTACGGCCCACCGACCTCGGTGCGGTGCCCGAAGAGCACGGTGCTCGCCCCCTGGCCGACCAGCCCCGTGCCCGCCCAGTGCCAGGTGTTGCCTCGGTCGACCGTCCGATTCGCGTCGCCGTCGAGCACCCAGTGGTTCAGCCCCATCCGCGGGACCTGCACCACCCAGGGGACCGGCCCTCCTGGCGGCGCAGGGTTCGTCGGAGGGCCGTACACCGCACGCTCGGGCGAGCCGGTGTACCACCCCATCACATCGCAGATGACGTGGGCGGCGCCATACGCATAGCAGGCGACCCCGACGTTGCTGATCCGACAGATCGCATGGTTGGCAATCGTCTGGCCCGACGCGGTGACGTTCAGGTTCGAGACCTCGAGTCGTGGTGTCTGGGCCGCGAACAGCGTGAAGAATCCGGGATCGACCGTGCCGGTCACGGTGAGGTTCATCGCGATGGCCTGAGCTCGCGTGTTGATCGGTGACGGCAACGAGAACTGCTTGGTCGACCGGTGCCAGACCCTCATCTTCTCGCGCCGAGTGTCGAGCATCCGGGTCGGGGTGATCGGCACGAAGAGGCCCTCCGACGACCGCGATTCATTCGGTCCCGTCATGTAGCCGACCAGGTCGAACAACAGATGGGCACCGCAGAAGTTGTACAGGTCGACACCTTGTACGCCGTCGGCCGAACCAAGTCTCGTGATCACGCCGACGGCTCGGGTCTCGCCCGTACCGACATTCAGGTTCGAGGTGTCGGGGACGGCACTTCCGCGCGGGTAGGCAGTGACATAGCCGGCGGCACCGGCGTTCACTGCCGTCAGCGTCCCGACGACCGCCGTTGCGTCGGCGGGAACCAGCCCCTTGAGGTTCACCCGCGAGATCGATCCGACCGGCGGCTGAGGTCCCGAACGGGTGTCGAGCGTCCGCACTGCCGACGAGCGTGCCACCAGGCGACCGGAGCGGACCGCGGTCGTCGTGGGCCGGTACACGCCGATCAGGTCGACGATGAGATCGCACGGCACGTACGAGCTGAGGTCGACTGCGCCACCGCCGAGCTTGATCGTCACGAGGTTGGCCACCGCGCCGTCCGAGGGCGACATGTTCAGGCTCGACGTGTCGGGAACGCGCTCGCCCGACGGGAACACCGTGACGAAGTTCGCCCCACTGCCCGTGCTGACGGCGGTGACACTCAGCACCGCAGCGACGGCGTCGGCAGGGACGCGTGGCTGGTTGGTGATCTCCACCCGGATCCAACGGTCGCCGAGTCGTTGGTAGCCGTATCCAGCAGGCGCTCCAGGTCGGTTGCGCGTGTCGCAGAGACGGCGCTGTTCGACGACCTCGAAGAAACTCGCACCACGTTCGACCGCCTGCGCCGGACTTGACAGCAACGTCGCTCCGGCGATGGCGCCTGCGGTGCCGGCGAGAAATGCCCGGCGCCCGAACGCTCGGGCCATGACGCCATCAGGCTGGTAGACGACCTGCGTCGTCGAAGGATTGTCCGTCTCGCCCATCGAACGTAACTACGGCATCTCCAGACGCAATCTTGAGACTTCGTACAAAGAAATCGCGGCAGCGGTCGACACATTGAGCGAGCTGATGCGGCCGGCCATCGGAATGGCGACGATCGAATCGCACCGCTCTCGCACGAGACGTGACAGGCCGGCGCCTTCTGCGCCCAGCACAACGCAGATCGGTTCGGTCGCCAGCGGTCCGATCTCGTACACGGAGCGATCGGCGCCGTCGTCGAGCCCGACCACCCAGATCCCGTGGTCCGAGAGCTGCTTCAGCGCCGCCGGAAGCCCTGGCACGAGTGCCATCGGGACGTGCTCGACGGCCCCGGCCGACGCCTTCGCGACAGTCGGCGTGACGTGCACCGAACGGTGCCGCGGGAGCAGCACGCCGCTCACCCCGGCACCGTCACAGCTGCGGATGATGGCGCCGAGGTTGCCGGGGTCAGTGACCCCGTCGACGGCGACCAGGAACGGCGCGACGGCGCGTCCACGGCCGCGCACTCCGAGCAGGTCGGCGAGATCGGCCTCGGGGATCTCCGCGGCGTGGGCGAGCACACCCTGGGGCGCCTCGCTACGCGCCTCGCGCTCGAGACGCGCCCGAGCGACGTGGAGCAGCGGAACGCGGCGCGCCGCGGCGATCTCGACGATGTCGGCAACGCCGGGGTCACCTTCGAGTTCGGCACTGATCCACACCTCGTGCACCTTGCGACGCTCCGCCATCAACAGTTCGCGTACCGCCTGGCGCCCCTCGACCTGGCGGCCACCGAGGCCCTTCGCACCGCCACCCGCGCCGCTGCCACCGCTCGGCCCACCTCGTGTGGAGCGGTTCGGGCCGGACCGCCCACCCGACTTGGGTGGCGGCTTGCTGCCGCGGGCACCCGGTTTCTGGCCGCGAGCGCCGGGCTTCTGGCTCGGAGCGCTGCGCTTGTTCGGGCCTCGACGTCCCGACGGAGGACGCCCGCTCATGATTCGTGCCCGCCGGGGAATCGGTGGATGAGCGCCGTGGCGAAGCACACCACACCTTCCGAGCGGCCGATCGCCCCCAGTTGCTCGGCGCGATTGCCCTTCACGGTGACCGGCGCCCCGACCGCCGTGGTCAGGTTGCGTTGCATCTCGTCACGGTACGGGGCGATCTTCGGCTGTTCGCACACGACTGCGCAATCAACATTCGAGGCGCGCCACCCGTCCTCGGCGAGCATCGCGGCCACGTGGCGCAGCAACGCCATCGAGTCGGCGCCACGCCAGCGTTCGTCGGTGTCGGGGAAGTGCATGCCGATGTCGCCGAGGCCGGCTGCGCCGAGCAGGGCGTCAGCGCAGGCGTGCGCGACCACGTCGGCGTCGCTGTGGCCCTCCAGGCCGGTCACCCCGTCGAAGTGGCAGCCGCCGAGCACCATCACCCGGGCCGGGTCGGTGCTGAAACGATGGACGTCGAACCCCTGGCCGACGCGTAGTTCGGGAACGTTCACGATCACTCCTGCTCCTTCGAGTCCTCGTCCTCCGAGTCGATCTGCCGGCGAGCCCAGACCAGGTCGTCGGGCACCGTGATCTTGCGGTTCCGGGCCTCGCCCTCGACGACCACCACCACACCACCGAGCGCTTCGACGAGTGCAGCATCGTCGGTGGCATCGCCGCCCCGTTCGTGCGCCGTTCGCAGCGTCGTCGCTCGGAATGCCTGCGGGGTCTGCACGGCCACCAGCGAGGCACGGTCCGGTGTCGACACGACGACGCCGTCGGCGACCACCTTGATCGTGTCCGCGACCGCAACGCCGGGGATCGCGGCGTCGGCGCCGTTGCGAACGGCGGCGATCGTGCGCCGGTAGAGGTCGGCGCTGGCGAGCGGGCGTGCCGCATCGTGCACGCAGACGATCACCGCATCCGCGGGGATCGCGGCGAGTCCAGCGCGGACCGATTCGCTGCGTGTGACCCCGCCAGCGACGGCGGATTCCCGGGCTGCATCCTCCGGCGGCACGACGACCACCACCCCGTCGGACACCTCCCGGGCCACCGCGACCGAACGATCGATCACGCGCACGTCGCCCAGCATTTCGTACTGCTTCGGCGTGCCGAACCGGCGGCCGCTGCCTCCGCCGACCACGATGGTCCAGATCTGCTCGGCAGGGGGCACATCGGCGCAGGGTAGTACCGTGACAGATGTCATGGCTCATGAAGAGACCCTCGCCCGCACCGACTTCTTTGCCGACGCCTCGCCGGACGCCCTCAACGCTCTCGCAGCAGCCGGCCACGAGCTCCACCTGATCCGAGGAGACGTGCTGTTCAACGAGGGCGACCCGCCCGAGGCGCTCTATCTCGTGCTGCGAGGTCGGGTCGCCATCGCCCTGGCGAATCCGATCGATCGCCGCGAGAGCGTGGTGGCGTTGATGGAGGACGGCGATCTGTTCGGCGAGATGGGGATGCTCGACGACGGTCCCCGCTCGGCGATGGCGAGGGCGCTCGAGCCGACGACGGTGTTGTCGATCCCGTACGCCGAGGTGTACACGCTCTTCGACGAGAACCCGAAGCTGCTCTGGAACGTCGTGCGCCTGCTCGCGCAGCGCATCCGGGTCACCGACGAGGCGCTCGCCGACTCGGTCTTCCTCGACGTCACCGGTCGCACGGCGAAGCGTCTGCTCGAACTGGCGAACGGCACCGACGAGTTCACCCTGCCGGTCACCCAGGAGGAGCTCGCCGGCATGGTCGGCGCATCACGCGAGCGCGTGAACAAGGCCATCGCCAGCTTCATCCGGCTCGGATGGCTGGAGCAGAACGACCGCAACTACCGCATCACCCAGCGCGACCGCCTCGAACTCCGCGCCCGCTGAGTTCGCCAGCAAGGGGTCCAACGTCTGCTGCGATCCGATTGCGTCCTGGCCCGCTCTCCCCGGGGCAATCAGGTGGTGAGCCAGGTGTGGGCGCGTTGGAAGGCGTCGGCGGCGTCGGTCGGGCGATGCGCCGGACGTTCGGGGGCGTGGGCGAACCCGTGCTCCGCATCGGGATAGCGGACCACGTTCACGCCCAAACGCTCGAGGGCGGTCACATCGTCGGGCGGCGTGTAGGAGTCGCGTTCGCCGATGATCGCCAGCACCCGATCGGGATGACCGGCAGCGAGATGGTCGAGCGGCTCACCCTGTCCTGGGCCCGCCCAGGCCTCGGGGAGGCGGATCATCCCGTAGAAGCTGGCGATCTTGGCGAACCGATCACTGCGCGCCGCCTTGAAGCAGTACATGCCGCCCATGCAGAACCCCAGCAGCCCGACGCGCTCGCATTCGGTCGCGTCGGCGGCCTCGAGCAGGTCGCGCAGGAACACGTCGTCGTCCAGGTTGGGCACCGCAGCGAAGCGGGGCTCGACATCGTCACCGAGGTCGAGGCCGGGGAAGGGCTCGACCGCGCAGACCGTCATCGACCAGATCGAGGCGAGCCGGGCGACCATGTCGTCGAACAGCGGACGCAGACCGAAGATGTCCGGTGCAATCACCAGACCCATGGTGGAGGGATCGTCGGCGTCGGACGGCTCGGCGATCTCGGCGTCGGTTCCGGATGGCAACGTGATTCGCATCGACCCGAACCTAGTTGCGGGCGAAGGTGTCGATCATCAGCCGGACGTCGTCGGCGAGCGGATACAGGATCGGGCACGTGCACCCCGCCGCCACGTACTCGTCGACCTTGGCCCGCACCTCGTCGGGTGTTCCCGACGCCGTGATCATCTGGACGATCTCGTCGGGCACGAGCTTGCTCGCCGCCACCACCTCGTCGTGGGTGGCCGGCCAGGTGAGCACCTTGCCGATGTCGTCGAGCAGCTCCTGGGGCACTCCCGACGCCTTCATGATGTGCGGTTGCTGTCCGAGGTACTGCGTCACCAGCAGGCGAGCGCCGTCGAGCGCCGCCCGGCGATCGTCGTCGACCGAGCACACGACCAGCTGCGGCCGGTCGATGTCGTCGAGCGTGCGACCCGCCTTGGCCGCTCCCCGCTGGAGCGCTTCCAGCGCGCCGACGTTGTAGCTCGGTGACACGAGGTAGTTGAGCACGGCACCGTCGGCGATCTCGCCGGTCAGCTCCATCATCTGCATGCCGGTGGCGCCGATGTAGATCGGCACGTCCTTGGGCCGACGCTCCTGGTACACGTAGTCGAGTTCGACCCCGTCGAGATGCACGTGGAAGCCGTCGAGCGTCACCGTCTCGTTGGCGAGCAAACCGCGCACCGCCTCGACCACCTCGCGCATCACCTTCAGCGGACGGCTCCGGTCGATGCCGACCTTCGAGGCCAGCGGATCCCACCAGGCGCCGAGCCCGCAGATCATCCGGCCTGGGGCGAGGTCGTCGAGCGTGGAGAACGTGGACGCCAGCCGTGCCGCGTTGCGCGTCCAGATGTCGATGACGCCCGAGCCGACCTTGATCCGTTCGGTGCTCGCCGCAAACGCCGCCATCGGCACCACGGCGTCACGCACGAGCCGGCTGTCGGCCTGCCAGACGGCGTCGAATCCTCTCTCCTCGGCGTATCGCACGAGTTCGATGCCCTGGCGGATGTCGTGGGCGTCCTGGAGGTACAGCGCGACCGGATACGTCATTCCGGCAGCTTCCCACGGCGCCGGGGACGTCGCCAACGACGGAGGCTCGACGCGGCGGGCTTTGTGGGCGCTTCGTGCCACTTGTCGCTAGCGTCCTGCGGCGAGGTCCCCCGACGATGTTTCTCGCGTTCAAGGAAATGGCTCGCGCCAAGGTGCGCTTCGCGCTGCTCGTCGCCGCCATCGCGCTCCTCGTCTTCCTGATCCTGTTCCAGCAGTCGCTGCAGAACGGGCTGATCACCGGGTTCATCGGCGCGATCCGCGAGCAGAGCGCTCCCGTGCTCGTCTACAGCGTCGACGGCCAGCGGGTCATCCAGGGCAGCGTGATCACCCCACCGATGGAGGAGCAGGTCCGGGCCGCTCCCGGCACCGGCGAGGTCGGTCGGATCGGCCAGGGCACGTTCACGGGCCTGCCGAGCGGCAACGGCGACGGTGAAACCTTCGACACGACGATCATCGGCTACGAACTCGGGCCCGACGGCAACGGCATTGGTGCGCCGACCGACGTCGTCGAGGGGCGTCTGCCGACCGCCGACGACGAGGCGATCGCGAGCGACGCCGACGTGCGCCTCGGCTACGACGTCGGCGAGACGGTCACGCTGTTGCCCGGCGGCAAGACGATCGAGATCGTCGGGCTCGCCGGCAACGCCCAGCTCAACGTCGCCCCCACGCTGTTCACGTCGTACGAGACCTACCTCGACGCCGTCGCCAGCGTCAATCCCGATGCCGGCACTCCCCTGCCAAACGTCCTCGGTGTGATCCCGGCAGCGGGCTTCACACCCGATGAGACCGTCGCCTCGATCAACGAGCAGTCGCTCGACCTCGACGCACTGACCCGTGACGACGCTGCCGCCGAGACACCGGGCGTCGCCCAGGTGCAGCAGTCGTTCAACATCATCTTCCTGCTCTACGGCCTGGTCGTGCCGTGCGTGACCGGGCTGTTCTTCCTGATCGTCACGTTCCAGAAGGCCAACTCGCTCACGCTGCTCCGAGCGATCGGTGCACCCGCCGGGCGGCTCGTTTCATCGCTGCTGATCCAGGTGGTCGTGATCGTCGGGGCGGGCCTGCTGATCGGCACGCTGCTGTACTTCCCGCTGTCGCAGAGCGATCTCGGTGGCATCTCGCTCAGCTTCCAGACCGGCGCCGTCGTCTTCTGGTCGGTGCTGCTGCTGGGGCTCAGCCTGGTCAGCTCGCTGGTCGCCGCTCGCCGTGTCCTGGCCATCGATCCGATCGAGGCCACGACCGGGCAGGGGGTGGGAGCGTGAAGCTCGCGCTCACCGAGCTGCGCCGTCGTCCGGGCCGGTTCTCGACGGCGGCGGTGATCCTGACGCTGATCGCCATCCTGCTGATGTTCCTCGGCGGCCTGCTCGACGGCCTGATCGCCTCGTCGACCGGGGCGATCCGTGCGCAGGACGCCGACGCCATCGTGTACTCGAGCACCGCACAGGCCTCCTTCGTCCGCAGCCGCATCGAACCCGAGACGCGCGCCGAGGTCGAGAACGTCGACGGCGTCACCGCGGTGGGTGGCATCGGCAACGTGCAGCTCGGCGCACGCATCCCCGGCAAGGGGCCGCGAGACCTCGCCGGCGTTGCCCTCTTCGGCTACGAGATTCCGCCGAACGGGGTACCGGCTGCTCCACCGGCCGGTCAGGCCTGGGCGGACGACGTCCTCGAGGCCGACGGCGTCGAGGTCGGCATGGTCATCGAACTCGGCCCGGCGCGCTCGCCGATCGAGATCGTGGGCTTCGTCAGCGACACCACCTTCAACGGCCAGGCCAGCCTGTGGGCCTCGCCCGACACCTGGCGCGAGGTGCTCAGCGCCAACCGGCCCGATGCCCAGCTCGGTCCCGACGTCTGGCAGGGCCTGATCGTGCTCGGCGACAACGACGACCTGACCGCGGCGATCGATGCGGCGACCGACGGGGCCACCGAGTCGTTCACGATCGACGAGGCGATCGATGCCATCCCCGGCGTGTCCGAGCAGAGCGCGACGTTCAACCAGATCATCGGCGTGACCGTCGCCATCGCCCTCGTCGTGATCGGGCTCTTCTTCGCACTGCTGACGGTCGAACGCACCAGCCTCTACGGCGTGTTGAAGGCACTCGGCGCCAAGTCGTCGACGATCTTCGCCGGGCTCGTCGCACAGGCCGTTGTCGTCACTGCGATCGCCTCCACCATCGCCGGAACCCTCGTCGTACTGCTCGACCTGCTGCTGCCTCCCGGCTCGATCCCGCTGTTGATCACGCCGGGACGCATCATCCTGAGCACCGTGCTGCTGCTCGTGGCCGCCGTGCTCGGCTGTTCGTTCTCCCTGCGACGCGTGCTGCGCGTCGACCCCGCCTCTGCGATCGGAACCACCTCATGACCACTGCACCCGCTGCCGTGTCGACGGCGCTCCAGCTCAACGACGTCCGCAAGGTGTACACGATGGGCGACGGCTCCGAGGTCGTCGCCCTCGACCACGCCACCCTCACGCTCGGGAGCGACGAGATCGTCGCGCTCGTCGGTCCGTCTGGATCGGGCAAGACCACGCTGTGCTCGATCGCCGGCGGCATCCTGTCGGCCACCGAAGGGACGATCGTCGTCGGTGGCGAGGACATCTCCGACCACGACGCGAAGGAGCTCACGAAGTTCCGCCAGGACAAGGTCGGCTTCGTGTTCCAGTCGGTCAACCTGGTGCCGTTCCTGAACGCCCGCGAGAACCTGCTCGTCGTCGACGAACTCGGCAAGCGCACCGGTGCGCCGGCCAAGAAGCGCGCGGACCAGTTGCTGGAGGAGCTGGGCCTCTCGGATCGCGCGAAGAACCTGCCGTCGCAGTTGTCCGGCGGTCAGCGTCAGCGGGTCGCCATCGGGCGGGCACTGATGAACGACCCGGCGCTCGTGCTGTTCGACGAACCCACGTCGGCACTCGACACGAAGCTCGGCGAACAGGTGATGGAGCTGATCCACAACGAGATGAAGTCGCGGGGCACGGCGGCGATCGTCGTCACCCACGACGAGCGCATCACCCACTACTGCGACCGCAGCGTCCACATCATCGACGGCCGCCTCGACGCCTGACCCCGTCCGCCCGGGCCCGACCGGACCGACCGGCCCTGCGCGGAGCCTCCTGTCTTTCCGGACCCGACCCGGAAGGACAGGCCTTTCCGGACCCGACCCGGAAGGACAGGAAGGGTCAGCGAGCAGTGACGGCGTGAGCGATCGCGAGCGGGAGGCGGCATCCTGGCATCCATGTCTTCTGCGATCCAGGCCCATGGCCTCCGACGGACGTTCGGCGACTTCGAGGCGGTCGCCGGCATCGACCTCGACGTTCCCGACGGCGAGATCTACGGCTTCCTCGGTCCGAACGGCGCCGGCAAGTCGACCACGGTCAAGATGCTCTGCACGCTGCTGGGAATCACCTCGGGTTCGGCGAGTGTCGCCGGGTTCGACGTCGACACCCAGCCGGATGAGATCCGCCTGCGCATCGGCGTCGCGCTCCAGGACTCCTCGATCGACGGCAAGCAGACCGGTCGCGAGATGTTGCACCTCCAGGGTCGGCTCTACGGCCTGACGACCGCCGACGTCAAGCGCCGCATGGACGACGTGATCGGTCTCGTCGACATTGGCGACGCCATCGACAACCGGGTCGAGTCGTACTCGGGCGGGATGAAGCGGCGCCTCGATCTGGCGATGTCGCTGATCCACCGACCTCAGGTGCTGTTCCTCGACGAGCCGACCACTGGACTCGATCCGGCGAGCCGGTCCTCGGTGTGGGCCGAGGTCCAGCGTCTGAACCGCGAGCACGGCATGACGATCTTCCTGACGACGCAGTACCTCGAGGAGGCCGACGAACTCGCCGATCGTGTCGGGATCATCACCAACGGCGTGATCGCGGCCGAAGGAGTCCCCGCCACGCTCAAGCGCGACATCGGCACCGACCTGATCCAGGCCGAGGTCGTCGGCGATCCCGAGGTGGCCGCCGCCGCGCTCCGGGCGATCGACGGCATCGACGAGGTGCGCACGCACAACAACGAGCTGGCGGTCGTGACGGCGAACGGCGCGGCGCTGATCGCCCAGGTCGCCGTGGCACTCGACGGTTGCGGCGTGCCGGTCTCGTCGCTCACGTTGCGGACCCCGACGCTCGACGACGTGTACCTGCACGTGACGGGCAGCCACTTCACAGAAGGCGATGCATCCCCCGCCCTGGAGGCCACGTCATGACCACGACGACCGCAGTCCCGACCGCCGATCAGCCGATCGAGCCGGGGGCGTACGTACCGCTCGCCCGGCGGAGTTCGGCGCTCCACGACTTCACCACCGTGGCCGGACGTGCGATCCGAGGAATGTTCCGCGAGCCGGAGTTCTTCATCCCGGCACTGATCGTGCCGGTGTTCTTCTACGTGGTCAACGTCGGTGCGCTGCAGGACTTCGCGCAGAGCGGTGGGGCGGTCGTCGACTTCAAGGCGTTCCAGCTTCCCGTCGGGATCATCTTCGCCGTCACCGGGATCTCCCGGGCAAGTGCGCTCGTCACCGACATCCAGAGCGGCTACTTCGACCGGTTGCTGCTCACCCCGATCCGGCGGCCGATGCTCTTGCTCGGGCTGATGGCCGCCGATGTCGTCGCCATCGTGCTGATCACGGTGCCGGTGTTGACGCTCGGGCTGCTGCTCGGCGTCAGCTTCGTGACGGGCGTGCTCGGCATGGTCGTGTTCATCGCCTACGGCGCACTCTGGGGGCTCGCGTTCGCCGGCTTCCCGTATGCGATCGCACTCAAGACCGGCAACCCCGCTGCGGTGAACGCGAGCTTCATCCTGTTCTTCCCGTTCGCGTTCCTGACCACCTCGTTCCTGCCCAAGGAGGCGCTGACCGGATGGTTGTCGACCGTGGCGACGTACAACCCGGTCACCTACGTGCTCGACGGGTTGCGCAGCGTGATCAGCGAGGGCTGGGAGTGGGACGTCATCGCCTACGGGGCGGCGGCGTCGCTGGCCTTGATGGTGGTCAGTTTCGGGCTGGCGTCGATCGCCATGAAGGGACGCATCTCGCGCGGGTGACATCGAAGTCCAGGAATGCTTCCAACGATGCTGAGTCGAGGGTTGTCAGGATTGATGATTCGGAGTATCTTCATAGTTGTCAGTCAGATCATTCATCTTCTGTCAGGAGGCAACCGACATGCTCGTCCAGAACTCCCCCTTCCGTGAACTCGACAGCCTGTTCAACCAGGCGTTCGGCCCCGGCGCCCGGGCGGCGACCGCTCGACCGATGCCGATGGACGCCTACCGGCGCGGCGACAACGTCTGGGTCCACCTCGACCTGCCTGGCGTGAGCGCCGACTCGGTCGACATCTCCGTCGAGCGCAACGTGCTCACCGTCACCGCCGAGCGCTCCTACCAGCGCGAGGAAGGCGACCGGGTGTACTTCGACGAACGACCCGAAGGCATGTTCCGCCGTCAGGTGAGCCTCGGTGAGGGCCTCGACGCCGACGGCGTCGAAGCCGACTACACCGACGGCGTGCTCACGCTGCGTATCCCGGTGGCACCCCAGGCCCAGCCGCGCAAGATCAGCGTCTCGTCCGGCCAGGGCGGCGGCAACCAGGCCATCGACACCTCCAGCAGCGACGCCGGCTGATCCCAACCGCACCATCCATCACGTTTGTGTCGGGATTCCGGTGGGCCGCCCCACCGGAATCTCGACGCAAACGGAGAGACAGTGCCCATATTGATCCAACTCTCTCGATCGTTCGGGATTGTTCGGATAGTATCGGCGGATGGTTCCCGACTACGACCTCGAACCCAGCGTCACCGCTGACACCCCACAGCAGCTCAAGGCGCTCGCGGAACCGGTCCGCGGCCTGATCCTCGACCTGGTGCTGGAGCGGGCGGCGACCGTCACCGAACTCGCGACCGCCCTCGGGCGTCCGAAGTCGTCGGTCGCCTACCACGTCGACGTGCTCGTTGATGCCGGGCTGCTCACCGTCGTGCGCACCCGCAAGGTGCGCGCCATCGAGGAACGCTTCTACGGCCGCACCGGTCGCACGATCGTCGTCGGCAACAGCCCGACGCCCGAGGGCGCCGTGCACCAGAGCTTTCTCGCCCAGGCCCAGGCGGAAGCCACCGTGGAGGAGCCGGGCGACATGCTGTCGACGCTGCGCCACGCCCGCATCCCGTCGGAACACGCCGAAGCGTTCTTCTCGCGCGTCGCCGAACTGGCCGAGGAGTTCACGATGCTGCCACGGTCGGGCGACACGGTGTTCGGCTTCGTCGCCGCCGTGTTCCGCACCGAGCGTCCCATCCTCGCGGAGCCAGCGTGACCGGCACGGCGACCGCAACCGATCGCCCGTCCGGACCCCTGGCCGGTCGGCTCGGGCGCAACTACTTCCGGTTGTTCACGGCGAGCACGATCTCGAACCTCGGTGACGGGATCGGCGTCGTCGCCTATCCGTGGCTCGCATCGGCGATCACCCGGAACCCGCTGCTGATCGCGCTCGTCGCCGTGGTCCAACGGCTGCCGTGGTTGCTGTTCTCCCTGCCGGCCGGTGTCATCACCGACCGGTACAGCCGGCGATCGCTGATGTTGTGGTCGAACGCCGCCCGTGGCGTCATCACCCTCTTGGTCGCATTCGTCGTGCTCGGCCGTCAAGGCGCGCTGCCCGGACCGGGCACCGTCGCCGATGCTGCGACCGCCATCAGCACCGACGCGATGCTCTATGCGCTCGTGCTGACCGCGACCCTGCTGCTCGGGGTCGGCGAGGTGCTCTACGACAACTCGGCGCAGACATTCATGCCGTCGCTCGTGCATGCCGACGACCTCGAGAAGGCGAACGGTCGGCTGTGGAGCGTCGAACAGGTCGCCAACACCTTCGCCGGCCCGCCGTTGGCCGCACTGCTGATCGCGATCTCGTTCTCGCTGCCGTTCTTCGTCGACGCAGCGACATTCGTCGTGTCGGCGATCCTCATCGCCGGCATCACCAGCACTCGACGCAGCAGTGCGCCGGCAGTCCCTCCGAAGGCCGAACGCCGGCCGTGGAAGGTGGAGTTGGCAGAAGGGTTCCAGTGGCTGTGGGACCACGACCTGCTGCGCACGCTGGCAGTCGTCCTCGGGCTGCTCAACATGCTCGGCATGATGTCGACCGCGACGTTCGTGCTGTTCGGTCAGGAGGTGCTCGGCACCTCGCCGACAGAGTTCGCCATCCTCGGCACCAGCGGCGCCGTGGGCGGCATCGTCGGCGGCTGGACGGCATCGGCTGTGGCTCGGCGCATCGGCATCGGACCCTCGCTCGCGATGACCTTGCTCGGCGGCGGCGCCGTCACGATCACCATCGGATTGATGAGCTGGTGGCCCGCGGTGTGGTTGCTGCTGGGCGCCTTCGTGTTCGTCGGCGTGCTGTGGAACGTGATCACCGTCAGCTTCCGACAGACCGTGATTCCCGACCACCTCCTCGGCCGGGTCAACAGCGTCTACCGGTTCTTCGCCTGGGGGATGATGCCGATCGGCGCCGCGCTCGGCGGACTGATCGTCGTGGTGGGCGAACAGGTGGCGTCACGCGAGGTCGCCCAACGCCTGCCGTGGCTGATCGCCGGAGCCCTGACGATCGCCCTGTTCGCGTACGCCGGCCCGCGGCTGACGACGGCGAGTTTCGCAGAAGCCCGCGCGGCCGCGCTCGAACCGCACGATCCCGCCTGAGACCGAGTCGTCGCTGCGGTGCGCTCCCCGTGAACGAGCGGAGCCGGCACGAGGTCTCGGCCGCCGAATCACCCGTCGAAGGAACAGGATCACCAAGTCGCGGGTTGCACGCCGCATGGAACTCTCCGACGCCCTCGACTTCATCCGCGACAAGCGCCACGGCATCCTCATCGCGCTCAAGTCCGACGGGCGGCCGCAGTCGTCCAACATCGCCTTCGCCCTCGGCGACGACGACGTGATCCGCATCTCGGTCACCGACGGTCGCGCGAAGACGGCGAATCTGCGCCGTGACCCTCGGGCGTCGCTCCACGTGAACCGTGACGACTTCTGGGCCTACGCCGTGATCGAGGCCGACATCACGATGCTGCCCGTCGCCGAATCACCCGACGACGCCACGGTCGACGCCCTGGTCGATTACTACCGCACCGTCGCCGGCGAGCACGACAACTGGGCGGAGTACCGCCAGGCGATGGTCGACGACCGCCGCCTGCTGCTCGAACTCCACCCCACCCACACGTACGGCATGCTCGGCCGCTGACCGTTACGCCAGGGGTCAGACCCCTGGCGTAACGGTCAGGTGTTCTTGGGGAGTTCGCTGAAGGGAACGACCTTGTCCTGATTGGGCTCCTTCGGCAGGCCGAGGACGCGCTCGCCGATGATGTTCTTCTGCACCTGATCGGTGCCGCCGTAGATCGGCGGAGCCTGGGCGAACAGCGCCATCTCGGTGACGAACCCGAGGAACGGATTGCCGGTGGCCGCGTCGAGCGCCTTGCGCTTCTCGGAGTCGTACGCATGCAACATGCCCTGCGGACCGGCGATGCGCAGCCCGAGGTCGCGCTGCAGGCGCACCATGTCGCTCATCGACAGCTTGGCGATGTTGCCCATCCCGGCGATCTCCTCGCCCTTGGCCTTGGCGGCCTTCACCCGCAGGTTGTTGATCCGACCGAGCTGGCTCATCGTGTAGAGCCGCACCAGATCCTGGCGGATCGTCGGGTCGGTGTTCAGCCCGGCGCCCTGTGCGAGGTTGATCATCATCTTCGAGGTGTCGCGGAAGTTGGCGCCGCCACCGGTGGTCGCCGGCTTGGACGGGTCGCGCACGTAGTCGCCTGCCCGGGTGCCGAGCTGGCCGCCGACGGTCCCCGGGATCGCCGCGCTCGCCGAACTGCTGCCACCGCCGGAGCCGAGCCCGGCGCGTTCGTGTGCGAGGGTCGTGTTGGCGACCGCCCACCCATTGTTGAGTCCACCGATCACCGCGTCGGCCGGCACGCGGGCGTCGGACATGAAGACCTCGTTGAACAGCGCGCGCCCGGTCAGCTCGCGCAACGGGCGAACGTCGACGCCCTCTTGGTGCATGTCGATCGCGAAGTAGGTGATGCCCTGGTGCTTGGGGACGTCGGAGTTGGTGCGGGCGATCAGCATCCCGAGGTCGGCGTAGTGACCGCCGGAGGTCCACACCTTCTGACCGTTGACGACGTACTCCTCGCCGTCGAGCATCGCCTTGGCCTGCAGCCCGGCGAGGTCGGAGCCCGCTCCCGGTTCGCTGAAGAGCTGGCACCACGCGCGTTGGCCGGTGACGATGTCGCGGACGTACCGCTCGGTCTGCTCGGAAGTGCCGTGGGTGGCGATCGTCGGAGCGGCCAGCAGCAGACCGAGGCCCCCGGGGGCACCGAGCGCACCGAACTCGGAGATCGTGTTGGCAACGAGCACGGCGTCGCCACGCGACAGCCCGCGGCCGTAGGCGTTCTCGGGCAGCGTCGGCGCTGACCAACCGGCCAGGCCGAGGCGTTCCCACCACTCGGCGACGGTGAGGTCGGGATCCCAGTTCTCCTCGAGCCAGGCGCGCACCTCGTCGACGACGTCGGTGCTGTTCGAGACGGGCCGTTCGGTCGTGTCGGTCATGCGCACAGCATCGCCGATGGCGCCGCCCGATTCCGCACCGAAGGCATCCCCGACCACTCCACCCCGTTTGCGTGCAGTTTCGGGTGGACCGCCCCACCGAAATCCGCACACAAACGTCAGTTCACCGGGGGGTCTTGCCGTTGAGGAAGTCGATCGAGCGGGCGACCGTCGCGGCGACGAAGCGTTCAAGCTTGGGGGCAGCGAGGAACCGGGCGGCCGCATCGAGCGGCAGCGACGACCCCGAAGTTGCAGCCTCGACCGCCGCGGCCCGCGACGTCTTGACCGCGTGGGCATGCACGATGAACGCCGTCGTGCCGTCGAGCAGCGACTGGCGTTGCAGCTCCGAGGCGTACCCCTCGATCGTCGGCGCAAGCGGTTCGACCTCGCTGCGCTCCCCTACCCGAGTGTGCCACTCGTGACGGCCCGTCCACTGCGCCAGGAACGTGGTGAACAGCAGCAGTCGGAGCAGGTCGGGCGACGGGCCGGCGCCGTGTTCGACCGCCTGGCGATGGTGCCATCGCACGGCATTGGCGTAGGTGAGGCCGTGGGTGATGTCGAGCCAGCCGAAGTCGTCGGCGAAGTCGAACTCGCCGGCGGCGTCGTAGCGCAACATGCGCTCGCTCACCGCCTGCACGACCACGTCGAGCACGTCGTCGACCGACGCTCCGGCCCGCAGTGCGGCGACGGTCGCGTCCACGGGAGCGGTCCGTCGGTCGCCGAGCAACGCGTCGAGCAGCGTGCGGTCGTCCTCCCACCCGGCGGCCGGCGCCGCCGAGGCCAGCGTCGCGAGGTCGACGCCGTGCAGCGCCTTGATGAACGGGCGCATGTACGGCAGCTTGTCCTCGCGGGTGCCGTAGACGAGCGTCGGAACGAGGTACGGCAGCACGGTGGTCGCCCGTTCCCAGCCGATCATCTCGAGGAGTTCGAACGCCTTCTGGGAGTAGATCGCTCCGTGGCCGTAGGAGAGGTGGTGGTCGCTGACGACCGCGCTGAACCAGTCCCGGAGATCGGCCGGCGTGTCGCCGCGTTCGATCGCCGCGAGCACGAGGGCTTGCGCCTCGCCGGTGCGTTCGGCCTCGACGGCTGCGCGGAACGCCGAACCCGTCGCCGATGCGGACGCTGCCGGATCGGGCAACGGATTGACCGGCCGATTCCGTTCCGTCTCGGCGATGCCCATGATCCCCTGGACGATCGGCAGCGCCCGCTGGTCGCCGTCGTACAGGTCGATCATCGACAGACAATCGGTCGCCGACGCGATCGAGTGGCCCCAGCCGAACTCGGCGCGGGGTGCGCCATGGGCGATCGCCTCCCAGATCAGTTCGCCCGGGTTGGCGTCGGCCTGCAGGAGCCGCACGACGTCGCGGGCGACCTGGCCGGTGTAGTTGCGCTCGATGCCCGAGCGCAGGCTGGTGAGCAGTTGCGGCCGCCGTTCGGCCGGATCCGGACACCTGATCGTGACCTGCACGGCGCCGTCGTCCGCCACGTGCACGCCGTGGGTCTGGACCGACTCCTCGCCCTGGACGCAGGCGCCGTCGGACACCCGGAACTTCCAGTTGTGCCACGCACAAGTGAGCAGGTCGCCGTCGAGTTCGCCCTGCGTCAGGCCGTAGCCCTCGTGGGGGCAGGCGTGGTCGATGGCGTGGAGTCCGTCGGCGGTGCGCACGAGGCAGACCCGGTGGCCGTCGACCTTGATCATCTTCATGGAGCCGACGGCGATGTCGTCGATGGAGAGGGCATCGACGGAACGGGCGTCGCTGGAGAGGGTGTCGTTCATGACCGTGCACGGTAAGACTTCAACCATGGTTGAAGTCAAGGGCCAATCCCGGAGAACGTTCTCGATCGGCGAGGTGGCCGAGCGGGCGGGCGTCGCTACGTCAGCGTTGCGGTTCTACGAAGCGAACGGGCTGATCGCCGGCGAGCGCACCGAGGCTGGGCATCGTCGCTATCGCGCCGACGTCATGCGACGCGTGGGCTTCATCAAGGTGGCCCAGCGGGTGGGGCTCAGCCTCGACGAGATCCGCTCAGCGCTCGACTCGTTGCCGTCCGGTCGCACGCCGACCCGTCGCGACTGGGCCAGGCTGGCGTCGTCGTGGCAGCCGCTTCTCGACGAGCGCATCGCCATGCTCGAGGCGATGAAGGAGAAGCTCGACGGATGCATCGGCTGCGGCTGTCTCAGCCTCGACACCTGCACGCTCTACAACCCCGACGACGTCGCCGCCACCCGCGGCACGGGCCCGCGCTACCTCCTCGGCGACCCTCCCGCCGCCCCGTGAACCCGGCCGGTCACGCGGTGCCAGGCACCGGCGTAACACGTTTGCGTGCAGATTCGGGTGGACCGCCCCACCCAACATCGCACACAAACGTGATGTCGGGATGGCCGGGTCAGGTGGTCGGGCGGCGCATGGGGAGGGTGGTGCGCCACGCGCCGTCGACGGCGTGGAGCGCGGCGGCGACCGCCGGCGCGGTGGGGACGAGACCGATCTCGCCGACGCCCTTGATGCCGAACGGCGATCGCGGTTGGGGCACCTCGACGAGCTGGACCTCGATCTCGGGGACGTCCTTGGCGCGCAGGATGCCGAGCGACCGCAGCGTCATGTTGATCGGGAAGCCGGTCTCCGCGTCGGTGGGGAACTCCTCGCTCAGCGCATAGCCGAGCCCCATGTGCACGGACCCCTCCACCTGGCCTTCGACGAGCGTCGGATTGACGGCCTTGCCGACGTCGTGAACGGCGAGGACCTTCTCGATGTCGCCGGTCTCGGGATCGGCGATCACCAGCTGCGCGGCGAAGCTGAACACGGAGTGGATCGTCGGGTTGGTCACCGACGGGTCACCGAGCTTCTGCGTCCAGTCGACGACGTACTCGCCCTCGTAGTCGACGCCGATCTCGCAGCCGGCCGCCAACGCCGCGGCCGCCGCATCGCTCACCGACCCGGCGACCATCAGCGTTCCCCGCGACCCCGTCGTCTGACCGAAGCCGAGTTCGCGCGTCGTATCGACGATCACGTCGATGCGCGTCGGATCGACACCCAACTCCTGTGCGGCGACCTGCAGCGCGACGGTGTGGACGCCCTGGCCCATCTCGGTCCAGCCGTGGCGCACCTCGATACGTGCCGGTACATCGCCGACCGGGGCCAGGAACCGGATCACCGCCTTCGACACCTCGCGGAAGCCGTTGCCGAGACCGGAGTTCTTCAGCCCGAGCCCGAGCCCGACCGCCTTGCCGGCCGCAGTCGCGTCGTCGTACGCCGCCTTGATCCGGTCGAGGCAGGCCTCGGCGCCGCCGGCGCCGTCGTCCATGATCTGGCCGGGCCCCCACTCCTCGCCCGGCGTGATCACGTTGCGCTTGCGCATCTCCCACCCCGAGATGCCGACCTGCTCCGCGAGCCGGTCGAGGACACCTTCCATCGCGAACTGCGCCTGGTTGGCGCCGAATCCGCGGAATGCGCCGCACACGAGGTTGTTGGTGCGCACGGCGATCGTCTCGATGTCGAGCGCCTGCCACCGGTACGGCCCGCACGCGTGCCCGGCGGCGCGTTCGAGCACCTTCATCCCGACGCTCGCGTAGGCGCCCGAGTCGCCAATGCCCCGCACCTTCAGCGCGGTCAGCCGGCCGTCGGCGTCGCAGCCCGCCCAGTACTCGAGCTCGATCGGATGCCGCTTGGCGTGCATCCGGAAGCTCTCCTCGCGCGACAGGGTGCACTTGACCGGCCGGCCGAGCTTCCAGGCGGCCAGGGCGGTCTGCGCCTGGTTGCTCATGTCCTCCTTGCCACCGAACGCGCCCCCGTTGGACACCAGCTCGACGGTCACCCGTGACTGGTCGACGTCGAGCACGGCGGCGATGTCGTTGCGGTCGTCCCACACGCCCTGCCCACCGGAGTACACGTGGAGGGTCCGCTCTCCGCCGTCCCCGGCGGGGATCGCCGCGGTCGACTCCGGCTCGAGGAAGGCGTGTTCGATGCGCTGGGTGTGAAACGTCTCGTGCACGGTGAAGGAGCTCGAGGCGAAGGTCTCGTCGAAGTCGGCACCGCGGGTGTAGGCGCTGGTCGACAGCACGTTGGAGTCGGTCCCCCACACCGACAGCGGTGCCGTGTCGGCGAGCGCGGCGCGAGCGTCGGTGTTCGGCGTGAGGACGTCGTAGGTGACCTCGACGAGCAGTGCGGCGGCTCGGGCGTGGTCGCGGGTGTCGGCGACGACGATGGCGAGCACGTCACCGGCGTAGGAGGTGCGACCACCGACCGGGATCATCACCGGCCAGTCCTTGTGGATCAGCCCGACGCGCAGCACCCCCGGCAGATCGTCGGCCGTGAGCACGGCTTCCACGCCAGGAGCAGCGAGCGCAGCGGCGGTGTCGATCGCGACGATGTCAGCGCGGGCGTGATCGGTGAGGTGGAGCGCGGCGTGGAGCATGCCGGGCACGCGGATGTCGTCGATGTAACCCCGATCGCCGAGCGTGAGCGGGGCCGCTTCGTACTTCGCTCCCCCGCCACCGACGGTGTCGGACAGCGCCGGCGTGCAGACGGTGCCGTGGGCGACCGCCTCGATCGCGTCGAGGATCTTGACGTAGCCGGTGCAGCGGCACAGGTGTGCGCCGAGGTGCGGTGCCATCTTCTCGCGCGTGAGGTCGGCGCCCTTCTTGTCGATCTGGGCCTTGGCCCGCATCACGATGCCGGGAATGCAGAACCCGCACTGCAGCCCGCCACACGCCGCAAAGGCCTCGGCGAAGGTCTGGCGCTCGGCCTCGTCGACACCTTCGAGCGTGACGACCGATTTCCCGTCGATCTTGTCGAGGTCGTACTGGCACGCCACGGTGGCCTTGCCGTCGACGAACACCGTGCAGCACCCACACTGTCCCGACGGCGAACAGCCGTCCTTGGGCGACGTGATGTCGAGCTCCTCCCGCAGCGCCGCGAGCAGGTGCGGATGCGATCGGCGCACGGTCACCCGGCGACCGTTCACCTCGAACGCGATGCGCTGATCGTCCCGGCTCGTGGGCGTGGCGGGTGTATCAACGATCTCGGTCACGCTTTACAGTTTGTCAAAGCGGGGCGCCCACCGAAAGCCGGCTCCGTGAACGCAGCATGACATCGAGGACCAGGCCCCCGATGCGACCGTGTCGCTGGGGGTCAGACCCCTGCGGTAACGCAATCGGTGCAGCGCACGGAGAGGGCGAAGTGGCCGAGTGACAGGCAGACGCCGTAGCGCCGCTGGAGTCGGTCGGCGAGCTCGTCGAGTTCGGAGGCCGGGATGTCGGTGACGGCACCGCACGCTTCGCACACGGCGGTGACCGTTCGCTGTCCCACCCACCGGTACGCGGCCGGACCGTGGCCGAGGTGGACGTGTTCGACGACGCCGACCTCTTCGAAGTGCGACAGCGACCGGTACACCGTGGCCGGGTCGATGTCGGCGTGGCGTTCGGTCAGCTCCTCGGCCGTCACCCGCCCGCCGTGGGCGTGCAGGTCCTCGAGCAGTTCGAGCCGGGCCTTCGTGATCCGACCGCCACCCTGGCGCACGCGCTCGACGGCGTCGTCGAATGCGACGCGCGCGGCGTCGCCGGTGTGCGGAGAGGTCACGAGTTCAGGGTAGACGCCACCGCTGCGCCGAACCGAGCGTCAGGCCAGGTCGTACACGACCCAGTTCCCGCCCGCTTGGAGCAGTAGCCGGGATCCGTTGACGGCGAAGCCGCCGGGGCCGTAGAACGAGTCGCCGCTCCCGTCGTCGAGATCCTCCAGGACGAAGGTGTCGCCGTCGAGCGTCCCCAGTAGCCACAGGTCCGGCTGGTACTCCTGCGCTGGCGACGATGGGCCAGTCTCGTACAACGCTTCGTTGGCAGCTTCGAGGGCATCGGCCGGGAAGATCACCACGACGGACCCGGTCGCCGGGTCGGTGACGGTGACGCCATCGTTGTCGAACAGGATCGGTCCGTCTTGGTCGAGTCCTCGCCGGACGTCTGCGGTGGCGATGATCTCGTCGGTGGCGAGCTCGACGACTTCGACGCTTCCGGTCCTGCTGTCGATGGTCAGTCGATGACCGTCGGCTTCGACGACGAGCGGCAACCGAGGTGGTCCGACGTCGGCGGAATCGAGGACGACGGCCGACGTGCTCCCGAACCCGAATGGACTCTGCGGATTCTCCGGCATGCCAGGGATGTCGACCCACTGCGGCGACCCGCCGCGCTCGTCCAGTCGCAGCGTCCGTGCGCCGTCTCTCGTGTCGACGAAAGCGATGATGCCGCCGTCGAACGTGAACGCCGACATGACGTAGGCGTCATCCACCGGCAGCGGTTCGGCGGTCCAGGTGAGGCCGTCGGCCGAGAAGCGGATCTGATCGTCGAAGCCGACGAACCCTGCGGGTGTGGCCAGCATCCGTTCGGTGGGTGCCGGTCCCGTCGCCGCCGTGGGCACGCCCTCCCACGTCGCCGCCCACACGGTCGGCGGGTCCTGCTGACCGGCGAGGTAGACGCCGACCTCCGGCGCGATGCCCAGCTCTTCCCAGGTGTAGTCGACCGTTTCCGACTCCCCACCCGTCCAGCGTTCGATCGTGATGCCGGTGTCGTCGGCCATGGAGGAGTATCCATCTGCGCTCTGTTCGAAGTCCGCACGCACCTCGTCGGGCACCAGTGCGATGGGGTCGAATTGGACGTTGGCGTACACGCTGGCGGCCCAGCCGGTCTCGTTGGCCGCGAGTCCCCCGAGGTAGACCGACCACACGCTCCCGGCCGGCAGCTCCAGCGGTGGCGGCGGGATCACGATCTCCTGCACGTCCCAATCGAGGAGATTCGCCGTGGTCGCCACCCGGACGATGCCGTCGATGGAACCTCCCGTCTGTGGGTCCTGGAGTCCATAGGACACGACCAACCGGTCGTCGACCGTCGTGACACCATTCAGGTACGAGGCGCCGGGCGGGAGCGTCATCTCGATCGGTTCCCAGGTGACCCCGTCGGTGGTGAATCGGACGTCGAGTGTCGGCGTGTCGTCGGTCTGGACGGAGTAGATGGCGTCCGACGCCCCGGGGTTGTCGGCGATGATGTCGGTCACCGTGTCGAGGAGGCCTGCGTCGCTGAGCATCTTCGTCGCTTCACTGATCGTGGGCGGCAGCTCGCCGCCGAAGACGTCGAGGACCTCCTGCGGAAACAGTGCGACGACCTCTTCGGGCAGCTCGTCGGGCAGCGGCTGCGGCGTGAACGACGGTGCGCCCACCAGGAATCCGTCCTGCCAGGCGGCGGTCCACTCGCCGTACTCGGGGGCCCCGCCGACACCTACCTGCTGACCGACGACCATCGATCCCTCGGTCATCGCCACGGTTCGCTCCGGCGTCGCCGGGAGTTCGATCGGGGGCGGCGTTTCCTCGACGGTGGACGTGGGGGTGTCCGTGCTGTCGGGCTCGTCGACGTCCGCTGTGGTCAAGGTGTCGGGTTCGTCGCCGGCGTTGTACGCCACGACGGCGACGGTGGCTCCGACCGCGAGGGCCACCACACCGATCGTTGCGCCGAGACGGACCCGGAGGCGGCGGCGGCGAGCGTTCGAACGGACAGCCTGGAGGTCGAGGTCGCCGATGTCGACAGACCCGGCGATGTCGTCGAGGCGGCGGCGGAGGTCGTCAGGTTCGGTCATCGTGGTGCTCCATCAGTTCGGCGAGGTGGGTCAGGGCGCGGCTCAGTCGGCTCTTCACGGTGCCGGGCGCGATGTCGAGGGAGTCGGCGAGTTGTGCTTCGGACCAGTCGAGGTAGAACCGGCCGACGACGACGGCACGGTGATCGAGCGAGAGCTGCCGGAGGGCCCGCACGAGCGCCTCGTCACGTGGCGCCGGCGCATGGGTCTCGATGTCGACGAGGAGCCCGAAGCGCTCGAGCCGTGTCTTGCGCCAGCGTGATCGGGCCCAGTTCAGCCCGACGCGGTACACCCAGCCGGCCGGGTTGGAATGGCCCGAGACGCTCGACCAGCGCTGAAACGCCCGGGTGAAGCCCTCGGCCGCGGCATCGCGTCCGAATTCGGCGTCGCCGAGCGCCAGCGTCAGCGCTCGCACCATGTCGGCATGGTGGCGTTGGAAGAACGTGTCGAAATCGCCGCGGAACAGGTCGACGGTGGTCGAATCCGTCTCCTCGGCTGCGTCCACCTCCCCGATCGTCACACACCCAGACGCATGAGCGCGCCATTCGGTTCCCTCGAGACAGGAACACGTGGATCCGGCGGCCGGAGTCAGCGAGTCCTGGGGTCAGCGAAGCCTGGGGGTCAGCGGTGTGGTTCCGCGATCGGTCCGTACAGCTCGGGGCGCCGGTACTTCGCGAAGTCGAAGAGGGTGTCCTTGTACTGCTTGCACCAGTCGAGGTCGCACTCGGCGACGATCACCTCGTCGCCGTTCGTCGATGCCGTGACGAGCAGCTCACCGGAGGGCGCAAAGATCGACGACTCGGCCAAGGAGTCGACCCCCTCCTCGATGCCGCCCTTGGCGACACCGACGACGAACGTGCCGTTCTGGTACGCACCCGACGACATGACCAGCCGGTTGTGGAATCCCTGCAGCGGGTCCTGGGTCGGGTCGGGCGCGTAGTGCAGCGGCGTGTTGTAGCCGCACAGGATCAGTTCGACGCCCTGCAATCCCATCAAGCGGTACGACTCCGGCCAGCGACGGTCGTTGCAGATCATCATGCCGACGCGTCCGTCGAACGCATCGCACACCCCGAAGCCGTCGGGGGACGGCTCGAAGTAGTAGCGCTCGGCGTGCTGGAAGGGCCGATCCGGCTCGTTGCCGGCATGGCCGGGGATGTGGACCTTCTTGAACGTGGCGACGATCGAGCCGTCACGCTCGACCAGCGTCTGGACGTTCCAGCGGTGCGTCGTTCCGTCAGCGGACTGCTCGAGCAGCGCATAGCCGATGCTGAAGCCGATCTCGAGATGCTTGGCCTCGTCGAACAGTGGCTGCGTCGCCTCGTTCGGCATCGACCGTTCGTAGAAGTGGTCGGTCGTGGTGATGTCGTCGACGAACCAGCGGGGGAAGAACGTGGTGAGGGCGAGTTCGGGGAACACGACGAGGTCGCTGCCCTGGCTCGCCGCCTCCTGCAACAGCCCGATCATCCGCTCGACCACGGTGGTCCGGTCGTCGGCGAGCTGGACCGGGCCGAGTTGGGCGCCGGCCACGGTGACGATGCGTGTCATGGAGGCATTCTGGCAGCGACCTGCACGAGCCGGTGGCCGCCCTGGTCGATGATCCATGCGAGGCCGGGACGCGGCGGGATCGCCGGCCGGCGCGGCAGGGTTGCGCCGAGCAGCTCGCCGTCGACGTCGCCCATCGACGTCATGATCAGCCCGCACCGGCTGCGCGCCACCTCACGGGTCCAGTGCCCGTACGCCACGCGCACGGCCTCGAGCCGCGCCGACACCGCGAACGTGACGGCGGGCGCGGCGACGAGCCGGACGACGACGCCGTCAGGATCGTCGACGCGTTCGGCGTCGTCGACGACGACGAGGATCGGCCGCTCGGCGGCGAGGAGGTCATCGACGCCGTCGATCGGCCGGTTGCGCTCGAGGTGCACGACCGCACAGCCGGGATGCAATCGACGCCACGATGCCTCCACCTGCCGCAGCGCCGTCGATCGTCCGGTACCGGAGCCGCCACCGATGAACACATGGTCACCGGCCGGCACCCGGAGCGCGGCGGGTTGCAGGTCGTCGGCGCCCAGACCGATCACGAGCTCGACCGGCCGACCCGCTGACGGGCCTGCCTGGCAATGCGGCGTTGCGCTGCCCGGGCATCCGGTGTCGAGGCTGTCGGGGTCGACGATCTCGGGCAGTACGAGCACCGGGTCCGGGCGCCCGTCGGCTCCCGGCGTCTCGGGGTCGGCGACGAGGTCGGCGAGCGGGACGGTGTCGAGCGGGTCGGTGTGGAGCCGGTCGGTGTCGAGCACCACCTGGCCCTCCAGTCCCGATTCCACCACCCGCAACCGGCCGGGCGCCCCGGGACCCACCGGCGGAGACCGCAGACCCGTCGTCCGAGCGATACCGCGGTCGCCGACATGGAACACCCACGTGGCCGCACGGGGCACGGCCAGCCCTGCCGACGAGACACCGTCGGTGGTCACCGCGGCGACGATCCCGACCGCCGGCCCGTCGCGCAGTAACCGGTCGAGGCGCCGAGCCGATTCGCCGTGCGCAACGTCACCGAGTGCGTCACGGATCGCAGCGAATCCGTCGATCACGATCACGATCGCCGGTTCGCGCCTGGCGTTACCGGCGCGACGGTCGAGTTCGCCGGCGAGCCGTGCCAGCAGCCGGTCGAGCCGTTCCAGCTCGCCGAGGCGGACAACCGCGCCGCAGTGCGCGATGGGCTCGAATCGGCTCCACGCCGCATCACCGTGTGCATCGATGACGTACAGGTGCAGCGCATCGGGCCGCGACTCTCGGACACAGGTCGCCGCCACGGCGACCGCCGCAGTCGTCGTTCCGGCTCCGACGGCGCCGACGAGCAGGAGGTTGCCCGCCGCCGCAGTCCAGGTCAGTGGGCGTCGACACTGGCCGCCGGGATCGTCGAGCAGGCCGACGGCGGTGCGGTCCGGCAGATCGCGCGGCCGGATCTCCGCAGGGAGTGCATCGATCCACGGGCGGTGCGGGGCGGCGACACCGATCATCGTCGCCGCCCGGCAGATCGAGTCGACGAGGTGGTCCAACACGCTCGGCCCGTCGCGCGGTGGCGGCGCACCCGCCGGACCCTGCGACAGCGGTCCGGTCAGCTGTTCGACACGGAGGCGTCCGGAGCGCACCGGCAGCGCGCCGGACGAGCCGGCCGTCTGGAAGACGACGAGTTCGTCGGGCCCGAGCCGCAGCGCGGCGCGCCCCGGTGCTCCCGACGGGAACGCCGCCGGCGCCGCGTCGCCGACGACATCGTCGGCGTCGGCCCGGGACTGCAGTCGCAGCGCGATGCGCAGGTTGGTGTTCGCGCGGATGTCGTCGGTGACCACCCCGGCGGGGCGCTGAGTGGCGAGCAGCAGGTGGATGCCCAGGCTCCGGCCGCGCTGGGCGATCGCGACCAGCGCGCCGAGAAAGTCGGGCAGCTCCTTGGCGAGCGACGCGAACTCGTCGATCACGACCACGAGGCGTGGCAGGGGGCATTCGGCGGCGCGGCGATAGGCCGCCAGGTCGTCGGCGCCGGCGTCGCGAAGCAGACGCTCGCGTCGGCGCACCTCGGCATCGAGGCTCACCAGGACCCGTTCGGCGAGGCCGTCGTCGAGATCGGTCACCACGCCGACGGTGTGCGGCAGCCGGGCACAGGCATCGAACGTGGAACCTCCCTTGAAGTCGACCAGGATCATCGTGACGTGGTCGGGTCCGACCTGGGCGGCGAGCGAGACGACGAGTGTCCGCAACAGCTCGCTCTTGCCCGACCCGGTGGTGCCGGCGACGAGGCCGTGTGGACCGTCGCGAGCGAGATCGATGTCGACGATCCCGTCGCTCGACACGCCGAGGCGGGCAACGGGGGCGGGGTCCACGCCGGCGTGCGTCCACCGGCGGGCGATGATCGTTGCTGCGTCGCCACCGACCGGCTCCAGCTCGGCGAGCGACACAGCGGTCGGTGCGCCTCCCGAGCTGCCGTGATCCTCCGGGTCGACCAGCGGAGCGAGCCGGCGTGCCGCCTGCTCAGCGGTGGCCAGCGACAGCCCGGCGACGACAATGTCGCCATCGGCGGCAGTCCACGCGGACAGGCTCTCGTCGACCCACCGGGCGGTGCCGGTGTCGCCCAATTCGAGCACCCGGTCGACGACGACCGGCACCGACCCGTCGGGCGCGATCAGCGTGATGCAGCTGACGCCACCCCGCTCGAGGCGGCGGCGCACCGGGCCGGTCCGTGCACTCAAGTGCGCCGGCGCGTCGAGCACGATCACGGTTCGTCGCCGCCGGTCCGCGCCGTCGTCGATCCGCTCGAGCGCGTCGGTGAGCGCCGCGCTGTCGTCGGCAGCGACGACGCACGTTCGATGGGCGGCCTGCGGGAGCCAGCTGACCCACGTCCACCGCTCGGGGTGGCTCGTCACCACCTGCAGTTCCCAGTCGGCCGGACCGTACGTGGCCGCCAACTGGACGATCACCGATCGGCACAGCGCATCAGCGGTCGGCGGCGAACCTCGGAATGCGACGACCGAGCCGAGCTCCAGTGCGAGGGGCACGGCGACGTCGTCCAGACGTTCGCGGTGGTCGAGCGTGACGAGCAGATCGGCGGTCAACCGGCGGCGGTCGTCGGAGTCGATCGTGGGCGTCCACCGGCAGGTCCCGCGACCGATCGTCGCCCACATCGCCTCCTCGTGCCCGCAACGTCGCGACCACAGTGCAGATCCGGCGCCGTGGATCCGCTCGAGCGCATCGACGACGCTGCGGTGGCGCACTCGATGTCCACGCTCGGCGGCCGCATGCGCATGCACGAGCGCCTCTTCGAACTCGACCAGCGCAGCGCGGTAGGTCGCATCGGCCCGACGACGATCCCAGCGAGCCACCACCGCTCCGACCGCCCAGGTCGCCAGCGACGCCACGGCGCCAACGGCGGCGAACACGGCGAACAGGACCTGGCCGAGCACGGCCGCCAGCAGCCCCGCACCGATGGCAGCGACTCCCGCACCGACCAGTGCCGTCAGCGGTGGTGCCCGGTGCGGGGCCGGCGGCTCGGGCACGGCGAGGGCGGCGCAGGTCGGCTCGGCACCGGCGAGCGGGCCACGGCGCACGACGCTGCGCCACGGATCACGCTCGTCCGGCACGATGCTGCCGGCAATCGGTTGACTCCGAGATGCGCCGACGCGACCGAACATCAGACGGCTGGTCCCGACGGCGAGGCTGCGGTCCAACGCGATGGGATGGGCGGTTCGGCACGGCACTCCGTCGAGGGTCGCCGGAAAGGAGCCCGTCAGTTGCGTGAACGCGACCGAGCCGTCCTCGGCGACGTCGAGCACGCCGTGATGCAGCTCGACCGCGGGATCGTCGACGTGGATGGTTGCCGACGCCGCTCGGCCCACCGTGTGACGGCCGGGCCCCAAAATGATCGGTCGCGCACATGCCGGCCCGACACCGACGGCCACCGTGAGGTCACCAGCCACCGGCGAGACCTCGGGTTGCGACGCCGTGTACGCCGTTGTCGCCGGACGCATCGTCACCGCCGAGCCGACCCGCAGGCTTGTCGCGATCAACTGCTCGTGGGGTGCGACGGGTCGCCCGTCGATCGCCATCGGTGTCGTGGCGGGCAGGTCGAGCGCCCTCGCCAGGTCGGCAACCGAGTCGGTCGCGGCGTGGGGGTGGACGACGATGCGCCCACCATCGGGCCCGGTCGCTTCGCACGGCGGGATCGTGGAGTGGTCCATGCGCGCACAGTGGGCGCCCACCCCCCTCCGACGGAACCAGCAACCCCACCACCGATGAGCCAACCGCCCACATACGGTCACTTCGCTCATCACCCCACCGCGAACTCGACCAACGATGAGCCAACCACCCGCATACGGGCGGTCCGCTCATCACTCGGGACGGGTGGTGGGAAAATGGGCGCTGAGCTGGGGCTGTGAGTCGCCGGCGAACGCATGTGTGAGGGCTGTGACGCGACGGTCACACGGAAATCTGGGCGAGGTGACGGTGGCGGTGAGCCCACCGGTGAGGACCGTCCGTCACGGTGCGGGCCATGACCACCTCACCTCGGATCCCGCCCCATCATCCGGTCGCACACTCGCAACTCGTGGAACGCCTCGACACCGAATGGGCCCATCTGCGGACTTCGCGCCGAGCCCTGTGCACCGCTCGGGCCTGGGCCCCGCTGCGCCCCGGTCATCCCTTGGCCGACGTCGTGGCGGAACTCGACGACCTCGACGAGATCCGACGGGCAACACAGCGCGGCAGTGGCTGCGACGACGCGATCCTGCTCGCACTCGTCGAACTCGCCCACAGCGACGAATTGGCGGGACGGATCGTGCTGCAGCACCTCATGCCGGCATTGATTCTCCGCGCCCAGCCCTACCGCTCGTTCCGGGACACGACCGACCCGATCGCTCAGGTCGTCCCCGCCGCCTGGCTGGCGATCCGCGCGTACGACGTCGAGCGGCGCCGACACCACGTCGCATCGTCGCTGATCTCCGACGCCGTGTTCCAGGCCTTCCGCCGGCCGCTGCGGGCCCGCTCGGCAACGGAGACGGTGACCGCCCCCGACGACTTCGAAGCCACGCCGTGCCATGACGGCCCCGACGATGCTCTCATCGAGTTGGTCAGCGCACTGCGTGACGCGCATCGCGCCGGGGTGTCAGCAGCCGACCTCGACCTGCTCCGTCAACTGGTTCGGGTCGGATCGCCCGGCATCGTCGCCGAGCAGCGCAACGTGACGTCGCGAACGATCCGCAACCACCGTGCCCGGGCGATCGATCACGTCCGCCGTGCGCTCGCCGTCGCGGCGTGACGCGTCATGCGCGTTGCGTGAAATGGGCGTGCCGCTTCTCGAGGAAGGCCCGGAAGCCCTCCTGGGCGTCGTCGAGCATCGCCGCGGTGGCCATTTCCTCGATGGCGAGCGCATACGCGTCGGACTGGTCGAGACCGACCTGCGCGTAGAACGTCCGCTTGCCGAGCGCCTTCGACAGGGCGCTGCCTCGAGTCGCACGGCCGACGAGGTCGGCGACGGCGGTATCGAGTTGGTCGTCGGGAACGACCCGGTTGACCAGACCCCAGTCGGCTGCGGTGGCGGCGTCGATCGGGTCGCCGGTCAACGCCATCTCGAGGGCTCGCTTGCGGCCGACGTTGCGGGCGACGGCCACGAGCGGCGTGTGGCAGAACAACCCGCCCTTGCCGCCGGGGATCGCGAAGGCCGCCGACTCGGCGGCCACGGCGAGATCGCACGTCGCGACGAGCTGACAGCCGGCTGCGGTCGCAAACGCATGCACGCGGGCCACCACCGGTTGCGGCAGCGCCTGGACGGTGTCCATCATCTCGGTGCACACCTCGAACAGGTGTCGCGCGGCGTCGAGGTCGGCGCCGGCCATGTCGCCGAAGTTGTGGCCGGCGGAGAAGACGGGACCGTTGGCGGCGAGGATCACGCCGAGTGCGTCGGACGCCCCGACGTCGCGCAACGTCGCGGTCAGTTCGATCATCACGTCGAGTGCGAGCGCATTGCGCTTCTCAGGCCGGTTCAGCGTGATCGTGGCGATGTCGCCGTCGCGGTCGACCAGTAGATGCTCATAGGTCATCTGCCCAGTCTCGCGCCGCACGCCGAACAGCAGGCACCCGGACCGTCCTGCCGCGCCTGGCTGTCTCCGACCAAGCCAATGCCCGGTTCGGTCTCTATGGTCGCTGGCATGAAGTTCGGCATCATGTTCGCCAACACCGGCCACGGCTCCTCGCCCGCGGGCGCGACCGCTGTGGCAACCGCTGCCGAAGCCGGCGGCTTCGAAGCGATCTGGACCGTCGAGCACGTCGTCGTGCCGTCGGGCTACGAGTCGAAGTACCCGTACGACCCGAGCGGCAAGATGGCCGGCGGCGCCGAGGAGTTCGACCTGCCCGACCCGCTGATCTGGCTGACGTGGGTGGCAGCGCACACCACGCGGATCAAGCTGGCGACCGGCATCCTGATCGTGCCGCAGCGCAACCCGGTGATCACCGCCAAGGAACTCGCCACGCTCGATCACCTGTCGGGCGGACGGATGGTGCTCGGCGTCGGCGCCGGCTGGCTGGCCGAGGAGTTCGCCGCACTCAACGTGCCGTTCGGCGACCGAGGCAAGCGACTCGACGAGTACATCGCGGTGATGCGCGCACTGTGGTCCGGGGAGAAGACGACGTTCTCCGGCGAGTTCTTCGACTTCGAGAACTGCATCTCGCTGCCCCGCCCGGCCAACGGCACGATTCCGGTCATCGTCGGCGGTCACAGCCCGGCAGCGGCGAAACGTGCCGGTCGACTCGGTGACGGTTTCTTCCCCGGCAGTGCATCGGCCACCGAGATCGGCGAGCTGATCACGTTGGTCCGCCGGACCGCGGAGGACCACGGCCGCGATCCGGATGTGATCGAGATGATCGCCGGAGCCGGCGCTCCCCCCGGGCCGAAACTCGATGCCCGCATCGAACAGCTCGCCGGAATCGGTGTCACCCACGCCATCGTGCCGACGTTCCGACCCGATGCGCTGGCCGAGATCGGCGAGTCGCTGAACGCGACATACGGCGACGCCTGAGCGGCGCCGCCGCTCGAATCCGCAGCACCGTTCGACCTTGCTTCGGCACGCCGGTACGGTGCAGACATGGCCAGCGACACGATCCCTGCCCGCCGCGAACGTGCTGAGCTCTGCGAGCTGTTCCTGAAGCTCGGCCCCGACCAGCCGACGTTGTGCGGCGACTGGACCACCCGCGACCTCGCCGCCCATCTGGTGGTGCGCGAACGTCGTCCCGATGCGGCGATCGGCATCGTCGTGTCCCAGGCGGCCGGCTACACCGACAAGGTCCAAGCTGGCGTCGCCGCATCGGACTGGACCGACCTCGTCGACACGGTCCGCTCGGGCCCTCCGTTCTGGTCGCCGACCAGGATCGAGAAGATCGACGAGCTGGCCAACACCGCCGAGTTCTTCGTCCATCTCGAAGACGTGCGGCGCGCCCAGCCGACGTGGGAACCACGCAGCCTCGACGCCGACCTGATCGATGGGCTCTACGGAGTGCTGACCAAAATGGCCAAACGGTTGGTGAAGAACTCACCGGTCGGGATCGTGCTCGAACCGTCCGACAGCCACGAGCCGATCGTCGCCAAAGAGGCCGAGCCCTCCGTGACCGTTCGCGGCCCGGTCGGCGAACTGATGATGTTCGTCTACGGCCGCCAGACCCACAGCAAGGTCGAACTGTTCGGCGATGACGACTCGATCGAGGCCGCCAACGCCGCTTCGTTCGGGGTCTGAGGGAGCCGTCCGATGGCGTTGCGCACGCTCGACGGCGCCGTGGTCGCGGTCGTCGGCGCCACCGGCGGGCTCGGCCGCGAGATCGTGTCGTCGCTCGCCGGACGAGGCGCCACGGTCATCCGCTGCAATCGATCCGGTGGACCCGACAGCGACGTCGCCATCGATCTCCGTGACTCGCAAGCCGGCGATCTGCTCGTCGGATACGCGACCGCAACGCACGGCCGCCTCGACGGGGTCGTCGTCGCAGCCGGCATCGTGGCGTTCGGCGACCTCGTCGACACCGACGACGTCGTGATCGAGGAGTTGTTCCTCACCAACGCGATGGGACCGATGTGGCTCGCCAAGCACGTGGCGCCGGCCCTGCAGTCATCGCAGGGGTTCTTCGTGAACCTCTCCGGCGTGGTCGCCGAGAGCCCCATGCCGGGCATGGCCGCCTACTCGGCGTCGAAGGCTGCGGCCGCAGCCGCGACCGAGGCGATCCGCCGCGAGTTCCGCCGGATGAAGGTGGCCGTGATCGACGTGCGACCGCCGCACACCGAGACCGGTCTGGCGATGCGGCCCCTCGCCGGCAACGCGCCGAAGATGCCGGTCGGCCTCGATCCGGCAGCCGTCGCCGAACGGATCGTGAGCGCGATCGAGCAGGGCGACACGGCGGTGGCGTCCATCGACTTCTCCGGCTGAACCGGCCGCCTGCGCCGTGGGTCAGCGATCGAGGTGCGCTCGGACGTGGCGGGCGAGCACGCCGGCGAGGGCGTCGTCCGACATCCCGTCCTGCTTCGCCAGGTACTCCAGCGCCTCGAACTGGAACATCGTGTCGAGTGCGGCCAGGGCCACCTCGCGTTCCGCGTCGGGCATCGCTGCCAGTTCCGGCTCGAACTGCTGGGCGAGCTGGTCGCGCAGGTATCCGCGGACACGATCGTAGGACTCGGCCACGATCGGCTCGTTGACGCGCAGATGCACCGCGCTGCGGGTCACCGGGGCGAGCTTGCGGTAGGCGTCGACGCGGATCGTGATCAGACGGTCGATGCGGTCGTCGAGCGGACCTTCTCCGAGGTGCTCGACGTCGAAGATCGGCCACAGGTCGCCCATGACGCGACCGATCGCCGACAGCATCAGATCGGTGCGGTCGTCGAAGTAGCGGTACACCGAACGGTACGACACTCCGGCACGTTCGGCGATCAATTCGACCGGCGGTTCGTAATGGCCTTCGTTCGCCAATTCGATGAGTGCGTCCAGCACGGCGTCCTTGTTGCGTTCACGGCGGGCGGTCCGCCCGTCGACGATCAGGTCGCTTCCGGTCTTCGCGTCGTTGTTTTCGAGATCGATGGGGTTCACGGCGTCCTCCCGCGGTGATGGTGTTCGAGTAGTGCGTGCCTCCCCAGGGGCTCGAACCCTGAACCAATGGATTAAAAGTCCACTGCTCTACCATTGAGCTAGAGAGGCAGGCGGACCGGCGCGATTCGCTGGAGAAAACCCCGTTGAACCGTCCGCGCCGGATTGCGCCGATCCATCGTAGGGCCCGGTGCCGTGTGCGCCGACCTCGGAGCAAGGTACGCCTCACTCCTTCGGGTGATTCTCCGGTCCAGACTCGTCGTCCCCCGCGCCGTCGGCGTCCAAGAGAGGGCACGGCCCCAGGGCGCTTGACCACCGGAGACTACGGTGGGAGCGTGTGCGACACCCTGGTCGTCGTCGACGATGGCCGCGTTCTCTTCGCGAAGAACTCGGATCGGGATCCGAACGAGGCCCAGTTCCTCGACTGGCAGCCAGCCCGAAAATGCTCGCCGGGGACTCGGGTGCGGTGCACGTGGATCGAGATCGACCAGGTCGCCGAGACTCATGCCGTCCTGCTGTCGCGCCCGTTCTGGATGTGGGGTGCTGAGATGGGAGCGAACGAGCACGGGGTCGCGATCGGCAACGAGGCCGTGTTCACGACGGCCCCTCGGCAAGAGGTCGGCCTCACCGGGATGGACCTGCTTCGCCTCGCGCTCGAGCGGGCGTCGACTGCTGCGGCGGCCGTCGACGTGATCGTCGCATTGCTGACCCGACACGGTCAGGGCGGAGGGTGTGGGCACGAGAATCGCAGCTTCACCTACGACAGCAGCTACCTGGTCGCGGATCATCGGAGCGCGTACGTGCTCGAGACCGCCGGACGAGAGTGGGCCGTCGAGGAGGTGACGTCGGGGGCACGTTCGATCAGCAACGGCTTGACGATTCCGGGCTTCGCCGACGGACGGTCGCAGCGGGTGCGGACGTGGGCGTCGCAGTGCCGGGCCCGCCGGGCGATCACCGAGGACGGCGCGTCCCGGGCGACGGGTCCGGGCGACCTGATGGCCCTGCTCCGCGACCACGGCGGCGACGGGCCCCGTTACTCGCCGATCAACGGCGCGATGGCCGCGCCGTGCATGCACGCCGGCGGCGTCGCTGCCGCCTCCCAGACGACGGCCTCATGGGTCGCCGAACTGACGCCCGAGGGAGCACACCACTGGTGCACGGCGACCTCAGCTCCCTGCACCGGGCTCTTCAAGCCCGTCGCAGTCGACGACCCACTCGACCTCGGACCCGAGCCCAGCGACCGGTTCGACGCCCGTTGCCTGTGGTGGCGCCACGAACTGCTCCACCGGCGTGCACTCACAGATGCGGAACGACTGCTCGCGCTGATCACGCCCGCTCGCGACGAGGTCGAAGCGCGCTGGCTGCTCGACCCTCCCCGGCCGCACGACGCGTTCGCCGAGGCGGACGAACTGCTGAGTGGGTGGACCGATGCAGTGTGGTCGAGTGCGCTCGACGACGTGCCCGACACCCGACCACCGTGGGTTCGTCGGTACTGGCGGGTACGGAACGATCGGGCGGGTCTGCCGTCGTCGCCCGCTCACGACCTCACGGAACGAGCATCATGAACCCTGCGAAGCCTGGCGATCAGCCGTATGCGACATCCCGCGAGACCGCAGCGGCCTTCGCCGCGCATGTCAACCCGGGCAAGGTCGCGGCGTTCGACGCGTTGGGTGTCGACCTCGTGATGGGCGAGCGCAGTGGCGCCCGGTTCCGGAACGCGTTCGACGGCCACTGGCTCTACAACTGCCACTGCAACGGCGGAGTGTTCAACCTCGGGCATCGACATCCGGTGGTCATCGAAGCGGTACGCGACGCCCTCGACGCCCTCGACATCGGGAACCACCACCTCGTGTCGGGTTGGCGAGCGAAGCTCGCCGAGCGCCTCGTGGCAACGACTGACGGCCTGCTCCCGGGTGTCGTGTTCGGCGTCGCCGGCGGCGAGGCGATCGATCTCGCTCTCAAGGTCGCCCGCGCGCACACCGGCCGCACCGGGATCGTCTCCGCCATTGGCGGCTACCACGGTCACACCGGGCTGGCGATGGCGGCGGGCGACCCCGAGTACCGGGATCCGTTCGGCCCCAATCTCCCCGGCTTCGTCCAAGTGCCCTTCGACGACCTCGACGCCCTCGCCGACGTCGTCGGGGACACGACCGCTGCCGTGATCCTCGAGTCGATCCCGGCGACACTCGGCATGCCGATGCCGAGCCCTGGCTACCTCACCGGGGTGCAACGGCTGTGTCGGGAGCGGGGCGCCTGCTTCGTCCTCGACGAAGTCCAGACCGGCCTCGGCCGAACCGGCACGACGTGGTACTTCCAGCAGGAGGGACTCGAGCCCGACATCGTCGTGACCGGGAAGGGGCTGAGCGGGGGCGTCTATCCGATCACGGCCACGCTCATGACCGCCGAACTCCACGCATTCTTCGCCGACCACCCGTTCGTACACATCTCCACGTTCGGCGGCGCCGAACTCGGTTGTGTCGCAGCGTTGGCGGTGCTCGACGTCATCGAAGCGCCGGACTTCCTGGGACGGGTCGTCGAGCTCGGCGAGCGCTTCGAGCGCGGGCTCGCCGGGGTCGACGGCGAACTGCGCCGGCGGGGCCTGTTCATGGGACTGAAGCTCCAGAACGAGGGCGACGCAATGCTTGCGGCCCGGGCGGTGATCGAGGCCGGGGTATTCGCCGTGTTCGCGAACAACGACACGTCGGTCCTCCAGCTCCTGCCACCGCTGACCATCTCCGACGACGAGGCCGACGACATCATCGGCATCGTGAGAACGGCGTTGGGATGACGCGTCAACGTGCGCGCAACGTTGGGACATGAACGGGGGCCCGATCACCGACACCGAGCTCGAGGTGTTGGAGCGCGAGGTGCTCACCGCACTCACCGCTGGGGACGCCTCCCGACTGACCCTGCTCGGAGAGGGGGAGATCTCGCTCGTGTTGGCCGGCGGTGCCGACCGATCGTGGGCGTGCAAGCGGCTCCCACCGTTCACGGACTCCGAGGCAGCCGAACGGTATGCAGCGACGATCGAGCGGTACCTCGACGCGCTGACCGAGCGCGGGATCGCCGTCGTCCACACCACCGTCCGTCGCGTCACCGGCGACGCCGGACGGACCGTGCTGTACTGTGTGCAACCCATCCTCCCGCCAGATGTGCTCGGCGTCGCGGTGGCGCGACGAGACCCCGAGCTCGGAGGAGAACTGCTCGAACGCATCGTCGACGTGGTGCTCGGGTCCGTCGACGAAAGGTTCGGGCTCGACGCCCAGCTCTCGAACTGGGCGCTCGTCGACGATCGTGCCGTGTACCTCGACGTGACCACGCCGCTGCTGCGTGACGCCGAGGGTGCCAACGAACTCGATACCGACGTGTTCCTGGCCTCGCTGCCGTGGCTCCTTCGGCCTGCGGTCCGCAGGTTCGTGGTGCCCAGCATCATCGACCGGTACCACGACCCGCGGGTCGTCGTGCTCGACCTGGCTGCGAACCTCGTCCGCGAACGGCTCGATCACCTCGTTCCGGTCGTCGTCGAGGCTGCCGGCGGACGGGTCGTGCCGACGCTCGACGACGCGGAAATTCTTCGCGACCGACGGCTGGACATGGTGACCTGGGGCGCACTCCAGGCGGTCCGCCGCGTCGATCGCGTCTGGCAGCGCCGTGTGCGTCGCCGTGCGTACCCGTTCCTCCTCCCGTCCCACCCCCACACCTGATCACCGCGCCGATCCCCCAACCACCGTTCAGGTCGATCGGGAGCTCGTGGCGCACGTGTCGGATACCAGCAGTGTCCCAACCGCTACGGTCTCCGCCGTGTCCCTCCGACGAACGGACGACGGCCAGGTCGATACCGAGGTCAGCAGCCTCGTCGACGACGACGATGACCGAGCGCGGGACATCGACCGCACGATCGTTCACCGTTCCCTGCTCGACGGACAGGCATGTGTCGTCAACACGGTGAACACTGACACCGGCGCAGTCACCGAGCTGTACCGCACGCACGACGTGCTCCTCGAGGCACCCAACTGGGTCTCCCCGGGAGCGCTGATCCTCAATGGGAACGGAGTGCTCTGGCGGCTCGACCGCGACAGCGGAGACCTCACCCAACTGATCGTCCCGGGCCTTCCCGACCTCAACAACGACCATGTCCCCGCTTCTGACATGGACACGATGTACGTGTCAGGCTACGACGGTCACATCCACGGGGTCTCACTGTCGACGGGCGAGCATCGCCAGGTCACCAGCGACGATCCGAACCGCCCGATGTATCACTTCCTGCACGGGGTCAGCCCGGACAACAGCGAACTCGCCTTCGTGGGTGTCGAGCCGGGAGAACACGGCCCGTGGGGCCCTGCCAACATCTTCACGGTCCCATCCGATGGCGGACCGGTGCATCAGGTCACCTTCGGCGACCGCCCGGCCGACGGACCCGAATTCAGTCCCGACGGCGAATGGATCTACCTCAACACGGAGGGGTTCAGCGACACCGTGGGACACGCGCAGATCGCACGCATCCGACGCAACGGCACCGCGCTCGAACAACTCACCTTCGACGAGCGCGTCAACTGGTTCCCACACCTCGCCCCGGTCGGCAACCTGGCGTGCTACCTCTCGTATCCACCTGGCACTGCGGGACATCCGGAGAACGAACAGGTGGAACTCGCGCTCGTCACGGGCGACGACTGGGGTTCGGCGTCGACGATCGTCGAACTGTTCGGCGGCCAGGGCACGATCAACGTCAACAGCTGGTCGCCCGACGGCCGAGCGTTCGCATTCGTCGCCTATCCACTGGAAGGCTGACCCGAATCGGGGGGTGGGGTTGTCCCCGTCCCCGGGCAGGTGGCGCCGACTCGCGACGCTCCGTGCTTGACGGGGCGAAATATTACATTTACGTTACGGTGGCCATGCGGGGGCAAACGGAAAGGTCACCACATGACAGTGCTGAGTGCCGTCGACATCGGAAACGTCGCCGTCCCGGCGGCGCAGGCTGCGGGGCAGATGCTCATCGTCGTGGTCGCCGCGATCGCCGCCATGCGTGTCGCCCGAGTGCTGATCGGCCGCGTCGACGACAACCGGTTCCGTGAGCAGCTCCTGTTCTTCGTGCCCAAGATCGTCGCCGTGGTCGTCGTGGTCGTCGGCCTCTCGGCGATCGGGATCGACGTGTCGGGGATGGCGGCGATCATGGCGACCGTCGGCGTCACCGGTGCTGTCGTCTTCACACCGGTTGGTCAGAACTTCGTAGCGGGCGCCATGATCCGCATCGATGACATCTACCAGGACGGCGAGGCGGTCACGGTCGGTGATCTCCACGGCAAGGTCGTCTACCGATCCCTGCTGCGGACCGAACTCGAACTCCCGGACGGTTCCAAGGCGTGGGTACCGAACTCCGTCTTCCAGGAGAACCAGGTGCTCAACCACAGCCGGATGGGCGGCTGGCGCGTCTCGGCTCAGGTGCCCCTCGACCGCGCCTCCGACCGGGCGACGGCGCAGACCGTGATGGACGACGTCGTCGCTTCGCTGGACTGGAACAGCCCGGCCAAGCAGGCGTTCGTGGCGTTCGACTACGTCGGCAGCGAAGCGATGTTCTTCACCGCATACGCCTGGATCGACGACCGGACAGAGGAGCCGTGGTACCGCGGACTCCTGCTGAGCGCACTGGTCGACGCGCTCGAGGATGCCGGTGTCTCAGTCGGGCAGACGACCAATCTCTCGCTCGCATCGAGTCGGCGCGACGCCGACCTCCCGGTGCGCGAGCAGGTGTGAGCGCTTCGACCGAGGGAGAGCTCCCCTGCGAACGAATGACCAAGGACACTGGCGAAACCGATCGTGCCGTCCGATGGTCGAATTGTGGTGGTGAAGCGTCTCGCTCCGATGCTGGCAGCGGTGATGATCGGGCTGGCTGGCTGCGGATCGCCCGACGGCGCCGCCTCCTCGGAGCAAAGGTCGACGACCGATCCGGCGTCACCGCAGACGATCGACCTCGCCGGCAACGAGACCGATGTCCACCTGCCGCCAGAGCGTACGGAGGCCGCCCCGGTCGTCGTGATGCTCCACGGCACCGAGGGCGACCGTACGAGGATGAATCCGCTCGCAGCAGCCGTGGCCGCCCGTGGGGCGCTGGTGTACGTGCCATCGTGGCCCGTGATCGACCAGGTCGCGGGTTTCCCCGACGAGGAAGGTGACGAGCCGTTCAGACGCCAGTCCGAAGCGGTGATCTGCGCCCTGCGCGAGATCCGGCGCACCACGTCGGAGTTCGGCGGTGACCCGAACGACCTCACCGTCGTGGGCCACTCCGGCGGCGGCATGATCGGCGCCAGGGTGGCCCTCGTCGACGACCCACCGTGGCCGGGCATCGACTGCGACGCCGACATCGACCACACGCCGTCACGGTTCATCGGTCTCGCCGGCGACTACGAGGGCTGGTACCAGTACGGCACTCGATCTCCGACGAGCGGCCCCGACTACGGCCCGGCACGTGGCGACCTCTACGCCCCGTACGACGTGTTTGCGATCGAGCCGACGAACACCGACCTCGAGATCTGGTTGCTCCACGGCGCCAACGACACCACGATCCCGTTCCACATCTCCGACCAACTGTTGCGCCAAGCGCGGTCAGCCGGAATCACCGCACACCTGATCGAGACCGATTGGGGCCACGCCGCACCGCTCGACCCCGACAAGGCGGCCGGCCGATACGCGGCCGACGCCATCTCGGCGATCGTGCACGCGGACGTCGACGAGGCGTGGACGCGAGCCGACGCTGACGCGACGTTCTCGTTCGAGTCGGAGGATCGGTGCACGTACTCGGGTCCGTCGACATGGCCGCTCGGCGAGACACTCGTCGTGCAACTCGAGAACCGGGAGGACATCGACACGTGGTTCGCCCTCGTGAGCGTCCGCCAGGACGCCGACGAGACTGATGCCCAGCTCCTCGAGCGCGGCGGTGAGTTGGGCGTCGACGACCCCGACTGGGTCGACTACGGGGGCTTCGTCCAGCTCGAGCCCCGTTCGTCGAGCCTGCTCCGCTTCGTGTTCGCCGAAGGTGATCAGCGCTTCGTGCTCTACTGCCATCCCGACCCGGCCGCCGACCACCCGTGGGCCAACTGGATGTTCCCCGCCGGCGTGCTCACGCCCGACCGGCCGGCGGACTGAAGGACCTGTCGCTGGACCTCGGCGATCGGTGCGCGAGCTGTGCCGCCAGCCGGAACCACTCGCGCACTGATCGAGGGATGAAGTTCGAGCGACCCTCCGGGGCATCACCCCGGAGGGTGGTCGTGCGATGGAGCGCCGATGCGATCGAAGACGGCATGGCCACCACTGCGCCGCTTGGCGTGGTACATGGCGGTGTCTGCGTTCTCGAGCAGTCGCTCCGGCGACATCGCGGTCCAGTTCCCGATGGCAATGCCAACACTCGCACGCACCTCGACCGGACCCGACGTGACGTCGAACGGCGGCTCGAATGCGTCGATCACACGATCGGCGATGGGCTCGAGGTGCGAGACCTCGGCGATGTCGTCACACAGCACGGCGAACTCGTCGCCGCCGAGCCGAGCGACCGTGTCGCCGGGACGCAGCAGTGCGGTCAACCGCTGCGCCACGAGCGTGAGCACCTCGTCCCCGATGCGGTGGCCGAATGTGTCGTTGACCGCCTTGAAGTTGTCGAGGTCGATGTACATGACCCCGACGACAGCGCCGGATCTGCGGCACCGATCCATCGCATTGACGAGCCGCTCGAACAGCAGTGCCCTGTTGGGCAGGCCGGTCAGCGGATCATGCAGCGCCAGATGGTTGGCGTGCTGGGTGCTCGCAACCAGCTCGGCCCGGGCCTCTGCGTTGACGATGTAGGCGGCGGCGACGTTCGCGAATGTCTGGGCCACGGCGAGTTGGCGTGCACCGAGCGCACCAGGGCGTTCGCGGTAGAGATCCAGCGTGCCGAGCCGGCGATCCTCGTGGCGCAGCGGGAAGGAGAAGATGGCGCCGATTCCTTCAGCGATCGCTCGGTGTGCCACCCCGGCGAAATGCTCGTCCGTTCGGAGATCGGGCACCGAGATCGAGGAGGCCTGGGCTGCCACGCGCGGCCCATCGGGGAATTCGCTTCGGAGCGGTTCGCAGATGAGTGCCGAATCGTCCGAAGCGGTGACATACGGCGTCTCGCGTTCGGAGGTGATCAGCGTGACCCCCGCCGCATCGATCGGCAACACCTCGACGATTCGTTCAACCAGATGATCGAGGATCGACGGGATCGAGTAGTCGGTCATCGTCTGTGCGAACTCTGCGAGCAGATCGGAGTATCGACGCTCGATCTCCTCGTCGGCCGAGGCGTCGGACTCGTTCCCCTCGGGTTGCCGATCGGTTCGTTCGGCGATGGCTTGCGCACCCTCGAGGTCGGCGAACAACTCGATCAGGCGAGCTGGTTGTCCGCACGCGTTGCGCACGGTCACGGTTCGCTCGCGTGCATTGGCGGTCTCGCGGATCACGACGAGACTGGAGTACCCCCCGCCGTCCATGAAGGTCAGTCCGCCGATGTCGATGACGAACGATTCGTCGAGGCGGCTGGTGCAGGCTTCGATTAGTTCGAGCATCGTCGAGCGATCGAGCTCGCCGGACACCGAGATCACGCGTTCGCCGTCTTCGGACGACACCTCGATCGACAGTCCTGGAACCGCTGGGCCCGAGTCCTCCGGGTCACCGGGCACAGCGGTCTCGTCCACCGACGTGTCTCCCCATCATGTCGGCACCGGCGAACCGGCGACCTGCTGCGATCGACCCGACACCATTCGTCGTCGGTACCCGTACTCGGTCATCGACAAACGCGACCGGCACCGGCGCGGGGCCACGACATCGACTCCACGGCAGCGTCGCAGTCGTCGCTCCGGGCCGCTGGTCGCGGGCCGTTGTCAACGCCGCAGGAGTTTGCCTGTGATGTTGCGAGGAAGTTCGGCGACGAACGTGACGTCGCGGGGCACCTTGTGACGAGCGAGCCGGCCGGAGACGAAGAGACGGATGCCGTCGGCGTCGACCGACCCACCGGACCGGCGAACGAGAAAGGCCGCCAGGCGCTGGCCGAACTCGTCGTCGGACACGCCGACCACCACGGCGTCGACGATGTCCTCGTGCGACAGCAGGATCTCTTCGACCTCGAGGGGGAACACGTTCTCGCCGCCACTCACGATCATGTCGTCGGCGCGCCCGGTCACGAACAGCCGTCCCTCGGCGTCGAAGTACCCGACGTCGCCTGACGACATCAGCCCGCGGATTCGGTCCTTGGTGCCACCACCGGTGTACTCGGTGAACTGGCCGTCGCTGCTGACCACGATCAGACCGGTATCGCCCACCGGGAGCGCTTGCCCGCGGTCGTCGACGATCTCGACGACGGTCCCGGCGATGACCCGGCCGGCGGTTCCCGGTGCGGCGCGCAGATCGGCCGGCGTCGCGAGCGTCGCCTGGCCGACCTCGGTCGAGCCGTAGAGGTTGTAGAGGTTGTCGCCGAAGCGGTCCATCCATGCGGTCGCCACCGCGGCGGGCAACGCTGAGCCGCTGCAGGCGACGATGCGGAGCGACGAGAGGTCACGCTCGTGTGTGTCGGACGCCAGGATGCGCTGGAGCATCACCGGGACGGCGGCGAGCACGGCGGCCCGCTCCGCTTCGATCGCGTCCAAGGTCTCGTCGGCGCTGAATCGACGCACGAGCACGGCGGTCGATGCGGTGGCCGCGGCGATCGTGAGCTGGGCGAGGCCCCAGGCATGGAACAGTGGAGTTGGGATCACGGCCACGTCGCCGGCCTGATACGGGATGCGTTCCAGCACCCCGAGCGCCGAGGACAGTCCGACCGGCCGGCCCGAACGACGGGCGCCCTTGGGAGTGCCGGTCGTCCCGGAGGTCAGCATCACCGGCGCGATCGGCCGGCTCGGCAGGAGCACCGACGACGAGTCGAGTGAGCGGAGGTCGTCGATCGAGCGGTGTGTTCCCGCGTCGCCGTCGACGACCACGACATGACCGTCGAAGCCCGATGCCTCGACGATCGCCAGCAGGTCGCTGTCGACCACGACGGCACCCACGCCTTCACGCCGCAGCACCTCGCCGAGTTGCGGGGCGGCGAAGCCGGTGTTGAGGTACACGCAGGTGAGAGCCGCCTTCGCCGCAGCGATCGACACCTCGACGAAGTCGCGGTGGTTGGCGCACAGCACACCGAGGTGGTCGCCACCGCTGAGGCCGAGTGCCCGGAATCCCTGTGCGGACGCTGACGAGTTCGCATCCAGTTCGCCAAACGTGACCGTGCCGCGATGGTCGACGACCGCAGCTCTCCGACGATGCCGTGTGGCGGCGGCTGCGTACAGCGCTGCGAGACTCGGCCCCCACCGCGTCAACGCGGCCGTGCTCGCCGCCATCTGCACCGGGTCGAGCCAGCCGAGTCGGCGGGCGAGTCTGACGCTGTCGGTGACGGCCATGGCGTCCAGACTTCACGGTGCGCGGCCCGTCCGACGAACTGATCGGCTCTCCCAGCTCGTCCAACGGTCAGTGCGCGCTCCGTCCCGGAATCCGGAACTCAGGGCGCACCGATCGCTCAGCCGGCGGCGGACACGTCGGTGCCGGCGTGCCGAATGATCCGGCGACGTTCGGGGCATGCCCGGCTGCATGAGCGAAGAACCGACCTCCGGACGCAGCGCCTCCGAGGTGCTGTGGCGGCACCTCGAGATGTCGAAGAACGGCGCCGTCGACGACGACCTCGCGGAGAACTTCGCGCCGGACGTGATCGTCCTCACGCGCTGGGGCGCCTTCCACGGCCACCGCGGGACGAAGCAACTGGCGGACCGTCTCGCCGACGAGCTGCCCGACATGGAGTTCGTCTACGACGAGGTGCTCGTCGAACGCGACTTCGGGTTCCTCGCCTGGAGCGCGACCGCGTCGAACGGCAACCGGGTGGACGACGGCGCCGACTCCTACGTCATCCGCGACGGTCGGATCGTGGCCCAGTCGATCCACTACACGCTGCGAACCCCGCAGGACCCGACGTAGCCCCCCACTCGGCGTCAGGTCGACCGTTCCCGCACGACGCTGGCGAGGTCGAGATGCCCGACGGAGCGCGCCGTCACCCACTGGGCGATACCGGCGACCACCAGGATCGCCACCGCCGAGAGCACCACGGTGCTCCACCGGATCTCCAGTCCGAAGTCGAACAGATCGCTGCTGAAGGAGTCCATGAACCTCGCCGACACCCAGTAGCCGATCACGAGGCCGGGCACGATCGACAACACGGTGAGCAGCATCGTCTCGCCGGCGAGCAGACGGCCGAGCTGGTTCGAACCGGTGCCGTTGAGTCGCAGCGCAACGAGTTCGGGCGCGCGCTCGGCGGCGTTGACCGAAGCGGTGTTGAACAGCAAGGCGAACGCCATCAGCCCACCGAAGCTCAGCATCACCCCGACGAACACGTAGAACAACGACAGCAACCCGCGAGCGGTCTCGTACAAGCTGCGGGCATCGACGTAGGCGACCACCGAGTCCAACGAGGTGAGACGCTGGCGCATCGTCGAGCGGTCGACTCCTTCGTCGAAGGTGACCAGCACGGAATCGGTCACCGACGTCCCGACACTCGACTCGATCGCCGACAAGCTGGTGTAGACGAGCGTGCCGAGTGGCTCGTCGACGAATCCCACGATCGGTGCGCTGAAGCGCCCCGCGTCGCCGCCGAGGTCGATCTCGACGACGTCACCGGCCGAGACGTCGAGCAGCGAGGCGAGCGAGCGGCCGGCGACGAGGCCGGACTCGGGGAGCCCGACCGAGCCGAACCGGTGCATCTGCGTGTCGGACTCGAGTGCGATCAACTCGGTTGCGTAGCTCGCCGAGCCGGTGCGCACGGTGGCCGGAAGGTTCGACGCGGGCTCGGCCCGGTCGACGCCCGGGACCTGTTCGATGTCGTCGACCGATGACGCTGCCGGCCCCGACAGTGCGAGCTGTGCATCCTGCAGCTGGATCTGCCCGAACTGGCGCTCCAACAGGATGTTGACCGTGTCGACCATGCCCCACGACGCGAGGATGAGCGTGAGCGCGAGCACGACCCCGATCGCCGTCGTCGCCGAGCGCCGCGGATTCCGTCCGATGCCGCGCAAGGTCATCCGCCACCGCGCGGGGAGCTTGCCCAGCGGCGGCACCAGTCGTTCCACGAGGCTGCGTCCCCCGTGTCCCGACGGCACCTCCCCGCGCAGCGCGGCGCCGGGGCTGGTCCTCGCCGCGGCAATCGTGGGAGCAGCGGTCGCCACCAGCCCGGTGGCCACGGCGAGCACGAGCGCGATGACCACCGTGTCCCAGTGGAAGCGCGTCACGGTGTCGGGCACCGAGATCGCGTCGGTGTAGACGCCCGTCACGACCCGTCCGAGGACGACGCCGACAACCACCCCGACCACCCCGGCGACGCCGGTGATGGCGGCGCCCTCGGCCAGATGGTGCACCACGACGCTCCGCGCGCCGACACCGTTGGCCCTCAGCGTCGCGATCTGCGGCCGCTGCGACCTGATCAGGCGCCCCTGCAGGATGAACGTCGCCATCGCAGCAGCGCCGAGGAACAGCACCGGGAAGAGGAACGAGATCTCACCGAACCCGGCGACGTCCTCCTGGAGGGCGGCGTTGGACGGCTGCTGCGCCTGCGGCACGACCGACGCGGCTCCGGCATCCTCGGCCAGCGCGGTGAGACGGGAGTCGAGCGTCGCCGGCTCGGCGGTCGGGCCGTAGAGCACGAGCGCTTGGCGTTCACCGTCGCCGACGACCTCGTCGACGACGGAGCTGGTTGCGAAGACGACGCCGAAGTTGTCCGGCGACGTCAGGACCTCCTGACGACTCCGCGCCGGCCAGATGTACTCGGGTGACGCCGCCACGCCAGCGACGTCGAACGGCATCCACCGTCCACCGGCGTAGAGCTCGATGCCGTCTCCGGGTTGGAGGCCGAAGTGGTCGGCCAGGTGACGCTCGACCACCACGGCTGCCGAGGAGCCCTCGGGCCGTGAGCCGTCGAAGACGTCGATCCGGTCGACCGCCGGCGGCCCGCTGTCGGGGATCTCGACGATCCGGCCGAGCAGACTGTGGTCGCCTCCGATCCGGATCGGCACGTCGGCGCGCCGGCGCTGGGTTACGTCGGTGACCCCGTCGACCGTGCGGGCCTGCTCCGCGAATGCGGCGACGTCGCCGCCGGTGACCGTCAGATCGGCGAACGCCAACCGCTCGTAGGTGCGGGCGTAGCTCGCTTCGAGGTTCAGGAACGCATCGTTGGACGCCGCGAAGAGTGCGACACCGATCATCACCGTCGCGCCGATCGCCAGCGACTGCCAGCGGTGACGGCGAACGTCGCGGGGGATCGTTCGCAGCAGCACGCTCACCAGGAGACCTCCGCCACCGGGGTGGGAGTCTCGACACGGCGATCGTCGCGGACCTCGCCGTCGCCGAGCTCGATGACACGATCGGCGATGCGCGCAATCGCCGAGTTGTGGGTGACCAGCACGACGGTGTGGCCGTCGTCGGCGGCGCGCCGCAGCAGGTCGAGGACCATCCTGCCGCCGTCGAGGTCCAGCGATCCGGTGGGCTCGTCGGTCAACAGGACCGGGGGTTCCTTCACGAGGGCGCGGGCGACGGCGACGCGCTGTTGCTCGCCGCCCGACAACTGGCTCGGGAAGTGGTCGACGCGGTCACCGAGACCGACGCGTTCGAGGGCATCGATGGCGCGCCGGCACGCGTCGCCCCCGACGAGTTCGGCGATCACCTCGACGTTCTCGGAGGCCGTCAGCGTCGGCACCAGATTGAAGAATTGGAACACGAAGCCGACCTGGTTGCGGCGGTACTCGGTGAGGTCACCGCCGTGCAGGTCGGTCAGGTCGATACCCGACACGGTCACCGTTCCCGCCGACGGCGATTCGATCGTGCCGACGACGTTCAGCAGCGTGGTCTTGCCGGAGCCGCTCGGCCCGAGCAGCACGACGAACTCACCGGGATCGATCCGCATCGACACGTCGCGCAGGGCGTGCACCTCCGACGGACCACGCTGGAAGGTCTTCGTCACACCATCGAGCACGACACGTCCATCGTCCATCTCGTCATCGTCCGCCCGGCGCCGCTCACCGGCCAGAGCCCTTCGTCGCAAGAGCAGGCACGTGCCGGCGGCGGCGCTCGGGCTGCCGGGCGGCCATCGGACTCAGCTGCGGGCGACGACGCGTGCTGTCTGTTCGGCGATGGCTCGCTCCTCGTCGGTGGGGACCACCAGCACCGCCGTCGACGCACCGTCCCGCGAGATCACCGTCACGGACCGCTCGTTGCGTTCGTCGTCGAGGGCGATGCCGAACACCTCGAGGCCCGCACAGACGCGCGCGCGGACGAGGACACTGTGCTCGCCGACGCCGGCGGTGAAGACCAGCGCGTCGCAACCTCCGAGCACGGCGATGTAGGCGCCGACGTACTTGCGGATCCGGTGGCAGTACACGTCGAGGGCGAGTTCGGCCGTCTCGTCGCCCGCCTCGATCCGGTCGGTGATCTCGCGCATGTCCGAGGCGCCGCACAGCCCCAGCAACCCGCTCGAACGGTTGAGGTCGCCGAGCACGTCGGCCTCGCTGAGCCCGGTCGCGTCAGCGACGTAGCCGATGATCGCCGGGTCGATGTCGCCCGAACGCGTGCCCATCACGAGGCCTTCGAGCGGCGACAGACCCATCGACGTCTCGACGCTGCGACCGTGATGCACCGCCGTCATCGACGCGCCGTTGCCGAGGTGGGCGACGATCAGGTCGAGTTCGTCTCGCGGGTGCCCGAGCACGTCGGCAGCACGCGCCGACACGTCGTCGTGCGACGTCCCGTGGAATCCGTAGCGACGCACCCCGTGCTGCTCGTACCACGACGCCGGCACGGCGTAGCGGTACGCCGCCGGCGGCAGCGTGCGGTGGAAGGCGGTGTCGAACACTGCCACCTGGGGAACCGTGGGCCACGTCGCGCGGGCGGCCTCGATGCCGGCAAGGTTCGCCGGGTTGTGCAACGGAGCGAGCGGCACGAGTTCGCGGACCACCTCGACCAGCTCGTCGTCGACGAGGGCGGGTGCGGAGAAGACGTCGCCGCCGTGCACGACGCGGTGGCCGACCGCTTCGATCGGCTCGTCGAGCCGCTCGATCTCGGCGACCACCTCGCGCAACGCCGACGCATGGTCGGCGACCTCCTCGACGACGCCGCCCGCCAGGCGATCGCCGGTGTCGGAGTCGACCAGCTGGTACTTGATCGACGAGCTGCCGGAGTTGAGCACGAGGACCCGCATCGTCGCTCCCTCAGGACCGTCCGGCGCCCACTTGGATCGCGGTGATCGCGATCGTGTTGACGATGTCGGTGATCGTCGCTCCCCGAGAGAGGTCGTTGACCGGCTTGTTGAGACCCTGCAGCACCGGCCCGACGGCGACGGCGTCCGCCGAGCGCTGGACGGCCTTGTAGGTATTGTTGCCCGTGTTGAGGTCGGGGAAGATGAACACGGTGGCGTGGCCGGCGACGTCGCTGCTAGGCAGCTTGTTGCGCGCGACGTCGACGTCGACGGCGGCGTCGTACTGGATCGGGCCCTCGACCTTCAGGTCGGGTCGGAGTTCGCGCACCCGCTCGGTGGCGGATCGCACCTTCTCGACGTCGGCACCCGAACCCGAGGCGCCCGTCGAGTAGCTCAACATCGCAATGCGTGGGTCGACGCCGAACATCGCTGCCGTCTCCGCCGACGAGATGGCGATGTCGGCCAGTTGCTCGGCATCGGGGTCGGGGTTGACCGCACAGTCGCCGTACACGAGGACACGGTCGGCGAGCAGCATCAGGAACACGCTGGACACGATCGAGGTGCCCGGCTTCGTCTTGATGAACTCGAGTGCGGGACGGATCGTGTGCGTCGTGGTGTGGGCGGCGCCGGACACCATTCCGTCGGCGAGGCCCTCGTACACCATCATCGTGCCGAAGAAGCTGACGTCGGTCATGATGTCGTGGGCACGCCGCTCGGTGAGGCCCTTGTGAGCACGCAGCTGGTGGTACCGGTGTGCGAACCGCTCGAGCCACTCGTGGTCGAGCGGGTCGATCACCGGCACGTCGTCGAGCGGGAGACCGAGTTCGGCGATCCGCTCGTGCACGGCATCGACGTTGCCGAGCAGCGTGAGGTCGCAGACCTGGCGCCGGCGGATCCGGTCCGCGGCTCGCAGGATGCGGTCGTCGCTGCCCTCCGGCAGGACGATGTGGGCGCGGGCGGCCTTCGCTCGTTCGATGAGTTCGTACTGGAACATCACCGGCGTCATCACGTCGGATCGGCCGATCTCGATGCGTTGCTCGAGGCGGCGGAGATCGACGTGCGCCTCGAAGTGGGCGAGGGCGATGTCGATCTTGCGTCGGTCACCGGCGGTGATCGCGCCGTCGACCGCGTTCGCCGCGATCGCGGTGTCGAAGGTGTCGGTGTCCACCGACATCAGCGGGATCGACCGCCCACCGGTCACGCCCCCGATCAGGGCCACGACTCGCGGATCCGGTTGGAGTCCGCCGCTGAGCAGCACCCCCGAGACGCTGGGATAGGCCGACGAGGACCGTGTCATCGCCGCGGCGACGATCACGTCGGGTCGGTCGCCCGGCGCGATGAACACCGTGTCGTCGACGACGTGGTCGAGCACGTTCGGCACCGACATGGCGGCGACCTTCACGTGGCCGACCGGACGGCTGAGGTCGTCGGGATCCCCGGCGACCAGTTCGGCGCCGAGCGCCGAACGGAGTTGTTCGAGCGAGGGCTGGCGGAGCGTCGGCTCCTCGGCGATCGGCCAGACCGGGTCGTCGAGGTCCAACCGGGCGAGCGCGTCGCCGAGCGGTTCGAGTACCCGGGGATCGACGCGGTTGACGATGATCGCCGTGATCGCTTCGTCGCCGAAGGAGTCGCGTCCGACGGCGATGCGTTCCGCGATCTGCGCTGCCGTGCAGTGGTGACCGTCGACGACGGCCACGATCGGCGCACCGAGATGCTCGGAGATGCGGGCGTTGACGTCGAGTTCGATCGGTGACGAAGCCCCCGTGAAGTCGGTCCCCTCGACGACCACGAAGTCGCTGGCCGACTCGATCTGCTTGAACCGCTCGACGATGCGTTCCATGTCCGACCGGGTTGCGCGGCCGGCGTTGGAACGCTCCGACGCGGTGAACGCGTAGCCGATCCGTTCGTCGGGCAGGTCGTAGTGCGACCGGATCAGTTCGAGGTCGTTGTCGGGGAGGGCTTGCACGATCGGACGGAAGAAACCCACGCGCGACACCCGCCGCGACAACAGCTCGACCAAACCGAGGGCGACGATGGACTTCCCACTCGCAGGTCCCATCGCCGTCAGATAGACCGCACCTGCCACGGGTCACACCGTAGTGGTCAGCCGTCGGCCGTCGCCCCAACCGTGTCGGCCACGGTGGCGTCGCGTTCGCCGATCGGTCGGTCGGCGTCGACGGTGCTGTCGACCGCGGTCTGGTGCTCCATCTCGGAGTTGATCTCCGCACCGATCAGTACGGCCAGCGCGGTGATCAACAACCAGAGCATCAGCACGATCACCGCAGCGAGCGATCCGTAGGTCTCGTTGTACGAGGAGAAGTTGGCGGTGTAGATCCGGAACACGACGGAGGCGACGATCCACAGCACGACGGCGGCGACAGCACCCCACGACACCCATTTCCACTGCGGACTCGAACGGTCGGGGCCGACCCGGTAGAGCACGGCCAAGCCGACCAGGAACCCGGCCATCAGCACGGGCCAGTAGGCGATCTGGAGCACCGTGCTCACCCCGTCGGGAAGTCCCATCGCGTCCAGGATCGACGGCAGCGCGGCCAGGCCCGCGACGGCGAAGGCGATGAAGAGGATCCCAGCGAGCGTGAAGCCGAGCGCCAAGCCCTTCTTGACGAAGAAGTTCCGGTCGTCGTGCTCGTCGTAGGCGACATTGATCGCGTCGATGAGGTGCCCGACCGCAGCGGACGCCGACCACAGCGCGAGCACCACCGAGATCACCAGTCCGGTCGTGAGGCTCGAGCCGGTGCTCCCGGCGATCGTCTCCAACTGGTCGGTGAGCAGGTCCTGCGCCGCCGACGGGAGGGCGCCGAACAGGTCCTCGGCGCGCTGAGCAGCATCTTCCGGCGACGTGACCAGTCCGAGGATCGAGACGAACGCCGCCAACGCCGGGATCAACGACAGGAACCCCCAGAACGCCACGCCGGAGGCGGCGAGCACCATGTGATCTTCCTGCACCTGGTTCTTGACGCGGGCGGCGACGTCCTTCCAGCCGCTGGCCGGGATACCGGTCGGCTTCTCGGCGTCGCGCCCACGGGAGTCTCGGTTCTGTTCGCTGGGCATTGCGGATCGGTACCCGGAATCGGCCCCAGCGCAACCTCCCGATCCCGGTGATCCGGCCAGCGACGACCCGCGAGCCGTTTGGCGCTACCGGATCCCGGAGAGGGTGACGACATGTTCGCTGCGCTGCGCCGGTTCGCCAATCCCTTCACCAGAACGGCGCTGATCGCGTTTGCGTGGTCGCACCGGCGCACGATCCGGCGGTGGGGTCACTCGTTCTGGAACGAGCTGCGCTCACCGCGCCGCATCGATCCGTCGCGGCTGATGCTGATGGGCAAGGTGCTGTGGGCGATCACCAGCGACGACCGGCTCGCGCAGTCGCGCCAACTCAAGCACGTGCGACTCGACGGATCGACGCTCGTCGTCGACGCGACGCGCGGCTGGAAGGGATCGGCTCGCCTCGTCGACGAACTCTCCGGCATCGAGGGCCTCACGGCGATCACCGACAGCCGCGGCCGACCGCTCGAGGGTTCGATCGAGACGACCAGCGCCGGCTGAACCGACGGGTCCGACCGGCCGGGGTGCGGGCGCCTAGCGTTCGCAGCCATGACGGACGCGGACCTGGACACATCCGACACCCCCGGCGACTTCCCGTTGCGACGGTTCCTCGGCATGGACCTGTCGGGTGACGAGCCGGGTGTGGGACACGCCCACGTCGACATCGGGCCCGATCACCTGAACCCGAACGGCGTCGTGCACGGCGCCGTGCTGTTCGCGCTGGTCGACACCGCGATGGGCAAGTCGACGATGAGCGTGGTCGACGAGCCGGGTCGCTACTGCGCCAGCATCGAGGTGTCGTTGCGGTTCATCCGCCCGGCGGTCACCGGACGGATCACGGCCACGGCCACCGTGGTGAAACGTGGCCGTTCGGTCGTCCATCTCGAGTCGAAGGTCGTCGAGGACGACGGCCGGCTCGTGGCGACCGCGGCGGGCACGTTCGCGATCCTGGGCGGCTGAACGGGCGTCGATCAGCCGCCGCGCTTGCCGTTGCCGTTGCCGTTCGACTTGCCGTTGCCGTTCGACTTGCCGTTGCCGTTCGACTTGCCGTTGCCCGACTGCTCGGCGCCCTTGTCGCTGCGGCCGGGACGTTCCGCCTTGACTTCCGACTTCTCGGACTTCTCGGTCTCGTCGGCCTCCGACTCGTCGATCTCGGACTGCTCGATCTCGACCTCGTCGTCGATCTCGTTCTCGTCGTCGATCTCGGACTCGTCGTCGCGATCGATCTTGCCGCACATGGAATGGGCGGCGTCGGTGACCGAGGGCCGTTCGTCGTCGTTGTCCGCGGCGTACTTCGTGAAGTCGAAATCTCCGCGAGCGACTGCGCTGACCGTCTTGCCGTGGTTGCCCTCGACACAGTGGTCCTCGTTGAACGCCGTGCTCTCGTCATCGACCGACTCCGCGTCGTCGTCCGACTCCGAGTCGTCGTCCGACTCCGAGTCCTCGGCCGGCACGGCGTCATCCGACTGCACGATGTCCGCTGGTGCCACCTCGATCTCTTCGATCGGCTGCGGCGTCTCTTCGAGCTGGTCCTCGCCATTCTCGGCCCCGTCGTCGTCGACTCCGCCGTCGTCGGCCCCGTCGTTCTCCGCCCCGTCGTCGTCGGCTCCCCCGGTGGGGACGAGCGTGTCCTGCTCGACCACCGGTTCGTCTTGTCCTTGGAGCAAGTTGGGCGAGGCCGCGGCCATACCTCCGAATCCGAGAAGTCCGGCGGCGACGAGCGTGGCGATCCTGGCGCGACGTGATGTGAACATGTGATTCCCCTCTGCGGTCCGATGAGCACTCACCATGAGGTCGACCACCGCACGCTCCTGAGACAGTTCGGCCGGCCGCGCATCGCTGCGCAACGGGCCGAACACCTCTTGGAGGTCGTCGAGGTCGTCGTAATCGCTCATGGCACCCTCTTCATCGCCGGGACCTCGGCATCCGTTACAGACAATCTTCTGCGCAGTCGAGTGAGTCCGCGATGCACGAGCACCCGCACGTTGCCCTCGGAGGTCTCCATCACCGCAGCGACGTCGGCGGTCGGCAGATCGTTCACCACGCGAAGCATGACCGCCTCGGCCTGATCGTCGGGCAGCGTGGCGAGCAGTGCGATCGCTCGGTCGAGCGCATCGTGATTCTCGTGCTCGACGTCGGCGCCCGCTGCGTGGTCTGCGGCGCGCACGGCACGTGCCGAACGAGGTTCGGACGTGCGCACCGCTCGGCGGATGGCGTCGACGCTGCGCCGGTGCGCGATCGTGAACAACCAGCGACGGAAGTCGTCGTCGTCGCCCTCGAAGCGGGCGATCGATCTCGCGACATCGATCCACACCTGCGAGGCGACGTCGTCGGGCGACGGGGCCCGTCGTGAACGGAGGTAGCGCAGCAGCGGTGCCTGGTAGGTACGCCACAGATCGGCCAGCGCATCGCGATCGCCGATGCGCGCAGCGTCGAGCGTGCCCGATCGGCGGCGAACCATGCGGTGTCATCGGCATCCGACGCCGGAACTGAAGCGATTGTCCGTTGGGGTCGGGTCCGAAATGTCCGGCAGTCCGTTGGGGGGTCGGGCCCCGACCGGCAGTCCGTTCGGGTCGGGTCCGGAAGGACCGGCCGGGGGTCAGTCGGGCATCGGGGCGTAGCTGTCGACGTAGTCCTCGTCGCACAGCCGGGCGATATCGGCCATGAACCGGTCGGTGACCTCGCGCCGCGCCCGGTTGGTGCTCTTCGTGTAGCCGAGTTCCCGCGCATCGATCGGCTCGCCCAAGGTGATCGTCGCCTGCTGGAACGGCCGCACGAGCCGGGCGCCGGTGGGCAGCACGCGGTCGGTGCCGACGATCCCGACCGGCACGATCGGCGCCCCGGTGGTGAGCGCGAGGTGGGCGGCGCCGACGTGACCGCGGTGCAGCATTCCGTCGCGTGAGCGGGTGCCTTCCGGGAACACGCCGATCACCTCCCCACGTCGCAGCACGTCGGCGACCTCGTCGAACACGTGTGGCAGGTCGCCGGGATCCTCGCGGCGCACCGGGATCATGCCGGCACCGCAGAACAACCAGTTGGTGATCGGGTTGTCGGTGTACTCGGCCTTGCCGATGAACGCCACCGGACGCGGCAGGCTGAACATCAGCAGCACGGAGTCGAAGAACGACACGTGGTTCGCCACCAGGATCGCGGGGCCTTCGGCCGGGAGGTGCTCCGTGCCGTCGACGCGCAAGCGGATCAGGCCCCGCCGGGCAGGTGCGGTGAACACCCGGACGAGTTCGTACGCCGTCCCGTGGGCCCGCCAGTCCCCCTCGGCCCGGGAGGCCCACTGCCGGACGGCGTCGAACACCCTGCCACCCTGCCCGGTGCGCCGCGGGTGTCACCAGAGCCGGAGGTCCCGTCCGGGCGCCGATCCGTCGTTCACTACCTTGGCCGGCATGAACGTGCTCGATCCGTCTCCGTTCGCGTCCATCGTCGCACTGGTGATCGCACTGTCGGCGGGCGCCGGCGTGCTGTGGGTCTGGCTCTCGACCGCTCCCGAACGGGTGCGCCCGAGCGGACCGACGCCGGGACTCCGCGACGAGACGCCGGCACTGGTCGACCTGCTGACCGGCGGCTTCACGGTCGAAGACGACGCCGTCCCGGCGACGGCGGTCGACCTGGCATCGCGAGGGTTCTACGACCTCGAGGAGTACGGCGGCGACCTGGTGATCCGGCTTCGGCCGGCGCGTGCCCGCAACACCGACGAGCTGACGCCGTACGAGCACCGCGTCCTTCGCCACATCGGCAACCACGCCGTCGACGGCGTGACACCCGCTGCCGTCCTGACGATCGGGCCCGACGGCGTGTCGAAACGTTGGTTCACCGGGTTCGTGCGAGAGGTCACCAAGGACGGGCGCCGCCGTGGACTGTGTCGCCGTCGCTTCGACCTGAAGCACCTCGTGATCGCCTGGGGTCTGGTCGCCCTGGCGCTGGCGCCCGCATGGGCCGTGGCCACGTTCGCCGACCGGACCGACGACCCGACCGCCTGGGGCTCGATCGGCAACCTGACACTCGGGCTCGCCCTGTTGTGCGGGTTCGGCGTGGTCGTTCTCGCCAGCACGCTGAGCCGCAGCGACGCGCAGGCCGACACCCCCGCCGGCCGCGAGGCTGCGGCGCACTGGCTCGGCGTGCGCGATCACTACCGCGACAGCGGGCGCTTCGAGGACAAGCCGGCCGCATCGGTCGCCGTCTGGGAGCGGCACCTCGCCTATGCCACCGCCATGGGTCTGGCGCCCGTCGTGCAGCGCCAGCTGCCGTTCGAGACCGAGCACGACCGCCACGCATGGAGCCGGGCCACCGGTCGTTGGCGCCGGGTGAAGGTCCGCTACCAGTCGTTCCGACCGGGCTGGGGCCAACATCCCGCCAAGGTGGCATTCACCGGTCTCATCCAGGCGTTCGTGTACGGCGCGGTCGCCTACTTCGCGCTCACCGTCGCCCGCTCGGAGACGCAGCTCGATTCGCTCGACGACGAGCAGCGCCGGTGGGTGAGCCTCGGCGCCACGATCGTCGCCGTGGTCGCCGGGCTCGCCGCCGCCTACGCCCTGCTGAAGATCGTGATCGGGGTCGCCGACCTGGTCCCCCGCCGCACGATCGAGGGTGAGGTGGTGCGGCGACGGACGTTCCGCACGGGCCATCGTCTTCCCAAGGTGTTGCAGTGGGCGATGTGGAGCGGCCGCGACGAGAGCGGCATCAGCCGCGACCAGCAGCGCCGCATCCGTCACCACCTCGCCGTCGACGACGGGTCCGACGACCGCGTGCTCGCCCGCGAAGTCCGACCGGAGATCGCGCAGCAGGCGCCGCAGGGGGCACGGGTCCGGATCCGGGTCAGCCCGCTGCTCGGGTACGTGTCGCACATCGAGATGCTGTCGCCTCCCCGTCGCTCGGCTGCCTCGGAGGCGGTTCTGACGCACCCGCTGGTCGAGGAGACCGCCACGGCGGCGGGAGCGACGTTGGCGAGCGGTCTCGACGGAGCTCTGACGCATGCGGCCTCGATGACCGGCGAGGACGGTCGGCCGCTCCTCGAGCAGACCGACGACGAGGGGATCACGCTCGAGCAGCGGCTCCGCGACGGCCGGAGCCAACTGGATCAGCTCCGCAGCGACCCGCGCATCGCGTCGTCGCCACTCGCCGGATTTCTCGATGCGTTGACCGGCTTCACCCCCGACTCCCCCGACGTGCCGACGGGCGAGTCGACGAACGAGCCGGCCGACGGCGAGACCCGGCAGTAACGGCCGATCGGATCCGCTGCCGGAGGACCGCCGCTGTACGGTTCGCCCGATGCGAGCAGTACGAGCGGGCAACGGCAACGTCGAGGTCCGCGAGGTGCCGGCGCCGAGCGGCCCCGGAGTGGTCGTCGACGTGAAGGCGGCCGGGATCTGCGGCACCGACCTCCACCTCGTCAGTGGCGCCGACTTCCCGCCGCCGCGGGTGACCCTGGGCCACGAGATCGCCGGCGTCACCGAGAACGGGACGCCGGTGGCGATCGAACCGCTGTCGCCGTGCGGCGCCTGCAATCCGTGCCGGCGCGGCGACGAGCATCTCTGCGCCGACAGCTCGGCGATGCTGTTCGGGGTCGGTCTCGACGGTGGAATGGCCGACCGGATCGTGGTACCCGAACGGTGTCTCGTGCCGCTGCCCGCCGGCGTCGAGGTCGGCGATGCGTCGCTGGTCGAGCCGCTCGCCGTGGTGGTGCACTCGCTGCGGCGCTCGGCCGCCCGCCCGGATCAGCGCGTGGTGGTGATCGGCGGTGGAACGATCGGGTTGTGTGCGGTGGCCGCGGCGCGGGCGCGTGGTTGCGAGGTCGCCCTGGTGGCGCGCCACGATGCGCAGCGTGCGGCCGGCGAGCGCCTCGGTGCGACGGTGGTCGACGACGGCAGCGGCGGCGGCTTCGACATGGTGATCGAGGCCGCCGGCACCGAGAGCGCCCTGGCGACCGCGGTGCACCTCGCCCGTCCGGGCGGCATGGTCATGATCCCCGGCGTCTACTGGGGGCCGGTCGCCGTGCCCGGCATGGCGATGTGCTTCAAGGAGGTGTCGCTGTGCCCGACGGCGCTCTATTCGCGCACTGCCGGCGGTCGTGACATCGATGCGGCCGCTGCGCTGCTCGCCACCACACACGGCCTCGCCGATACGCTGATCACCCACCGCTTCCCACTCGAGGCCGCGGCCGAGGCGTTCGCCACGGCGGCCAGCCGCGACCGGGGCGCGATCAAGGTCGTACTCGAGCCATAGCCGTTCCGGGCCGAGCGCCGGCGGCGTCGTGGGCTGCCAGCGCCGGCCGATCAGGTCCAGAGCGGTCGGTCGCGGCGGTCGATCTCGTCGAGCAGGACGACGGTCTCCGCCGATCGCACGCCGTCGATCTGTTGCAGTTCGTGCAGAGCGACGTCGCGGAGGTGCGCGAGCGAGTCGGCGCGCACCATCAGGACGAAGTCGAAGCGTCCCGTCGCCACGCCGAGCCACTCGACGCCCGGCAGGCCACTCAGTTGCTCGCGCAGGTCGCGCCACGATCCCTGGCGCACGTTGACCAGCACCAGCGCCGACACCGTCAGCCCGACGGCCGCCGGATCGACACGCGCCGAGAACCCGGAGATGATGCCGGCGTCGACGAGACGATCGAGACGGGAGTAGGCGGTCGCCCGACCGATGCCGGTCACCTCGGCCAGCGCTGGTGCGCTCATGCGACCGTCGCGACGCAGCTCGTCGATCATCCGGCGGTCGATGTCATCGAGGTTTACCATCCGACCGAACGTATCGCAACGAGTTCACAAGACAGACGATCGTCTGCTCTTGGGGCGTTCTGGTTACTGAACGGCGGATTCGTGGCACCATCGACGGATGAGCGCCGCTACCGAGATCGATGCCGTTCCTGCGTCGTACTGGACTCGCCGCGAGGAGATCGCCTCGCTCGCCGCCGGGCTCGATGCTCCTGCGGCGGTCATCGACTACTCCGAGACCGAACACGAGGTGTGGTCCACGGTGGCCACCACGCTGGGACCGCTGTGGGAGCGCCACGCATCCGCCGGCGTGCTCGCCGCCCGCGAGGAACTCGGCCTGCCGGCCGACCACGTCCCGCAGGTGGTCGATGTCGACGCCTGGCTCCGCCCGCTCACCGGATTCGGCTACCGGGCGGTTGCGGGCCTGCTGCCCGCCGACGACTTCTTCGACGCACTCGCCCACCGGACGTTCCCGTCGACGCAGTACCTGCGGTGGGAAGGATCGCCGTTGTACACGCCCGAACCCGACGTGATCCACGAGGTGATGGGCCACGCCAACTGCCTCGCCTGCCCGGAGATCGCGGAGCTCCACCGCTTGGCCGGCGCCGTGATCGGACGCCTCCACGACGAGCGGGCGCACCGGCTGATCGCCGACGTGTTCTGGTTCACCGTCGAGTTCGGCGTCGTCCGTGACGGCGGCGCACCCAAGGCGTACGGTGCCGGGCTGCTCAGCTCAACGGGCGAATTGGAGTGGTTCGGCCGGCACGCCGAAATCCGCCCGATCGACATCGTCGACATGGGCACCACCGCCTACGACATCCACCACTACCAGCCGGTGTTGTTCGAGGGCCGATCGCTCCAGCACGTCGTCGACGTCGTCGGCGGTTTCTACGACAGCGCCACCGACGAGTCGATCGCCGAGTTGCTCAGCGCGACCAGGTGAACGGATAGGCCTCGTCGGAGGCCGACCGCGCGACGTCGGTGACGCGCAGCGGGGCGAACGTGTCGAGCATCACCGCCACCTCTTCCGTCGCCGTCTGGTCGAGGCTCGCCTCGACGCTGCCCGGCTGCGGTCCGTGGACGAAACCGGCCGGGTGGTACGAGATCGACCCGACGTCGATGCCCGAGCCGGCGCGGCTCATGAAGTTGCCGGCGGAATAGAACAGCACCTCGTCGGAGTCGGTGTTGGCGTGGTGGTACGGCACCTTGACGGCATCGGGGTGGAAGTCGAACATCCGCGGCACGAACGAGCAGATGACGGCGCCCGGCAGCTCGAAGGTCTGGTGGACCGGCGGCGGCTGATGCAACCGGCCGACGATCGGTTCGAAGTCGCCGACGTTGAACGCGTACGGGTAGACGCATCCGTCCCAGCCGACGACGTCGAAGGGGTGGTGCCGGTGCACATGGCACGACCATCCCGCCCGGTTGCGCACCAGGACGGGTACGCCGCCGTCGGCGGTGTCGTCGGCGCGTTGATCGTCGTCGACGATCATCAATTCGGTCGGGGCGCGCAGGTCGCGCTCGCAGTACGGGGCGTGTTCGAGGAACTGGCCGTAGCGCGACAGGTACTTCGCCGGTGGCGCCACGTGGCCGCGGCTGGCGATGACCAGTGCGCCGAGCGGCCCGTCACCGGTGACGATCCAGCGATGGGTGGCCGAGGCCGGCACGACGACGTAGTCGCCGGGGCCGACGTCGAGGCGCCCGAACACCGAGTCGAGGCGGGCGGTGCCGTGCTGGATGTAGACGAGCTCGTCGCCGATGGCGTTGCGGTACAGCGCACTGTCGCTGCGAGCGTCGACCCAGGAGACCTCGACGTCGTCGTTGGCGAGCAGCACAGCGCGACCGGTGACAGCGTCGGCGTCGGCGCCGAACTCGACCGCCGAGGTGCGGACGTGCCGAGGCGTGAGCGGCACGTCAGGGGTGGCGTCGGCAGCGTGACGCCGGGGGTCTGACCCCTGGCGTAACGAGGGTTCGATGCGGGTGAGGGCGGAGGGTGAGTGGCGGTGGTAGAGCAGCGACGAGTTCGACGCGAACCCCTCCTGGCCCATCAGCTCCTCGGCGAAGCGGTGCCCCTGGTCGTCGTGGTGGTGGGTGTGGCGCTTGGCCGGCACGTCGCCGACCGATCGGTAGTAGGGCATCTCAGGTCCCTTCGCTCTCGTGGTTGGTCGCCGTGACGATCGTGCCGGTGACGGTGCCGAGCCCGATCCGGGTGGCCGGGTCGGCGCCGGCCCAGCCGCGCAGCGTGACGGTGTCACCGTCGAGCAGGAACGTCCGGGTGGAGCCGTCGGCGAGCCGCAGCGGACGCTCGCCGCGCCAGGTCAGCTCGATCAGGCTGCCCTCGCTGCCGGGCGTCGGACCCGACACCGTCCCCGATGCGAACAGGTCGCCGGCGCGCACGTTGGCGCCGTTGGTGGTCATGTGGGCGACCTGTTGGGCGGGCGTCCAGTACATGTCGGCGAAGCACGTCCGGCTGATCACCTCGCCATCGAGTTCGATCTCGAGGTGCAGGTCGAACCCGGTGGCGCCGGCGGTGCGGAGATGGTCGGCGACCGGTGGGTCCTGCACGGGCGGGTCGACGCGGAACGGTTCGAGCGCGTCGAGGGTGACGATCCAGGGCGACATCGACGTGGCGAAGCTCTTGCCGAGGAACGGCCCGAGCGGCTGGTACTCGAAGGCCTGGATGTCGCGCGCCGACCAGTCGTTGACGAGGCACAGCCCGAACAGGTGCTGCTCGGCGTCGACGGTCGAGATCGGCTCGCCGAGCCGCGACGGCATGCCGATGACGGCGCCGACCTCGAGCTCGATGTCGAGGGCGTTGGTCGGTCCGTACCGCGGTTCGCCGTCGACGAGCCGTAGTCCGTTCGGCCGTGCGATGGCGGTGCCGTCGGCGACGATCGTGCCGGAGCGGCCGTGGTAGCCGACGGGGAGGTGGCGCCAGTTGGGCAGCAGCGCCTCGCCGTCGGGGCGGAACAGGCGGCCGAGGTTCGTGGCGTGGTGGAGCGACGAGTAGAAGTCGACGTAGTCACCGACAGCGACGGGCAGCTGCATCTCCAGCTCGTCGAGCGGCACGAGACACGGCGTCAGCTGCGCCTGGTGGCGGCGTTCGGTGAACAGGTCGGTCAGCCGTTCGCGCAGCGCGCTGTGCGCCACTCGACCCACGGCGGCGAACCCGTTGAGCGTGCCGCCCGCGTCGAGCAGGCCGTACTCGGCGGGCGAGTCGTCGAGGAAGCCGGTGCCGACCGCGTCGGCGAGGTCGAGCGCATGGTCGCCGATCGCGACGAAGGCGCCGACGGTGCCGTCGTCGCGCCGGGCGATCCCGAACGGCAGGTTGTGCAGCGGGAACGGCGACCCGTCCGGGATCTCGACCCAGGTGTCGGCGCCGTCGACCCTCGAGTTCTCATTCATGGCGGAGCCCGTCGAGTTGGTCGGCGTGTTCGAGGTAGTGGCCGGTGACGAAATGGTCGAGGAAGCCCCAGAGATCCATCTCGCCCAGCGTCTCATGGAGGCCCCGTCGCGACCAGTCCGCCGCTGTCAGCTCGGCGAGGTCGGCGCGAAAGGCGGCGATGTCGCGTTGCGCGGTGGCGGCGAGCTCGGCGACCGGTGTCGTGCGGTGGGCCTCGATCATGGCGATGCGGTGCGGGTCACGCTTCGTGCGACCGAACGGCACCGGACCGTCGCTGCCCGCGTCGACGATGACTCGCAGTTCGCGCCGCCAGTAGGCGCCGAATTCGGCGAGGTGGGCCCACACGTGACCCTCCTCCCACTGCTCGCCGGTCGTGTCGTCCGCTGCGGTGAGACCCGCCCGGCGGGGCTGCTCGCCGTGGGCGACGAGCCGGGCGAGCACGTCGTCGAGGCGTTGCAGCTCGCCCGCGATCCGCATCGCCAGCTCGCCGGTCGGCAGCTGCCACGCATCGGGATCGACGTCGACGGCGACCTTGTCGAAGGCGTCGAGGAACCGGTCGTTGTCGACGCCGTCGGCGACGGTGACGCGGATGCCGACGTCGGGAAACCCGCGGGTGACGACGCCGAGGCGTTCCAGGGCGACACCGATGTCGGCTGATGCCTCAGCGGCGGGGAGCCACACGAAGTTGCCCTGCGGCTCGGGCACCATCCAGCCGGCCCCGCGCAGCGCAGCGGCGACCCGGGCACGTTCCGTGACGACGCCGGCGACACGCTCGCGCATCTCGTCGGTTGCGGCCAGGCTCGCGATCGCCGCCGTCTGGGCGAGGCCGTTGACGACGAACGGTACGAGCGTGCGGTCGAGGACGTCGATCACCTCGGGTCGGGCGATCGCGTAGCCGACACGCAACGACGCGAGCGCGTGGGCCTTGGAGAAGGTGCGGAGCAGGACAACGTTCGAGAAGTGCTCGACGAGTTGCAGCGAGTCGCCGATGCGGGCGTCGGTGACGAACTCGGCGTAGGCCTCGTCGATCACGACGAGGCACGAGTCGGGGACGCGCTCGACGAACGCCGTGAGCTCGTCGGTGCCGACGACAGTGCCGGTCGGGTTGTTCGGGTTGGCGATCAGCACGAGGCGCGTGTCGCCGTCGATGACGTCGGCGAGCAACTCGAGGTCGAACGTCTGACGGCGCAGCGACGGCCGGATCGGTTCGCCGTCGACCAGTGCGGCGAACTGCGGGTACGCCTCGAAGGACGGCCAGCAGAACGCAACGCCGTCGCCGAGTTCGACGTACGACAAGGCGAGCTGCTGGAGCAGTCCGACCGATCCGGCGCCGACGGTGATGTGGTCGGCGCCGATTCCGAGCGACGCACCGATCGCCTCGCGCAGCGCGACGGCGCGGTGATCGGGATAGAGGTTGACATCGCCGATGCCGGCGCGCAGGGCGGCGGCGACCGACGGCAGCGGGCCGTGCGGCAATTCGTTGGAGGCGAGCTTGATGACGTCGGCGATGCCGTGTTCGGCGGCGGCTGCTGCGGCTGAGCGCCCGGGCCGGTAGCCGGGGAGGGCGAGGACGGCCGGACGGGGGCGGCCGTTCACAGGTTGCCCCGGCGCTCCTGCTCGTGCTCGATCGATTCGAACAGTGCCTTGAAGTTGCCCTCGCCGAAGCCGGTGGCGCCGCCGCGTTGGATGATCTCGACGAAGACGGTCGGGCGGTCGGTGATCGGCTCGGTGAACAGCTGGAGCAGGTGGCCGTCGCTCTCGTGGTCGACGAGGATGCCGAGCTGTTCGATCGCGTCCCATGGCACGTCGAGGAAGCCGAGCCGGTTGCGCACGTCGTGGAAGTACTCGTCGTTGGCCTCGAGAAAGCGGACGCCGCGGGCGCGCAGCCCGCTGATCGCCTGCACGATGTCGTTCGTGCCGAGCGCGATGTGCTGCACGCCAGGCCCGCGGTAGGTGTCGAGGTACTCCTGGATCTGGCTGCGCTTGAGGCCCTCGGCGGGTTCGTTGAGCGGCATGGTGACGCCGGCGTCGTTGGTCATCACGGTCGAGCGCAGGGCGCTGTACTCGGTGGCGATCTGGTGCTCGTCGAAGTGGCGGAGCTGGCGGAAGCCCATCACGTCCTCGTAGAACGAGACCCACTCGTCGAGCTTGCCGACCTCGACGTTGCCGACGACGTGGTCGATGCGGTCGAGCGCTACTGGCGGCAGGCCGCTCGGTGCGGGCGGCAGGCCGGTGGAGACGTAGCCGGGGCAGTAGTGGCCGGTGTAGTCGCGGCGGTCGACGAAGGTGTGCTTGGTCTCGCCGTAGGTGCCGATGGCGGCGAGGCGCAGCGTGCCGTGCTCGTCGGTGAGTTCGTAGGGCTCGCGCACCGAGCGGGCGCCGCGGGCGATCGCCGCGTCGTAGGTGGCGGTGGCGTCGTCGACGACGAAGGCGAGGTCCTGGGCGCCGTCGCCGTGTTCGCGCACGTGGTTCCAGATCGGCGAGTCGGGCGTGAGGCCGGCCGTGACGACGAAGCGGATGTCGCCCTGCTCGAGCAGGTACGAGGCGATGTCGTCGCGTCCGGTCTCGGGACCGGCGTAGGCGGTGACCTCGAAGCCGAACGCGGCGGTGAGGAATCCGGCCATCGCCCGGGCGTTGCCGACGTAGAACTCGAGCGAGTCCCAGCCCTTCAGTCGGGTTGCGGGTGCCGTCACGTCCAGCGTTGTCATCCGTGCATCGTCCCGCGACCGGGCATTCCGATCAACCGATCGTCATCGCACTGTGCAGTTTGCCTAGTCTGAGTCCCCCGCGATCGTACGGAGTGTGCACGATGACCAGCCCGACGAGTGAGACGACCTGGGACGACCTCGACGCCCGTCTGATCGGGCTGCTGCGTTCGACGCCGAACCTGCCGGTGGTCGAGATGGCCCGGCGGCTCGACGTCGCCCGTGGCACGGTGCAGGCGCGGCTCGACCGCCTCGAGCGCGACGGTCTCATCGTCGGCTACGGGCCGGACCTCGACGCCACCGCCGCCGGGTTCGGGGTGCTCGCGTTCACGACGCTGGAGATCGCCCAGGGCAGCGACGCGCAGATCGTCGCCGGTCTCGACGCGATCGCCGAGGTGCTGGAGGTGCACGCGGTCACCGGTCCCGGCGACCTTCACCTGCGCATCGTCGCCCGCTCCAACGAGCACCTCCACGACGTGCTGCAACGGGTCCTGCAGCTGCCCGGCATCACGCGCACCGAGACCCAGCTCGCGCTGCACACCTCGATCCAACGCACCGTCGCCGACCTCGTCGCCGAACCCTGACCCCGCCTTGCGATCGGACGCACCGCAGCGCCACGCCAGTCCCTCCCCCTGCCCGTCCGAACGCGTGAACAAATGGGCGCCTCAGCGACCCATGTGTTCACGCGTTCGGCTGGATTGCGGTCAGATCACACCGGCGTAGGCGGACAGGCATGGCTGGCCGCCGAGGTGGGCGTAGAGGACCTTGGAGCCGGCGGGGATCTCGCCCGACTCGATCATCCCGATCAGCCCGGCCATCGACTTGCCCTCGTAGACCGGGTCGGTGATCATCCCTTCGAGTCGGGCACACGTACGGATGGCGTCGGTCGTCTGCTCGTCGGGGATGCCGTAGATGCCAGCGTGGTATCCGTCGACGATCGTGATCTCGTCGGGGCGAAGGTCGCGGTCGACGCCGATCTTGGCGGCGGTGTCACGGGCGATGCGGGTGACCTGGTCGACGGTCTTGTCGAGCGTGGCGGACGCGTCGATGCCGATCAGGTGCCGGTCGGCGCGGTCCTCCAGGGCGAACCCGGCGATCATCCCGGCATGGGTCGAGCCGGTGACGGTGCAGACCAGCACGTGGTCGAAGAAGATGTCGTGCTCGACTTCCTGAGCGGCGACCTCGCGGGCCCAGTTGGCGAAACCGAGACCACCGAGCGGATGGTCGGAGGCACCGGCCGGGATCGGATACGGCGTGCCGCCGGCCTCGACGACAGAGTCGAGCGCTCGCTGCCACGAGTCACGGATGCCGATGTCGAAGCCGGACGGGTCGAGGCGGACGTCGCCACCCATCATGCGCGACAACTGGATGTTGCCGACACGGTCGTAGACGACGTCGGGCCAGTCGACCCAGTGCTCCTGCACCGTGACCGCCTTGAGGCCCAGGTGGGCGGCGACGCCGGTGACCGCTCGGGTGTGGTTCGACTGCACGCCGCCGATGGAGACGAGCGTGTCGCAGCCCTGCGCCAACGCCTCGGGGACCAGGTACTCGAGCTTGCGGACCTTGTTGCCGCCGAAGGCGATCCCCGAGTTGCAGTCCTCCCGCTTGGCCCAGATCTCGACCTTGCCGCCGAGGTGGGCGGTGAGCCGCGGCAGCGGGTGGATCGGTGAGGGCCCGAACGTGAGCGGATGGCGAGGGAAGTCTTCGAGCGACGGCATGGAGCGGATGGTACGGCCGCCACACATGTCGAGCGTCCCGCGTTCGACTGATCGGGCCTGCAGGAGAAGGGACGTTGGTCCCGGTCACTTCAGGACGAAGGGCCCTGCTGGTTTGTGTGCGCAAGCAACAGACTGTTCAACGAGACGAAGCCCGTGACGAATTGCACGAGCTGGTTGGAGCCCATGAAAGGGGTCAAAATGTTCAAGAAGCCATTGAGTCTGCTCGGGATCTTCCTGATCGTCGTAGGTATCGGCTATTTCGTCGGTGCCGGCGTCGCGTACAGCAAGGTTCAGGGTGGGTACGGCTCACTGCAAGCATTCAGTGAGGCACAGAACGTCGAGCTGAGCTACAACGACGAAGGCCAACTGGTCGACCGTGGCACGGTCGAAGGAGCGCAAGCGATCCGTTCGCTGCTCGAAGACGACTGGGACTTCCCCGTGGTGGAAGGTGACCTCGATCCGAACGACCCACTGGTCAACACCGCCACCGAGTACATGTACCAGATGGCCACCATCTCGTACCACACGCTCAACGGCACGCAGACGGTCACCCTGACCGAGGCCGACCTCACCGACCAGGACGGCAACGTTGCGGAGACGTACACCTGCAACGGCGAGGAGATCGCCGTTCCGAGTCCCTTCCCCGCCGAGGGTGTCACCTGTGACTTCCAGGTCGACGGCCGCTACTGGACCGGTTTCGACCGGTCGGACCCGGTGCAGGCACAGGCCCGTGACATGGCATGGAGCGGTACCGCCCACGCACTGGTCGCCGAGCTCGGTGTCGGCGCAGCGACGCACAGCACCCTGCAGCTCGCACTCGGAGTCGCCGCTCTGCTCGCCGGACTCGGCGTGGTCTGCACGGTGATGGGCATCGCCTTCCTCTGGCAAGTCCGCTCGACCGAGAAGAAGAGCAACGGGACGGGCACACCACAGTCGACAGACGCACCGGTCATGGAGACCGCCAACGCCTGATCGCTGACAACCATCCACGACACCGCAGGGCGGGCTCTCTTCGGAGGGCCCGCCTTGCGGCGTTCCGGGGGAGCGACGAAACTGTTTGGAGCGCCATGTTGACGGAGACGACCACCCCTGTGTCCCCAACTCGCTACTTCTGGCTGCAGCTCATCGCACTGGCTGCCGGCCTCGGCACCCTGCTGCTGGCCCAGCGAGTCACCGGGCGACTCGACGACTCCACCGCCAGTACCACGTTCACGACGGTGGCGGTGATGCTGGTGGCCGCCGGCTCGGTGGCCGTCGTCGCGCGGGCCGTCTACGTGATCGTCACGTCGGCGTTCTCCGACGCATATCGGGTCTTCCGCACCCGCCACCTGCTGGTCTGCGGGTCGTTGCTGCTCGCCGTCGCTGCGAGCGAGGCCGGCTTGTTGCTCTGGCGGGGGCCGTTCGACTCGTTCTTCGCCCACGGCAGGATCACCGGCGAGGTGATCATCGAGGTGGCCACCGTGATGGCGGCGCTCGTGTGCATGGTCGGATCGGGTGTGGCGCTCACCGGTGCGTGGGAGCGCCGGCACGTCGAACGCAACTGGCACCGCACACTGCACCTGTACAGCCGCCGCCGCATCTGAACGCCGCAGGACCTGTGCCCCTGGTGCGGCGGCGAGCCGGCTTGGGACCCTGGACTCGGAGGTGAGTTCGATGCGTCGATCATCCGTGTTCCTCGGAGCCGCAGCCACCGGCGCCGCGGTGGCCGGTTGGAAGGTGTTCCAACCGTGGCAACGCCGCTGGGGTGCTTCCGACGTCGAGTTCGAGATGGATCTGCCCGGCGACGCGTTGACGCCGGGTCCGGTCGAGCAGTCGACCAGGGCGGTCACCATCGATGCGCCGCCGACCGAGGTGTGGCCCTGGTTGGTGCAGCTCGGCGCCGACCGCGGCGGCTTCTACAGCTACGACTGGTTGGAGAACCTCTTCGGCCTGCGCATCCACAGCGCCGAGGCGATCGTGCCCGAGTGGCAGCGACTCGAGGTCGGCGACATGGTGTACGCCGACAACGAGCGGACCAACGGCTGGATCGTCGTCCACGTCGTGCCGGACGAGGTGCTCGTGATGAAGCAGGCCGACATGAAGGCCGGGCGGGCGATGTCCCGCAGCGACGGCCTGGGCTTCGAGTTCCAGTGGACGTTCGCGCTGCATGCATTGCCGGCCGGCGGCACGCGGCTCCTGGTGCGTGAACGTGCTGCTTACGGACGCCGGCTCACCCGCCGGCTGATGGCGCCGGTCGGTCTGATCAGCTTCGTGATGACCCGCAAGATGCTCCTCGGCATCGAGCAACGCGCCGAGCGCAATCGCCGCACAACCGCAAGGGTGCGAGACTGACGCCATGGAATCCATCGTCCTGCTCTGCACCGACGGCTCGGACGTCGCGATCGAGGCGCTGCGGGAGTCGCTGCCGATCCTGGCGCCCGCCGATCGGACGATCGTCGTCACCGTCCAGTCCGACACCCATCCGGAGCTGACGATCGGCAACGGATTCGCCGGACGGTCGACCGAGGACCTCTCCGATCAGATCATCACCACGGGCGACATCGCCGCGAAGCAGATCCTGGACGCGACGACCGAGGCGCTGGGCCTGCACGACGTCGAGATCACGGCGATCGTCGGTGAGCCGGGCGAAGCGATCTGCGAGCTGGCGCGGGCGCTCCCCGCGACGGCGATCGCGATCGGCACCAGCGGTCGCACCGGTTTGCGGCGAGCGGTGATGGGCTCGACATCGGACCACGTCATCAAGCACGCACCGTGCCCGGTCGTCGTCCAGGGCGTCGGTCAGCGCTGAACCGATCGCCAGCACGGCGCCGCCCGGAGCGCGGCGCGGCTGCCGCACGCGACTGACCTACCATCGTCACATGGCCACCTACGCTTGCCCCACCTGTGGAATGTCCGTCAACGCGACCTGCGGAGAATGCGATGCGCCGCTCGTGAACGACACGATCCAGAAGGACGACGGGTCGTCGGTGCAGGTCTCCAAGTGCCCGAACGGCCACGGCAAGATCAAATCGCCGATGTGCTGCGGGGCCGACATGGCCTGCTCGATCGCCTGAACCCGACACCACCCGACGATCGTCACGGCCGCGTCGGCGGACCGCCGCTCGTGCTCGGTCAGCTTCCCGAACGGCCGGCGACACAGATCGGGTTGGCGCAGTCCGCCGACCGGCAGGGGCGTCGTGCCCGGTGCCGCCGGGTGCGCTCACGCGCGAACCCTTCCACGCAGACCTGACTCGGGCAGGTCTCGGATCCGCACGGCAACCCGGCGCGGTGACGCTCCGCGCGGCGCCGGAGCAACTCGTCGGGATCGTCGTTCGGCTCACGAGGCGGTGACGTGACGGTCGCGGGTGCGTCGGCGTCGGCATGTCGTGCCCTGACGCAGATCGGCACCGAACAGTTGCTCCTGCCGCACGGCTCACCCTTCGCGTGGGCGTGCGCCTGCGCATCGGCCCTGCGTTGCGCCTTCTTCAGGCGCCGACGTTCACGGAGCGGGGCACAGACCGCGCAGCCGCGCTGCTTGCAGATGCGTCCGCGAGTGTGCGCGATCGACCGCTCCTGCTGGGGCGTGAGCGGCGCCCCGGCGTCGGCTGCCTTCGTCTCGGGCCGTGGCGCGTTGCCGCGTGCCGTTCGGGGAGGGTGCTCGGTCATCGTGGAACGAGTATCGCACGGACGCGTCGGGGGACCTCCGACCCTTCCACGGCCAGCGGAACGGGCGGAGAATGCTGGCATGACTGACGACCAGATGGGGGTGATTCTGGATGTCACCCCGGGAGACCATGAGGGATTCGAGCGTCACATCCTCGAAGGGATGGGGCACCACGTCGCCGTGTGCCACGGGCCGGGCGACGGGCCGTGCCCGCTGATCGAGGAGGGCGCCTGCGAGGAAGTCGACCGGGCGCACGGCGTGGTGTTCAAACTCGACCTCGAGCGTGACTACCACCGTCGGATCCTCGAGCAGTACAAGCGGGTGCTGCCCGCCGACATGCCCATCGCGGTGTCGGTGCAACCGGGTCAGGAGGCGACGTACGCAGAACTGCTCGACGGGCTCTACGTGTGGGGCCACTCGCCGACCACCTCGGAACTCGACGGCTTCGCCGCACTGGTAGAAGCGGCTGACGACACGCGCCCGACCGGTTCCTGACCGACTGCGTCACCGTTCAGCCGCGCGTCACCGGCGGTCGGTCCGGCTCGATGAACCGTCCGATCAACGCGGCGAGCGTGTCTCGCTCGTGTCGGGGGTCGGCGCCACCGCCGCACACCAGTCGCGCCGCCCGCGCCGGCCGGTCGTCGAGTACGTCGCCGTGACCCATCGAGGCGATCACGACGTGGGACGAGCCGGGTGGCGCCGCTGCCGCGAAGTGTTCGTGGTTCACCGACGCCGGCGCACAGCGGCCGCCGAGCCCGGCGCCGACGACGAGCGTTCGCGACCTGAACGTCGCCGGGGCCGTGGCTGCGTCGAGTCCGGAGGGGCGGCGTCCCGTCCCGTCGACCGGGTCGACGACGACCACGCCGTCGGGATCGACGTGTTCGGCGACCCGCCAGGCGACCTGGCCACCCCGCGAATGACCCGCGAGCCACAACTCGGCGGGCCGGCGGGCGGCGACGACGTGCTCGACCAGCCGGATGCCGTGTGCCGCCTCCTCGCTCGGCGACGGGTGGCCCGTGAGCGGACCGGGTCCGCGCCGATACATCTGCGGCGCCACGATCGAGGTCCGGTCCGAGACGACCGAGGCGAGCAGCGACCGGTAGCTCCATGGCGACAGCATGAAGCCGGGGAAGAAGACGAGCACCCGTGAGTCGGGTCGGTCCGGGCCGGCCAGCAGGGCCCGTACGGCCCCGGGAAGGTGCGGGTCCGTTGCGAACGCAGGATCGACGGTGCCCACGCCGTGACGGTAGTGCCGCCGAGCCGTGCCCCCGGCCGAACCCGCCGGACGCCCCGGGGCCCGGCGTCAGCGCAGGTGCTCGGCGATCGCGCGGGCGACGGTACGGGCGTCGCGGTCGATGGCCCACAGCGTTCCGGTGAGCGGGATCCGAAAGCCCACGAACCCGAGCCCCGGCCTCGGCAGGAGGTCGGTCGGGCGACCGTCATCGTCGAGGACGCCGAGATCGTCGACGAGCGACTCCAGTGCCGTTCGGTAGCCGGTGGCGGCGATCACGTCGTCGGCCTCCAGATGGCTGTCGTCGACCAACCGTGCGCCCGTCGTGTCGAGGTCGGCGACGGCCTCGACCACCCGGACCCTGCCGGCACGGATCAGCTCGACGATGCCGTCGGCGGTCATCGGCTCCTTGCACTCGGCCAGCAACTGCATCATCGGCTCCTCCGGCTCGGGGAGGTAGTCGCGAGGTCCGTAGATGGCACGCTCGAGCAGCGCTGCGACGCGGTCGACCCACGCGTCGGGAAACGCGTCGGCGAACGGAGCGAACGGTGTGGCCGGCATTCCGATCACCTCGCGGGGGAACACCTGCGGCGCGCTGCGCACCGCCCACGTGACGTCGACGCCGGCACGGGCCAGGTCGACGCAGATCTCACCACCGGAGCTTCCGGCACCGACAACGAGGACTCGGGCGCCCGCATGCTCGACGGGGCTGCGGTAGTCGGTCGCCGCCAGGAGCCTGCCCGCGAACCGTTCGGCCCCGGGCCACGACGGCGTCGCCGGCGCCTGCGAGTGGCCGGTCGCCACGACGACGGCACCGAAGCGGTGCACCCCCGACGGCAGGGACACCGACCAGTCGTTGCCGTCGGGCCGGATCGACGACACCGCGGCGTCGGCACCGAGTCGACAGTCCAACCGGTGGTGCGCGGCGTACCGTTCGAGATATCCGACGACGTCGTCGCGGCGCACCCACCGGCCCAGCGACCGCTCCATCCGCAGACCGGGGAGGTCGGACATCCACCGCACGGTGTTCAGACGCAACGAGTCGTACCGGTCGGCCCACGACGACCCGATGCGCTCGTCGCGATCGAACACGATCGCTCCGACGTTCGCCCGCCGCAGCAGCGCGGCGGTCGCGAGACCGGCCGGCCCGGCGCCGATGACCGCCACGGTCGCGGCGTCGGCCGGCGCCAGCGGCGCCGCCCACGGCCGCCATCGCTCGACGATCCGGTGCAGGACGTCCAGGCCGATCATGCCCGCATCATGCCGGGGCGCCGCCCTGGCGGTGCAGGATCCATCGGAAGACGGCGATCTTGACGCCGCTGTTGACGAACCAGAGCGCGAGGGCGAATGCCCAGACGATGCCTGCATACGTCCACCCGATCGGGGTCACCAGGAACCCGTAGACAGCCGCCAACGTCCCGAGCACCTGTGTCGCCTCGGCGGCGGTGATGAGCTGCCAGCTCGGATACGGCTGCTGCCAGATCGGGCCGGTGTTGCGGGTGAGATAGATCGTCAGGTGGCCGGAGACCAGGAGCTTGAGCCAGACGAACGTCTGCAGCTCACCGGTCGGCAGGTCGAGGACGCTGTTGGCGTACCAGAAGACGCCGAAGCTGGCGATGACGCCGGTGATGGAGAGCGCGACCGAGATGATCTTGATCTGACGCATGTTCCAGCGCACGGGATGCCGGGCGGTGCGCACGTTGTCCCAGGCGATCGTCATGATCGGGATGTCGTTCAGGATCGCGAGGAGCACGACCATGATCGGCGTGATGGGGAAGAGGTCGAACACCAGCACGGCGAGGGCGATGAAGACCAGCATCCGCAGCGTCTCGGTGATGCGGTAGGTCGCGTAGCTGACCATCCGCTCGAAGATCCTGCGGGCCTCCTCGACGGCGTCGATGATCACCTCGAGGCCGGGTTCGGTGAGCACGAGCACGGCGGCCGCCCGGGCTGCGTCGGTGGCTCCCGAGACGGCGACGCCGACGTCGGCCTGCTTGAGCGCCGGTGCGTCGTTGACGCCATCGCCGGTCATGGCGACGCGCCGGTCGGCGTCCTGGTAGTAGCGGATGAGGCGGAACTTGTGCTCGGGAGTCACCTCGGCGAACCCGTCGGCGTGCTCGATCTGCTCCTTCACGTCCGGGTTGAGGGAGGCGCCCTTCTCGGTCGTCGTGAAGACCTCGGTGGCTTCGAGGATCCGATCACCGATGTGGACCTGTCGGCCGACCTGACGGCCGACGGCCACGTGGTCGCCGGTCACCATCCGCACGTCGATGCCGTGCTCCTTGGCGTGGTCGACGACGTCGGCGGTGCCCTCGCGGGGCGGGTCGAGGAGCGGCAGCAGGCCGAGGTAGCGCCAGTCGCCGCCGTCGCTGCGGCGAGCGACACCCAGCGCCCGGTAGCCCTGCTCACCGAGATCGTCGACCTTCGCCGACACGCGGTCGCGTTCGTCCGCACCGGCGTCGACGAGCTCGAGGATCACCTGCGGGGCACCCTTGCTGACGCTGAAGGTGTCGCCGTGGTGGCTGACCTCCGCCGTGGCGCGCTTGTCGGTCGGGTTGAACGGCGTGAAGTCGGTGATGTCGAAATCGTCGAGCGACGACGGATCATCCAGCCCCGACAGGACTGCCTGGTCGATCGGGTCGTGAGTGTCGCGCTCGCAGGTGAGTGCGGCAGCGAGCACCAGGTCGGCCTCGTCGTCGGCGTCGAACACCACGGGTTCCTGCAACTCGAGTTCGTTGCAGGTCAGCGTGCCGGTCTTGTCCGCGCAGAGGAGGTCGACCGACGCCATCTCTTCGAGGGCGTTGAGTTCCGACACGATCGCCTTGCGCTTGGCCAGACGGTGCGCACCGATCGCCATCGTGACGGTCAGCACCGGCGGCAGCGCCGAAGGGATACCGGCGACCAGCAGCACCAACCCGAAGATCACGGCGTCGGAGATGCTGTCGCCGCGAACCAGCTGCACGGCGACCACCACGACCACCAGCACCGCCGTGATGCCGATCAGGAAGTTGCCGATCCGCAACACCGCCCGGCGGAAGTGGGAGACCTTCTCGGACTGCTCGACCATCGATGCGGTCTCGGCGAATCGCGTGTCCATTCCCGTGGCGGTGACCACACCGATCATCTCGCCCTGCTGGACCACGGTTCCCGAGAAGGCGGGATCGCCGCGCTCCTTGCTCACCGGTACCGACTCGCCGGTCAGCGCGGACTCGTCGATCCGCAACCCACCACCGCGCACCAGCATCACGTCGGCGGGGACCACCGAGCCCATGTCGACGCGCACGACGTCGCCGGGCACCAGGTCCTCGGCCGAGCGGGTGCTCCACGATCCGTCACGCTTGACCCTGGTCTCGGGTGCGAGCTGCTCTTTCAGTTCCTCGATGACGTTGGCCGCCTGATGCTCCTCCCAGAAGCCGACCACCCCGTTGATCAACAGGAGGACGGCGATGACGGCGAAGTCCTCCCAGCGCCCCACCGCGGCGCTGACCAGGGCGGCCGCCTCCAGCATCCACGGGATCGGACCCCAGAAGTGGCCGAGCAACTCCCGGATCGTGCTGCGGTCCTCCTCCTCGATCCGGTTGGGTCCGTGCTCCTCGAGACGCCGTTGCGCCTCGTCGCTCGACAACCCGTTGTCGACATCGGCGTGCAGATCGTCGAGTTCGGTCATGCTCACGACTCCTCACCCACCGTTCGCTCGACACTCCAGGGACTCGATGAGATGCGACGTCCAGTCGCGCAGTTCGTCGACGGTGCCGTACGAGGAGTCGATGAACCAGACGTGGTCACCGCAGGTCCAGCCGACGGCTCCGACGGCGTACGACTCGGGCACGGCCGCCGTCACGTACACGTCGACACCCCCGATCCGCTCCACCGTCATCTCCCCTTCGACGAGCGCCGCTGCCGGGTCGAACCAGTCGGGCGGCGCGACCGTGGCGATCAGGTGGAGCCCGAGTGGCGTGATGAACTGGACCGCCGCGAATTCCGAGCCGACGTCGGCGGGCTCGGCCACGGACACGTTTCGAGCACCTGCGTCGACGAGCGCGTCGATCGCGTACTGCTCGGCCTCGTTGGTCACCTCGATGTCGTCGAACCGGGGCACCTCGTTCCACCAGGACTTGGCGGCGACCCCGAAGGCCGTGTCGACGGTGCCGACGATCATGGTCTCGCCGGTCTGGAGCGAACCGGCCCACACGAACTGGTCGACCAACCACTCCCCTTCTGGCTGGCCGATGAACAACTGCACGCGCTGGTCCGGACGGAAGGCGGTCTCCGGGGCGTCGGTGGCCTGCACCACCCATGCCCGTCGGTCACCCGTCCACGCCGCGAGCACCAGGCGTTCGTCGCCGGTCGCCGTCTCCTGTGCCAGACGGACACCGCAGTCGAGACCCATCCGGTACGCGAACTCCTCGGCGGTGTTCGTGCGGTCGTCGAACACGGTTGCGACGATGTCGTCACTCCACGCCGCACCGCTCACCAGTCGAGCGGCGCCGATCGACCCGTCGACCACCGTCAGCATGGCGCCGAGTTGCCCGTCGCAGATGTCCTGCGCCTCGACGGTTGTGGTCGTCGGCTGTTCGATCGTCGTCGGTCGCTGGACGGACGTGGTCGGCGCCGGCGATGTGGCCGGTGCAGGTGTGACCGGCGCCGAGGTCGTCCCGGCAGCGGGCGCGCTGTCCGCCGGGTCGGCAGAGATTCCGTCGCCATCGTCGCCGCAGGCGCCGACGATGATCAGCGAGACCGCCGCCAGAGCGCACAGGACCGCATGCGTGCCGCTTCCACGAACTCGCATACCCGCATCGTGCGCCCGAACGGCCGGCGCCACCAGGGCCCAACGACACGAGCGCCCGAGCGGTGCCTCCCGTCAGCCGATCCGCATCACGCCGTCGAGGATGAGATCGAGCACGATCTCGAAGCTGCTGGCGGTGTCGCCGTCGAGATGCTGCTGCACGTGGGCGACGGTGTGGGGAACGTCCTCGGCGGCGAGCCCGGCGAGGAACGAGCGGGCGAGTGCGTCCGGATCGTCGCCGTCGGTGACGTAGGCCATCGCCTGTTCCTGGAGGGTGTAGCCGATGACGTGGTTGTTGACGGCGTGGAAGGCGAGGTGCGCAGTGGCGGGCGACATGTCGGTGGCGGCGAGCGCGGCGAGGAGGTGTTCCATGTGCCGGACGCGAGCCGGTCCAGGCAGGTGACGGAGCCACAGCGATGCCGCCCACGGGTGTCGGACGAGCGCAGCGCGGGTCTCCAGGGCGAGGGCGCGCACCGCGACGAGGGCGTCGCTGTCGGCCTCGGGGGCGGGCACCTCGGCGGCGACCGCGTCGACCATCAGCGCGAGGATCTCGCCCTTGTTGGCGACGTGGTTGTAGAGCGACATGACCTCGTAGCCCAGTTCGGCGGCGAGCTTGCGCATCGACAGCGCTTCGGTGCCGCGCTCGTCCGCGAAGGCCACCGCTCGAGCGACGATCGCGCCGCGGTCGAGGGGGTCGCGTTCGGTCGTGGCCGCACTCACCCTTGACAACGTACACTGTACGGAGTAGTACGTACACTGTACGTCACCCTGCGATCGGAGCTCCCACGTGTCCACGTCCACCACCATCGGCGACCCTGCGTCCGCCGGCCATCTGCCCAGCACGATGACGGCGCTCACCGCGCGCTCCTACGGCGGTCCGGAGGTCCTCGAGCTCGAGCAGCTCCCAGTGCCGACGCCAGCGGCTGGCGAGCTGTTGGTCGAGGTACGGGCGACGTCACTCAATGCGCTCGACTGGCACTTCCTGACCGGCACCCCGTATCCCATCCGCCTGATGTTCGGTCTGCGTCGCCCGAAGCGCATCGTGCGCGGCGCCGACGTCTCCGGTGTCGTCGTCGCCGTGGGGACGGGCGTCACCAGGTTCGCCGTCGGCGACCCGGTGTTCGGCGAAGGCACCGGGGGCGGCTGCGGCCGGTACCTCGCCGTCGAGGAGCACCACGTCGTGCGGATCCCCGACGGCGTGTCGCCCGAGGCGGCCGCCGCCACCCCGGTCGCCGGACTCACCGCACTGCAGGGGCTGCGCACGCATGGCGCCGTCCGGGCAGGTGATCGCGTACTGATCAACGGGGCCGCCGGTGGCGTCGGCACGATGGCGGTGCAGATCGCCGCGGCACTCGGCGCCGAGGTGACCGCGGTGTGCAGCACCCGCAACGTCGACATGGTCCGCCGGCTCGGCGCCGACGACGTGGTCGACTACACCTGCGACGACTTCGTCGACGGCGGCGCCCGCTTCGACGTGATGCTCGACAACGTCGGCAACCGCCGGCCGGCGGACTGCCGCAGCGTGCTCGTCGCCGGCGGCCGCTACGTGGCGGTCAGCGGGCCGAAGGCGAACCCGTGGGTCGACCCGTTCCCGTATCTGGTGCGCGCTCGGCTGGCGTTCGTGCGCGCCGACGCGTCGTTCCACCAGTTCACCGCAGCGGCCGACGTCGACGACCTGACGTTCCTCGGTGAGCTGTTGGCGTCGGGTCGGCTCGTGCCCGAGATCGATCGCGTGACCGGACTCGACGGTGTCGCCGACGCGATGGCCGAGATCGGCTCGGGCCACGCCCGCGCCAAGATCGTCGTGGTGCCGACGCGCTGACCGGTCAGGACGGTGCGACGAGCCGCTGGCGCTTGCTCTGGTATTCGGCGTCGGTCAGCAATCCGTCGTGGTGCAGCGCCGAGATGGCCTGCAGCAGCGCTCCGACCTCGACACCGCGCAGCGACGCCGCCGACGACGCGCAGTCGGCGGAATCGATGGTCGAGACGTCGGCATGAACACGCACGGGAGTTCATCGGCACCGGTTGACGCAACCTTGACGAAAACCGGCGCGACCCACCGGTCGGTGTCTCCAGGTGCCGAGCGGGTGACCAACGGCCCTGGCCGCTCCGGTCCTGGACGTCGACAGTCGAGTCATGACCGCGATGGCGTCCGGGCCCGTGTTGCGGCCGATCGGTGTGGTGGAGTCGGAGCTGACCGACCTCGACACGGCACCGAAGCAGGGCGACGAAGGGGCACCTGCCGCCTGGCTCCGGTTCGACCCCGACATCGCCGACGGGCTCCGAGATCTCGAGGTCGGCGACGACGTGATCGTGCTGACCTGGCTCGACCGGGCCCGGCGCGACGTGTTGACGACACATCTGCGTGGCGACCCCGACGCCGGCGAGGTCGGCGTGTTCAGCACGCGCTCACCGCACCGTCCCAACCCGATCGGACTCCACCGCGTGCGCATCGTCGAGGTCGGCGAGAACCACATCCGGGTGACTCCACTGGAGGCGATCGACGGCACACCGGTGCTCGACCTCAAACCCGTCGTCGGTGCCGGATCGCGATGATCGCCGTCTGAGTCATCGCCCTCTGACTGTTCGTCGGCGGGGCCCGTCGCGGCGGCCGACCGTCGGATCATCGGATGTGGCTGGTTCCGAACCGGTCGAGGACGTTGGCGGTCACCTGCATCACCGCCGGATCGGTCGCCAGTCCGAACACCCAGTCGGTGGTGCCGACGGTGACCGCCTCGCCGCCGTCGGCGCCGAAGGGCCGACACGTCAGCATCACGGCGTTGCCGTGGCGGACCCGGGCGAGGTTGGTGTCGCCGGCGTCGCCGTGCAGGCGGGTCGCGATGAATTCGGCGTCGCCCTGGTCGCTGAGCGCGGAGATCGACGCCGGGTACTCACCGACGCGCAGATTGCTCGACGGCGTGAAGGCGACGATCTCGATGTCGGCGGGCAGACCGCGATGTGCCCGGGCGACGGGGAGCTGCAGGTCGTCGAAGGTGAGCGGACAGCCGACCGTCTCGTAGCCGACGACCCCGTCGCTGGCCCCGAGGACGTCGCCGTAGCCGAGGCCGGTGCCCGCGAGCATCCAGTGGTCGTCCCGGTACACGACGAAGCCGCCGACGCCGCGCGCGGTCGCCTTGCCGAAGCGATGGTAGAGCCCGAACGCCGACCCGGCGCCGAACAGCTCCCACTCCGGTCGGCCCACCAGCGGGTCGGCCCACATGCCGGTCATCGCCGTCGGGTCGCCGGCGGCGATGACCGGGTCGTCGAGGTGGGCGGCGTACTTGTGGCACACCATCGCCAGGCCGCCGGGGCCGTCTTCCAGGCGGACCTGCCAGAACATCGTGTTGCCGGAGAAGGAGGCGACGCCGCCGCCGCGGCGGACGTGCTCTTCGACCGCGCGGCGCTGTCCGGCCGACCAGTACTCGTCGTGCCCGACGCTGAGCACGGTGTCGTATCCGGCGAGCGCGTCGGGGTCACGGTCGAGATCCGACGACACGGCGTAATCGAAGCGGTGGCCGGCACCCTCGGCCCACTCGACGAAGCGGCGGGCGTGCGTGAACCACCCGGCCGAGCCGATCGCTGCCGGGTAGGCGTGCTCGGTCCGGTAGCGCTGGAAGATCGAGCCGTCGACGTCGGGCTCCTCGCCCCAGCGCACCGGACGCGCCTTGCGGTCGTCGCGTTCCACCTGGGGCCGCCACAGCATCCCGCGGCCGAACGGTCGGGCGTGCGACACCGTCGTCGCGCCGGTGTAGAGGCTGCGACCGCCCCATGTGTTGTAGGCGTGCCAGGTGTTGGTGTCGAGGACGAGCAGGGTGTGGGCTTGCGCCGGGTCGGCGGCGGCGCGCCGCACGACGAAGCAGGCATGGGCGACGTCGCGCCCGGCGGGTGCGCCGTGGGCGGTGAGGGTGACGAGGTGGAACCCGGGTTCCCAGTCGTCGCCGATGGCGATCTCGATCGTGGTCGGCCAGCGGCATCCGGCAGCGTCGGCGTCGGGGGGCGGCTCGACGAAGTGTCCGGGCACGTCGGTCGCCACCCACCGTCGCTCCCGGGCGGCGCCCCACCGCTCGACGACGACGTCGAATCGCGTACTGCGGGTCGACACGTGCAGCGTGGCCGTCTCGCCGGCGCGGTAACTCAGCCGGCCGGCATAGCCCTCGATGTCGTCATGGAAGGTCTGGTCGTCGGCCATGCGCCGAACCTACCCATCACCGGTCGGCAGGGTTGCCGTGACGTTCAGTCGTGGTCGCGGGTGAACTGGATCCGCTCGATCAGGGCGACGGCATGCTGCGAGGCCGCCAGCGCGGCCGCTCGATCGAGGAGCTCGTCGGCGCCGGTGCGCTGCGAACGCCGCTCGATCACGGCACACAGCCGGAGCATCTCGGGCATCCAGAAGTACTCGCCCATCTCCTCCGCGAGCTGGATCGACCGGTCGAGGGTCGCCCGTGCAGCGTCGAGGTCGCCGAGGTGCAACTCGGTGTCGGCGACGAGCGCATGGAAGTACGAGATGCCCAACCGCGAGCCCTGCGCCTGCCAGCGTTCGATACCGACGCGCATGGCCGCCGGGGCGTCGGGATCGCCACGGCGCCCGGCGCCCCAGGAGACCAGCACCTTCGCCCAGCCGACCCAGAACGGGAAGTCGTGAGCCCTGGCGTGGTCGAGCGCCTCGACGGCGCGGTCGATCGTTCCGTCGACGTCGCCTTGGAACTGGGTCAGCCACGAGTCGAACGACAGCGCCAGGCCCAGCGAGAAGGGGTGGCCGAGGCGGCGGGCGTCGAGCAGGGCACGGTCGCTCGACGCTCGGGCCGCCTTCTCCTCGCCGAGCAGCCACTGCGTCCAGGCGGCGTAGGAGCGGCACGTGATCACCGGATCGACGACGTCGTTGAGGTCGCCGAGGAACGCGCCGGCACGTTCGGCGTCGGGGGCGTCGAGGACCGCGTCGAGCAGCTCGAGCGTCCGGCGGTGATCGGCGCCGCGGTAGAACGCCACGCTGCCCGATGCCCGCGCCGCGCCGACCTTCCAGGCGATGCGTTCGGGTTGCGTCGCCGAGATGTCGGTGAGTTGCGCGGCGATCTCCTCGGCGGCGGTGTAGTCGCCGGCGAGCAGGCGCGTGCGGAACAACCCGTAAATCGGCGGGTATGCCGGCGCGGCGTCGCCCATCTGATTGGACAGTTCGCGGGCGCGGGCATAAGCACGCTCCGCTTCGGGCGCGGCGTAGCCGAAGCGAGCGGTCAGGGGTACGCCGAGCTTGACCTGGGCGTCGATCTCGAGCAGGTCGCGTTCGGGCCCCTCGGGCAGCTGGTCGATCAGCTGCAGCGCATGTTCGAGATGGGTGAGCGCCTCGTCGTGAGCCGAGATGGCGATGGCGCGATCGCCAGCACGCAGGAGGTAGGGGACGGCACGGTCGATCTGACCGGACAGTTCCAGGTGGCGAGCGGACACCTCCGGCTGGATCGCCGACCGGTCGGCGAATCTCGACTCGAGCACGGCGGCGGATCGTTCGTGGATCGCCCGCCGCGAGGTCCGCAGCAACGAGTCGTAGACGACCTCCTCGAGCAGGCCGTGTCGGAACGCGTAGACCGCCTGGGAACCCGCGCCGCGACGGATGAGCATGCCGTGCTCGATCAGCTGGTCGATGCCGGTGTCGAAGCTCTGCCGATCCATGTCGGACACCTCCCACAGGAGGTTCTCCGACGCTTCACGCCCGAGTACGGCGAGGGTGCGCACGATCTGGACCTCGGGACCGAGGCGGTCGACACGCGCCATCAGCGAGTCGCGCAGGGTCGCGGGGATCGTCGGTGCGTCGTCGCCGCCGGGCTGCTCGATCAGGTGGGCGAGTTCCTCGGCGAACAGCGGCACGCCCTCCGTGCGCAGGGCGACGACGTCGAGGAGTTCGGGTGACACGTCGGTGCCGCGAGCGACGTGCGCGATGATGGTGCGGACGTCGTCCTCGTCGAGCCGCTGGAGATTCAGCACGTGGTGATGCGAGAGCACCGGTGTCGACGGCGGCGGGTCGGCGCGATGGGTCACGACGGTCATGACGCGATCGGTCCGTTGTTCGCTGAGGTAGCGCGTCGCCAGTTCGAGGCTGGTGCTGTCCATCCACTGCAGGTCGTCGAAGACGACGAGAACCGGCTGGCGTCGTGCACGATCCTCGACCAGGCGTGACACGACGTCGAGGGTGTGGCGCCGCACGTGATCGGCCGACCCCCGCACCACCTGGTACGGCTCGACGAGCGGGATGCCCAGCAACTCCGCGATCACGGGCACGGCCAGACCACGCGGCGTGCCGTTCTCGTCGGCGAGCCGTTCGGCGCCGTCGATGCCGACATCGCCGGTCGTCGCCATCATGTAGCGGCGGAACTGTTCGGCCGACGAGTACAGGCTGCTCGACTGGTGCAGTGCCGAGCAGCGGAACTCGATCTCGATGCCGCCGTCTCGGCGAACCTGGCCGACGAGCTCGCGCACGAGGCGTGACTTGCCGAGGCCGGGCTCGCCGACCACCCAGACGACCTGCGGCTCGCCGGCGAGGGTGCGCTGCCATGCCTCCGAGAGGCGGGCGAGTTCGTCTTCACGGCCGACGAGCGGTGTCAGTCCGTGCTGAGCTTCGGTGCGGTCGAGGCGATCGTCGGTGCCCGATGCGGCCACCGCCCGCAGGAGTTCCAGCGGCCGTCGCACCCCCTTGAGTTCGTGTGGCCCGAGGCTCTCGAACTCCACGACCCCCCGGCAGGTGGCGGCGACGTCGGCGCTGACGACCACTTGGTCGGGCCGGGCGATCGACTGGATACGGGCGGCCACGTTGGGCGTCTCGCCGACGATGTCGCGGATCTGACGGGTCGCTCCGGCGCCCATGTCGGCGACGACGGTGATGCCGGCGTGGACACCCACCCGCACCGACAGCGCCGGGATCTGCGCCCGTCGCTGCTCGACGAGGTCGATCAGTTCCAGACCGGCGCGCACGGCGTGCGGACCGGCGCGTTCGTCGGCGATCGGGAAGCCGAAGTAGGCGAGCACGCCGTCGCCCATGTAGTGCGCGATGTAGCCGCCGTGGCGTTCGATCGCCTCGGCCGCCAGCTCCTGGTAGGCGAGCACGATGGCGCGCAGTTCCTCCGGGTCGAGTTCACCCGACAGCTCCGTCGATCCGACGAGGTCACAGAACATCACGGTGAGGTGTCGCCGCTCGCCGTCGCCGATCGGTCGGGCGCCGGGCAGGTCGTTGGCCCTGGCGAGCGGATGCGCGGGTGGTTGCGCAGATGGTTGGGCGCGGTGCCCCGACTCGCCGGCGCCGGAGTCGCCGGCGCTGCGGGCTGCGCCGCACTCGTGGCAGAAACGGTTGGCCGCCGGGTTGGGCGTCGCGCAGGACTGGCAGGGCCATTCGAGCGCCATGCCGCACTGGCCGCAGAACTTCGCCTGGTCAGGGCACTCGGTCGAGCACGAGCCGCAGCGCATACGTCACCGATCACCCATCGAGGTCGCCCGGCATCGCACGGCCACATTCTCGCACTTGGGCACAGGAATCGCCAGAAACCGTGCCACTAGCCGACGGATCGACGCCTGGAGTTCTCCGTCAGCCCTGCGGACCTCCGGCCCTGGTCAGCGCAGTGCAGCGATCGGACACTGGGAATGGACGGGCACGACGGCGAAGGGAGCACACCATGGTCACCCAGACCACCGGCACGACGACGACCACCGAGGCCCCGAAGCTGCCGCCGGCGTGGTTCAAGCATCTCTTCTGGCGGGGCCATCGGTCGCTCTACGGTCTCCTCGGCGACCGCGTGCTGTGGACACCGGAGAACAAGCGCGGGTGGGGCGCGATGCACATGACGACAGTCGGCCGGAAATCCGGCGAGCGGCGCAGCGTCATCCTCGGCTACATCGACGACGACGGGTCGCCCGTCGTGCTGGCGATGAACGGCTGGGACGAGGGTCTGCCCGCGTGGTGGCTCAACCTGGAGGCGAATCCCGACGCCGTCATCCGAACGAAGGGCCAACCGCTACGCCGGGTGCGTGCCCGGCGCGTCGAGGGCGACGAGCGTGAACGGCTGTGGCGCCGGTGGGCGACGATCGACGACGGCCTCGATGCCTACGCCGCCTCCCGCTCGGCGGACACTCCCGTCGTCGTCTTCGAACCGAGCGACGCCGCCACCTCGCCGAGCAACTGACACCGCTGCGACATCGACGCGCCGGCATCGGCGCCGCAGGTGGGCGACGGACGACCTGCGGCGCCTCGGGTCATACTGGGACATGGCCTCGATGTCCGACCACCGGGTGCGTGACTTCCTCCTGCACGGCACCCGCACGGGAAAGGTCGCATGGGTTGCGTCGGACGGCGCCCCGCACGTGGCGCCGATCTGGTTCGTGCTCGACGGCGACGACGTGGTGTTCAACACCGGCGCCGACACGGGCAAGGGACGCGCACTGGCGCGGGAGGGTCGAGCATCGTTGGTGGTCGACGACGAGACGCCGCCGTTCTCGTTCGTGAAGCTCGACGGTGCGGTCACCCTGCACGACGACCTCGACGAGGTGCGACGGTTCGCCACGATCATCGGCGGCCGCTACATGGGCGCCGACCACGCCGAGGAGTTCGGCCGACGCAACGGCGTGCCGGGCGAGCTGCTCGTGCGGCTCAACCCCTCGAAGGTCACCGCAGCCTTCGACATCGCCGACTGACCGAGCGGTCGCTGGCCGGTCGGCGACACCGGCGCAGCGGGCCCCACCTGTCGTACGGACGAACACGGACCACTCGCTACGGTCGGGTCCGTGACGCTGTCGACGCCTGCAGGCGGGACGGGAAGGGATTCGATGGCGTTGGCTGCGCGCGCCGTACTCGTGGGCGGGCTCATCTACGTGTTCCTCGTCGGCGTGTCGTCGCTCGAACAGGGCATCAAGGTCATGGGCCAGGACACCCAGGAGCAGCTGTTCTCCAGTGTCTCCAACCCGATCGCCGGGTTGTGCATCGGCATCCTCGGCACGGTGCTCGTGCAGTCATCGTCGGCATCGACGTCGGTGATCGTCGGGCTCGTCGCCGCTGGGGCGATCGACATCGACATGGCGGTGCCGATGATCATGGGCGCCAACATCGGCACGACGGTGACGAACACACTCGTCTCGCTCGGCAGCGCCCGCCGCTCCGACGAATTCCGGCGTGCCTTCGCCACCGCTACCGTGCACGACTTCTTCAACGTCTTCGCCGTCGCGATCCTCTTGCCGATCGAGTTGTTGACCGGCGTGCTCTCCAACGCCGCGGGCCGGCTCACCGAGCGGCTCGTCGGGGCGTCGGGGTCGGAGTGGAAGAGTCCGTTCAAGGAGTGGGTGAAGACACCGGTCGGTTGGATCGAGGACCTCGAGTCATCCCTCGGGCTCAACGGGACGGCCCTCGGCGTGGTGATGGTGCTGACCGGATTGGTCCTGATCATCGTGTCGCTCGGGCTGATCACCAAGAACATGCGTGCCCTGATCGCCGACCGCGTCGAGCGTTCGATGAACGCCGTGCTGTCCAAGGGCAGCGGCTCGATCGCCATGTTGCTCGGCATGGTCATCACGATGCTGGTGCAGTCCTCGAGCATCACCACGTCGATCCTGATCCCGATGTCGGCCGCCGGGGTGTTGAGCATCCGCAACGCCTATCCGGTCACCTTGGGCGCCAACGTCGGCACCACCATCACCGCCCTGCTCGCAGCGTTGGCGTCGTCGAGCCCCGACGCGCTGACGGTGGCGCTGGTGCACACCTTGTTCAACGTCACCGGGATCCTGGTGCTGTACGTGCCCCGCTTCGTGCGCGGCGCCCCGATCTACTGTGCGGAGTGGTTGGCCCGCGTCGCCGCGACTCGACCGGTGTGGGCCGTTGCGTATGTCATGGGGGCGTTCATCGTGCTCCCGCTGGTGGGGTTCGGTCTCGCTCGGTGAACGGGCAAGATCCGGTCGAGAGAGAGGAGAGAGAACATGGTGCTGTCGTTCTTCCGCAAGGGTCCGAGTGGACTCGAACACGCAGTGTCACAGGCGGTCGGCATGCTGGGCGACGCGCGCCACTCGTTCGACCTGGCCACGCTCGCGTTGTTGACCGAGACGGACCCGTCGGCCGTCGACGCCGACGTCCGCGCCACCGAGCAGCGGATGAACACGACCGAGATCGACCTGCGATCCGAGCTCGTCATCCACATCAGCGTGCAGGGGACGATGGACATCGGCCCGGTGCTCGGTCTCATCCTGCTGATCAACCGGATCGAGCGGATCGGCGATCAGGCCAGGAACGTGCTCGACCTCGCCGAGGCAGGCGTCGCGTTGACCGGTCAAACCGATTCCGAGGCGCTGCTCGCCGAGCGCGCCGAGATCTCGGCGTTGTTCGGTGAGGTCGCCGCGCTCATGCTCGAACACGACGACGACCGTTTCGCTGCGCTGACCCCGCGGTGCCAGGAGTTGCAGGCGGCGCATCAGGCGAAGATCATCGGCTACATGCACTCGGACGAACCGGGCCACCAGGTCGTGCCACGGGCGATCTACTACCGCTACCTCAACCGGATCGTCGCCAACCTCCTCGGGATCGCCCGAGCGGCGGGTGAGCCACTGATCATCGACACCGACGGTCGCTCCGGCGATCTCGACGAGTAGGCGCCGAGCTGCGGCGGCGACGGGAGTAGACGTGTCCGGAGTGGAACTCGAAGCCGTGCTCGGCGACATCACGCAGGAGGACGTCGACGCGATCGTCAATGCGGCGAACTCCAGCCTGCTCGGCGGCGGCGGCGTCGACGGCGCGATCCACCGAGCGGCCGGCCCCGCGCTCGTCGAAGCGTGCCGAGCGATCGGAGGCTGCCCGGAGGGCGGCGCCGAGGTGACCCCGGGGTTCGACCTTCCCGCCACGTGGATCATCCACGCCGTCGGGCCCCGCTGGCGCGGTGGCGGGTCGGGCGAGGCGGAGACACTGGCCTCCTGCTACCGCACCGCGCTGGCGAGAGCCGACGAGGTGGGCGCCACGACATTGTCGTTCCCGGCGATCTCGACCGGCATCTTCGGCTATCCCCTCGACGCGGCCACCGACATCGCTGTGCGGACGGTGCGCTCGACGCCGACCTCGGTCGCCAGGGTCCGGTTCGTGTGTTTCGACCCCATGACACTCCAGGCGTACTGCGATCGGCTGGACGACGACCGGTCGTGAGCGCACCGATGCCATGCTGTGGGGGTGCTGGTGATCGATGCGGCCAACGTGGTCGGGTCAAGGCCGACGGGCTGGTGGCGTGATCGGCCGGGTGCGGCACGGCGCTTCACCGACCAGGTTCGTGCGACGGTGGTCGCCGGACGGTTGGACCCGCCCGTGACCGTCGTGCTGGAGGGCCAGGCCCGTCGGGGAGCCGCCGAGTCGGACAGCGACGGTGTCGTGGTGGTGCATGCGCCCGGCGAGGGAGACGACACGATCGCGCCCCTCGCCGCGATGCACGACGAGGTGGTCGTGGTCACCGCCGATCGCGGGTTGGCCGAGCGGGTGCGGGCCGCCGCTGGCACGGTCGTCGGCCCGAGCTGGCTGCTCGATCGGCTCGTCGACCCGGCCGACTGACGCCGGCGTCGGCCTCCTCCCGCCACTGCTACGTTGACGCCGTGGCAGACGGCTCGCTGACGGGGTTCCATCATGTTGCGCTGACGGTGCGCAGCCTCGACGCCAGCGTCGCGTGGTACGAGGAGCTGTTCGATCTCGACACGCTCATGGACGAACCCGGCGACGAGCGCCGTGCCAGGGTCTACCGCCTGCGAGGGACCGAGGTGATGTTGGGCCTCACCGAACACGGCGGCAACGACGGATCGGGGTTCCGGTTCGACCGGACGGGTCTCGACCACGTGGCGTTCGCCGTGGCGACGCGCGACGACGTCGACGTGTGGGTCGAGCGGCTCGACGCCGCGGGCATCGAGCACTCGGGACGCATTGGCATCCCGTTCGGGGCGATCCTGAACTTCCCCGATCCCGACGGCATCCAGCTGTCGATCTTCTACGAGGGCGACTGACGTGTTGGCCGGCTTCGATCACGTCGCCGTGTTGACCGCGGACCTCGAACATTTCGTCGAGTTCTACCGCGACGTGTTCGGCGCCGAGGTCGAGGGCGGGCTGATCGAGGACGGCGTCGAGATGGTGGTGTTGCGCATCGGGCCGACGTCGGAGATCAACGTGTTCCAGATCGACGGCAACGACGAGGCGGCACGGCAGACGCCGATCTTCGGGCGCGGTCGGCTCGATCACTTCGCATTCCGCGCGGTGTCGCTGGAGCAGTTCGACGAGATCCGGGGCGAGCTGATGGCACGGGGATGCTGCGACGGCTTCGTCACCGACTTCGGTCACGTCCTCAGCGTCTTCTTCCGCGACCCCGAGGGTCTGGAGCTCGAGGTCTGCGTCGGCAACCCCGACGCGGTGCCCGGCCGGGTCAACCCACCCGGAACCCCCGCCGCCCGCTACCACGGCGACTGATCGCCACCATTCGGACGCCCGGATGGGATGGGTCCGACGAAGGGCGACGACCGATGGCGCTGCGCGAGATCTGACGCGGGCCACCTGGACCAGTGCGCTGTCGGACACCCAGCTCGACCACTTCGCATCGATCGGTGAGACGCACCGGTTCTCACCCGGCGACGAACTCTTCCGCGAGGGCCGGCCTGCGGACCGTTCGTGGGTGCTGCTCGACGGAGAGATCGAACTCACACAGCGGTCCTCATGGCCGGAACGGGCACGACGGTTCCGAACATTCCCTTGACATCCGATGCGATCGGGCGCAAACTCCTGACAATGTCAGGAATCACGAACATCGACAGGCGGACCTTACGTCGTCAGCAAACGCTGCAGGAGATCGTCGACGCGAGTTGGGAGGTCGTACGCGAGCACGGACTGGCCGGGCTGTCGATGCGCGATCTCGGCAATCGGGTCGGCATGCGAGCGCAGTCGATCTACTCGTACTTCGCGTCGAAGACGGAGATCTACGACGCCATGTTCCTCGAGGGCTACCGGGCGTTCGCCGACTGGATGGATGCCGTCGTCGACGACGACGCCGTCGAGGCCGACCCCATCGGCGCCGCCAGAGCGGCGTCCCATGCATTCGTCGAGTTCTGCGCCAACGACCCCGTCCGGTACCAGCTGCTCTTCCAGCGCACGATCCCGGACTTCACGCCGTCGCCCGAGAGCTACGCGGTGGCGGTCGAGGTGTACGAGCAGATGGGTCGTCTGCTCGAAGGTGTCGGCGTCGGCGACCAAGCGACGCTCGACCTGTGGACCGCCGTGATGACCGGGCTCACCGACCAGCAGATCTCGAACGATCCCGGCGGCGCGCGATGGACCCGGCTGGTCGATCGCGCCGTCGACATGTTGATCGCCGAGACCCGCGACAACACCAACACCAACACCAACAGCACCGGAAGCGAGAAGGCATGACCACCATGACCACCACCGACGTCACCGCCATTGCGCCCATCGACCATCACGAAGCCATGGACCTCCAGGCGGCCGAACTCGATCGAGCCATCGAGCTGCTGCGAACACTCGACGCCGACGACTGGTCGACGCCGACCGTCTGCCCCGACTGGGATGTGCGTCGGATGTGGCTCCACGTGCTCGGTGCGTGCGAGGCCGGGGCGTCGATGCGCGAGAACGCCCACCAGATGATCGCCGCCCGCAAACGCCGCAAGGATCTCGGCGTCCCACTCGAAGCCGGCCTGTCCGGCGTGCAGGTCGCCGAGCGCGAGGACCTCTCACCCGACCACCTCGTCGAGCGCCTCGTCGCCGTCGCACCGAAGACGGTCAAGGGCCGCAACCGCACACCGCGGCCGGTGCGTGCGATGAAGATCCCCATCGACGCTCCGGTGGTCGAGAAATGGTCCCTCGGGTACTTGATCGACATCATCTACCTCCGTGACGCCTGGATGCACCGCATCGACACCGCCCGCGCCACAGGCCGCAACCTCGTGCTGAGCGCCGACCACGACGGCCGCATCGTCGTCGACGTCGTCGCCGAGTGGGCCCGTCGCCACGGCGAGCCGTTCACGCTCGAGCTGACAGGACAGGCGGGCGGCACTTTCACCGCCGCCGGCGGCAGCGAACCGATCGTGCTCGACGCGGTCCAGTTCTGCGAGCTGCTCGCCGGGCGCGGCGAGCCCACCGGGCTACTGCGCACCATCGTTCCGTTCTGAACCGGCTCGACGCGCGGCAACCCCATCCGGACGCCCATCCGACAATCACCGAACACCCATCCGACCATGGATCCAGAGAGGCATCACCATGAGCACCACCACCACCACCACCACCACCACCGAAATTGCCGACGACATCTTCCGAATCTCGACGTTCGTTCCCGATGCGGGCATGTCGTTCAACCAGATCCTCGTGAAGGCCGACGAGCCACTCCTGTTCCACACCGGCATGCGGGCCCTGTTCCCCGCGGTCGCCGCCGCGGTCGACGCGGTGCTTCCGGTGTCGTCGCTGCGCTGGATCGGCTTCGGACACGTCGAGGCCGATGAGTGCGGCGCGATGAACCAGTGGCTCGACGCTGCGCCCGACGCTCGAGTCGCCTTCGGGGCCTTCGGCTGCATGGTGTCGGTCAACGACCTCGCCGATCGGCCACCGCAGGGACTCGACGACGGCGGCGTCATCGACCTGGGCGGCAAACGGGTCCGCTGGCTCGCGACCCCTCACGTCCCGCACGGATGGGAGGCGGGCGTGTTCTTCGAGGAGACCACCTCGACCCTGCTGTGTGGCGACCTGTTCACGCAGGTCGGCGACGGCCCCGCCGTTCGCACCGACTCGCCGATGGAGCCCGCCATCGTCGCCGAGGACATGTTCGGCTACTCGAGCCTGGCACCGACGACCGTCGCCACCGTCGAGCGGCTCGCCGACCTCTCACCGACAACGCTGGCCCTGATGCACGGGCCGACGTATCAGGGCGACGGCGCACAGTCACTCCGTGATCTCGCCGACGAGTACCGGCGACGGTGCGAGCTGACGCTGTCGCCAGCCTGAGCCGCAGCCGTTGGTGACCCTTCGCCGACATGACCTGCTCGGTCTCCCCCCACGCAGAGCAACCGGTCGGAGCACGCTTGCTCGGCGAGGCGAGCATGCGATGATCCTGTGATGGGCGATGCGCGGATCAGTGAACTCGAACACTCGGCCTGGAGCATGTTCTCGTTCATTGGCCGCGGTCCGGGGGGACGCATGATCGACACGCCGACGCGGCTGGTGATCGAGACGCCGGTGGCCCGGCCGCCGTACAACGGCGTGTGGCGCTTCTACGACGAGGGCGACCGGCCACTGCGCGACCAGATGGAGGAGCTGTTGGCGCCGATGATGGAGCGCGAGGTCAACCCGATCTGGACGGTCCATCCGACGACCGATCCAGGCGTGCGGGTTGAGCTGGCCGGTCTCGGACTCGAATGTGCCGAGGAGGTCTACGGGATGGCCGCCGCCGTCGCCGACGTCCCGCCACCGGGGGACGTCCCCGACGGTGTCGAGGTCGTCGAGCTCACCCTCGACGACTCCGACGTCTGGCTCGACCTGGTCTCGTGGCGGTACGGGCTCGGCGAGGAGTCGTCCGAGTACCTGATCGAGGCCTACCGCGCCGGGCTCGACGAGCGGACCCGCGTGTGGATCGCCATGGTCGACGGCCAGCCGGTGTCGAAGGCCGGCATACACATCGACCACCTCGTCAACCCGGGTGGCGTGGCTGGGCTCTACGGCGTCGCGACCACCGAGGCCGGACGCGGCCGGGGCCTCGCGAGCCTCCTGTGCTCGACGGCGGTGCAAGCGGCCCGCGACGCCGGCGTGGAGCGCACGGTGCTGCACTCCACCCCGATGGCCACCTCGCTGTACCGGCGGATGGGCTACGAGGACGTGACGACGTTCGAGCTCTGGGCCGTGGCCGACACCCTCCATCTCTGAGAGCAGGTCCGAGCGGGCCGACTGGCTGCTGCGGCGCGATCAGGGGATGCGGTGGCAGCGTCGCCGCTGGCGGTGGTGCAATACGGTGACGGACATGGCGATGAACCCCGACGACCGACCCGACGACCGACCCGAGACCCATCGGGATTCGCTCGAGACGATGGCGGTGTGGGCGGGTGAGGAGCGTTACCTGCTCGATCGGGCCACCCAGGTTCCGGTCGTGCACAGCGTCGGCTTCGGCTACGAGGACGTCGACGAGTGGCACGACGTCGCCACCGGTGCGGCGCCCGGTCACATCTACGGTCGCAACACCAACCCGACCGTGGCGGTGTTCGAGGAGAAGCTGCGGCTGCTCGAAGGCGCCGAGGCGGCCACGTCGGCGGCGACGGGCATGGCCGCGATCTCCAACATGCTCTATGCGCTGCTGGAGCCGGGCCAGCGAGTGGTGTCGGTGAAGGACACCTACGGCGGCACGAGCATGTTGTTCACCAAGTACCTGCCGCGCGTCGAGGTGGAGGTCGAGCTGGTCGACACGACCGACGCCGACGGTGTCGAGCAGGCGATGGACCGGGGCTGTGACCTGCTGTACCTCGAGACGCCGACCAACCCGACATTGAAGATCATCGACCTGCCGCGTCTGCTCGCCGCGGGCCGCGACCGCGGGGCGCTGACCGTGGTCGACAACACGTTCGCCACACCGGTGCTGCAGCAGCCGCTGGCGCTGGGCGCCGACCTGGTCGTGCACAGCGCGACGAAGTTCCTCGGGGGTCATGCCGATGCCCTCGGTGGTGTCGTCGCCGGGCGTGGCGACCTGGTCGAGGCGGTGTTCCGCTACCGGGAGATCAACGGTGCAACGCTCCATCCGGAGGCGGCCTACCTCCTCTTGCGGGGGATGAAGACTCTCCATCTGCGCGTCGAGCGCCAGTCGGCCAACGCGATGGCGGTCGCCCAATTCCTCGAGGCGCACCGGCGGGTCACGACGGTCAACTACCCGGGACTGGCGAGCCACCCCGGCCACGAGATCGCGAAGCGCCAGATGTCCGGCTGGGGCGGGATGCTGAGCTTCGCGCTCGACGGAGATCTCGAGGCCGTGAAGAAGATCCTCCCCCACCTGCGTCTCGCCCACCGGGCGGCGAACCTCGGCGCGGTCGAGACCACGGTCGGACCGCCGGCGACGACGAGCCACGTCGAGTGCACGCCCGAGGAGCGCGCGGCGCTCGGCATCCCCGAGGGCCTCGTGCGGTACTCGGCGGGAATCGAGAAGGCCGAGGACCTGATCGCCGACCTCGACCAGGCGCTGGCGGTGCTGTGATGACCGAGACGATCAGGGACGACCTCGCCCAGCGGGCGCTGGCGTTGGTCGCCGCGCCGTCGGAGACGGGAAGCGAGCATCCGGCGATCGACCTGATCGCGTCGTGGCTGGAGCCGGTGGCCGACGAGGTCGACCGGTGGGTGACGCCGATGTCGGACCTGGAGGGCGATCCGGCGTATCCGGGCCGCGAGGTCGAGCGCGACGAGGTGCCGGTAGTGGCCGCCCGGATCACCGGCACTCGGCCGGGTCCGACCGTGGTGCTCACCGGACATGCCGACGTCGTGCCGGTCGGCGATCGCGAACGGTGGACGCGCGATCCCGCCGGCGAACTCGACGGTGACGTGCTGTACGGGCGCGGCAGTGCCGACATGAAGGGCGGCATCGTCGCCGCAATCGAGGCGTTCACCCGAGTGGCGAACGGCGACCGCAACTTCGCCGGCGAGCTGCGGTTCGTCGCGGTGCCCGGCGAGGAGGACGGCGGCACCGGCACGCTCGCGGCGATCCGGCGGGGCTGGACCGGCGACGTCGTCATCGTGCCCGAGCCGACGTCGGGTCCCGACGGCCCGCAGGTGGTCGTCGCCCACGGCGGGGCGTTGACCTACACGATCGAAGTCGAGGGACGCTCTGCGCACGCCGCGACCCGCCTGCTCGGCGAGTCGGCGCTCGAGCACTTCATCACGGTGTACCGAGCAGTCGAACACCTCGAACGTGAACTCAACGACGCCGAACTCAACCCGGCGATGGTGGCGACCGGCCTGCCGTACCCGACGACGGTGGGCGTGGTGCACGGCGGGGTGTGGGCGTCGAACGTGATGGAGCAGATCACCGCCGAGCTGCGCGTCGGTGTGACGATCGACGAGTCGGTCCAGGAGGCCGAGGCCCGCTTCGAGCGCACCCTGCGCCAGGCAATCGCCGGCGATCCGTGGCTCGACGCGCACCCGCCGCGCATCGAGCGCACCGGTGCCGCGTTCGGGTCGTCGTCGATCGATCCGGACCACCCGCTGGTGGCAGCGCTGCGCGATGCCGCCGAGTCGGAGACCGGGTCGCGACCGGGCACGATCGGCGCGCCCTACGGCTGCGACATGGCCCTGTGGCGACGTGAGGCCGGCGCCGCCTGTGCGGTCTACGGCCCGGGCGACATCGCCCACGCCCACGCCGTCGACGAACAGGTGTCGATCGACGAGGTCGCCGTCACCGCGCGGGTGCTCGAAGCTGCCGTCCGTCGCCTGTTGCGGTAGCGCCGGCCGGGCCGGGCGATTCAACGGCGAGGCGGTGCCGGCTGCTCCGCGCCTCGATGCGCCGACCCTATGGTGGTGTGCATGGGTCGCACCTACGCCGATGCCGAGCAGCTGGAAGACGTCTACACCACGATGTTCGACGCCGTCGCCGATGACGACGCGATGGACACGCTGGTCGACGCCCAGATGGTGATCAACTTCCGGTTGAACGATCCAGCTGCCGACATCTGGATCGACGGACGTTCGCGCCCGGTCGTGACGACGTTCGAGCCGATCGATGGCGTCGACGCCACGCTCACTGCGAGGCTCAGCGCCGACTCGATGCACGAGCTGCTGTTGGGCACGCTGCCGCTCGGCAAGGCGTTGCTGTTCCGCAAGCTGAAGGTGTCCGGTTCGAAGTCGAAGGCGATGGGACTCGAACCGCTGCTGCACGCCTGCCAGGCCGTCTACCCCGACATCCAGGCCGACACCCTCGGCTGAGCGCGCACCGCACTTGCGACACCGTCCACATCGCCGTCGGCTGGGCCGGCGCCGGCGAGTCAGCCGAGCGTGAGCGCGGAGGCGCCCAGTCTCAGGCCAGGTCGTCGAGGAGCACTGCGACCAGCGACTCCTCGTGGACGGCGCGGCCGGTTTCGTTCATCACCGCGGCGAGCTCGACATCCCACGGAGTTGCCCCGACCGAAGCGCCGAGGGCGAGAGTCGGTCCAGTGACCGCCGCCAGGTAGTCGTGCTGCCCGAACCGCCACGGCTCCACGCCGTGCACGCGGGCGAGATGCCCGACGATTGCGACGCCGCCGACGTCGAAGTCGGCGTGGGCCCGCACCGTTGCTCCTGCGCCGATCAACTGGGCGATCAGCGACGAGGTGACGGACTTCGGCATGCCGTCGGTGCACACGAGCGGAGCACACGACGAGCCCAGTTCGTCAGCGGCGACCGCGACCATCGCCGGGTTCTCGCAGACGTGGACGACGACGCCGTCGAGATCGCCGACATCGAGCGATCGCAGCATCCGCGCCGTCAGTCGCAGCGGCTCACCGGCTCGCTGGGCAGCGGCGAGGATCGTGTCGCAGGGGCCGGGCAACCCGAGGGTGAGCACCGAGGAGTTGACGGGATCGAGGTCGACGCCGAACGCCGCCCAGGCATCGCGCACCGATGCCTGCGGTGACAGCGTGACGACGGCGTCGGCGACGATACGCCCGACCAGCCGATCGTCGTCGAGGCCGTGCGCGTCGCCGGTGAGTTCGGCGGCGACGACCGGCAGCGGACGGGTCGGGAGGGCACGCCGGCGACGTTCGACGAGTGCGGCGACCGCGTCGAGCGCGCTCGTCACCGTCTGGTCGGGAGCGGTGACGCCGAGCCGGGTCAGACGGCCGCGGGGTCGCAGCGATTCGATCCAGCCGGCGATGTCGTCGTCGCCGGCCACCGGATGGTCGCCGACCAGCTCCCACAGGGCATCTCGGTCTCCGGATGCGGATGCTCGCTCTCCACGTCGATCGCGCAGCGGACCACCGATCATTTCCAGCACGTCGAGGACCCCGACTCGATGCGGACCGGCTCGCAGCGCTGCATCCATCCGCTCGACGTCGACACGCAGCTGCGCCGCGGTGGGACGGCGGCGCCCGAGCAGCGAGCACACCGCCGCCGTCTCCGCGTCGGTCAGGTCGGACAACGTGACCCGTGCGCCGTCGATGCGCAACGACCGCCGCTCGAGGTGGGCCCGCACAGCCGTCCACAGCACGGCGAGCTCAGGACGATCGAGAGGGTTCGGCCGGTCGGTCACGTCGATGACTCGGTCGACGACCATTCGAGGCGTTGGGCGAACACGCCGGGGATCGGCGGGCGGCGGGTGAGGTCGTAGAGCACCAGGTTCGGGACCTGCGCATAGAACCCCCAGAACTCGTGGCTGGTCAGCAGGACATCGAGGTCGAGCTGTACGAGCAGACCCATGAGCTTGCCGCGCATGTCGTCGTCGATGCCGGCGAACGCCTCGTCGAGTGCGATCAGGCGAGGGCCATCGATCGTGCCGCTCGCATAGTGCGCAGCCGCAGCGGCGAACAGCGGGAGGTGGAGCACGGTGGCCGCTTCGCCGCCGGAGAGTTCGCGGAAGTACTTGCGGGTCACCTGACGTCGCCCGCCGGTCGCGGAGCGAATCGAGAACCTGAACGAATGCCATGAGCGATAGTCGAGTGCGGCCGTGAGCACGTCGACGAAGCTCCGCCCCGGATCAGCGGCCCGCCGCGCCTGGATCTGCTCGGTGAAGAACGCGCGCAGTACCTCGCGCTGTTCGGGGCCCATCGTGTCGGGCGAGTACCGCAACGTCTTGACCGCCTGCTTCACCGTCGGGTCGTCGCTGTCGACGTCCCAGCTGAGCTCGACGGTCATCCCGCTCGAGGTGGGCGCCTTGGCCATTTCGGCGTTGATGCGCTGTTGGAAGTGGTCGGCTTCGAACAGCAACTCCCGCAATGCGTCACCGACCCGGGCGAGCAGATGCGTTTCGAAGATCTCGCGTTCACGGTCCGACAGCAACAGCCCCAGCCGATCGCGATCGTCGCGGAGGTGGCGGGCGAGCGCGCCGATCGGGACCTCGCCCTCGGCGGTACCGACGCGCACGACGTCGAACCCGTCGAGCTTCGGCATGCTCGGGTCGTGGCCGGCGCGTAGCCCGTCGAGCAGCACCGTGCGGTGTTCGCGCTCCATCCGGTTGGTCGCGTCCTCCGGCACCTCAGTGGGATCCGCGACCACGTTGCGCGCAGCCACGAGCGGGTCGGTACCCGGACCGACGCCGTCGAGTTCGAGCACGTCGACGACCTCGTCCACGCACACCGTTGCCATGCCAGTCCGTGCCGCAGCGACCTCGATCGCGAGGTCGTCGAGCCGCTGGCGAAGCTGCACACAGCGTTCGGTGAGCGTCGCGATCGTCGTCTCGGCGACGCGGCGGCGTTCGCCGAGCGCTGAGCTCGCTCCTCGAGCGACGCCGCGGCGACGACGGGCGTCCTCGAGCGCCTGCACGGCGGCCTGCACGTCGTCGCCGACGCGGGCGAGCAACGTGTCGTAGCGAACTCGATCGTCGTCGGCCTGCGCCCGCGCCTCGGCGGCGCGGGTGGTGGCGCCCTCCAGGTACTGGGACGCCTCGGCCCGGTTCGCAGCCGCTGCATCCACCTGTGCAGCCGCGTCGTCGAGGAGGATCAGCGCGGCGGCGACCGTGTCGCCGAGAGATCGGCATCGTTCGATCGCACGGTGGAGGTCGCGGCGTTCGTCGTCGGCGACGGGGACGGTGAGCGCATCGGCGCGACGGTGCAGGTCGGCGGACGACGTCGAGGCGACCTCGTCGGCGATCTCCGCATCGGCGGCCGCTGCGGCGAGTTGGTCGGCGAGCTGGCCGGTACGGGCCTCGCACTGCACGAGCAGGCTCTGCGCCGACGCGAGCGGCGCTGCGCTCGGCCGGGCGGCCGCCACCGTCGTAAGGTCGTCCACGATCGTGGCCAGCTCGGCGAGCACTCCCTCGACGTCGCCGAGCGCAGCCTCCTCCTCGGCGATCTCGGCGTCGAGTTCGGCGAGCCGGACGGCGCGGCGGCGCTCGCGGGCCTCGTGGCCGATGAACTCGGCGCGCACCTTGCGGAAGCGTCCAGCGAGCGGACCGAGCCGCCATGAACCGTCGCGTCCGATGCGCACGAGCCCGTCGTCGAGCGCGACCGATCGCAGCGCGGCGTCGATGTCGTCGACGCCGAGATCGCCGACGGCGAGCGGCGTCAGCACGTCGGCGAGCGTCGCTCCCCCGCCGGCCGGATGGCCGCCGGGCTCGATCCGCGCGTCGAGCTCGTCGTCCTCACCGACGGCGCCGGCAGGCACGACACGCGCATCGAGGAGCCCGGCGGCCGCCAGCGCAGCTTCCAGCCCTGCGCGGTCGTCGTCGGCAACGGTCGCGGCGAAGTCGACACACATGTAGAGCGGTGCCCCGACCCGATCGCCGAGCGCAGCGTCGGGACGTGTCGGATCGGCCGGCGGACCGGGGTTCGGTTCGTCGGCGATGCGGCGTCGTTCCGCGACGAGGTCCCCGACCGTCCGGCGGCGGGCCGCTGCATCCGCATCGAAGCGTTGCATCGTCAGCGCCAGCGCCGTGCGCATCTCGTGGACGACCGCGTCGAAGGCAGCGGTGGTGTTGGGATCGGTGACATCGAGGTTGGCCCTGACCGAGCGAGCATCGGGCAGCGCGCTGTCGACCACGGGGCGAGCACGAGCGACGATGGGGTCGAGCTGGTCGATCCACGCGTCGAGGTCGGCGGCCAGCTCGTCGACCGCCTGCTCCACCACGCGCTCGGCGTCGGACTGGTCGCGACGCGCCTCGGCGTGCTCGCCCTCGACGCGCTGGCGGTGCTCGGCGGCGCGGCGGGCAGCGGCCGCAGCATCGGATGCGACAGCGGCGAGGTCATCGACCTCGGCGGCATCCGCCGCGCGCTCGGTCACTGCGGCGAGCGCCCGCTCGGAGACGAAGGCCTCGACCGACGTCGCCACGTCAGGCAGGCGCACCGTGGCGGCGAGGTCGTGCCATTCGTCGAAGGCGCGGTTGCGTTCGTCCCGGCGTCGCGCCGCGAGTGCGGTGGCGGCCGCTTCGGTGTCGACGGCGCGTCCGTATTGGACCTCCTGGGCGAGCTGCGCCTGCTCGGCAGCGTCGGCGGCGCGGTGCGAGGCGGCGGCGCGCTGTTCGACCTCGGCGAGTGCGGCTGCGTCCTGGAAGGCCTGCGAGGTCTGGATCGCCTCGATCTCGGTGTCGATGCGCTCGCGTTGGCGCCGGTTCTCCTCGACGAGCGCCGTGGCGTCGGCGACGGCGACTTCGGCCTCGGAGCGCTCGCGTTCGCTCGTGCGCAGCTTCGAGGTCACGGCGCGCTGTTCGCCGTCGACCGCCATCAGCTGAGCGGCGCGTCCGCGGGCGACACCGAGCAGGTGGGTCCGGTAGGCGGGCAGGAACCGCTCGACGGCGGCGAGGGCTCCGGTGACACCGTCGAGTTCGTCGTGCATCGCGTCGAGGTCGTCGAAGCTGTGCGCCACATCGGCGATCAGTGCGGGGTCGAGTTCGGCGAGACCGGCCGACAGCGTGAACGACAGGTGGTCGGTGTCGAGCTTGCCGGCGAGGTGGGGACGGCGCAGGGTGAGCAGCAGGTCGAGCAGCGTGCGCCAGCGAACGGTGCCGAGCCCGAACAGCGCCCGGTCGACGGCGATGCGGTAGTCCTCGGCGGTCATGTACACGTCGCCGCAGCCGTCCAGGCTCTCCGCGAGTTCACGCTGGCCCTTCGGTACGTCGTCGATGGCGAGTTGCAGGTCCTCGCCGACACGCAGCGGCGTCACGAAGAACCAGGCGTTGGCGTCGCGCTGCTGGGTGGCGCGGGCGCCGACGCCGATCGTCAGGTGTTCGAGGTCACCGGCGTCGACCGTTCGCTCGAACTCCATCCAGACGTAGCCCTGCCCGGAGTCGTCGCGGTAGCGGCCACCGTTGGCGTCGTCGTCGTCGCGGCCGAGCAGTAACGACTTCATCGAGCGGCCACCGCCCATGGGATCCATGCGGGTGGCGCTCATCACGCCGTCGAGCACGAACGGAAAGATCAGCGACAGCGCATTCGACTTGCCCGATCCGTTACGGCCGCGCAGCACCAGGCGGCCGTCACCGAACTCGAACACCTGATCGTCGTACTCCCAGATGTTGAAGATGCCGGCGCGTGTCGGCCTCCACCGGCTCATCCGAACAGCTCCTGCTGGTTCGGGTCGTGGCGCTTCGGGGCCGGCATCGACGCCACGGCTCGGTAGCGGGCGGCGGCGGCGGAAATCACAACGTGCCCGGCCCGCGCAGTGTGGTCGGGCCGGCGGACGAGGCCGAAGCGGTCGAGCAGGTCGGCGCACTGCGACTTGAACCGCTCGGGTCGCTCGCGAGCGTCGCGAGCGAAGCGGGTGCCGTAGTCGGCGAACATCTCCTCCCAGGCACGGTCGCTGTCGTGGCGTGACAGCCGTCGCCCGGCGATCGACGGGGGTCGACGAAGGAGGGCGCCCGCGTCGAGATCTTCCACTCCGATCTCGTCGGCGCCGATGTCGTCTGGTCCGTCATCGAGGTCGTCGAGATGGTCGAGTTCGTCGTCGTCGTCGAGTGCCGCCAGCATCCGGTCGAGCCAGAGCAGCGAGGCGTGGGCGACCGAGCCGTTGCCGGGGAAGCGTTCACCGCTGACCGGCTCGACCGTGACGTCGATGAGCGCCATCCCTTCGGCACGCAGTTCGACGTCGCAGCCGGTGAGGCGGGTGATGTTGTCGGCTTCGCGACGCCGGTTGCGCCAGGCGAGCTGGTACTCGTCGTCGTCGAGGTCGTCGACACTGACCACCGGCTGGTCGATCAGGCGCCGGTTGAGCCGTTGGCGGGCGTTCGTCGAACGGACCGCCGTGGAACCACCGGCCGGCGCTGCGATGAAGTCGTCGACGGTGGTGACCTCGCGCAGGATGCTCGGCGAGGCCACGAGGCACATCGCCGCAGCGTCGCGATCGATGTCGAACAGGACCTGGCCGTCGTCGACGATGGCGTCGAGATCGCCGTCGCGCACGGTGAGCACGCCGAGGTGCCCGAGGAACTTGACGGCGTCGCTGAAGCCCTTGCGTTGGGCGTACTCGCGCGAGTCGAGCGACAGGTGCTCATCGCCGCGGGTGCGCTGTTCGATGCGGTCGAGCAGCTCCGAGGCGAGCACCTGGCGACCGGGTTGTTCGAGCGCGGCGAGGACGAGCGCGAAGTAGACGTAGCCCCATCGCGACATCAGCCGGCCGTTGGGGAGCCGGGCCCCGCGATGTGGACTGAGTGATGTCGGGCGCCGCAGCAGGCGAGCTGATGTGCGCGACACGTCGAGGCGGTACCCGAACTTCTGGCTGAACTCGTTGCCGAGCACCTGCTCCCAGCGGCGAACGAGTGCGAACACCTCGGGATCCTTGGACGTGACGAGCGGGCGGCGCAGCAGCAGGCGGGCGGCTCGCTGCAGCTCGCCGAGTTGATGCGGGGCGAGTTGCGCCGCGATGCGTGCCCGGGAGTGGGTGGTCGTCGTCACGGGGCGCTCACCGAAACCTCGCAGCGGTGCAGCGACACCGACCCGGCGGCGGCGCGCAGTCGGGTGTCGTGGCCGGCAGACCGGAGCCGGACGACGGCGTGCGGGGTGCGGATCGTGGTGTCGAACGTGGCGGCGGGCGGCCGTGCGGCGAGTGCCTGATCGAGGTACGACAGCATCACCGACCACGCGTCGGCGTCGATCACCGTCTCGTCGATGTCGATGGTCACGAGCCGCTGTGACGCGACGGAGCGTTGCGCTTCAGCTCGCTCTCGCTCGGCGGCGAGGGCCGCTTTGGCCTCGCTGTAGTCGTGACGGCGAGCCGTGCGGCCTGGCGCAGCGCGGCGTCCGTGCTCTCGCAGCGACACCGGGATGTCGACCGGCTCGGTACGCCACCAGCTGGGGAAGCGGCCGGCGAGGTCGGGATCGGCGACGGCGAAACCCAGGTGGAAGGCGGGCGCGAGCCCGAACGCCGCGTCGAACAGTTCGTGGGCGTCGTCGTCGGTCTCGCAGCGGGCGAACCAGGCCGCCGTCGCGTGGAGCTCCGAGGCACGGTTGACCGGCCGGGTCGCCTGTTCGGTCAGCCGACGCAGCAGGGTCAGGAGTTCGCGGATGGCGACGGTGGTCGCTCCGATCAGCGAGTCGGCCTCGGAGCGAGCGACGCGCCCGGCGACGAACCAGTCGAGCATCCCGTCCCAGCGCATCGCCCAACCGGTGCCGGTTCCGAACAGTCCGGTCGAGTCGTCGCCCTCGTCGGCGAGGCGGACCAGCTCTGGGCGCTGACGAGCGTCGAGGTCGAGAAGGCGGCGGCTGATCAGCGACCGGTTGCGGACGAGGTCGTCGTGGAAGTCCTGCAGGTAGGCGATGAGCTGGTCCTTGTACAGCAGGAAGATGTGGTCCTCGAGTCGGTCCTCGCGGGCGATGCGGTTGATCGTGGCGTAGAACTCACGAGCGTTGGCGGCGAGTTCGCCGATGGCGAGGTCGAGGTCGCGCAGGCGCAGGTACACCCGAGTGGCGTCGCCAACGGCGATCGCGTCACCGAGATCGTCGAGGGCGTCGCGGACCTGGCGGAACATCGCCCGCTGCAGGGAGCCGGGCTCCTCTGTGGCGGTGAGCACCAGGCGAATCGAGCGCAGCGTGGCCTCGCCGGTCGGGGTGAGTTCCCAGAGTTCGTGGCGCTTCAGGTACTCCTCGACCGACGCCGCCCGGAACGACGGGTCCTGCACCCAGTCGACGCACTTCCACTCCCGGAGCTGGTCGAGCGCTGGGCGCAGGGCCCGGTCGCTGAAGTCGTCGAACCCGTCGGCGATCGGGCTGGCTTCGAGCCGTCGGCGGATCTCGCCGGTCCGCATCTGCAGGTGGTAGGCCTCCTTCGCCTCGGCGAGCACGGTGAGGACCGCCGCGTAGAGCGCCGCCTGCTCCGACGATGCCGCCCGCAGTGCGAACAGCCGCTCACGTTCGTCGACGTCGAGCGGTCGGTCGATCAGCGACGCACGTCCGCGGACCGCAGCGTCCGGGTCGAGGTCAGGGTCGGTTCCAGCCACCGCATGGAGACTACGCGTACACCGCCAGCTCGCCCCTTGCGACGCAACGCACTCGCCCCGATCTCCTTCGTGAGTTCAATGTAGTCACATCATGATGTAACGTGGTCACATGGACGTCGGCATCAGGGAACTCAAGGCGAAGTTGTCGGAACACGTCCAACGGGCGGGCCAGGGCGAGACGATCGTCGTGACCGATCGGGGGAGGCCGGTGGCACGGCTCGTGCCGTACCAGACCTCGTCGGCGATCGAGCAGGGCATCGCCGACGGGTGGATCGAACCAGCCCGCCGAACCGGTCTCGGGCACACCGAGCGGCACCGTTCGACACGTTCGGTCGTCGAGACACTGGACACCGATCGTTCGTGACCCTCTACGTCGATTCGAGTGCGCTGCTCAAGCGCTACGTCGACGAGCACGACTCCGCAGTCGCCGTGGAGTTGATGGGCACCGACCCGGTGCTCGTCACCTCGCGGCTCACCGAAATCGAAGTCCGTCGCAACCTCGCTCGGCTCCTCGACGGCGATGCCTGGGCCGACAGCCGCCGCCAGTTCGCCGTCGACCTCGACGCATTCGCGCTCATCGGGCTGGATGCGACCACCTGCAACGAAGCGGGGGCCATCGCAGAACGAACGGGATGCCGATCGCTCGATGCGCTCCACCTGGGCTCAGCGGTCCGAGCCGGTGCGGCGACGACGGTCCTCACGTTCGACGTCCGCCAGGCACAGGCAGGCCGAGCGATCGGGCTCACCGTCATCGGAGCCTGACAGCCGCTGCCGGCTCGGCGGGTGACGGCTTGGTCAAGCTACCACGCCGATGAAGTCGGCAGTGATGCCGACGTCGTCGGCAGTGACGCCGACGTCGTCGACCCGTTCCACCGGTCTGCGTCGGCGCCCTCGTCGTGAGATTGCTGGTCGACAGCCATGTCGCGCTCTGGTGGCTGGAGGCCAACGACAAGCTCGGCCCGCAGACTCGCGACCTACTCGAGTCGGCCGACGAGGCGTACTTCTCGGCCGCAACGCCATGGGAGCTCGGCATCGAGCGGGCGCTCGGCAAGCTCGACTTCCCGGACGGAATGGCCGACGCGCTGGTGGCGGCTGGCTTCACGGAGCTACGGATCTCCGCAGCCCACGCCGAGTCGGCTGCGAAGCTGCCACCCCATCATCGCGACCCGTTCGACCGCATGTTGATCGCGCAGGCGCGGGCCGAGGCATTCGTACTGGTCACGGCCGATCGCGCCATGCAGCCGTACGACCTGCAGCTGCTCGACGCTCGGGAGTGACGGGATTCGAGCAATCGTGCCAGCACCTCGAACGGGGCGTCAGCTCCGGTCCGGGCGGGGCACGATTCCCGGGAATTCCTCGGACCGGCCGTCGGTTGAGATACTTGTGAACGCAACTACTCCAGTGCACGATGGAACGACGGTCGCGCCTTCCGTCGAACTCGGCCTCGACACCTTCGGCGACGTGACCGTCGACGCCGACGGCCACCGCCTGAGCGAGGCCCAGGTGATCCGCAACGTGGTCGACGAGGCCGTGTTGGCCGACCGCCTCGGCCTCGACTTCTTCGGTGTCGGCGAACACCACCGCGACGACTTCGCGATCTCCTCGCCGGAGACCGTGCTGGCCGCCATCGCCGCGCGCACCGAACGGATCCGCCTCGGGTCCGCCGTCACGGTGCTCAGCTCCGACGACCCGATCCGCGTGTTCCAGCGCTTCGCCACCGTCGACGCGGTGTCGAACGGGCGCGCCGAGGTGATCCTCGGACGGGGCTCGTTCACCGAGTCGTTCCCGCTGTTCGGGTACCCGCTCGAACGCTACGAGGAGCTGTTCGAGGAGAAGCTCGACCTGTTCACCCACCTGCTGCGCGAGGAGCCCGTCACGTGGAGCGGCACGACCCGGACGCCGGTGCCCGGCCTCCAGGTGTACCCGCGCACCGAAGGCGGCCTGCGAGCGTGGGTCGGCGTCGGCGGCAGCCCCGAGTCGATCGTGCGTGCCGCCCGCCACAGCCTGCCGCTGATGCTCGCCATCATCGGCGGGTCGCCCGCACGGTTCACGCCGTTCGTCGATCTGTACCACCGTGCCCTCGACCAGTTCGAGCACGTGCCGCAACCGGTCGGCGTGCACTCCCCCGGCCACGTCGCCCCGACCGACGAGCAGGCGCTCGACGAGCTGTGGCCCCACTGGAAGCCGATGCGCGACCGCATCGGCGCCGAGCGCGGGTGGCCGCCCGCGACCCGAGCCGAGTTCGAGCAGGCCGCCGGCCCCGACGGTGCGCTGCACGCCGGGTCGCCCGAGACCGTCGCCCGCAAGATCGCCACCACCGTCGATGTGCTCGGCGCCAGCCGCTTCGACATGAAGTACTCCGCCGGCACGCTGCCGCACCACACGATGATGCACAGCATCGAGCTGTACGCCACCGAGGTCGCCCCGCGCGTCCGCGAGCTGCTCGCATCACGGACCGCCGCCACGACCTGACGCCGATCGCGTGAACAAATGGGCGCGTGAGCGCCCCATATGGTCACGGGTTCGGAGCCGACGGATCAGCGGTGGAGCGGGAGGTGGACCGTGGCGGTGGTCGCGCCGGGCTCGGAGGTGAGCGCGATGTCGCCGCGGTGGCGGTCGACGACGATCCGGCGGGAGATGTCGAGGCCCAGGCCGGTGCCCTTGCCGACGTCCTTCGTCGTGAAGAACGGCTCGAAGACGCGCTGGGCGACGTCGGGTTCGACGCCCCGCCCGGTGTCGGACACCTCGATCACCACCTGGTCGCCGTCGACGGACATGGTGATGCGCAGCGTGCCCTCGCCCTCCATCGCGTCGATGGCGTTGTCGATGAGGTTGGTCCACACCTGGTTCAGTTCGGCGGCGTAGACCTCGACCGGCGGCACGTCGCCGTACTCGCGGACGACGTCGATGCGTCCGAGCTTGGGCGCGAGCATGGCGAGGGTGCTGTCGATGCCGGACGACAGGTCGACCGACTGCAGCGAGGCGCGGTCCATCTGGGAGTAGTTCTTGACGTCTTCCACGAGGTGGGAGATCCGCGAGGTGGCGTCGGCGAGTTCGGTCAGCAGCTCCTGGCAGCCGATCACCGACGACAACCATCGCAGCGCCGGATCGAGTACATCGGGCGCGCCGAGGACGGCGTCGAGTTCGTCGAGCCATGAGCGATCGGCGCCGGCCGCCGCAAACACCGGCGCCATCCGCCAGGCGAGCTCGATGCCCCGGTCGTCCATCCACTCGCCGACCGCCTCCTCACGGTCGGCGCGGGCGAGCGCGCCCTCGTCGTCGACCGACCGCTGCTGGAGCTCGTGTCGCAGTCGTTCGAGTTCGAGGAACTGCTCGGCCCGGATCTGTTGCTCGGCGAGTCCGATCAGACCGGAGATCATGTAGCCGCTGGTCTGCTGTAACGCCTCGACGGCGCGCATCGACGCCGACGCCGGGTTGTTGATCTCGTGCGCCAATCCGGCGGCGAGCGTGCCGAGGGCAACGAGCGATTCGCGCTGGCGAGCGGTTGCGTCGATGCTGCGGATGGTCTGGTAGACGCCGGTGATCATGTGCTTGGCGAACGGCGACCACTCGCCGACGAGGCGGCCGAGGTCGCTCGAGGGCACGGCGAACACCCGGCAGTCGGTGACGGCGACACCCGTGGCGCGGGTGACGGCGTGCCCGTCGGCGGCACCCCAGGCCGACAACCCGCCGGCCCACCGGCCCGGTTCGTCCATCGTGGCGACCACGGTCGACTGGTCACCGATGCGGCGGCTCAGTTCGATCCGGCCGTCGAGCAGGATCCAGAGGATCGATGCCGGTTCGCCCTCGGTGAAGATCTGATCGCCGGCGGCGAAGACGTGCTCCTGGCCAGCGGCGACCAGTTCGGCGAGCTGGTCGTCCGACAGCGAGCTGGTGAGGAACGCGCTGCGGAGGTCGTCGGCGACGGTCACACCGTCTCCAGGTACAGGTGCACGTTGCTCACGGCGCTCGATCCCTCACCGACGGCTGACGCGACGCGTTTCATCGACGACCGCCGGACGTCTCCGGCGGCGAACACGCCGGGCGTACTCGTCTCGAGGAGCAACGGTTGTCGTTCGAGGGGCCACTGCGGTGGTTCGAGTGCGGACACGTCGGGGCCGGTGAGGACGAAGCCGTGAGCGTCGCGGGCGACGCGGTCGCCGAGCCAGTCGGTGCGGGGAAGGGCCCCGATGAACACGAACAGCCAGTTCGCGTCGACCTCCTGCTCCTGACCGGTGGCGTGGTCGGCGATGGTCAGCGTCTCGAGGTGGTCGGTGCCGGCCCCCCGCACGACCTCGGTGCGGAGGCGGACTTCGATGTTGTCCGACGCCAGGATTCGCTGGACGAGGTACTGCGACATCCCGGCGGCCAGCGAGTCGCCGCGGACGAGCAGCCTGACGCGCTTCGTGTGCAGCGCGAGGTCGAGCGCGGCCTGCCCGGCAGAGTTGGCGGCGCCGACGATGTACACGTCGTCGCCGGTCGTCGCCCGGGAGTCGTTGGCCGACGCACCGTAGAAGACGCCTCTGCCGGTGAGCGCGGCGAGCCCGTCGGCGGCGAGGAGCCGGTAGGAGACGCCGGTCGCGACGATGATCGCTCGGGCCTCGATCTCGGAGCCGTCGTCGAAGATCACGGCGTGGATGTTGCCCCGGTGTTCGAGCGCCTCGACCGAACGGGCGAGAACCATCTCAGCCCCGAGGCGCCGAGCCTGGGTGGCTGCGCGGTGGGAGAGGTCGGAGCCGCTGAGCCCGTTGGGGAAGCCGAGGTAGTTCTCGATGCGCGCACTCTGCCCCGCCTGGCCGCCGGGAGCGTCGCGTTCGATGACCGCCACGCGGAGGCCCTCCGACGATGCGTACACGGCTGCCGCGAGCCCGGCCGGTCCCGCCCCCACGACCACGACGTCGTAGAGCGCGGACTCCGCCCTGGTGCTGAGCCCCAACGCGTCGGCGATCTGGGACACGGTTGCGCCGCGCAGCACGCTGCCGTCGGCCATCACGATCAACGGGAGTTCTGAGCCTTCGCCGTCGAACAGCTCGAAGAGGCGCTGGGCCTCGGCATCGCGTTCGAGCTCGAGCCACTGATAGGCGACGTGGTTGCGGGCCAGGAACATCCGGGTGTCGTAGCTGCGTTCCGACCACTTGTTGCCCACCACCCGCACGCCTTCGAAGCGGTCGTTGGCATGGTCCCACGCGTCGAGCAGATCGTCGAGCACCGGGTAGAGGCGATCCTCGGGTGGCGCCCACGGCTTCATGAGGTAGTGGTCGAGTCCGATGTCGTTGATCGCCTTGATGGCGACGTCGGTGTCGGCGTAGGCGGTGAGCAGGACACGCTTGGTACCGGGGGTCAACGGCTTGGAACGCTCGAGCAGCTCGATGCCGGTCATCTCGGGCATGCGGTGGTCGGACACGATGAGTGCCACGTCCAGGTCGCGTTGGGCCAGTTCCTCGAGGGTCGCGAGGGCCTCGGCGCCGGAGTTGGCCCGCACGATGCGATAGCGGTCGCCATAGCGGGCACGGAGGTCCCGGCTGATGGCCTGGGAGACGGCGACGTCGTCGTCGACAGTCAGAATGATCGGTCGTGCCATGAAACCCCTTGGTGAGTGTCCGCAATGCCCGGCGCGAACCTACTCCTCGGGAGACGCGGCGACCGCCGCCGCAGGCCGCCTGCGTTTCCTGCAGCGCTACGGTCCCGGCGATGGATGTGGATCCCTACCGGTTCGAGTCGGAGCTGTGGGAGCACGACGGATCTGCTGCGTGGTTCTTCGTGAGCCTGCCGGAGGAGACGGCCGACGACATCGACCAGCGCTACGGCCACTTGGAGGCCGGGTTCGGTTCACTGCGCGTCGAGGTGACGATCGGGTCGACGACGTGGCGGACCTCGGTCTTCCCCGACACCAAACGCGGCACCTACCTGCTGCCGGTGAAGAAGCAGGTGCGGACCGCCGAAGGTCTGGCCGACGGATCGGTGTGCTGCGTCGCTCTGAGGGTCGTCGCCGGCGAGTGAACCGGCGCTGGCGTTCCGTCGCGTGGAGTGTCGGTCAGGCGTGGCGGATCAGTGTGAGGCCGTCGCCGATCGGCACGATCACCTGACGGGTGCGGGCATCGGCGGCGACGTGGTCGTTGAAGCGGCGGATCGCCTCGGTGTTCGGGTCGTCGATGTCTGGGTCGATCACGGCGCCGCTCCAGAGTGTGTTGTCGACGCAGATCAGACCGTGGGGTGCGAGGCGGGCGAGGAGTTCCTCGTAGTAGTCCAGGTAGCCGCCCTTGTCGGCGTCGATGAACGCGAGGTCGACGACGGTGTCTGCGGGCAGCGCGCGCAGCGTCTCGATCGCCGGGGCCACGCGCAGGTCGATGCGGTCGTCGACGCCGGCGAGCGCCCAGTGTTCGCGAGCGATGTCGGTCCACTCGGTGCTGACGTCGCAGCACAACAGGCGCCCGCCGTCGGCGAGGCCGCTGGCGATCGACAGCGCCGAGTAGCCGGTGAACGTGCCGACCTCGACGGCGAAGCGGGCGCCGACGAGCGACGTGAGCATGGTCAGGAACTCGCCCTGCTCGGGAGCGATCTGCATGCCGGCGGCATCCCCGAGCGCCTCGGTGCGCTCGATCAGCTGACGCCGAACTGCGTCGGGCGGCGTGGAGTGGGCAGCGACGTACGCGGACAACTCGTCGTCGAGTCCGATCGATCGTGGTGACATGTCGTGCTCCTCACTGTCCGGCTGGGCCGCCCCCTCGCCTCGATCATCTGACCACATCGCAGCGCTCGAGGCGAGTGGTGCCGAGCGTTACGCCAGGGGTCAGACCCCCGGCGTAACACCACGCAGCGGTCGCCTGGCACACTCGTGACATGGCCGATCTGGAGACGTTTCCCGAGGACTGGGACCGGGCGCTCGCCGTCGTCGCCCACCCCGACGACATGGAGTACGGCGCCGCTGCGGCGGTCGCCCGGTGGACACGGCAGGGCAAGCACGTCGCCTACGTGCTGGTGTCCGACGGCGAGGCGGGGATCTCGACGATGCCGCCGGACGAGGTCGGCCCGCTACGCCGCGAGGAACAGCTCGCCAGTTGCCGCATCGTCGGTGTCGACGACGTCGAGTTCCTCGGCTGGCCCGACGGTTCGATCGTCGAGGGGCTGGCGTTGCGCGCCGATCTCGCGGCGGCGATCCGGAGGCACCGGCCCGAGGTGGTGCTGTCGATCAACTTCCGCGACGGCTGGGGTGGTCCGAGCTGGAACCACGCTGACCATCGCGCGGTCGGCCGGTCGCTGCTCGACGCCGTGCGCGACGCCGCGAACCCCTGGGTGTTCGGCGATCGGGGCGAGGCGTGGGATGGCGTGCGCTTCGTGGCCTTCAGCGGCAGCCCGCAGCCGACCCACGGCGTCGACACGACGGACACCTTCGACGTCGGCGTCGCCTCGCTCGCCGCGCACCGCCTGTACCTCGAGCATCTCGGCGGCGACATGGCCTCGCCCGACGAGTTCCTGCGCGGCGCCGCCACCGCCTCCGGCGAACGCATGGGCACGCCGCTCGCCGCCACCTTCGAACTCATCGGCTGACCGTTACGCCAGGGGTCAGACCCCCGGCGTAACACCACGCGAAGGTCGCCTGCCGCCGGCGGTCACCGACCGGCGTCGGCCGAGCGGCGGGTGGCGAGGACGGCGAGCTCGGCGCGGTTCGACAGTCCGAGCTTGGCGAAGATGTGGCTGACGTGCACCTTCACGGTGCCGCGGGCGATGAACATCTGCTCGGCGATCTGAGGTTTGGTCAGCCCGTCGGCGACCAGCTCGGAGACACGGCGCTCGGTGGGTGTGAGGCTCGCCCACCCGGCATTCGGACGCTTGCGTTCGCCGCGCGCCCGCGACACGTATTCGACCGCCCGGTCGAGCCCGAGCGCGACCCCCTCTGCCGAGTACCCCTCGACGACCTCGACACCGAGCGACTCGCCGAGCGTCCCCCGCCACCGTGCGATCACGTCCGCGACGGGAGCCGGCGTCGCGAGACCGATCTCCGCACGCGCCGCCTCCGCCGCCCCGAAGCACCGGAGCCCCTCGGCGCCGCTGTCGAGCGAGGCGGCGACGCAGCCGAGCTGCTCGATCGCGGCGACGATGTCGGGTCGGCGACCGAGCCGGGCGAACACCGCCAGTGCCGAGTGAGCGCAGCCGTCGGCCTCCTCGACGTCGTCGCGGGCGAGTGCCACGCACGACCGTTCGAGGTCGACGAGCGCACCGACCCAGTCGTTGCCGAGCCCGGCGGCCAGCCCGGCCAGGTCGTCGAGCAGTGCACCGGCACGATCGAGGTCGCCGACGATCCGATGGGCGGTGGCCAACGGCAAGCCCATCGTCGTGAGGAGGAACGGAATCCCGTGCTCGCGCTGCGCGCCGTACGCCGGCGCGAGCAGCTCGATTGCCGCTGCGGCGTCACCCTGGGCGATTGCGATCCGCCCGAGGTTGGCCAGCAGGTCTGCGATCGCCAGTCCCCCGCCCGATGCCGGCGCGCGCTCCAACAGCGCCGCGCTCTGCCGACCGGCCTCGTCGTACTGGCCCTCCATCACGTCGATCGCCCAGCGCCAGGCCTCGCTGATGCCTCCGGTGACCGGCTCACCGATCTGGTCGCACATCTCGATCGCGGTGTCCAGCTCGCGACGAGCCGACGCCAGCTCGCCGCGCCGGGTGAGGAAGTACCCGAGCAAGCCGTGGTACCAGGCGAGGAAGTAGGTCGCGCCGAGCGGTGCCGCGCGATCGCGCAGGACCTCGAGGTCGGCCACCACGAGCGCCTCGTCCTGCGCGGCCCAGCCTGCTGCCGTCATCATCTTCGAGCTGTTGAGTACCGCCCAGTCGTCGCCGATCCGCAGCCCCAGCTCGACGCTGCGTTCGAGGCCGGGGCGCGCCTGCGCAGGGTCCATGATCGCCGTCGCGAACCCGATCGTGTTGAGCGCACGAGCGCGGATCCAGTCGTCGTCAAAGCGCTCCGCCAACTCCAGCGCCTCGGGCGCCCGAACGCTCATCGTCTCCACGTCGCCGCCGTACAGGCCGATGTGCGCCGCCCCCCAGCACGCCCGGCCGCGCCATGCGCTCGGCTCGTCGTCGACCTCGTCGAGCAGCCGTGCCAACCATCGGCTTCCCCGGCCGAGGTGCCCGCGCAACTCCCAGAACAGCGTCATCGATGCGGCGAGCCGCAGGGCGTCCTCGCGCCGCCCGGAGGCGTCGGCGAAGTCGAGCGCCGCATCGAGGTTGTCGTGTTCCAGCTCGAGCATCGCCAGCAGCCGTGCGCTGTCGGCGAACGCGATCTCGGGTTCGACCGACTCGACCAGCGCCAGGAAGTAGGTGAGATGACGGGCACGCACCTGTTCGGCTTCGCCGGTCTCGACGAGCCGACCGTGGAGTCCATGGCCCGATCCTCGCGAGGTGACCACGATCGAGGACTACACCAACTGGATGCAGGGCCTCCACACGTTCATGAGCGACGTGTCGTACGACATCGAGGGATTCGGCGTCGACACGAAGCGCAACTGCGTCGTGATCAGGCCAGCGACTACGCCTACACCCTCCAGTTCGACGGCGACAAGATCGCCCGGATGACGAAGATCTGGCACTCCGGCATGGCGATGCAGGAACTCGGCTGGGCCTGAGTTCGCCAGGGTCGAGCGTCGGGATGTCGTCGGCGTCGAGGGTGGTGATGAGGTCGCGAGACGAGTGCCTCAGGCGAGCGCCAGTGCGATGCCGGCACGGTCGACGGCTCGGTCGACGGTGGCGAGCGAGTAGCCACCGAGTTTCGTCTGGGCAGCGAGCATCCGGCCGAACGGGTCACGGTAGTCCCATTCGAGCCGGACCGCGAGCACCGCGGCCGGGATGTCGATCGGAAGGTGCTCGGTCTGTAGATCGCGCAGTGTGGTGTGAAGGTCATCGCGTCCGCGGACGCGGGAGGCGGACGGACGCCGGAACCCTGTGAGAGCCCCTCAGTACGCTGAGGTCGAGCGAGCTCGACCAAGCCCCTCGCCAACCGGGCGGGCGGTCCGAAGAGGACCACACGGGGAGGGCGAATTGATATCGTTGATAGCAGTGGCTCAGTTGATCGTGCGCAACCTCGACGAGGATCTCGTCCAGCGGCTGAAGCGCCGCGCGGCTGCCAACGGACGCTCGACGGAGGAAGAGCATCGCCAGCTCCTGCGCCAGGTGCTGCGACCCGAGGGCTTCGCCGAGGCGCTGCTGGCGATGCCGAACGTCGGCGACGACGCCGACTTCGAGCGCCGAGACGACCCGCCACGCGAGCTCGACCTGCGATGAGCGCCGGCTTCCTGCTCGACACGAACCTGGTGTCGGAACTCCGCAAGGGCGGGCGGGCCGACGCTGGCGTGCGGGCGTGGTTCGACGACCACGAGACCGACCAGCTGTGGCTGTCGGTGCTGGTGGTCGGCGAGCTGCGACGAGGCGTCGAGCTGCTCCGCCGACGCGACAAGCGAGCCGGCAAGCGGTTGAGCGACTGGCTGGTTGCGGTCACCTCCGAGTACGGCGACCGCATCATCCCGATCACGACCGCGGTGTGCGAGCGCTGGGCCCTGCTCAACGTGCCCGGCCCACTCCCGGTCATCGACGGACTGTTGGCAGCCACCGCACTCGAGCGGGACCTCGTGCTCGTCACTCGCAACACCGCCGACGTCGAACCGACCGGCGTCGCGCTCGTCAACCCGTTCGATGCGTGAATCTGCGACGGGCAAGTGCGGTGAGGCCGGGTCTCCGACGCTCGAACGAGCGGGCCGGGCGTCGACCGTACGATGATGCGATGGGTGACGACGCGGCGCCGACGACGCTGACGGTCACCGTCTTCTACCGCGAGCGGATCGCCATGCCGCCGAACGCCGCGCTGATCGTGACCCTCGCGGACGTCTCCCGAGCCGATGCGCCCGCCGAGACGGTGGCGAGCCGGCGGATCGAGGAGCCCGGCAACGTGCCGATCGACATCGAGCTGACCTACGACCCGTCGATCATCGACGAGCGCTCCACCTACGCCGTCCGGGCGACGATCGCGGTGGACGGAGAGATGTGGTGGACCTCGACCCAGGCGCCGCACGTCCTGACGAAAGGTGCGCCGGAGCACGTCGAGGTGATGGTTTCCCGCGTCAGCAGGTGAGCAGCGTTACTTCGACGGTCAGTCGTCGAGGGCGCCGAGCCGACCCTCCCGCAGACGGTGCGCGAAATCGGTGGGATCGAAGGCCTCGGGATCGAACGGGGCGCCGAGCCAGTCGGTGAGGTCCCGGTGTTCGGGATGGGTGGGGTCGGCGAGCGCTTCGAGGAGGTGTTCGTACCCCCACGGACCGCCGCAGTCCTCGGGTGGGCATGCTCGACGACCGCCGATGCAGGCAGGCACCGTCGTGCCCGGCTCGGCGGGAAGGACCTTTTCGACGGTGACCCGGTGGCTCCACCCGTCGCCGAAGTCGTACAGGTAGCCGAACGTCGAGCCGACGGTCCCGACCGTGTCGAGCCGGACGCGCTGCTCGTTGACGGTCGGCGGCCCCCAGTCGTCGTCGGGGTCCGGGTCGCCGGAGCGAGTCCCGTCGATCTCGAACTCGTGGAGGTGGTAGTTCCACCATCCGAACGCGGCCTGGATCACCTCGTGGACGTGGTCCAGGGTGCTGCTGGCGTCGACCAGGACGCGACGCCACACCGGCGGTTTGACGTTCTGGAGTGTGACCTTCAGTTGGAAGATGCGCCCGGTCGCACTCGGTCGGATCGCGTTCGCGATGGCCGGGTTGGGCCGGTGGGAGCCGGGGAACTGGATCACGTTCGACGGGGGTTCTTGCTGCTCGCTGACACCGAGCACGACAGCGAGTCTCCGGTCGGGCGATCCGGTCCCCTTCATGAGCGGCCGGACGATCATCGTCGACATCCGCATCGAGAGCGCCGCGGGATCGCCGTGCACGGCGCCGAACATGCGCTCGCCCACGATGCCGTACCCGTTCATCACGCCGACGATGCTGCGGTTGTCGGTTGGTGCGATGCGCTGGTCGCTCATCGCCGCCAACTCCGACGCGATGACCGTGTCGTCGACACCGTGCAGCCGCAGTACCGATGCGATCGCGGCCGGTATTCGGTCGAGCAGCGTCGCCGCCGGCGCCAGGGGCATGAACACCGGGAGCAGCGTGCGCTCGTTCACCAGCAGCGCCACCTGCGGCTTCCAGAACAAGGCCGTGGCGAACCAGTCGCCGAGCAGTGTGGTGGAGACGTCACCAGCGCCCGCAGGGGTGGCCCGCGCCCGGTCCCGCAAGTTCTTCGTTCCCCGTACGACCAGCACGGGTCGAGTCTGCCACCGCCGGCCGGGCCGTTCAGCCCGACGTCGTCGAGTCGGTCGAGAGCCGAGCGGCTCCGACTGGGCCGAGCTATCCGGCGTCGGGGGCGTCGAGTGCTTCCAGGAAGCTGATGGAAGCGTCGGCGATCTGGCGTTGGGCGTCGGCTCGTGTCGTGCCGGGCTGGCCGTCGCCGTTCTGCAGGCCGTAGTCGCCGAAGAAGGAGTGGATGGCACCGTCGATCGGGACGTACTTCGTCGACGTCGGCAGGTCGGGTCTGTGTTCGTCGATGTCGGCTGGGGTGGCGAGGCCGTCGTTGGTGCCGTACACCGACATGACGGCGAGACCCTCGCGCTCCGACATGTCATTGACCGTGTAGGCGGCGTAGAGCAGCAGGCCGACCAGTTCGTCGCGGTCGCTCTCGGCGTAGCTCGAGGCGATCGCACCGCCGAGCGAGTGGCCTCCCACGGCCCACCGGTCGATGGTGTCGTCGGGGTCGCCGATCACGGCGTTGGCGGCGCTCGAGTCGAGGATCGCGAGGTTGTAGGGCTGCTTGAAGATCACGACCGGGAAGCCCGCTTCGGCGATCGGTCGCAGCACGTGGGCGTAGGCCTGCGGGTCGACCTTCGCTCCGGGATAGAAGGCGAGCCCGGTGGCCCGCTGGTCGCCGGTCGGTGTGAGCTGGATCGATGATCTCGAGTCGTCGATGGTCACCCCGTTGCCGTCTGCGAGCGCGTCGAGCGCGATCTGCTCAGCGGACAGCGGCTTGAGGTAGACGAGCAGGCCGACCAGCACGACGCCGGCGATCAGCAGCCCCGCCCGCGCCGACCACACCTTCCACGTCGCCCGCGGGGGTGGCGGCCCGACGACGAGTGCCCACGTGACGAGTCCGATGGCGATGGCGAACGCCAGCATCAGCGTGATGAGGTACGCCGGGCTCGACCCCCAGATGCCGACCCACGCCGTTGCGAACGCCCACACGACCACCAGTGCAATCGCCGCTCCCACCCCGATCGGCCACCACCGAGGACGCCGACTCGGCCGCTCAGTCGGTTGCAGATCGTCGGGCTCAGCCAGCTCGTCGGTCGGCTGATCGCTCACATCGCCGAGTCTCCCACGACCACCGTGTCGGACCCGCCCGATCCGACGCGTCCGCTGACGCGCCACCCGCGAGCGAGCAGCGGGCCGCGGTCACCAGTTCTCGTCGACGGTACCTGCTTGCATGCTTCCGAGGCCCGGATCGAGTCCAGCACTGCCCTCGCGATACACCACGTCGAGCCGCTCTATGACGCCGGCGCCGACCGGGTTGCCGTCGATGTCGTAGGCGGTGGCACCGCACTCGCACATCGAGTTCCGATCATCGACGCAGCAGCCGCCGAGGATCAAGCCCTTCCGCTCAGCGCGCTCGAAATCTTCGGGCATCGGCATGCCCCACAGGATCCGCCGCACTGGACCACCACATTCAGGACAGGTCTCGCCGAGATGCCACTTCCCCATGACCGACGTTCTACACGAGGGGTCTCCCACACTTGGAAGAATGTCTTGCCCGGCCGTTGGTGCCGGGTTGACTCCAGGTACCCCTGACCGATTCTTCGTGTCTTGACGCTGATCAGGAACTCTGAGGGTCCAACACGCCGTCGACGAGCGATTGGACATCCGACGCAGCCGACTGCGCCCCGCATCGTTCGTCGAGCGATCGACGCAGTTCGCCGGCGCCAGCGGCTCGTCAGCGAATCGGAAGGCGTCTGATTCGGATGCGATCCTCGACGATGACGACGATGGCCCCAGCGAGTAGGTCTTCGGTGACGTCGACGAGAAGCTCGCCGAAGTCGGTGTCCGCAGACACGACGATCCGGGCCTGCTCCACTGCCAGGGCCATGACTTGCTCGTCGGTGGTGCCCAGCATCACCGACATGGATGGCATCGTGTCCGGCGTCTCGGAGACCGGCGGCGACCAGGGGTCGCAGGCACTCGTCGATGAGGAACTTCACACGCCCGAGCGCAACGGGATTTCGCGCTCGCGAACCGTCGCCGCCGCGTACTCGAGCGCAGCACGAACGTCATCGACGACGAGTTGCGGATAGCTGGCGACGATGTCGGTCGGCGTGGCCCCTTCGGCGACGAGCGACACGATCGTCGCAACCGGGATACGCGTGCCGGCGATGCACGGCGCGCCACCCATCACACGATGGTCGACGCTGATTCGCTCGAATCCCATCGCCGCATTCTGCGCCACCCGGTCGAACGGAGGCGGAGAGGTTCACTTCGACGACCGTCCTCAGCCCGCTCGGCATCCCCCAACGTGGGCATGCCCCACATGATCCGCCGCACCGGTCTCGCAGGGTTCCGCCGTCGGCCGTGAGTGCGACGACGCTCGAGCGGCACGAACCCGGCTCGGGACGGATCAGGTCTGGCCGAGGACCCGTTTGGCGTGGTCGCCGAACTGTCGCATCGGGCCGACGGGCCCGACTTCGATGAAGACGACGTCGTCCTCGATGAAGGCGGTGTGGCCTGCGGGCCAGTGGTAGATCTCCCCCGCGCGGGCCACCTCGGTGCTGCCGTCAGCGTGGGTCATCCGGACCGTCCCCTCGAGCACGATGCCCCAGTGCGGACTGGGGCAGCGGTCGCCGGGCAGTCCCTGGAGCACCGGCGACATGTCGGTACCGGCAGGAACCCGAGCGTGGCGGATCGCCATGTCGCCGTGTTCGATGTAGCGCGTCTGCAACGCGCCCTGGTCGAGCTCGATCGGCAGCTCTTCGATACGGATTCCCATGGTGGTCTCTCCTCCAGATGTCGGTGGTTGGTTCGAACGGGGTCAGACGAGCGGGTCGAGTGCGAGGAAGCTCGTCATGCCTCGACCGTAAGGAAGTCCGACCCGTGGCGCTTCGCGGAGAACCGGCGATCGACCTACGGGATTTCCCTCACCGTCGCCGTGTGGAGTTCGTTGGCTCAGAGTTGCTCGACGAGCCCGAGGCGGACACCTCGGACGGCCGCGTCGGCCCGGCCGCTCGCATCGAGCTTCCGGTACAGGTTGGTCAGGTGGCGCTCCACCGTCGCGACGCTCACGCCCAGCCTGGCGGCGATCTCCTTGTTCGAGTCCCCCGCTGCGAGTGCGTTCAGCACATCGGATTCGCGCCCGGTCAGGCGCATGCGATCGACGTCGGGAGGCGTTCGCGCCGGGGCGACCGCCTGCGGTCGACCTTCGACCGCGGCGAGGATCGAATCGACCACGTCGGTGACGTCTCGGATGAACGGATCGTGGGTGTTGCCACCGACGGCCACGAGACGGGCACCCGGGATGCCGGATGCGAGCTCGGTCGCGTGCGACATCCTCATCACCTTGCCGTCCGACGCACCGATCACCGTGGTGGGGACGCGCACCTCGCTCAGCAGGTCGCGGACGTCCATGTCGTAGAGGAACTGCAGCAGCCGGGAGGCGTTCTCCGCCGTTGCGGCCCTTCGATGGAACCGAGCGAACCACGTGACGTCGGCGGCAGATGCGCCGGGGAGCAGCGTCGAGGCGAGCAGCTGCGAGGCAGTCGACCAGCCGCTGCGGACGAGGGCGACCAGCGCCTCACGGAACTCGTCGTTGGCGAGGTCCGTCCCGCGGGCGAGCGTCGCATACAGGACCAGGTGCCGAACGCGCTCGGGATGCCGCACCGCAAAGGTCACCGAGGTCGGGCCGCCCATCGAGTACCCGATCAGGTCGGCCCGGTCGATGTCGAGTGCGTCGAGAACGGCAACGAGCTCGTCGACGTCGTCGTCGAGCGTCGTGGTCGGGTGGTCGCTGTCGGACAGCCCACATCCGCAACGGTCGTACCAGACGAACCGATGCCGCTCCGACAGTCGACGCTGCGCGGACGCCGCGTCGGGATGACTCCATAGGCTCGTGACGTGGCTGAGCCAGCCGGGAACCATCACGAGCGGAGGGCCCGAACCTGCCCAGCCGTAGGCGATGGAGCGCCCATCCGGACCGTGTGCGAAGCCGAAAGTCGGTTCGCTGGCTCCCATCGCCCGAGTGTACCGGTGGGCGTCGGGCCCGATTTCTGGTGCGTCGAGCACCGGGGTCCAGGGCAGTCGTCGAAGAGGTCCGGCGGGCGTCGGCGGGTGCGGCTACAGGTTCTCGTCGACAGACCCGGCTTGCATGAACCCGAGCCCTGGATCGAGCTCAGGACCCCCCTCGCGGTACATGACCTCGAGTCGCTCGGTGACGCCGGAGCCGACGTGGTCGCCGTCGAAGCCGTAGGCGGCGGTAGAGCTCTGAGACGAGCGGCACGAGCCGGGTCTCGTGGCTGCGGCCGGTCGCTTCCCAGCTCGACGCCACGCGAACTTGCGCGTTTCAGATCGGAATGTGTTCCGGGGGGGGCAGGACCCGTTCCGCCCTGAACTGCGTCGGACACCATCGCCTGATCAGGCGGATCCCGACGACAAATGTACGTTCGCGTACAGAGATGTACAATTCGGGATGACCTCGATCGCCGCCAGCCGGGCACGTGCAGCACTGCCGGAGATCCTCGACCGCGTGTCGGCGGGTGAGGAGATCACGATCACCCGCCACGGCGAACCGGTTGCCGTCGTCGTTCGGCCCGACGCGATCAGGACCCGCCGCGCCGACCGCGCCCTCGCTGATGCCGAACGTCTCCGCGAGCTGCTGCAGCGCGGTGCGTCCGCCGAACTCGACACGGCGCCTGCGTTGTCATCGGAGCGGGCCGACGAGCTCGTCGCTGATGTGCGCGGCTCGCGTGCTGCTCGCTGATCGATGGATGCCTTCGACGCCGACGTACTGATCTACGCAGCGGTGCCCGATCATCCGCTGGGACGTCGGGTTCGCGCCCTGTTCCCCGTCGCACCGACGACGGTGAGCGGCGAGGTCGCCGGTATCGGATCGGTCCTACTGATTCCCGAGCTGTTGACCAAGCCGCTCCGGCAGGGCGCCGACGCAGAACTCGAGGCGCTCTCCCTCCTGCTGTCGCGCCTCGACGTCCGCCCGACCGACGAAGCGACCGCCGATCTGGCTGCGGCGCTCGGGGCGTCGTACGGGCTCCGTGCCGCTGACGCCGTACACCTGGCCACGGCGGTTGCGGCAGGCGCAGATCGGTTCATCACGAACAACACCGCCGACTTCGACACGGACATCGTCGAGATCGCCGTCACCTACCCGTCCGACCTTCCCGATCAATGACACCGGCTGTCGACGCGAGTCACCCTCAGAGTCCGGCCGCGGCGATCTGTGTCAGCGACAACGTCGTGGTTGTCTCTCGTCGCTGAACCAGGGCGCGTCGATCGCGAGGCTCGTCACACCGACGGCAAACGCATCACGCAGTCGTGGGGCGTCCGGTCCGACAGCGGATCAGAACAGCGAATTCTGCAGCGGTGGAGGCAGAGCGGGGTCCATCTCGAACAGCTTCGTGAGGTCGTCGATCGGTGTCGCGCCACGAGCGACGAGCGCATGGTTGCCGTCCTTGGCACCATCGCCAATCCACACAGCGACCCGGGCGTAGCGGCGCTCGAGTGCTTCCTGTGCGCCGGCCCAGGTGCCGCCCGAACCGACGTCGGACGACACGACGAAGGTGACCTGCGACAGGGCGTAGATGATCTTGTTGCGGCCCATCGCGTTGCCGGCGCGGAACGGCGAGTCGGGCGCATAGGGGCTGGCGATGCACAGCTCGCCGGCGTGCACCCGACGCCGGATGTCGGCGTTGCGTGACACCCTCGTGATGCCCTCCGTCGGCACCCCGATCACGACGCCGCCGGCGTCGAGCGCCCCGGCCATCGAGGCCTGATCGACACCTTGCGCCAGCCCGCTGACCACCGGCCAACCGTGCGAGACGGCCAACTCGGCGGAGACCCGGGCCACACCGAGGAGCCCGGCGTCGGCGTCCCGCGATCCAACGACGCCGAGCCCCGGACGGCCGAGCCAGTCGACCGGACCCGCGACGAGCAGGAACGGCGGGCAGGCGCTGCCGAGCCGGTCGCGCAGCACCCCAGGGAACCGGTCGTCGAGCGCGGAGACCAGCGAGACACCGCCGTCCTCCAGCCGCTCCTGTTCGAAGCCGAGCGCAGTCGCCGCGTCGAGCAGCGTGCGCAGCCGGACCGCGTCGTCCTCGTCCACGCCGGCCCGCTCGGCGATGCCGGCAGCGTCGTCGTGGACGAGGTCTGCCGGATCGACGTGATCGACGAGCTGCCAGAACTCTCGTGCGGTCAGTGGTTTGGCGTCGAGCGGCACCAACCGATTGGTGAGCAGCAGCGCTGCTCGAGTGCTGTCGGGTGAGGAGGTCATCAGTTGCGTCCGGCCGACGAGGCCAGAGCCACAGGGTAGACCAGGGGTGCTCCCGCCCGTCTGAGGACTCGGCCGATCTCGGTCAGCGTCCAACCCGAGTCGGCGACATCGTCGACGAGGAGCACAGGCGCATCGCCGACCACGCCGGCGACACCGAACGCTCCAGCGACGTTGGCCTGCTGATGGGCAGAGTTCTGCTGCTCGTTCTGCTCGGGGCGTTCCACGAGCCTGGCCACGACCGGGTGGTATGGCAGGCCGAGACGATCTGCGAGTCGCTCGGCGAACGTTGCGACCAGCTCGGGGTGCCGGAGCGACGGGACCGACGTGACCCACTGCGGTGCCGGATGTGGTGCCCACTCCTCGACGAGTTCCGCGAGCGCTTCGACGAGTCGGTCGTCGAACCGACCGTCGACGGTCTTGCCCTGACGGACGAGTTGACCCCAGCCGGCGTCACCCCACATCGCCAGGATCCGCCCGTCAGCGATCTGTGCGTCGGCGAGGATCTTCTTGCGCGCGCCGGAGTCACCATCGATGTACATCTTGCGGCCGATGAATTCGATCGGTCGCGTGCGTAAGAACGTCTCGGCCTCGGCGGTCAACTCCATCGACGACCGATGCGCAGTCGGCGCGCCGGTGCAGTTGTCGCAGATGCCGCAGTCGTCGGCCTCGGGGTCGTCGAGCAGATTGGCGATGAATCGCATGCGGCACTCGGTGGTGTGGAAGTAATCGACCATCGACTGCTGTTCGAGTCGGCGCGCCATCGTGACCGCCTCGACGCGGCTGGCTGGATAGGTCCACGGCTGGAGGGTGCGCTGGTAGCTGGTGCCGGCAACACGTTCGAGCACGCCGTCGACGTCGAGCTGCTTCACGACGAGTTCGAGCGTGCCGATCCTGACGTTGAGCTTCACCTGGATCCGCATCAGCGGGGCCGGCCCGTCGAAGGAGTCGAACGCCTGGACGATGTCGTTCACGAGATGTTCCTCGGCGAACGCCCGCTCGATGAAGTAGTCCTGGATCTGTTCGTCCTCCAGACCACGCAGCAGGATCCCCCGGCTCGTCTCGAGCGCTCGGCCGGCGCGACCGACCTGCTGGTAGTAGGCGACCGGGGAGCCGGGTGACTGGAAGTGGACGACGAAGCTGAGGTCGGGTTTGTCGTAGCCCATGCCGAGGGCGGTGGTGGCGACGAGCGCCTTGATCTCGTTGGTCTGGAGTTTGCGTTCGGCCTCGACGCGCGACTCGTTGTCGAGCGATCCGAAGTACGCCTCGACCTCGATGCCCTGCGACGCGAGCCAGGCGGCCACGTTCTCGACGTCGCGGACGGTGAGGCAGTAGACGATGCCCGACCCGTCCAGCTGCGGGATCGTGTCGGCCAGCCAGGCGAGGCGTTCGGCCTGCCGGTCGAGACGGATCGTGCTGAGCGCCAGCCCCTCCCGCCGAAGCGGCCCGCGGAACGTGGTGAGTTCGGCGCCGAGTTGGTCGGCGACGTCGGCGACGACCCGGTCGTTGGCGGTGGCGGTGCAGCCGAGGATCGGCACCGACGACCCGGCGAGGCGGTCGACGATGCGCCCGATGCGGCGGTAGTCGGGCCGGAAGTCGTGGCCCCAGTCGGAGATGCAGTGCACCTCGTCGATGACGATCAGCCCGGGCCGGGCGCCGACGATCGGCATGATCTTGTTCGCGAACTCGGGGTTGGCGAGCCGCTCGGGTGAGATCAGCAGCAGGTCGACCTCGTCGGCGCGCAACGCCCGTTCGAGTTCGGTGATCGTGGTGGCCGATGCGCTGTTGATCGTCTCGCAGCGCAGGCCGAGCCGTGCCGCCGCGTCGATCTGGTTGCGCATCAGGGCGAGCAGCGGCGAGATCAGCAGCGTCGGCCCGAGCCCCTGCTCGCGCAGCAGGTGGGTGGTGAGGAAGTACACGGCGCTCTTGCCCCACCCCGTGCGCTGCACGACCAGCACCCGCGACCGTTCGTCGACGAGCGCACCGATCGCCTCGCGCTGCCCGTCACGGAAGTCGGCGTCGGGGCGACCGGTCAGCGCCCGGAGCGCATCGAGCAGTGCGTCGGGTTCGGTCGTGGTCGTCATGGCTCGCTCGAGTCGGCGGCGCGGAGGAGGAAGTCGTCGAAGAGCGGGACGCTGAACGCCGTGTCGCCGTGCGCCGGGCTGTAGATCATCCCTTTGGAGATCAGCGCCGAGCGTCGTGGTGCCACCGACTCCACCCGCACGCCGAGTTCGGCGGCGATGTCACCGGATCGGTGCGGTCCCGGCCCGAGTCGTGCCATCGCGGTGAGGTACTCCCGCTCCTTGGGCGTCAGACGATCGGTGCGGACCTGGAAGAAGTTCCGGTCGAGATGGGCGATGACCGCAGGGTGCACGGTCTCGACGTCGGCCGTGGTGATCGGGGTCTGCTCGGCGAGATTCCACACGTGGTAGCCCCACTCCTGCAGGAAGTACGGGTAGCCGCGCGATGCCTCGACGATCAGGTCGACGGCGGCTGGCTCGTAGTCGACGTCGAGTGCGTGGGCGGGGATCAGGAGCGCCGCGGCTGCGTCGTCGTGGGTGAGCGAACCGATCCGGGTGAACTCGAACAGCCGCTCGGCGTACGACTTGGCGTCGCCGGCGAGCCCGGGCAGCTGCGGGAGCCCGGCGCCGGCCAGGACGACCGGCAGGTTCATCTGGGTGGTGCGGTGGATGGCGGTGATCAGCGCGCCGAGTTCGTCGGCCGACAGGTACTGGACCTCGTCGATCGCCAGGAGCACGCCCCGGCGATCGTCCGCCGCTGCCTGGCCGACCGCGACCAGCAGGTCGGTGAGGTCTTCGTTGAGCATGCCCGAGTCGGCCTCGCCGGGGATCGCGTCGACGTTGACCATGATCGAGCTCCCGTCGGGCAGCTGCCACGTGAACGATCGCAGCACGCCGAGCGCCCGCGTGATCGCCCGCCGGGCGGGACCGGCGGCGTTGAGACCGAGCAGCACCTTGCGCAGGCGGACGGCGAGCAGCGTGCGGAAGTCGCCGGTCTCGGGTGCCTCGATGTAGGCGACCAGCATCCCCTCGTGCGTTGCGATCTCGGTGAACCGGTTGAGCAGCACGGTCTTGCCGACGCCGCGCAGCCCGATCGGCATGTAGCTCTTCCCTGGCCGCCCGTCGAGCGCCCGACGGATCGTCAACCCGAACGCATCGATGAGATCGTCACGACCCAGCATCGCCGGCGGCGCCGTCCCCGCGCCCGGACGGTACGGGTTGCTCAACCGATCCACTTCAACGGACCTTACCGCGTCTTATGGATCTTATGTTTCCGCCCATCAACTCCATCAAACTCAGGTGAACCGCCATGGGGTTCATCATGACGGAGGGGTGCCTCAGAGT
>CAVSJQ010000011.1:0-64170 GCA_963728355.1 Ilumatobacteraceae bacterium | reverse complement strand
GGCCGGAGTCAGTCACCATCGGAGGCCGCTTCACGGTGATTACGCGCGCCGATACCGAGCGGTCCTCGGCTGACATCGACGCTTGCGTGAGGCGCACATACCGGGCATTCGGCGTGGGGAGTCCCAGCGCTACTGTTGTGTGCCAGGTGAGTCATTCGCACGGCGAACGCGCCGACCCATCCGTCGAGGTCGTCATTCGAGTCGGCGGCCTTCCACGTTGGTCGGGCTGGCTCGTGGACAAGGTTCTGCTGTACGACCGTCGATGGACTCCCTTCGACGTGGTGATCGACGGATCCGTGAGGGCACCATCAGTCCCAGGAACAGGCGCCTTGAACTGGTCGTTCCGCCTGGCGTTCTGGAAGTCGATCTCGCTTCCCAACACAGCGGGTTGATCTATCACCACCTCGTCGTGGAAGCGGACCCACTCGAGCCAGTGCTACTGCAGTACACGCCTGCGCTGACGTTCAGCAGCCCATTCAGCAGCCGAATGCGTCCCGCCACATTACGACGCCTTCCCCGACGAGTGACACCAAGTCGCCAACCCTGATCCGCTCCGAACTGCCGCTCGGTGCGCTGATGCGGTCAATCGAACGTGACCTCGTCGACAAGGCCGTCGCACGTGGTGATCGTCAACCGACTCCAGAGCAGGTCGGGGGTTGCCGTCGTCGATGTTTGGGTCCGCTCTCCGACCGTCACGGTCCAACCCGCTGCACGCAACTGGGCGACCGTCGATCCGGCGTCAGCGCCGACAACCATTGGAGTGAGAGTTCGAATGACTTCGGCACCGAACTCCTCCCTGCCGGTATCCGACGGCGGAGGCGGCACCGGAATCAAGGACCGGTCGACTTCGCTCGCAGCGGCCGCCGGCCGCTGACAGGCTCCTCGGGAGGGATCGAGTCGCTCGCTACGAACAGTTCGCTCACACCGCCGCATCCGGGCTCTGCGTTCGACGGTGTCTCGAGTTGCACGCCTTCGGGCAGGGCTCGCTGAGCGTCACGCTCTGCGTACTGCCCCACATTCGAGCGTGCATCGGTCGGCGCCGTCTCGGCCATCACAGCATCGACGGTGGCGATGTCGCCTTCGACCTCGACGGTCAGCCCGCCGGGATCCTTCCCACAGTTGAGGCTCGCCGGATACCCCGTTCGAACCGCGACCGTTCGGCGGTCTGATGAAACCTCGACGGCTTCAGGAATCACGGAGGTGCTAGATGCATCCGCCGTACATCCAGCCACGACCACTAGGAGCAAGGCGCTCGCCATCCAACGCACGAACGAAAGCATTCCAGACACGGCCGGACCAACCGACGCGGCAAGACACAAGCGCACCGAACTCCGATCTGCACCACCTGACTGTCGGTGGCGGGTGCCCGATAACGCTCCGCCCGATCCGCCCCAACGACACCCACATATCATGCGCACTGTGACGCGGTGTCGCTCGAGTTGGTCCGCACGGCCGAGTCACTCCTCAGGCACGCGGCAACGTTCGACAGCTTTGGCAAACGAGTTTGCGGTCCTCGCCTCCCTTCCTGGTTGAATCGCCCAGGCCCCGATCGTTCGTCCATCCGAGCTCAATGGTCATGTAGCCGAGGAAACTCCAGTCGTAATCGAGAATGTCCCAAGCGTCGAAACGGTGCGAGCGGATCGGGTTCCTCACCAACACCATTCCGTTCTCGTCCAGACGCACCCGAGGCCGTATCAACAACACGACGATCGCTACGACGCCGACAGTCCCAAACGCGATGTTCCAGGCAAACTCACCCCAGGTCACGTCGTCGTCACCTGCGAACAGCGCGAAGCCCGCCACTGCAACGAAGGCCAACACCTTCACGAACCGTGGGAAGCCCCATTCGTACGGAAACTCGTTCGCTGCCACCGCACCCACGATCCCACTCTTGCAGGCGATGGCGCTGCGACAACGAGGGGAATAGTCGCTGACGCGCCTCATACGTTCATCGGCAATCGCGTTCCGAGACGCTGCACGAGAATTCGACTCCAACGAAATCAGACGCTCGGGCGTCATTGGCGCCGCACGATCATCACTGCTCTTGATTGCCAGCCTCCACGATCAGTGAGGCACCTATCGATCAGTCACCCGCACCGTCAGACCCGCCCGGTAATCGCAGGCGAGAACGCTCTGAGCCGTGCATGAGTTCCGGCGAAGTGTGGGACCTCGGAGCGGCATTGAACCGCCGCATAATCTCGCGATCTCGCCGTCCGCTGGCGAGGTCGCCTATCGGCCGAGGGAGAAGCCGCTTCGTTTGTTGCTGAGGCGTCTGAGTCGCTCGGCGGCTGCTGCCGCTCGGGCCGAGCTGAAATCGGGCGGGACCATGCCCACGTCGTGGTTGCTCTGGTCTCCTCGGTTCTGTTCGACAGTGCCGTTGATGAGTTCGCGGAGTTGACGTCGACGGGCGATTGCGCTGGTCGCGTCGGGCTGCCGGCTCACAACAGCGGCCACCGCGTCGGTCGGCGACCAATCCCTGCGATCGAAGTCGGGGCCGTGTTGGTCGGGATCGAATGCTGGAGGTGCAGCGTGGATGTGGTTGGTCTTCCGTCCCCGGGTGGCAGCGACGTAGAGCTGTCGGTTGTTGGTGCGGTCGTTGACCATCACGTGGGCTTCGTCCACCGTCGCTCCTTGGGCCCGATGGATCGTGGAGGCGTAGTTGACGGTGACGTTGCCGTCGGCGGTGTACTCGGCTGGCAGCGCGAGCCGATCGCCGGTCGCAATGTTGGTGAGGTACAGCTCGTCGCGTGTTCCGGCGGTCACGGTCCAACGGTCGCCGTTGCGAACCCACTCGCCAGCTCCGTATCGGATGGTGCGGTTGTTGACTCGGGTGACGACGGGCTGACCCGGATAGAACACGTGACCTGCGATGTCGATCCCGCCGTTCGCGTCGAGCCGTCCGGCCGCAAGCAGTCGTTCGGTGAGCGTCGCGTTCAGCTCGTCGACGACCGCGTTGGTTGGTGCCATGACCAGCACGTCTCGCCCCTCGACCAGTCCCACATATGCGGCGTCGGCGACGGCGTCGACTGCTGCGGCGTGGTCGAGGTGGCCGTGGATTCGTCCGTGCGAGTCGTAGACGGCAATCGCCTCAGGGTCACCATCACGCAGCCTGAGTGATGCGTCGGCTTCCCACTCGTGATGGAACCGGTGGAGCGTGTCGAGCTCGACGCTGACGACGTCAGGCTCGTGGACGAGTTCGGCGAACATGCCACCGGCATCGACGGAGTCGAGCTGGCGGTGATCACCCACCAGCACCGTGCGCCACTGCTTCGCCTGCGCGATCTGGGCGTAGTCGTGGAGGAGCCTGGTGTCGACCATCCCACTCTCGTCGATGATCACCACGGACCGTGCGGGTAGATCCCACAACTCGTCGGCGGGTCCGCGTCCGGCGGTCTGCTTGGCGCTGTGCTCATAGACGAGCTTGTGCAACGTGTCCGCCACGGTCCCGGCACCGACTTGGAGTTGTCGGGCGGCGGTGGCTGACGGGCCGACCCCGAACACGCTGATCCCCGCTCGGTGCCAGGAGGTGACAGCGGCGGCGAGCATGGTGGTCTTGCCTGCACCGGCCGGGCCGACCACCGTCAGTACCGGACGCGGATCGGACAGCATCGCCACCACGGCGGCGACCTGCCCGTCATCGAGACCGTCGAGGAGCTCGTTGTCGACCTCCACGACACGGTGGTTCCCGGTGTCGGATACGGTGGCCCACTCGACGATCGCGACCTCACGCTGAAGATGGCGGCGAGTCGTGTAACGGACCGCCGACGGCGGGACATACACCGGACGGCCATCGGATGCTCGCAGCCGGTCACCATCCTCCGCGGGTGGAGTGAGGTCGACGACACCGAACGATCCCATCGCCTCGGCACGCACCTCCTCGATGACCTCGGCGATCGTGACGGGGTCCGGACCGGCGACCCGGGCTGCGATCTCTTCGAGCAACTGCGCCTCAGCCCACTGTGCATGCTTGCTCTCGACCGCTTCGAGCACCGCTTCGATCGACGGTCGCCTCACCGCATGCGGCGAGGGTTCACCGAGCGCCATCTCGAGCATCCGTTCGACGTTCACGATGCTGTCGGCACGTTCCTGCCAGCGTTCGCGCAACGTCGCGGTTGGCAACGCAGCGTCGGCCGATTTCGCTGTGCGGGTGGCGAGCGTGATCGTCTTGTGCGCTTTGCCGACCTCGACCGGCGATGGCTTGCGTCCTTCGCGCTCGACGAACCCGCTCACCCAGTTCTCGAGCTCGGTCTCGATGTCGACACTGCGCGTCGAGAACTCGACCAACACCGTGTCATCGATGCCGACGATGTCGGCCTGACCATTCGCATCGACGTCACCAAACTCGACACCGAGCGATCCGCGTAACCCGGCACGCAGATGGGCCTGGTACTCGACACCGGCCGCTTTCGCCTGCCGATACAAACCGCGGGCGTCGAGTGTTCGCCACTCACCGTCTGAAACGGTGCGCACCGCGTTCGAGATCAGCACGTGATCGTGGAGTTGCGGGTCCAATGCTCGGCTCGTGCGATGCCGGTATCGAATCCCCAACACACCCTCCGCATCCACGACCGCCACACCGGCATGACCGGTGCGGGTGTACGCAATCCGCGGCGACAGCGATGCGATCGATTGGAGTACGGCGGCGGTGTGCGCCGCCTCGACGGCGGTGACCACTCGGGTGTCGCCGAGTGCATACAGCACGCTCACCGACTTCGGTGCCGAGAACGTCAAATCGAACGCCGTCACCGAACGTCCTGTCACCGTCGACTTGCCGAGTCGGCTACCGTCCGGCGCGGCCTTTGCCTGCAGCAGCAACCCGGCCTCGACCGCCGTCGCCACGCTGCCGACGACAGCACCGACGAGATCCGCTCGGCCGACCCATCGGCCGGGGGCGTCGCCGTCACCGGCGTAGTAGTCCTCCGCCCCTTGCACGACAGCCGACTGGTAGTAGCCGGCACTCGCAGGGCCGACCTTGCCGACGCTCAGCACGACCGCACCCGATCACCCTGGTGCAAATGTCTGAACTGCCCTTCCAGCACTGCACCCGAGCGCCGGCCCTCCCCTGCACGAACTGACGGCCGCGGCCCCGAGCCGCCGCGGGGCGGGGACGGCGGGCCGACACGGCGAACAACGCGCAGGGCAAGGGCACCGCAGCAACCGCCGGCCCAACCAGCAGGAGCGACGAGCGCTTCGCAGACGCGGCACGCCCGGCCACGGGCGACAGAGAGTTCAGCCATCACCGACGTAAAGGCACCCGGTCCGGCGAAACGCGACAATTTTCTCCACACCACCCCGGCGTCGGGCTCCGTGCCGAAGAGCCGCGCCGCAAACCGACTATCCGCACGCGTTGGAGCGAACGCCCCGCCGACGAGCCTCGTTCGAACCCGAGATGCAGACGACACGACGGGTCGCACGATCGTGCGAAGGAGACACGACGTCGCGCACGATCATGTTCAGGGGACCCGATCCGGGCCGTGCGCAGTCCCCCTCGATGCGCACTTGTCCCGTGCCGTCCGAATGACCGCCTTTACAGGTGTATGAGCTCAACACCTTCCCCGTCCACCGCATCCCCGCAACGTCGGACAGATGAAGTGACTCGTCCGCTGCTCGTCACCGTGCGGCAGGCCGCGGAGATCTTGTCGCTCAGTCGATCGTCGATCTATCTGCTGATGGATGCGGGCAAGCTCACGCCAATCCGAATTGGCCGAAGCGTCCGGCTCTCGCTCGAACACCTCGAGGGCTTCGTCGACGACCTGACCGCCGACGGTTGAGTGGACTCGAATCTGGAATTCCCGAGCGTCGCACTTTAGTTGCGCTAAAGCAAGTAAAGTGTGTCGATGGCGGCGGCGGCGACGATCACCACGACCGAGGCAGCGAGGCGCCTCGCCATCAGCCCGCAACGTCTTCGACAGCTCATCATCGCCAACGAGATCCACGCCGAGCGCCACGGACGGATGTGGGCAATCGACCCGGCATCGGTGGAGGAGTACAGCCGCCACCGTCGACCGACCGCAGGGCGTAGCCTGTCAACGCGAATGGTGTGGGCCGCGCTCCTCAGCGACCTCGGCACCGACGTCGACGATGAGGTGATCGAAGCATTCGGACTCGGTCGGACCGAGCAAGCTCGACTTCGTGCGCTGCGTGACCGCGACGCGAACGAGTGGCGTTGGCTGGCTCGACGTCGAGCACGAGTCCAGCGATTCGAGACCTTCGGCACCTACCTCGATCGCGTCGAGCACCACGACGGAGTCCTGCGCACGGGGATGAGTGCATTGGCTGACCATGCGGTCGACCTCGCCGCCCACCAGCGAACGCTCGACGTCTACGCGCCAGCCTCGACGGCCGCAGCACTCATCGAAGCGATGCGGCTCGCGCCGGCATCGACCGGCAACCTGACGATCCGCTCCATCGACGACTTCGGAGCCAGCGGATTCGTGCTGGATCGCGATGTGATGCCGAGGGCCGTCGTTGCTGTCGACCTGCTCGATGACGCCGACACGCGCACGTCGCGTGCGGGCAGCGATCTGATCGAGGCGATCACACGTGGCTGATGATCGTGTCAGCTTGCTGCGGCCCGACACAGCCGAGTGGAAGCTCTGGTCTCTCGTCGCCGAATTCAGTAGCCACCTCGACCCGACGCAGTGGGCGCTGATTGGCGGGCAGATGGTCGCGCTTCACCTCCACCTTGCCGGTGAGGTGCCCGGTCGCACGACGATCGACGTCGATGTCGTGGCCGATCTCATCGCAGCCGCCGATTCCTTCCGGGCATGTCGAGCGGCGGCTGCGGCGATGGACCTCGTTGCTCAACCGTCGATCACCGGTCGGAACCTCCATCGATTCGCCGGTGCGGCGGGACAGATCGATCTGATGGTTGCTGATCATCTGCCATCGGCGGTGACCCGGGGGATCACTCGGCCGGCCCCCGTTTCGATCGCGGGCGGGCAGCGGGCACTCGATCGCCGCGTCGTCGTCCAGATCGAAACGGAGTTTGGTCGGGGACACATACCGCTGCCGGACCTTGTCGGCGCGCTGGTGCTGAAGGCGCGAGCAGCCATCGCAGACACGAGAGACCGCGAACGCCACTTGACCGACCTTGCCCAACTGGCCTCGATCATCAACGACCCCATCGGGCTCATCGGAGCGCTGGACAAGAAGGAACGGCGAGCACTCCGACGCATCGATCTCAGCCGCGACCCGACCCAATCGCCATGGCTCGCCCTCGATGAGGCGAAGCGTCAGCGCAGCGTGGACGCTTGGTCAACCTTGGCTGCTGGCTGACCGTCCGGGCACGGCCGGTCGACGTTCTGGCTCCGTCCAATTCACTCCCCTGAAGCCGGCGACGGTGGGTCGAGGAGCTCGAGTGCGCGTTCGCTGACTTGGCGAGGGCGGTCACCTTCGTGCTGCACGTAGCCACGCGTGGTCGCTACGTCGTTGTGTCCGACGAATCGAGCGACGTCTTCGAGGTCGACGGTCCCGGACGCGAAGAGATTGGTGACGACGGATCGCCTGCCTGCATGAGTACCGAGCCCGACCGAATCGATGCCCGCACGCTCAGCAGCCTTGCGGATTGCTCGGTCGACGTGTTGTCGCAAGGTGGGCGTTCCGTGAGCGGTCGTGAAGACCAGGTCGAGCTTGTCGCCGTCGTACTCGACCGTGGGCCACGGCTCGGGAAGATTCTCGGCATCGGCCAGCCTCATCTCATGGCGAGTTTTCAGCAGAGCGACGGTCGTTCGGCCGAGGAACTGGGTGCCCATGGCTCCACGGGTCTTGGTCGGCCCGAGCGTCATCCCGATGCCATCGGCGTAGGTCGACCCTCGCCGGACGACGACGGAGCCGCTCTCGAGGTCGAGGTCCTGCCAGGCGAGGCCGAGCGCCTCGCTGATCCGCCAACCCTGCACGAAGCAAAGAGCGGCGGCCGCGGCGAAGCGAGGGTCGCACTCGGCCAGCAATCGTTGCGTTTCCGTTGGGGTGATCGTGCGTCGCTGCTTCGGTGCTGGCTTGGGCGACTTGACCTTGCGCGCCACATTCTGAGCCGCCAGACCGAGTTCGACGCCCTGCTCGAGGATCTGGACGAGCAGCGTCCGAACATTGCGGGCCCGTGATGGTGAGCCCTCGTCGATGAGGTCCGAGACGAACGTCGTGACCTGCTCGGGACGGAGCTCGCGAACCGAGACGGCGCCCAGCTTCTCGTCGATGACGACGACGTGCTTTCGGTACGTCGCCAACGAAGTCGAGCGAACGACGGGCGTCCATGGATCTCGATTTCACGTTTCCCCTGCTCAGCAGGCTTTTCGTGGATCTCCATGGACGCCCGTGGACGTACTGGCGGAAGGCGTGGGATTCGAACCCACGGAAGCCCGAAGACTTCAACGGCTTTCGAGGCCGTCCCATTCGTCCGCTCTGGCAGCCTTCCGTCGAGCGAGGCTAGCGGCGAACACGCGTCCCGGCTACGAGCAGGTCGTGCCGTCGGCGGGTGCCGCCAGCGTGAGGAGATACTCGTGGACGATGCCGCGCACGCAGTCGTCACCGCGGTACCCGGTGTGGGCGTTGGCCTCGACGACCACGAGACGGCCGTCTTCGAGGGTGTCGGCCATCGCCCTGGAGCTCTCCAACGGCGTGGCCGGGTCGCCGGTGGTTCCGACCACCACGATCGGTCCGGCGCCGGCACCGGTGATGTCGATCCGAGGATCGAGTGCCGGCGGGAAGAACGTGCACGAGTACGACCCCGTCGTGTACGGGAAGATCCGCGGTGCGACGGCGCGCACGTCGTCCACCTCGGCGTCGGCCTCCTCGACGGTGGGTCGTTCCTCCTCGTCGGCGCAGTTGATCGCCTGGAACGCTTCGATCAGGTTGCCGTAGGTGCCATCCGCGCGCCGACCGTAGTAGGCGTCGTGCAGCTGCAGCAGTCCGGCACCGTCGCCGGCCGCTGCATCCTCGAGCGCCCGCTCGAGCGCCGGCCAGTAGTTGTCGCTGTACATCGCTTGGGCCACGGCGAAAACCGCCACGCTGCGGTTGACGGCGACGCGGTCACCGGGGCTCGGCAGTGGCGACTCGTCGAGGCTGACCATCAACCGGTCGAAGGCGCCCTCGGCGTCACCGTCGTTGTGGAACGGGCACTGTGCGTCGGCGCTGCACTGCGCGAGGAACGTGGTGAGTGCTGCTTCGAATCCGGCGCCCTGCTGCAGGGTGGACTGGAGCGGGCCGGAGTTGGGGTCGGTGGCACCGTCGAAGACGGCGGCGCGCACCGTGGTCGGGAAGAGCGTTGCCCACACACCGCCGAGCTCGCTGCCGTAACTGAAGCCGAAGTACGACACCTGCTCCGTCCCGAGCGCCTGGCGGATCGCGTCCATGTCGCGCGCCGAGTTGTTGGTGCCGACGTACTGCAGGATGTCGACCCGGTCGATGCACGCCTGCGTGTACTCCTCGGCCAATGCGACCAGTGCTGCCCGCTCGGCGTCGTCGTCGGGCGTGATGTCCGGTGCGGAGAAGTAGGTGTCGTAGTCGGCGTCGTCGATGCAGTCGACCGCGCCCTCGCTGCGGCCGGTGCCGCGGGGGTCCCAGCCGATGACGTCGAAGTTGTCGGTGATCTCGCCGCCGAACCAGCTGGTGGCACCGAGCGCGAGGGTGGCGCCGTCGGCCCCCGGGCCGCCACGGTTCGTGAGCAGCGGCCCCGCCGAGGGGTCCGCGGTGGCGCGGTGGCGAGCGACGTAGAGGTCGATCGTGTCACCCTGCGGGTCGGCATAGTCGACCGGCACCGTGATCGTGCCCTCGTCGATTCGGTCGCTGAGCGGCGTCCACTCGATGCTGTAGTCCAGCGGTTCGACCGGCACCGACGTCGCTGTGGTGGTGCTGGCGGTGACGGTCGGGTCGGTGATGCCCGTCACGTCGCGGACCGCCACCGGCGGATCGCTCGGACCACTCGAGCATGCGGCGAGCGCGGCCGCGACGATCATGGTGAGGGCGGTGCGGCGCATCGGACCACAGCGTATGGGCGATCCGGCGCCCGCAGCAGGCAGCCGGATCCGGAAATCGGGGTCGTAGCGTGGGCGTCCATGCGGATGGCTCCCCACTCGATGATGCCCGGCGACAAGGATGCGCTCAAGGGTGTCGAGCTGCAGGAGGGCACGCTACGTCGAGTCTGGACGTTCGCCCGGCCGTACCGGGGCACGATCATCGTGTTCCTGGTGGCGATCCTCGGCGCCGCGCTGCTCGCGCTGGTGCCGGTGTTCGTGATCCGGGCGATCATCGACAACGCCATTCCCGACGGCGACAAGCGCCAGATCGTGATCCTCGCCTCGATCGCCGTCGCTGCGGCGATCGGCGATGCGGCACTCGCGATCGTGCAGCGCTGGGCGAGCGCCAAGGTCGGCGAAGGCCTGATCTACGACCTGCGCGGCGCCCTGTTCGGCAAGATCCAGCGGATGCCGATCGCGTTCTTCACTCGCACCCCGACCGGATCGATCACGTCGCGGCTCAACAACGACGTCATCGGCGCGCAGACGGCGGTCACCAGCACGCTCGGCAGCGTGGTCAGCAACGTGATCGTGCTCGTCACCACGCTCGCCGCCATGATCGCGCTCGAGTGGCGGCTCACGCTGCTGACACTGGTCGTGCTCCCGCTGTTCATCGTGCCCGCCCGCCGCGTCGGCATGCGCCTGCAGGGAATCTCGCGCGAACAGATGGCACACAACGCGGCCATGAACACCCAGATGACCGAGCGCTTCAACGTGGCCGGTGCCAGCCTGGTGAAGCTCTTCGGGTCGGGCGCCCGCGAGCAGAAGGCGTTCGAACGGCGGGCCGAGGGCGTCCGCGACACCGGCATCCAAGCGGCGCTGCTGGGACGCGTGTTCTTCGTCGCGCTCGGGCTGGTCGCCGCGCTCGGCACGGCCGCCATCTACGGCATCGGCGCGTTCCTCGTCGTCGACGGATCGATCGAGGTCGGCACGCTCGTCGCCCTCGCCGCGCTGGTCACACGCGTGTACCAGCCGCTCACCGGGCTCACGAATGCGCGGGTCGACCTGATGACGTCGATGGTGAGCTTCGAGCGAGTGTTCGAGGTACTCGACGCACCGGAAGCGATCCAGGAACGCCCCGGCGCCATCGACCTCGTCGACGCCCGCGGCGCCATCGAGTTCGACAACGTCGTGTTCCGCTACCCCGCCGCCGCCGACTCTGCGATTGCGTCGATGGAACAGAACGCCGGCCTGGGCGGCGACGCCGATCCCGACGTCGACGTGCTGCGCGGGCTGACGCTCGCAGTCGCGCCCGGCGAGACCGTTGCGCTCGTCGGCGCCTCCGGTGCCGGCAAGTCCACCACCATTTCGCTGCTGCCTCGTTTGTACGACGTCACCTCGGGTGCCGTGCGTATCGACGGCCACGACGTCCGAGACCTCACCCTCGGTTCGCTCCGCGCGGCGATCGGCGTCGTCTCGCAGGACCCGCACCTGTTCCACGAGACGATCGGCGACAACCTGCGCTATGCCGACCCCGACGCCACCGACGGACAACTGATCACCGCAGCGAAAGCGGCACGCATCCACGACACGATCGCTGCACTCCCCGACGGCTACGACACGATCGTCGGCGAACGCGGCTATCGCCTGAGCGGCGGCGAGAAGCAACGCCTCGCCATCGCTCGGCTGCTGTTGAAGAACCCGGCGATCATGGTGCTCGACGAGGCAACGAGCCATCTCGACAACGAGAACGAGGCGCTCATCCAAGCGGCGCTCGACCACGCGATGGAGCACCGCACAGCGGTCGTGATCGCCCACCGCCTCTCGACGATCCGCAGCGCCGACCGCATCGCCTTCGTCGAGAACGGTCGCATCGCCGAAATCGGAACCCACGACGAACTCCTGGCGGCGAACGGTCGCTACGCCCACCAGCTCAACGCCGGGGAGCTGCTGCTCCCCGGCTGAGATCTACCGTTTGGCCCGTTCGGCACTTCCTCGACGGCTACTGGACTTCCCAGGAGTTGATCGCATAGGCGCCGTTCTGGTTCACCTGAACGACGGCCGTCGACGTCTCGTAACCGGCGTCGGTTGTGGTGACGACCCGAAACTTGCGTTGCACGATCGTCTCGAGGAATCCGATGTCGACCGACTGCGGCCCAGCCGCACGAGCATCGAGCGCGTCCCACTGGGCGGCCAGAACACCTCCGGAGAGTCGAACTCCCAGACCGTTCGGATTCGACAGCCTCACCCGTCCCTGGGGAACCGCCACGTAGCCCGGGATGTCGACCGTGCTGGCGGCGGCGGCGGGGAGATCGATGTCGATGATAGGTACGGGGGCGAACGGTGCCGGGGGTGGAGGAGGCGACGGTGGTGGAGGAGCGCCGAGACCTGCGTCGGGGGTCACGGCACCGCTTGCCGACGACGGCAACGACGCACCGACCTCGTTGATCGCAGTGACGGTGAAGGTGTACGCAGTCGTCACCGGCAACCCGACGACGTCGCATTCCAGCGCGGGCGCCGTGCTCATGTCAACCTCACATGTGCTCCCACCAGGCGACGCAGTCACGCGGTACGTCCGGACGGGTTCAGTTCCTGGAGCGGCCGCCCACGTGATCCTCGCCGTTCCTGCGTAGGGGACGGCCACCGGGGCGGCAGGCTGACCGGGGACCGCTGCAGCAGCCGGAAGCGCGAGCGCGTTGACCGGCGTGAACACCGAGGGGAGGTATTCCTGGCTCGTCGCCGACACCGGCGCGTCGGAACCCACCAAAGATGCGGGCACCTCGATGATCCCCGGCGCGATCAGGTCGGCACCGGTGACGCCGTCGGGCGCAAGGACACCGTTCACGCTCACGATCGACACGTCCTCGGAGGGCGCGTCACCGGTGTCCCCGGGCGCCACATACCGCTTGTTGAAGTGCAAGGACAGGTCAGAGCCGTTCGAATTGTCGACGACGACCCGCCCCTCGGCGCCGAGCACCCACGTCGCCCCGAGCCCGCTCATGTTGTGGGTGCCCGGCGCATTTTCGGCGTAGAAGATGGCCTCCTGATCGTTCGTGCAGCCCTGGACCCCGCCGAGGCCGGCGACGACAGAGGCACCGCCCTCGATGCGGACCTCGTTCTCGAAGTAGTAGATCCCCGAGGCGAAATAGGTGGGTCCGTCGAGCACGACCTGGTCGGAATAGGTGCCTGGAAAGTACACCGTGCACACCGGGAAGCTGGTCGGCATCTGGTTGCCTTCCGGCGAGCGACGGTTGAGCCCGTGAACGGGCAGGTTGGGAAGCCAGATTTTTCCCGTTTCCGACACAAGGGTGGTATTGGCCAACCACTCGCTCGACGATGTCGCGTCAGCTGGCTGAAAGTCGCACGGCACCGTCCGCATGGCGTGAGGCGCACACCACGAACTGCCCTTGAGTGCCTCGGGAGGCGCCGTGCCGACCTGTGTGGAGGTGACGCCGACGCGGAGTTCTTCGGCCGACTGGGCGCTGGCATAGTCGATGAAGTAGCACGCCGTGGAGACGTTCGAGCCGCCCATCGAGATCGGCGCCAGTTGGACCGGCGTCGACGGTCCTCCCGCTCCACACGCGTCGTACAGGGCGACAGGATCGGCCAGCGAGAGCCGCAAACCGGCCTTGACGCTCTCGAGACGGATGGTCTTCTCGCTCAGCACGGCGTTGGCGGTGAGCACCGAGACCGCATACTTCATCGTCGGGATGATGATGAGGGAGCCGATCACCATCAGCAGGAGCACGAGCGGAAGCACCGAGCCGGCGTCACGGACAGGAGCTGCTGGGGAGTCGTCGGTTTGCCGACGCTGCTCACGATCGTCCGCACCGGTGGTGCTTGCGTCCCAGCGCAACCGCATCGTCTTTGCGTTAGGACTCATCGGATCACCGACAGGCTGCACGAGACCGCCTCGTTCGCCGCGACCCGCACTCGGATGCCTTTCCAGGCACCAGCATCGGGGATGTCGATGAGCTCGAACGACCGGGCCTGATTCGCTGCCCGACAGGTCCAGGTCCCTGGCGTGTAGCCGGTCAGCTCCGAGTAGTTCTGCGGGAGGATGTCGACAGTCACGAACTGGCCGTTCGGAATGGGGAAGTCGAACGTGCCGGTGACGAACTGCTGATTCGTCGTCACGACGGTCGGCTCGAGGTTCAGCGGGTCGCCGCCCGAGTCGGTGATGGCACTGTTCTGGTACCGAACCGGATCCGGCGCAGCGCCGCTGCCCAGCCTCGTCTGCAGGGTCAGGGTTCCGCCGCACTCGCCGAGCGCGATCTGCTCCATCGCCGTGCCGAACTGCGACCACTGGGGCAGGACGTACATGTCGGCGATCTCGTTGTTGGTGTAGTTGCTGCCGTCCCAGACCGCCGGCGTCCCGTTGTCGTTGCCGGAGACCAGGCGGGCGAGGATGACGTCGTTATCCGTCGATGCCTTCACGGCCGGGTCGTACCCGTCGTAGGGCGGCGAGTTGTAGACCTTCGACGATCGGTAGTGGCTGGAGTCACCTGTTTGGGCTGCCGTCCACACTTCCCAATCGGGACCGTTGTTCCAGGTCTTCGCCACGGTCCTGTAGGCAGGATCGCTCGAATTGGCGTTGTAGTCGGCGGTGCTCACCGGGATTTGCACCATGCCGTAGGAGAGCCCGTCGTCACCGTCGTCCCATGTTCTCGTGTCGGCCGCCTCGTATTCGGCCTGGGTGATGGTGGTCCAGCCCAGATCTCGCTTGCGACTGTCCTTGCTCTCGGCCTGGTAGGTGACCTTGTCCACCCACCGCCAGGTACCCGAGTACCTTCTCTGGTATCGACCCTGGTACTCCAGCGTCTGCTTCACGTGGCTGTACGAACCGCGTTCCACCAGCGTGCGATAGCCCGCACCGGGATCGACGATCCAGTCGGACGACTGCGTGATCCCGTTGCCGACGCCAACACCAACCAGGCGGACGCTGCGCCGGAACTTGTTAGCGATGTGGTCGGCGCGGTTGAAAGCGACCTGGCTGAACGAGCTACCGCTCGACACTGCCCACGGCAGGCCGGGGGGTGCTGGCTGGGCCGGAAGCACCCCGGGAGCCGAGCGGAACGGGCCATAGCCATCGGTTCGATCCAGCCGATCGAATGTCGGCACTCCGTCGGTGAAGAACACGACGGTCTCGGGAATCGTCGGAGCGGTCGACCCGTCAGGCTGGTAGAAGGTGCGGAACATCGCCTCCTCCCAGTTCGTACCGCCATTGCGGACCGAACTGCTCGACCAACTCCCCCGCAGGTCGTCGATCGAGGCCAGGAGTGCATTGACATCGGCTTCGTTCGTCATGTCGAAGTAGCGATGCCAATCCGAGCTGCCGAGCACGCTGCCGTACGTGTGAAAGCGCACCACTTGCAGCTTGACCGGGGTACCGGCGAGCGCTTCCACGAAGCGTCGGACGCCGGCCTTGACGTCACCGATCGCCGTACCGATGGAGTTCGATTCGTCGACGACCAGGGTCATCGGACCACCGCACCGGCTGAACGCCTCGGTGAATGACGGCGCACCCTGCACGCTGTTGGCGTCGATCGTGGTGCGGACCGTTCCTCCCGCCGTGATGCTGACCTGGTTGATACCGCCACCGGCTCCATCGGCATCACCGCCGCCGTTGATGGACACGATCACCCGGTTCGCGTCCTTGCGGTCGGACTCGTTCCCCACGGGCAGTGGGTCTCCGGCGGTGATCGCGTCGGGTGCCAACGGCTCGCTGACGATGATCACCCAGGTCGGCCGGGTGCACGCAACCGTGCCAGCCGGAAGGCAGTTGCCTTGATTCGCAACACCCGGCACGAACGGTTCGCCGGCCGGCGGCCCCGGCAGATCGCGCAGCACGACTCGCGACGAGCACGACCACCCGCTACCCGAGCCGACGCACTCGACCCGGGAGAGTTCGAAGGTCTGACCATCACCACTCGGAGCGAAGTGGTATGAGACGTTCGTCGTCGTGACGGCGCCGCTGCCGTCGACGTCCTCCCAGGACATCATCACCACGTTGGACCCGTCGCTCAGATCGATGCCATCACAGACGACGGCCCCGCACGGGGTTGCGTCCGGGCTCGTGTCCACGACGCTGGCAGACGACAAGTCGGCCGGAATCCACATGCTGATGCTCTGCTCCGCCTGTGCGACGTTGAGGCGACCCTCGGTGTTGTCCTGCTGACGGAGCGTCACAACGACCGCGCTGGAGAGCACCGTCATGAGCAGACCCATCATCGAGATCGCGATCAACAGTTCGGGCAACGTCATGCCCCCGTCGCGAACTCTGCCCACACGAACTCGCGTGTTCGACGAATCAGACATCGGACTTCACCACCTCAATGTTGCGACGGACCCTGCCGTCTGGGCTTGTGATCGAAATCGTGACCCGCTGCACGAGCAGGTCGGTCGGAGCGGGTCCCGGACATCCGGGTGAGCCGGCGGAACCGGCGACCCAGATGCCGGCGACCGTCGCGTCGGAGCCGGGCACGTAGTACTCGTGGGTCACCGACGCGGTGTTCGGTGGCCAGCCCTCGGTCTGCACGGCGGCCTGGACGTAGATGGTGTAATCGCATCGCTTCGGCGCCCGGTTGACGCGGTCGGAAGCGTTGACGACGGCGGTCTCGACTTGTGCGGCGGACCGGCTCACCGACGACGCCCTGACGCTCGTGGTCACGGCGTTGAGAATGGCGACGACAACCGTGCCCATCAGCACGACCGCAATGACGATCTCGACCATGGAGAACCCGCTGTCGGGATCCCCTCGGCGGTTCCCCAGTGTGTGTGAGCGTTTCATACGGTTCCTCATCGGTCGAACGGCGCCTCGTCTTGAGGCCACTGAGGACGGTAGAGAGACCACGGTCAGCGACATCCACAGCGACGGTCAGCGATCTGCAAAGTCAAGAAGTCCTCGGAAAGCTTGACGTTTGGCCGCGACCTAGCACAGACCACGCTCGCTCACGCCGGCCGGTCGGGTGATCGAGAGATTGCACGTCAGGAACGGTCGGCTGCGAGAATCCACCGATGCTCGAGGCCTCGCTCCGCGCCGCAACGGTGCCCCCGTTCCATGCGATGGCGATGAGCCGCGAGGCGCTCGCGCTGGCGGCATCCGGGCGACGCGTTCTGCACCTGGAGGTCGGGCAGCCGTCGACACCGCTGCCCCGGCTCGCCCGGGATGCCGTTCGCGACCGACTCGACGATGCGCTCGGCTACACCAACGCGGCCGGACTGCACTCGCTGCGGCACCGGCTCGCCGAGCGCTACGACGGTGTCGGCGCCGAACGCATCCTGGTCGTCGCCGGCGCCTCCGCCGGATTCACCCTCGCCTTCCTGACACTGTTCGAACCGGGCGACCGCGTCGGTGTGCTCGAGCCCGGTTACCCCTGCTACCGCAACACATTGCTCGCACTCGGCATGGTGCCGGTGCCCATCCCGGTCGGGCCCGAGACCCGATGGGCGCCGACGCCGGCCCATCTCGAAGCGGCCGGGGATCTCGATGGGCTCGTGCTTGCGTCGCCGTCGAACCCCACCGGCACGGTGCTCCGCGCCGATGCGCTGGCGGAGATCACCGCCGCCTGCCGAACCCGCGGGACCGCCGTGATCGCCGACGAGATCTACCACGGCATCGTCGACGGGCCGCCGGCCCCCCGGGTGCTCGATCACCATCCCGATGCATTCGTGGTCAACAGCTTCTCGAAGTACTGGTCGATGACCGGGTGGCGTGTCGGCTGGGTCGTCGTGCCCGACTCGTTGATCGGCACGGTCGAGCGCCTGCAGCAGAACCTGTACATCTGCGCACCCCACGTCTCGCAAGTGGCGGCGCTCGCCGCGCTCGATGCCACCGAAGAACTCGACGGTCACGTGGCTCGCTACCGCGATAATCGATCGATCCTCATCGACGGACTGGCGGCGGCGGGCATCACCGACATCGCTCCCGCCGACGGCGCGTTCTACGTCTACGCCCACGTTCCGCACCTCACCACCGGCCTGGGCATCGACTCGCTCGAGCTGACCAGGCGCTGGCTCCACGAGGTCGGTGTGGCGGCCACGTCCGGCGTCGACTTCGATCTCGCCCGTGGTCACGAGTACGTCCGCTTCTCCTACGCCGGAGCCACGAGCGACATGGCCGAAGCCTGCGAGCTCCTCACCGGATGGACGCCATGACTGCCACCTGTCCTTCCGGACCCGACCCCAAAGGACCGTCGGCACTCCTCGCCGGGTGGTCGCCGTGACCGCTGCACTGTCCGGGCTGCGGGTGATCGACATGTCGACGGTGCTCGCCGGGCCGAACTGCGCCCGCTACCTCGCCGACTTCGGCGCCGAGGTGATCAAGGTCGAGCGACCGGGCGGCGACAGTCTGCGCAACATGGCGTGGCGGGACCCGCGCGACGGGGAGGGGCTGTGGTGGAAGCTCGTCAACCGCAACAAGCGGAACATCGTGCTCGACGTCAAGGACCCCGCCGATCTCGATGTCCTGATGTCGCTGGTCGACGACGCCCACGTACTGATCGAGAACTTCCGCCCCGGCACGATGGAGCGGCTCGGCCTCGGACCCGACGTGCTGCTCGAACGCAACTCGGCGCTGGTGATCACACGCGTGAGCGGATTCGGACAGGACGGTCCGTATGCGTCCCGGCCGGGATTCGCCACGATCGCCGAGGCGATGTCGGGCCTGGCCGCACTCAGCGGCGAACCCGACGGGCAGCCGCTGCTCCCCCCGATCGCCCTGACGGACGAGCTCACCGGGCTCGCTGCGGCGTTCACCACGATGGTCGCGCTGCATTCGGGTGTCGGCCAGGTGGTCGACGCCAACCTGCTGGAGACGATGTTCCAGATGATGGGCCCACTCGCCTCGCTCTACGCGGTTCGGGGCGAACAACAACCGCGGCTGGGAGCCGGGCTGCCGTACACGGTGCCACGCGGGACCTACCGGTGCTCCGACGGCCGGTGGGTGGCGGTGTCGACGAGCAGCGACACGGTCGCCGCCCGGGTGATGGAGGTGCTCGGCGTCGGCGCCGACGAGCGGTTCACCACGTTCGCCGGACGGACCGAGCACCGTGACGAGCTCGAGCAGATCATGACCGACTGGTGTCTCGCTCGAACGCAAACCGAGGTGATCCAGGCCTTCACGGACGCGGAAGCGGCCATCGGTCCGGTCTACGACATGGCCGACATCGCCGTCGACCCGCACTACGCGGCGCGAGGGACGATCGCCGACGTCGACGGCACCCCGATGCAGGGCCTCATCGCACGGCTGTCGGCCACGCCAGGCGAGCTGCGCTGGTCCGGCCGTGAACTCGATGCCGACGGCGAGCAGATCCGCCGCGCCGGCTGGACCTGACGCTCAGCACGACGTTCCGAGGCGCTCGATACGTCGCCGTGTCCACCACACGCGCCGGAAATGTGTGCGGATCGTCCCGCTGAGCGCCACGATCGGCGCATTTTTCGGGGGTTTCGGGTGCGGGCGGGGGCGGGGGTGACGGACCCCAGGGATCAGGTGGCGAGGCCGATGGGGCAGCTGACGCCGGTGCCGCCGACGCCGCAGTAGCCGTTCGGGTTCTTCGCCAGGTACTGCTGGTGGTACGGCTCGGCGTAGAAGAAACCGGTCTCGAGGTCGAGCGGCTCGACGTCGGAGGTGATCTCGCCGTAGCCGGCCGCCGACAGACGCTCCTGGAACACCGCCTTCGACGTCTCGATCAACGGCTGCTGCGACGGGTCGGTGACGAAGATCGCCGAGCGGTACTGGCTGCCCATGTCGTTGCCCTGGCGCATGCCCTGGGTGGGGTCGTGCTCCTCCCAGAAGGTCTGCAGCAGACGTTCGTAGCTGATGACCTCGGGGTCGTACACGACCACGACGCTCTCGGTGTGACCGGTGAGGCCCGAGCAGACCTCTTCGTAGGTGGCGTTGGGCGTGTAGCCGCCGGCGTACCCCACGAACGTGGAGTAGACGCCGTCGAGTTGCCAGAACTTGCGCTCGACACCCCAGAAACAGCCCATGGCGAACGCGGCGGTCTGCATGCCCTCGGGCCACGGGCCGGTGAGGGGGTGGCCGTTGACGAAGTGAGCATCCGGAACGGGCATCGTCTGATCGGTCCGGCCGGGCAGGGCGTCCTCGGGAGCGACCATGGAGACGTTCTTGCGGAAAAGCATGCATTCAGCCTACGAGTGGATCCCCGGACCTGCCCGAGTCGAGGTCGGAGCCAGTTTCGAAACGACAGCAGCTCAGCGCAGGAGGAGGCCTTCGATGCGGCGGGCGGTGATGCCGAGGCCGACGAGGGCGACGGCGGCGAGCACGCCCAGGTGGGCGAGCATTGCCCAGTCGAACTGGCCGAGGTTGAGGCCGCGCACCACCACCACGCCGTGATACAGCGGGCTGAGCTGCACCAGCCAGCCCCATTGGCCGTAGCTCGACAGCGGGTAGAACGTCGCCGAGAACAACAGCAGCGGCAGGGTGACCGCGTTGACGTACTCGAGGTCCGACCAGGTGCGCATGTAGGTCGTGTAGGCCATGCCGACCGCAGCGAACGCGAAACCGATCAGCGCACACACCGGGATCGCCAGCACGATCCACGCCGAGCCGACGAGACCCAGCGCCCACATCGTCACCACGAACGCCGCCGAGTAGATCACGGCCCGGCCGACCGACGACATGATCTCGCCGACGGCGACGTCGGCTGCGGTCATCGGCGTGGCGAGCACCGTGTCGTACAGCTTGGTGTGACGCAGCTTCTCGAAGACGTTGCCGGTGGCGTCGAAGATCGCGCCGTTCATCGCCGACGCGGCCAGCAGGCCGGGAGCGACGAATTCGGCGTAGTCGTACGCCACCCCGCCGACGACGATGTCGCCGACGAGCGCAGCGAAACCGACCTGCACCGACAGCAGGTAGAGCAGTGGCTCGAAGAAACCCGACACGAACAGCATCCAGGCGTGTCGGTAGAACATGACGCTGCGCTCGACCATCCGGTGGGGCCGCCGCGCCCGCCCGAGCACCTCGATCGGCACGATGCGCAGGGTGATCGTCACGGCGCCAACCGCCTGCGGAACGTGATCCGGCAGGCCACCCAGCCGGCAGCGACATAGAAGGTCAGCACGGCGAGGTGCACCGCCACGTTGCCGGGGCTGACCGACGCGATCACGAAACCGCGGCACAACTCGATGCCGTGCCACAGCGGCGTCACGTAGGCCACCGGCTGCAGCCAGTCCGGCAGCTGGTCGACGGGGAAGAAGGCGCCGCCGAACAGGAACATCGGCAGCAGGCCGAACCGGATGATCGTGGGGAACGACCCGCCGCCGTACCTCGTCGACGACCACGCCGTGATCGGCAGCGCGAACGCGAGGCCCGTCAGCACCGCCACCGGCACAGCGAGCACCAGCCCCCACGAGCGCGTCTCGTCGAACAGCACGAGCACTGCCGCCACGCCGGTCACACCGATCGCCGTCCGCGTGGCGTGCCACAACGTCAGACCGGACGCGATGTCGCCGGACGTCAGCGGCGTCGCCGCCATCGCCCGGTACCGGTTGCCCCAGAAGAACCCGTCGAGCACCTGCCACAGCGAGGCCTGCCCGGCGCTGATCATCGCCGTGGTCGCCAGCAGCGCCGGGGCCAGGTACTCGAAGTAGGAGATGCCGCCGAGCGAGGCGATCGAGTCGGCGTTGTCGTCGATCAACCCACCGACGCCGAGACCGATCCCGAGCAGGTACAGCAACGGCTGCACGAATGCGAGCAGCAGGTGCGACTGCCAGACCTTGCGGTAGACGGCGAATTCGCTCTCCCAGACGCGGACGGTGGTCGGCGTACCCATCGGCGCTCAGTCGATCAGGGTCCGGCCGGTGAGGCGCAGGAAGACGTCTTCGAGCGAGCTGCGGCGCACGAGGCTCCCCACCGGTTCGATGCCGCGCCGGTGCACTTCGCCCAACGCCGCTTCGCCGTCGTGCGCGTAGATCAGAACACGGTCCGGCAGCACCTCCTGACGGTCGCCGATCCCGGCGATCGTCGCCATGGCCGCCGCGTCAGCGGACGCGTCGCCGACGTCGCCGAGCGCGTCGCGGTGCAGCCGAAGCTCCAACACCTCGCGCGTCGCGTACTGCTCGATCAGGCCGCGGGGCGACCCCTCGGCCACGATGCAGCCGTGGTCCATCACCACGAGCCGGTCGCACAACTGCTCGGCCTCGTCCATGTAGTGCGTCGTCAGCACGAGGGTCACGCCGCGCTGCTTGAGCCGGTACAGCCGGTCCCACAGGATGTGACGGGCCTGCGGGTCGAGGCCGGTCGTCGGCTCGTCGAGCAGCAGCAGGTCCGGTTCGCTCATCAGTGACCGGGCGATCGTGAGGCGTCGCTTCATGCCGCCCGACAGCGGATCGACGCGTTCGTCGGCCCGTTCGGCGAGCTGCACGAACTCCAGCAGCTGGGCGGCACGGCGTCGGCACTCGGCGCGCGGGATGTCGAAGTAGCGGCCGTAGATCACCAGGTTCTCGACGACGGTGAGTTCCGAGTCGAGCTGGTCCGCCTGCGGCACCACCCCCATGCGGGCACGGATCGCCGGGCCGTCCTGCTCCGGATCGAGGTCGAAGATGCGCATCGTGCCGGAGGTGATCGGCGAGACGCAGCCGATCATCCGCATCGTGGAGGTCTTGCCGGCACCGTTCGGTCCGAGGAACCCGAACGACTCGCCCGCCGCCACGTCGAAGTCGATGCCGTCGACGGCGACGAAGTCGCCGAACTCCTTGCGGAGGCCGCGGGCGGTGATCACCGATGACACGGGTGGCACCGTATGGCAGTCGGCGAGGGACGGCCAATGCGGTTACGGTGCCGGCCGTGTCCGCCCAGCCAGCCGTCGTGATCCGTGCGATCGAGCCCGTCGATCTCGACCGGATCCTGGAGATCAACGCCGCCAACGTTCCCGAGGTCGGTGCCGTCGATGCCGACCGAATGGCGTACCTGCTCGAGCAGAGCCCGATCGCCCTCGCGGTCGACATCGACGGACGTATCGTCGGCTTCTGCCTGGTGATGCCGTCCGACAGCGACTACGACTCGGGCAACTACCGGTGGTTCACCGAGCGCTACGACGACTTCATGTACCTCGACCGTGTCGCCTTCGACGCCGACGCGCAGGGCCGCGGGCTCGGCACCCTGCTGTACGCCGAGGTCGACCGGCTGATGGTCGAGCGCGGCGGCGCGGGGCAGCTGGCGCTCGAGGTGAACGTCGACCCACCCAACGAGCCGTCGCTCGCCTTCCACGCCCGGCGCGGCTTCCTGGAGGTCGGCCAGCAGGACACCACGTACGGCATCCGTGTGTCGATGCAGATGCGCCCCGCCGGACGGTCGACGCCCATCTCGTGAACACGGTGCGCAGCTCCGGCGCATCTCGTTTACGAGATGCGGCTCAGCGGCGGTCCTGGAGGAAGCGGAAGTGGTCGCGGGTGGCGGCGACGTGGGCGGCGTCGAGGTCGGCGGTCAGGACGGTCTCGACGCCGGCGCCGGTCGCCAGCACCTCGCCGAGCGGGTCGATGATCGCGCTGTCGCCCGAGTAATCGAGACCGCCGCCCGATCCGACCCGGTTGACCCCGACGACATACGCCTGGTTCTCGATCGCCCTGGCCCGCAGGAGCGTCGACCAGTGCAGCCGACGCTTCGCCGGCCAGTTGGCGACCACGAGATATGCGTCGACGTCGTGGGCGAGCGCCCAGAACTCGTCGGCGAAGCGCAGGTCGTAACAGACGAAGAGGGCGCAGCGGAGCCCGTCGATGTCGAGGGTGACGAAGCCGGTCCCGGCACGGACGTAGCGCTCCTCGTCGGCGTGCGAGAACGGATGGATCTTGCGGTAGCGGGTGGCGGTGCCGTCCGGCGCCACCAACACGAACACGTTCGACGGACGCTGATCCTCGGCGGGCGCGTCCGGGGCGATCTCCGGACACGAGCCCCCCACCCAGACACCGTGCGTCGTCGCCATCGCCGTGAGGAACTGCGACGACGGGCCGCCCTCCGGCTCGCCGATGCCGGGCGAGTCGAACGAGAACCCGGTCGAGAACGTCTCGGTCACCAGCACCACGCGGGCGCCACCCGCCGCGGCGCCGCCGATCATCGGGCGCAAATGCGCGAAGTTGGCGTCGCGGTCGTGCCAGACGATGTCGTGCTGGATCGCGGCGACACGGACCGCGGTCATGATCCGAATCCCTTCGTGAGCCGTTCGACCGCCTCGTCGATCACCTCGATGCGTTTGCAGCAGGCGAACCGCACCAGGTGGCGGCCGTGCTCGGGGCGGGCGTAGAAGACCTCGTTCGGCACGGCGACGACACCACATCGCTTCGGCAGCGACCGGCAGAACGCCTTGCCGTCGCCGTCGGTCACGAGCGGGCGGATGTCGACGGTCGTGAAGTAGGTCGCCTCGGGCTCGTAGGTGAGGAATCCGGCGTCGCGCAGCCCTGCCACCAGGTGGTCACGGGCAACCTGCAGCGTCGCCGAGAGTCCCTGGAAGTAGGAGTCCGGCAGGCCGAGGCCGACGGCCATCGCCGGCTGGAACGGTGCACCGTTGACGTAGGTGAGGAACTGTTTCGCCGTCCTCGCAGCGCTCACCAGCGGCGCCGGCCCGGACATCCAGCCGATCTTCCAGCCGGTGGTGTGGAACGTCTTGCCACCCGACGAGATCGTCAGTGTGCGCTCGGCCATGTCGGGCAAGGTCGCGATCGGGACGTGCAGCCGCCCGTCGAACAGCAGGTGCTCGTAGACCTCGTCGGTCACCACGATGAGGTCGTGCTCGATCGCCACACGGGCGATCTGGTCGAGTTCGTCGCGGGTGAAGACCTTGCCGGTCGGGTTGTGCGGCGTGTTGAGCAGGATCAGCTTCGTGTGCGCCGTGACCGCCGCCACGAGTTCGTCGGGGTCGAAGACGTAGCGGCCGTCGGCATCCGGCGCCAACAGCACCGGAACCGCGCGAGCACCGGCGAGGGCGATGCAGGCCTGGTAGCTGTCGTACATCGGCTCGAAGACGACGACCTCGTCGCCGACGTCGAGCATCCCGAGCAGTGCACCGGCGAGCGCTTCGGTGGCGCCGGCGGTGACCACGACCTCGCTCGACGGGTCGAGTTCGATGCCGTACCAACGCCGTTGGTGGTCGGCGATCGCCTGGCGCAGTTCGGGCGTCCCCGGCCCCGGCGGGTACTGGTTGACCCCCGACCGGATTGCCTCGATCGCCGCCTCGAGGACCTCGGTGGGACCGTCGGTGTCCGGGAACCCCTGCCCGAGATTGACCGCGCCCGTCTCGACGGCCAACGCCGACATCTCGGCGAAGATCGTCGTGCCGAAACCGGCGAGTTTCGCAGTGAGCGGATCGGTCGGAGCCACCGCGCCACTGTACGCACGGTGGCGCTCAGTCGCGGCCGCCGCCTGTGTTCACTTCGGAGGGATGCCGGCGTCGGTCAGGACCTTGATACGACGGCGCTCCGCGCAGCTCCTCCGCCGCCAGTTCGACGGTGTGGACGTCGGCGAGTCGGTGGGTCACACCGGTGGTCTTCGCGCTGTACATCGCGAGGTCGGCGGCGCTGATCAGGTCGTCGAGTGCGCGACCGTGGCGCGGGAACAGTGCGGCACCGATCGCCGCAGTCACCTTGACGTCGCCGACGATCGGGTTCTCGGCGAGCGAAGAAGCGATCCGCTCGGCGCTGGCGCGGACGCCGGTGCCGTCCTCGATGCCGGGCAGCAGGATCACGAACTCGTCGCCACCCCACCGGCCGACGACGTCGGTGTCACGAACCGCCGCCCGCAGACGCCCGGCCGCTGCCTGCAGCACGAGGTCGCCGAACTGGTGACCGAGGGTGTCGTTGATCTGCTTGAACCCGTTGAGGTCGATCAGCATCAGACAGACACCGGTGTTGAACCGATCGGCAGCGAGCAGTGACTCCTCGCTGACCCGTTCGAACTCGCGACGGTTGACGAGTCCGGTGAGTTCGTCCGTGGTGGCGCGTCGCTCCAGCATTCGCCGATCGAGCAGGAACGTCCATCCGGCCAGCGCCATCAGCACGGTGCCGAGCGCCAGCAGGAGCAGATAGCCGGCGGCACCGGCGGCGATGAATCCGACGTCGTCGACGATCGATGCGGCAACACGTACCGAACCTCCGTCGTGCGGAAGCACCAGCGTGTCGGTGACGATCCGGCGATCGTCGACCGTCAGCGGGCCGACACGACCAACGCCGTCGGCCGGCGTGTCCGACAGCCGGATCTCGACGTCGGCGCCGTACGCGACGATCGTGGCCGCTGCGCGTTCGTCGATCAAGGCCGACACCGGAAGACGCAGCGCCGTCGTCACGTCCTGACGTGAGACCATCAGCAACGAGTCGGTGGTCTCGTCGACCACGAGCGCCGGCTCTCCTCGCTGCACCGATGCAGCAGCAGCAGCGCCGAAGCCGGACAGTGCCAACAGATCGACATCGGTGCACCGGACGTCGTCGCCCGTCGAGATGCAGGCCGAGACGTCGGGGCCGAACGAGTCGACGAGCCCGGCGGGATCGGTCGACTCGTTGGCCACCTCGACGACGGCGGCGGCACGGGCGATCGTGCTCTCCACGGACTGGTCCGCGACGAGGACCGTCGCCGTCACGCGGGCGTCCTGTTCGCTACGCAGCTCGGACCGATCGTTGAACATCGAGACCGACGTCGCGACGAGCAGCACGACGCTGCCGACGAGCGCGCCGAGCCGAATCAGTCTCATGAGCGCTCATCGGCACCGCGGTACCGGAACTTGAGGAAGAATTGACGGTGCTCCATCGCTGCGAACCGTTCCCCTCCCCGATCGCGGCCAACCGGGCACGCCAGGCTCGGCCCCGTGCGTACGACGCGATGTGAGCGCCACCTGTTGGTGGCGCTCACATGGGTTCTCGGAGCGTCCGATGGAGGACGATCGAGTCGGTCAGAGGTGTCCGGCGACGTCGACCAGGACGTTCGCCGACGCCGACGTGAACACACAGATCGAACCAGCCGGCGACAACTTCGCAATCACCTCATTGGCGACCGCCTCGTTCCCCACACCCAGATAGTTCACGCTCGACGCATCCGGAACCGCTCCACACGGGAACACCGTCGCGAACCCCGGCGCAGCAGCACCCACCAACGTCACGTTGGCAACCACCGCCTTCGCACCGACCGGCACACCACCGCGGCCCACGATCGGCACCTCCAACACCCGGCCGGCCGCCACCGGCATCGGCCGAGTGTCAGCCAACCGCACCGGCGCCAACGACACGTACTCAGACGACGCCGGCACATACCCGACGACGTCGACCAGGACGTTCGCCGACGCCGACGTGAACACACAGATCGAACCAGCCGGCGACAACTTCGCGATCACCTCATTGGCGACCGCCTCGTTCCCCACACCCAGATAGTTCACGCTCGACGCATCCGGAACCGCTCCACACGGGAACACCGTCGCGAACCCCGGCGCAGCAGCACCCACCAACGTCACGTTGGCAACCACCGCCTTCGCACCGACCGGCACACCACCGCGGCCCACGATCGGCACCTCCAACACCCGACCGGCCGCCACCGGCATCGGCCGAGTGTCAGCCAACCGCACCGGCGCCAACGACACGTACTCAGACGACGCCGGCACATACCCGACGACGTCGACCAGGACGTTCGCCGACGCCGACGTGAACACACAGATCGAACCAGCCGGCGACAACTTCGCAATCACCTCATTGGCGACCGCCTCGTTGCCCACACCCAGATAGTTCACGCTCGACGCATCCGGAACCGCTCCACACGGGAACACCGTCGCGAACCCCGGCGCAGCAGCACCCACCAACGTCACGTTGGCAACCACCGCCTTCGCACCGACCGGCACGTATCCACGTCCGGCGATCTGCACGTGGACCACGCCGCCAGCGGGCACGGGACCCGTGCCGTAGAACAAGCCATCGGCGGCGACCCAGCCGGGTCGCGTATCGGCGAAGCGCCTGGGGTCGAGCGGCGTGATGATCGTGTCCTCGCCGGGCGGAATGATCGTCCAGGTGTGCGTGTCGGACACGTAGTTGCCGGCGACGCCCATGGCGATGACGGTGAACGTGTGCGTTCCGGGCTCGAGGCCGGTGTAGGTCGTCGGGCTGAGGCACCGCTCGATCGCGCCGTTGTCGAGTACGCACAGCACGCTCGCGGCGTCCGTCGCCGTGAAGGCAAACGTCGCATCGGTGGCGGTGGTCTCCGCGGTCGGCGCCGACGTGATCGTCACCGTCGGATCGACGGCGTCCCTCGGCGTGTTGAGTTCGACGACCATGTCGGCCTGTGCGGCGCAGGACTCCTCGAACACCGGGTCGATGAAGAAGCCCTTTCCGGTGAGTGGATCGATGACGACCTCGTTCTCGTGCAGGTAGTTGATCACCGAGCGGACGTCGTCGGCCATCTGGGTGAATCCGGCGATGTTGGCCACCGGGCCACTGTCTGCGCCGACGACGATGTCGGTGAACTCGACGCGATCGACGATCTTGTCGTACTTCCACGTCAGCGTGGGCACGTCCAACCAGGTCGTGCAGCCCTCGAACACCTCCGAACGGGTGTAGCTGAACGTCCGGTAGTCGACGAAGGACTCACCGTTGGCCGTCTGATCGAGGACGTTTGCGTATCCCCAGTCATCGACGCCTCCGGCGGGGGAGGCGATGCGGTTGTAGTACTGCACCGTGTCGATCGTGATCGGAACGGACTTGCCGGCCGCAGTGCCGATGGCGGCAGCCGCCAACTGCCAGGGGCCGAAGGCGCCGCCGCCCTGGGCGATCTGGGCCGGGTCGCCCAACGGGTGGACGACCGAAGGTGGCGGCCCAGCGATCCAGCGAGGAATGGTGCCGGTGTCCATCAACCCACCCGGCTCTCCCACGTCGGTGCGCCCGTCATCGACGGGTGTCGGAGCCGGGTTGGCGCCTTCTGCTGCCCCGTAGATCGCCGCCTGGTCTGGGGAGGCGTCGATCGGAGCACCGTCGGTGGTGATCCGTCCGGCACCGTCGAGCGTGATCACGGTGGCCTCGTCGAGCCGGATGCCGACCTCGACGAGCTTCTTCCAGAGCACTTCGTCGGACGTGCGAACGAGGTTGAGGCGTTCGAGCTCGACTTCGGACACGTACGGGGCGAAGGCCGCCAGAGGCTCACAGGCCGTGTCTGCCTCGACGGGTGTGAGTTCGGTGGAGCCCTCCCCCACGAGGGGAATCCGATACACCGGTCGTTGGTCGACCGGGTTGATCACCGGGGTGATGTCGGGCACCACCGCATACGAGATCGGCTGGATACACGAAACCGCCACCGACGGTGGTCCGACTTCCCAGAAGGTTTCCGAGAGGATGGGCACGCCGTCGACATCGCGAAGGGCGACGTAGAGGTCGGCGTAGGCATCACCGGTGCCACCGCCACCTCCACCACCGCCTCCGCCCATCTGCGCGGACGCCGGCGGGGGAAGGACCAACACCATGGAGGCCAACGCGAGTGCGAGACCTCCGACCAGAGCGAACCTTCGCATGACGCCCTCCTTCGGGTCGGTGTTCAAACTCCGAACTCGATGCCGGGATCGGCGGAGGTACCCGGCCCCTTCAGCGTCGACCGTCGGACGGATACCCCCTAGGGCAGAAAGTCCCGGTGTGACGAACGTTGCTCCGTGCCGGCGCAACCGTTCACTGCCGAACGTTTGCGGTAGCTGCGAAAACGACGAAGGGGCTTCCCGTCACCGGGAAGCCCCTTCATCTGCAGCGCGCTCGGAGAGAGTCGAACTCCCAACCGCTTGATCCGTAGTCAAGTGCTCTATCCATTGAGCTACGAGCGCAATTGCGACGGCCGACAGTGTAGACGCAAGTCGCCGACTTGCCGACCGTCAAATCCGGTCAGCCGCCCCAGGGGCCGAAGCCGCCGGACCGCTGGTACAGCGCGTACGCGGCGGTGGCATTGAGTACCGGGTCGTACAGTTGTGACACCGACGTGATGCCGAGCGTCGAGAGCCAGCTGCGATGTGCTTCCCAGTGGATCTGGAACAGGCCGTAACAGCACCAGTTGTTCACGTTCGACTCGTGCTTGCTCTCGCGCCACGCGATCTCGAGCGCTCGCTCCTCGAGTTCGTCGGGCCAGACCTCTCGGATGATCGCCGCCGCCTGCGACTGGGGCACCGCCGCCGGTCGCGCCGGCACCGTCGTGGTGGGAGCCGGCGCCGCGGTGGTCGTCGAGCGGGTGGTCGAGCTGCTGGTCGTCGAGTTGGTGACCGTCGAGCGGTTCGGCGCAGAGGTGGTTGCCGGAGCTGTCGGCGTCGCGGCGGTGACGGTCGGAGGCGGCGTCGGCGTGGCAGCACCGAGGGGGAGGCAGATCGAGCGGCCCGGAACGAGCACCGTGTCGACCGAGGCGTCGTTGACCTCGAGGAGTTCCTCCAGTGACACGCTTGCGGCATCGGCGATGCGGATCCAGTAGTCGCCGGCTGCGAGTTCGTAACGGGCTCCACACGGAGGTGTGGTGGCCGCCGGTGGGGTGGACGGCTCGTCGTCGGGGGCGTCCTGGAGCGCCGCGGCGACTGCAGGGGAAGTCGTCGGTTCGGCGTCGCCGTCGGTTGCCGGGGCGGTCGACGGCGACGACGTGGGTGCAGCCTCGGAGGTCGAGCCGGCGGCCGGAGCCGTCGCGGTGCTGGCCGGGACCGCGGGACTCCCGCCGGCGGACGCTTCCGCGGGAGCGGCCACCTGGGAGGACGCTGCACCCGACGAGACCGTGGCGAGCGCGTCTGCCGACTGCGAGTCGCCGTCCGATCCCGTGAATCCCACGATGAGCGGTGCCGCCAGTGTGACGATCACCGCGAGACCGCCCAGTCGTGCGAGCAGCGGGTCGACGCCGGGATGGCGCCGCAGCGGTGGCTCGGGTTCCAGTGTCCAGGCATCGTCACCCGCGGTCACGTCATCGTCGTGCGCCCAGGCATCACCGTCGTCGTCTGCACGCGCGAGCACCAGATGGTCATCGTCATGGTCGCGGACTTCGTCATGGTCAACGGTGCGCGGCCGCCCGATGCGTGGGTCGAGATCCTCGACTTCATGTGCGGGCATGGCCGCTGGACCGTGTGCGCGCCCGGCGACGGCGCCTCCGCCCAGCAGGGCGTCCCACCAGCGTCCGACCGCTGACATGAGCCCGCCGCGCTCGGCCGGCCGCTCGCGGGGGATCCACTCCGTCTGCTCGCCCCAGAACTCGTCGTCGAGTCCGGGCGCGCCGTCGAGATCGGGTCGGTCGGTCATGGGAACGGTTCCGGTCTACTCCGTTCGTCACGAAACCGCAACATCGTCGTCATGCAAACGACATGGATGTCATTCCGACAGGGTGTCGGGGCGCCGGAAAAGCGACCGACCGGCGCACCATGGCGGTACGCCGGTCGAGTGGCGGAGAGGGTGGGATTTGAACCCACGGACCGCGTTACCACGATCAACGCCTTAGCAGGGCGCCCCATTCGGCCGCTCTGGCACCTCTCCTGGGAGCCCCGGAGTGTAGCCCGGTAACGTCGTGACCGGAACGGTGGCAGAGTGGACGAATGCAGCCGCCTTGAAAGCGGCCGAGGTTTGCGCCTCCGGGGGTTCGAATCCCTCCCGTTCCGCCAAAGTCAGAGCGCCTCTACCATGACTTTTACAGCTCCAACGGCGCTACGTGCTGGCCCATCCTGGCCCATCAGCCTGTAAGAATGCGTCTGGTCGGGCCAACTGTTCCGCCGTCGCAGCCAATTCTCCGGGGCGCACAGGCAGCAACAAGTCTCGGATTTGCCGGCCGTCTCGGTCCACTTTCGTCCCGACGAGGACGTTCTGTGCGGGTCTCTCTCGTTCGGCCAGTCCATCCATTTCGGTCAAGCCGTACCACGTCGGCAAGTCATGTGATCACCTGCCGACCGCGCCTGCTCGGCCTGATGGCGCTCACTCGTGATGATTGTCGGGTGCCACGAGCCGCGCCGAAGTCGAGTGGTGGCGGTTCCCGATCGCCGGCGAATATCCGGACCACTATCGAGCGATCTACCGGATGCCCCGGCACTTGCGTCGAGCGCACATACCGGGCACTCGGCGCTACCAGCTTGCCGTTGCGATTCGTATCACGTTCTGTCATACTCTGCTCATGGCGAAAGCGATTTCGGTCCGACTCGATGATGATGCCGAACGAGCGCTTCGCATCTTGGAGTCGACCGGTCTGAGCCGGTCCGCGGCTATCCGTTCTGCCTTGCTCGCCTCGGCCGAGCGGGTACGGAAGCGAAGCGAGCTCGCGTCCGAGGCCGCCGCATTGGAAGCCGATGAAGCCGACCGAGCCGAGATGCTGGCGATCGCGTCGATGATGGAGACGATGCGTGCAGCGGGGTGAGGTCTTTCGCTTCAAGGTCCCCAAGGGTGTCGGACATGAACAGCAAGGTGAGCGCTTCGGAGTCATCGTGCAGTCCGATTCGATGCTTCCTCGTTCGGTGATTCTCGTGGCGCCCACGTCACGAAGCGCTCGTCCAGCCTCCTTCCGGCCCGAAGTTTCAATCGCTGGAGACACGACTCGGGTGCTCGTCGAACAGGTCGGCGCGGTGGACGCCCAGCGGCTCGGGCGGCGCGTGGGACAGCTGGCGGCAGACGAAATGTGGGCCGTCGATGAGGCGCTCATCACCGTGCTCGGCCTCGACTAACCCGTCCCGATCTGCCGCTCGGCGCTCACTTCGCCGCGTCGGACCACTGGTACGGCTCACGTGAATATCGGGTGCTCGGCTTGCGCCGCGAGCGCCGCTGGTCCGTAGGTGACTATGTGCGGCTCGCGGTGTCGGTAGCGCGGATTCGACCGGCGGGAAGGCTGGGGGTGAGTCGAACATGGTGGTGTCGCTCGCCCTCGGCACCATGAGTCGTTTTTGGGCCACCCGGTGGCGGGTAGCGCTCCACACATGAGTGGCAGATCAATGCGAATCGCGGTGAGACGCCAGATCGCTCGTGTCGTGCTGTGTTGCTCGGTCGCCGCCACCGCCGCATGCGACTCGAACGACGCCATCTCTGAACGCAGCGACGCGTCGACGCCGATGTCCGCCGAATCCAGCCGGAGCACGCCGACGACCAGGACACAACCACCGTCGATCGGCGTGCCGTCGACCACCGGGCAACCACCTGCGACCAACAACTCGTCGACCACCCAGCCGCCGCTCACCGATACTGCGACTACGACTCGACCGCCGCCACCGAGCACCGCTGCGCCGACCACCCAGCGGCGCACCAGCGGAACGACCAGCTTGATCAGCGACATCGCATGCGACGAGCCAATTCCAGTGGAGACGATGCCGTCCGGTGAATCCACGACGCAACCATTCATCGATCGCAGCGAAGTCAGGTGGAGCAGCGGGGACCCGAGCGGGCCAGGTGACAACATCGTCACCCAGCGCATTGGAGTCGCGACCGACGCCGACATCGCCGAGGCGCGCCAGTCCGACATCATGTTCAGCAAGGGACCTCTGACCCTCAGCGTCGTGCCGAGTACGTCGGTGTCGGATGCAGCCGATCTCTACGTCTTCGACGACACCACGGACTGCGTTCGGCTGATCAGCACCAGCCCGTTCGTCGCCGACGATGTGCTCAATGAGTACGCGCAAACACTGCTCGCGTCCTGGACCACCAACTGACCGACATTCGGGGCAGGCTCACGCGTGCCTGCTGCGGAGCGTGACATCGCAGTGGCAACCAACTGCCGCCGGCGGTACCTGTCGACGGACATACCGTCGGCTCGGCCGTGTCGATGATCGCGCCGACCTGAGCGCACTCCCGACCAACGCGCCGACCGGCGCACAGAGAGAAGAACACCGTGAAGAGCTTCGCCTGCGGCACGGTCGTGCCCGGCTGTGACGGCGTCGTGACCGGTCAGACCGACGACGACGTGCTCGCCGCCGCTGCGGAACATGCCGCTCGAGCCCACGGCATGACCGAGGTCCCCGACGAGGTCGTCGGCGCCATCCGTGCCGGCATCGTCGAGACCTGACCGCTGACCATCCGGCTAGATCACCCGTTCGGGTGAAGGGTTCCCCCACGTGATCTTTCGTCACCCCGGAATCGGTATTCTCGATTCGATGACGTCCGAAAACGCACCCTTCCGTGTGGAGCCCGACACTGATCGCATCGCGCTCACCGGAGAGATCGATGCGCACACCGCAGCGCTCCTGCGTGAGGCCCTCGTTCCCGGCCCCGACACCGGTGATCTGCGCGTCGACGTCTCCGGGGTGACGTTCATCGACTCGAGCGGGCTGCGTGTCGTTCTCGAAGTCCACCAGACGTTGGGTCGCGACGGACGACGACTGGTCCTACTCGACCCATCCAAGCCCGTTGCCCGCCTCGTCGAGCTCGCCGGCCTGGTTTCGCACCTCCACATCGAGCCACCGCTCGACACGACCGCAACGAATCAGCTGGTCGGCGACGCCGATCGGTGACCTCGCGGCACGAGGCCGTGCTCGTTCGCGACCAACGCCGCCTGCGTCCGATTTCCCACGCCGAGCTTGGTGAACACCTTGCGGACGTGGGTCTTCACGGTGTCGACCGACAGGTACAGCTCGTCGGCGATCGCTCGATTCGAGAGTCCGTTGCCGAGCAGGGCGAGCACCTCACGCTCGCGCTCGCTCAACGTCGGAACCCCGGGCAGCCGATCGTGTTCGTCGGGTGCCACGTACTCGCCGCGATGGATCCGTTCGAGTGCGTCGACCAGCTGCTCGCCGGACGTGCTCTTCAGGATCACGGCGTCGATCGCCCGCTCGTCGATGTCGTGGGCGAACGCCTTCGGCAGGTCCCACGTGTAGAGCACGACCTTGCCGAGTGACGGGTTGTCGGCCATCTCGTCGACCCGGGACAACGTCGACCGTCTCCCACCGAACGTGTCGAACAACGTGATGTCGGCCGGCCCATCCGGTACGTCGCCGGCGACGAGCTCGACGACCTCCACGCGGTCCGAGAACGGGGCGAGGATGGCTGCGAGGCCCCGAACGACCAGCTCGAAGTCGTTGACGATGACCACTCTCAACGGTTTCACGTGGCGGTCCGCTCCGAAGGAGACCGGTCGGCTGCGTCGCGGCTGACGACGAGGACCGGGATGTCGGCCAGGTCGACGACCTCACTGCCGACCGCCGGGTCGAACAGCCGGGACCACCAGCTCCGATCGTGTTCGCCCACGACGATCACGTCGATGTCGTGTTCGCGCGCGGCGCGCAGGATCGCCTCGGGCGGCTCGCCCACCTCGGCGATGTGCCCGGCCCCGGCGATCCCGGCCTCGTCGACGGCGGACTGCGCCGTGGTGTCGGCTCGCTGTTGCGCGGCGTCGACGGCTCCGGCGTCGGCCTCATCGGCAGGGGCCCTGACCCGGTACGGATCGGGGGCAATGTAGGGATACGCGGATCCGAAGCCGACGAGCGATCCGCCGTACAACGCCGGAAATGTCGTGGGCTCGGCACCGAGACCGTCGACGCCATCACCTTGCACGTTGACGGCCCAGTACTCGGAGTCAGCGCCGAACAGCCGATGCGCCGTGCGTGCGAGCGGAGCATCGAGTTCGGAGCCGTCGACGGCGATCATCACGCGTGTCATGGCGGTTCACTACCCCGTCGCCTGCTCCACGAATCGCCGCCGATCCCCTGATGTGCGCTCTCCGGTCGCTCGCGTTCGTAGCGGGCGTAGGATCGACCGCTCGATACGGGTCCCTCCCCGTGTCACCTCGACGGCGACACCGACGACGAGCAGTGCTCCGATGGCATCGGCGACGAAGTGATGATCGGTGGCGAGCGTCACGGCGATCACCGTCACCGGGTACACGACGCCGATGATGCGGCGGACGGCACCCCCGTGACGCACCAGCGCCACCCCGACGATGGTTGCGAAGAGGACATGTCCGCTCGGGAACGCTGCGAATTCGTACTGGAGGGTGTGCCAGCCGGCGCCGGCGTTGGCGGCTTCGACCCCGCCGAGCGACGGAACGAGGCGTGGTGGCGCCGTGGGAAGGGCGATGTAGCAGGAGATCGTCAGGACGTGCGACACCAGGAAGATGCGCCGGATCCGCAGATAGTCGCCGGGGTGGCGCGCGGCCAGCCATGCGAACGTGGCGATGATCGCAGGCACGTGTGCGGTGTAGTAGATCGCGTTCGCCACGGCGCGAGCGGGCCCCGATCCCAACACCTGGTCGACGATGGGCGTCGGGTCGAGCCCGACGGCCGCTTGGAAGCGGGCGATCTCCTCGGCCCGGTGCACCGCAGCGCCGACCGATCCCGGATCAAACGCGGCAACCAGTGGGAAACTCAGCGCGACGAGGGCGAACACGAGTGCCTCACGCCGTGCGTCGAGGACCACGGCTCGAGACGGCGGAGCCATCCTCGCGTCCACCGTCCTCGCGGTCACGGTTGCGTGATCGGCAGGTTCGAGATCGTCGGCGGATCGGTGGTGCGCGTGTCGGTGGCAGGCGGCTGGTCGTCGGTGTTCGCGATGGTGACGTCCGGTTCGAGCGTGTCGCTGTCACACCCGACCAATGCCACGACCGCAACGGCGGCCACGATGACGCACTGACGTCGACGGAGCTGGTTCGATGCCATGCGGCATCGTTCCCGGCGGCGTCAGTGCTTACACCGGGGCCGTAGCCGTCGACGATCGGTCACTCCGAACGGTCGCCGAAGCGCAACGCCAGATGGCCGGCGGCCTCCCGGCACTGCTGTTCGAGGACGACCACCGCCGCCTCGAACGCGCGATGCGGTGACCCCGTTGGATCGGCGACCTCCGGCACGGTCGCTCGGAGATACGCCCCCGCCGTCCGTTGTGCGGTCAGCGACTGCGCCCACGACCGCAGGTCCGTGGCCGGACCGGGCCCGGCGTCGGGCGAGGCGGCCGCCGCAGCGTCGAGGAACTCGGGGAGCGTCATCGACCGTCGGAACGCATCGGACGACAGCGTGGCGATCTTCACGACGTGCGCCCGTTCGGCGGTGAGGATCAGATCGGCACGGTCGAGAATCGGCACGGTGGTCGGCGAGCTCCGGTGAGCCGACACGTCGAGTCCGCGACGTCTCATGGCATCGACGGCGTCGTCGATCGCCTCCAGATCCACCGGCCCGAATCCCGACGAACGGATCTCGACCGCTCCGTCACCGAGTCGCTCGGTCAGCATGGCGTCCAGCATCGCCGCCATCATCACCGACCTCGTGCGGTTGTGCGAGCAGACCGTGAGGATGCGCAGCGGGCGATCCGCCGGGGTCGTCAACGCAGGTCCAGCCCGAACACGTCGTGGAATGCCTGGTAGTACTCGTCGTCCTCCTGGATCGCCCCCAGCGCGATCCAGTCGCTGTGGTCGATGCGGTCGTGCAGTTCTGCCAGTTCGGCACCGCCCCAGCTCACCGGGTAGCGCAACCGGTGCTCGTCGGTGGTGATCGCTTCGTGGATCACCCCGGCGACCTCGAACGGGTCCGTCGCGTTGGCCATGCCGGTCGCGTAGAACTGGAACATCCGGCGGTAATGGGCGTCGTAGGCCCCGGTCGAATTCGGGGCGTCGACGTTCTTGGCGAAGATCGCCGACTTGGTCACGCCGGGCTCGATGATGACCACGCGGATGCCGAACGGCGCCAACTCCTGTGCCAGGCCCTCGCTGAGCCCCTCCAGCGCCCACTTCGACGCCACGTACGGCGACTGGGCGAGCGCGGCGATCCGTCCGGCGACCGAGCTGATGTTGACGATCGTGCCGCTGCCGCGCTCGCGCATCTGCGGCAACACGGCCTGGGTACAGCGCACCGCACCGCACAGGTTGACGTTCATCACGGAGAGGTAGAGCTCGGTCGGGCACTCCTCGGCGACCGCGTTGCCGCCGACGCCGGCGTTGTTGACCAGGTGGTCGACCCGGCCGGCCGCGTCCATGATCTGGTCGAACCCGGTGCGCACCGATGCGTCGTCGGCGACGTCGAGCTCGAACAGCTCGACGGAGACCGCAGCGTCAGCCGCCATGTTGCGCAACTTGTCGGCTCGCTCCATCGACCGCACCGTGCCGATCACCCGGTGCCCCTGCGCCGCGAGGTGGATGGCCGTGGCACGGCCGATCCCAGAGTTCGCCCCGGTGACAACACTGACGGGCCGGTCATCGGCGTTGGTCTGATTGTTCGACATCCCGCCGAGCGTAGGCGGCGACGTGCCGCGAACTCAGCGCCTGACGGATGCTTGGATGTGGCGCACCCAGTCGTCGGCCTCACGCCACCTGGCGTCGGCGTGCTCGCGGGTCGACTCGGCGTGATCGTCGGCCGCGGGATACGACCCGAGAAACTTGACGGCGCCCTGCTTCGAGTGCAGTGCGCGCATCGTGTCGGCGAGCAGCTCGTCGGCGACGTGGGACTCGGCGTACACGATGAAGCAGTAGTCGCCGAGGCCGCCGGCTTTGGTGGGCCGGCTGGTGAGGTTGGACAGGTTGATCCGGCGGGCGGTGAACTCCTGCAGGATCGACACCAGGCTGCCGGGCTCGTCGGCGCGTTGATAGATGACCAGCGCCGTCTTGTCGTTGCCGGTCGGAGCGGGCACGCCCTCGCGAGCGACCACCACGAATCGCGTCTGGTTGCCGGCGTGATCGGCGATGTCCGCAGCGAGCACGTCGAGGCCGTAGACGTCGGCGGCCACCTGGGGGCACAGGGCGGCGACGCCCACCTCGTCGCTCTCGCTCACCAGGCGGGCTGCGTCGGCGGTGCTGTAGGCGGCTCGGATCTCGGCGTCGGGCAGTTGCTCGCGCAGGTAGCGGTGGCACTGGGCCGTGGCCACCGGGATCGAATAGACGGCCGAGACGTCGGCGAGGGTGACACCCGGCTTCGCCAGCAGGCAGTGCTCGATGTCGATCACGATCTCGCGTTGGATCAACAGGTCGTGGTCGAAGGCGAGGGCGTCCTGCGTGAAGTTGACCATCCCTTCGATCGAGTTCTCGATCGGAACGACCCCGCAGTCGACCTCGCCGTGCTCGACGGCATCGAGGACGTCGGGCACCGTGCGGTAGGCCACGTGTTCGGCATCGATCAGGTCGGGTTGCGACAGCAGTGCCTGCTGGGTGAAGGTGCCGAAGGGCCCGAAGAAGCCCACCCGATTCGCTGCGCTCGGTGCCATCGAGGCCCAGACTACGGGCGCTTCCGTTGGGCGCCCGCAACGATTCGTATCGCGCGGGCCGTTTCCCGCTTCGCGTGGCACGATGGGCCGGTGGACGAACTGGGCCTGCGGGCGCTCCTCGACGACGTGCAGTCCGGCGCGATGACGCCCGACGAGGCCGTCGTCCGACTCCGCCGACTTCCGTTCGCCGACGTCGACGGCGCCACGGTCGACCATCACCGACACCTGCGCTCGGGCATGCCCGAGGCCATCTACGGTCCGGGCAAGAGTCCCGCCCAGTGCGTCGCCATCGTCGGCGAGCTGCTCTCCCACGGCACCGGACCGGTCCTGCTGACGCGCACCGACGCGGCACAACGCACGGCGTGCGTCGACGCCCACGGCCCGGCGGTCGAGGCCAGCGGCAGCCTGGTGTGGCGGTTGCCCGACGTCACGTCGCCCGCTCGGGTTGCGGTCGTCACCGCGGGCACGAGCGACATCCCCGTCGCCGACGAGGCGGCGCTCGCACTGCGCGCCTACGGGTTCGATCCCGCCGTGGTGACCGACGTCGGCGTCGCCGGCCTGCACCGGCTGCTCGCCCGTCTCGACGAGCTGACCGACGCTGACGCACTGATCGTCGTGGCCGGCATGGAGGGCGCACTCGCCAGCGTGCTCGGCGGCCTCACCGGCGCACCGGTGGTCGCCGTCCCGACCAGCGTCGGGTACGGCGCCGGTCTCGACGGCGTCACAGCATTGCTGGCGATGCACGCATCGTGCGCCAGCGGGGTCACCGTGGTCGGCATCGACAACGGCTTCGGTGCGGCGTGCGCCGTGGCTCGCATGTTCCGGTGGCCCGATCGATGAGCGACACACCCGAGGCAACGTCCGCACCGGGCGAACGCCGCATCGCCTGGTTCAACTGCCAGGCCGGAGTTGCCGGCGACATGACGATGGCGGCGCTGGTCGACGCCGGCGCCGATCCCGACGTCATCGCGGCGACCATCGCCGGCCTCGGCGTCGACGGATACGCCCTGCTGTTCGAACGCGTGCAGCGATGCGGGGTGCGGGCCACCTGGGCCAACGTCGTCGTGCACGCCGGGCACGACCACGACCACGACGATCATCACGAACATCACCGCCCGTTGCGCGAGATCCTGGCCCTGCTCGACGACGCCGACCTCCCCGACCGGGTCCGCGAGCGGGCCCGAGCGGTGTTCTCGCGACTCGGTCACGTGGAAGCCGCGATCCACGGCGTCGACCCGAACGACGTCGAACTCCACGAGGTCGGCGCACTCGACTCGATCGTCGACGTGGTCGGCGTGTGCGCCGCCTTGGAGGCACTCGTCATCGACGAGGTGTGGTGCAGTCCGATCGCGGTCGGCCACGGATCGGTCCGCAGCGCACACGGGGTGCTCCCCAATCCGGCGCCGGCCACCGCGGCGCTGCTGAGCGAGGCCGGTGTGCCCACCGTCGGGCTCGCCACGACACTCGAGGTGTCGACCCCCACGGGCGCCGCACTGATGACCACCCTGGCATCCGGCTTCGGTGCGATGCCGACGATGGTTCCGGCGGGTGTCGGCTACGGAGCAGGAACCGCCGACACCGCCGAGCGCGCCAACGTCGTCCAGGTGGTGATCGGCCGTCGATCGACCGGTGGTGACGACGACGGAACACCGGTCATGCTGCTCGAGGCGAACGTCGACGACGTCACCGGCGAGGTGCTCGCACACGCCGTCTCGACGCTGCTCGCGGCCGGCGCCCACGACGCCTGGGTCACGCCCATCGTGATGAAGAAGGGGCGCGCCGCCTACACGGTGAGCGTGCTCTGCGACCCGTCGTCGACCGCCTCGATGCGCGCGACGCTCGTCGACGAGACCGGCACCCTGGGCGTCCGGTCGTCGACGATGCGGCGGTGGCCGCAACGACGGACCGAGACGACGGTCGACGTCGACGGCCACCGCATCCGGGTGAAGCTGGCCGACCACCGCGCCAAAGTCGAGTTCGACGACGCGGCCGCCGCCGCCGCCGCTCTCGGCGTGCCGGTCCGGGTGGTCCTCGATCGGGCTGCGGGGCTCCTCGACGAAACCCTCGATGCTCCGTCCGCCACGACGCCCTAACTTCACACCGGTCATGAGCACGATCGCCGTCAGCAAGCTGGCCTGGAAGCTGCCGGGCGGCGACGATCTGTTCCGCGACGTCGACTTCCGGGTCGGCAACGGCGAGCGCGTGGCGCTCGTCGGAGCGAACGGTGTCGGCAAGACCACCCTGCTCAAGCTGATCACCGGTGACCTCCAGGCGGCCGCTGGCACGATCAGCGTCGACGGCCAACTCGGCGTGATGCATCAGCTGGTCGGCACCGCCGATCACCCCGCCACGAACGTGCGCGAGCTGCTCATGTCGATCGCGCCGCGACGGCTCCGTGACGCCGCCGAGCGGATGGATGCTGCCGAACGACGACTCGCCGACGATCCGATGGCGTACGCCGATGCACTCGCAGCATGGGGCGACGCCGGGGGCTACGACCTCGAGGTGACCTGGGACGAGTGCGTCAGCCGGGCCGTCGGCGAGGCGTTCACCGACGTGGCGACGCGACCGCTGGGCACGTTCAGCGGCGGCGAACAGAAGCGCCTGGCGCTCGAAGCGCTGCTGCGCAGCGAGTTCGACATCCTCGTGCTCGACGAACCGGACAACTTCCTCGACGTGCCGGCCAAGCGATGGCTCGAACAGCAGCTCAACGACACCCGCAAAACCGTGCTGTTCATCAGCCATGATCGCGAACTGCTCGCCGCCACCGCCACGAAGATCGTCACGGTCGAGGCGTGGGGCGCGTGGACCCACGGCGGCCCGTTCGCCGACTACGCCGACGCCAAGGCCCGACACGACGACCGGCGTGAACGCGACCGGGCGCTCTACGACGACGAGCGCAAGCGGCTCGAGGACTACGTCAAGTTGATGCGCGAGCGGGCGAAGATCAGTGAGGCGTTCGCGCCGAAGCTGAAGGCGGCCGAGACGAAGTTGCGACACTTCGTCGAGAAGAACGACCGTCCGCCGGAGGTGCGCGATCAGCGCCTCGACGTGCGGCTGCGGGGAGCTCGGACCGGCAAGCGGGCGGTCATCTGCGAGCGCCTCGAGATCGCCGGACTGACCGATCCCTTCGACCTCGAACTGTGGTACGGCGAGCGCATCGCGGTGCTCGGGGGCAACGGCGTCGGCAAGAGCCACTTCCTCCGGCTCCTGAACGAGACGTCGACACCGACGGGGCCGCCGGGGCGACCCGCGTCGGTCGACCACGACGGCGTGTGCCGGCTCGGCGCCGGTGTCGTCCCCGGCCTCTTCCACCAGACCCACGAGCATCCCGAGTGGGCGGGTCGCACGCTGGTCGAGATCCTGTACGCGCACGACGTCGTGCTCGGCCCGGCGATGGGGATGCTGCGCCGCTACGAACTCCACGGCTGCGCCCAGCAGACCTTCGAGACGCTCTCGGGCGGCCAGCAGGCCCGGTTCCAGATCCTGCTGCTCGAGCTGTCAGGAGCGACGTTGCTGTTGTTGGACGAGCCGACCGACAACCTCGACCTCGTGTCCGCAGAGGCCCTCGAGGCCGGCCTCGCCCAGTTCGACGGGACGGTCGTGGCGGTCACCCACGACCGCTGGTTCCTCCGCGGCTTCGACCGCTACGTCGTGTTCGGCGACGACTGCACGGTCAGCGACCACGCGACGCTCCCCGCAGCATGGGTGTCGGTGTGACGCTGGGGGTCTGACCCCTGGCGTAACGCAGGTCAGGCGGCGGTGGCGAGGGCCTCGCGGATCCAGGCGGCGAGTTCCTCGGCCGACTTCGTGCCGCTCGCCCGATCGAGCACGTTGCCCTCGGCGTCGACGACCATCAGATACGGAAAGCCTCCGCCGCCGTTGACGACGAAGCTCGTGGACTCGACGCTGTCGGCCATCACCGGCCACTCCGACGGCCACTCCTTGTCGACGATCCACTCCGAGGGCGGATAGTTCGGCGCCGTGTTGTTGACGGCGGTGCTGATCGCCACGACGTTCATGCCCGCGGGGAGGCCGTTTCGGGCCTTCAGCTCGATCAGTTCGGGGATCTCGTCGTTGCAGTGCGGGCACCAGTGAGCGAGGAACACGTACAGCGTCGGACCGTCGGTCGCTCCGCCGATCGCCATCGCATTGCCGTCGAACGTCGCCCCGGTCACCACCGGCATCGGGGTTCCGACGGCGGGGTCGACGTCGACCACGGTGTCGAGCGCAGCCAGCGGATCGCCGGTGACCTGGACCGGACGGTTCTCCTGGACGTCGTCGCCGTAGGTCGGCCGCGTCGTCTCGCCCGGAGCGAGCACACCGGCCGAACTCTCGTCGTCTCCCGTCAACAGCACGGCGGCCCCCGCCAGGCCGAGCACGAGCACGATGGCTCCCACAACGATGATCACGGTGCGGTTCTTCACGAGGATTGCTCCATTTCGGGCTCGGCGATGGGGGCGTCGACTGGCGGCTCCAGTCTGGCCGGGAAGCGCACCAGCAACAGTATGAGGATGGTGAGAAAGCCGATCAGCGCCATGTTGGCGAGGCTCAGGCCGAACTCACGGAACCACACGAACGTGCAGGACGGACCCTGGAATTCGCACTCGCCGTTGTCGAGCGCCGGCCGCCACTCGATCAGGCTGTGCCATCCGGAGATCGCGGCACCGATCGCGGCGAGTGGTACGGCGTACCACCGCACGCCCGCATCCCTGCGGAGTGCACCGACCAGCAGGATCACGGCCAGCGGGTACATGGCGATGCGTTGGAACCAGCAGAAGCGGCAGGGGTTGAAGTTGGCGACCTCGGAGAAGTAGAGGCTCCCGACCGTCGCCCCCAGTGCGACGAGCCAGGCCAGCCACACCCCCGAGTCGCTGATCGACGAGCCCAGTCGAGCGGCGCTGTCGTTGCCGGCAGCTGCGATCAGCCGCAACACGACCAGCGAGACCGCGCCGACGGCCGCGGCGATGCTCAACAGCCCGACGAACAGCTGCACTGTTTCGGTGTCCACCGCACAAGTATGCAGCGACGGCAGTACGTTCTTTCGGCGATGTCGTCCGACGCGTTCGCGGATCCTGTGGTGGTACCCGATCAGCGAACGTCGAAAGCCACACTCGCCGAGCTCCGTCGCACCCGCCAACGCCGTCGCTTGGGCGACACCGACTGGTACGACATCGCCTACAGGGTGTACCTGTTCGCCCTCGTCGGGCTGACGCTCGTGGTGTGGGTGTCCGACGCCGTCGACGGCGCCATCGGCGACAATGTCGACACCGCCGACCTGCTCACGCGCGGTCCGGCGATCATCGGGCTGCTCGTCGTGGCCGCGTTCGCACTCGGCGTGCGCAGTGGCGCCGACGGCGGGCCGATCGCCATCGAGGTGGCCGACATCCGCCATGTGCTACTTGCGCCGATCGAGCGCCGCTCGGTCATGCTGCGCCCCGTCGCACAACGACTGCGCGCCGCAGCATTTGCACTCGGCCTCGGCGGCGCCGTGCTCGGCCAGCTGATCGCCACCGAGGTCGAAGGATCTCGCACGGCATGGGCCGCGGCCTGTGGTGCATTCGGCGCCATCGTCGGTGTCACCTTCGTGGCGACGGCGGTCATCGCCCACACGCTGCGGGTACCTCGATGGCTCGCGACCGCGCTGGCTGCCCTGGCGCTCGTCTGGCAGGGGGCGGTCGCCTGGGGTATCTGGAACGACGAGACGACCGGCCTCGCCCGCGTCGCTCCGGGCAACCTCGCCGGTCGATTGGCGCTGTGGGGGATCAGCCAACGACCGATCGACGTCATCGCCATCGTGGTCGCCGTCGCCATGGCCGCGGCGGCGCTCGCCCTCGGCGGGCGACTCCGCGTCGAGGCCCTGGCCCGTCGCGGCGAGTTGGTCTCGCAGCTGAGATTCGCGGCGACGGTCCAGGATCTGCGCACCGTCGTGCAACTGCGCCGACAGCTGCGTTCGGAAACGCTGCGGACCCGACCGTGGGGACAGCGCCGTCATCCCCGTCGACCCGAGCCCGCCCGCACCGCCCGCGGTCGCACGGCATCCGACGCGTCAACCGCACCCGGCGCATCGACCAAGAAGCATCCCTCGCCATTCGTCGTCTGGCGACGTGACAGCCGATCGCTGCGACGTCTCCCCGTCGCCCGGTACATCCGCATCGCACTGCTGGCCGCCATCGGCGGCGTCGGCGCTGCGCTCACGATCTCGGCGTCACCGCTGTTCGGCCTCCTGCTGCTCGGTGCACTCTTCTTCGGCGGCCTCGAATCGCTCGAGCCGCTGTCGCAGGAGATCGACCGTCCCGACCTCACCGACGGCATCCCGATCGAGCGGGGATGGATCTACGCGCATCACCTCGTGGCACCGGCCGTCCTGCTCATCGGCGTCGGATTCGTCGGTGCCGCGATCGCCGTCGCCGTCGACCCCGCTCTCGGGCTCATGGCGTTCGCCGTCGCCGTCCCGATGGTCTGGGCCGGTGCGATCGGCCCGGTCGTCGTCACCGTGCTCGACGCACCCAGCACGCCGTCGCCGACCACGCTGCTCGGTACGCCACGCGACGCGGAGACCAGCTTCGTTCCGCCGGAGTTCGCCGGGTTCAGCACGGCGTTCAAGACCCTGCTGCCGGTGCTGATCAGCGCCGTCGGCACGGCCCCGGTGTTCGTCGCTCGATTCACCGAGGATGCCGCCGCCGTCGGTCGCTCGATCGTGGCACTGGGACTGTTCACTGCGCTCGGCGTGGTCTGGGTACGTCGCCGCGATCCCTGGGGCAACAAGGTGCGAGCATTCATGGAAGAAGGTCGAGCCGCAACGACATGAGCAACTCACGATCGAACCGACCGCAGTCGCAACGCACACGGGCCAAGCGGACTTCGCCGGACGCCGGCCGGGACACCTCCGCTGCGCGGTCCGACAAGGCCGCACCGCCCGCCCGGGCCGAGCGGACCTCGGGTCCTCCTCCGATGATCGAGACGGTGGGGCTGGCGAAACGGTACGGGGACGCGCCCGCGCTGTGGCCGCTCGACCTGCGCATCGGTGCCGGTGAGCGCATCTCGCTGATCGGCCACAACGGCAGCGGCAAGACCACCCTGATGCGCATGCTCGTCGGCATGCTCGAAGCCTCCGAAGGTCATGCGACGATCGCAGGACATCCGATCGGATCGATCGAGGCCCGGGCGGCGGTGTCGTACCTCGCCGACCAGCCGGTGTTCTACGACGACCTGACGGTGTGGGAACACCTCGAGTACATCGCCCGGCTGCACGGCACCGAGGACTGGGAGCAGCAGGCGGTCGATCTCGTCGACATGGTCGGTCTGATGGACCGTGTCGACGACCTGCCGACGACGTTCAGCCGCGGCCTCAAGCAGAAGGCGGCGCTCACCATGGCCTTCGTGCGACCGTTCGACGTGATGCTGATCGACGAGCCGTTCGTCGGCCTCGACCGGCTCGGTCGTGACAGCCTGCTGGAGCTGCTCTCGCTCGCACACGGCGACGGCGCCACCCTCGTCGTCGCCACGCACGAGTTGTCGAGCGTGAAGGAGAGCAGTCGACTCATCGCTCTGAGCGGCGGCGAAGTGACCTACGACGGCGACCCCGCCGACGCAGATCTGGCAGCGCTCACCGAAGGCGTCCGCCAGGATCGCGACTGAACGGCCGCGTTCGTCCGAAGAGAGCATCGGTCGGCCCGTTCGTGGTCTAGCATCGCTGCCATGCAGGAGTTCTCTTCGGTCACCGCTTCCTCCTACGACGCCGAGTCGTTGGCGCCCATGCTCAATGACAAGGCCGCCGACGGCTGGTCGGTGGTCTCGATCGTGGCCGCAGGCACCAACATCGTCGCCTATCTCCAACGCGAGTCGGGCGAGCAGGCAGACACCGCCGCACCCGCCGCCGAGGAGGTGCTCGTCGAGGAGTCCGTGCAGGAGTCGCCCACCGAGGAGACACCGGCCGACGAGACACCGGCCGAGGACTCCTCCACCGACGAGACACCGGCCGAGGACTCGTCCACCGCCGAGACACCCGCCGCCGACGAATCGACCGCCGGCGCACCGTTCGTTCCCGCCGCGGAAGACACATCCGCACCGGTCGAGGAGCCCGCCGGATGGGCTGCTGCCCCCGACGAGCAGACCACCGACGCCGCAGCGGACGAGGCCTCCATCGCACAGCTCGCCGCCCAGGTCAGCGAGCCCGAGCCGGAACCAGAGCCCGAATCCCAGCCCGAACCCGAGCCCGCCCCGGCAGCCGAGTCGGCCGTGCCGGCCGGCTGGTATGCCGACCCGTCCGGTCGCTTCGAGCTGCGGTACTGGGACGGCACCGCATGGACCGAGCACGTCTCGCGCGCCGGCCAGCAGTTCACCGACCCGCCCGTCGCCTGATCAGCAACCGCTGAGCCCGCCCGGCCGGTGGGCCGCCGGACGGCGCCTGCTGGGACGAATGCGAGCGACCGACGTACCCTGACCCGATGCGCGCCACGTCGATCGGCCACGCCGGCATGCTCATCGAGACCGATGCCGGATCGATCGTCTGCGACCCCTGGTTCGTCCCTGCGTTCTTCGGATCGTGGTTCGTCTTTCCTCGCAACGACCAGCTGAGTGACGACCTGCGCGACCGGATCGAGCACGCCGACTTCCTCTACATCTCGCATCTCCACGGCGACCACCACGACGAGCCGTGGTTGCGTGAACACCTGCGCCGCGACATCCCGATCCTGCTGCCCGGATTCCCGACACGTGAACAGCAGCGCACGCTGCGGGCGCTCGGGTTCACCGAGTTCATCCGCACCGTCGACACCGAGGAGTTGGAGATCGCTCCGGGACTGACGGTGGCGATCCATGTGGAGACCTCGATCACCGACGGACCCGGCGGCGACTCGGCGCTGGTCGTGTCGGACGGCACCTCGATCCTCGTCAACCAGAACGACTGCCGCACCAACGACCTCGCCCAGCTGCGTGCCCACGGTCCCGTCGACCTGCACTGGCTGCAGTTCTCGGGGGCGATCTGGTATCCGATGGTGTACGAGATGCCCGACGCCGACAAGCGCCGACTGTGCGAGGCGAAAGTCGATGCCCAGTTCGCCCGGGCGATGCGCTATGTCGAGAACATCGACGCCCGCTACGTCGTCCCGAGCGCGGGTCCTCCCGCATTCCTCGACGACGACCTGTTCGCGCTCAACATGATCGATGGCGACGAACTGAGCATCTTCCCCGATCAGACCGAGTTCCTGCGACGCCTCGCCGCCGCCGGCCGCCACGGAGTGATGAACATCCCCGGGACCACGATCGAGGTCGGCTCCGACGCAGGCCCCGACCAGATCGCGGTGACCCATCCGATCCCGGTCGACGAGGTCGAGGCGATCTTCGCCGACAAGCGCACCTACCTCGAGGCATACCGGACCGACTGGAAACCGTGGCTCGACGAGCTCGAGGCATCGTGGACTTCACCGTCGACCGATCTGCTGACCACCCTGCGCGAATGGTGGGAACCGCTGCTCGCGATCGCACCGACACTGCGCTCGCAGGTCGGCGCCAACGTGCTCATCAACGCCGGTGATCTGCCGATCTTCGTCGACTTCCCGAACGGAACGGTGCGTCGCCACGACGGCGAGCCGTACTCGTTCCGGTTCGACATCCCCCGCGAACTCGTCGAGACCGTCGCTGCGCAACGTGCCGTCGACTGGAGCAACTCGCTGCTGCTGTCGTGCCGCTTCACGGCGTGGCGCGACGGCGAGTTCAACGAGTACGTCTACAACTTCCTCAAGTCGCTCTCGCGTGAACGGATGCGGCGCGCCGAGGCCGAGGTCGTCCGCAAGCTCACCCCGGTCGACGTGCTGGCGCAGCTCGACGAGCCCGACATCCGCGTGGGCGACTACGTCGTCCAGCGGCGCTGCCCTCACCGCAAGGCCGACCTGGCGGCATTCGGCGAGATCGACGGCTGCGACTTCGTCTGCACGTTGCACGGCTGGCGCTTCGACCTCGAGACCGGCCGCAACAAGACCGCATCGGACCAGCCGCTGCGCATCCGACGCGCCACCGACGCCGACTGACCGTCGACGCCCGGCCGCCCGCCCCGACGAGCCGACGCTGCCCACCTACGACTCGATGCGCGTGCGGATCCCGGTGGGATGGGCCGCCACGAGCGCATCGCAATCGGGCGCGGCTAGGTTGAAGGCGTGCTGGATCTCGGGATCGACCTGAACTTCTGGCCATGGGTGTGGCTCGGAATCGCCGTGTTCTTCGCCGCGATCGAACTCACCGTGCTCGCCGGTTCGTTCGTCCTCCTGCCCTTCGCCGTGTCGGCGCTCGGTGCGGCGCTGCTCGGGTTTTACGACGTCGCCATCGAGATCCAATGGCTGATGTTCCTCGGCGGCGGGGCGGTGCTGTGGGTGCTGCTGTACCGCTACGCCAAGACCTTCGCTGGCAAGGACGAGCTCCAACCGGGTGTCGGCGCCGACCGACTGGTCGGCCTCACCGGCATCGTGACCTCCACGATCGATCCCGACGACACCGACCGCCGGGGCCGCGTGACCGCCCACGGCGAGATCTGGGGCGCCACCTCCGAGAATGGCAGCCCGATCCCCCAGGGCACCCACGTCCGCATCATCGCCGTCAGCGGCACCAAGGTGATCGTGCGGTCCACCGATGCCGACTCTCCGACCGAACCTCCTTCGGCGCCTCCGAACCGGCCGCCCGGAGCGCCACCGGCGTCGTCGCCGCCACCTCAAGCACCTCCAGCACCTCCAACGCCCCCAGCACCGCCCACCTGAGCATCCACCGGACCGGGAGATCCCATGAACCCCATCGCCATCGTCCTGATCGTCATCGCACTCATCGGTATCGGAGTGCTGGTGAGCGCGGTCAAGATCGTGCGCCCGTATCAACGAGGCCTCGTCGAACGGCTCGGCAAGTACAAGACCACCCGCGAGCCGGGGCTCAACCTGATCCTGCCGTTCATCGAGACGATGCAGTTGATCGACATGCGCGAGCAGGTGGTCGACGTGCCGCCACAGGAGGTCATCACGCAGGACAACGTCGTGGTCTCGGTCGACGCGGTCGTGTACTACGAGGCCACGGACCCGCAGCGGCTCGTGTACAACGTCGCCGACTTCTTCACGGCGATCACCAAGTTGGCCCAGACCAACCTGCGCAACCTGATCGGCGACCTGGAACTCGACCGTGCACTCACGTCGCGAGACACCATCAACACGCAACTGCGTGACGTGCTCGACGATGCCACCGACAAGTGGGGCGTCCGGGTCGTTCGTGTCGAGATCCAGCGAATCGATCCACCGCCGGACATCGTGTCGGCGATGCACGCCCAGATGCGCGCCGAGCGCGACCGCCGCGCCACGGTCACCGAGGCGAAGGGCTACCAGGAAGCGGCGATCGCCCGTGCCGACGGTGAGCAACAGGCCGCCGTGCTGTCGGCCCAAGGTCGCAAGCAGGCCGCCGTCCTCGACGCCGAGGGTCAGGCGCAGGCGATCGAGCTGCGCGCCAACGCCGAGAAGCTCCGTCTCGAACTGGTCGGGCAGGGCGAGGGCAACGCCGCTCGGGCCCGCCTGACCGGCATCAAGGAGGCCAGGGCCGACAAGAGCGTGCTGACGGTGGAGTATCTGCAGGCGCTGGAGCGCATCGGTGACGGCCGGGCGACCAAGCTCGTGATCCCCGCCGAGTTCTCGGGGCTGTTGGGCACCGTGGCGGCGCTCTCAGCGGCCAGCGGCGACGACGACACCGACGACGAGGTGCGCCCCAAGGATGAACTCCCGATTCCGGATGACGACGACCGGGTCGATCTGCCGGAACCCGACCGGACCGAGACCCGCCGGTAGCCATGCGCCGCGAGGACGCACCACGAGCCGGGTGGTACCCGGATCCCGAGAACCGCACCATCCTGCGGTTCTGGGACGGGCTCGACTGGACCGACGCGCGACGGTCGCCGCCGAGCGCGGCCGAGCTGTTGTCGTACGAGCAGCGCGAAGCATTCGAAGCGGCACACCAGTACGTGCCACCGGTGACCTCGATGCCGGGGGCGATCCCCAGCCGGGCGGGGCGGCCGGACAATCAACAGATCGTCGAGGACGTGCGACGCGCCGCTCGCACCGAGGTCGATCGAGCTGCCGACCTCTTCTCGCAGCGTGCTCGCCAGATGCAGCGCGACATCGTGCCGCTCGTGACCGACTACACGAACCGGCTGATCAAGTGGATCCGCATCGCCGCGGTCGTGGCCATCGTCCTGCTCGTCGCCTACTTCGTCTTCCAGGTGGTCGCCCAGGCGAGCCTGTTCGAGTGGATCGGCGACCGCATCGACAACTTCACCGACGAGCAGAACGGCGCCTGGACCGTTACGCCAGGGGTCAGACCCCCGCTGTAACGCTCAAGCGGTACGCAAAGCGGTACGTGCCCGGTTCGATGCGGTACCGGTCGAGCACGTCGGGTCCACAGCTGCCGGTGCCGATCCCGCGATGCGCCACGTCGGCGTGCACGACCAGGCCGCGACGGGGGCGTAGATCGGTTTCGTGGGCCGCTGCGTACAGGTCCTGGTCGGTGAAGCGGGTCGCCGACACATGCATCGCCGTCGGATCGAGCACGTCGAGCCGCAGCACCTCGCCGGACGACGGGTCGAGGAACTCGAACCATCGACAGTCGGTGCGCAACCCGAACTCCTGCGGCACCAGGTACGGCGGCTCGTCGATCCCCGACTCCCAGACGCCGAGCACCGCGCCGCCGTTGCGGTCCGGGTAGTTCTCGAGCGGCCCGCGACCGTGGTAGCGGACCCGGTCGAAGCCGGGCCGCAGTTCGAAGGTCACACCGACGCGAGCAACGTCGTCGAGATCGTCGGGCACGACCACGACGTGTCGGTGGACCTGGGAGCCGTCGTCGAGTTCGTCGGTCTCGTGGTGATGTTCGACGAGCTCGTCGGCGCGACGCCGGTCGATGCCGGCGTCGATCCAGTGGCGCAGGCCGTCGCCGCCCACGCCGATCCGGCGGCCGAGCTCCGGCATCAGCTTGAACCCGTCGTTGTCGACCGGTGCCCGGAACAGCGTCAGGTCCGGACCTGCCCGAAGTCCGTCGAGCTGTCGCCCTGGCGTCGTACCGAGCGCTATGCCGCCGCGGTGCTGTTGGGCGTCACGGAGGGTGACCTGGTCCCAGGCGACGAGGTGACCGCGCTCGGCCCACGGGGTGGAGCGACGCTGAGTCCAGCGGACGGTGAGGTGTGCGTCGGCGACATCGGGAACCGGACACGGCAAGGCGAACTCGACCGTCGAACCCGGGGCCACCCCGCCGACGTCGAGTGCGCCCGACGCTGCGACCTCGCCGCCGGCGAGCAGCTCCCACGACGCCTCGAGGTCGGAGAGGTCGGTGAAGCTGCGCCGGTTGGCCACGGTGAGGGCGTCGCCGTCGCGGGTCACGACGACCGGCCGGTACACCCACATCACCTCCTGCACTGCCGGATGGGGTTCGAGGTCCGCCGCCATCAGGCCGTCGGCGACGAAGTTGCCGTCGTTGGGCTCGTCGCCGAACTGGCCGCCGTAGGCGAAGCCGCGCTTGCCGGTGGGGAGCCGGGCGAGCAGGCCGTGGTCCTTCCACTCCCAGATGAAGCCGCCCTGGAGTCCCGGGGTGGAGGTGATCACGTCCCAGTAGTCCGCCAGTGACCCGTTCGAATTTCCCATCGCATGGCTGTACTCGCACATGATCAACGGCCGATCTCCGGCGTCACTGCGTCCGTACTCGGCGATCGAGTCGATCGTCGGATACATCGGGCACACGACGTCGCTGGCCGCCGTGCCCCCGTCGACCCAGCCGTCGTGGAAGACCGCCCCCTCGTAGTGCAGCGGCCGTGACGGATCGGCGCGGCGGATCCATCCGGCCAGCGCATCGTGATTGGCGCCGTAGCCGGCCTCGTTGCCGAGTGACCACATGATGACGCTCGGGTGGTTGCGGTCGCGTTCGACCATCCGAGCGCCTCGCGACAGCCACGCCGAGCGGTACCGGGCGTCGTCGCACAGGCTGGTGTTGTAGGCGTGGCTCTCGATGTTCGCCTCGTCGACGACGTACATGCCGATCTCGTCACAGAGGTCGAGGAAGCGAGGGTCGTTGGGATAGTGCGAACAGCGCACGGCCGTGACGTTGTGGCGACGCATCGCGAGCAGGTCGTCTCGCATGTCGCCGACCGTCACCGCCTTGCCGCGGGCCGGATGATGGTCGTGGCGGTTGATCCCGAAGATCCAGACCGGCGCACCGTTGACGAGGAGTTGGCGTTCTCGGACCTCGACCGTGCGGAAGCCGACCAGCTGCGTGTGGACCTCGGCCACCGCGCCGTCGGGATCGAGGAGTTCGGCGGTCACCCGGTAGCGCGTCGGTGACTCCGCCGACCACGGATCGATGTCGGGCAGCTCGAACGACGCCGTGGCGGTGTGGCCGCTGAAGAGGTAAGGCGTGGCGAATCGGTGGGGGACGTCGACGGTCTTCGGGCGCGCGAGCCGCCGCCCACGGACGGTCTCCACCCCGAAGCGGACACTCCAACCGGGCCCGGGCGGTGCCAGACCGTCGACGGTGGCCGCGGCCGTCAGGGTGCCGACGACATCGGATGTGCCGACGCCGCCGAGGCCGGCGTCGCACACCAGCGACGCGAGATGTGCGGCGCCCCGGGCCTCGATGACCACCGAGCGGTGCAGCCCCGCCATCCACCACTGGTCCTGGTCCTCCACGTAACTGTGGGCGCTCCAACGCATGACGACGATGGCCACCTCGTTCGCTCCGGCGCGGACCAGCGCGGTGATGTCGTATTCGCTGGCAAGCCGGCTGTCGGTGCCATACCCGGCGAACTCGCCGTTGACGTAGACGGCGTGCACACTCTCGGCGCCACCGACGTGCAGGATCACCTGACGCTCCAGCCAGCGGGCGGGGATCCGCATCGATCGGCGGTACACGCCGGTGGGATTCCGGTCCGGAAGGCGCGGTGGCGGCCCGGGGAACGGCATGCGCACGTTCGTGTACTGCGGCAGGTCACCGACGCCCTGCAACGTCCAGTTGCCCGGGACCGCCACCGACGTCCAGCCCGCACCGCGCTCGGACGGACCGACCGCAGCTGCCGGCACCCGATCGGGGTGGTCGAACAGCCGGAACCGCCAGCGACCGTCGAGCGAACGGCGCCACGCCGCCGTCCGCCCACCACGCGCTGCGTCGAGGTCGGCGAATCCGACGGTCGGTGGTCGCATCGACAGCCGGTTGATCGAGACGACGTGGGGGTCGGCCCACGGGCGTACGGCACCGATGGCAGGGAGCATCGGGCGAGTCTTCCAGACCGGCATCGTCGCCGCCGTGCCCCCGAGGACTCCGCCCAGTCGAGCCGGTCAGGCGCCGTCGTGGACCCAGACCGGCGAGCGCATCGGCATGATGCCGCTGTCCCAGATCCAGTCCATCGCCGGCACGCTGACCCGGACGCAGCCGTGCGACGCCGGATAGTTCGGGATGCTGTTCGACCCGTGGACAGCGACGCCGCCGACGAAGTACTTGGGCCGGTAGATCTTGCCGAGGTCACCTTCCCACCAGCCATCGGGGCGCTCGCGGTTGACCCGGTGCAGTCCGCTCGGCGTGAGGGACACGCCGGAGATCATCTCGCCCGGCGTGTTCTTGTCTTCCTCGGTGTACTCCTCGCCGTTGCCGGTCGAGGTGTTGAGGATCCAGTCGGTGCGTCCGTCGATCACGAAGAACAGCAACTGTTTGGCCTTGTCGACCTCGATCAGCGTGCCCGAGTTGGCGCGAGCGATCGGGCGAACGGTCATCGCAGTGAGGGCATCTGCGGTTTGCTGGTCGACCCGTCCGTCGGCGTCGAAGCCCATGTACTTCTCGAACGCCATCACCGCCTGCGTGGTGGTGAGCCCGTATCCGCCGTCGACGGCGGAGACCCAGAAGCCGAGATCCATGAGGCGCTGCTGGAGTCGTGCGGTCTCCTGTCCACCGCTCGCGCCCACCGCTTGGAGCGGCGGATCGACGACGGAGACCTCGATGATGTTGGGCGCCAGCGTCGTGGTCGGCGGCAACGTCGTGGGCGGCAACGTCGTGGGCGCGACGGTGGTCGGCGGAGGCAGCGTCGTGGTGGGCGCTGCCGTCGTGGTCGGTGCGGCGGTGGTGGGCGCCGGGGTGGTGGTGGGTGCGTCGCCCACGATGCCGACGGGAGCATCGGCGACGCGACCGGCGCCGGTTCCGCTCGTGACCGCGGTGGAACAGCCGGCGAGCACGACGAGCGCGAGCGCGGCCACAGTTCCGACCTTCGTGCGCGCGCTCGTTGATTCCACCACGGACGGTGATCCTACTGGGCGCTCCCTGTGACGTGACGGCGGGAGGCCCGGACGCGATCGAGGATCAACGCGAGCGAACGAACTCGGGGAGCGGACAGGGATCCCGGGGGACGAGCGAGACATCGAAGCCGTCGACGAGGTCACCGAGCGAGTGGAACCGATGCGACGGATGATGGCCGAGCGACCGGGCGATCCAGTCGACGACGGTGGGCGCATCGAACCCGACCGCGGCCAGCTCGGTCATCGTCAGCGGCAGCCCCTGGCGTTTGGCGATCCGGGCACCATCCGCGTCGACCACCAGGGGCACGTGGGCGTACACCGGTCGCGGGTAGCCGAGCAGCTCCTGCAGGTGGATCTGGCGTGGGGTCGAGGCGAGCAGATCCTCGCCGCGGACCACCTCGTCGACGCCCTGCAGTGCATCGTCGACGACGACGGCGAGGTTGTAGGCGGGGACGCCGTCGTTGCGTCGCAACACCACGTCGTCGACGGTGCCCGAGACCGTCCCGTGCACGGAATCGCCGAACTCGATCCGCTGTCCGTCGGTGCGCAGCCGCAACGCGGGTCGCCGACCCGCATCGCGCCGGTCGGACCGCTCCCGGACGGTCAGACGGCGGCAGGTCCCGGGATACGAACCCGGTGGCCCGTGCGGAGCGTGCGCGGAGGCGGCGATCTCGTCGCGGATCTCCCGGCGCGTGCAGAAGCACTCGTAGACGAGATCGCTGGCTGCGAGTTGCTCGATGACCGCGTCGTACCGATCGAAACGATCGCTCTGGCGGACCACGTCGTGGTCCCAGTCGATGCCGAGCTCGGTGAGGTCACCCAGTTGAGCCGCCTCGATGTCGATGCTCGCCTGGTGTCGATCAAGATCCTCCATGCGCACCACGAACCCGGCGCCGCGTGACCGCGCCGCCAGCCAGGCGATCGCCGCAGTACGGAGGTTGCCGAGGTGGAGGTCCCCGGTCGGAGAGGGCGCGAATCGGCCGGCCACGCCGACAGTGTCGCCGACCACGGGACGGATGCACACTCGGATCGACCGGTGCGCCGCGAATGTCGTGACCGGTGCGGGCGTCGACGCACGATCTCCTACAGTCGTGCCATGCGGTGTCCGCTCTGCACGACCGAGGTGTCGGAGCACCAGAGGTTCTGCCACCAGTGCGGCGGTGCCCTCTCGTCCGCGCCCGACGATGCGAACGCCGACGTCGGCGCCGAGGCGCAAGCCGCACACGACGGATCGGCCGACGCCGAAGCGGCCCACACCGACGCCGCTGACACCGAGTCGACGCCCGACGAGTCGGCGACGACGGATGCGGCAGCAGCCGACGCAGCGACCGAACCGGTCGAGGTCACCGACGCGGACATCGACACCGTGACCGACACCTCGACCGAGCCGGTCGAGGCGACCGAGGTCGCCGCACCGGTCGCGACGATCGACAGCACCGCGGCGACCGAACCGGTCGAGCTGACGCCGACGACCGAGCTCGCAGCCGCGCCAGCGGAGCTGGCGGCGCCTACCCGACGAATGGATGCGCTCGCCCCACCGACCGGTGATGCGGTGTCTCCGACCGGCCTCAGCGAGGACTTCGCGCCGCCCGTGACCGCCGAGATGCCGGCGATCTTCGACGGTGTCGGCGATCTCGCCGAATATCCGACCCAGCGTGAGCCGTTTCGCATCCGCGTGATCTTCCTGCTCGCCGTGTTCGGCGCGGCGGCGATGCTGATGTCGATCGTCGCCGACGTGATCGACATCCGCACGACCCGACCGGCGCCCGGGATCACCACCGGCGCCAGGACGCTGGAGGATCTCGGCTCGAATCTCGGTCTCGCCGGGTTCGTCGGCGCCGCTGCGATGGTGCTGGGCGGGCTGTTGGCCTGCTTCGGCCTCCGATGGGGAGCCGGGCTCGCCGGAGGCGCCGGGCTGGCGCTCGCCGGCTGGGCCGGCCTGTCGATCGGGCTCGCCGAACTGCCGATCGCCATCGCCGAGTCGATCACCCGGACGTCGTCGGTCGAGTTCACCCTGCGTGTCACCCGTGATCTCGGCTGGTGGTTGATCGCGGGCGTCGGTGTGGTCGGGGTCATCGTGTTCTTGGCGTCGTTGCGCTCGATCGGCACCGGCGGCAAGCCCGCCCTCAATCCGCTCGTGGCAGCGGTCACCGCACTCGCCATGGTGGTGTTGGCCTTCGGCCCACTGGTCCCGGTCGGCGACGCGGTGTTCGCCGACAACTTCCGCTCGGTCGATCCGATGCGAGACCTTCCTGCTGCATTCTTCGCCGGACGGCTCGGCCAGGTCGGGCTGATCGCCCTCGCCGGCGTGGCCGGGATGCTGATCGTGCGGAGCTACGGACTCGGGTTGGCCGTCGGCGGCGTGAGCGTGTCGGTGTGGCTGTGGGTGTCGTCGCTCGCCGAGATCGGTTCGAATCCGGTGGGAATCGCGTACCGCAATCCCGGCGCCGACGACACGGTCCCACATGCGGTCACCACCGTCGGCATGGTCGCCAGCCTCGCACTGCTGCTGATCGCAGCCGCGTTCGCCACCTACCGCCTCAACCGATCACGCCCCCGCTGACTCCACCGACACGTGGCTGCTCTCGCCACGCCTGACGAGGTGGCAGGCGACCGCACGGTCGGCCGCGACGGCATCGAGCGTCGGGTCGACACCTGTGCATGACCCGAGAATGCCCACGCGAGCGGCCTCGCCCGAGGCGACCACCGGGCAACGAGGATGGAATCGGCATCCGGGTGGGATCGCGGCGGGGTCGGGCGTCTCGCCCTCGAGGACCTGCTGCTCCATGCGGTCCGCTTCGGGAACGACCGACAACAACGCCCGTGTGTAGGGGTGCTGCGGCTCCGCCAGCACCGCCTCGGCCGGGCCGACCTCCACGATGCGACCCAGGTACATCACGGCGATCCGGTCGGCGATGTTCCAGGCGAGTCCGAGATCGTGGGTGACGGCGACGATCGAGATCCCGGTGTCGTCGACGAGCGATCGCATCAGCGCCAAGATCTCACCACGGATCGAGGCGTCCAGCGACGCCACGGGCTCGTCGGCGAGCAGCAACTGCGGAGCCAGCACCATCGCGCCGGCGATCAGTACCCGCTGGCGCTGGCCACCCGACACCTCGTGGGGGTAGCGCGACAGATACCGCTCGGCGGGCCGCAGGCCTGCCCGGCCGAGCGCATCGACGACCAGGTCGACCTCACGGCCGGGAAGCCGGTGGATACGGATCCCTTCGGCGATCGCCTCGTAGATCGTCTGCCGCGGATTGAGGGCCCCGGTCGGATCCTGGAAGATCATCTGCACACGTCGACGCAACCTGCGCACCGAGCCGGCACGACCACCGACTACGTCCCCGTCGAACTCGATCGTGCCCGCCGTGAGCGGTTCCAGTCCGAGGATCGAACGGATCAAGGTGGTCTTGCCACAACCTGACTCGCCGACGAGGGCCAGCACCTCTCCGCGCTCGACCGCCAGGTCGACACCGTCGACCGCCCGCACCACGTTGGACGAGCCGGCGGGAAACGTCACGTGGACGTCGCGCAGGCGCAGCAGTTCGCTCACGCCGTGATCTCCACGTGCACACAGGCCGCACGGCGCATCGCGCTCACGGGACGCAGTTCGACGTCGAGCGTCGAGCACTCGTCGACGGCGTCGGCGCAGCGAGGGTGGAACGGGCACCCGGCGGGCAGCGCAGCCGGGTCCGGCGGATCACCGGGCAACCCACTCGGGCGCATCCGCGATGCCGGGTCGCCGATGGTGGGGAACGCCTGCGACAGTGCCCGCCCGTAGGGGTGACGCGGGTCGGCGAACAGCTCGCGGCTCGGCCCCTCCTCGACGATCCTGCCGGCGTACATGACGACCAGCCGCTCGCACACGCTGTTGAGCACCGACAGGTCGTGCGTGATGAACATCAACGCCAGACCACGGTCGGCCTGCAGCTCGCTGAGCAGATCCAGGACCTGGGCCTGCACCATCACGTCGAGCGCCGTCGTCGGCTCGTCGGCGATCAGCAGATCGGGTTCGCATGCCAGCGCCAGCGCGATCAGGACCCGTTGACGTTGCCCTCCCGACATCTGGTGCGGGTAGTTGCGCGCCCGCTCGGCTCGCAGGCCGACGCGCTCCAACAGTCCACCCACACGGCGACGCGCCTGGGTGCGGTCGAGATCGAGGTGGGCGGTGTGCAGCAGGATCGCCTCTTCGATCTGTGTCCCAACGCGGCGAACCGGGTTGAGGGAATGCAGCGCTCCCTGGAACACGATCGCTGCACCCGTCCATCGCACGGCGCGGAGTCGACCCGGCTTCATCTCGTACACGTCCTCGTCGCCGAGAAGCACCGAGCCCTCGACGAGGGTGTCCTTCGGCAGCAGGCGCAGGATCGCCCCGGCGATCGTCGACTTGCCACACCCCGACTCACCCGCGAGCCCGACGGTCTCGCCGCGCTCGATCGTGAGGTCGACCCCGCGCACCGCCGGCACGTCACCGCGCTCGGAGCGGTAGGTGACCCGCAGATCTCGCAGTTCGAGCAGGCTCATCGCCGCGCCCCCGTTCGTTCGCGCAGGCGCGGATCGAGGATCTCCTCCAGCGCCCGGCCGAACAGCGTGAAGGCGAGCACGACCGCCACGATCCCGAGTCCGGCCGGCAGGTAGTACCACCAGGCGTTGCGGCTGATCGCTCCGGCCCCGAACGCCTCCTCCAGCGTCTTGCCCCACGACGTCTGGTTCGGGTCGGCGAGACCGAGGAACGCCAGCGTGGTCTCGGTCAGGATGCAGATCGGCACGGCGAGCGTCACGTTGGCGAGGATCAGCGGGGCGACGTTCGGCAGGATGTGGCGGCCCACGATGTGCGCCCGTCCAGCACCGAGTGCCCGCGCACGATCGACGTACAGCCGCTGTTTGACCGTGAGCACCTGGGCGCGCACGAGCCGAGCGGTCGACGGCCACGTCGTGACGCCGATCACGAAGACGATGTTCCACAGCGATCGATCGAGGACCGTCGCCAACACGATGGCGAGCGGCAGGAACGGGATCACGAAGAACCAGTCGGTGAGGCGCATCATCACCGAGTCGGTCCGACCGCCGAAGAAGCCGGAGAGGATGCCGACGAACGAGCCGATGCCGACGGTGAGGATCGTGGCCGCGAACCCGACGAAGAGGCTCACGCGGGCACCCCACACGAACTGCGCGGCCACGGATCGCCCGAGGTGGTCGGTACCGAGCGGAAACTCGCTACTCGGCCGGGCCCACGCAGGATTGCCGATCGAGTCGACCGCACTGAGCCCGGACCTCGGGCTGATCAACGGTGCGACGACGGCCATCGCGACGAAGGCCGCAAGCACGACGAGTCCGGCGAGCGCGATCCGGTCGGCTCGCACACTGCGGACGAACTCGGCGAGGGACGCCCGGCGCCGGGCCCACGCCGCGGCACGGGGCGAGTAATCGACCGGGATGGGCACCACCGGAACCGGTTCGACGCTCGGAGTGTCGCTCATCGAGCCTCCACCCGGGGATCGAGGTAGCCGTAGAGCAGATCGACGGCCAGGTTGGCAACGATCAGCGACGCACTGAACAGCAGGAACAGCCCCTGCAACATCGGGAAGTCGGGGCCACGGATCGCTTCCAGGGTCGCCTGCCCGAGACCGGGCCACGAGAAGATCGACTCGACAGCGATGGCGCCGGAAAGGATGAAGCCGAAGTTCAACGCCGCAAGGCTCACCACCGGCAGCAGAGCATTCGGCACTGCGTGGCGGGAGCGCACCGAAGCGTCGCGCAGGCCCTTCGCGCGGGCGAGTTGCAGGTAGTCCTCGCCGACGGTGTCGAGGATCGACGAGCGCATCACGATCATGTACTCGCCGATGTACGCCAGCGTGAGCGTCAACGCGGGCAGCACCATGTGGTGCGCCTGATCCAGCAGAGCCGCCAGACCGCTCGCCGTACTGCCCGCGTCCTCGAACCCCCCGGTCGGGAACCAGCCGAGGTTGACCGCGAAAAAGGCCAGCAGCAGCATGCCCAACCAGAAATCGGGAACCGAGTAGGTGAACATCGAGAACGACGTCGACGCGACGTCGAACCGACTGCGACGCCGCCACCCGGCGTAGATGCCCAGCGTGATGCCGATCACCATGGCCAGCACGGTCGACGTGCCGACGAGGGCGACGGTCGGCCAGATCGCCTCGCGTATCTCGGTCGTCACCGGACGGTTGCTCAGGAACGAGTCGCCGAGGTTCCCTCGAAGCGTCTGGCGGACATACGCCACGAACTGTTCGATGCGGCTGCCCGTGAGATCGAACTGCTCGCGCCGCTGCTGGATCTGGTCGGCGCTCATGTTGCGGCCGCGGAACATCGACGCGGTCGGGTCGTCGTTGACGACACGGAACAGGAAGAAGTTGACGACGAGCACGAACGCCAAGGTCGCGAGCGAACCAGCGACCTTGGCGAGGACGAATCGCGCCCGCACGTGCCTACTCGCGGTCGTCGGCGCCGCCACGCGAGCGGGCGATGACGAAGGCGCCACCGCCCACCACGACGACCGCACCCAGGATCAGTGCGATCAGCAGCGCAGTCGACAGGCCGTCGTCGGTGCTGTCGCTGCCGCCTTCGACGGCGCGGAGGTTCGCATACGTCGGCGAGCTGTTGGAGAACAGGATCGGTCCCACCTCGGCGGGTTGGCGCAGCCAGCCCTCGAAACGGTCGGTGCGATACGCCTGCGGGTCGGCGTCGGACAGCAGCACGACGTAGGTCCCGTTCTCGTGGAAGAGCTTCACCATCTCGTGCACGATCTCCCGCCGCGTATCGGCGTCGAGTTCCACCTTCTGCTGTTCGTAGAGATCGTCGTAGGCGGGGTCGCACCAGTTGGCGTCGTTGTTGCCGGGGGACTCGAGATCGGTGGTCAGCTCGTCGCAGGTGAAGTAGCTGAGCTGCGGGTCGGGATCGACGAACGGTGTCCATCCCCACACGAACAGGTCGTACTCGCCGGCGATGCTCGCTTCGTAGAGCTGGTCGTCGTCCATCACCGACACCTCGGTGGCGATGCCGATGTCGGACAACCACTGGGTGACGAACTCGCGGATCGCCGGTGCCACATCGGATTCCGATCGTTCGATGTAGCGGAACTCGAGCGGATCGGTGCCATCGGGCATCTCACGGACCCCGTCGCCGTCGGAGTCGAGGTAGCCGGCGTCGTCGAGGATCGAGTTCGCGCGATCGGGGTCGAAGGCCAACGCCTCGTCGTCGGAGAGTTCCGGTGTCCACGACGGGTCAGCGGACGGGATCATGACCGTGCCGACGGAGCCGGTGCCGAGGGCGACGCGATCGAACAGCACGTCACGGTCGATCGCGTGGGCAATGGCGTGGCGCACCGCGACATCCTGCAGTGCGGGGTGGCCGTCGCCGAGACCGCCGGCTCCACCGTTCATGGCCAACTCGGTGAACGAACCCTGCTCGCCCGCCACGGTCTCGATGTTCGGATCGTCCTGCAGCCGCTCGAGCGCCGACCGTGGAAGTGCGTGCGCCGCGTCGATCTCGCCGGCCTGGAGGGCGGCGACCATGGCGTCGCCGTTGGTGAACACCCGGTAGACGATGCGGTCGATGCCGTTGTCGTCGCCGTACCAGCTCGGGTTCTTCTCCATCGTCCAGTCCTGACCCGACCGCCACTGCGTGAGGGAGTACTGACCCGACGCCACGCCGTCGAGACCGTCGTACGAAGCCAGGTCGTCGGCGGAGATGTCGGCGTAGATGTGTTCCGGCACGACGTAGACGTCCATCGTCGGCAGTTTCGGGTCGGGCACCGACGAGGTGATCTCGACGGTGCGCTCGTCGATCACGACGGCATCCAGGTTCTGAACGGTCGAGTAGTGGTTGCTCCACTCTTCGTCGCGCGACCGGTTGACGGTGTACGCGACGTCGTCGGCGGTCAACGGTTCACCGTCGGACCACGTCAGACCCTCGCGCAAGGTGTAGGTGTACGTGAGTCCGTCGTTCGACTCGGTCCACGACTCGGCGAGACCGGGTGTCGTCTCGAAGTCGTCGGCGGCCTTGTCGGTGAGCGATGCGTACTGGAGGTTCCACACCTCGTAGTCGGGGACGAGGTAGCCGACGGTGACGTTCGGCGACGACAGGTCCTGCAGCAGCCCGATCGTCAGCGTGACCGTGTCGCCGGACGACCCGTCCTGGGCGAGCGCCGTCGGAACCACCGCACCCGAGAACAGCACACCGGCCAGCAGGCCGGCGCCGATGAGACGCCTCGACATTCGAACCCCTTGCGAAAAGGGCGCCTCAGCGCCATGAATTGGTGGGCGGCATTCTCCACCCCCGCCACGGTGCAACGCAAACCCGATCTGGCGGTCAGGGCGCCGTTGCGGCGGGGCGCGGCCACGTACCGGACCTCCATGCGCGCCACGCACCGGTCGAGCCGAGGGCCCAGATCACCAGCAGCGGCTGGAAGAACAGCCGCGCGAACCGTTTGCTGTCGGTGTCGAGGCCGAAGGCGTCGGTCCCTTCCACCCACTGCGCGATGTTGCCGGGGAAGACGACGACGAAGAACGCCGCCACCACCGTCCCCACCAGCACCCGATGGCGCGGGAGGCCGATCAGTGCCGCACCGAGCGTCAGCTCCACGATCCCCGATCCGACCACGACGGCGTCATCGCCCACGGGGAACCAATCCGGAACCTGGGCCCGGAACTCCTCGCGCTGAGCGGTCAGGTGTCCCGTCCCCGCAGCGATCAGCACTGCGCCGAGCAGCCACCGCCCCAGCGTGCGTGCGTTCGAGTCGGTCGTGGCCGTGATGGATGTCATCTCGCCATTGTGCACCGGTGGCCCGTCGGCTGCTGGAGGAGCGGCCTCATCCACGCTCGTCGGACGACGCGGCCCAC
>CAVSJQ010000010.1:0-74407 GCA_963728355.1 Ilumatobacteraceae bacterium | reverse complement strand
GGTGCTGTCGGCGGTCGTCGCGGCATTCGGCGTGTCGGTGACCGAGGACGTTGCCATTCCGGTTCCCTTCAGCGTGCTCGAGGACATCCAGGGCGCACTCGGCGGGTCGGTCGTCCCGTACGACGTGGTCACCAACGAGATCGTGGAGCTGCCCGACTACGTCATCCAACCGACCACGTTCGAGGTCCGCAGCCTGCTCTCGGTCGACGGGCTCAGGTTCTTCTTCTCCACGTTCGTCACCAACTTCGCGGCGTTCAGCGTCGTCGCAGTGACGCTCGTCGCCATGGCCGGAGTCGGCGTGGCGGAGATCTCCGGCCTGATGGCGGCGTCATCCGCAAGATCGTCAAAGTGGCACCACCGGCGTCGCTCGCCTACATCCTGATCCTCGTTGGTGTCGTCAGCAGCGTCGCGACCGATGCCGGCTACCTCATCCTGATCCCGCTCGGCGCCGCCGCGTTCCTCAGCGTCGGTCGACATCCACTCGCCGGGATGGCGGCCGCATTCGCAGGTGTGAGCGCGGTGTTCGGCGTCAACCTGCTGATCACCCCGACCGACAGCATGATCACCGAGATCACCAACGAAGCGATCGGGTCGGGCGGCGAGCCGCTCAACATCACGGCGAACTTCTACTTCGGCATCGTGTCGACGATCCTGCTCGCCGGCGTGGCCGCTGTCGTCACGGCCCGGATGATCGAACCGCGCCTGGGTGAGTACGCCCCACCGACCGGCCAGGTCGTCGGTGCGGTTCCGGCGATGACGGAGGAACCGGAGGTGGACGACGTCGGTGAGGCTCGTGGTCTCAAGTTCGCCGGGTGGGCGCTGCTCGGCTGCCTGATCGGGATCTCGTTGCTCACCTTGCCGCCCGGTGTCCGCTCGCGACCCCGAATCCGGTGCGATCATCGAGGCAACGCCGTTCATGGCGTCGCTGATCTTCCTGATCGCCCTGATCTTCCTGATCTGCGGCATCGTGTTCGGTCTCGGCGCCAAGACGATCTCGAGCGCCAACGACGTCGTCGGAGCGATCGCCACGACGTTCTCCTCGCTCGGCGGCTTGATCCTGATGTTCCTGATGATCGCCCAGTTCATTGCGTTCTTCAACTACACGAACCTGCCGAAGGTCATCGCAGTCGAGATGGCGCAGGTGCTCGAGAAGATCGATGTCCCTGCACTGCTCCTGCTGCTGTTGATGATCGTCGTGATCGTGCTGCTCAACCTGATCCTGCCCGGTGTGGTGCCGAAGTGGGCGATCTTTGCGCCCGTGTTCATTCCGATCTTCCAGCGCCTCGATGTCGCACCGCAGACGGTCCAAGCCGCGTACCGGGTTGGCGATTCACCGACGAACGTGCTCACACCGTTGATGGTGTACTTCCCCTTCATCGTCACGATCGCCCGCCGCTACGACCCACGCGGCGGCATCGGCACGATCATTGCCCTGATGATCCCGTACGCGATCTGGGTGATGGTCGCCTGGCTGTTGCTGTTCGCAGCGTGGTTCCTGCTGGGCATCCCCCTCGGACCGGACTCTCCGGTCAGGCTCTGAGCGAATCGAGCGGACGTCCGTTGTCTTCCACCTCCAGCCCCAGGTCGCTCGAACTCTGCTATCTCGGTGCAGCCGAACTGATCGAACGGTTCCGCTCGGGTGAGCTGACTCCGCTCGACGTGCTCGACGCCCAGATCGAACGCCACGACGCCGTGAATCCGCTCGTGAACGCAACCACCGACACCCACTTCGACACCGCCCGTGAGGCGGCGCGGGCCGCGGGCGAGCGCTACCGACGCGGCAAGGCCCGGCCTCTCGAAGGCATCACGGTTGCTCTCAAGGACGAAGACGCCGTGGCCGGCTGGCGGATGACCGCCGGTTCGGCCGCACTGGCCGACAACATCGTCGAGCAGAACACACCGGTTGTCGATCTGCTGGAGCGGGCAGGGGCGATCTTCCACTGCCAGACCACGGTGCCGGAGTTCTACTTCATCGGCCAGACCTGGTCGAAGCTCTGGGGGGTGACGCGCAACCCATGGAACCTCGACAAGACCGTCGGTGGGTCGTCGGGAGGTTCCGGTGCTGCGCTGGCGGCGGGCATGACCACGCTTGCGACCGGCAGCGACATGGGCGGATCGATCCGGATTCCGTCGGCATTCAACGGCCTCTACGGCTTCAAGCCGCCGCACGGACGTGTTCCGCTCGCTCCTGGCGGCGAGATCATGCCGCAGGGAACGTCGGGCCCGATGGCGCGCTCGTTCGCCGACCTCGTGCTCATGCAGAACGCGCTGACCGGGCCGCACCCTGCGCAGATGACAGCGCTGCGACCCGCACTCGAGTACCCGACGACGTACGCCGGCATCGACGGGATGCGCATCGCGTACTCGCCCGATCAGGGCTGGGCCCGCGTCGATCCCGAGGTGCGCACGAACACCGACGCCGCAATCCAGTTGCTCGCCGATCAGGGCGCCCGCATCGAGGAGGTCGAGCTCACCTGGGTCGAAGAGGAGATCGAAGCCGCGACGCTGAAGAACCTGCTGTCGTCGGCCATGGGAGCGATGCTGTTGCAGATCCGCGACCTCGTTCTCCCGGAGGCACTGACCACCTACGCCAACCACTTCGTGCGCATGGCCGGTGAAGCCGCGGGACCGGTGCAACTCGCCGAGGGCCAGGCGTATGCGGCCCGGATGTTCGCCGAGTACGACGCGTTGTTCGAGGCCGGGGTCGACGCGTTCGTGTGCCCGACGCTCGGGTCGGCGGCGATGTCTGCCGACTTCGACTTCACCACGGACGAACTCGCCGTCGACGGCGAGCTCGTCAACCCGCTGGGGAGCTGGATGCTGACCCCGGCGTTCAATCTGATGTACACCGTCCCCGTCGTCAACGCGCCGTCGGGATTCGACCGCAACGGCGTGCCGACCGGCATCCAGATCTGCGCCCGCAACTTCGATGACCTCACCGCGTTCCGCGTGGCAGCGGCCTACTCGGCAGCGGCGCCGCCGCTGTTCGTCGACGATCTCTATCCGTCGTTCTCGCCTGGCTCGTGAGCGACAGCACGATCACGTTCGTCATCATCGGGTTCGTCGTCGTCCTGTTCGTCTCCAACCGGGTGCCGGTCGGCATCGTTGCACTCGGGACGTCGATTGCGCTGTGGGCAACCGGCGTCCTCGATCTGGAACAGGCAACAGCCGGGTTCGGCGATCCGGCGGTGTTGTTCATCGCGTCGTTGTTCGTGGTCAGCGAAGCCCTGGACGCGACCGGCGTGACGGCGTGGGTGGGCCAGCAGTTGATCGATCGCGCCGGATCGTCGCGGACCAAGATCGTCGCGTACATGATGGTGGCGTGTGCGCTGCTCACGGCGCTCGTGACTCCCAACGCCTCGGTGGCTGCGCTGGTGCCCGTTGTGGTGATCATCGCGGTTCGCGTCGGTCAGGACACCTCTCAGTTGCTGATGCCGTTGGCGTTCGCCGCACACGCAGGCGCGTTGCTCGCGTTGACGGGCAGCCCGGTCAGCGTGTTGGTGTCGCAATCGGCCGAGGAGGCGGGTATCGGTCGCTTCGGGTTCTTCGAGTTCGCGCTCACCGGTGTCCCGTTGCTGCTCGGAACGATCGTGATCGTGATCGTGGGCGGGCGCCGACTCCTGCCGCATCGCAGCCCGTCATCGCTACCGCCGGATCTGACGAACCTCGAGGTCGAGCTGCAGCAGCAGTACTTCGTCGATGGTGAATCGGCCGAGCAGCTGTTCGGGCGCAACTATGGGGCGACCGAACTCGTCGTACCGCCGAGGTCACCGGTCATCGGCGAGCGGCTACGCCCGGGAATGGCGACCCACGGTGGAGAGCTGACGGTGGTGTCGGTCCTGCGCAACGAGACACCGGTCGGCGACGTCGAGCTGGCGGCCGGCGACGTCGTGCTCGTCAAGGGGACCTGGCAGGCGCTGAGTCGGGAGGTCGACGACGACGACGATGTGCTCGCCGTCAATCCGCCCGATCTGATCCGACGCCAAACCGTCCCGCTCGGCATCGGTGCACGCGAAGCGCTCGGCGTGCTCGCGGTGATGGTGCTGCTGCTCGCCACCGATCTCGTCCCACCGGCCATCGCCGGCGTCGGTGCCGCGTGCGCGCTGGTGCTGCTACGAGTCGTGCGAGTCGAGCAGGCCTACCAGGCGATCGGCTGGACCACGGTGGTGCTCGTCGCCGGTATGTTGCCGCTCTCCACGGCGATGCAGACGTCCGGTGCCGCGGACCAGCTCGCCCAACGGTTGGTCGACATCGTCGGCGACTCGGGGCCCTACCCGCTGTTGATCGGCGTGTTCCTGCTGACCGCGATTCTCGGACAGCTGATCAGCAACATGGCGACGGCCCTCATCGTGATCCCGGTCGCGCTGGCGGCAGCTGCTGAGCTCGACGTTGCCGCAGCGCCGGTCCTCATGTGCCTGAACGTCGCCGCGGCGGCTGCACTGCTCACTCCGATCGCCACACCTGCGAATCTGATGGTGATGCAGCCGGGCGGCTATCGCTTCGGCGACTACTGGAAGCTCGGCGGTGTCCTGCTCGTCTGGTACTTCGTGGTGAGCGTTGGGATCGTTCCCTTGATCTGGAGGCTCTGAGATGCCCTACGAGCATCGAGGTCCAGGCGGCGACGCCATCCCGACCGACGGAGTGGCCTCGCTCATGGCCGACGCTCACGTCGCACCACTGTCGACTGATCCGCACGTGTCGACCGGGAGCCTGCCGGCCACCGATCGGATCGTCGATGCGATGCACCGAGCACTCGCAGCGGTCCGCTCCGACCGTCGCGGTGCGACCTCCTCGGTGTACCCAGCGCTCCAGTCCGCCGACCCCGACCAGGTCGGGATCGCACTCGCCGGGGTCAGCGGCCGCGTCGAGAGCGTCGGCGACGATCGCACCGCCTTCACGATCATGAGCGTCGCCAAACCGTTCGTGCTGGGTCTCGTCGGCGACGCCATCGGCGCAGAGCGCGTTCGCAGCATCGTGGGGGTCAACGCCACCGGGTTGGCGTTCAACTCCGCAGAGGCGATCGAACGCATGCCGGGTGGGCGCACCAACCCGATGGTCAACGCCGGCGCCATTGCCACCACGGCGCTGACCCCCGGGACGAATCTCGATGACCGCTGGGGCTTCCTGCTCGATGGACTGTCACGACTCGCAGGACGCCCGCTCGACCTCGACGAGGCCGTGCTGACATCGGCGGTGGCGACCAACCACCGCAATCGGGCGCTCGCGCATCTGCTCTACAGCAGCGGCGTGATCACCAGCGACCCTGCCGAGGCCGTCGAGCTGTACACGCGGCAGAGCTGTGTGTCCCTCGACGTGCGTGACGTCGCCACCATGGGCGCCACGATCGCCAACGGCGGACGCAATCCACGCACCGGCGACCAGGTGGTCGACACGACGATGTGCCACGACGTGATGGCCGCGATGGCCACCGCCGGCCTGTACGAGACGTCGGGCGACTGGTTGTGGGACGTCGGTCTCCCCGGAAAGAGCGGAATCAGTGGCGCCGTCGTGGCGCTCTCGCCAGGCAAGGGTGCGATCTCCGCGTTCTCCCCGCGACTCGACGAGGCAGGCAACAGCATCCGCGGCCAGATCGCGGCGACACTGCTGTCGAAGGAACTCGGGCTCGATGTCTTCGCCGCGCGGCCGGAGTAGGTCGGACATGGCGAGCGGCGGATCAACGGCGCCGGCGGGTCGCAACGACGTCGAGAGCGGCCTCTTCGCCGCCCTTCGCGACGAGCACACCGAGGGCGATCGCCACGACGATCAGCATCGTGTTGAGCAGGCTGCCGGTGGAGAACACCGGAGCGACGCTCTCGGTGACGTCGATCAGTCCGGTGGCGCCGGGGACCAGCAGGTAGAACCCTGGGAGGAACAACACCATTGCCCGCGGCCCGGCGGGGCGCCGATCGATCGCGAGCACGACGGGTGTCATCACGGCAGCCGCAACGAACGCCGACACCGCCGGGGAGAACGCCAGAGATGCGAGCCGCTCGGCGGCGAGCGCCACGGTGAGCACGAGCATGATCCACGGCACCGACCTACGGGTCGCGCAGCTGAAGTAGCGATATCCGAACACGATCAGCACGACCGCGGGGATGAGGCTCCACACCCCGAGTTGCGGTGCGGGTCGGTCGAGGAGGTCGCGCTGGGGGAGATTGATCAGAGAAGCCGCTGCGACGATGGCCGTCGCCAACAGCAGCAGGTCGACCAGTCCGCTCATCAAGCGACTGGTGCCGCTCACGACAGCACCTTCGGCGAGTTCGATCGTGCCCAGGGTGAGCTTCGCGCCCGGCAGGAAGATCAGCAGTGGTGGAATCAGGAGCCGAATGGGATTCTGCCCGTCGTACTGGTCGTACAGCGCAAACACGACCAACGACACCACGAACGACACGAGTGTCGGCGTGACCGGCCCGAAACCCGGCAACTCGAGGGTGACGAACGCTCCTACGACGGTCCCCAACACGAACGCCAACAGCATCCCGACGAGAGACGGTTGCAGCGCCAGCGAGAAGCCGGTCGCAAGCACGCCGAGCCCGAGCGAACGAACGATCCGGTGGTGCGGTGGCGGCCGCATCGCGATCTCGTCGAGTTCGTCGAGCCCGTCACGTGCGTTCACCAGACCGAGGCGTGCACGTCGTGCCAGCGCATCGATGGCCTGCACCTGATCCAGCCGAAAGCCCTGACCTCTGATGGAGCGCAATCGTGATCGAATACTCGTTGTGTCGCCGGTCGGCGATTGCGGGGACTCGAGCATGATCGCCGTCGGGAGGGCGATGACCTCCAGATCGTCGACCCCCATCACCGAGGCGATCTCGATGAGTTGGTGTTCGACATCGTCGACGGTTTGGCTGGACTTGACCATGCTGGCGCCCAACTCCACGAGGAACTGGTCGAGGTCGCGGCGCCCGGTCACCCGGAGAACGTACGACCGCACTGCTCGCCCATGTTCGAAAGTGCATCGAAACCATCCCCGCGCACCCATCCACCTGGCGTCATCTCCGCAGCGTCTTGATCGAGCATCGTTCAAGGCCGGCGAGCACGACCGGAACGGGAACTGACGATGGCGGCCCCATCGGCGGCGCACGTCCGACGCACACTCCTGGTCACGATCACCGTGACGGTGGTGCTCGGGACCGTCGGTGTCGTCTGGGGCATCACCGTCGGTTCGCAGATGATCCTGCTCGACGGCGTCTTCGCACTGATCGAAGTGGCACTGACCGCGCTGTTGCTGCGGGCGTCATCGCTCGCCGTCCAGGGACCCACTCGGAACTTCCCATACGGTCGCGAGTCGGCGACACCGCTCGTGATCGGCATCTACGGATTCGTCCTCTGTGGCACGTTGCTCTACGCAGCAGTCGAGGCGCTGGCCACGATTCGGTCGGGCGGCAGCGACTTCGCGGCCGGCTGGGGCATCGCGTTCGGTGTGTTCACGACGGTGGGTTCCATCGCGACGTGGATCTGGCTGCGATCGAGTGCTGGTACCTCCGACCTCCTCACCACCGAGACCGCAGCATGGCGAGTCTCCTCGGCTCGCGGTTTCGGCATGGTCGTGGGCTTCACGCTCATGGCGCTGCTCGTCCGGGCCGACCGAGACGAGGTGGCACGGTACGTCGACCCTGCAATGGTGCTGATCACCTCCGCGATCTTCGTGCCGACGCCGTTGCGCATGATCAGAACGACCGTGCTCGAACTCCTGGAGGGCAACCCTGCGGACTCGATCCGGGACGCTGTCGACGAGCGTGTCGAGGCCGTTCGTCAGGAGTTCGGTCTCGACTCGTTGAGCACCAGGGCCACCAAAGTCGGGCCGAAGCTCTACGTCGAGATCGAAGGACCGATCGACGGACGTGCGACCATCGCCGACGAACACCGGGTCCGCCAGCACGCGTTCGATCTGCTCGACGAACTTCCGTACGACATCTGGCTCAACGTTGAACTCCTCCCGCAGGCACCCGACGACTGAGCCGACCGACGCGCTGGCGTTGATCAAGGTCGGCTGGCCCGTTGGCAGATTGCTCAGCGTTCACTTGGGATGAGGTCGTTGTCGGCGAGATTGAGTACGGCGTCGATAGTGGGTCGGAGGCGGTGCCGGTGGTTCTCCGACACATCAAGAACGTTCACAGACCCTGACCCCACATGGTGGGCGGACCACCTCACGACTCGGGGCTCGAATCGTTACTGATGAGACCCGCACACACTCACGCCCATAATCACCGATCGCACGTCCAGCGAGCCACGAGATAACGGCCCAAGTAGCGCACCCGATAATCCCGACCGCCGCCTTGGGCGGCCACCCGAGTTCGAGAGGTTGGGGAGGGCGTCGCTGCAGCCGCCGTCGGTCTCGCCGGCGGCTGCGATGTACGGGCACCCATGGGGTGCATATGTGCCAACTGAAGAAATCGGGCCGGATCGCGTCACAGAATCGGCGTTCCACAGGCATGTGTCTATGTGGAGGCAGTCTGGAAGCTCCGGGTGGGTGCCGAGGCGTACTACTTGTCGCAGGTGGCGAGCGGGCTCGACGAGTACTACACGGGCGCGGGCGAGGCGCCGGGTGTCTGGGTCGGCAACGGTGTCGAGTCACTCGGGCTGGTCGGCGAGGTCGAGCCGGCTGACCTTCGCGCGGTGCTGGCCGGCCTGGCACCGGGTACCGCGCTGACGCCGAACGGGACGACGCTGCGTGCACATCCTCGACGAGTGCCCGGGTTCGATCTGACGTTCTCGGTGCCGAAGTCGGTGTCAGTCGCCTACGCGCTCGCCGACCGTCGGGTGCAGCATCTGATCGTCACCGCCTGTGAGGCGGCGCTCTCAGAGACGTTGGGCTGGTTGGAGCGCGAGGCGTGCTTCGTGCGGCGGGGAACGAACAAGGCCGAGAACCGCGACACGTGGGGTGAGGCGTGGGGCACACGCCGGATGGTGGCGCGCGGGTTCGTCGGCGCCGCGTATCGGCATCGGACGTCGCGGGCTGGGGATCCGCACTTGCATTGGCATGTGCTCGTCGCCAACCTCGCCCAGGGGATCGACGGGCGCTGGTCGGCGCTGGACGGGCGGGCGATCTACGACACTGCCCGTACCGGCGGTGCGGTGTTCCAGGCGGCGATGCGCCGCGAGCTCACCGCTGCGCTCGGTGTCGAGTGGGGCCCGGTGCACGAGGACGCGGCTGAGATCGCCGGCATCCCACACACCGTGTTGCGCGAGTTCTCACGGCGGCATGAACAGATCGCCGAGTGGCTCGAGGACGCCGGCGAGGCGGGCCCTGCGGCTGCGGCGGTCGCGCAACGCGCGACTCGCGCCCGCAAGCAGGTGCCGGCGGACTTCTCGGCGGTCGAGGCCGACTGGCAGACCCGGGCCGAGGCGGCAGGTTGGGGGCCGGTCCAGCTCGAGCAGCTCCTGGCCTCAGCAATCCCAGCAGCGGTGCGCGGTGGGTTCGTGGTCGAGGACGAGTCGTGGCGTCACGGTGTCCGGTCGGTGATGACACGGCTGGTCGGGTTCGAGGAGTGGCTCGACTGGTTGCTCGATCACCGAGTCACGGCCCACGACGGGACGTTCACCCGCCACGATCTCACCCGAGCTGTCACGTCAGCGCTACCGGCGTCGACGTCGATGGAGGTTGCGGAGGCCACCGTGCAGCGAGCGCTGGGTTCACCGGCGGTGGTGCCACTCGGCGACCACTCACCCCAGTTGATGGTCGGAAGTCCTGATTGTCGAGTGATCGCCGACGATCGCAGTGCGGACCTACACCGCGCGGTCGCTGCTCGCGCTCGAGGAGCGACTGGTCGAGCAGCTCGCCCGCGGCGTCAACGCCGGCGTCGGCGTGCTGGAACACGATCGTGTCGAGGCCGCCGTCGCTGCGTCGACGCTGGGCGACGACCAAGCAGCGGCGGTGAGGTCGCTGACCTCGTCTGGTGATCGGATCTCGGTGCTCGTCGGTCGGGCGGGCACGGGCAAGACGCACACCCTCGGCACCATCCGAACGTTGTATGAGGACGCCGGGTTCACCGTCGTCGGCCTGGCACCGTCGGCACGGGCCGCCCGCGAGCTCGAAGCCGGCGCCGGGATCGACTCGACCACGCTGGCCCGCCACCTCGTCGAGCACCGCGACATCGACGCTGGCACCGTGGTCGTCGTGGACGAGGCCGGCATGGCAGCGGTGCGTGACCTGGCCCGTGTCGTGGATCAGGTGACACGGGTCGGCGCCAAGCTGATCCTCGTCGGCGACCACCACCAACTCCCCGAAGTCGCCGCCGGCGGAGGCTTCCGCGCCGCGCTCGACGTCCTCGGTGACCGCGTCGCCGAGCTCACCGTCAACCGGCGCCAACAAGCCGTCGTGGGAACAGGCGGCCCTCGATCAGCTCCGCCACGGCGACATCGCCGCAGCGTTCGCCGCCTACCAGGCGCACGGTCGGGTCGTGCTCGACGACGACCGCCACGCACTCCGCCAGCGCGCGATCACCGACTGGAACACGCTGCGCGATCCGACGGCGCCACGCTGATGCTCGCCGGCACCCGCGCCGAAGCGCACCAACTGAACACTCCTCGCCCGACAGACCCTCGCCGATACCGGTGAACTCGACCTCGAACGAGCCGTCACGATCGGCGGACGATCGTACGCACCCGGCGAACACGTCATCCTGCGCCGCAACCACCGAGGCCAACACCTCGCCGAAGGAACCGAGTTCGCGGTCGACAACGGGATGCGCGGCCACCTCACCCACATCGACGCCGCCGGCGCACACGTCACCCTGACGAGCGGTGAGGAGATCGTGCTCGACCGCGACTACCTCGCAGCAGGGTGGCTCGACTACGGCTACGCATCCACCGTCCACACCGCCCAGGGCGTCACGTGCGATCACGTCCTCGTCGTCGGCCCGGCCGGCCTCTACCGAGAAGCGGTCTACGTGGCGATGTCACGCGCCCGGCTGTCCGCATGGATCTACGGCACCACCGCAGAGGCGATCGACATCGCGGAACGGCACACCACCGGCATCCCACTCCCCGGCGAACGCGCTCCCGAACCCCGAGCACGAGCTGATCGAGCGCATCCACGTCTCCGGCGCGAAGCAGCTCGTGTCGGCACGGGACGCAGAGGCGGCACGCATCAGTGACCTCGCCACCGAGGTCCCCGTCGCCACGCTGCTCGCACGAGCACAGCAGGCACGCCACGCCGAGCGGGTCGCCGAGCACGAGGGCCACACCGACCCGGCGAACCTGCGCAGCGACCTCGAGCGGGCAGTCACCTTCCGGGAGCACGCTGAGATCGGCCGCCGCGTGCGGGCCCTGGATCGAGACAACGTCGGCCACGTCATCGCGCTCGACGACACCGGCGGCACCTGCGACGTCCTGTTCGTCAACGATCAGGGTCGCTCGGCGACCCGAACGATGGCATGGAATGAGCTCGTCGTCATCGATCAGCCCGAGACCACCGCACTCACCGAGGACGCCGTGGAGACACTCCTGCGGATCGCGGACGACGTCGAACAGGCTTCACGGGAATGGGCGGCGACGCTCGCTTCCCACGGTGTCGAGCCGGGCGACGCCGACCGCTTCCAGCGCGCAGCGAACGTCGCGTGCGAGCGTGCGGCTCACCGATTGCGGGCTGACCCGCCCGAGTGGCTCACGAACTGGCTCGGGCGGCGGCCCAGCGACGGGCCGGGCGCAGCCGTATGGGACGGCTCCGTCGCGCAGATCGCGAAACACCGGGCAGTACGCGAGATCGACGACGGAACGCCGGGTCTCGGGCCACCGCCACTCGAACCAGCAGCGGCCGCGGGCTGGCAGGAACTGATGCTGCGGACGCTGCGTGACCGGATCTGGCTGGCTGACCGCCGGCACGAACCACAACGCGTCCTGCCGGCGATGCCCGCAACAGCGGTGCACGAACGACGCGCCGAACTCCAGCTACTGATGAGTACCGCTCCAGCAGACCACCGCAAGCTGGTCGAGCGTCTCACCGTTGGAGACGTCGGCTCCGCGGTGGTCCACGAGCATCTCGTCGCCGCCGTCAACGCACAGGACGAGCGGCGGGACTGGATCGTCGCCAACTGGCCCCACGTCGTCGAACTCGAGCAACTCAATGCGCTCATCGCCGCGCAACCCGCACTCGCCCACTGGCCGGCAGCGACGCGCTCCGGCGGTGCAGGCGGTACTCGACGCCATGGCGAGCGCCGCTTCTCCCCCACCGTCACGCGAGCACCGCACCCTGGCGGCGCTCGACCACGAAGCGACCGTGAACGACCCCGTTCGACAGGCACAAGCGAGGGTCCACGACCTCGATCAACTCGTAGCACGTGCCTCGACGAGCGCGGAGCAAGCAGCACTCCACGAGGCGCTCCGAGCGGCTCGACTCGAGCTTCGACAAGCTCGCCGGGAACAACGCAGTCGACGACGTCTTCGCCCGATACGGCATCAGTGCCCACGACGACGCATGCGAGCGACGCCGTCTCACTGTCGGCTACGGCGTCCTCACCGACCCGCCCGACTGGGTCGTCGAACACCTACGTCGACTGCACGGCGACGGCCGCCTCGGTGCTACCCGGATCGATGCTCTGGCTACCCGGATCGTGGACGCCGCGGTGCACCTCGACCGGCATGGTCACCTTCCCGACGGCTGGGCCGAGTTCGGCCTGCGTCCAGCCACCCGCCCGGTACCCGTCATGGAGGTCGAGGTACCCGGGCCGTGATCCGGGTAGCAGGTCGGGCGGTGATCCGTGACGTCCCTGTCGGACGATCGCCCACATGGACGAACCCACGGACAACACCCGACACGCTCACACACCACGACCACCGCTGCTCGTCACCATCCCGCAAGCGGCCGAGCTCCTCGCCGTCAGCAGATCGACCGTCTACCAACTGATATGGGACGACGAACTCGCACCGATCCGCATCGGCCGCAGCGTCAGACTCACCATCGACGACCTCGAGGACTACGTCCAACGCAAGCGAGCCGCGTGAGCCGAGCCGAACCTGGATCAGTCGCTGTCGGCGTCCGTTTCTTGAGGCGGACGCGGGTCGAGCAGCAGGAACGCCTTCTCGCTCACCTGGCGTGGTCGCTCGCCTTGGTGCTGCACATACCCCCGGGTCGTCGAGACGTCCGTGTGGCCGACGAACTGGGCGACGTCGGCGATGTCGAGCGAGCCGGAGGCGTAGAGGCTGGTGACGACCGACCGCCGCCCGGCGTGGGTGCCGAGCCCGGACGGATCGAGCCCGGCTCCTGACGCGGCGGCGCGGATCGCGCGGTCGACGTGTTGGCGGAGCACCGGACGACCGGTCGGCGTGGTGAACACGAGGTCGAGGTGCTCGCCGTCGTACACGACCTCGGGCCACGCGGTCGGGAGCTTCTCGATGTCGGCCTGTTGATCCTCGCGGCGGCGACGGAGGTGCTCGACGACCGTCGGCGCGAGCAGCTGGCGGCCGGCGGTCCGCTGCGTCTTGGTCGGGCCGAGCATCATGCCGACGCCGTCCGCGTAGGTGGCTCCTCGACGGAGCACGACAACGCCGGCGTCGAGGTCCAGGTCCTGCCACGCAAGGCCGAGCGCCTCGCTCACCCGCCAGCCCTGCACGTAGCAGAGCGCGACTGCGGCGGCGAAGCGCTCGTCGCATGCCGCCAGCAGTCTCGACACCTCGGCCGGGGTCAGCGTGCGGCGCTGGACTCGCGGGACCCGCGGCGGACGAACCTTGCGAGCGACGTTGTCGGTGGTCAGTCCGAGCGTGACTGCTTCATCGAGCACTTGGACGAGGAGCGTCCGGACGTTCCTCGCACGTGCCGCCGAACCGCGGTCGACGAGCTCGGAGACGAACGTGGTCACCTGCTCGGGTCGGAGCTGTCGCACCGGGATCTCGCCGAGCCGATCCTCGACGAGCTTCAGCTGCTTCGAGTACGTCGCCCAGGTGGTGATTCGCACCCGGTGGCGGGCGATGTGATCGAGCCACCAGCGGATGAGTTCCGCAAGGGTCGATTGCTGCATGGAAGCCCTCGGTGAGTCGGGCCAGGCGGGCGTCGTCCTTCGCCGCTTCGATGTGGCGATCACGCGATGCCTCGGCCAGCGCACGCGTCCTGCCCGTCGGCTTGCCGACCTTGCCGTCCGGCCGGCGCCACGGGGCGACCCAGACGCCGCGGGTCCGATCGAAGTACGGCTGTGCCTGGCCGTTCGGCGCCTTGCCCGCGACCGTGAATCGACCCGTCGAGTCGTCCACCACTCGCTTGCCCCGCGGTGTCTTCGGCATGCCGCACCCCCTGTTGCGTTGCTCTCAGACTACCGGTTTTGAGAGTAACCCTGAGAGTAACGCTCCACGGACATCCACGAACGTCCACCGACGGCCCTGCACAAAAGCCCTGGTCAGAGCGATTTCTGCAGTGCGCGGTGGACGCCCGTGGACCTGTTGGCGGAGGTGGACGGGAATCGAACCCGCCGGACGGGGATCGCCCGTCCCAACCGCTTTGAAGGCGGCGGAGCCCACCAGGTGCCCGGACACCTCCGATCGTGAGACTAGCGGCGATGTCGGAAGGAGGCGTTGTGGAGCTCGCCGCCCGTCTGTACTCTCCCCTCACCGACTCTCCCCATGCATCCACCCGCTGATCGGGGGAACGTCATGGTCACACTCTGCTGGGCTGCCAAGGGCGGCAGCGGAACCACGGTCGTCGCGACTGCACTCGCCTTGAGTTCGCCGCGGCCGTCACTGTTGGTCGATCTCGACGGTGAGATCCCCGCCGTCCTCGGACTTCCCGATCCCGACCGTCCCGGCGTCGCCGAGTGGCTGGCAAGCGACACCTCGGTCGATCACCTCGCCGAGTTGTTGATCGACATCGCCCCTCGCACCTGGCTGCTGCCGTGGACGACGGCCACATCCGGCGTCCACACTGGCCGCCTCGACGGCAACGATGCCCGCTGGGCGCTGCTCGGCGACTGGCTGCACGACTGGTCGAGCCAGTGGGGCTGCGACGTCACGGTCGACGTCGGCACGCGCGTCCCGCCAGAGCCCCTGGCCACTCGGGCCGATCGATCGCTCCTGGTCACACGGCCGTGCTATCTCTCGCTGCGTCGAGCCGTCCGGAGCACCGTTCGGCCCACCGGGGTGATCCTGGTCGACGAACCAGGACGCGGGCTCGGTCAGCGAGACGTCGAACACGCTCTCGGTGTCCCGATCGAGGCGGTCGTCAGCCTCGACCCGACCGTGTCCCGAGCGGTCGACGCCGGTCTCCTCGCCAGCCGCCTGCCGCGGGTGATGACGCGTGCCCTGCGACGGGCTGCGGCGTGACCGACGACGACATCGTTCGCACGGTCTGCGCGCTGGTCAGCGACCGCCCCGGCGATCCGACACCGCTGGTCCACGCAGAGGTACACCGACTCACTCCGCTGTGTTCACCCGCACAGCGACTGCTCCTCGCAGCGCGAGCGATCGCCCATCTTCGGGGACTCGGCGAACTCGACGCCTACGTCCGTGACGACACCGTCGACGAGGTGCTGGTCAACGCCGGACGCGAGATCTGGATCGACCGCAACGGTCGGTTGCAGTACGTCGGCCCGCTCGACGGCGAACGCATCGACTTGTTGATCGAACGCGTCCTGGCCCCGCTCGGCCGCCGCGTCGACCGCAGTTCACCCATCGTCGATGCACGACTCGCCGACGGCGCCCGGGTCTGTGCCGTGCTGCCGCCGATCGCCGTCGACGGTGCGGTGCTGTCGATTCGCCGGTTCCGCAGGAGAGTACTGCCCCTCGACTGCTTCGCACCTGAGCTCGGCGTCGAACTGCTGCGCCGGCTGCTGCGCGACCGGTGCAACGTCGTCGTGTCCGGAGCCACGTCGTCCGGCAAGACATCACTGGTTGCGGCACTGCTCGACGAGGTCGATGCGTCCCAGCGGATGCTCGTGGTCGAGGACACCGCCGAGCTGCCACTGCGCCACCCGCACGTCGTGCGGCTCGAGGCGCGGCCGTCGACCGTCGACGGGCCCGGTCAGGTCGACCTCGCACAGCTCGTGCGCACGGCGCTGCGTCTCCGGCCGGATCGCATCGTCGTCGGCGAGGTTCGCGGCGACGAGGTCCTGGCGCTGGTGCAGGCGATGAACACCGGCCATGACGGGTCGATGTCGACCTGTCACGCGAACAACCCCACCGATGCGCTGCTGCGACTCGAATCACTGGTGCTGCAGGCCGCGCCGACCTGGCCGCTGGCGGCGATCCGTCACCAGCTCGCCCGATCGATCGACATCGTCGTGCACGTCGACCGCCACGCCGACGGACGTCGACGGGTGGCCGAGGTCGCCGAGGTCGTCGCACCGTCAGCGGGAACCATCCGCGACAGCCACTCGCCGACGACTCGTTCGCTGGCCACCACTGATGCCGACGGCGAACTCGTCGTCACGGAAGCACCCACGAGGAGTCGACGATGAGCGGCCGCCACGAACTCGGAGACGGGTCGTGACCGCGCTCGTCCTCGTCGCGGTGATGGTGGGGGTCGCCGCCGTACCGCTACGACCCCGACACCGCCGCACCGAACTTGCCGGCTCACCCTTCACGACACGACTCGACCGACTCACCGCCGGATGGTCGCTGCGGCGCAACGACCGCAGGCAACCATCCGCTCGAGCGGTGGCCGGTTGGTGCGACGACATCAGCCGCCGCGTCCGGTCGGGATCGTCGCTCCGCGAGGCCGTCACGGCGGTGCCGACCGATGCGACCACGGAACGGGCGACCTCCCCTGTGCGCCTCGCCATCGACCGTGGCCTATCGGTTGCGGATGCGGTCGGCCGGGTCACCGACGCCGGGGCGCACCTGCGTGTGGCGCTCGGCGTGATCGCCACGACGAGCCGGGTCGGAGGCCCGTCGGCGGCCTCGATCGACCGTGTCGCGGTCTTGTTGCGCCAACGCGCCGGCGACCTCGACGAACGGAACTCACACGCGGCCCAGGCTCGGCTGTCGACGCACGTCTTGACCGCCGTGCCGTTGCTGATGCTCGCCGTTCTCCTGACGACCGACGACGACGTCCGAGCGGCGGCCACCTCGCCCGTGGGTACCGGCTGCATCCTCACCGGTCTCGTGCTCAATGGCCTCGGCTCGTGGTGGATGCGCCGGATCGTGGGAGGCCGCTCATGACCGTCGCTGTCGCGTTCACCCAGGCGCCCTCGGTGCTCGGACCTGCCGCTGCCGGGCTCGCCGTCATCACCGTCGGCTCGTTCACCCGCAACAGGATGACCATCCCGATGCGGGCCCCGTTCGCAGGGCGACCCGACAGGCCGGTTCGTGCCGTCGCCTCACCGACCGCCCGCCGAGGTGCGTCGGTCGCCGGGGCCGCCGTCGTCGCGTGGGCCCTCGGCACGGTCCCGTTCGCCGTTGCCGCCACGACCGTGTGGCTACTGCGACGACTGCGTCCGATCCGTGCCGAACGCCGACGACGAGCGGCGATCGAACGAGCACTTCCCGATGCGATGGACCATCTGGTATCGAGCGTGCGAGCCGGGCTGACACCGTTCCAGGCGGTGTGCGACCTCGCCGGATCCGGCGAGATCTCGATCGGCGATGCGTTCGCAGAGGTGGTGCGTCGCACCGAACGGGGCCAACCCTTCGCCGATGCGCTCGGTGCGCTGCCGGAGCGCCTCGGAACCCAGGCCGGCGGGTTGGCCGACCTGATCGCCACGAGCGACCGCCACGGTCTGCCGCTCGGCCCGGTACTCGATCAGCTCACCGGTGAGATCCGGGCGACCCGTCGACGACTCGATCAGGCCGAGGCCCGCAAACTTCCGGTGCGACTGTCGTTCCCGCTCGTGACGTGCACGTTGCCGTCATTCGTTCTCCTCGCGATCGCGCCCGCCGTGATCGCCGCACTGTCGTCGTTGGGCGCGAGCGCCTGGTGACCGTCCGACCGACCGCACAGCCCGACGTCCGAACAGGAGCTCCGATGCCCAACCACATCACCCTCATGGTGTTCGTCCACCTGCACACCGCTCTGATCGCTGCACGCACCGAACGGTCACGCCTCGTCCGTGGCGACCAGTCGGGGCAGGCGACCACGGAGTACGCGCTCGTCCTGCTCGCCGCCGCACTGGTCGGACTGATGGTGGTCGCCTGGGCGACCGCCGGTGGCGGAGCGGCACGCATCAGCCGACTCTTCAACAGCGTGATCGATGCCGTCATCGACAAGATCTGAACCGTGGGTACCGCACCTCCGAGTCGGGGACGGGGTGGCGCAGGTCAGGCGTCGATCGAGTTCGCGCTGGTACTGCCGATCGTGGTGGTGATGGCGCTCGGGCTCGTTCTGGTCGGCGCCGCCGTCCGCAACGAGCTCGCGGTCGAACTCGCTGCTCGAGAGGGCGCTCGTTCGGCGGCGGTGTCGGCAAGCCCCGGAACGGCGGCCACGACCGCGGCGACTCGGGCGGTGCGGCTGCCGATCCACGTCGTCACCGCCGTCGACGCCTCCACCGTCACGGTGACCGTCACCTACGTCGACCCGGTCGACGTGGCGATCATCGGGTCGCTCATCGGTCCGGTCACCCACACCGCCACGGTGACGATGGCGCTCGAACCGCCATGACGGCCGCCCGCTCCCCCGGTACGCGTGACGTCGAGGGCGCCTAGCCTGGTCGTCCGTGCAGGTCCACACCAGGGTTGACACCGTCGGAGGATCGATCGTCGTCGCCGTCGACGGTGTCGTCGACCTCGCTGCGGTCGGCCACTTCCACGATGTGCTCGCACGCACCGTCCGACGTCATCCGGGCGTCACGCTGCTGGTTGACCTCGACGCCGTCGGCGTGCTCGACGACGCCGGCCTCGGCGTGCTGTTGGGCGCAGCGGCGGCGGCACGGGGCGCCGGCGGCGACCTCGAGGTCGTGTGCACACGTTCCGCGCTTTGCGAACGCCTGCAGTCGACCCGATTCGATCGCGCGGTACGAGTGCGCCCATCGATCGCGTGACGGCGCCAACGACGCGCCGACCGACCGTCTGGGTCCTCGGTGACCAACTCAACCGCAACATCGGCGCACTTCGCGACGCCACTGCGGAGTCGCACCGAGTCCTGATGGTCGAGAGCAGCGCCAAGCTCGCGAGCAAGCGGTGGCACCGCCAACGCGCGCACTTCGTGATTTCCTCGATGCGCCGCTTCGCTGACCAATTGCGTGATGCGGGCTTCGACGTCGACTACCGCGTCGCCGGCTCGTTGAGGGAGGGACACGACGATCACGTCGCGGCGTTCTCGCCATCGGAGTTGATCGCCACCGAGCCGGCGAGCTGGGACGGGCGCGCATTGCTGGGCGACCTCGACGTCACGGTCGTGCGTTCGAATCAGTTCCTCTGCCACTACGACGAGTTCGCGGCATGGGCCGACGGTCGACGACAGCTGAAGATGGAGGACTTCTACCGGTGGCAGCGCCAACGACTCGGCTACCTGATGGACGTCGACGAGCCGACGACCGGCCGATGGAACTATGACGACGAGAACCGTCAGCGGCCGCCCAAGGCCGGATCACCGTGGCCGGCACCGCAACGGTCCCGTCTCGACGAGGTCGACCGTGCCGTCCTCGACGACCTCCCCGACGGTCTGTGGGGCGCCGATCCCGACGGCACCTGGGCGACGACGCGGCGCGGCGCGCTGGCGCGGTTGCGCCACTTCGTCGACGACGTCCTGCCGATGTTCGGGCCGCACGAGGATGCGATGGTGGAACGATCCTGGCACCTCGCCCACTCCGTGCTGTCTCCCTACCTCAACGTCGGGCTCCTCCTGCCCGGCGAGGTGTGCGACGCGGTGCAGGACGCCTACGACGAAGGTCGCGTCCCGATCGCTTCGGCGGAGGGGTTCATCCGCCAGGTGATCGGTTGGCGAGAGTACGTGTGGGGCGTCTACTGGCTGTGGATGCCGGGCTATCGGGATCGCAACGCGCTCGGTGCCGATCGGCCTGTGCCGCCGGCGTTCCGTGGCGACGCGACCACCGACATGAACTGCGTGCACCAGTGCATCTCGACGTTGCACGACCGCGCGTACAACCACCACATCCAACGGCTGATGGTGCTGGGCAACCTGGCGATGCTGCACGGCGTCGACCCGTGGGAGACGACCGAGTGGATGTGGTCGAGCTTCGTCGACGGGGCCGAGTGGGTGATGCTGCCGAACGTGATCGGCATGAGCCAGTGGGCCGACGGCGGCATGATGGCCACCAAGCCATACGCCGCCGGCGGCAACTACATCGACACGATGAGCGACTACTGCGGGTCATGTCGATACGACCGCAAACAGCGTGTCGGCGACGATGCGTGCCCGTTCACCACCCTGTACTGGGACTTCCTCGCCCGCCATCACGACCTGTTGGTGAGGAACCCGCGCGTCGCTCGCCAGGTGCGGGCGGCCGAACGGCTGTCCGACCTGCCCGCAGTGCGCGAGCGCGCCGTCGAGGTGCGACGCCGTCTCGACGACGGCACGCTGTGACGATGCACGAACCTGCTGTCGGGGCCGACGACGAACCGATCTTCCACCTGGCGTTGCCCGACGACTGGGCAGCGGCGTTCAGTTCGGGCGAGTACCGGATGTCGACCAGGGGGATCACGCTCGAAGACGAAGGGTTCATCCACTGTTCGACGCGAGCGCAGATGGAGGCCACGGCCAACCGCTTCTACGGCGACGTGGAACACCTCGTGGTGCTGACCATCGACCCCCGGCTCGTGCCGTCACCGATCGTGTTCGAACCGCCGGCGCCCGGCATGGACGCGCTGTTCCCCCACATCTACGGACCGCTGCCGATCGCCGCCGTCACCGTCGCGACCGCATGGATCCGTCGGACCGACGGTGCCTGGGCGCTCGACGACTGACCCGCTCCACCTCCATCGGTGCGCCGCCCGTTCCGGAAACCGAGACACATCGCTCACAAATCGTTGCTGCGATCACCAGTGGCTGGTGCCGGAGGCGCCCTTGAACGGGCCGGTGACGTTGGCGGTGACCCAGCCGCCGTAGAAGCTGCCCTCGTTGCTGGTCACGCGCTCGTCGTCGACCCAGCACTCGTCGGCCTTCTGGGCGTAGAACGCCCAGTGGTCACGGATCGCCTCGAAGGCGGCGGTCGGATCGCGGTACGTCCAACCGGCGTCGGCGACGCGACGGTCACCGACGACGATGTCGGCGTACTCGGCGACACCCTTCCACTCGCAGAACGTCCGACGCTCCGAGCGCTCCAGCAGCGCCATGTCGACGAACTCGGGCGGCACGTAGTACGCCGGTGGCTGGCTCGTCTCGAGGATCCGGATGGCGTCGGGGGAATCGACGATCGTCGCGCCGGCGTGCATCACCCGCACCCGCCACCCGACGCGCTCGAGCCCCGGCGGGCGCGGATAGTCCCACACCGACTCGATCGGCTTGCCGTTCGCTGCGATCTCCATCACCACACGATGTGCCGGACACGACGCCCACGTCGAGTCGTGCTCAGAGATCGTCGAGGTCGTCGAACTCGGACTCCTCGGGGGGCCGCGTACGGCCGCCGGTGCGTTTGTCCCCCGCCTTGTCGTGCGCCCGCTGCTCCTCTTCGAGCGCGGCTTCCTCCTCGATCAGGCGTTCCAGGCTGTGCAGGCGCACCGGGTCGAGTTCGCCGTCGGCGATCGCCGCTTGCACTGCACAACCCGGCTCCTGGTCGTGTTTGCAGTCGCGGAACCGGCAGTGATCCATCAGGTCGAAGACGTCCGCGAACGCCCGCTCGATGCCATGGCCCGACAGCCACAGACTGAGCGCGCGTACGCCGGGGGTGTCGATCAGCCATCCCTCGCCGGGCAGCGGGACGAGCTCTGCGGCCACCGTGGTGTGGCGGCCACGCTGGTCTCCCTCGCGGACTTCGAACGTCGCCTGGCGTTGGGACCCGATCAGCGCGTTGACGAGCGTCGACTTGCCGACACCGCTCGCCCCGAGAAACGTCAATGTCCGGTTGCCCACGGCATAGGATCGGATCGCCTCGACACCGTCGGCGGTCTTGCCGCTCGCCAGCAGCACCGGGACGCCGAGCGCCACGTCGCGGAGGGCCTCCCGGCCAGGCTCGGGATCGTCGACGAGGTCGATCTTGGTGAGCACGACGACCGGCTCGGCACCGGAGTCGAACGCCAGCACGAGTTCGCGCTCCAGTCGGCGCGGGCTCGGTGGCGAACCCAGCGCGTGCACGAGGAACACGACGTCGATGTTCGCCGCCAGCGTGTGCGACACCGCCCGCATCCCGTCGAACGATGCTCGCCGGGTGAACGCCGAGCGGCGCGCCAACACGTGCTCGACGCGCTCGACATCGGGAGACGGGATCACCCAGTCGCCGACCGCCACATCGGCGCCGATGTTGCGAACCCGCAACGGGTCGGAGCGGCCCCGCGCTTCGTCCATCGAACCGATCACCGTGCTCCAGCCCCGGTCGAGTCGGGAGACCCTGCCGGGTGTTCCGGGACGACCCAGTTCGGCCCACGCGTCGTCGAAATCCGCCGCCCATCCGAGTGCCGCTTCCGGCTGGTGGATCTCGCTCGCCATCGTCGTGGAACCGTACCCGCGATGTGGATTCGGGGATTCGCCGGGCACACTCTGACGAGCAACCGCCCGAAGAACCGCTTGACAGGGCCCGCTCCGATCACCTAGCGAACAGCACACCGATCACCAGACCGAACACCTCCCGCACCTCTGCGAAAGGCCGGAATGTCCAAACCCCTCGTCGTCGTCGAATCGCCCGCCAAGGCGAAGACGCTGTCGAAGTTCCTCGGCAGCGACTACGACGTGCGCGCCTCCGTCGGCCACGTGTCGGACCTTCCGAGCAAGGGCCTGAACATCGACGTCGACAACGGGTTCAAGCCGACCTACGAGCTCACCGAACGCGGCAAGACCGTGGTGAAGGACCTCAAGGCGGCGCTGAAGGATGCGTCGGAGCTCTATCTCGCGACCGACGAAGATCGCGAGGGCGAAGCGATCTCGTGGCACCTGATCGAGTACCTCAAGCCGAAGGTGCCGGTGAAGCGGATGGTGTTCCACGAGATCACCAAGGCGGCAATCGACCACGCCGTCAACAACCCACGCGACCTCGACTACGGCCTGGTCGACGCCGCCGAGACCCGGCGCATCCTCGACCGGCTGTACGGCTACGAGGTGTCACCGGTGCTGTGGCGCCGGGTGAACCGCGGGCTGTCCGCCGGGCGTGTACAGAGCCCATCGGTCCGTCTGATCGTCGAGCGCGAGCGCGAGCGCATCGCCTACGTGACCGCCGACTACTGGGACATCGATCTGGGCACCGCCACGCGGCCGGCGTTCGACGCCAAGCTCGTCGCCGTCGACGGCGATCGTGTGGCCACCGGCAAGGACTTCGACGCCAGGGGCCAGGTGTCCGCCAAGGCCGTCGCCCTCGACGAGGCACGGGCGCGTTCGCTGGCCGAGGGGCTGGACGATGCGACGTTCACCGTGCGCTCGGTGGAGGAGAAGCCGTACCGCTCGTCGCCCAAGGCGCCGTTCATGACCTCGACGCTCCAGCAGGAGGGCGGCCGCAAGTTGCGCCTGTCGTCGTCGCAGGTCATGCGCGTCGCCCAGGGCCTGTACGAGCGCGGCTTCATCACCTACATGCGCACCGACAACGTCGTGCTCTCCGACGAGGCGATGCAGGCCACTCGCGCAGCGGTCACCAGCGAGTACGGCGCCAACTACCTCAATGCTGCGCCGAAACAGTTCTCCTCCAAGGTCAAGAACGCCCAAGAAGCGCACGAGGCGATCCGCCCGACCACGCCGTACCGGTCGCCGCAGAGCCTCGGATCCGAGCTCAACAGCCAGGAGCTCGCGCTGTACCGGCTGATCTGGCAGCGCACGCTCGCGTCGCAGATGGCCGACGCCACCGGCGTGACCGTCAGCGTGCGGCTCGCTGCGAATGCCACCGACCGCACCACCGGGGAACTGACCGACTGCGAGTTCGCGGCGTCCGGCACCACCATCACGTTCCCCGGCTACCGCGCGGTCTACGTCGCCTCCAGGGAAGAGACCGGCGACGACGACGCCGAGAACGAGGCGCTGCTCCCGCCGCTGACGCAGGGCGACGAGGTACCGATCGCTTCGATCGAGCCCAACGGTCACAGCACGTCCCCGCCGGCGCGCTACACCGAGGCGTCGCTCGTGAAGCGGCTCGAGGAGTTGGGCATCGGCCGACCGTCCACGTGGGCGTCGATCATCCAGACCATCCAGGACCGCGGCTACGTGTGGAAGAAGGGCCAGGCGCTCGTGCCGACATGGACCGCCTTCGCCGTGATCCGTCTGCTGGAGGAGCACTTCGACGCCCTGGTCGACTACGACTTCACCGCCTCGATCGACGCCGACCTCGACGAGATCGCCAACGGTCGCCGCGCCAAGGAGAAGTGGCTCAAGCGCTTCTACTTCGGCGACACCGGCGACGGCGACACCGAGCCGATCTCCGCCGAGGCTGGCTTCGGCGACGACGCGCTGCTCGGCCTCAAGCGGCTGGTCGAGGAGAACCTCGACGAGATCGACGCGGCCGAGATCAACACGTTCCCGCTCGGGCCCGACGCCGACGGCAACCTCATCGTCGTCAAACCCGGCAAGTACGGACCGTACGTGAAGCGCGGCGACGACACCGCCAGCGTGCCCGACGACCTGGCGCCGGACGAGTTGACGGTCGACAAGGCGATCGAACTGCTGGCGGCGCCGAAGTCCGACGAACCGATCGGTGAACTCGATGGCTATCCGGTCTATGCGAAGAACGGTCGCTACGGCCCCTACGTGCAGTGGGGCGACCACGACGACCCGCCGCCGGGGTTGGAGAAGCCGAAGATGTCGAGCCTGTTCAAGACGATGGTGCTCGAACGCATCACGATGGACGAGGCCGAGGCGCTGCTCCAGCTCCCGCGCCATCTCGGCGACGATCCTGCCGACGGTGTCCCGATCTACGCGAACAACGGCCGGTACGGCCCGTACGTGCAGAAGGAGAAGGACTACCGCAACATCGACTCCGAGGACCAGCTGCTGCAGATCACCCTCGACGACGCGCTGAAGATCTTCAGCGAGCCGAAGGTGTACAAGCGCGGGGGCGCGAACATGGCGGCCAAGGGGCCGCTGCGCGAGTTCGGGACCGACCCGGTGAGCGAACGGCCGGTGGTTGCCAAGGACGGCAAGTTCGGCGTCTACGTCACCGACGGCGAGACGAATGCATCGCTCGGCAAGGGCGACCGGCTCGAGGAGATGGCACCCGAACGCGCCTACGAGCTGCTGGCGATCCGCCGTGAGGCGATCATCGCCAAGGGCGGGCCATCGAAGAAGCCGGCCAAGAAGCGACCCGCCAAGAAGAAGGCGGCGGCGCGGAAGAAGGCGCCTGCCCGGAAGACGGCCGCCACCAAGAAGACCGCCACCGAGAAGTCCGCTGCGCCGGCACCGAAGGCCACGCCGGTCATCACGGATCTGAACGACGCCTGAGCCGCCGGCCACGTCGAGCTGCCGCGTGTTCGCGGAGGCACGACGGCGCGGGTTGCAGCGTTCCGAGATGCTTGTTAGGTTGACCTAACTTCGACGTCGCCGAAGTGTGGACAGGGGTCCACTGTCAGAACCCGGAGGACAACGTGCTGCAGACATTCCTCACCGGTCTCCGCGAGGGCCTCGAGGCGGCGCTGGTGGTCAGCATCCTGATGTCGTTCATGGTCCGCACCGGCCATCGCGACCGCATCCCTGCGCTGTGGGCCGGCGTAACGGTCGCGGTGATCGCGTCGTTCGGATTCGGCGCACTGCTGCACTACACCTCGGCGTCGATGAGCTTCGAAGCCCAGGAGGCTTTCGGCGGCATCCTGTCGATCGTCGCCGTGGTGTTCGTCACGTGGATGGTCTTCTGGATGAAGCGCGCGTCTCGGACACTCAAGGGCGAGTTGCAGGACAAGATGTCGGCGGCGATCGAGATCGGCACGATCGGCGTGTTCACCGCCGCCCTGCTCGCCGTCGGCCGTGAGGGCCTCGAGACGGCGCTCTTCCTCTATCCGACGTTCCAGGCGCAGGGCGCCGGTGCCGGGCCCGCTCTCGGAGCCCTGCTCGGGATCGTGTCGGCGGTGGTCGTCGGCGTGCTGCTGTACCGCGGCGTGGTCTCGATGAACCTCGCCGTCTTCTTCAAGATCACCGGTGCGGCACTGATCGTGATCGCGGCCGGCGTGCTGGCCTACGGCGTCCACGACCTGCAGGAGGCGGGCATCCTGCCCGGCATCGACAGCCTGGCCTGGGACATCGACGGTTGGCAGATCACCAGCTGGTACGGGGCACTGCTGAAGGGCATCTTCAACCTGGGTCCGCAGATGACCGTGCTCGAGATCGTGGTCTACCTCGGCTATCTGGTTCCGACGATGGTCTTGTTCCTGCGTCCGGCGTCGCCCGGCGTCGCCGCTCGCGAGCGCACCGCCGGCGCCGACGTACCCGTCGGCGAGCCCGCCCGCTGAACCGTCCCGGCCCCACGCAGCCCGTCACCCCCTGGAGGACCCATGTCATCACGTCGACTACTGCTGGTCGCCCCCATCGCCGCGCTGTTGGCGCTGTCGGCCTGTTCGACCGAGTCGGCCGACTCCACGGTCGGGGTGACCGGGACGGACGATGCCTGCACCATCGAGCGCGACATCGTCGACGCCGGCAAGGTCGGCTTCGAGTTCGTCAACGAGAGCGACCAGGTGAACGAGCTGTACGTGCTCAAGGCGAACGGCGACACGCTCGGCGAGGTCGAGAACGTCACCACCGGCACCTCGCGCACGCTCACCGTCGATCTCGTCGCCGGCGACTACCTGGTCCGCTGTAAGCCCGGCCAGTCCGGAGACGGCTTCGAATCGGCATTCACCGTCACCGGCGAAGGGGGCACCGCACAGGACGAACCCGACCGCCAGATCGGCTTCGAGGCCGTCGACTTCGAGTACGAAAATCTCGATCTGGCCGGGATCGCAGACGGCGACACCATCCGCTTCGTGATGGAGAACACGGGCGACCAGCCACACGAATTCGAGGTGCTCGACCCCGACGGCGAACCCATCGGTGAGGTGGCGGCGACCAACCCCGGCGACTCCGGCGGCGCCACGATGACGTTCACGTCCCCCGGCGTGTACACCTACCAGTGCATCCTCGTCGATCCGGAGTCCGGAAAGCCGCACACCGAACTCGGCATGATCGGCACGTTCGACGTCGCGCCGACCTGACCCCGGATCGCGTGGGTCGGCGTCAGGTGAAGATGATCTGGCCGCCCGCGGACATGTCGAAGAACTCGCCGACGGTGATGATGTCGTCGAGTTCGTCGATCAGGTCCTCGCGTTCCATGCCGAACAGTTCGACGGACGCGAGGCACGCATAGAGGCCGGCGCCGGTGTCGTGGATCATCTCGACGAACTCGGCGATGCCGGGGAAGTCGAGCTTCTCGATCTGCTTCTCCATGTACTTGGTCATCAGCGCCGAGGCACCGGGGATGCCGCCGAGCATGGTGGGCACGTGCAGGCCGGGGTTGCCGACGGTGGCCACCTTGATGTGGTCGTGGCGCTCCTTGTGCACGGCGTCCATGCCGAAGAACGTGAAGAAGAGGTTCGCCTCGATGCCTTCGTTGCGAGCACCGTTGGCCATGATCAAAGCGGGGTAGATGCCCTCGAGCGACCCTTTCGACACGATGATCGAGACCTTCTCGATCGCCGCCTTGATCGGGGCCTCGGGCAGTGAGTCGGTGAGTGACCCGGGGAGTGCAGAGGTGTCGGTCATGTCAGATGCAGCCCTTCGGCTTGGGGATGCCCGCCACCATCGCGGCGAGCTTGGCGGGACCCTTCGGGAAGAGCACGAAGAGTTCTTTGGTCGTCACGTCGGAGAGCTTGCTGATCTTGCGCACCGTCGGCCCAGTGCCCTTGTCGAAGTACTCCTTGCGCATCAGGTCGATCACCTCCCAGTGACGGTCGGTCAGCGGGGTGGGCACGCCGACGTCGGCGGCGATCTCGGGCGCCATTTCCTTCGTCCACTGGTCGGCGTCGACGAAGAACCCCTCGTCGTTCACCTCCACGGGCGTGCCGGCGAGTGTCTTGGTAGGCATGGGTCTGGATCCTTTCGTGTCAGCCCGCAACGGGCCGCTTCTTGCCGAACGAGGGCATGTCGGGGCCGATGCCCGGGATGTCACGCCCGGGCAGCAAGCCGTGCCAGTAGAAGGACTGGAACATCAACTTTCCGAGGTGGTTGGCCCGCGACTCCTTCAGGAGGGGGAGCCCGACCGGGCCGGGGTAGTGACCGCCGACCGGTTCGCTCTCATAGTTGAAATCGATCAGCAACGCCTTGGAGAAGCCGGTTTCGATGAAGCAGTTGGCGTGACCGTCGTAGGCATGGCCGATCGGCTGTCCCTCGAGGAAGGCCTCCATGTTCTCGACCAGCACCTCACCCTCGAAGTGGGTCACCGAGCCGGCCTTCGACGCCGGGAGGTCGGCTGCGTCACCGACGACGAAGACGTTCGGCTTGACCGTCGACTGCAGCGTGGCGTTGTCGGTGGGGATGAACCCGAGTTCGTCGCCGAGACCGGGCGAGTTCTCGACGTAGGCGGCGCCCCCGTGCAGCGGGATCACGACGGCGAGGTCGAAGTCGACCTCACGGCCGTCGAAGCTGACCAGTTTGCCGGCCTCGCCGTCGACCTCGCCGGTGTTGAACTCCGTGATCAGCTCGACGTGTTTGTCGTCGAGCAATGATCCCAGCGTCGCCGACGCCGTCGGCTTGGTGAATGCGCCGTCGAGCGGCGTGACGTAGGTGATGCGGACGTCGTCGCGCACCCCCTTGTCGGTGAAGTACCAGTCGGCGAGGAACGCGAACTCGAGGGGAGCGACCGGGCACTTGATCGGCATGTCGACCACGTTGATCACGAGGTGGCCCGCTTCGAAGTCGGCCAATGCGTCGGCCAGCGCAGTGGCACCCTCCATGTCGTAGAAGGTGTGCACCTTCTCGTGCCAGCCCGGCCCGGTGAGGCCTTCGGTCTCATCGGGCAGCAGGACCGCTCCGGTGGCGACCAGGAGGACGTCGTAGGAGAGTTCGGTGCCGTTCTGCAGTGCGACCGTGTTGGCCTCGATGTCGACCGAGTCGATCGGGCACTGGTGGTAGTGGATGCCCTTCTTCAGTTGCCGGTCACGCTTGCGGACGATCTCGTCGGGCTCGGCCAGACCGAACGGCACGAACAACAGGCCCGGCTGGTACACGTGGCGGTTGTCCTGGTCGACGATGTCGATGCGGAGGCGATCCTCCTTGAACTTCTTGCGCAACCGGTTGGCGGCGAGGGTGCCCCCCGTCCCCGCTCCGAGGATCACGAGTCGCTGCTGTGCAGTCATTTCCGAACGCTCCAATCCTGCAGGCCACAACGTTGCGGCCGCCGTCAATCTCGACCGTACGCAACGCTCGGCCTGGCGAACACGGCCTTTCGTCCCATCCCCCGCGGGGTATGTGCTCGCCGCTGCGGGTCGGCCGACTCGGTACGCTCGCCGATCGTGAAGGAACGCTCGCCGTACATCGCCTTCGAGGGAGCCGAAGGGTGCGGCAAGTCGACGCAGGCCGCGCGCCTCGCCACCTCGATCGGAGCGGTGCTGACACGTGAGACCGGCGGCACCGAGATCGGCGCCCGACTGCGCACGCTGCTGCACGACACGACCATCCGCAACCTGCACGCCCGCGCCGAAGCGTTGATCACCGCGGCCGACCGCGCCCAGCACATCGCCGAGGTCGTCCTGCCGGCGCTCGACGCTGGTCGAACGGTCGTCAGCGACCGCTCGGTGTACTCGTCGCTCGCCTATCAGGGATACGGGCGCGAGCTCGACGTCGACGAGATCCGTCACCTCAACGAATGGGGTACGGGCGGCGTGTGGCCCACCACCGTGGTCTTCCTCGACACGCCCGATGACGTGATCGCCGAACGGATGAGCCGACGCGATCTCGACCGGTTCGAGGCCGCCGGCGAGGCGTTCCACGCCCGCGTGCTGGCAGGGTTCCGGGAGATGGCGGCCGCCGACCCCGACCGCTGGATCACCGTCCAGGCCGTCGGCTCGGTCGAGCGGGTCTCCAAGGACATCCGGCGTGCACTCGACGGCAGAGGTGCCCTGTGAGCGACGAACTGCCTTCGACCGGCGTTGCAGGCGGCGGCCTGGCGACGAACACCCGGCCGGGGACGATCTGGGACGACGTGATCGGTCAGCCCGACGCCGTGCAACGTCTGCGCACCGCCGCCGACCATGGGCCGGTGCACGCCTACCTGTTCGCCGGTCCCGCCGGTTCGACGAAGCTGCAGGCCGCCCGCGCCTTCGCGGTGCGGTTGCTCACCGGTTCCGAGGACGCCGATCAGCGCGACGCGTCGCTGATATTGCGCGGCGAGCATCCGGACGTTCGCGAGGTCCGCCGGACAGGACCGAGGATCGATGCCGACCAGGCGCGGGCGATCCTCCACGAGGCGTCGCTCACGCCGTCGGAGGGGACGTCGAAAGTGATGATCCTCGACGAGTTCCACCTGCTCGCACCAGAAGGGGCCGGGCGGCTGCTCAAGGTGATCGAGGAGCCACCGGAGTCGGTCACCTTCTTGATCCTCGCCGACTTCGTACCGCACGACCTGATCACGATCTCCTCACGATGTGCACGAGTCGACTTCCGCGCGATCGGCGCCGACGTCGTCGCCGCCCAACTCGTCGCCGAAGGAGTGGCCCCCGCTGCTGCGACCGGAGCAGCGCGCGCCTCACACGGCGATCTCGAGCGCGCGCGGGTGCTCGCCACCGATCCTGCACTCGCCGAACGACGCGCCGCGTTCGCCGAAGCACCACACGTGCTCGACGGCACCGGCGTGGTGGCGATGCGTACGGCCGAGCGGCTGCTCGGGTTGATCGACGCAGCCTCGGAACCGTTGACCGCCCGCCACGCCGCCGAGGTGGCCGAACTCGACGAACGCATCAAAGCGCACGGCGAACGCGGCAGCGGCAAGAAGCAACTCGACGAGCGCCATCGTCGGGAGGTGCGTCGCTACCGCACCGACGAGCTGCGCAGTGGTCTCGCAGCCATGGCGGCGACCTATCGCGACACGGCGGTCAGCGGCGGCACCACCGACGTCGACGGGTGCGCTGCAGCGGTGCACCGCATCCATCGCACGATGGAGATGCTCGACCGCAATCCCAACGAGAAACTCCTCGTCGAGGCCTTGCTCTGGTCGTTGCCCGACGCCCAGGGAGTCCGCCCGACGCGATGACCGGTCATGGCGGTGCCAGGCACCGCGTCACCGGCTCGGGCGTCGCTGTGCGGACGTGCGCAGTGCCATATTCCCGGGGCGTCTGATCTTTTTGTCACGCGAGCCCGGCCCGTGGTAACGGACCCGTGCCGGTAGGGTTGCTACACGGAATCCCACTTCGTGGAAAGGGCACTCCATGTTCGAACGTTTCACAGACCGGGCTCGTCGAGTCGTCGTCCTCGCACAGGAGGAGGCTCGCCTCCTCAATCACAGCTACATCGGCACCGAGCACATCCTCCTGGGCTTGATCCACGAGGGCGAAGGCGTCGCCGCCAAGGCCCTCGAGAGCCTCGGCATCTCGCTCGAGGCGGTGCGCAGCCAGGTCGAGGAGATCATCGGCCAGGGCGGCTCGTCGCCGTCCGGCCACATCCCCTTCACGCCGCGTGCGAAGAAGGTGCTCGAGCTCTCCCTGCGTGAAGCGCTCCAGCTCGGCCACAACTACATCGGCACCGAGCACATCCTCCTCGGCCTGATCCGCGAAGGCGAAGGCGTCGCCGCACAGGTGCTCGTCAAGCTCGGCGCCGACCTGTCGCGCGTGCGCCAACAGGTCATCCAGCTGCTGTCCGGCTACCAGGGCCCATCGGGTTCCACCGGTGGCGGCCGCAGCGAGCAGACACCCGCAGCCGCCGGTGTCGGCGCCAGCAAGGGCGACGACGAGAAGGGTGGTAACAGCCAGATCCTCGACCAGTTCGGCCGCAACCTCACCCAGGCGGCACGCGAGGGCCAGCTGGATCCCGTCATCGGGCGCACCAGTGAACTCGAGCGGGTCATGCAGATCCTGTCGAGGCGTACCAAGAACAACCCGGTGCTGATCGGCGAACCGGGCGTCGGCAAGACTGCGATCGTCGAGGGCCTCGCCCAGAAAATCGTCAACAACGACGTGCCCGACACGCTCACCGACAAGCAGCTCTACACGCTCGACCTCGGTGCGCTCGTCGCCGGCTCCCGCTATCGGGGTGACTTCGAGGAGCGCCTGAAGAAGGTGCTCAAGGAGATCAAGACCCGCGGCGACATCCTGCTGTTCATCGACGAGATCCACACCCTCGTCGGTGCCGGCGCCGCCGAAGGCGCGATCGACGCGGCGTCGATCCTCAAGCCGATGCTCGCCCGTGGCGAGCTGCAGACCATCGGCGCCACCACGATCGACGAGTACCGCAAGCACGTCGAGAAGGACGCTGCCCTCGAGCGTCGCTTCCAGCCGGTCAAGGTCGAAGAGCCCACGCTGGCCCACACGATCGAGATCCTGAAGGGCATCCGCGACCAGTACGAGGCCCACCACCGCGTCACGATCACCGACCAGGCGCTCGTCGCTGCGGCCAACCTCGCCGACCGGTACATCTCCGACCGGCACCTGCCCGACAAGGCGATCGACCTGATCGACGAGGCCGGTTCGCGCCTGCGCATCAAGCGCATGGCGACGCCGCCCGACCTGCGTGAGATCGAACAGAAGCTCAACGACGTGCAGGAGGCCAAGAAGCGCGCCGTCGAAGACCAGCAGTTCGAGGAAGCGGGTCGCCTGCGCGACCAGGAGAAGTCGCTGCTCGAGGAGAAGGCCCAGAAGGAGACCGAGGTCAAGGCCGAAGGCGTCGATCTCTTCGACGAAGTCGACGAGGAAGCCGTCGCCGAGGTGCTGTCGCTGTGGACCGGGATCCCCGTCTACAAGCTCACCGAGGAGGAGACCGAGCGTCTCCTCAAGATGGAGGAGAACATCCACAAGCGGATCATCGGCCAGGAGCAGGCAGTCGCTGCGGTGTCGCAGTCGATCCGTCGTACCCGGGCGGGCTTGAAGGATCCCAAGCGTCCGTCGGGTTCGTTCATCTTCCTCGGCCCCACCGGTGTCGGCAAGACCGAACTCGCCAAGACGCTCACCGAGTTCCTGTTCGGTGACGACTCGGCACTGATCACGCTCGACATGTCCGAGTACATGGAGAAGCACACGGTCAGCCGCCTCGTCGGGTCGCCTCCCGGCTACGTCGGCTACGAAGAGGGCGGCCAGCTCACCGAGGCCGTTCGGCGCAAGCCGTTCTCGGTGGTGCTGTTCGACGAGATCGAGAAGGCCCACCCCGATGTGTTCAACACGCTGCTCCAGATCCTGGAAGAGGGCCGTCTCACCGACAGCCAGGGCCGCTCGGTCGACTTCCGCAACACGGTGCTGATCATGACGTCCAACCTGGGCACGCAGGATCTGCGCAAGGCCAACGTCGGCTTCACCAGCGACGACACCGCCATGAGCTACGAGCGCATGAAGGAAAAGGTCAACGAGTCGCTGAAGAACCACTTCCGACCGGAGTTCCTCAACCGCATCGACGAGACGATCGTCTTCCACGAGCTGTCGCGCGACGAGGTGCTGCAGACCGTCGACCTGCTCACGAAGCGGCTCGTCGGCCAGCTCGAAGGCCAGGGCCTCGGCATCGAGATCACGCAGTCTGCCAAGGAACTGCTCGCCGAACTCGGCTACGACCCGCAGCTCGGCGCCCGTCCGATGCGTCGGGCGATCCAGCGCCACATCGAGGATGCGTTGTCGGAGAAGATCCTGTACAAGGAGTTCTCCGCCGGCGAGATCATCGTCGTCGACACCGAGGACGACCCGGAGAACCCGGGCCGCAAGCGGTTCGTGTTCACGTCGGTCGAAGGCTTCGTGCCGCCGTCATCGGTCGAACTGGCCACGACGGCAACCGAGAAGCCGAGCCCGCCGGCCGGCTCCGAAGGCGAGCTGCCTCCGCCCGAACTGAGCTGAGCACAGCGACGCCGGCGATCCGGCCGTCCACACCACGCAGCGTTCGGGAGGAGCCCGTCCTCCCGACGCAACGTGGGCCATACTCGTCACCGTGATCCGTCGCATCCTGGCCCTGTGCGTGTGCGCCGCTGCGCTCGCCGGCTGCCGTGTCGACCTCAGCGTCGACATGGTCGTCGAGCCGGACGGCACCGGCACGATCACGATGGTCGCCACGGCCGATGCTGAGGTGGTGGCCGCCGTGCCGACGCTCTCTGAGGAACTCGCCACCGACGACATCGTCGCCGCCGGTTGGACGATCGACGGGCCCACCGCCCTTCCCGACGGCGGTCTCACGATCACGTTGAGCCACCGGTTCACGTCCGATGCCGAGGCGACGAACCTGTTGAACAGTCTGGGGCCGCCGTTCAACCAGATGGCGATGACTCGCAACACGAGCGGCGAGGACACCACGACCCGGCTGACCGGGCTCCTCGGGCTCCCGGACGGTTTCGAGAGCTTCGCCGACGAGGATCTGATCGCCGCCGTCGGATCGGTCCCGTTCGCCGACCAGATCGCCGCGAGCGGTGCGACTCCGGAGTCGTCGATCAATGCCGTCATCCGCGCCGAACTCCCGGGCCAGATCGACAGCGCCGAGACCAACGGCACCCAGCTCGGCGACAACGTTCTCGAGTGGCGGGTCCCGATGGACGGGACGATCCTCGACTGGCGAGCGGTGTCGATCCAGTCGCCGGGCGACGACCGCTGGTGGGCTCGCCCCCTCTCGGTGATCGCACTGGTCGCCCTGGTGGCGTGGGTGACGTTCATGACGCTGTTCATCGGCTACGTCCTGTGGGCACGCTGGCAACGCACCCGCCGACGCTCACGCCGCGCACGCCCGAAACGTACCTCCGGGCCCACGAGCTGAACGCCGGTTGTGGCAGCCTTGGACATGCCCGAAGCACCGACCCGAGTCGACTTCCACTTCGATGTGATGTGTCCGTTCGCCTATCAGACGTCGAAGTGGATGCGCGACGTGCGTCGCCAGAACGGCATCGACGTCCGCTGGAAGTTCTTCAGCCTCGAGGAGATCAACCGTGTCGAGGGCAAGAAGCACCCCTGGGAGCGGGAGTGGTCGTACGGCTGGTCGATGATGCGGATCGGTGCGTTGTTGCGCCGATCGAGCATGGACGACCTCGACCGCTGGTACGAACGTGCAGGTCGTGCGCTGCACGAGGAAGGCCATCGACCACACGACCCGGACGTGGCGCGCCATCTGCTCGAGGAGATCGGTCTCGACCCTGCCGTCGTCGACGAGGCGATCGACGATCCGAGCACCCACGACGAGGTGCGGTCGGAGCACGACCGGGTCGTCGCCGCCGGAGGCTACGGGGTGCCGACGCTGTTCTTCCCCGAGTTCACGACGTCGAGCGGTGAGCCCGAGTGCCTGTTCGGACCCGTCGTGCTCGATCCGCCGACGGGTGCCGCGGCACTGCGGTTGTGGGATGCGACCACCGCTTGGCTCGAGTTCCCCTACCTGTTCGAACTCCAGCGCCCCAAGAACCACGCCTACGGCGAGGTGATCGCCGATCGCCTGCGCCCCTACCTCTCCGCCCGCGACTGGGTGAGCATCAACCGCGGCAAGGTCATCTCCTTCGACTGACCGTTACGCCAGGGGTCAGACCCCCGGCGTAACGCAACTCTGCGACAGCCCTCGGTCATGATGGATGCCATGGCATCGAGTCGAGCGAAATTGGTCCACGTGTGCAGCGAGTGCGGCACCTCGCACCCGAAATGGGCGGGACGGTGCGCCGGCTGCGGCGACTGGAACACCCTCGTCGAGGACGTCGAAGTGGCCGGGACGGCGGACGAGCCCGTCGCAGCGTCGTCCCGGCCCGGTCCGACACGCATCGGCGATGTCGGCACCGAGCACGGCGACCCGGTGCCCACCAGGATCGCCGAGCTGGATCGGGTACTCGGCGGCGGCCTCGTCGCCGGCTCGGTCACGCTCTTGGGCGGCGAACCCGGCATCGGCAAGAGCACGCTGCTCCTCCAGCTCCTCGGTGGCTGGACGGGGCCCACCCTGTACGTCACCGCGGAGGAGAGCGCCCAGCAGGTGAAGCGCCGCGCCGAACGCCTCGGCGCCACCCGCGACGACCTGTGGCTCCACGCCGAGACCTCGTTGCCGCACGTGCTGGAGGCGATCGACCGGATCCGTCCGGAGCTGGTGGTCATCGACTCGATCCAGACGGTGTCCGATCCCGGCCTCGGATCACTGCCCGGCAGTGTCGGTCAGGTACGAGGCTGCGCTCAGCGGCTGGTCAACGAAGCCAAGGAGCGTGACGTCTCGATCGTGCTCGTCGGCCACGTCACCAAGGACGGCGGCCTCGCTGGACCGCGCGTGCTCGAACATGTCGTCGACACGGTGCTGCAGTTCGAAGGCGACCGCCACCATGCGCTGCGTCTGTTGCGCGCCTCGAAGCATCGCTTCGGGCCCACCAACGAACTCGGACTGTTCGAGATGGCCACCACCGGTCTGCTTGCCGTGCCCGATGCGTCGTCGCTGTTCCTCGCCGACCGCCGCACGGGCGTGCCCGGCTCGGCGGTGGTCCCCACCATGGAGGGCCAACGTCCGATCGTGGTCGAGGTTCAAGCGCTCGCCAGTCCGAGCGTTCCCGGCGTGCCGCCGCGGCGCAGCGCACTCGGCCTCGACGGTGCACGGCTGTCGATGCTCATGGCGGTGTTGGGTCGCCGGTCTCGTGTCCAGGTCGGCGATCACGACGTGTACTCCTCGACGGCAGGGGGCGTGAAGCTCTCCGAGCCGGGACTCGACCTCGGCGTGTGCCTCGCCGTCGTCAGCGCAATCCGCGATCAGCCCCTGCCGTCGGATCTCGCGATGTTCGGAGAGGTGGGGCTCGGCGGTGAACTCCGTCAGGTCGGCCAGGCCCAACGTCGCTTCACCGAGGCCGCCCGACTGGGGTTCCGTCGCGTGGTGGCACCATCGAATTCACCGGACTCCGACGCCCCCATCGAGGTGATCCGTGCCGCCACGCTCTCCGAGGCGATCGCCGCGGCGGGGCTGGGCGCCCACACGGCGCCGAGCGGGCTGCGTTCGGCGGTCTGAGCCTGCGGGCCTCGAACGAACCGGGCGTTGCTCATCTAGGATCAGAACATGAACTCCCGGTACGGCGGCGTCAACGAGGCAATGCGCGATGCGCTTGCCCGTGTCGCTCCCGGCACGCCGCTTCGCGACGGCATCGACCGTGTGGTGCGCTCGAAGGCCGGTGCGCTGCTCGTGCTCAGCGACGATGCCGATGTGCTGTCGATCTGTTCCGGTGGGTTCCTCGTCGATGCCCCGTACAGCCCGCAACGCCTGTCGGAGCTCGCGAAGATGGACGGTGCGATCATCCTGTCCACCGATGGTGGACGCATCGCCCGGGCGAACGTACACCTGGTGCCCGATCCGTCGGTCCCGACGAGCGAGACCGGCACACGCCACCGCACCGCCGAGCGCGTCGCCCGTTCGCTCGATGTCCCCGTGGTGTCGGCGAGCGAGGAGATGGGGGTCATCAACGTCTACGCCGGTGGGAGCAAGCGTCAACTCCAAGAGGTCGGCCATCTCCTCGATCGCGCCAACCAGGCCCTCCAGACCCTCGAGCGCTACAAGGTGCGCCTCGACGACGCCATCACCAACCTCACCGCGGTCGAGGTCGAAGACGTCGTGACGCTGCGCGACGTCGTTGCGGTCATCCAGCGCGGCGAGATGGTCCACCGCATCGCGGAGGAGATCGAGACGATGATCATCGAACTCGGCATCGATGCTCGCCTGTTGCGGCTGCAGCTCGACGAGCTGTACGGCGAGATCGACGACGAACTGGACCTGGTCGTCGCCGACTACCTGCCCGCCGGTCGTACCGTCGCCGACACGCTCGAGGGCATGTCGCAGTTGTCCGACGACGAGGTGTCGAACCTGCGTCTCACCGCCGATGCCCTGTCGCCCGGTCGTGATTCGACCGACCTCACCCAGGAGGTGGCACCGAAGGGAATGCGGCTGCTGCATCGCGTCAGCCGCTTGCCGTCGGCAACTGCGATTGCCGTGGCCAACCACTTCGGCGGTCTCGCCAAGCTGCAGCGCGCCACGGTCGACGATCTGATGTCGGTCGACGGTGTCGACGAGCAGACCGCACGGGCGATTCGCGAGACGCTCAGCCGCGTGACCGAGTCGACCATCCTCGATCAGTACAGCTGACGACGGGCGTCCAGGGAGAGCTCGCCGACATCCCGACCGACAGGCATCAGCCCGCCGGTGCGCTCGACCGCTGGTACAGCTCCCGGGCCGGGGCCGCGGTGACACCGTGAGCGATGGTGCTGCCGGCCACGACCAATGCCACGGAGGGCCAGGCGGCATCGTTGACCACGCCCTCCTCGAGCGCCAGGGTGATGAAAAACATCGCTGCCACGCCCATGGGACCGAACCACCCGTAGAACAGCGTCTCTCGCCATCCGAACGACAGCCGCGAGCTCAGCGCGAACACGACCGGCAACCGACGCAAGAGCAGCACGGCGACGGCGAACGCGACGACCGGCCAGCCGAGACGGCCCCAATCCGACCACGGCAGGACGGTACCGAAGAGGACGAACACGGGCAGCACCAACACGCGATTGATTCCCTCCTCGACCGCCCGTTCGTCGGAGTACACGTGCTGGCCCACCTGTTGGTTGTAGGCAAGGCCGGCCACGAAGACGGCCAGGATGCCGTCGCCGCCCACCAGATTCACTACGCCGATCACCGCCAGGGCGAGCACCAGCGGAAAGATGAAGAAGGCGGAGTGCTCGATGTCGTGGTCGCCCGTGAGAGACCGGAACCCCCACCCCGCGAGGTAACCGATGCCCGCACCCAGCACCACGGCGAGCAGTACCGCAATCACGCCGTCGAGCACGAACTGCCAAGGTCCGAGGTCGCGCAGCACGACGATCCCCATGATCACGAGCGGTAGTGCCAGGCCGTCATTGAAGCCCGACTCCTCCGACAGCAGCGCGCGAAGCCGTTCGGGGAGCGCGTCTTCGGCCGGTCGGCCCGCGACGACACTTGACGACAACACCGGATCGGTCGGGGCGAGCGCACCGCCCAGCAGCACGGCGATGCCGAACCCAACGCCCAAGATGGCCCACGCCAGTCCCGCCACGGTCGCTGCCATGCCGAGCATGCCGACGGACAGCAGCCACGTCACCGGGCGTCGCAGCTCCCAGAACGTCGCCCACGGGAACCTCAGAGCGACCGCCATCAGGGCGATTGCGATGATCACCTCGCTGACCCGGTGCAGCAGCACCAGCCCGTGGGTGCCGAAGTCCGCAACATCGAGCACTCGCGGACCGAGGGCGACGCCCAGCAGCATGGCGACGAGCGGTTCGCTGATCGGCCAGTGACGAAGACCACGTGATGCCAACACCGCCACGACGCCGAGCGCCCCGACCGTCAGCAAACCCACATCGAGCGTCATCGTTGACAGCGGCGTGGTCTGCGTTCGCTCACCATGATCCACCTGGTACCCACTGGCCCGGTCCCTACCCTTCGCGGCCGCCAGGTTTCACGGATACGCCCAGCCTCGCGCCGCGAGTTCAGCGTGTGGGTCGGCAAGTACTCCGCTCTGCGGGGTCGCTACGGGAACCGCTCTCTGGTGTCCGAAGTTCTCACACGCTCAGTCCTCGATGACGTCGAGGCCCTGCTCGCGGAGTCGCGCGATGTTGTCGAGCATGGAGTTCAGCACGTCGGGCGGATGGCCCTGCCACGCGGTGATCTCCCCGACGATCCGCAACGGATCACGAGTGCGGTAGGACTGTGTGATGTTGCCGGGGAACTTCTTGTTCGTGACGTTGGGATCGTCCTCGAACGGCCCGGTGGGCTCGACGATGTAGACGTGGCCGCGCTTGTTGCTTCCTGCGAGCGCCGTGGCGAGCTCGGCGCCCCACACGGCCGTTTCGAGAATCGCCGAGAAGTAGATGTTGTTGGAGGTTCGGCCGTCGTGGAAGTTCGACCCGTGGCCGGCAACGAGCTGGTCGCCGACCTCCAAGGCGTTCTTCGTGCCGTGATAGAAGGGACCGACGATGTGATCGCATCGGTCGAACGTCACCGCAACGTACGTGCTGTCGGACGGCACGGAGGCGGTGGCGTCGGTCGGCTCGCCGTCGTCGTACAGGTTCGTCACATCAGACCTCGCTGGCGAGCGTCACATCCGTTCGATGATGGTGGCGGTGCCCATACCGCCGCCGGTGCACATCGCGACGAGGCCCGTCTGGAGGTCGCTGCGTTCGAGTTCGTCGAGCAACGTGCCGATCAGCATCGTACCGGTGGCACCGATGGGGTGACCGAGAGCGATCGCCCCGCCGTTGACGTTTACCTTCAAGGGGTCGGCGCCCGTGTCACGCAAGAACCTCAGCACCACCGATGCGAAGGCCTCGTTCACCTCGAACAGATCGACGTCGCCGACGGTCATCCCGGCCCGAGAGAGGCACTTGTTGGCGGCCGGCCCGGGAGCGGTGAGCATGATCAACGGCTCGTCGGCGGCGACTGCCGACATCACGATACGCGCCCGCGGCGTCAGCCCGTGCGCCCTCGCGTAGTCGGGAGACGACACGAGCACGGCGCCGGCGCCGTCGACCACACCGGAACTGTTCCCGGCGTGATGGACGTTGTGGAGTTCCACGCCCGGATACTTCTGGGCCATCAACTCGGCCATCGTGAGTTCGCTCTGCTCGAACTTGAAGTCGACGAACTTCGTGAAGCTCGGGTGGAGCGCCGCGAGGCCCTCCGCCGTCGTCTCCGGACGGGGGTACTCCTCGTGGTCGAGTGCCACGCTGCCGTCGTCGTTGCGGATCGTGATCAGACTCCGGTCGAATCGCCTCTCGGCGATCGCGGCGGCGGCCCGATGCTGGCTCTCCAGACCGAGTGCGTCGACGTCCACCCGGGTGTAGCCGTCAAGCGTGGCGATCAGGTCGGCGGAGAGACCCTGCGGAACCTGGGGATGAGTCGCCAGCAGATGCTCGTTGTTGGCGTGGAATCCGTCGGTGCCGTTGCGCGCCGGCCGGCTCATCGATTCGACACCCGCACCGATCACGAGATCCTGATGCCCGGCACCAACCCCCATCGCCGCAAAGGTGACCGCCTGCTGACCGGAGCCGCAGAACCGGTTCAGGGTGACGCCGGGGACGGTGACCGGCCAGCCTGCTTCCAACACCGCCATCCGGCCGATGTCGTGTGCGTGGTCACCGGCGTGCGACCCGTTGCCGCACACGAGGTCGTCGACGTCGACGGGATCGAAACCGACGCGGTCACGCAGCCCGTTCAGCACCTGCCCGAGAATGTTCTGTGGATGCAGGTGAGCCAGGCTGCCCTTGCCCTGTTTGCCGATGCCGCGCGGGGAACGAACCGCCTCGATGATCCATGCTTCGCCGACTGTCATGGGATCGTTCTAGTCGGTGACCGACGTCGCGGCGGGATCGGCGACCGTGGGCAGGATCGATTCCCACACCGCTGCGTCGTCGAAACCGAACGCCCACAGCGCCACGCCGTCGAGCCGGTACTGGCGAGCGAGGTCCATTCGCAGCGCGATGCCGTCTCCGTCGACGTAGTGGACCTGGCGCGTCTGCACGCACGTGGTCGTGCCGTCGCTGACCTCGAGTTCGTATTCGAACGTCCACTCACCGGTCTCCTCCACCGGGATCGGCGTGACCTGACGACGCGCGATCAGGTCGTCGACCGTGCGAGCCGACACGCTGGTACGACCGGGAACGTCCTCGGCCGGACAGACACCCACTGTGCGCACCGGCCAGTTTCGCCCGTAGGCAGGTAGCCCGAGCACGAGCTTGTCCGGAGAGCCGGTCGCCTCGATCGCTCCCGTGATCGCCGACTCCACCCAGGCGAGCGGTGCGATCGGACCGGGCTGCGCCACCGAGAAGTCGTACGTCATGATGCGGATGCGGTCGACGTGGTCGACGATCGCGCCGTAGTCGTACACCCAGTAGCCGCTCTGCGACGTCTGGCCGGCGTCGTAGACCGGGGGGATGCTCACGGTGAGCGAGCGGCCGTCCGCATGCAGTGCGGCGGCCAGTTCGTCGATGAACGCCACCCAGTTCGGCCGCGTCATCGCCCAGGTGTCACGTCCGTCGGCGAACGCGAACTGTTCGTAGTCGATGTCGATGCCGTCGTAGCCACCGTCGGCGGCGAACGCACGAATCGTGGCGACGTGGCGAGCGCGAGTCACCGGATCGGCGAGGATCGCAGCCATCTCCCCCGCGGGCAACGCATCGATGATCGACGGAACGACGTCGACGTCGAGGCGACCGACGGTCTCCATGAACTCCGCCGTCAGCTCAGCCGACGCATTCGGGTCCACGATGATCCTGTCGACACCGACGGTGTTGAACCAGAACGGCGACACCTCACGCATCGACGGCACCCGAAGTCGGGCATCGGGCAGTGACGCGTCGAGCGCCCAGTAGGGAACCCAGGCATCCAGCGGGATGTCCGGCTTCGGCGGCGGTGACTCCTCGTTGGACGCCACGTACACCGCCGCGGCGGCGACCGCGATCAACGCAGCGACGAGCGCTCCCAGCACGACCGCTCGACGGTTGCGACCAGGCGGTCCGTCGGGCTCGATGGGTGGTTCGGCGGGGGCGTCGTCAGCGGGCGCAGAGCTCGCGGAGGTCGGCAACTCCGAGACCGACGAGTGAGTCGACGAGGGTGAGCCCGGGGGCGGCGGTGACAGGGACGACATGGGGAACCCCCAGCGTCGCACAGCCCGCGGCCAGGGCGGAGGCAACCCCCGTCGGAGAGTCCTCGATGGCCACGCAGTCAGCCGGGTCGACGCCCAGCGCGGCAGCGGCGGCGACGTACGGCTCGGGATGGGGCTTGCCGTTGACGACCTCGTCGCCGCTGATCGACGCCACGAACGAACCCATCGGAGCCGAGGCGATCACGGCATCGGCAAGGCGACGCCACGACATCGTGACCATCACGCAGGGAATTCCCGCAGCGACACACTCGGCGAGCAGCTCCGGCGCACCGGGCCGCCACGGCAGCTGCTGGGCGACGCGTCGGATCACGCCGTCGAGCATTCGCTCCACGACATCGACCGGATCGAGGTCGACACCGCCGCGGGTACGAAGCTCATGTGCGGAGTCGAGGAGATCGAAGCCGACGAGCGACTGGGCGTCGGCCACGGTCCAGGTGCCACCGAACTCGGCGACGAGCTCGAACTCGATGTCGAACCAATAGGGCTCGGTGTCGACGAGCGTCCCGTCCATGTCCCACAGCACTGCGGCAGGTCTCATCGCGACAGTGTGCCTGCGATCGCTGCAGGCGGACAGCTCAGGCGGAGCGGAAGACGGTGATCTTGTCGTCGCCGATGCGCTCGCGCTTCTCGGGGTCGTCGATGCCCAGGCCCTCTGCGGGAGCGAGGCAGAGCACACCGAGCTTGCCCTCGGCCTCGTTGTGGTGCACGGCGAGTGCTGCGTCACCGACATGATCGAGGTCGTACGTCTCGGTCAACAACGGCTGGATCCGGCCCTGGTCGAGCAGCTTGTTGGCCGCGTAGGACTCGGCGTAGTTGGCGAAGTGCGAGCCGATCAGGTTCTTCAGCTTCATCCAGAAGTGGCGGTTGTCGAACTCGACCATGTAGCCCGAGGTGGCCGCACACGTCACGACGGTCCCGCCGCGCTTCACAGCGAACACCGACGCACCCATCGTGGACCGCCCAGGGTGCTCGAACACGATGTCGACGTCCTCGCCGTCGTTGAGCTCGCGGATCTTCTTGCCGAATCGGCGCCATTCGGATTCGTCCTGGGTGTTGGGGTCCGACCAGAACTGGTAGTTCTCGGCGCGCCGGTCGATGACCGCCTCGCAGCCCATCCGGTGCAGGAGTTCGGCGCGCTCGGGCGACGAGACGACACCGATCGGGCGGCCGCCACCGTTGAGCACGTACTGCACGGCGTAGCCGCCGATACCGCCCGTGGCACCCCAGATCAGCACGCTGTCGCCCTGCTTCATCTGGGCACCGTTCTCACTGACCAGCATGCGGTACGACGTCGAGCTGCACAATCCGTTGACTGCGGCTTCCTCCCACGACAGGTGGGAGGGCTTGGGCATCAACTGGTTCGCCTTGACGACGGCCAGGTCGGCCAGGGCGCCGAAGTTGGTCTCGAAGCCCCAGATGAGCTGGTTGGTGGCGAGCATCGAGTCGTTGTGGGCGCTCGGGTCCTGGTCGTCGACGTAGTTGCAGTGGACCGTCACGCGGTCGCCGGGCTTCCAGTTGCGCACCGCGGAGCCAGTCCGCAGCACGACGGCGGCGGCGTCGGAGCCGACCACGTGGTATGGCAGAGCGTGGCGCTTGCCCCACTCGTTCTGGCGACCCATCTTGTCGAGAAATCCGAAGGTGGGCAGGGGCTCGAAGATCGACGTCCACACCGTGTTGAAGTTGATGCTCGACGCCATCACGGCGATGTACACCTCGTCGGGCGCCAACTCGGGGGTCGCGACTTCGTCGACGTGGAGGGACTTGCGGGGGTCCTTGTCCCACGAGTCGACGCCCTCGAACATCGTGGTGTCCTCACGTCGGACGAAAGCTGCCCGGTAGCTCTCGGGAACGGGCAGGTTGGCGATCTCCTCGCCGCTTGCGCCTGACTGGATGGCCTCGAGGATCTCCTGCATGCGCAGGACGCTACTGATCGGTAACCGCCACCGACAAAGCGAACCGAGCGACGCCCGACGGCCTGTGCCCACCACCCGAAATGTGCGCGGATCCGACCACCGGCGGCCGCCGTGCGCACATTTTTCGGGATGTGGTCGGTGGGGTAGCGTTTGGACATGGCTTCATCTGGTTCGTACATCGTCGCTGGCGCCCGCACCCCGATCGGAAAGATGAGCGGGGCACTCTCGTCGTTCTCGGCTGCCGACCTCGGCGGCTTCGCCATCGCAGCCGCGCTCGAACGCGCGGGCGTTGCGCCCGATGAGGTACAGCACGTCATCATCGGCCAGGTCCTCATGGCCGGACAGGGCCAGGTCCCCAGCCGTCAGGCAGCCGTCAAGGCCGGCATCCCGATGAGCGTTCCGTCGGTGAACGTCAACAAGGTGTGCCTCTCCGGCCTGAACTCGATCTACCTGGCCAACCAGATGATCGCCGCCGGCGATGCCGACATCGTCGTGGCGGGCGGCATGGAGTCGATGACGAACGCTCCCTACCTCGCCGACGGGGCGCGGTCGGGCTTCAAGTACGGCAACACCGAGCTGCGCGATGCGATCATCGCCGACGGCCTGTGGTGTTCGTTCGATTCCTGCCTGATGGGGCTGGGCACCGATCGCTACGCGTCGGGCGAGAGCCTGTCGCGCGAGCAGCAGGACGAGATGGCGATGAAGTCGAACGAGCGTGCCGCCAACGCCATCAAGGAGGGACGCCTCGCCAATGAGATCGTTCCCGTGGCCGTGCCGCAGCGCAAGGGCGATCCGATGCTCGTCGAGACCGACGAAGGGGTCCGGCCCGGCACCACGATGGAGAGCCTCGGCTCGCTTCGGCCAGCCTTCGACAAGGACGGCACGGTCACCGCCGGCAATGCCTCGCAGCTCTCCGACGGAGCGAGCGCCGTCGTGATGATGTCGCGCGCCGAAGCCGAACGCCGCGGCGTCGCCCCGCTCGGCGAGTTCGTGTCGTACGGCATGGTTGCCGGCCCCGACAGCGCATCGCTGCTGCATCAGCCCAGCCGGGCCATCATGCAGGCCGCTGAGCGCGCCGGCATCGCCATCGCCGAGCTCGATCTCTTCGAGATCAACGAGGCGTTCGCCGCCGTGGGGCTGGCATCGATCGCCGAACTGGGCATCAGCGACGAAATCGTCAACGTCAACGGTGGGGCGATCGCCCTCGGGCACCCGATCGGCATGAGTGGCAACCGTCTCGCCCTCACGCTGCTGCACGAGCTCAAGCGTCGTGGTGGCGGCGTCGGCGCCGTGGCGCTCTGCGGCGGCGGCGGCCAGGGCGACGCCGCCATCCTGCGCACCGTCTGACCCTCGAGTCCCGTCGCCCTCGGTTCCCGTCGCCCTCGGTTCCCGTCACGCCGCGCCGAACCGTGGCGCCGCTTCCGTCCGAGCCGCTGCGCCCGCTCACGCCTGCGGAAGGGGATGCGACGCGTGCGTCAACGGTGCGCCGCTGAGGTCATCGCTGCTCGGCGCGCACACCGGGTGGCGAGACTCAACACTTTGAGTGATTGACAGGCCACTCCATGTCGATATACTGGCATCTCTGACGACTTTTATTGCGATATGTTGACAAGATGACGGAGGTTCCGTAATCTGTCCGTAACAACTGATCGAGCGGATCGACATCTGATCCGCTTCCCTTTCTGGGGCATCATCGAAACGAATCGGCCCGTCCGCCCGCTACCGATTCGTGGAGGTGGTGCCCCAGTTCAGTTTTCGGGCAGGCGCCGTGCGGCCGTGACGTGGTGAGGCGCGGCGATGACTCAGTCGACGGAGCGGCGTCCTTCGAGCGCCCGCCCGAGGGTCAGTTCGTCGGCGTACTCGAGATCGCCACCGACCGGCAATCCGCTCGCGATCCGGGTGACCGTCAGGCCGATCGGCTTCAGGAGCCGGGCCAGGTACATCGCGGTGACCTCGCCTTCGGTGTTCGGATTGGTGCACAGGATGATCTCCTGCACCCCTTCGGGATCGAGACGGGAGACGAGTTCACGGATCTTGAGCTGTTCGGGACCGATGCCCTCGAGCGGGCTCATCGCACCCAGCAGGACGTGATAACGCCCGCGGAATTCGCCGGTCCGTTCGATCGCGACGATGTCACGTGACTCCTCCACGACGCAGATCACCGAGGAATCGCGGGTGTCGTCGTTGCAGATCGGACACAGCACGTCGTCGGCGACGTTGAAGCAACGCTCACAGAACCGGACTCGCGCCTTGGCGTCGGTGATCGCATGGGCGAGGCGGGCGACGTCGTCGGCTGGCACCTTGAGTAGATGAAAGGCGATGCGCTGCGCCGACTTCGGGCCGATTCCCGGCAGGCGGCCCAGTTCATCGATCAGCGATTGGACGGGAGCGGTGTAGTTGCCGGCCATGGAGACGTCAGCCCGCCTCTTCGATCAGCTCGGAGCCGGGAAAGGCCTCGGCCAAGCGATCGATGGGCGACTTGACGGATTCGGGCGGCGCATCCACCAGATCGTCCAGGTCGACGTCGTCATCGTCGGGCAGCGCCGCCCCCGGTTGGGGCTCATCGATGGACGCCCCGGACGATGCGTCGATCGCCGCCGCCGCAGCGAGGCCGCGGGCGCGCGGCGACGAGGGCTCGGCGCCGGTCGGGTCGCTCTCGCGGCGCGGTGCTGTCGACGGATCCGCGGCCGCCGGGTCGGCGGATCGGCGCATCTCGGCGACTGCACCGCCGCCGCCGCCGCCACCGTCGCCGTCGCCGTCGCCTCCACCGTCGAGCAGTTCGAGGCCGACCGGACTGCCGACCAGCGCGGCGAGCGCGGCCTCGACGACCTGACGTTGTTCTTCGCACTTGGCCCGATGGACGGCGTTCGGCACCGACAACGTCAGCGTCGACGGCGTGCTGCGAACGAACCCGGCCGGCGCATACACCGCCCGTGCCATTCCCCGCAGCGCCGGACGGATCGTGTTCTCCCACACATCCGCCGAGATGGTCTCCGATGTCGTCGCCGACGTCGTCGCTTCGACCGCCCGATCGGGTACGGGAGCGTCGGTCGACGGTGAGGCGTCACGGCGATCAGCGGCCGGTTGGGTCGGCGGCGTCGCCCGCGCCCGGCCACCGAGTGCGGCACGGCCCGTGGATGGATCGACCGGTGCGGGCGCCTTCGCCTCGGCCGGTGTCGTAACCGCGCCCGCCGCAACCTGTCGTTCGAGACGCTCGATGCGTTGCAGCAACGCGACGGTGTCGCCACCGACGTCGTCAGCGGTGAGCTGCACCGTGGCGACGTCGAGCAGCACCCGGGGGTCGGGTGCGTGACGCATCTCCGACAGCGCGGCGCCAAGCAGCTCGATGCCGCGCACCAGGCCGGCGGCACCCAGACGCTGCGCCTGGGCCGCGAGCGCATCGAGACGATTCGACGGCACCTGCACCAGTTCTGGCGCCATCAACGCGAGGAATCCATTGCGCAGGAAGGCGATCAGCTCTTCGGTGAGCGTCCGCGGATCCGTGCCGCCCGAGATCGCATGGGCAACGACGGTGAGCGCCCGACCGGAGTCCCGATCGATCATCGCCTCGACGAACTCGTCGAGCTGGACGACCTGCATCCCTTCGTCTCCGGTGCTCGCCATCAGCTCGAGTGCGGACAGCGTGTCGCGCGCCGAGCCGCCACCGCGGCTGAGCGCCTGCTGCACGGCGGCCTCGCTGACGTCGAGTCCCGCATCGGACGCGACCCACCGGACGTGTTCGGCCAGCGTGTCGGCTGGCAGCAGGTGGAACTGCAGATGCTGCGTACGGCTACGGACGGTGTCGGACATCTTCTGCGGGTCGGTCGTGGCGAGCACGAAGACGACGTGAGGAGGCGGTTCCTCCAGCGTCTTGAGCAGCGCCGCTTCGGCGGCACGCGAGAGCATGTGGACCTCGTCGAGGATGTACACCTTGTGGCGCCCGGGCGTGCCGAGCGACGCCTTCTCGATGAGGTCGCGCATCGCGTCGACACCGTTGTTGCTGGCGGCATCGAGTTCGTGAACGTCGTAGCTCACTCCCCGCTCGACGGCAAGGCACGATTCGCACTCGCAACACGGTTCGCCGTCCTGCGGATTCTCGCAGTTGAGCACCTTCGCCAGGATGCGCGCCGAGGTGGTCTTGCCGGTCCCGCGGGGGCCCGAGAACAGGTACGCCTGGCCTTCGCGCCCTTCGGCGACTGCGGTGCGCAGGGCCCGGACCACGTGGTCCTGGCCCTTCACCTCGCTGAAGCGGCGGGGCCGGTAGCGACGGTAGAGCGACTGGGTGGCCATCGCGGCCACGATAGCGACGCCCTCCCCCCTCGGGGTCCGACGGGTCCGACGGGGTCCGAACCCAGGTGTGACGGCGCAGCCGTTACAGCGGGGGTCTGGCCCCTGGCGTCACAGTGATCGCGTCGCAGCAAGGAGCAACCTCGGTCCGCAGACGAAGCGCACGTACGATCGAGCGATGCCAGCCCGAGCCGTCGCCGTTGCTCTCGTCGTCGTGCTCGTGGCCACCGCGTGCGGAAGCGAGCCGGCGCCGGTGACGGAGGCCGACTACCTGGACGGCCTCCAGGCGATCTGCGCGGACACGGCAGCGACCATCGATGCCCTGCCGCAGCCCCCCGAGCAGATCTCCGTCGCCGACTTCGCCGCGAGTGCAGCGGGGGCGCTCGACAACGAGGCAGAGCGGGTCCGGGCGCTGCGGGTACCCGACGAACTCGTAGCCGACCACCGCGGCTTCATCCGAAACACCGACGAGCAGGCAACGGCGTGGCGCGCGATCGCCGCCGCGGGACAGGACAGCTCACAGCTCGACCAGTCGATCGTTCGGGTCGGCGAGCTGATCCGCGGCCGCAACGACCTCGTCGACGAGATGGGCGCTCCCGGATGCCGACGCGGTGAGGTGTGAACCATCGCCGACCGCGCCCATCGCCGGAGCCGCAGCGACGGGTGGCCGGGCTGATGGGCCGGCTGGCAACTAGCCTCGGGCGATCGTGAACGAGCGAACATCACACCGAGCCGCTGGCCGGTTCCGTCGCGTCATCGTCGGGGCTGCACTGGGCGCTGCCGGCGTCGCGGCGTTGCTGCCCGGCACCGCGTTCGCCGAGAACTCGGTGGTCAGCTCCGACCCCGCCGACGGTTCCACGCTCGCCACCTCGCCGGAGGCCATCTCGATCACGTTCAGCGAACCTCTGGGCGAGGTGAACACGATCACGTTGACCTGCACCGACCTGTACACCGTCGGTCCCCGCGAGGTCAGCGACGACCGTCTGACGATGACCGCCGAGGTCATCGATCCGCTGCCGAAGGGCGCCTGCGTCGCGTCGTACGTGGTGAGTGACTCGGAGGGCTCGCCCAACGGACAGGGCAACATCACCTTCACGATCGAGAACGATCCGGTTTCTGCTGCGACGACCCCGACGTCGGAGCCGGCTCCCGGCGACTCGGTCCCCGCCGACGCCGCCCCCACCGCGACGACGGCCACCACGACCGAGGTGGCCGATCTGTCGGATGTCGAGTCGGGTCAGGGCCCACTGTGGCTGGGGCGTCTGATCTCGGTGTTCGGCGTGGCCATCCTGCTCGGATCGCTCGTCGTCATCGCCGCTGCCTGGCCGGAAGGTGTCGAGTACCTGGTGACCATCAGGTTCCTGCGCGCCGTCTGGATCGTCGCCTTCCTCGGAAGCCTGTTGTACGTCGCTGCAGCAACCGCAGCGGTGACCGGGTCCGGCCTCGGCAGCGGGTTCAACCCGACCAACTGGATCGACCTGTTCGATGCCGGCATCCCCGGGATCGCCGCGGTCGCCAGGCTCGTGCTGGTCGTCGCATCCGCCTGGGTGGCGTTCCGGCCAGACCGCGTGATCGACCCGGTCACGCAGATGGCCGCACTCGGAATCCCCGGGCTCGCCGTCGCGACGATCGGCTTCAGCCGCACGAACATGGACCTGGCCGCCGTCGCGGTTCCGCTCGCGATCGTGCACGCTCTGGCGATGTCGGTGTGGCTCGGTGGCGTCGTGCTGCTGGCCCGCGTCGTTCTCGCCGGACCGGGCGAGGAGGACCTTGTGCACGCCGTTCGCGGGTTCGGCCGACTGTCCAACGTCGCCATCGGCGTCACGATCGCCACCGGCATCCTCCAGATGATCCTTCTCGACGGCGGCGATCTGTTCGGCTCGTCACATGGTCGTGTCGTCCTGCTGAAGACCGTGGTCGTCGCCGTGATGATCTTCGTGGCCGTCTCGGCACGCCAGTTCGTCAACCAGCGCCTCGCCCGCGCCAACGAGATGACCGTCCCGATGGCCGACCGGCTCCGCCGTGCCTTCGGATTCGAAGCGATCGCCGGCGTCGTCGTGCTCGCGATGAGCGCCTGGCTGCTCTCCCTGGCACCGTCGAACGTGGAGACCGGCCCGGACATCGACTATGCGATCTCCATGGTGGTCGAGGCGCCGGAGGCCGATCTCGACGTCACCGTCCGGATCACCAGCGATCGCGTCGGGCTGGCAGGGATGGCGGTCGAGGTCGACGCTCCCGAGGAGGGCCTGTCCGGGCTCGAGGTGGTGCTCACTGCGCCGCCGAACGACACCATCGGCACGATCACGCAACCGGTCCCGCTCACCGGGGCCGGGGTGGCCGTGCTCCCCGAGGGCGACCAAGGGCTCCCGCTGACCGTCCCCGGCGACTGGACCATGGTCGTCAACGCGGTGACGCCCACTGGGGTGTTCACGAGCTCCCCACAGGGCTTCACGATCCTCCAGGCCGACGGCACCGAGGCGGTCACCGAGCTCACCGTGCCGCCGGTTGTCACCGTGACGATCCCGTCGATCAGTCAACCCTGACAGGGACCGACGCCGTCACCGCCGTCTGACGAAGTCGTCGAAGGAGACGGGATCGGCGACATCGAGCTGATCGTAGGTGCACGACTCGGGAGTGCGGTCGGGCCGCCAGCGCACGAACCCGACCCCGTGGCGGAAGCGGCGCCCTTCGAGCTGGCCGAAGGACACCTCGGCCACCAGGCCCATGCGGATCGGCACGAACGACAGATCTTTGCCTGCGTTCCACCGGCTGCCACCGCTGGCGGCGCCGCCTGCGGCATCGCCGTCGGACTCGATCCACTGACGCCACGGATGCCCGTCGAGGGCGTCGTGGGTTCGGGGCTCGAGTTCTGCGAGCAGCTCGGCTCGCCGCGTGGCGGAGAACGACGAGGCGACCCCGACGGAGTGCATCTCGCCGTCCGCATCGAACAGTCCCAGCAGGAGCGATCCGACGCCCTGCCCGTCCTTGTGGATCCGGTAGCCGGCAACAGCGCAGTCAGCGGTGCGCTGGTGCTTCACCTTGACCAGTGCCCGCTTGCCGGGCTGGTACTTCGCCGCCAGCGGCTTGGCGACGATGCCGTCGAGGCCCGCTCCTTCGAACCGGTGGAACCAGTCGTCGGCCTCGATCCGATCGGTCGTCGCCGGCGTGACGTGCACGACGTCGTTCTCGGTGATCGCGTCGACGAGAGCAGCGCGACGGTCGGCCATCGACTCGTCGAGCAGTGCCGTGTCGCCGACCGCCAGCAGATCGAAGGCGACGAATGCCGCCGGCGTCTCCGCAGCCAGCCGATCGATCCGCGACTGGGCGGGATGGATGCGCTGCAACAACGCATCGAAATCGAGGCCTCCACGAGCGGGGTCGGCGACGACGATCTCGCCGTCGACCACGCACCGATCCGGCAACGCCTCGCGCAGCGGTCCCAGCAGCTCGGGGAAGTAGCGCCCGAGGGGTCGCAGCTTGCGCGAGATCAGCTCGAGGCGGTCCGCGTCACGGAAGACGATGCAACGGAACCCGTCCCACTTCGGCTCGAACAGCCACCCGTCCCCCTCGGGGATCGCGCGGGCCAGCTTCGCCAGCATCGGCTCGACGGGCGGCTGGATCGGCAAGTGCATGGGTTCGACCGGGGCAGTGGGGGACGCTTCGGCCATGGCGCCATTCTGGCCGATCTTCCGGGAGCGGCCGACAGCCAGTAACTTGCCTGACGTGACGAACCCGATGCAGGAGAAGCTCGACGACCTCGCCGACCGGCGCGAGCAGGCCATTCATGCTGGTTCGCAGCGCTCCGTCGAGCGTCAGCACGAGAAGGGCAAGATGCTCGCCCGTGAGCGGCTCGAGTACTTCCTCGACGAGGGCTCGTTCCACGAACTCGACATGCTCGCCCGACACCGCGCCCAGTCGTCGGGGCTCGAGGACCGGCCGTACACCGACGGCGTGATCACCGGCTGGGGCACCGTCGATGGGCGCAAGGTCTTCGTGTTCTCGCAGGACTTCACCGTGTTCGGCGGCGCCCTCGGCGAGGTGTTCGCCGAGAAGATCCACAAGCTGATGGACCTCGCCCTCAAGGTCGGAGCGCCGGTGGTCGGGCTCAACGACGGCGCCGGCGCCCGCATCCAGGAAGGCGTCGTCAGCCTTGCTTCCTACGGCGGCATTTTCCACCGCAACGTGCTCTCGTCGGGTGTCGTCCCGCAGATCTCGGTGATCCTCGGCCCCTGTGCGGGCGGCGCTGTGTACAGCCCGGCGATGACCGACTTCATCTTCATGGTCCGCGAGTCGAGCCACATGTTCATCACCGGCCCTGACGTCGTGAAGACGGTCACGGGCGAAGACGTCACCCTCGAAGAACTCGGCGGCGCGATGAGCCACGCCACCAAGTCGGGCGTCGCGACGTTCGTCGCCGCCGACGAGAAGGCGTGCCTCGACGACGTGCGGTTCCTGCTGTCGTTCCTGCCCGCGAACAACCTGGAGGAGCCGCCGATCGAGGATCTCGGCGACGACCCCGACCGGCTGTGCCCCGAACTGCGCGACATCCTCCCGGCCAGCCCCAACCTGCCGTACGACATGACCGAGGTCATCCGCCACGTGGTCGACGGCGGCGAATTCTTCGAGTACTTCCCCCACTGGGCGAAGTCGATCGTGTGCGGCTTCTCGCGCATCGATGGCATGCCCGTCGGCATCGTCGGCAACCAGCCGAAGGTCCTCGCCGGCGTCCTCGACATCGAGTCGTCCGAGAAGGCGGCCCGATTCGTGCGCACGTGCGACTCGTTCAACATCCCGTTGGTCACCTTCGTCGACGTGCCCGGCTTCCTCCCGGGCGTCGATCAGGAGTACGGCGGCATCATCCGCCACGGCGCCAAGCTGCTGTACGCGTACTGCGAGTCCACGGTGCCGCGGATCCAGGTGATCACCCGCAAGGCGTACGGTGGCGCCTACGTCGTGATGAACTCCAAGTCGATCGGCGCCGACCTCGCCTTCGCCTGGCCGACCGCAGAACTCGCCGTGATGGGCCCCCAGGGCGCCGTCGAGATCGTGTACCGCCGTGAACTCCAACAGGCGGCCGATCCGGTCGCCCGCCGCGCCGAACTGGTGCAGGAGTACACCGAGAAGTACGCGTCGCCGTACGCCGCCGCCGAACGCGGCTACATCGACGACGTGATCGATCCGGCCGAGACCCGCCAGAAGCTGGTCGCCGGGCTGCGGATGCTGACGACCAAGCGTGAGGAACTGCCGCGCCGCAAGCACGGCAACGTGCCGCTGTGACCGCCGCTGCGACCCCCGGCGTGACGAAGGTCGACGCCCGATGAACGACGGACCGTCGGTGCCGGGACAACCTCCCCTCGCAGGCTCACCGCCTCCGCCGCCACCTCCTCCTCCCTCGTCGCCTCCCGGCTCTGCCGGCACTCCGCCACCTCCAACCCCCGCGACACCGCCACCCGCCTCGAGCGCGCCGCCACCTCCTCCCCCGGCGACACCGCCACCCGCCTCGAGCGCGCCGCCACCTCCTCCCCCGGCGTCCTCGGCGCCCGTCCCCGCCTCTGCGCCGCTGTCCTCGCCGCCGGTGGCGGCCGTCCCGTCGACGGTGACACCACCGTCCGGGCCGACTTCGGCGGCGACCGATCACGGCCTTGCGGCGTTGCTGTCACAGATCACCGACGACGAGGAATCCAGCGCCCCCGTCGTTGGTGCCGCGCTCACCCGACCGACCGACGTCGAGCGGCCCGAGAAGGCCGAGGTCGCGCGAATCGAGTCGGCGGGCGGGATCGACTTCGATCCTGCCCTCGCCTCGTACGGTGCACGCCTCGGCGGATTGCTGATCGACACGGGCATCGTCGTGCTGTTCGTGGTACCGGGCCTCGCACTCGCCCTCACCGGCTCGACGCCGCTGGTCATCGTCGGCCTGCTGGCGATGGTCGTCGGCTTCCTCGCGACCGCAGTGTTGTACGGACGAGCCGTCTCGGCGAGCGGCCAGTGGGTCGGCAACCGCGTCGCCGGCACCAAGGTGGTCGACGTTCGCAACGGCCGCACGGTGACCAGCGGCGAAGCCGGCCTGCGATTCGTCATTCGTGAACTCGTGTCGCCGATCTTCCTCATCGGGTTCCTGATGGCCCTCGGCGACTCGCAGCGTCGGACCTTCCACGACAACATCGCCGGCACGGTCGTCACCCGGCCCCCTCGGGCCACCTGGTCGATCGACGACGAGGCGCCGGACGCCTGAGGCCCGTATCGTGACGCACATGTCCGAGTCCAGCCCGTCGATCCCGGTCACGGTCGACACCGTCTCGCCGATGCCGACCGACGACGAAGTCGTCGCGATCCTCGCCGGCGTCGAAGCGCTCTGGCCCAAGCCCGTGACCGTGATCGACACGCCGGCGCCCCGCCACACCACCTGGCGTTTCAGCGGCCGTTGGTGGTCTCGGCCCGTCCCGGCGCGACGCGACCGTCCCTTCCGCTGACACTTCCGCCGGGTCGTCGGCCGACCTCGCGCGACCTGGCACACTTTCGTCATGGGAATGCCACCACCGCCCCCGCCGCCGGGACAGGGCTCGACGCCTCCACCGCCACCACCTGGTGTGGGCGCCCCGCCACCTCCTCCGGGCGCTGTCGCGATCAACCCCGGCTCTCCCGTCTACGGATACGGGGCACCGCCCGTCGGTGGTGAACGCGCCGGATTCGGCATCCGCCTCGGCAGCTATCTGCTCGACGGCCTGCTGTACGGCCTGCTCATGGCGGCCTTCATGGTCCCCGGCGGCATCCTCTTCGTCGCCGCCTTCAGCGATTGCAGCCTCGTGGACCAGTCGGACGGGACGACCGTGCTGGAGTGCGGCGACAACGACGTCAACTGGGGTCTCCTGACGGGCGGCATCGCATTGTTCGTCCTCGGCTTCCTCCTCGTCGCGTTCATCTACCTGCGTGCGCTCGGCAAGACGGGGCAGACCTGGGGTTGCAGGATCGTGGGGATCAAGGTCGTCGGCGAGTCGACCGGCGAACCGATCGGCTTCGGTCGGGCGCTCGGGCGTCAACTCTTCGCCAGCCTCATCTCCGCGCAGATCTTCTACCTCGGTTACCTGTGGATGCTGTGGGACGACAAGAAGCAGACCTGGCAGGACAAGGTGGTCAACTCGATCGTCGTCAAGGTCTGACCGCACGGTCAGCGCCGGAGCCGGAGCAGGACGCCATGGACATCACCACCGTCGCCGACGACCTCGTCGTGATCCACGACGGATTCGATGTGCGTCGCTACGACGGGTTGACACCCGACACCGAACACGAACTCGACGGCGTCGGCGTGCGCACGCTTCCGCGGCCGCACGGGGCACTGCTGTGCCGCTTCGCCACCGTCAACGACGTCCACTTCGGCGAGACCGAGGCGGGGCGGATCGACGACCTCACCGACGGCCCCGTCCGGCGTTCGGCGCCCGGCGCGACGCCGTATCCGGAGGTGATGAACCGTGCAGCCGCGGACGAGATCGCCAGGATCGATCCCGCCGCGGTGATCGTGAAGGGCGACCTGTCCGTCGACGGCCGACCTGAGGAGTGGGAGGCGTTCGAAGCCTGCTACCGGAGGCCGTTCGGTGACCGGTTGCACGTCGTGCGCGGGAACCACGACGCATACCGCCACCAGGCCGGGTACGCAGGCGACCAGTGGATCGAGCTGCCGGGCGTGGCCGTCGCCCTGCTCGACACGGCCATCCCGGGGGCGACCATCGGATCGATCTCGGCCGAACAACTCGACTGGCTCGACGATCACTGCGTCGGCGCCGACCGCCCGGTGTTCGTGATGGGGCACCACCAACAGTGGATCGGCAGCGGTCCGGACCCGAAGCGAAGCGACGACTACTTCGGCCTGCATCCCGATGCGAGCGATGCGCTCGACGCCGTCGCGGTCCGACGCTCCGGCATCGTGGCCTACGCCGCCGGACACACCCACCGCCATCGTCTGCGCACCATGACGAGGTCGCTGGTGCCGTCGATCGAAGTCGGCTGCACGAAGGACTTCCCCGGGACGTGGGCCGAATACCGGGTGTACGAGGGCGGGATCATGCAGGTGGTGCACCGAATGTCGAGTCCCGAGGCGCTGGGGTGGAGCGAATCGTGCCGCACCCTCTACAGCGACTTCGGCGTCGACTACGGGTCGTATGCGCTCGGGACCCTCCCCGATCGCTGCTTCACCATCACGCTGCGCTGACGCCACCCAACCCGCCACGCCCCGAGCCCGGCCCGAGTGATGAGCGAAAAGCCCGTATCCGGGCGGTTGGCTCATCGGTGGGGCGGCGGGGATGGCGAGACAGCGGCATCGTGCCTGGCGGGGAGGCATCCGCGAACTCCGTGACAGCCCCTTGTCATAGTGGACGGCATGGACATCGCCGTGTTGCTGATCACCGTGTTGCTGGCGCTTGGGGCCGCCGCCGTCGGCTACCTGTACGCCCTGCGACGCGCTGCGGCCGACACGGCGTCACGCGAAGCCGCACGCGAGGCCGAGCGGTTGAACACCACCGAGGGGGTGCAGCTCGCGGTCGAAGCCGCCGTGCAACATGCGGTGGCGCAGGTCCGCGATCAGGCGGTCGCCGAGCGCGACGCCGCCGTGCAGGCTGCCCTCGAACAGACCGCCGTGCTGCAGCGTGAACAGTTCGGGGCCCTGGCGCTCGCCGCCCGCGAGCAGACCACGTCGGAACTGACGTCGAAGAAGGACGTCATCGACGCGCGCCTCGACCAGGTGCACGCCGAGATGCGAGCGGAGCTCACCAAGCTGAGCGAGATGGTCACCACGCTCGGGCGCTCGAGCGCCGAGAATTTCGGACAGGTCACCTCGTCGCTGCAGGCTCACGCCGAGATCGCCAACACGCTCGCGGACTCCACCCGCGCGCTGCGCGAGGCACTCGCCAACCCGCAAGCCCGCGGCCAGTGGGGTGAGCGGATGGCCGAAGACGTGCTGCGTCTGGCGGGATTCGTGGAGAACGTCAACTACGTCAAGCAGACCCAGATCGAAGGAGGCACCGGCCGTCCCGACTACACGTTCCCGATGCCCAAGGGCCACGCGCTGTACATGGACGTCAAGTTCCCGATGGCTTCCTACCTGCGCTACCTCGAGGTGGGCACCAACGCCGAGCGCGACGTGCACCTCAAGCGATTCCTGTCCGACGTGCGACTGCGGGTCAAGGAACTCTCCAAGCGCGACTACGCCGGCGAGAGCGACACCCCGTCGGTCGACTACGTGCTGCTCTTCATCCCCAACGAACAGCTCACCGGGTTCATCCACGAGCACGACGCCGGCCTGATCGACGAAGCGATGGGCCAGAAGGTCGTGTTGTGTTCGCCACTCACCCTCTTCGCGTTCCTCGGCGTGATCCGTCAGGCGTTCGACAACTTCATGATCGAGCAGACCAGCGACGAGATCCTGCAGCTCCTCGGAACCTTCAGCGCCCAGTGGCGCAAGTACAACGATCAGGTCGACTCGGTGAAGAAGAAGTTCGACCAGGTCGACCGTGCGTTCGAGCAACTCACCGGACCGCGGCGCCGGCAGCTCGAGAAGCCCCTGCGCCAGCTCGACGAATTGCGCCTCGCACGGAATCTCCCGGTCGACGGGGAACTCTTCGCCACACCCATCGCGTCCGATGACGGCGCCGACGACGACACCGAAACGCCACCCGGCGGCACGATCCGGATGCTGGGCGCATGACGTGCCCTCGGCCGCAGTCGACTGACCGCTGGTGGCCACCGACTGATTGAATCGAACCCGTGAGCCAGCCTGCGTTCGACTTCGGCGACGAGGAACTCGACGACGCTGCGAACCCGACCTACTCGGTCGGCGAACTCGCAGACGCCATCAACGACGCCCTCAGGCGGGGATTCTCCGACGGTGTCTGGGTCCGCGGGGAGATCACCGGCTGGAGCGACCGCGGGCAGCACGCCTACTTCACCCTGGTCGACGACGCCGACACGTCGGATCGGGGCGGCAACGGGCGCGGCAAGGCGGTGATCAACGTCCAGTTCTTCGCCAACGCACGCATGCGGCTGCGGCCGATGCTGCAGAAGAACCGACTCCGGCTCGGCGACGGCATGAAGGTGCGAGTGTTCGGCTTTCTCGACTACTACGCACCCAACGGCCGCATCGGTCTGAAGATGACCGGCATCGACCCGAAGTACACGCTGGGCGACATCGCCCAGTCACGCGACGAGGTCATCCGGCGGCTCGTCGCCGACGGACTGCTCGATGCGAACAAGCGACGTTCGCTGTCATCCATCCCGTTGCGCGTGGGCGTGGTCGCCAGTGTCGGCACGGCGGCGTGGCACGACTTCCACGACGAGCTGCGCCGGAGCGCTTTGGGGTTCGCGCTCACGGTCATCGACACCCGCGTGCAGGGCGAGTTCGCCGAGGAGATGGTCGCCGCCGCAGTGATCACGCTGTCGCGGCGTACCGATCTCGACGCGGTGGTGGTGATCCGCGGCGGTGGGGCCCGAAACGAACTCGCCGTGTTCGACGCGGAACGCATTGCGCGGGCGATCGCATCGTCGCCCGTTCCCGTGCTCACGGGACTCGGACACGAGGTCGACCGCAGCGTCGCCGACGAGGTCGCCCACACGATGCTCAAGACGCCGACGGCATGCGCCGGCGAGCTGATCGCCAGGGCCGCGCGGTACTGCGCCGACACCGAGGCGACGTTCGTGTCGATCGTGCGTGAGAGTCATCATGCCCTCAACGGCGCCACCAGCGACCTGTCCGAGACCGCCCACCGCATCGCCCGACGCACCCATGCCGCCGTGGAACGAGCCGACGAACGCCTCGGCATGCGCGTTGTTGCGCTCGCGCGCACCGCACCGGCGTGCCTTGCGAGAGCCGACCAACGGCTGCTCGACGCCGAGCGACACCTGCCTGCGCGCGCCGGCGCCATCCTCGACCGCGCCGCCGGTCGCCTCGACGTGGTGGCGGCACGCGTGGGCGCCCTCGACCCGGCCGTGCAACTCGCACGCGGGTGGTCGATCACCCGGCGTGCGGACGGCACGATCGTGCGCTCGGTCGACGATCTCACGGCCGGCGACACGATCACGACCGCCCTCGCGGACGGCACCGTCACCAGCAACGTCGCCAGCACCGACATCGACACCCACCGAAGGGCTGACCCATGACCGACGCATCGACTCCCGGCTACGCCGACGCACTCACCGAGCTCGACTCGATCCTGCGCGAACTCGAGGGATCCGACGTCGACGTCGACCATCTCGCCGACCGGGTCGCGCGGGCCGCCGAACTGATCACGCTCTGCCGCTCGAAGATCTCGGCCGCACAGTTGCGCATCGAGCAGGTCACCGCCGACCTCGACGCCGTCGCCGATTCCGACGGTTGAACGGACCGGTCAGCCGCCGCGGGGCTGCCAGATCGCGGTGTGAGACGCGCTCCACACCGCAACGTCGTTCGCGGTGACCTCCACGTCGAGGTCGACGAACCGGTGCCCTTTGCGTTCGTACTCGGCAGCCACCTGCCCCCGAACCTCCAACAGGTCACCGTCACGCACGACGCCACGGTGATACGCCCGCGTGCCGACGTGGATCCACGGGCCGAGCTGCACGTTGAGATGCAGCACCGCATTGGCCTGCCGGGCCAGGAATCCCGGATGGCAGATCGAACCACCCTCGTAGATGTCGTGCTCGTCGCGCACCTCGGCGAGGTACACCGCGGCCGCCTCGCCACGGTAGGTGAACCGCAGCGTCCCCAGAACGGTCCCTGAGGCGAGCAGCGCCGCCGTCGCCGGTGGTACCGGGTCCGTCCGCGGCCCAGCCTCAACGTCGACGGCCGGCGGTGGCGGCTCGCCCAGTGAGGCCCTCCCCGTCGCCCGCACCGTCCGGTCGGGCCCGGTCAGCGTCAAGGAGCCGTCCTCGTCGAGGCGGGCTTCCACCAGCTCACCGTCGTACACCGGGGACACGAACCGGGCCTCCATGGTCGAACCAGTGAGGAACCGCTCGCCCCAACGATCGACGCACGGCTGGGTCATGTACGCCCACACGTCGACCCCCGGCACCAGGCCACCGCGGAACCCGTAGGTGCGCGCCACCGTGTCATCGTGCATCCGGTTCGTCGACTCGGTCGCCGTGTTGTACGCCTCGACCGTCCGGGTCACCGCAGCCATGGCGACACCCTGACACGCGACGGCGGCCGCCCCCGAGCCGTAGCTCGCCCGAACCCGTCGCGGTCGAGACGGCGATGCACGTCAGGACACCGCACCTGACACAGCGGTAACCTGCGCCGAGATGCCTGGGACCGCTCCGATGAGCCTGCGATCGATCGCCGACCGGGTCGAGGCTCGCCTCGACGAACTGCTGAGCGCAGAACGCGAGCGCTGGGCCGCATTCGACGACGACCTTGCACAACCGATCGACGAGATCCGCCGCCTCGTGATGTCGGGCGGCAAACGTCTGCGGCCGGCCTTCACACACTGGGGATATGTCGGCGCCGGAGGCGGAACCGACGACCAGATCGACGTCGATGCCGGTGCCGCGTTCGAGCTGATGCATGCATTCGCCCTGTTCCACGACGACGTGATGGACGACGCCGTCACCCGGCGCGGACAGCCGACCACACACACCCTGGCCGCCGAGCAGCACGCCGCAGCCGGCTGGGTGGGAGAGTCGCGCCGCTTCGGTGAGGGCGTCGCGATCCTCGTCGGCGACCTGGCCTTCGTGTACGCCGACCGTCTCATGGAGGGTGCCCCGCCCGAGGCGATGCGGATCTGGAACGAGCTGCGCGTCGAGCTGAACATCGGTCAGTATCTCGACATCCTCGGATCGGTGCAGAGCGTCCGCGACGTCGACAAGGCCGAGCGGATCTGCCGGTACAAGTCGGGCAAGTACACGATCGAGCGGCCCCTCCATCTCGGCGCCGTGCTCGCCGCGCCCGAACGCGAGGACGAACTGCTCCCACCGCTCAGCGCCTACGGCCTGCCGTTGGGCGATGCGTTCCAGATGCGCGACGACGTGATGGGCGCCTTCGGCGAGGAAACCCTCACCGGCAAGTCGGTCGGCGGTGACCTGCGCGAAGGCAAGCCCACGCCGCTGCTCGCACGTGCCGTCCGCCGAGCGAACGCCGAGCAGCTCGAGGTGCTCGCCCAGGTGGGAGCACCCGGACTCGACGGCCACGGCGTGGCACGGATCCAGCAGGTGATGGTCGACACCGGCGCACTGAACGAGTTGGAGGACCACATCACCGCACTCACCGAAGCGGCGATCTCGGCCATCGAGGCCGCCCCGATCGTCGAGGCGGCGAAAGCGGAACTCGTTTCGCTCGCCGACTACGTGAGCTGGCGGACCGTCTGATGACCGCCCTGCTGACGTCCACCCCCGAGCCGACGAGCCACCGATGAAGGTGATCGTCGTCGGTGCCGGACTGGGTGGACTGTCGGCGGCCGCGCATCTGGTCGGGGCCGGCCATGACGTCACGATCGTCGAACGCGATGCGATCCCCGGCGGGCGCGCCGGGATGCTCTTCGAGCAGGGCTTCCGGCTCGACAACGGACCCACTGTCCTCACGATGCCGAATCTGCTCGAGGATGCCTTCACGGCGGCCGGGGCGGACATGAAAGACTTCGTCACGATCAACCCGGTCGACCCCATGTACCGGGCGGTCTACGCCGACGGCTCCACGCTGTTCGTCCGCCACGGACGAGAGGCGATGACCCAGGAGATCCGCGAGTTCTCCGGGCCCGGTGACGCCGAGGCATTCGGACGGTTCTGCACCTGGCTCGAGCGGCTGTACCGCGCCGAGATGGATTCGTTCATCGACGCCAACTTCGACACACCGCTCGACCTGATCAAACCGTGGCGGTCCGGTCTCGAACTCGTCAAGCTGGGCGGATTCGGCAAGCTCGGCAAGAAGGTCGCCTCGTTCTTCGACGACGAGCGCCTGCAGCGCATCTTCAGCTTCCAGTCGATGTATGCCGGGCTGGCCCCCTACGAAGCACTCGCTCTGTACGCCGTGATCACGTACATGGATTCCGTCGAGGGCGTGTTCGTGCCCGAGGGCGGCATGCACATGATGGCGGCCGGGCTGGCCGATGCCGTCACCGCTGCGGGCGTCGAGATCCGCTACTCGTCGCCGGTCACCCGCATCCTGCGCAAGCCCGGCGGCGCCGTCACCGGCGTGGAGATCGACGCCTCGGAGCGTCTCGACGCCGACGCGGTGGTCTGCAACGTCGACCTCCCCGTCGCCTACCGGGAGCTGCTGCCGGGAATCGACGCTCCTCGCGCTGCCCGAACGGGCAAGTACTCACCGTCGTGCCTGCTGTGGGTCGCCGGCGTGAAGGGCCTTCCGCCCGCGGATGCCAGCCATCACAACATCCACTTCGGCGAGGACTGGGACGGATCGTTCAAGGCCCTGATCGACGACGGCGTGCGGATGCCCGATCCGTCGATCCTCGTCACGCTCCACAGCCTCGACGACCGCTCCCTCGCCCCCGAGGGCCACTCGAGCATCTACGTCCTCGAACCGACGCCGAACCTGAGCGGCACGATCGACTGGAGCCGTGAACGCGACCGCATCGTCGACGAGCTGCGTCAGCGAACCGCCTCGCTGGGCTACCCGACCGACGTCGTCGTCGAGCGGATCTACGATCCGCAGGACTGGGAGCGGATGGGCATGGAACAGGGCACGCCGTTCGCGCTGGCCCACACGTTCTTCCAGACCGGCCCCTTCCGGCCCAGCAACGTCAACAAGAAGGTGCCGGGCCTCGTGTTCACCGGCTCGTCCACGCTGCCCGGCGTCGGCGTACCGATGGTGCTCGTGTCCGGCAAGCTGGCCGCCCAGCGTGTCGATCAGTACGCGAGGCAGCGCGATTGATGCCGGCCGTCACGTCCCGGTTCCGGCGCGGCGCAACGCCGCCGACGCCGACCACGCAGCTGCTGCCGAACGGGCCGGTGACGCTCGACGAGAGCTACGAGCTGTGCCGCGAATTCAACAAGCGCCACGGCACGACGTACTACTGGTCGACCAAGGTGCTGCCCAAGATCAAGCAGCACCATGTCCACGCCCTGTACGCGTTCGCGCGCTACGCCGACGACATCGTCGACGAGATCCCGTCGCAGGGCGGACGCGACGTGCCCACCGAGGTGCGCGCGGCCGCACTTGCCGATTTCGGCGACCGGTTCTTCGCCGACCTCGACGTCGGCAAGTCGGATGATCCGGTGCTCAAGGCGGTGGTCCACACCGTGCGGGCTTTCGACATCGACCCGGAAGGCTTCCGTCGGTTCCTGCGCTCGATGACCATGGACCTCACCGTCGAGTCCTACGCAACCTGGGACGACCTGCTCGACTACATGGACGGCTCGGCCGCGGTGATCGGCGAGATGATGCTGCCCATCCTCGAGCCGACCGACTACGACGCGGCGCTGCCCCACGCCCGCGACCTCGGCAACGCCTTCCAGCTCACGAACTTCCTGCGCGACATCGACGAAGACCTCGACCGCGGCCGCCAGTACATCCCGCTCGAGGACACCGATCGTTTCGGCGTCGAGCTCTCGCAGCGTCGCGTCACGCCGCAGTTCGTCGAGCTGATGCGCTTCGAGATCGATCGCTGCCGGGAGCTGTACCGGTCGGCGCAGATCGGCATCGACATGTTGCCCGAACGCTCTGCCAAGTGCGTCGGCGCCGCCCACGCACTCTACGGACGGATCCTCGACAAGATCGAGGCGCAGGACTACGACGTCTTCACCTCACGGGCGAGCGTGTCGACCACCGAGAAGGCGACCATGGTCGCCAAGCTCCTCTCGCCGTTCTCGTGACCGCCCCACCCACCCCACCACCTGCCGTTCCCGTGAACGAGGCGCGCACCAGCGCCGCATCTTGTTCACGAGTTGCGGGGTGGGTGGGTGCTGGCGCAGGGGTCGTGACGGTCGCGGGGATGATCGCCACGCCGTTGCTGCCCCAGGGCGGCCGGACCCGGCGGGTGTTGTCGAGCGTGGTCGTCGTCGGATCGTTCACGACGACCACCGCGAACGCGGTGCGGCGGTGGGGCGGTCGACGCGCCGTGGTGGCCGCGCTGGTCGTCGCCGGCGCCACCACGGCGGTCGAGCGCATCGGCACGGCGACCGGCGTGCCGTTCGGGCGCTACGGCTACACCAGCGCACTGCGGCCGCAGATCGCCCACGTGCCTGCGATCGTCCCACTCGCCTGGTTCGCGCTCGGCGTGCCCGCACGCGAGACCGCGCACGCCGCCCTCGGCGACGCATCGACGCCTGCGACCCGCATCGTGCTCGGTTCCGCGGCACTGACCGCATGGGACCTCTTCCTCGACCCGCAGATGGTCGGTGAGGGCTACTGGGCCTGGGCGAGGCGCGGCGTGTACCGCGGGATTCCGCTCACCAACTACCTCGGCTGGTTCCTCACGGGCCTGGGCGTGATGGCGGTGCTGGAAGCCGTCCTGGCTCCGGCGCCGCGGGCGGCTGACGCCGACGGCGCGCTCGTGGGTGAGTATGCGTACATGGGAGTCATGGAGACCATCGGCTTCGCCCGCTACTTCCGCGACCCGGTCGTTGCGGTCGTCGGCGGTCTCGGCATGCTGCCGATCGCCGCCGCTGCCGCCGCGAGGAAGCTCCGTGCCTGAACCGTTACGCCAGGGGTCAGACCCCCGGCGTCACGCGGCGCGCGTCGTCGTGGTCGGCGGGGGGGTCGGCGGGTTGACCACGGCGATCCGGCTCCGGGCGCTCGGCCACGACGTCACCGTCCTGGAACGCAGCGACGTCGTCGGCGGTAAGCTCGCCGCGTACGTCCGCGACGGCTACACGTTCGACATCGGCCCCTCACTCGTGACACTGCCGCACCTGTACGACGACGTCTTTCGGACGGCGGGGACCACCCTCGACGAGCAGGTCGACCTGGTCCGGCTCGATCCGCAGTTCGCCTACCACTGGCACGACGGCTCGTCGCTGGTCGTCCCCGATGGCGACGACGACACGGCACGCGCCTTCGACGACTTCGCAGCAGGATCCGGCCAACAGTGGCGTGACTTCGACGACCGCGGCCGTCGCATCTGGGACGTGGCCGAGCGCACGTTCTTCGCCGGGCCGATGTCGAACCCGTGGTCGCTCGCGAAGCGTCTGCGCTCACCGTTCGACCTCACGGCGATCGACCCCCTGCGGACGCTGCAGCGCTCGGCCGAGTCGTTCTTCGACGATCCACGACTCGTGCAGTGGGCCGGACGCTACGCGACGTATTCGGGATCGTCGCCGTACGCCGCGCCGGCGACGCTCGCCTGCATCCCCCACATCGAGTCGAGGTTCGGCTGCTGGTACCCGCAGGGCGGCCTCGATGCGCTGCGCCAGGCATTCGAGCGCGTCACCCACGAGATCGGCGTCGAGATCCGCACCAGTACCGATGTGGTGCGCATCATCGCCCCACCGGGCGAATCGGTCTCCGGCGTAGAGGTGGCCGACGGCAGCATCGAGCCGGCCGACATCGTCGTCGCCAACACCGACGCCGAGCACCTGTACGCCGACCTGTTGCCCGATGCGGCGGCATTGAAGCGGGTGCGCCGTGCGAAACGGTCGACGAGCGGATTCGTGCTGTGCGCCGGCGTCCGCGGTCTCACCCCCGGCCTCCAGCACCACAACGTCTGGTTCTCCGAGAGCTACCGCGCCGAATACGACCAGTTGGACGCCGGCGAGCCGGCCGACGACCCGACGATCTACGCCTGCGTGTCCTCGGTGACCGATCCGAGCCAGGCACCGGACGGCTGCGAGAACTGGTTTCTGCTCGTCAACACCCCGCCGGACGTCGAGATCGACGCCGACAGCTACGGCGAGCTGGTGCTCGACCGCTTGGCCGAGCGGGGTCCCGATCTCCGCCAACGTATTGAGTTCCGGTACACGATGACCCCGTCCGACATCGACCGCCGGTACCGCTCCCCCGGCGGGGCGATCTACGGAACGTCGTCGAATGGTCGGCGGGCCGCGTTCGTCCGCCCCGCCAACCGTGGTGTGCGTCCGGGGCTGTATCTCGTCGGCGGATCGAGCCACCCGGGGGGCGGCCTGCCACTGGTGACGATCAGCGCTCGGATCGTCACCGACATGATCACCCAGGATCTACACGACGGGCTTCCCACGACAGGCAACCCGTGACGGTTCGGCGACTTCTCCGACTCGTGTGCACGGCACTGCGGGTCGCCGCCGGGGGCGTGGCCGTCGCCAGGATCGCCCGAGCCGCCAGGGTCGACGCACCGGTGCGCCCCACCCTCACGCCCCTGCAGACGATCAGCGTCGTGATCCCCGCACGCGACGAAGCCCGAAGGATCGCTCCGCTGCTCGCCGCGGTCGTCGGGGCTCCCGGGGTCGCCGATGTGATCGTCGTCGACGACCAGTCGAGCGACGACACCACCGGCCTGGCGCGACGGGCCGGCGCCACCGTGCTCACCGGAGCACCACTGCCGCCAGGCTGGGCCGGCAAGGCCTGGGCCCTGCACCAGGGCATCGCAGCGGCGACCTCGAGCTGGGTGGTGACGCTCGATGCCGACGCCCGGCCGGATCCCCGATTGCCGACGGCGCTCGTGGCGCGAGCGGCCGCCGAGCGAGTGGTCCTGCTCACCGTCGCCGGACGGTTCGAGTGCCCGACGGCCGGCAGCCGCTGGCTGCACCCGGCGATGCTGACCACGCTCGTGTACCGATTCGGCCCTCCCGGCGCTCCGCCCGCTCGCCCCGAGCGCACGATGGCGAACGGCCAGTGCATGGCGCTCGACCGGTCGCAGCTCCTCTCGTGGGGCGGCATGGAACCCGTCGCTGGGGAGGTCGTCGAGGACCTGGCACTGGCGCGCCGGCTCGCCGCCGACGGCCACCGCGTCCGGTTCCTCGATGCGAGCGAGTTGCTCAGCGTGCGCATGTTCGAGTCGCTGAGCGACGCGTGGCGCGGATGGGGCCGCTCGCTCGCCCTTCCCGGAGTCGAGCCCCGACCTCGACAGCTGATCGACCTCACCGTCGTCGTGCTCGCGCAGGTGCTGCCGATCCCACGGCTGCTCCTGCGGCGTGGCGACCTGATCGACGTCGTGCTCGCCACCATCCGGCTCGGCACGCTGGTCGGCACCCGGCGCGCCTACGAGCGCAACGACGCCGCGTACTGGCTGAGCCCTCTCGCCGACCCGGTCGCAGCGGCGGCGATCGCCCGCGGGATCGTCAGGCGGGGACGCCAGACGTGGCGTGGCCGTAGCTACACCTGACGAGCGGCACGCCGCCGATCGGCGATGGACGCCATGAGGAACCGCAACCCGATGAACGTCATCAGGGCGCCGCTGGCGGCGGTGCGGTACGGACCCTCGACGATCAGCTGGACGATCGGGAACGCGATGAAGCCGACCCTCGCCGCCACCGCGAACGATCGGCGGATCAGGAAGGTGACCGCGATCAATCCGATGCTGATCGCGAACGGGATCGTCGCGAAGACCGCCGCACCCCCGGCGAACGTGAGGATGCTGCGCCCACCACGGAAGTGCGCGAAGACCGGGAAGGCGTGGCCGACCATCGCCGCGGCGCACCCGATGTAGGCGAGGCCCCATGCACCGGGGTCGGCCAGCAGCGTGCCGACGAGTGCTGCCACGACGCCTTTCGCGCTGTCACCGACGAACACGGGCATCGCCGCCCGTACCCCGAGCGCCGCTCGGGCGTTCCAGAAACCGGGATTGCGGTCGCCGACGTCGCGCAGGTCGAGCCTCGCCCGACGCGCCGCGACCAGGTTGGCGATCGGGATCGACCCGATCAGGTACCCGATGACGATCGTGACTGCCACCTCGGGGCCCATCGGTGACAGCATGGCCGATACATGGGCCGCATCGCATCGTTCCACCTGATCGACGAGCCGACATGGAAGATCCCCATCGTGCTCGGCCGGCTCGGTACCGACCGGCTCCGCCTCGCCCGGGCGCCCGGCCTCGCGTTCTGGCGCCTGCTCGGAACCGGCAACGGCGACGACACCGGGCGCGGTGCCGACCTGTCACGCAGCGCGCTGTTCGCCGTGTGGGACGACGAGCGCGACCTCGACCGGTTCCTCGCCGACAGCCCGGTCGCGCGCCGCTGGCGACACGCCGACGAGAGCTGGCACGTCCGGCTGCGGACAATCGGCGGCCACGGCACGTGGAAGGGTGTCGATCCGCAGGCGGGGCTCGACACCGGCACCGCCGACGGCCCCGTGGCGATCATCACCAGGGCGAACGTCCGACGAGGATCCTGGCGCGCCTTCGGTGCGGCCAGCGAGGTCGTCGACGACGAACTGCATCGGGCACCGGGATTGGTCGACGTCGTCGGGATCGGCGAGACACCCGTCGGTTCGCTGGCGACCTTCAGTCTGTGGGAGTCGCTCGCCGCCGCGCGGAACTTCGCCTACTCGATGCCGGACCACGTCGAGGTGGTGCGCCGCACGCGGGCGGAGCGCTGGTATGCGGAGGAGATGTTCGCCCGGTTCGAGCCGTACGCATCGAGCGGCACGTGGAACGGTCGTGACCCGCTTGCTGGCGCCGCCGTCGAATCACCGTCGTGAGCGTCCGAGCCCACCGATAACATCACGCCCTGCGCTCACAGCGCGCCCAGATAGCTCAGTCGGTAGAGCAACGCATTCGTAATGCGTAGGTCGCGAGTTCGATTCTCGCTCTGGGCTCCACAAAACACCTGGTAGATCGGCATGAGGACCCGAGCGGTCCGGCCGGTTTCCGGGTTTGTCCCATATCTGTCCCATATTTCACTACAGTGACTTCATGGCACGAGGGAGCCTGCGACTCAAGCGGCAGCCCGATTACTGGGAGCTCCGCGCCTACGCAGGGCCCGATCCGATCACTGCTCGACCCCGATATGTGAGCCGAACGTTCCGCGGCGGCAAGCGCGAGGCCAACAAGGCACTCGCCCAACTCGTGGCCGAGGTCGACTCCATCGGGACCCACGCCGACCAGTCCGTCGCCGGCCTCCTGCTCGCCCACATCGACCATCTCGAACAGCGGGGTCGTGAGGCCCGGACGATCGAGAGCTACCGCGGCATCGCACGCAAGGTCGCCGCCGACCGTCTCGGCGGCAAGATGATCCAGGATCTCGGACCGAAGGACTTCGACGACTTCTACGTCCGGCTCCGATCGAACGGCCTGTCAGCCGGGTCGATCAAGCGCTACCACTCAGTCCTCGGCGGGGCATTCCAACAAGCGATGAAGTGGGGATGGACGAATCGGAACGTCGTACGACTCGCCACGCCACCTGCGGTCCCCCGACAGTCTCGGACCACCCCAACTCCGACCGTCGTGACTGCGCTCCTCCGCGAGGCGGCCGCGAGCCGCAACCCCGAGAACCACGTTGCGTTCCGACTCCTCGCCGCCACCGGTGCTCGCCGAGGCGAGATCTGCGGACTGCGATGGTCGTCGGTCGACCTCGACCGCCGCGTGCTGTGGATCCGCCACTCCGTCGCACGCCTCAAGACCGGCAAGCTCATCGAGAAGGATCCCAAGAGCCACCAGACACGCGAGGTCGCCATTGACAGGAACACCGCCCAGATCCTGCGTGCCCACCGGGAACGACAAGAAGCGCTCGCCGCCACTATCCGCACCAAGCTCGATCCCGGCGGCTATGTGATCGCCGATCTTGCGACCGATCCGACCGGGCTCACCCCGATCTCACCAGACCGGCTCACTCAAGCCTTCAAGCGCGTGACCGCGCGAGTGCCCGGCGCAGGCGAGGTTCGACTTCACGACCTGCGCCACTGGTATGCGAGCACCCAGCTCGACGCCGGCGAGTCTCTCCCCGCTGTCGCAGCACGCATCGGCGACCACGTGGAAACCCTCGCTCGGGTCTACGCCCATCGCGGCCACCGTGGTGACCACGACGCCGCCGACAGCCTCGGGGCCCTCATCGACGACCCGGACTGACGGACACGGGTTCTCCGGCAGTGATTATGCGGTGGCCCGATCATGCCAAGAGGTCAAACAGTACGCCGGAACTCATGCACGGCTCAGAGCGTTCTCGCCTGCGATTACCGGGCGGGTCTGACGGTGCGGGTGACCGATCGATAGGTGCCTCACTGATCGTGGAGGCTGGCAATCAAGAGCAGTGATGATCGTGCGGCGCCAATGACGCCCGAGCGTCTGATTTCGTTGGAGTCGAATTCTCGTGCAGCGTCTCGGAACGCGATTGCCGATGAACGTATGAGGCGCGTCAGCGACTATTCCCCTCGTTGTCGCAGCGCCATCGCCTGCAAGAGTGGGATCGTGGGTGCGGTGGCAGCGAACGAGTTTCCGTACGAATGGGGCTTCCCACGGTTCGTGAAGGTGTTGGCCTTCGTTGCAGTGGCGGGCTTCGCGCTGTTCGCAGGTGACGACGACGTGACCTGGGGTGAGTTTGCCTGGAACATCGCGTTTGGGACTGTCGGCGTCGTAGCGATCGTCGTGTTGTTGATACGGCCTCGGGTGCGTCTGGACGAGAACGGAATGGTGTTGGTGAGGAACCCGATCCGCTCGCACCGTTTCGACGCTTGGGACATTCTCGATTACGACTGGAGTTTCCTCGGCTACATGACCATTGAGCTCTGGGATGGACGAACGATCGGGGCCTGGGCGATTCAACCAGGAAGGGAGGCGAGGACCGCAAACTCGTTTGCCAAAGCTGTCGAACGTTGCCGCGTGCCTGAGGAGTGACTCGGCCGTGCGGACCAACTCGAGCGACACCGCGTCACAGTGCGCATGATATGTGGGTGTCGTTGGGGCGGATCGGGCGGAGCGTTATCGCGCACCCGCCACCGACAGTCAGGTGGTGCAGATCGGGAGTTCGGTGCGCTTGTGTCTTGCCGCGTCGGTTGGTCCGGCCGTGTCTGGAATGCTTTCGTTCGTGCGTTGGATGGCGAGCGCCTTGCTCCTAGTGGTCGTGGCTGGATGTACGGCGGATGCATCTAGCACCTCCGTGATTCCTGAAGCCGTCGAGGTTTCATCAGACCGCCGAACGGTCGCGGTTCGAACGGGGTATCCGGCGAGCCTCAACTGTGGGAAGGATCCCGGCGGGCTGACCGTCGAGGTCGAAGGCGACATCGCCACCGTCGATGCTGTGATGGCCGAGACGGGCGCCGACCGATGCACGCTCGAATGTGGGGCAGTAACGCAGAGCGTGACGCTCAGCGAGCCCCTGCCCGAAGGCGTGCAACTCGAGACACCGTCGAACGCAGAGCCCGGATGCGGCGGTGTGAGCGAACTGTTCGTAGCGAGCGACTCGATCCCTCCCGAGGAGCCCTGTCAGCGGCCGGCGGCCGCTGCGAGCGAAGTCGACCGGTCCTTGATTCCGGTGCCGCCTCCGCCGTCGGATACCGGCAGGGAGGAGTTCGGTGCCGAAGTCATTCGAACTCTCACTCCAATGGTTGTCGGCGCTGATGCCGGATCGACGGTCGCCCAGTTGCGTGCAGCGGGTTGGACCGTGACGGTCGGAGAGCGGACCCAAACATCGACGACGGCAACCCCCGACCTGCTCTGGAGTCGGTTGACGATCACCACGTGCGACGGCCTTGTCGACGAGGTCACGTTCGATTGACCGCATCAGCGCACCGAGCGGCAGTTCGGAGCGGATCAGGTTTGGCGACTTGGTGTCACTCGTCGGGGAAGGCGTCGTAATGTGGCGGGACGCATTCGGCTGCTGAATGGGCTGCTGAACGTCAGCGCAGGCGTGTACTGCAGTAGCACTGGCTCGAGTGGGTCCGCTTCCACGACGAGGTGGTGATAGATCAACCCGCTGTGTTGGGAAGCGAGATCGACTTCCAGAACGCCAGGCGGAACGACCAGTTCAAGGCGCCTGTTCCTGGGACTGATGGTGCCCTCACGGGATCCGTTGATCACCACGTCGAAGGGAGTCCATCGACGGTCGTACAGCAGAACCTTGTCCACGAGCCAGCCCGACCAACGTGGAAGGCCGCCGACTCGAATGACGACCTCGACGGATGGGTCGGCGCGTTCGCCGTGCGAATGACTCACCTGGCACGCAACAGTAGCGCTGGGACTCCCCACGCCGAATGCCCGGTATGTGCGCCTCACGCAAGCGTCGATGTCAGCCGAGGACCGCTCGGTATCGGCACGCGTAATCACCGTGAAGCGGCCTCCGATGGTGACTGACTCCGGCCCAAGTCATGCACCCGATAAACACCGGCCCCTCGCTGTCGAGTGTTGGCGGGTGGGTGTTGGACCCTGCTTCGCCCGAGCAAGTCGGCAGTTCTTGGCGGTGTGCGGTTTAGTTCTCGACGACGGCATCGCAGGCTTCTTGTAGTTCGCTGACGCTGACCGCTGGGGGCGGTGCGGTCTGGAAGGGACGCGTGAGGTCCGCAAGGCAGGTCTGTTGTTGTGCGGTGAGGTCGGACCACCGCAACTGCGTGTACTCGAACACCGTGAACTGGTCCATGGTCGATGCCGTCCAGCACTGAGCTGTCGCGTCGGCCAGGACTGTGTCGGGGTTGAGTTCGCCAGTGGCCTCGAACTCGGACTGGACACCAGTCATGCGATCTTGCATGGCGTCGGTGTAGTCGGCCCATGTGGCGGGGAACTCGATGTTGAGCGCCTCGGAGATGGTCCGGTCTGCGCACTCGGCCTCGTCATCTGACAGGGTGATTCCAGCGCCATTCTTCAGCTGCAACGCAAGTCCGTCGCGAAGTGTGGGTTCCGAGGATGAATCGTCGCTGCAGCTGGACGCCGCAAACAGCAGACCAACAGCGCAGCACAAGCCAGCCAAGCGATGTCGAGCGATGCGACAGGTGCACGTTGCCACATCTGTGGCATCGGCATTGGGCTGCTTGATCTGAACGATGACGCCCGCGGGCACTCGATAACGCGACCGCAGAATCACCGAATCAAACACCCGCCGGCCACTCGGGTTCGGCCCAAGCGTGACGCCGCATATTCCCGGCTTCCGAAGCGGCTTGCTACGTGAGTAGCGGGCCGACCGCAACCCACATTTCGCGGTCGGTGTCGTCGCTTCGGGTGGTGACGAACCCGAGTGATTCGTAGAGATCGATGGCGTCGGTATTGGCTTGGGTGACAGTGAGGCCGACTCGTGCGAAGTGATTCGATCTGGCATGGTCGAGGATCCGTTCGACGGCGGCCCGAGCATGACCTTTACGTCGGCGCTTTGCGGCGATGCTGATGTCGCAGATGTACAGGTCTGACTCGTCGTCCTGCAGTGGGCCGAACCAGACCCGGCCGACATGCTCGCCGTTGCTGATGATGGCCACGAAGCGGTGGCCACTCGTCAGGATCCCGTTGGGCAGGAGTCGCTGGCTCAGTTCTTCGCGCATCCTCTCGATGCCGGCGTCGACGTGGTCTGCTGGAACACGTTCGGCGACAAACTCTCGGATGCTCTCATCGAGGAACGCGTTCGCCTCGTCGATGGCGAGCGGCTCGAACGAGACCATGGTGGCGATCGTAGATCGGCCGGCACTCTCCGGCGGGCGAAGGACCACACGGCGCGAACCGCACATAGCGCGAGCGCCATGATCCGACATCCGCCGATCGTCGGCCACTC
>CAVSJQ010000009.1:0-18832 GCA_963728355.1 Ilumatobacteraceae bacterium | reverse complement strand
CAACTGTCGATCACCGGAGGTCACCATGCCGGTTTCCGGTTCGCGACTCGAGGTCGGTGATGACGATCTGGTCGTCGAGCACCCGTACCTCCAGGTGGTTCGTCGACGCCTTGGCGCTGTCCACGGTGATCAGCCGTGTCGTCTGTGGCGGGTCAGTCGGGCGGTGGCGTGGTGATCGCCCGAGGACGAGAACGGCGTCGACGATCTCGGTCTCGCCGTCGTCGAAACGCAGCGCCCACCCCGACCGCTCCGTCGGCGAGACGGCGTCATCGAGACTCGGCACCACCGGTGACGTACCAGTCACCCTGCGAAGACCCCGAGGGAGGACTCGCGCAACCAGTTCGGCCGCATTGATGGCCACCGCGGCATCCGGGGGCGGCGATGGTTCGGGAAGGGCAACGGCTTGTTCCTCCACGGCGTCCCGCGGCCGATCATTGGCGTCTCTCGGCCGATCATCTGCCGGCTCCGGTTCCTCGACTGCGCTCGACAGGGTCAGGAGCAAAGCCAGACGCCTCGACGATTGCCGAGTCGAAGGTCGGTCACCGGATTAGTATCGTCTTCCGTTGACGCTCGGTACATATTCCGTGTCTGTCGGAAACGTCCGCTCGACCCAGGTGCCCGAACCGGCACTACTCAGCCGAGGCATTGACGGGTGATCGGAGCGGATCTCGACGTCACCGAACACCACGACTCGGATCGATGAACTCCACTCGATCGCGACGAACGGACCGACCTCGAAGCTGCGTTCCTGCGCCCACTCGGTCAGCGCCCGGATGCACCCGTCGGCGCCAAGTGCAGCTTGCGGGGTCTCAGTCTTTCCGTCGGGAAGAAAGAACGAGCTCATCGGTCCTCCGAAGCAGAATTCCAGACCCCGCCGCCACCGTGGTCGATCGTGCCCTCTGTTCGTCAGCAGCGCCGTCCGCCCTGTTGCCAGCCATAGGAGACAAGGTAGTCGTTCGGCTCTGCTCGGGGCGGCGACTCCCAGGCGGGTTATCCAGGGAACGCGGAAAACCTCAGCGGTTGGCCTTTGTGATTGACGAAGGTGATGCCGTCGGCGGAACGATCGAACCATTTCGTGTCCCGATAGTCCTCCGCAACAGCGTTGCTCTTGCCGGTGATGTTCATCTCCGAGACACGAATGCGCTTTCCATAGATGGAGATCTCTTCGACGATCATGACATGTCCCAAATCGTCGTCGTTGCCTGCGCCGTAGCTCGCCATCGCGTGCAGCGTCGGCGTCGGTGTCTCCGGGTTCGGTGCGGATCACCGTCATCTCGCCGCCGTTTCCCGGGACGTCGGAACGTGGCAGAACTCCTCCCAGGCCGATGCGTTCGCCCACCCCATCCAGGGAGCTGGTAATGCGAGATCCCGGTATCGGCGAACCTCCCGGTCACCCATACATCAGTGCTCGGTTTTGATTTCGCCGTCGGACCTCGGCGGCCGGACCTCGGCTGGCCGCTTTCCAGAGTGGTGGTCGCATCAGGTTGAGCCTCGTCCACTCCGACATGCGGGATTTAGACTTGCGGGGGAGGTTGCGAATGGACGCATTTTGAGGCGTCTCTCAACCGATCCTCGGCTTCGGCATTGCTTCCAGGAATTGGGCATGAAGAACCAGTCGGAGAGTTTCCCCACCGAACCACATGCTTCCGAGCAGCACCAATCCGCCGGCTGCGGCAATGGCGCCCGCCGTAGCGGTGACGGGAAGGGTAGCGACCACCACGAGGGCGATCTTGGATGCGTCGAAATAGCCACAGCCGCAGCGGCCTCGAAGATGGATCGCCAGAATCGGGCGTCACCGCCTGAGTACCTTACGAAATGAACGACCACATCGGATCCGCAATCATCATGTGACCACGGATGGATCTTGATCCCCTGAAGAGATTTCCCAAGCGCCCGACCACTGAGTGAGCTTGGCCCCGATCTTCACAGCTTCTGAATTCTTGAGAGCACCTCGGCGAGGTCGAGCGCTGTGAACAGCCTGTCCGCCCCCCATTGGAATCATCCCAGAGCTGGCCGAGGAAATGCCATGGTCGCTTGGCGGCTCGAGATGAATCGACCCACGGTTGTGACCACAGCAGTCGTCGTACCGACGACTTCTCGGCCGCTGAAGGCAACGATGCCCCTGACACCAGCGATGACGGCCCGGAGCATGCTCGAGCCGGTTCCAGATGCGGCTCCATGCGCCAGCGGCGGTCTCTGCCAGCTTGCCGACGACGTTGGTGAGGCCGCGAGAAGTGAGTCGAACCTCGGCGCAGGAATCCGGAACCACGTTGCAGTGAATCGTCCCACTGCGGCCGACCGACGACAGCGCCGTACGGCGGTCCCGACGAAGCCGAGCCAGAGCGGCCGATCCCGGAAATTCCGCCGAACGGGTTGGGTCCGAGCGGAGAACTCCACCTCATCGGAGTCCTCCAGAGCGAGCCGATGGTGATCGATCCGAGAAACGGTCTCCACGGCATCCGCTCGGCCTGCTCGACTGCCCGGGCTTTAGCCTGTACGACCGCGACAGCGCCCGGTAGGCGTCCTCAGTCGGTCCATCTCGGCGAGGATCCGCCGAGCGTCTTCCTCGGGTGACCCCGCCGAAGTGACCGTCGTCTCGGGTGTTCAGATGTACAGCGCTGCGCTCACGTTGCACCGCAGAGCGGACACCGTGCACCCGCTGCGTTGCACGGTTCGCCTCGCTGGCGAGTTGACGCAGATCTCCGGTGTCCAACAGATGCGCATCAGAACCACGCTCCATGTGCCCGCAGCCGACGTGCGAGTTCCCGCCAGTCCAGACTGAGGTGCGGGGGCCAGTAGTGGATCAACGACGCATCGGGCTCCGACGACAACGGGTCGTCGCTCGGAGGATGCGTCTGTGCCCACCAGCGAATGCGCCGCTCGAGGTCACGGAGCTCGTTCTCGGTGTCGACAACCCACTGGGCGTGATGCCCGACCGCTGTTGCAAGCGCACGAAGGTCCCATTCGACCCGACCCGAACGTGAGAACCGCTGCTGCAGATTCCGGGCGAGCCCGGCGATGCCGAGCTCGTGCTCACCGAGGAACCCTCGGCTCGACGCAAATCGTGCTGCACGTCGTCGAGCACGCTTGCCGCATCGCGCAAGATGCGCTCGTAGCGCATCGACCCATCCGCATCGCCGACCAGTGACGCCATCACACCATCCTTCGAACCTCGAGCAACCGGGCCCGCAACGGATCAACCGTCGCAGACCCGGCCGCGCTGCTGTCTCAGCTACCCGCCTGCTCGATCGCGGCGCGGCGGTTCTGGACTTCCTTGGCCGCTTCGTCGAGCGCGATCGTCAGCTTCTCCAACGCCGGCTTGAACTGAGAGTTCCACGCTTCGCGGAACGCTTCGGCAGCGGGTCCCTCCCAGTTGCGGTGATGTGTGTCGACACGGCCGACTCCAGCTGTGAACGCAGCGACTCCGTGTCGCGAGCCCGGCCGGTGAAGGCCGACTGGAGCACTTCCATTTCCTGCAGATTTCCACCGATTCGCATGAACAGTCCTTTCGAAGCGGACCCCGGCGTGTCCGAGATCTCGACCACTTCAACGCACGACTGGCGAGACCGTTACAGAACTCCAGAAATATGCGCTGGCATCGCGGCCCACCCGTGCCGTCCTGGCGATGTCCGCCGATCCGGTCCCCGGTGATCGGGCTAACGTCAGGCAGATGGCCAGCGAGAAGCGGGGTGACCTCGACAAGCTCTACGAGGATCTCGCCCGATTCGCGCCTCAGGTTCGAGCCGGCGAACTCGCCGAGTTGGCCGAGCGACTCTCGGAGCTGCGCCGGCACGATCGTGAGCGAGAGGACCTGCCGATCGAGGCGATCTGGAAGCGGGTTGTGGATTCGATCGACGACCCGTCCGTACCCGGCTGACGCTCGGTCAGCCGGTGTCCGGCTCGGCGGAAGCTGCGGTTACGGCGGCATCCTCGGCGGTGAACGCATCCGGGAGGAAACCGAACAGCTCGACGGCGAGCTCGCGGGAATCCCGGTTCTCGATCCGAATCATGCCCGTCGTGTCACCCGCCCCATCCAGTTCCTCCATTGTCCAGATCCCACCGAAACCGGCATCGATCCACGCGATCGACCCGCCCTCGACCCGGCCGGAGGCAGGCTTGTGGAGGATGGTCACCTGCGATGACGACCGCTTCGTCTTCATGGCGTCGAGAAGCTTCGCTGCGTGGACCGGATCACCCCCGAGCGAGCTGAGCGCTGCGTCCGCATCCCCGTTGTCCAAGTGGTCCGCGCACTCGTCCAGGCGGTCCTGGTGGACGTCCATCGAATTTACCCCGTCGATTTTCGCGACAGGATGAAGATCGCTGATCCGCAGGACCCTTGCCAGCAGATCCTCGGGTCCGAACGGCGTGAATCGGTAGACCGAGTGGGCGACCGGGGTGATCTCGACGGCGAGATCGGGGGTCACCGAGAGGAACGTCGTCTCGATGATCTCGTCGATCTGTCTCGACACGGCGCCGATCAGGGAGGGAACACTCGCCACCGTCATGATCAACTTCACCGAATCGACGACATCGAGATCGCCGTCCGGCGCCTGCGTGACGATTCCTCGGGCCTCCAGGCCGGCGGTGACGGCTTCGACCACCGGGCCCTGGGCGACTTCGGGGAGATCATCGATCGGGTTCTCCTCGAGGCCCGCAGCTGCGGGCAGCTCGAGGATCCGCGACAGCACCCCCAGTTCTTGTGCCGTCAGTTCCAGTCCCACTTCGCTCATCGAATCTGTTCTCCCTGTCGGTTGATCTGGCCGCCATGTTGTCATGGTCGGAGGTCTGCTGGGTGTTCCAACCACGCCGATGGTTTGGGCAGCCCTTGGCGGCTCCTGAGCCTGGACGCTCGTGAATCCAGGCTGAGAGTGCCCTCCTTGAGTGCGTGCCTTGCCGCTGGTGACGCTGGTGAGCAGGAATCCGGACATCCTCCGGTAATGACAAGGGCGCTCAGAGTCCCGCACGGGTGCCGGGAACCTCCAGACCGATGACTATGACCCTTCGTTGTTGCTTGATCGCGTCCATGATGGTGCGGTCGCACCTGCCGCTCGATTATCGCTTCCGCCCGACGGGTACACAGCGGTCCAAGAACAGCCTGGGAGCGAAGGCCGCCGACTCGAACGAGGTCTAGCGATGGGCGAGAGAACCAGCGATTCTTCTAACGAAACTTCTAACGGACCGTTAGAAACGGGCTAGAAGTGGCTGACACGGTCTGACACGCCGATTCGCGTAAGCCCCAGCTCAGACGGCATTTCCTGACACTCTGCCGGACTGTGGATAACCCCTCGAAATCAGAGTTCAAGTCCCCCCTCGCGCACGAGAAATCCCTTGCAGTGCAAGGGGTTTCTTCGCGTCGGGGATCGGTCGCGTTCAGCTCCGAACGGGCACCGCTTCCGCCTGAGGCCGCTGCCGGCCACCCCACCGACGGGATCGTTACTGCATCACCATGCCGCCGTCGATCATGAGCAGCTGACCGGTCATGTAGTCGGACTCGGAACTGGCGAGGAACGACGCCGTGCCGACGATGTCCTCGGGGTACGAATACCGCTTCATCAGGATCATGTCCTCGGCGAGCTTGTCCATCGACTTGCCCTCTTCTTCGAACATGCCGATCTCGACCAGGTCCTTGTCGAGCTGTCGCCAGAGTTCCGTCGCGACGACGCCCGGCGCATACCCGTTCACCGTGATGTTGTGCTCGACGAGCGCCTTCGCTCCGCCGTTGATCATTGCCAGGACTGCATGCTTCGAGCAGGCGTAGGGAATCACGTCGAGGAACGCCTGGCGGGACAGGATCGAACCGACGTTGATGATCTTGTACGGTTGTCCGTCCTCCATCGGCCCCTGAGCGATCATCTGCTTGGCGGCCTCCTGCATCCCGAGCAGTACGCCGAGCGCATTGACGTCCATGATCTTGTGCCAGTTCTCCTCGGTGATGTCGAGGAACAGCAGGGGCTTGTTGATGCCGGCGTTGTTGAGCATCACGTTGATGCTGCCGAACGCATCGACCGTGTGGGCCACGGCGCCAGCCACGTCGGCGCGCTTGGTGACGTCGAGTTGCACGCTCGTCGCCTCGCCGCCGTTGGTGCGGATGCGTTCCGCCACGTCGGCGGCACCGTCGATGTTGACGTCACCGAGGCACACCTTGGCGCCCTGCGCCGCGTAGTGCTCGGCGACGGCGGCGCCCATGCCTTGTGCAGCCCCCGTGATGAGAACGTTCTTGTCGTTCAGTCGTGTCGTGTCCATGTTGCTGCTTCCCTCCGTGCAGTTGTTGCAGTACGCGTCCTCACCAGTTGGTGGCGACGTATTTCAGCTCGATGTAGTCGAGCATTCCTTCGTGGCCGCCTTCGCGTCCGATCCCGCTCTGCTTCACGCCCCCGAACGGTGCGGCCGGGTCGGAGACGAGACCCCGGTTGAGTCCGACCATGCCGGCCTCCAGACGTTCGGTGACGCGGAGTCCGGCTGCGAGGTCGCTCGTGTAGACGTACGCGACGAGCCCGTACTCGGTGTCGTTGGCCAGCGCAATGGCCTCGTCCTCGTCGTCGAACACGACGACGGGTGCGACGGGGCCGAAGATCTCCTGGCGCAGGATGTCGGATCCGGGGGCGACGTCGGTGAGCACCGTGGCCGGGTAGAAGTGGCCCGGCCCGTCGAGCGGACTGCCGCCGGTCATCGTGGTCGCACCGGCGCTGACGGCGTCGTCGACCAGTGTCCTCACGTCGTGCAGCGCCTTGTCGCTGACGAGCGGACCGAGTTCGGCGCCCGGCTCCATGCCGCTGCCGATCTGCAGCGCCTCCATTCGATCGACCAGCCGGGCGGTGAAGGCCTCGGCGATGCCGCGCTGCACGTAGAAGCGGTTCGCCGCCGTGCACGCCTCACCGCCGTTGCGCATCTTGGCGACCATCGCGCCGTCGATCGCCGCATCGAGGTCGGCGTCGTCGAACACGAGGAACGGCGCATTGCCGCCGAGCTCCATCGACGCGTTGACCACGTTGTCCGCGGCCTCGCGCAACAGGATCCTGCCGACCTCGGTGGACCCGGTGAACGAGAGCTTGCGCACGCGAGGATCGTGGAGCATCGCGCTGACGATCGCTCCGGCCCGTTCCGACGGCACGACGTTGACGACGCCCGCCGGGACACCGGCGTCCTCGAGGATCTGCGCGACCAGCAGCGCGGTCAGGGGCGTTTCGGACGCCGGCTTGAGCACCACGGTGCAACCCGCCGCGAGCGCCGGGGCGATCTTGCGTGTCGCCATGGCGGCCGGGAAGTTCCACGGCGTGACGAGCACGGCGACGCCGACCGGCTGGTGCAGCACCAGGATCTTCTTGTCGCCGCCCGGCGCCGTGCTCACGCTGCCCAGCGAACGGACCGCCTCTTCGGCGAACCAACGGAAGAACTCGGCGGCATAGGCCGTCTCGCCGGCGGCGTCGGCGAACGACTTGCCGTTCTCCCGGACGATGAGCTCGGCGATCTCGGCCGAACGCTCGGTCATCATCTCGAACGCCCGCCGGAGGATCTCGGCACGCTGACGAGGAGCGGTGGCAGCCCAGGACGGCAGCGCCCGGTGTGCCGCGTCGACCGCCGCCAGGCCGTCGTCGACCGTCGCCGCTGCAACGGACGCGATCGTGTCGGCCGTCGCGGGATCGTGCACGTCGAAGCGGGCGCCGTCGGAAGCGGGTCGCCACGTGCCGTCGATGTACAGGTCGGTCGGAGCGTTGTCGACGACGTCGCCCTCGTTCGTGGCGTGGCTCGTGGCGTGGGTCGTGGTCATGAGTCCTGCGACTTCCTGATGACATCGGTGATGTGCTCGACCGACGGAATGGTCGCATCCTCCAGGTTGGCTGCCGATGGGAGCGGTACGTGGGGTGTGGTGATGCGGACGATCGGTCCGTCGAGATTCCAGAATGCTTCGTCGGCGACGATGGATGCGATCTCGGCGCCCCATCCGCAGAGCCGAGGATTCTCCTCGACCGTGTACAACCGACTCGTCTTGGCGACCGACTGCAGGATGCAGTTGGTGTCGAGCGGTACGAGCGACCGCACGTCGATGACCTCGGCGTCGATGCCGTCCGCGGCGAGCCGCTCGGCGGCGTCGAGTGCACGTGGCACCATCAGCGCGAGGGCCACGATCGTGATGTCGGTTCCTTCGCGGACGATCTTGGCCGTGCCGAGTTCGTCGACGATGTCGCCGGGGCCGTCGGGAACTTCGAACTTCATCGGATAGATCGACTTGTGCTCGAAGAAGAGCACCGGGTCGGGATCGCGGACGGCGGCTGCGAGCAGGCCGATGGCGTCGGTGGCGGTCGACGGCGCGACGACCTTGATCCCGGGGATCATCATCGCCCAGTTCTCGACGCTCTGGGAGTGCTGGGCCCCGAACCGCGAACCGCCGCCGTTCGCCGTGCGGATGACGAGCGGAAACGACATCTGCCCGTCGGTCATGTATCGACTCTTGGCGATCTCGTTGGCGACGATGTCCCAACAGACCGCCAGGAAATCGCTGAACATGATCTCGGCGATCGGTCGCAGGCCGGTCATGGCGGCACCCATTGCTGCACCCAGGATGGCCTGCTCGGAGATCGGAGCGTCACGTACGCGCTTCGGTCCGAACTTCTCGAGGAGTCCCGGCGTCGCCTTGAACACGCCTCCGGCACCCGCCACATCCTCTCCGAGGAACACGACGTTGGGGTCGTGGGCGAGCTCCTGGGCGATGCCGAGGCCGATCGCGTCTCGATACGTCAGTTCCGCCATGTCCAACCTCCATCGGCCCAGACGTCGGTGTAGATCACGGCGAGGTCGGGCAGTGCGCCGCCGGTCGCTTCGTCGGTGGCGGTCTGCACGGCTGCTGCGACCTCCTGTGAGACCGAGGTGAGCTGCTCCTCGCCGAAGCCCAGCTGCAGCAGCCGCTGGTGGTACATCGGGATGGGGTCGCGTTCGAGCCAGGCGTCGATCTCCTCCTTGGGGCGGTACGTCCCCGGATCAGCGCGGCTGTGGCCGTGATGGCGATACGTCTGCGCCTCGATCAGCGACGGTCCCTGACCGGCGCGCGCCTTGTCGAGCGCAGCCCGAGCTGCGACGTAGACCTCGTCGGCGTCGTTGCCGTCGACGACGATCGACTCGAGGCCGTAGGCAGAGGCGCGGTCGGCGGCCGGATGCTCGACCGGCACGACGTCGCCGATCGACGTGTACTCCATGTACAGGTTGTTCTCGCACACGAAGACGGTCGGGAGGTTCCAGACCTTGGCGAAGTTCACCGCCTCGTGGAAGGCGCCGATGTTGGTGGTGCCGTCGCCGAAGAAGGCGACGGCGACCTGGCCCGTGTCGTGGAACTGTGACGTCCACGCAGCGCCGTTGGCCACACACAGATGGGCGCCGATGATGGCGTAGCTGCCCATCACGCCGTGTTCGACGCTGGTCAGGTGCATGGAGCCGCCCTTGCCGCCCATCAGGCCGTTCGCGCGCCCCAACAGTTCGGCCATGATCGGCGTCAGCGGCACGCCCCGTGCGATCGTGTGGGCATGGCCGCGGTAGGTGGCGAACGTCCAGTCGTCGCGCCGCATCGCCGCACCGAATCCGGCGGCGATGGCCTCCTGTCCGAGCGACAGGTGGCTCGTGCCCTTGACCAGTCCCTTGAGGAACAGGTCGTAGGCACGCTTCTCGAACAGGCGCACCTGTTGCTGGATCTCGTACAACCGCATCCTGATCTCTGGTGCGATGGCGAGTCCGGCATTCGTCTCGTTCAGCGGTTGCGGAAGGACCGGTGTGTGGTTCCCGTACTCCTCGTAGGAGGGCATCGTCGTCATGGCAGCGCTCAGTACTGGTTGGCGACGAAGAGTTCCTCCGCCGGGAAGAGGGTGATGACATCGCAGCCGTCGGCGGTCACGACGACCTCCTCCTCGATACGGGCGGCCGAGACACCGTCGCTCGCCGGGCAGTACGTCTCGAGGGCGAAGACCATGTTCTCCTTGATCTCCATCGGATGGTCGAGGGAGTTGACGCGGCTGATGATCGGACGCTCGTGCAAGCCGAGACCCAGTCCGTGCCCGAACTGCAGTCCGAAGGCCTCGAACTCGTTCTCGAAGCCGAACTCGGTGCAGGCGGGGAAGCCGGCGGCGACCTCGGCGGTACTGACACCCGGTTTGATCATCGAAATGGCGGCGTCGATCCACTCGCGCGCCTTGGTGTAGGCATCGTGCTGCGACGACGTCGCCCGCCCCACGTTGAGCGTGCGGTAGTAGCAGGTCCGGTAGCCGTTGAACGACTGGATGATGTCGAAGAACGCCTGGTCGCCTGGCCGCAGGATGCGGTCGGAGAAGTTGTGCGGGTGCGGGCTGCATCGTTCGCCCGACACTGCGTTGATCGCCTCGACGTCGTCGGAGCCGAGCTCGTACAGTTTCTGGTTCACGAGTGCGACGATCTCGTTCTCGCGGATCCCGGGCTTCAGGACCTCGGAGATCAGCTGGTAGGCGCCGTCGACCATGGCGCAGGCCGTGGTGAGCAACATGATCTCGTCGGGTGACTTGATCTCGCGGGCGTCGAGCATGATCTGTTGACCGTCGATCACGGTGATGCCCTCCTCTTGGAGGGCGAACATCATCGGTGGCTCGACGATGTCGACGCCGAGCGGCATGTCGGCGACGCCCTGCTCCCGCAACAGCATGGCGATCTCACTGGCCGTCCGCTTGAACAGGTCGTTGTCGGGCGGGATCGCGCCGCGCAGGCCGTTGAGGCCCGCCCGGCAGTTCTCCGGCTTCAGCCAGGGAGCGTAGAGGCGGTGGTGTGCAGCGGCGGATCCGAAGTCCCATACCATCGGATCGCCGTCTCGGGCGAGCAGTGAGTAGCGCGTCATCTTGTCGCGTGCCCATTCGCCGATCTGGGTGCTCGTGGTGTAGCGGATGTTGTTGGTGTCGAAGCACAACAAGGCGCCTGCCGGTGAGGCGTCGAGCGCGGCCCGAACCCGGGCGAGGCGGTAGTCGCGCAATCGGGGGAAGTTGACCCGCTCCTCGAAATCGACAGCCATGCCACCCGGTGACGGGGTGACCGCAATCGCGAACTCTGCCATGTCGGCACTCTCCTCCGGTCGTCGAACGTCGTCGGCCAGCGCTTGGGCCGACCGCACTGCCCAGAACCGTAGACAACTCTGCAAACGATTGCAAGAAAATCTCGCCGAAAGTGCCATCTCTACATACATTGCACCAGCTCGTTCGACAAAGTTCGGGCTTGCTCTTGCAATCGATTGCAGGACGGTCTACGGTTTGTGTCACGTCGAGGGCTCGTGGAGCCCGAAATGGGGGTCCAGCGAGATGGGTGCAGAACTCACGAAGCAACAGGAGCGGCGCACGAATGGCGCCGCCATTCTCGAGGCGCACGACATCCGCAAGCGATTCGGAGGCGTGGTCGCCGTCGACGGTGTGAGCCTCGCCGTGCCACCCGGCGAGATCCATGGGCTCGTCGGCGAGAACGGTGCCGGCAAATCCACGCTGATGCGGGTCCTCGCCGGAATCCTCCGGCCCGACGAAGGTTCGGTGCTGGTCGACGGTCAGCGACTCGAGGCCGGCAGCGCCCAGTCCGCGCTCGAGGCGGGCGTCTCACTCGTCCACCAGGAGCTGAGCCTCGTCCCCGAGATGACCGTCGCCGAGAACATCAACCTCGGGTTCACGCCGACGCGAGCCGGCTTCATCAACCGGCGCGAGCAGCGACGCGTCGCGGCCGAGGCGCTCGCCGAGATCAACGTCTCGGTCGACCTCGACGAGCCGATCGCCCGGTTGTCGGTGGCGCTCCGCCAGTTCGTCGAGATCGCTCGGGCGGTCGCCCGCAAGCCACGGATCCTGATCCTCGACGAGCCGACCGCCACCCTCACGCCCGCCGAGACCACCTACCTCCTCGACATGCTCCAGCGCCTGGCCGAACGGGGGTTGGCCATCATCTACATCTCGCACCGCATCCCGGAGATCTTCCGGATCTGCGACCGTGTCACCGTTCTTCGCGACGGCAAGCACGTCGAGACCGTCGACATCGCCGAGATCCTCCCCAACGAGCTGGTCAGCAAGATGGTCGGGCGCGACCTCGAACAGGACCTGGAGAGCCATCGTGAGTCTGCGGCCCCGGGCGAGGTGGTACTGAGCGCCTCCGGTATCCGGGCCGCAGGTGTCAACGGCATCGACCTCACGGTGCGAGCCGGCGAGATCGTCGGCCTGGGCGGCCTCGTGGGCGCAGGTCGGACCGAACTCGTGCGGGCGATGATCGGCGCCGACATCAGGTCGGCCGGCGACGTGACGGTCGCGGTCAACGGGTCGGTCCGGCGGATCACCAGCTACCAGTCGGCGATCGCGAGTGGCGTCGCCTACATCCCGGAGGAGCGACGCACGGACGGGCTGGCGTTGACGATGACCGTGTCGGACAACATCGCGCTCCCGAACCGCGAACGCCTGTCGCAGAACGGTGTCCTGCGCTTCGGGCAGATCGCCGAGTTCGCGAAGCGCCTCGCCGACGAAGTCGGGCTCCGGCCGCCGGAGATCGGGCGTGCGGCCGGCGACTTCAGCGGTGGCAACCAGCAGAAGGTCGTCTTGGCCAAGTGGCTCGGTCGGGAGCCCGACCTGATCATCCTCGACGAGCCCACCCGTGGCGTCGACGTCGGCGCGAAGGTCGAGATCCACCGACTCGTCAAGCAGCTGGCGGCCAACGGCGCCGCCGTGCTGGTGGTGAGTTCCGACCTCCCCGAGCTGCTCGAGCTGTCCGACGTGATCCACGTGGTTCGCGACGGCCGCATCGTCGGCACGTTGTCGGGAGCCGAGGCCGACGAGCAGTCGGTGATGTCGCTCGCCTCCGGCGAAGCGTCGGGGAGTGCGGCATGACCGCCGAGCTCACCGTCAAGCCGGGCGAGACACCCGAACCAGCCCACCACGAAGTGGGCGTCGAGCAACAGGACTTCAACATCCTCGTCTGGATGTCCGAGCAAGGAGTCTTCGTCTTCACGGCGTTGTTGCTGGTCTTCGCCGGCATCTTCATCGACGGGTTCGCCAGCGTCGACAACATCACCGATGTGTTCAACCGGGCCGCCCCGATCGGGATCGTGGCCGTCGGCATGACGTTCGTGGTGATCAGCGCCAACTACCTCGATCTCTCCGTGGTGGCCCAGGTGGCGACCTCGGCGGTGTTGCTGATCGCGGTGAGCAACTCGAACAACATGCTGCTCGGTATGGCCTTGGGTTTGTTGGTGGCGATCGTGTACGGCATCGTCAACGGCGTGGCCGTGGGCGTCTTCCGCGCCAACGCGGTGATCGTCACCCTTTCGACCACCTTCATCGGACTCGGTCTCCTGCGGTGGGCGAGTGGCGGCAGCATCTATTTCGGTGACCCCGACGGCATCATCGCCTCGTTCGGCAAGACCGAGATCGGCCCGTTCCCGCTCGCAATGCTGGTGCTGATCGTGGTCACACTGGCGATGCACTTCGTGTTGACCAGAACGACGTTCGGCTTCCTGGTCAAGTCCTTCGGCTCCAACCGGGAGGCGACGCGCCTGGCCGGTGTCAACACTCCGCTCGTCGTGATCGGGGCCTTCACGGTGTCCGCCCTCGGCGCCCTGCTCGGTGGTTGGGTGCTGGCCGCCTTCTCCAACACCGCGGTCTCGTCGATGTCCGACGGCTTCGACTTCGAGGCGCTGGCCGCCATCATCGTCGGCGGCACCAGCGTGTTCGGCGGCAAGGGCAGCGTGCTTCGCACCCTGCTCGGCGTCGTGTTCGTGAGTGCGCTCACCAACATCATGGTCTTGTCCGGATACGGCTTCGGCTACCAGCAGATGGCGATCGGTGCCCTGATCGTGCTCGCCGTGTCGGTCGACGCCCTCGCTCGAAGGGTGGGCAGCTCATGACGCAGACCGCAAGCCTCGACCTCGGCCACGAGAAGCAGGACCTGATCGGTCGGGTCAAGACGACGTTCGCTCGGCGGACCGAGGGCCGCGCCGTCATCCTGCTCGTCGTGGTGCTGATCTGGGCCTGGATCTGGGAGTCGACCGTGTTCACCGCCTACGAGGTGACCCTCGGGCGGCTCGCCCTGATCGGACTGACCGCCGTCGGACTGACCGCGGTGATCCTGATGGGCGAACTCGACCTCAGCATCGCCAGCATCTTGGCGGTGTCGGGCGTGGTGATGGCGAGCTTCGACAACGTCGCGCTCGGGATCGTCGTTGCCCTCGCCGTGGGTCTCCTCATCGGCGCCGTCAACGCCTTCTTCGTGGTGGTGGTGGGCATCAACTCCTTCATCGCCACGCTCGGGATGCTGTTCTTCCTGCGAGGGTTGGCGTTCGTCATCTCCGACGAGGAGCCGGTCGTGATGGCGAGCAAGGACTTCGCGCTCGACTTCGGCAAGCCGCTCATCGGTGAGTTCACGCCTCGGGTGCTCATCTTCATCCTGGCGTTCATCGCCATGCACATCTTCCTCACCCGCGTCCGTGTCGGGCGGGAGTTCTATGCGGTGGGTGGCAACCGGGAGGCGGCCCGCGACGCGGGTGTCCCTGTGCGTCGGCGGGTGTTCACCGGCTTCATGATTTCCGGATTCGTCGCAGCCGCCGCCGGCATCATCGTCACCCTCCAGCTCACGGCGGCCGATCCGACTGCAGGTGGGAACGCGTTGCTCACCAGCTTCGCGGCCGCGATCGTCGGCGGCATCCTCCTCACCGGTGGTCGGGGCTCGGTGCTCGGAACACTGCTCGGCGCCGCATCGCTCGCCATTCTGCAGGTCGGAATGACGTTCAACGGGGTCGAGTCCGACGTCCAGAACATCATCATCGGGCTCGTGCTCTTCATCGCCGTGATCACCGACCCCAACAGCATTCGTGCGGTCGTCGGAAGCGCTCGAGCGTTCCTTCGCAGTCGATCGGCACCCGATCCTGCGGGTTGACCATCGATCCGCAGGCACACCGGACGCCCGGCGTTCGGCCACATCAGTCACATCAACACAGCAAGAAACCAACACCACAACAGCAGGGGAGAACCATGCGAAACCCACGACTCACCACCCGACACAGGAGCCGCGCCGCGATCGGCCTGCTCGCCGCCGGCGCCTTGATCTTCGCTGCCTGCGGCAGTGACGACGACGGCTCCGCTGACGAGGCCGATGCCTCAGCCGAGGACGCGGCGCCCGCCGAAGACGCCGCGGCCGACGACACCGCCGCGGCCGCCGACGAGGCGCCTGCCGGCGACGAGACCTTCGAGGTGTTCGCGCTGCTGCCGCAGGGCACCGACCAGCCGTACGGAACCACCTACCTGCCGCCGTTCGAGGCGAAGGCCGCCGAACTCGGTTTGAACCTCAACATCGTCAACTCCGGCTACGACGGCGAACAGCAGGCGAGCGACTGCGAAGTCGCGGTTGCGGCCAACCCGGACCTGATCATCCTGTGGCCCGCGGTCGGCGACCAGGTGCGTCCGTGTCTCGAAGCCGCCGACGCTGCCGGCATCCCGGTGACGGTGACCAACTCGGACCTCAACCCCGAGGACCAGGAGCTCTCCGAGGCGTACTCGGGCCCCGACACCTACGGTCAGGGCGTGTCATCGGCCGAGATGTTCTGCGAATTCGCCGATGGCGAAGATGTGGGCATCCTCATGGTCAACGGTGCACCTGGCAACTCCACGGCCATCGACCGTGAAGCCGGCTTCGAGGACACGATCAACGAGCAGTGCCCGAATGTCGAGATCCTGCAACGCGAGACCGGCAATTGGAACAAGGACGACTCACAGCTCGCCGCTTCGGAGATGATCACCGCCGTCGGTGCCGAGAACATCGATGGCGTCTACGCCGCTGACGACACCATGGTCGCCGGTGTGGTCGATGCCCTCATCGCTCGTGACATCGACCCGTCGTCGCTGATCATCACGTCGATCGGCAACACGTTCCTCGGCAACCCGCTCGTCATCGACGGCCAGGTCGACGGCACCGTGTTCCAGTCGTCCTCGTGGGACGGCGAGAACGCCGCGGTGACCGCCTACGAGGTGCTCACCGGTGACTCCAGCACGCGCATCGTGAAGTTCATGCCGTCGGTGAAGGTGACGGCCGAGAACGCCGACGATCCGTCGGTCGCCCCCGAGTGGTGACCCGTCGGCTCTGATCCGAGGTCAGGCCCGGGAGGCGGCATGCCTCCCGGGCCTGCACGACATTGGCCCGAACCAGCAACTGCGTCGTTAGTGTCCGACGCTCGGAGCGGTTCGAGCGCTGGACGGAGGTCGGTATGGCGAGGGTGACACTGAAGGACGTCGCCGAGCGAGCAGGCGTCGACGTGTCGACGGCCTCACGCGCGCTCAGCTCCGAGAAGAGTTCGATCGTGGCGTCGGCGACGCGTCGAAGCGTCATCGAAGCGGCCGAGACGCTCGGCTACCGGACGAACCTCCAGGCCTCGGCTCTGCGGCGCGGACGAACGGGCATCGTCGGCGTCATCGTCGCGGACATCAGCAACCCGTTCATCGGCCCGGTGATCCGCGGGGTGGCCCACGCCCTCGGGGGACGCGGCCTCCTGCCGATCATGACCGAGACGCGCGATTCGTCCGAAGAACTCGCCCAGATCTGCAACAAACTGCTCGCACAGCGCGTCGACGGCATCATCATCACCGCCGCGAGGTACGGCGACCGGGCCCTGCTGCGCCGGGTCGCAGCCGAAGTGCCGACGGTGCTGGCGGTGCGCGAGCTTCCCGGCAGCGGCATCCCGTCGATCTCGCACGACGACGTGACGGGGGGTCGGCTCGCAGCGGAACACCTACTGGAGCTCGGACATCGCCGCGTCGCCCAGCTGATGGGCCCGCAGGACATCTGGTCGTTCGAGGGCCGAGCGCGCGGCTTCCGTGACGCCATCGTCGCGGGCGGTGGATCGTGCAGCGACTATCGGACCCCGTCGCGCCTGCCGACCGTGCAGGCCGGTCGTGACGCGATCGACGAACTCCTCGCCCGTCACGACGACGTGCCGACGGCGATCTTCGCCCACAACGACAGCATCGCCATCGGTGCGCTCGGCGTGCTCAGTGGACGCGGCATCGAGTGCCCGGACGACATCTCGCTGATCGGCTACAACGACGTGCCGCTCACCGCGCACATCCATCCACCCCTGACGACGGTCCGCCTACCCGGGTACGAGCTCGGTCGACTGGCGGCCGAACTCGTCATCGCGCCGGTCCCCGATCCCGACGTCGCAGCCGGCAAGGTGCAACTCGCACCCGAACTCGTGATCCGGGCGTCGACCGGCCCACCGCCGTCATGACGTCCCTGCGCGAGGACCTCGAACCGCGGGCGGGCCACCGGCCCGGCACGAGGGTGGGATTCGCCGGGCTGGGACGGATGGGATCGTTGATGGCCGCCAACGTGGCGAACGCCGGGTTCCCGCTCGCCGTGTGGAACCGGAGCGACACCCGGGCCCAGGAGCTGGCGCACGAGACGGGTGCGGTGGTGCACGCCACCCCGAGAGCACTGGCCGAAAACTCCGACGTCGTGGTCACGATGCTGGCCGACGACCAGGCATCGGAGCACGTGCACCTCGGCGAACACGGATTGTTCGCCGCGGCCGGAGGCGCCGGCCACTTCCTCGAGATGGGCACGCACAGCCCACGCCACGTTCGACAGCTGGCGGCATGGGCGGGCGACCGGGTCGTGATCGATGCGCCCGTGTCCGGTTCGGTCGACGCCGCACGCGACGCCGAGTTGATGACGATGGTCGGTGCCGAGCCGTCGACGATCGAACCGCTGAGACCAGTTCTGGCTGCCATGACCCGCGACGTCATCTGCCTCGGACCACTCGGGAGCGGCGCCACGATGAAGCTGACGATCAACATGCTCATCCATGGGCTGAACCAGACGCTTGCGGAGTCGCTCACCCTGGCGGAGGCGGCCGGGATTCCGGTGGAACGCGCCTACCGGGCGATCGAGGAATCTGCCGCTGCGGCGCCGATGATCCGTTACCGCAAGCAGCTCTACCTCGACGAGCGCGCACACCCCGTGTCGTTCGCTCTCTCCCTGGCGCGCAAGGACGTCGAACTCGCGGCGGCGTTGGCGGCCGAGTTGGGCGTGCCGATGCCGCAGACGCGCCTCAACCTCGAGCAGTTGTCGGCGGCCGAAGCGGCCGGCTACGGCGATCGGGACATGGCATCGATGATCGACTACTTGAGAGGTGCGCCATGAAGAAGGCAGCATTGTTCGTCGGCGGCTGGGACGGCCATGAACCAGAGGCGTTCCGTGAGTGGGCCGTCGACCTGCTCGAGGGTGTCGGTTTCGACGTGGTCACGTACGAGACACTTGCGCCGTTGGCCGATCCCGACCAGCTCGCCGACGTCGACCTGATCGTGCCCATCTGGTCGAGTGCTCGCTCGTCGCACCAGGACGAGTTCGGGAACATGAACCGGGCCGAGGAGGAGGGCCTCCTGCAACTCGTCGCCGACGGCTGCGGCATCGCCGGGTGGCACGGCCACATGGGCGACGCCTTTCGAGACCATCCGACCTATCACTTCATGATCGGCGGACAGTTCGTCGCTCACCCGCCCGGTTGGCCCGACAATCCGGTTCCATCCGACGACTTCGTCGACTACGACGTGACGATCACCAAACCGGACGATCCGATCGTCCGAGGCATCGGCAGCTTCCGGTTGCGGTCGGAGCAGTACTACATGCTGGTCGATCCGTCCAACGACGTGCTCGCCACGACGACGTTCTCCGGCGAGCATCTGTGGTGGATCGAAGGGACGAGGATGCCGGTGGTGTGGAAGCGGCGGTGGGACAACGGCCGTGTGTTCTACTGCTCGATCGGTCACACCATCGACGACCTGCGGGTCCCACAGGTGACCGAGATCATGCGGCGCGGCAT
>CAVSJQ010000008.1:0-178400 GCA_963728355.1 Ilumatobacteraceae bacterium | reverse complement strand
CTACGGCCAATGTCGAATCCCCAGGTCACCCGCATCTACCAGGAGGAACGCGGCTCCAGGGTAGTTCCTCAAGTGTCCATTGAGGCCCGGTGTTGACCGCTGCTACTGGCACGCCAATGGCACGACGTTGCATTCTCTTCGGCTCACGACACTGCCCCAAGGTTGCCCGGGATCTGTTGAAGTGAGGTGGTGATCCCTCGAGGTGGTGATCCCTCCCCGGCCGTGCCGTGCTGGCATGGTTCGGGAGACCTCAAGAGATCCGAGAGGAGAGGGATTACCGAAGAGAAGAAGGTACCTGTCGTGCAGGTCAAGACACCGGAAGCGGCCGGGGAGCTGGCTGATCTGCCGTTGGAGGCGACCGTCGCGACGGTTGATGTCGCGGTCGCGATGCGCGAGGGGGTATCGGGGCGGCAAAGACGACCCACCGTATCGCGCGGCGACTGCTGACGATCGCAGACGAACGACTCTCACTCGAGCGTGACGACCGACTCCAAGGACTGGTCGTGCCAGCGGCCCCAAGGGCGTGGTCCGCATCGCCTGCACGCCAAGGAGGTCCTGCGGTCGATCGATACCATCGACGACCCCGACACCGCAGCGGTGTTCGCCGCGCTGCTCGGCGTCGATCTCCAAGACGACACCTGCCCACCCGACGTCCAGTGTCTCGGCCGCACAATCGTGCGCTGGCAGCACCAGATCGCCGCCTGGCACCGGTGCCGGCACACGAACGCACCGACCGAAGCGATCGACAAGCTCGTCAAGCGTCGCACACGGAAGAACGAACTGGATCAACGACCGCACCCGACCCCTGCTCTACGCCGGCCGCCCCAACTGGTCACTCCTCAACCCGGGAACCCACTCCCCAATTCGAAGCGCCGGCTATTCTGCCGACAGCGCACCCGAGGCTCTCAGGTATGCATCGGATCATCGCTTGACAGCCTGGAGCCGTGCGGTTGCTTGGTCAGGACGCCGGTCAGGGGGATGAGATGACACGAACGAACGACAACATGATCGAGTCGTTGGCACGTCACCATCTGGCAGGGAACCTGGTTCCGTTCGTCGGGTCGGGAATGAGCATTCCCGCGTTCGCGAACTGGACCGATTTCGTCGGCCGGCTCGCCAAAGCTGCGGGCGTAATCGCTGTCGACGGCGACCCAATCAGTCGCGGCGCTGCTTCGTCGCCGGTCCTGCGCGCCGAAGGTCGCCTTGCCAGCGCCGTGGAGGCGGCGCTTCAGTCGCGTCCGGGCCACAGCGTTAAGGTTCCCTCGAAAGCATTGCGACTCGCCGCAATCCGCTGGCCACTCGTCGTCACGACGAACTATGAGGCCATGCACCTGGCGGCGTGCCGGTTGGCGGACGGCGACGATGGGTACGGACGACTGGTACTCGGGCGGTCACCTCAGCATTGCCGTCGAGTCCTGCGGTCGCTGACCGTAGCCGACCAACCGATCGTGTGGGCAATACAGGGTTTCGTTCACACCCCATCGACAACATTCGTCGGACCAAGACGGGTGTCTGTGGAGCTCGACATAGGCCATAACAGGGACTACCTCCCGCTCGCAAGCGATCGCGAACTGCTGTCCGACGAGATCGTGATCGGCCACGCCGAGTATCAACGGGTTACCCATTCCTCGCCGCACTTCCGCCGAGCCTTCGCCGAGCTAGTCCGCAGCCGAAGCCTACTCTTTCTCGGCTCTGGCCTGGAGGGGTATCTCCTCGATCTGATCGCCGAAATCGGCGAACTTCACGGCCCGTCGCGGTTCCCAAGCTTTGCGGTTTACTCCGATGGTGACTCGAGTAGGTCTGCGGCCCGCCGTGCCCTCTGGCGGACGCACGGCGTCCAACCCATCTTCTTGAGCGACCACACCGAGATCGCCCCATTCCTCGCACAGCTATCTCGACGAATCGCAGACCTGACCGGCACGAAGAAGCTCGATTCGGGGCGGACGACCGCTTGGACACTCACGCGAGCCGTAGGTCCGGAACTGAGGATCGAACGGCGCTACTTCACCAAGGAGCCCGAAGTTGGGGAGGTTCAAGTGTTTAGCATTGGTGGCCGGAGAGATGCTCCGTCAGCCGGCCGGCGGGCCGGCGAGATCTTGGGTGAACGCTCCATCACGAAGCTGGGCTGGACGAAGCGCAACACCAAACCCCTCCCCGTATGGATCAACGATGGGCGAAATCGACTGGGCGTGTACGCTCGAATTCGGCCAAATGACCGCCTGCGACCACTGTCCACTCGACCCACTCACCACGAGGCCGACAATCCGACATACTGGCGCGACTTGCGGATTATCCCCATCGCGTTGATGGCGGCTCTCGATGCGGTGTCAACGGCCGGAGAAGACGGCGACGAAATCACCGCCACGATCGAACCTTTAGCGACTGGGTCGCTTCGAACGTTTCCCGCCGCATCCGCGTTCACTCAGATGCTCAAGGGATTCCAACGTTGGGTCGACGCGAACCCGAACAGCCGCATTAAGCGGGTCACACTCCTCCTCCAGCCCGGCCACGCCGGCGACGCCGCCATTCTTGCGGCGCTTGATGGTGGACGGATCCCCGTGTCATCGACACTCGAGGACTTGGCAGTCGACTTTTGGATCGAGGCACCGATCGACGCCGACGAGGTGGTCGCTGTCCCCACCAGCGCTCTTCCGGGGAGCTGCCTCGCCGAGCACGTGCGGCGCGTACTCCCTCTCAAGAAGGGGCGCCCGGGTCGCAAATGGTGCGTCGACATCGAACCGGCTCCTTGCGCCGGGTGGAAGCACTGGGACCTCGACGGGATTGGCGATCTCACCCTGGAACAGTTCGGCGTGATCCCAGGCTCGGTAGTTCGAGTGTTCCCCCATTCGACGTGACCAGCAAACCGGAAGGGTCGGGGCACGCGCTCGTCCCCGAGGCAGCGAGCAACCGTTGGCCGCTTGCTGCCATCTCCTGGGATTGCGTGAACGGCAGCGCCGGGGCCCGGCTGTCCACACTCGCGCTTCGGCGTTGCGCGGTTCGCGTGCCACCCTCACTCCCTTCGACCAGCCCGACCTGCGGAGCGAGAACGCCTCATCCGTGCCCTTCGCATTCCAGGTACGAGTGTCCGCGAGTGAAGTGGGCGCCTCGGTGATTGTCGTGACTGCTTCACGGACCGACGCTTCGAACTCGTGCGGACAGCGGCGAATGCCCCGGGGTCGGTGAGGGGGCCACTTCTCGTGTCGCGCGACGGTTCGCGGCCATCGTCATCCCATGTCGCTGGCATCGCTGCAGACCCAGACGGGCGTTCGATTCGACCGCTCGTAGCCAGGGCGTCACTCCGCGAGCGAGCGTACCGGGCGGAGCAACGCTGTCGCCGCGGCGCTGTCGCACGGTCCGGCACAGCTCGCCGACCTCCCACCCAGTGCGACCAGATCTCCGTCGTCGGCGAACGCCCACTCCGGCGCCCGCAGCGCGTCGACGAGACCCCAGGGCGACGCCGGCCATCGCGCACGCTCGGTCCGCAGGTTGCCCCACGGGAACCGTCGACCGTCGGGTCCGCGGGCCGCCATCTCGAGCTCGCGCAGCGTGGGGAGCCGGTACGGCGTCCCGTCGTCGCCGAGCGACGCGAGCAGATCGGCGACATCCCCGGCTTCGACGGGCCCGCTGGGGTAGGCGGCGACGCGGAACGGGGCCGGCACCACGGTCCGCAGCGGCAGGCCGGCGACGTCGGGATCGCCGAGCACGTGCGGGACCGCGCCGACCACGGCGTTCCCGTCGACGTCGAGCGTCGGCTCGACCACGGCAGGCAGCGGTCGGAGGAGTGCGACGGACACCAGCGCGGCTCGGTCGACGAGTGGCGCCCGGCCGTGAACGCAGTCGATCAGGTGTCGGGCGCGCGGGTCGTCGCTGCCGGTGAGGCGCCAGCCGATCGCATCTCGCAGCGCGGCCAGGACCCGGCGGTCGGCTGCTTCCCATCCGTCGCCGATGTCGCAGCGCGCGATCTCGCCGACGCACTCGGTCAGCCCGCGTCGACCGGCGGCGAGCACGGCCGTCCAGCGGACCTCGGCGTCGTCGTCGCCGAGCGCACGGATCACGACCTCGTGCAATGACTCGTCCGAGACGTCGAGGTCGGCCGCCAGCTCGCGCACGACCTGGCGCCGCAACCGCGGCGGCAGCCGCAGGAACAGCGCCGCCGGCGCACCGACCGACTGCGCGTCGGCCGCGAGCCGCCCCATCCCGGCACGGAGTGCCGCGCCGACGAGCCGGGCGCGGGCGAGCTCGGCCGCTGCAGCGACCGGGCCGCGTGGATCGTCCTTCAGACGGTCGAGGTCGGCGAGTCGCGTCGTGTCGCCGAGCAGGCCGAGAGCGGTCGCGCCGAGCATGGCGCGGGCGGTGTCGGGTTCGTCGGCGAGTCGCACGGCCTCGTCCGAGGTCATCAACCGGAGTCCGTCGGGCGGGCCGTCCGTGACGTCGAGCACCCGCAGGCCGATGACCGGATTGGTACTCAGGTCGACGCGTCGCGATCCTCTCGACCAGCTCGCGGCGACGGGTTCGCCCGCCAACCACGGCCCCCGATCGAGCGCACCTCCCGTCCAGCCGGCGTGGGCGGCGGCGACGTCTTCGAAGCCGACGTCGGGGTGCAGCACGAACCGTGGCATGTCAACCGGCCGCGATCGCTCGCACGAAGCCACGGAGCTCGTCGAGCGCCTCACTCGGTGGCTGTCCGTTGAGCCGGACGTACACGCCACGAGCCCCGAACACGAGATCGCACCACGACCACCATCCGGTGTCGAGCTGGGCCGGGAAGTACGCGACATACGAGGTCCACGCCGGTGCGATGTCGACGCCGGTGGCCTCGTGGTCGGCGCCGGCGACGACCGCGCGTGCGAACCCCTGCGCATCAGGACCGAAGAGCTCGTCCGGTACGAAGGTGTCGTTCGAGCCGGCGAGCTGCTGCACCAGGTCGTCGAACCCGCACGCGGCCGCCAACAACGCGAGCGACGTGACGTCATCGTCGTCGTACCGGCCCGACGCGACGAGATCACGCAGCGGCCCGCCAACGACAGCCGGAGGGTCGACCTCCCTGCCGCTCACCTCGAGCACGACGGCGACGGCCCCGAGCGCGATGACGTCATAGGCGCCGGTCGGTGCGGTGGTCAGCGAGGCGCGGTGCAGGCGCTCGAGCGGATCGAGCAAGGTCGTTCGGTCAGCGTCATCGGGCGCGACGACCAGGGCCACGGCCACCGACTCGACGACGCCGGCGAGCGCGCCGGGGTCGGGTTCGGGCTCCTCACGTTCGAGCCAGTCGAGCGTCGTCGCCGCCCAATCCCACTCGTCGTCGCCGGCCAGCAGGTCAGCCCACTGGCGTTGCGGATCCATAGCTTGCACTCCTCAGTCGTGGGGGGCGGTGGGTGGTGAAGGTAATGCGTTCAATCGCGTCGAGTCGGCCGGCGGCGGCGAGCTTGCGGTAGATCTGCCAGCGCAGCCGCTGCAACGATGCCTCATCGAGCGCCGACACGTCCACGTACACGTGGAGCGAGTCGCTGCTCTCCGTCACCAGCTCGACGAGCTCGGCGGCCTGGCGCTTCAACACCGCGGTCCGGCGTGGCATCCGACGGCCGACCGATGTCATCGTCACCGGGGCGATCACAGCGTGGCGACCGGCCGCATCGACGAACTGCCCGCCGCCCGCCGGCGCAGGCCGGATGGGCGGCGTCAGCACCCCGTCGCGAACCATCCGTCGATACCCGTCCAGGACGGTGGTGCGCGCCTCTCCCACGTCGACGCCGGCATCGACGATCTTCTCGGCATCGCGCATCAGGTCCTCCGGGATTCCGGGGGGCCGATTGGGGTGGCTCCGCACGTCACCCTCCACGCGCACCGGTCCGGGGAAGTCGGTCTCGAGTCGCTGCAGGGTCGGCGTGCCCTTGCCGTTCGGCGTCCGGCCGATCATGGTGCCGGGGGCCAGCCGGACCTCGAGCTCGAGCCCCGGTACCGGGTGAACGTTCCCGCGGCGCGCCCGGCGCGCATCGGCGACCGCTCGCCGGACCGCCTCGAGTCGCTCCGGCGAGAGGCCACGCAACCCCTCCGGCATGCGGTGCTTCGGCCCCGACACCACCTTCCACAGCTCGTCGAGGTTGTTGCCCAGTCGGTCGCCCGCCTCGCCACGCGTCACCGCAGTGAAGTCCTCGAACGGCACGTGATGGCCCTCGTAGTTCTTGACCTCGACCACGACGATCTTCGGGCCGTCCGGGTCGAACCGGAAGTAGACCTCGTCGAAGCCGTGACCGGACGCGTTCTGCGTGGCACCGCCGGCCGTCGCGATGTCGGCACCCGCCCGGATGCGGCGCTGGGTGAGCGCGAGCGACGCCTCTTCGGCGATGAGGCCGGCGCGGTTCGACTGGCTGCCTCGGAGCCGCCACGTCTTCGTCTTGCGGCTGACGGTCTCCTGGAAGTACCGGACGGTCGTGATGCCGTCCTGCTCCGTCGTGACACGGATCAGTCGGTAGCGATCGCCCTCGACGCGCGGCGGGAGGCGGCCGCCCTCGACCCACTCGGGTCCGATCTGCTCGACCACGGCGCCGTCGGTGTCCATCTGCGGGCTGCGGTGCAGGCCCGGATCGAGCGCATGTGCCTGCTTCGGGTCGGCCTTGGCGGCCTCGAGCGCCGCGTCGGATGGTCGCACGGTGCCACTGTTCCCGCCGACGTTCGGCGGTTTGCCGACCGGCACCGGGGTCTCCGGGGCCGGAGTCGCCGGGGCCGCATGGTGAGCCGTCGGCGCGGTCGCCGGCGCGTCGACGTCCGGGGCCTTCGGCGCGCCCGGGGCCTCATCGTCGACGGCCGTGGCGGCGGCCGCCCCGGGGTCGACCGTGACCTTCGGCTTCTGCTTGCTGAACAGGCGCGGCGGCTGCGCCAGGCGATCGGCGAGCGGACCCCGTCCGAGCCGGGCTCTGAACCGGTCGAGTGGGCCGAACGACGCCAGCTCGGTCGATCGATCGACGAGGTTGCGGAGGTTGCGCCGCGCCGACGCCGCCTGATCAGCGATCGCATCGCGGGCGGCGCCGGGCGGCATCGCATCGAGCTGCTCATCCAGCCCGCGCAGCAACGACCGGTTGGCGTCGATCTCGAGATCGAGCTTGGCGCGATACATCTCGATGCGCGTGTTCAGGGGGAGGTCGTCCCAGCGCCGCAGGTTCGCCTCGTCGAGCAGTCGGGCGTGGCGCTCGAACCGGCGATCGAGGAGCTGCGCCACGTGGAGGCCCTCCTCGCGAAGCACGTGGAGATCGGCACCCTCCCGGAGCAGGATCCGGGGGCGGCCGTGGTCGATGATCGTGACCGCTTGACCGGACGACGACCGCGTGAGGCGGCGGAAGTCGGCATCGCTCACGACCTCGACCGGCACGTCGGCGACCACCGCACGCTGACCCGGCGGGAGACCGGCCGTGAGCTCGTCGCCGACGCGTTGTGCGAATCGCTGCGGTGCGTCGGGTTCGGGACGGATGCGTCCGGCATCGAGGTCGGCCAGGAAGTCGTCGTACTTCGCCCCGGGGTGGCGGGCGCGGTGCGCATCCCACTGGGCCGCCCGCACACTCGGGTCGGGTGCGACGCTCGGCGGCACGCCTTCGTCGAGCGACCTCGCAACGGCGGCCGGGTCGGCGATGCCGTCGGGGCCCAGCCGAGGCACGTCGACGCCACCCTTCGGCTTGGCGATCCCACCGAGCGCCCCGAGGCCGCCGCTCATGAGCGTGCCCATGCCAGCGCCCATGCCGATCCCCATCGCCAGGTTCGTCGCCGGATCGCCGGAGCGCCACGTCTTCTCGTCGACCATGGTGCCGACCACGGCGCTCGGCAACGAGCTGACGAAGCCCTCGGTCGCCTCGGCGACACCGCGGGCGATCATCCGCTTGCTCATCGACGAGCTCGCGGCCATCGTCGCGAGCCGCCCGGCCGGCACGCCCTTCGCGACTCGCAGGAGCGCGTTGCCCATCCCGGCGGTGGCGACCGCCGCGACCACGTCGACGACACCGGTCGCGACGTCGACGAGGAGCTCCTCCTCCGAGTACGCCTGCCCCTTCAGCGCCGCCTTCGTCACGATCGTCGTGCTCGCCGCGGCGAACGCCGCCCACGCCGCGGCGACCCCCGGAGTGGCACCGCCGACCGTGCCGACCTCGAGCACGATCGTGACGACGACCGCGGCGACGATCGCACCGATCATGGCGGCGGTGTCGGCGAGGTGATCGACCGAACGGCGATGCTCACTCACGGCCGAGTCGACCTCGAGCGTCCCCTGCGACGTCGACCATTCCAGGTAGTCCGCGCGCTCCTGGTCCTCGGGCGTCCACTCCCCCGCCGTGGCGGCGGCCTGCCGCCGCCGTTCGAGCTCGTCGTACTCGTCGACCTCGGCCTCGAGCCGAGCGACGTCGCGCTGGAGCGCGCCCAGCTCGTCACCGCTGAAGAGGTTGCCGAGCGCGTACGAGTTCGACTCGTAGTTCAGCTGTCGCCGGGCGCGCGCCAGTCGCTCCTGGGGCGTCGTCGGCTCACCGCGCAACAACTCCTCGATGTCGAAGCGGTCGCGCCCGCTCACCTCGGAGAGGATGCGACGGCGCATCGCCGGGCTGAGCGCAGCGATCTCCTCGTTCGACATCCGGCCGAGGGTCGCCTTCAGATGATCGAGGTCGGTCCCGACACCGTCGATCGCGTACTGGATCTCCTGCTCGTGCGTGAGGCGCCCGCCCTGGCTGAGCAGCTGTCGTGCACGGTCCTGGTCGTTGCCGGACACATTGAACGCGATCATCAGCTGCAGCCCGCCCGTGCCGAAGCGGGAGTAGGTCGAGTCGAACCGCTGCTCGAGCGCCTCCATGTAGCCGCGGGAACGTTCCTGCGCGAGGTCGTCGACGCGCCGTTCCATCGCTGCCCGCTGGGAGCGCTCGTCCCACTGCTCGCCGCGCACGGCGGCGAGATCCCGGCGATTCGCGAGATCGTGCTCGAGGTCGCGCCGCACCTCGGTCTGGGCACGGGTGTACTGCGATTCGAGGATGCCGTTCACCGTCGAGTCGCTGGTGATGAACGAGCGCCGCTCGATCTCGAGCCGGGCCGCGTCGGCGCGGGTCATGTCGTTGTCCGCGAGGCCGAGCGCGAGGTCGAGCTCCGGCCCGCTCAGGTGCCGTCGGAAGCTGTCCCGCAGACTGCCGGCGTTCTCGCCGTTCGCGAACTCGGCGTTGTGGGCCTGCTCGATCTCACCGTTGCGGGCGACGATCGCCTGATTCATCCGCTCGCTGGTCCAGCCCTGTTCGGCGGCCTCCTGCTCGATCTCCGTGCGGTTGGTCGCGTAGATCTCCTGGATCGCACCCGCCTCGGCGCCGCCGTACCACGTCGCCGTCTGTGCGTGCTCGAGCCCGATCGCATCCGCGCGGCGCACCTGACCGGCGAGCAGCGCCTCGCCGCGCTTCAGCTCGAGTCCGGACAGGTCGCCCTCGAGCGCCGATTGGAGCGACTCGTTGTAGCGCTCCCGGTAGATGCGTTCGATCTCGGCGCGCTCCTCCGGGCTCTTGTTGCGCAGGACCCGCCAGATCGTCGCCTCGTCGGTCCCCATGCCGTCGATGGCCGTATGGAGGGTTGCGGCATCGGCCGCCAGTTGGTCGCCTCGCATCAGGTCCTGAGCCCGGTCGAGCTCGCTCGAGCTCAACTCGTCGCGCAGCTCGGCGTCGATCGAGCTGCCGTGCTCAGCCCGGTAGTAGAGGTCGAGCGCATGGCGCTGCAGCTCGGTCAGGCCGCCCAACGCGGCATACACGGCGTCCTCGTCGGTGCCCCACTGATCGACCGCCTTGTGGAACTGACGACCCCGTGCGGCGATCGAGACCCCACTCGACTCGGCCTCGGCCACGCGCGCGACGGACGGCCATTCGGACGGCGGCTTCGCCATCAGCTCGCGGCGAAGCTCGCCGTCCACGCGCTCGCGCACGTTCTCCGCGATGCGCACCCGCATGCCGGCAGCGACGGCGGCGAGCGGATCGCGGCGATCACCGGAGAAGTAGGCGGCCGTGATCGCACGCTGCGCGTCGGACAGGCCGCCCATCGCCCCGATCGCTTCCATCTCCTGTTGCGATCTGGCCCCGCTGACGAGATCGTTGACGAACGCGAGATCGCCTTGCATGTCGGTGAAGAGCTCGGCGTTGCGAGCCTCCTCCCACGCATCGGTCGCGTCCTTGGCGTCGGTCCGCCAGGTCGAGAACATGTCCCACAGCCGCTCCCACCACGAGCTGCGCTCGCCGATCTCGCGATCGGCCCACGCCCAGAGCGCGTCGCGAGCCGTGGTCCGGGCCGCGGTGATCCCATCGCGATGCTGCGTGGTCGCCGTCGTGATCGCAGTTCGGAACTCGGCGAAGGCGGTGCGCACCTCGCGTACGCGATCGATCGCCCACTGCTCGACCGGGCTCGCCGGGCGGTTCGACCGCGCTGGCGGCGTGGCGGACGGCGGCGTCGCGGTCGCGGCCGCGTTCGGCGGCGACGTCGTCCGGGCCGCCGGATCGGGTGGTGGTGCCGTCGCTGCGGTCACCTGACGTGCGAGCAGCTGATAGCCGCCGGTGTAGCCGACCTCGAGCAGCCGCAGCGCTCGCAGGCGATCGGCTCCCTCACGCTCGTACCGCACGTCCTCGGGTGCGAGCCGTCGGTTGACGCGCGCCATCAGCCGGTCGCGATGCGCCCGGATCGCCTCCGGGCTCGCGCCGCCCTCGGCCGCGTCGGCGCGCGCATCGACTGCGTCGTCGGCGGCTTCGCGCGCGCCGACGATCGCAGCGCTCGACTGCTCGCCTTCGTGTTGCACCGAGTCGGTCGTGTCGGTCCCCGCCTGGGCGATGGCGGCATCGTCCGACTGCTGCCCGGTGGCGACCTGTTGCTGGGCCTCGGTCGCGGCGGCGTTCACCGCTGCGGCCTCGATCCCGGCGGCCGAGGCGATCGTGTCGATCGCCGTCGTCATCCGCGTGGTCACCTCCGGGACGAGCGTTGCGGCGCCGAGCTCCGGGTAGACCTGCTGCAGCGCGGTGCGCGGGTACAACCCACGCCGTCGTTCGGTCACGACCTTCGATGCGTCCTCGCCGACCGACGCCTTCAGCCGTCCGAGGACCCGCGCCACGTCGGCGCGCGCCATAGGTGGTTGCCCGGTGGCGGCGGGGCCGCGCGCCGGCTCGGTGCTCAGGACGAGACCCGGTGCACCGTCGCGTGCGTTCACGTCGTTGCCGGCCGCCTGCACGCGCGCGACTGCGTCGGTGCCCTCGGCCGTCCCCCCTGCGGGCGCCGGGGGTGCCGGCGCGAGGCGAACCCCGGAACCGGCCGGAAGCCGAGCGCCGATGAGCGGACGGAAGACCTGGGTCGACCCGTCGTCGCGCGTGTGCGTGTAGTTCTTCGTCTCCGGCATCGACTGATCCGGGAGTTGCTTGCCGCTCGCGTTCGTCACCGCCGTCTCGGCGGCGGGAACGGGGAGCGGTGGCGGTGGCGGCAGACCCGGCCCCGTTTCGGGGGACGGCGGCACATGCTGTCGTGCGGCTGCGGGTGCGTCGGCACGACGCCTCGCCTCACGCCCAGCGACGCTCGTTCCCGCGGCCGAGATCGGGCGGATGCGCTGCGTCGCCGGCGGACGCGCCGGTGCCCGGAGCGTGGCCTGTCGCGCCGCCTGGACTCGGGCGCGCCAGGTCGCGAGCCCGGCTGCACCGTCGGCGGGCTCGCCTTCCGCGCCGTCCTGTCCTACCGGATCGGCCGCGCTCGCAGCCGCATCGACGGTGGGTTCGCCGCCCTCGGCCTCCGCCGACGCGGCCGCGTCACGATCGGGCTCGACCTGCATCTCGGCATCGGCGGCCGGGTCGGGTTCGTCGCCCCCGATCGTGGCGCCCGTCCCATCGGCCACCTCGGGCAGGCCACCGGCTGGCGCGTCGGCCCCACTCACGGCATCGACCTCCGCCGAGTCGGGCTCGGCGGCCTCCGTCTCGGCGAGCGCGGCGTCGGTCGGGATTGCATCGCCGAGTTCGTCGGAGTCGTCGATCCCCGGCGTGACACGCCGGTCGAGGAAGTCGATGCCGAATGCCGACCGATCGACCAACGGCGGGGCACCTCGGCGGGTCGCCCACCAGTCCGCCAGCCACGTCGCAGCCGGACGCTGCCCAGCAGGCTCGGTGGCAAGCGTGGCCGCCACCGAGTTGGCCGTCACCGGGTCGGTCGCGCGTTGACGGTCGACCGGACCGTCCCGGCACGGCGCCGGACGACCCGCGGCATCGCGCACGGACGATGCGGGCTCGACCGGCATCATCGGCTCCGGGCGAGCACCGCCAACAGATCGGCCGGCGGGAGTCTCGCTTCGCGTTGGTACTGCTGGGACACCGCCTCGGTCACGTCGGCGGCCTCGATCGCTCCTCGACCGTCGGCATGGGCGGCGAGCGCCGCGGACCGAACGACCGACGCGATGCCGGCACCGGTGAGGTCGAGCTCTGCGAGCGTTTCGAGGTCGACCTCGCCGTCGACGACCACCGGCGCCGACAGCAGCAGCTCCCAGATTCGCCGGCGGCCGGTGACATCGGGCACCGGGAAGTGCACGACGTGGTGGAAGCGGCGGGTGAAGGCGTCGTCGAGGTTGCCACGCAGGTTGCTGGCGAGCACGACGAGCCCGCGGTACTGCTCGAGCCGCTGCAACAGGTAGCCGACCTCGAGGTTCGCATAGCGGTCGGCCCCACGGCTCACCTCGCCGCGCGCCCCGAAGATCGAGTCGGCCTCGTCGAAGAACAGGACGCGGTTGGTCGCCTCGGCCTCCTCGAACACCATGTCGAGGTGCTTCTCGGTCTCACCGATCCACTTCGAGACCAGCTTCGAGAGGTCGACCACCATGAGATCGACACCGACCTGCCCTGCGATCACCTCGGCGGCAAGGGTCTTGCCGGTCCCGGACGCGCCCGCGAACAGTGCAGTGACGCCCGGGTTCCCGAGGCGATCGAGCTCCCAGGCCTCGGCGATGCGTGGCCAGCTGCGGAACGACGCCGCGATGCGTTCGACCTGGGCCAGATGGGTGTCCGGCAGCACGAGCATGTCGATCGTGCGAGTCGGCCGGCGGATGCTGGCGAGGCGACTCGCCCCACGGCGCGTCACCGTCGCCGCCAGCCGCTCGATGCTCGGGAGCGAGCCGTCGTCGGCCCATCGACGAGCCGAGCGGTCGAGGGCCGCAACGGCCCCGACGTCATCGGGGAGGAGCCGGAACCGGGCGGCCAGGTCGTCGATCCGCGCCGCGTCCTCGACGCTGAAGTGGTGGCGCCACGCAGCCTTCGTCTCCGAGAAGGTCGGCGCCGCCACGTCGATCTCGGCGTAGCGCCGCCGGACCCACAGACGGCGATCGCGCACCGGAGTCGAACCGACCAGGACGACCGGGACGCAGCTGCGCGCCAGTGGGTCGAGCGCGCCCGGCTCGATGTCGTCGCCGAGCTCGACGACGCAGCACCCACCGGCGATCGCTGCCCGTTGCAGCGACGAGGCGAGATCCCGCAGCCCTGCGTGCACGGTCGGCGCGCCGCTGGTGATCACTGCGGCGACGGCGTCGCGTCCACTGCCGTCGGCACCCCACACCGCGACGACGTCGACGTCGCCGCGTCCGAACGCTCCGGCGATCTGCTGGAGCGAGCCGGCGTCGACGTTCGCCGGGATGACCGACGACGCGTTCGGCACCGGTCGGTCCGCGATCAGGGCGACGTCCACGGACGCACCACGAAGGAGCTCGACGACGCCGGGTGCCGGCACGAGCGCACCACCGTCGTCGGGTACCCGACGGAGCCAGCCGTCGCCGACGAGCCGACCGAGTTCACGGCACTGCACGGCGATGCGCATCGCGTGGTCGTCGTCGGTCGCCAGGACGTCGATCGCCACACGCTCGGTCAGCCGTCTGGTCTCGATCGCGTCGGCGAGGTAGCCGAGCACGCCGCCAACGGACGGCTCGATGTCAGGGGCGGCGGCGAGCAGGAGCAGGTCGATCGCGGTGTCGTCGAGACCCGCCGCCCTGAGCCGGTCGCCGGGCAGCTCGGCGCCGACCGAACGGGCGCGCTGGCGGATCTCGCGCAGGGCCGCGAGCTCACCGTCATCGAGCACGGCGCCGGGGCCGCGATCCGGCCCCTCTGCCGACCGGCGCTCGGCCCGCTCGAGCAGGACGCCTGCGTGCTGATCGGTGATCACGACGCCTGCCAGCTCGGGCGAACGCAGCGCGGCGGTGCGCGCAGCATGTCGGATCGCGGCAGCCCGCACGGCGCGCAACAGCGCACCGAGGCGCACCCGGAACTCCTCCGCAGCGAGGCTCGCCGGTGTCACCACGATCCGATCTCCAGTCGTCCGCCCGGCATCCACGGGACGCTCCAGTCACGCAACATCCCGACCCGACGGAGGTCGAGCCACCGCTGTCCCCGTGGCACGGCGACGACGAGCCGATCCTCGTGGACCGAGGCCCGGCACTCGAACGCCGCGAACGTCGACCGCACCCGTTCGGCGGGGAGCTCGCCGGTGTCAGCGGCATCAGGCCACAGATCGAGTCCGAGCAACCCGAGGCCCGTCGTGACCGCCACGGCCATGTGCCGTTCGAGCGCCGACGCGTCACGCCGAGGCGCCGCAAGCGACGTCCGCCATCGAGCTGCGGCGGCGGCGAGCCGCTCGTCACGTTCCCGTGGCGGACGTCCGAGCGCAGCAAGCACTCGATCGAGTTCGTCGTCCGAGGCCACCCACGCGATCGGCAGGAGCGTGTCGGGCTCGGCGACGAGCCTGCCGCCGTCGACGGCGTCCACGAGCACCGGCTCTGCTCGCGACCGGCCGTCGGCATAGGCCCCGACGATCGTCGCTTCGAGCACCGGGCCGATGGTGGGCCAGCGGCCGACCGTCTCGTCGAGTGCGACCTCCAGTTCATCGGGCTCAAACAGACCACCCGCCATCGCCAGCACCGTGGCGAGCTCGATGGGTGAGCGGCGCCAACCGTGACGTGGTGACGGCAGCAGCGCTCCGGCCAGCGCGGCCGCGATGCCCGTCGGCCCGTGCCGGAGCCGCGCGGCCTCACCCGCCGCGACCACCGCATCGGTGTACCCGAATCGGCAGAGCTGCGCCAGCGCCAGGAACGGAATCGCCGCCACCACGGCGGTTGCGCCACGTGCCCGGGTGACCCCAGGGGCGGTCACGTGGTGGTCGGTCGTTGCCTTCACCGCTTGCGGCGTGTCGGTCGTCGATCGATCGGGCGCAGACGGCCGGCCGAACAGGCGCTCGACGACCTCCCGCCGGATGGCCACCTGCGCAGCGGTCGACGGCAGACGACAGTCGAGACTCGAGACGACCGCCGCCACCACCAGCAGCACGAGGCGCTCGACGTCACCGTCGTTCGCGCGACCGACGTCGTCGTCGCGCACCGTCACCTGGACGACCGATCGGACCACGGCGTCGGGTACGTCGACCGGTCTCGCCGTCGGCTCGTCCGCCATCGATTGCAACGTCCCGAGCAGCCTCACCACCTGGGCGTCCGTCCAGGCCTCGATCAGCTCGCGGCAACGCCCCGATCCCGCCCAGCGGGACAGCGTCGCCGTCATCGCGTCGATCGACGCCACCACGGTGACCGGGTCGACGGCGACCGGCCGACCCGGCGCGTCGTCGGCCGAGCGATCGTCCGATGCCGGCGGGCTCGACGGCTGGTCGGCACCCGACGGACGTGCGGCCTCGATCGCCGCGACGAGGGTGCCGGCCGCAGCCGGTGTCAGTGAGCCATCGGCTCGGACCGTGATGGCGACCGGGTCGACGACGTCGACCTCAGGGGGGCCGTCGCAGGTGTTCCCGACCTCGGCGAGCGCCGCGACCAGCGTGCGTTCGACCGAGTCGAGCGCGAGGTCGACGAGTTGCCGTGGGTCAGGGCCCCAGCTCCAGCCGTCGAGCCGCCGGATGCGCAGCCGGCACCGCCGAACGACGACCTGATCGGTCACGGGACCGCGCCGATCTCCCCGTCCGCGACGGCGATGAGGACGGCGCTGCGCTGTGCCTCGGGCGGGACCGGCGGCGCGAGCGGGACCGCCCCGCCGACGCCGGCCACCACACGGTGGGCGACGGGTCCCGCTGCGGTCTGTGCGATCACGAGTGCGGCGTCGCCGGCAGCGCCGGTCGGGGCAACCGTCTGGAGCCCGCCGGCCACGAAGACCGCCTGGCCGTCCTGCACGCGGAACACCTGGGGTCCGTCGACGACGTCACGGTTGAACGGCAGCCGCGTGGCAGTCAGGAGGTCGGTCGGCACGTCGACGAGGTGCCGGTCGGCGCTGTACGAACGTCGCAGTCCGTCGTCGCCGACGAGCTCGGCGACGGTCGCGCCGTCGGCGGCGCCCGACACCGTGGCCACGATGTGCCCAGTCTCGAGGTGCAGCACGGTCATCATCTGGGTCATCACGCTCCCCCTTCGGGCACGGTGGCGAGGACGAGGTAGTCGCACGCACTCGACGCATCGGTGAACGCGCCGCTGGGCGAGAACCAGCTCCCCCAACATTCGACGCGACGGTCGGCGTCGACCCGGCACACCGCCGAGACGAACCGGTCGCCCGCGTTCGGAGCGCTGCCGGGATCGGGCGCTCGCGGCGACACGACGATCGACAGCACGGTCGCACCGTCGTCGACGCTCTGCTGGTCGACCCCTGCGGGAAGCGGGAGCACGACCCCGTCGGAGGCGACGCCCGAGGCCACGCGCACCGAACCCGCTTGCTGGCGTCCGCTCAACGTGCCCTTGACCCACAGGTTCCCTGACGCATCGACGGTGAACAGCGGATCGACCGTCCCGGCGCCCGTGTGCAACCCGAACGCGAAGCGGCCTCCGTCGGTCGTGTCGACGACCGTCGCGGGTGTCCCGGCTGTCGCCTGCCCGCCGGCGCGCGATTCGACACGACCGGTGGGACCGGTCACCGTCTCGGCGCGCACCCCGACTGCGGTGATCGTCGACCCATCGGTCGATGTGGCGACCGCGGTGAACCGCCCGATCGCGCGGTTCACCCGGACGAAGCCGACCAGCACCTGCCACCCGCCGTCACCCGCGCCGGCGTCCGGCGACGGCACCGGCTGGTCGCTCAGCTCGTCGCCAGGCGCGCCGAACCTGATCTCGACGTCCTCGTTCACCCCGGTCGGCCCCGACGAGCCCTGGCACCCGAGCGCACCGGACGAGTCGGTCACGGCCACGTCGGCGCCGCGGAGGAAGACCGGGTGCCAGACCGACTGGCCGGGCGGGTCCGCCGCCGCGTCGTCGGGCGGATTGGGGTTGGCGGCGAAGAATCGCTCGGACGAGAGCGGGATCGGCTCGCCGACGACCAGCTCGCGACCCGTGCCGTCGACCGCATAGCCCGGTTCGAGCGTGAGGTCCTGGTACGGCACCCCGGCACCGCCGCCAACGCCGGTCGTCGAACGGTCGATCGCGGTGATGGACAGGCCGGCTCCGATGCCGGGCGTGTGGCAGTGCCGCGCATGTCGGGCGGCACGACCGCGGTCGATCGCGCCCAACGCCGTCAGATCTGCGGCACCGAGGATGTTGCCGTTCGCGAAGACCGGCCGGGTGATCGTCATTGCTCGTCCTCCCCTCGTCCGGCGAGTTCGTCGAGCCGCTTCGTGAGCTCGGCAACGCGCGCCTCGAGCTCGTCGATCTGCGGCGACGGCGCCGGCTTCTCGGGCGCCTCTCGGGCCGCACCGGCGCGAACGGGCATCGCGAGGCGGAGCAGCTCGTCGGCGGCCGGCCCGGTCGCACCGACTGCGCCCGCGAGGATCCGTACCATCTCCGACTGCTCGAGGCCGTCGACGCCCTGCGCCGTCGAGGCCGCGACCTGCTGGAGCATCCAGCCCTGCTGCGCCGGCTCGACGATCGCCTTGGCACGGCCGTCGTAGTCCTGGATCGACGCCTTCTCGTCGGCACAGCACACCCGCTGCAGCACGCGCCGGAGCGCCTCGACGACGGGGAACCAGTAGGCCATCGCCCGCGGCGACTGCACCCACCGGCGCTCGAGCATGCACACGTCGACGACCTCGCACCGCTCGACGGTCAGGGCAGCGAGCGGGACGTTCAGGTCGGTGCACGTCGGGCACGGCGGGTGCACCGCCGCGCAGATGCACGCCACGATCGCGTCGACGTACGCCTTGAGCAGCTTGAGCGCCACGTCCGGGTCGCGCTGCCCGACCTGGCCGATCTGCATGGCGCGGACCTCGGCGTACTCGGGCGTGCCGACACGACCCTGGTCCTCGAGGGTGCGCAGGACACGGCGCCGCAGCTGCTCACCGCTGCGGACGTACTCGCGATCAGCCTCGATCGGCGTGAGGCCGAGCTCGATCGACCGCCGGTCGATCGCTTCGAGCTTCGAGAGGTCGGACCGCTGCACCTCGACCAGACGATCGAGTCGGGCGAGCGCCTCCTTGTCGATCGCGTTCGGATCGTCGACCGCTCGGGCGCGTTCGACCATCTCGCCGCTCAGCTCGACGAGCCGTTGGCGACGATTCCCGCGCAGCCGCTGCCCCTCGGCCGCTCCGGCGACGATGTCGTCGTGATGCGCCACTGCACGCATGCTGCGCGTGAGCATCACGCGAACGGCATCCAGGTCGTTCTCGTCGACGGCCCGGAACTCGGCCGCGGTCGGCACCGCCTCGTCGATCTCGACCGCCTCGAGCGCCACGTCGGGCACCGACAGCATCGCGAACGTCCGGAACTCCCTGACGTCCTCCTTGATCTTGACCGGGTCGCGCAAGCAGTCGCGCAACGCGTCGATGATGTTCGGCTCGTCGTCCTGCGGATCGCAGGACAGCACGAAGCAGTAGCTCTCCTCGACTCGCGAATAGTCGCAGTCGCCCACCTCGCACTCGTCGGCGGCGTAGGGCGCCACCATGCCGGCGAGCCGCTCGGCGTAGCGGATCGACAGGACGTAGGTTCGGCGGCCGGACTTCGGGTCACACGGATCGCCGCAGTCGAGCCCCTGCTCGCGACGCAGCGCGTCGACGAGCGCGAGGACATCGACGGGCTCGGCGCACTCGACGACGATGTCGTTGCCGCAGCAGTCGATCGCATAGCCGGGGTCGACCACCACTGTCCCGGGTTCACACGGGTCGCGTGTGACCCCGAGGCCACACACCACCCCGGCCCCGAAGACCGAGCGGTTCGTGAGCTTGCGCTTGCCGACCACGTAGTCGGTGATCGACTGCAGGTCGTCCTCGGTCAGCAGCATCCCGCCGAAGAACCTCGGCCGGGTGAAACCGGCCCGACTCGCTGACGCCTCGCACCCGCAGGAGCCACCACCGCCACACGAACCCCCGCACGAGCCGCCGCAACCGCAGCCGCCTCCGCTCCTGGTACGAACCGACGACGATCCGCACCCACATCCTCGCTGCTTGCTCATCGGATCTCTCCTCTCCCTGTCGCAACGAAGAACCACGACACGAACTCGCCGCCCTCGACACCGTCGCCCGTCGGCCTCGGCGGATACGGGCGCGGCGGGCGCTCGACCGGTTCGATCTCGATGTCGTCGAGCGTCGGCACGGCGCCACCGAGGTGATCGGCGTCGACGGCGCGGCAGCACTCGTCGACGAGGAAGTCGCCTCGGATGATGATCACGACCTGATCGCCATACTGCAGCGTCTCGTTGGTCGTGCTCCGGTACGTGAAGCCCGTGGTCGTCGGGCCGGCGTCGACCGAGGTGTACTCGCCCTGGATGCTGTACACCGCCGCAGCCCGGCCGTTGCCACCCTCGATCGTTCGGAGCTCGACCACACCCGGCTGGAGGCTGTCGACCAACACGGGCGCCGAGAACTCGACCCGCAGCCCCGCGTCGAGCAGCTTGGTCGCGTCCTCGCGTCCGTATGTCGCGCCGTGGACCCAGTTGACGCCGACGATCTCGGTCAGGTCGTGGCGGGCGAGCGGGCGGCGCCCGGAGGTGACCAGCTGATCCGGCCTGATCGCCTCGCCGGGCGAGAAGCCGGTGACGGCGACGACCTCGATGCAGCGGTCGCCGCATCCACACCCACCGCAGCACGGCTCGCACCGCGGACCTCGGTCGGGCGGCGTCGTGCCGGCGCAGATCGAGAAGCACTCCACGACCGCGCCGTACTCGCAGCCGGGCACGGACTCGCAGCCCGCACTCAACAGGGGGCGGCTCGGCCGGGACAGCTCCTCCCGGTAGCACAGGGTGACGTAGACCGTCGCGGGGCACGCGCGCAACGCCGCCAGTTCGGTCTCGTCGAGCAGTGCCTCGAGGTGGAACGCACGGTCTCGCCGGACGACGATCTCGTTGCCGTCGCAGTCGATCGCCGCCCCGGGGTGCAGCACCAGGGTGCTGCACTCACGACGTCGCGGCCGGCAGTCCGGGTCGTCGTGGCGGCGATGGGACGGCGACTGATCCGGCCCGTGGTGCTCCGTACGCTCGTACTCCGCGCCCTTCTCGTACTCCGCGCCCTTCTCGTGCTGCTCGTCATGCTGCTCGTCGTCGTGCTGCTGGTCCGGCCGGGTCGAGTCGTCAGCGGGCGGCTCGCAGTGCTCCTCGGTGTGGACCGTGACGTCCAGGCCGCACACGATCCCCCAACCGTGGAGGAGCCGGTTGCGGAGCCGCGCCTTGTCCAGTTGGTAGCGCTGCTCCCCCCGCAGGTCGGCCGCCGAGAGGGCCTGGCCGTGGAAGTACCGCAGCCGGACGAAGTCCGGGACCTCGCCACAGGTGTCGTCCGAGCAGCCTGCCCGGTCCCTGGGCGGCGTTGGTCGTGGTTCAGTGGTGTGTCGCACAGGTGTGCTCCCTTTCGTGAGATGGATCCCGTGGTACGGGAAGCCCGACGACGCGCATCGAGCCACGGCGCCCGTGGCGGATGACACCGCCGTGGCCGAGCCGGGTCGTGCCGACGATCGGGGGCGGCAGTGGTGCCAGCACGGTGCCGACACCGACCAGCACCGAGGTCAGGCGGAAGCCGTGCGTGACGTCGCGGAACTCGGCGACGACGTGGGCGGGGATCTGGCTGCGCACGACGCGCTCGAGGGTCGACCGATCGACCCCGCCGACGACATGGACCCGGATGCAGCTCGCCCCCGACAGGCGCGCGTCGTCGTCCGGGTTACCGCGCACCTGGAGCGTCGCGCCGCCGAGCTGCGACGCGCCGAGGCGTACTCGTGCGCGCGACCGGCCGAACAAGCGCACCTGTCCGAGATGTGCGTCGCCGACCGCGCCCCAGGGCCGCGGAGCGACAGCTCCTCGACCGTGATGTCGGCGTCGAGGGCGATCTTCACCAGCTCGACGAGCCCGCCGGGTGTTCCGCGTCGGCGGTACAGATCGGGCAGTCGGGAGATCAGTGCGCGCCGCTGGTCGGGCGTCATCACCGCTTCGAAGCCGGTACCGAGCAGTCCGGCCAACCACGTGAGCGCATCGTCGGGCAGGGCAGCCGGATCGAGCAAGGCGTCGCGGCCGTCGAGGACGTCGTCGAGCTCGTCGACGTGGGCGTCGAAGATGGCGAGGAACCGCTCGGTGAAGTCGTGGGCGAGCGGGTCCGCGGCGTAGACCGCGGGCAGCAGATCGGCCGTCGTCGCCCTCGGAAGGTCGAGTCGGACCTGATGCACCGTCGGGCTCGCTGGCGACGTCGACGTCAGCCGGATGCGCACGTAGGCGTGGCGCCCGGGCGGCAACAGGAGCAGCGCGTCGGCGACGTTCTCACCGAGCGATTGCCAGTCCGTCGGATCCGGGTCACCCGGCGGGTAGGTGTCCCACGGCCCGGGCACCGCTGGCGCCGGGACACGCCCGTCGACGGGTCCATCGGTGGTGGCGACAGCGACGTCGATCGAGGTGCCAGCCGGCAGCTCCGCGTCGACGCGCACCCGGTGCCAGCGGCACCGGTCGATGCCGCTGTCGAGCGGTGCCGACAGATACTGCCCACGCCGGGTCGGCGCCGTCGGGTGGCCCATCACGTCGTCGCGGTCGGCGGGCCGGCCGCACCGGTCGAAGCAGCCGCGATCGTCGATGCAGAAGCCGCCGGGCCCGACCTCGACGGCGCCTCCGTGACCACACCCCGTGAGGTCGATCCCGACGTCGTCGTCCGGCGTGGGCACGATCTTCACGCCCTTGCTGTGCACGACGAGGGTGCTGCAGCCGGCGTCGCATCCGAACGCGATCGCGATCGGCGCTCCCTCGATCGTGAAGCCACCACACGGCAAGCCGCTCAGGTCCGTGCGAACGATGGTGCCGTCGGCGTCGGCGACGAGGAGTGATCCGTCGGGGGCGATCCCCACGGCGGAGATGTCGACGCCGTGTTCGTAGTCGCCGAGCGACGCCCCGGTCGGCGCATCGATCAGTTCGACGACGCGCCCGGATGCGACGGCCACGACGCGTCGCCACGCGGCGACGGCCACCACCGGCCGGCCCGTGCGGTGCCAGGGGACGAAGACGTCGTCGCAGGGCCCGAGCGCGGCGACACCGCACTCGGTCGCGAGCCACCACGTCCTCAGCGTGCCCGACCAGGCCAGCCAGGCGGGGAGCACACCAGGAGGCAGCGCTGGCCCGAGGGGATCGGTGAGGCGCAGCACACCGTCGTCGAGGGTCGCGCCGTCGAGTCCGACCCCCTCCGCGACGTCCCAGCCGACCCGATCGTCGAGCAACCGGAACGTCGGATCGATCGCGCCGCACACCGTCATGACGTGACCTCCGCCACGACATCGAGTTGGTGGGAGCCCGGCCGGATCAGTTCGTCCGGGTCGAGCTCGACGTCGTCGCACGGTGCGAGGAGTCGCGATCCGGCCTCGAACGCGAGCTGTGACACCGCGCCCAGCCCGGCGGTGGCCGCGAGGATCCGGCGAACGAGTTCGTTCCAGCGCACCGTGCCGCCGAACGGCCAACCCCCGCCGTCGCCCCCGACGAGCGGATCGAACCAGCGGTCGATCTCGGCCCGAACGGTGGCGACGACACCGGCCGGGTCGGCACCGGGGATCACCACGAGTGTCGCGTGCACGCGGATGGTGCGCACGCGTGGCGGTACCGCGATCACCTCGGCGCCGGCGATGCCTTCGTCGCGGGCGAGGTGTTCGGCGACCGCCCGCAGCGTCGCATCGTCCGCTTCGGGGAACTCGTCCGGCGTCGCGCGGTGCGGCACGACGAGCACACCGACGACGCCGGGTGTCCTCGTCCCGTCGCGGGGATCCGTCGCCGGGAGGCAGTGCGCCCTGGCGATGTCGACGCCGCCGGCGGTGAGCGCTCGCGTCACGTAGTCGGCCGGGGCGACCGCACGCCGACCCGATCGGATCTCCCCCGGTCCTCGCCGCAGGTACGACTCGAGGCGCTCGTCGTCGGCGCCCGTCGTGATCGCCACCACGGTCGCCTCGCCGAGGCCCGGCAGGCTGCGGCGGGCTCGGACACCGTCGCCGACGGCCGGGAGCCCCTGCGTACCACCACCGGTGCGGTACTCGACGGCGACGACGTTGCGGTATCCCTTCGGGACGGCGCGTCCGGCGACGCCATCACCGAACGTGAGCGTGCCCGATGCCGGGTCGAGCGCGAACACCGCGGCGTCGGACGCAGCTGCGGCGAGATCGTCCACCTCGGACCAGCGCGTCGTCCCGCCCGCGTCGGTCACGTCGAGCACGACCGACCCCGAGAGCACGGGCGTCTGCGAGAGGCGGTAGGTCGACCGTCCGACGTCAGGGCGGGCCACCGGTACGGCCACCTCGCTCCGCACGGTGCGGGCGGCCACGGCGGGTACGCCGTTGAGCAGCACGGCCGAGAGCCGGACGTCACCGATCCCGTTCAAGGTGATCGGTCGGATCCGGACCCAGCGCATCGGCGGGTCGCCCGGACGGCCGGGCAGGGTGCCTCGGGTCCACACGGCGCGAGCGTCGACCCGCAGCTGGACGACACCGGTGGCGGTGAGGCCCTGCGTGCCGTCGCGCTCGACGATCAGCGGCTGGACACCGGTCGCCGTCAAGGCCTCCCAGCGCAACATCGGTCGCGCATCGGGGACGCGGACGGCGCTGTCGACGGCGCTCGCGCGCTCGTCGCCGACGGCGGCCACGAACAGCAGGTTCACGAAGCCGAACGGAGCGACGTCGGTATCGAGACCGATCCAACACTCCGACCTGATCGTCGGATACCGACCGAACGGGGCCATTCGGCCGAGCTCGTCCGGCGTGTCGACGAGGTCCCACCCGCCGGCCAACGTCGCGACCACCGCGACGGAGCCGGGCAGCACGTCGCACCCGTGGTCGATCTCGAGCGTGGCCGCGTCGGCACCGCCGGCGACCTCGAATGCGAAGCGCGGCGCCAGTGAGACCGGCGCGGGCGCGTCGTCATCGGCCGACACCACCATCAGTGCGTCGGCCGGCCTGGCCGGCAAGGCCCGGACGCCGGCGACGTCGAGCAGCTCGAACAGGAGCCGCGCCGGCAGGCGGTCGAGCCGATCGTGGACGGTCTCGGCCAACGCGGCATAGGTGCCGGCGAGTGCGACACCGGCATCGTGACGCCCGGACGGCACCCATTCCGGCGTGAACCGTGCAGCGCGCTCGAGCAACGCCGCACGAACCTCCGCCCGCCGGTCGGGCAGCAGCACCGGCTCGACCGCCCCGGTCAGGCGCGAGACGTCGAGCAGGAGCTCGGGTTCGCGGACGTGTCGACCCCAGCTCACCGCAGCCCTCCACCGTCGGGCAGCGCGCCCGACCACACGACCGCGACGCCGACGAGATGCGGGAGCTCGTGCCCACCGAGAGTCAGATCCTTGCAGTCGGACGGGAGATCGTCGTCGAGCTCGAGCCGGACGTCGATGACCGAGGCCTCCGGCCCGACGACGGGTTGCAGCACACCGACGACGGCCGACGGGCGCAGCGGCGCCCCGAGCCCCCAACCGGAACCGGTGGGGCCGCCGACGAGCGGATCGAAGAACCGGACCAGTGCCTCGCGGATCGTCGTCTCGATGGCCGCCGATCGGTCTCCGCCGGTGATGCGCACCGTCACCGAGGCACGCCGGTACACCGGGTCGAGGACGAACAGCTCCTGTGTCAGCAAGCGGGAACGTTCGAGGCCGGCACGCACCGCAGCCATCGCGCCGGGGTCGGCGAGCGGGGCGCGCACCCAACTCGCCGTCGGTGCGGGCCGATCGACCGCGGGGATCACGACGACGGAGATCGCACCGGGCGTCACCGCGCACGGGAACCGGGGGTGATGGCCGACGAGGGCGTGTGCGCGGGCGATGTCGACGCCCGGCGTCGATCGGGCGATCTCTTCCACGTCGTGGGCTGTCACGGTCCGGTGTACGGCGCCGAGTGCGTCCATCGAGCGCTGACGGCTCGCCTCCATCGACTCGGCGTCGGCACCGACCGCGGCGACCAGGCCGATCGCCTCGAGTGGCGTGCCGTGACCGCGCCACGTCCGTTGGGCCGATACGTCGCCGGACGGACCACCGCCGAGGTGGTATGCCACGACGGCAGTTCCTCCGTCGAGCGGACGCGGGATGCGACCGCGCCGTCCATCGCCGAACTCGACGTGGCCCCGATCGCGATCCACCCGCACGACTCGGTCAGCGGGGCCGACGCCGACCCACGTCCGGACGCCGGGCCAGTCGTGCGACTCGCCATCGGCCTCCTGCAGCTCGACCCGCAGGTCGTCAGGACCGTCGAGGACGGCGCCCGCCGAACCGGCGGGCAGCACGATCCGCTGGTGTGGCAACGGCAGGAAGCGTCCGACCTGGTCGGACACGTCGGCGCGTACCGGGACACGGTGTTCCGCCACACCCGCGTTGACGACGACGCGCTCGATCCGAATCGGCTCGGTGTGGAAGCCGTCGACGAGCCGGGCCTCGAGCGCGCGGTCCCCACTGCCGGCCACCTGCCAGACGTCGGGCCAGTCGAAGCGGAGCAGCCCGGCTCGTCGGAAGCCGCCGGTCGAGTCGTCCATCGTCACCGCGGCGCGGGTGCCGTCGGCGCCGACCGCAGTCCAGGCGATCGTCGACGCCGGCGCGACGTCCACCGCGTCCGGCGACCAGCTCGACGCGATCCGCGGCGCGTCGACCTCGACGTACATCGACACGACGCTGGTCGCGACGAAGGTCCCGGTGACGACGAATCGCACGCTGTCACCCGGGCGCACGGCGCCGTCGACGACCTCGACCCGGATGCCGGCGACCACGTCGACGTCGTCGACGAGCACGAACGTCCGGGCGTCGTCGTCGCCGGCCAACACGAGCTCGGTCCCGGCGGAGACGGTACCCGTCGGGGTCGGCGACACGAACCCGAGCACCGTTCGGGCAGGGGTCGCCGGGCTGGGCGCGTCGCGACCCAGGAGCGACAACGCGGCCCACAGAACCGGATCGGTCCGCTGGTCGGCCATGAACAGGCGCTGTTCGAGCTGATACTCCAACGCGTCGAGCAGCGTGATGCCCGGGTCGACGGCGCCATGGAGCGTCCAGGCGCCATCGGACGATCCCGGCAGCTCGGCACGGGCGATCTCCGACAGGTCGGCGAACGTGAGGTCGTCGATGACCGTGCGTGGATCGGTGCGGGGGTCGGCGCTCATAGCACCCCCTCCGACCGTGGCAGGTAGTACGGGAACACCACGCTGGTGCGGGTGTTCGACCGTCGAACCGTGATGCCGACCTCGATCGAGACGCGCTCCGGTTCGATCGGGTCCTGGACCACCTCGACGGACTCGAGGATCACGCGCGGCTCTTGATCGCGCACGGCATCGCGGACGGTCTGTTCGAGCAATCCGAGGTACTGCGTCGAGCCGGGCGCGAACACGAGTCGGGGTGCCTCGGTCCCGAATGATGGCCGCATCACGCGCTCCTCGACGGCGGTCGACAACAGGACGACGACCGACTGCACGACGTTCTCGTCACCGGACACGTAGCCCAAACGGCCGGTCGCGTCGGGACGGATCGGGAAGCGCCAGCCCTGTCCGAGGAAGTCGCTCATCCGATCATCACCGTCCCGGCGCCGGAGGACACCGCGCTCGTCTCGAGGTCGGTCGGGTCGTTGCAGGTCTTCACGAGGTCGCCGACCCTGGCGGCCGCCGCGCCGTTGATCTGCACGGTCGCCGAGCCCTGGGTGATCTCGCCGCGGTTGCTCGGCGGTGATTGGAACGACACACCAGGCGGCATCGGCAGGTGGGGCGGGTTGTTCGTCGCCCCGCTGCCCACGACCGCGGCGGCGGCGCCCTCGATGAGCACGTCGCTCGACGTGTCGGTGTCGATCGTCCCCTGGAACACGTGGCCCGGGATCGGCGTCGGCACCGGTGACCCGGGCGGCGCCGGCACCATCACGATGTGGGTGTCCGCGCCGGTGACCGAATCGCCCTGTCGTGCTGCTGGCTGCCCCATCCGTCCCGCTCCTCAGTTCAACTTGATCGTTCCGCCGCTGACCTTGACCTCGCTCGTCCCCGTGATCTCGACGGTCGCGGCGTTCAGCGACAACGTGTCCGCGGCGTCGATCGAGATGGTCCCGGCGGCGTCGAGCGTGATCGAGGCCCGGTCGCCCGCACGGACCGTCACGGTCCCGTTCTGTTCGTCGAACCGAAGCTCGAGCCCGCTCGGCGTCAGCAACGTCTTCACGTCGGACGACGAGGTCCGCGTCGTCGGTGGCGCGTCGACGGGCGAGTGGAGCGCGCCGAGCACGTACGGGAAGCGCATGTCGCCGTGGGCGAAGGCCACGAGCACCTCGCTGTCCTTCTCCGGTGTCCACGTGCAGCCGTAGTCCGCGCCGGCGTAGGGCTGGACGACCCGCGCCCACGCCCGATAGCCGGACGCGTACCACGGCAGCGACACCTCGACCCGGTTGGTCTTGTCGGGGTCGTCGACGACCTTCTCGACGATGCCGATGACGACGCCGTTGATGCGCTGGTCGGTGGCGGCGGCTCGCGGCTGCATCACGCCACCGCCCCGTCTGGGCCGGAGCCCGACCCCTCGAAGGTCTTGCGGACGTCGAACTGCGTGAGGAAGCCGTTCGCGTCGAGCGTGTGCAGGACCTTGGTGACGAAGTAGGTGCCGCCGAATCGCAGGCCGACACCGTCGATTTCGACGTTCTGACCGGGCCGAAGATCAGGGAGACCGATCGTCTTGCCCGTCCCGGTCAGGAACTCGTAGGCCCGTTCGGCCAACAGCGCCTCGGCCAGCGCCCGGGCTTCGGCCTCGCTGGCGACGGGCGCGTCGACGACCGCCTCCTGCCGTCCACTGCCCGGGCCGGCCAGCCGCCCCGCCGTCGCCGGCCCGGTGGCGTCGCCGCTCCCCGCCACCCCGTCGGTGTCGTCGGGCGAGGCCGTGTAGACGATCGCCTGCTTGGTCGACGGGTCCCACCCACGCACGGTCACCGACTGCACCTGGTCCGACACCGTGATGGTCGGACGGAACTCGATCATGCTCGGGAGGACTTCGGTGTTGCGCAACGTCCCCCACGCGAGGCGATACGTCCGCATGCCGTCGGCCCCGCGCCCGTCGGCCGGGCGTACGAAGTGGAGCTCGTCGGTGCCCGAGATCGCATCGGTCTGCATGAACACGTCGAAGTCGATGCGTGCGGCTCGTTCCTTCAGGAACGCCACGTCGTCGGAGTTGCGCTGGACCACCACGTCGTGCACCGGGCCCTCCTCGGTGACGACGATGCTCAGTTGGTGGCGCTGCGCGATGCGTTGGGCGATCTGCCAGTCGGCGAGGTCGCGGTACATCACCTCGTCCTCGGGGGGCTTCGATCCCTTCAGGCGTACCAGCGAGTCCATGAACCTGACGCCGAGCGTCGGGGGCCCGTCGGAGAGGAACTCGGGGGTCAGCGCGGTGATGGGCCCCCGGAGCATCGAGACCAACCGTTCGGCGTACCCGAGCTGAACGTGGGCGAGGTTGCCGATCTGGAAGCGGGGCGAGTCCGACCACTTGAGGTCGAAGGTCGTGTCGTCGTAGTTGTTCAGCTTGACGTCGACGCTGGTGAGCTCGTCGATCGACATCTCGACCTTGATCTCGAGCACGTCCGCCTTCGAGGCCGGGTCGAGCTCCTGCCCTTCGATCTCGAGCCGGAACTCGGGCGCGTAGTACCGCTCGGGCAGGCCGTCGGTGCGGGTGGCGGTGTCGGTCATCGCGCCCTCCGGTCGGCCGGGAGCGGCGGGATCGTCAGCACCGTGCCGACGGCGACCGCCCGCGGGTCGGTGATGCCGTTCGCCCGCGCGATCTCGCGCCAGTACGCCGGATCGCGGAACACGTGTCCGGAGACCGTCGCGAGCGTCTCCCCGACCCGGAGCACGTAGCGCTTCTCGACGTCAGGCGACGACTGCGGGTTCTCGTCGATCTGCACCTGGACGGGCCGGTACTCCTTGAGGGTGACCGACAACCGGGCGCGCAGTGGCGTGCCGTCGCTGTGGAACAGCAGGTACGTCACCTCGAGGCTCTGCAGGACCCCGTGGAACACCTCGGTGTCCCAGACGAAGTCGAGGATCGGCGGCGCGTGCAGCTTCGAGTTCTTCAGCTGCTGGCGCTCGATGAGGTCGACGTACTTCGTCTTGACGTTCTCGAGCTCGTCGGAGGTGTCGACCAAGAGGTCCATCGACAGGGTGCGGGCGCCGCCGCGGACGTACTGGAGCGGGGGCGACTCGAGGCCCGGGATCGGGATCTCGGCGAACGAGTTCTCCTTCTTCAGCTTGTACTCGGCCGGATTGAAGTGCAGGGGGATCACCTGCTTGTCCGCGGTCGGCTCGGCGATCTCGAGGCGAGCCTCGGCGAACTCGCGCCCGAGGAAGTTGATCGGCAGGCTCACCAACGCCCCCCGGAGGTGATCGACCGTTCGCGGTTGCGTTGCGCCTGCTGGTCGCCGGCGCGGGCGCGTGCCTGTTCGTAGCGTGCGATGTGCTGCGCGAACAGGCGCTCGAACACCTCGGCGTCGCGCGCTTCGGCCGCCTCGAACAGGATCTCGAGGTGCTGGATCGTGATCATGCGAACGTCCTCGGCGGTGTCAGGGGGACCTGCAGCAGACCCTCGTGCGCGATCTGGATCGACTCGACCGCGACCTCGCTGCGGCCGGCGTGCAGCTCGGGGCCCGTCCACGCGCACGCCAACCCGCCGCGGAAGATCCAGCCGACCGCCGGGACGCCCTGCGGCGTCAGCAGGATGATCGCCCCGTCGCGTCGTGCGCCGATCGACTGGGTGAGGCCCGCCTGGTACCAGAAGTACAGACCGGGATCGCGCACGACACCACGGCTCAGCGTGATCTTCGAGTAGCTGTGGCGCACCGGGAGCTGATGCACGTAGTCGTTGCGGCCACCCTCGGGGTGCGCCAGCACCTCGAGCTCGGCGCCGAGTCCCGTCACATCCGAGAACTGGCCGGCGGCGATGAGGGTGATCACCGACGACTGCAGGAACGGGAGGTACGCGTCGGTGGGGTCGAGCGACACGATGAACCGGTAGCCCGGCATCGGGTCCTCGAGCGAGGCTTCGAGCAGGTCCTGGGCGAAGGCGCCGATGTCGCTCATTGCTCGACCACCTCGAGCAGCCCTTCGGCACCGATCGTCAGCCGGAGGGTGATGAACTCCATCGGCACCGCCGGCGCCACCTCGATCTCGCACACGACCTGGCCCGCATCGATCTGGTCCGCGGTCATGGTCGACTCGTCACATCGGACGCGGTAGGCCTGGTCCGGAGTCTCGCCGGCGAGCTGACCGCTGCGGAACGCTTCCATCAGGACGCCGCTGACGGCGCGCGCGACGGTGAACCACAGGACCGGACCGTTGGTGTCGAAGACCAGCGGTGCGGCCACGCGCCGACACGCCCGAACGATCCGGTGGATCAGGCGGCGGTGGGCCACGAACCGTCCCGACCCTGCGTCCTGCGTGTCGGCACACCAGATCTCGATCCCGCCGCCGGTGCGGCAGCGCAGGATGTTGAGGCTTTTCGCGCGCGCTGCCTGCTGCTCGGTCGCACCCCAGCGGTGCGACACGTCGACGCAGTCGGCGACCAACACGTTCGCCGGGCTCCACCCCGATCCACGTTCGCGATCGAGGCGGGCGATCACACCGGCGACGTGACCCGTGGGGTCGACGTCGGCGTATCGCTCGCCCGACAGCGCACGTTGGTCCTCGGCCCGCAGCCACGGGCCGTACGCGGCAACGGAGCGTCGCTGCGCCGGCGTCGGCAGGGCGGCGACCATGCGAGCCTGCCAGGCGGAGATGTCCCCGATCGACGCCGCGTCGACCCCGAGCAGGACGAGTCGGTCCTGACCCGCGGCAGCAAGTGCGGCGGCACGACCGACCACGACGTCGAGCTCGGCGACGGCGAGGTGCTCGGCACTGCCCGGCAGGGCGAGGAGCGCGACCTCCTCGATCTGCTGCTGCCCGACGACCGCTCGGTCGTAGGCGCCGACGTCGACGGCCGGGTCGGCGCCGTGGTCGAGCACGAGTTGCCACGATCGCACCGCCGGACCGGTCAACGCTGACGGTGCAGCTGCATCACCGTCCAAGGCGGCCGTCAGGAACCCGCTCGCGTCGATCGCCGTCGTCAGTGCGTCGGGGGCGATGCCGGTCCGGTGGATCGGCGCCTCGCCCGGCACCACGATCCGGACGTCGAACTCCGGCTCGCCGGTGGGCCCGTAGGACCGGTAGGTCACCTCGACCCGCGTGCCGACGCTCCACACGCCCGGGTCGACGGCGGTGACGCGGAGGCGGTTTCCACTCAGCGACGCCCGCTGTGGCCCCCCGCCCGCCCACGTACCGCCGGCTACGGGTCCGAGCACGACCTCGGCGGACGCGGCCGTGCCGCCGGTGCCGGCCCGCACGATCCACGCGACCAGGCCGCCGTTGGCGTAGAACGCGTCGACCGCGCGCGGGACGGCCAGGTCCGCCCGCGGTCCGCCGAAGACCGCGGCCACGTCGCGCCGGCTGGTGGTGCGCACCGGCACGCCGACCGGGCCGCGCGCCGTCGGCCCGACGAAGGCGGTGACGTCGTTGCGGAGTCCGGTGTCGACGGGCTCGGCGAGCACCGGGACGACCCGGTAGCCGGGGAGGTCGAGCAGGGTCACGTCACACGTCCAGCGACAGCTCCTCGACGGCGATGTCGAGGCTCTCCATCGCGATCTCGTTGTTCGCGGCGTTGAACGTGGGGCCGCTGTACTTGCACGGCCAACCCCGGTTGAACGTCCAGCGCATGACCTCGACCTGGTTCTCGTCGTTGAGGATGATCGCGCCGCTGGATCGGCGCACGGAGCCGTCGATCGCCTCCTTGATCCAGTTCCAGAAGGTCGGGTCGCCGATCAGTCCGCGCTTGAGCGTGAGGTTCTGCTGGGTCCGCAGGCCTGGCAGCTTCCGCACGGTCGTCGCCTCGTTGCCATTGCGGTACTCGATGGCCTCGATCTCGACGTCGAGGCCGCTGACCTCGCTGAACGCGCCGACGGCGGACTCGCCGCTGTCGCTCACGTTGTCGACGACGACCTGGAAGTTGTACCCGGGATACGGGTCCGGGTACTCACCCGGTCGGAGCGTTGGTGGCATCGTGTTGGTCCTTTCTCGACTGCTGATGCGTGGTGTTCGATCAGGCGCTCGTCAGTTCGAGCGTCTTCTGCTGGATCCGGAAGATCACGAACTCGGCCGGCTTCACCGGGGCGATGCCGATCTCGCAGATGAGCCGCCCGTTGTCGATGTCGTCCTGGGTCATCGTCGAGTAGTCACACGCGACGTAGAACGCCTGCTCGGCCTTGGTGCCCTGCAGCGCCCCGATGCGCCACTGCGTCGTCAGGAACGCCGACACGGACTGCCGCACGCGAGACCAGGTCGGCTCGTCGTTGGGCTCGAAGACGACCCACTGCGTGGCCTCGTCGATCGACTCCTCGATCATGATGAACAGGCGACGGACGTTGACGTACTTCCACGCCGAGTCGGAGGTCAGCACGCGCGCTCCCCAGACCCGGTTGCCCCGGCCGGGGAACGCCCGCAGGACGTTGATGTTCTGCGGGTTCAGGATGTCCTGCTCGCGTTTGGTGATCGATTGCGCGAGCCCGCGGATCGACCGGATCGTCTCGTTGGCCGGCGCCTTGTGCACCCCGCGCCGGATGTCGGTGCGGGCGTAGATGCCGGCCATGAACGCCGACGGCGGCACGGTGAGCCCCGTCCCCGCCGGCCGTGGATCAGCGACCGACAGCCACGGGTAGTAGAGCGCCGCGTACTTGGTGTCGATCGGGCTGCGGAACGCCTCGACCTCCTGCACAGAGAGACCCGGTGGCGGGTCGAGGATCGCGAAGCGGTCCTGGAGGATCTCGCAGTGCGTGATCAGCGCGTTGCGGACATCCGCATGCCACATGCCGGGGACGGCACACACGGCGACCTGGTCGATGTCCTCGAGCGCCTGGATGCCGGTGCGTTGGCCGGGGCCGAGGTTGACCCCGACGAAGTCGGCGACGCGGAGCGTGCCGAGCGCGTTGTCACCGTTGGTGAGCTGCGCCCACGCCCCCGTCGAGATCGCGGGGAAGTTGGCGAGCTGGGTCGCGTCGTAGTCGGCACCTGCGGTCAGCCGGATGAACGCCGAGCGCTGGTTGATGCCGCCGATCAGCTCGTCGAACCGGTCGGTGTCGGTGAGCCGGAGTCCGGTGAAGCGTTCGCGCTCCTCGATCCCGTCCGCGGTCGCTTCGCGCACGACCACCTCGGCCTCGAGCAAGGTCAGCGCGTCACCCTCGACGAAGGCGGCCCCGGGTGCTGCGTTGATCTCGACCTGGGTGCCGGTCACCGACACGACGCGACGGACGTTGGCGCTGGCCGGGCCGTGCAGCTGCACCATCGCGCCGGTGTAGAGCCGTCCGGCGCCACGGACTGTCACGGTCGTGCCGTTGACGGCGGGCCGGATCACCCGCACCTCCGTGCCGGCCGGTACGGCGGCGGTGAGGGCGGCCATCGTGAGCGTAAGATCGGGCGCCGCGTCGGCGACGGCGGTCACGTCGACGGGGGCCCCGCCGTTGATCGACACCTGGAACGGCACGGCCGTGGCGGCGTCGAGCGACCCGGCGACCGGGGTGACGTTGATCGAGACGTCGCCCACGGCGGCTGCGGCAGTGGTGGCCGTCACCACCGGCGCGCCACTGGTCGGCGTGGGTGCGAGCTCGAGCCGCGCTCCGATCGTTGGCACGATCTGCACGCTCAGCGCGTCGCCCCACTCGCCGACGCTGGCCGCCTCGACGTCGAGGACGTCGAGCGCAGCGTTGACGGCGTTGATGATCAGGAGGTCGCGACCGCTCCGTGCCGTGAACGGGCCGCCGGCGCCGAACGTGTACTCGATCGTGCGGGCGGTGTGGTCGACGGCGGTGATGTCGATCGTGCCGAGGGCGGTGCCGTCCTCGCTCAGGGCGTTCAGGGTCGCCCCGGCCGCGATGCCGACGGTGTGGCGCAGACGCACTGGGTCACCAGCCGGTTCGATGTCGGTCTCGAGGCCCGTCACGAGACCGCCGTCGTACGAGGCGTCCGACGGTGCCGCGTCGCCGGACGTCACGCGCTGGAAGTACACCCGTGTGCCGCCCTCGTCGAAGAACCCCTTGACCGACTCGGCGGCATGCCACCAGTGGCCCTGGTTCCCCCACTGCTGGCGTGTCGCCAACGGGGGGATGTCGACGGGCGCGCCGAACGTGCGCACGAAGTCGCCGTAGTTGGTCAGCAGCACGGGGCTCTCGGGGCCCCGCCGGGTGACACCCACCATGCCTGCGGTGCTCGTCGCGACGGGCGAGATCGGCTTCGGTCCGGTGTCCACCTCCTCGACGTAGACGCCAGGGCTCAGGTATTCGGGCATGGGCTTGTCTCCTTGCTCAGGTGAGATCGACTCGGATGGTGGACGCGAGATCGGCGGGGACGTCGATAACGACGGCGCCGGCCCCCGACGGGTGCGCGGAGCGGATCGTGGTGGCGCCGGTCGACCAACGCAGCGGCAGCCGGAAGCGACCGTCGCGGTCGGTCCGCACCGCTTCGATGCGTGGCACGCCGCGCACGACCGTTCGGTTGGACACGCTCGCGAGCGCGGCCGGCGTGCCGGCAGGGTCGACCACGACCCCGGACACGAGCGGCACACCGGCACCGAACCGATAGTCGGGACCGGGATGGAACTCGAGGTCGCGTTCGATCACGGCCGCGGGTGGTTCGTCGGCGTTCCAGGTGACGAGGTCGAGCTCGATCGCGCTCTCGCCACCGACGTCGAGCAGGAGGCCGGGCGCGGCGACCGCAATGCGGAGGCGCATGGGCCGACCGGACTGCGAGCTGTGGCCCAGCCCGGCGAAGCCCAGTTCTCCCGCCGCGGTGAGATGCCAGCGCGGGCGGAGTCGGGTGGGACGAGGACCGTCGATCCGATCGACGGTGACGGTCACCGGTCCCTGGGGCGGGCCCTGCAGGAAGGTGTCGCGCGGACGCAGCCGGATCGGGCTGAGCGCGAGCGACGGCTCGGCAACGAGGGTGTCGCGGGCGATCACGCCGGCACCCCGATCCGCGCGGTGCGTTCGGTAATCGCCGGCGCTGTCGCCGTCGACGTCGCGTCGATGTTGGTGACGCGCAACTCGTAGTTCACCGACAACCGGTACGGCTTGCTGATCGCGAACCAGACCCGCGCCCGATCCTCGAGTGTCAGCGGCGCAAGCGACACCCGCAGCTCGGCCGACGTGCCGGCGAGGGTGCCGGCGAGGTCGGTCCCCGCCAGGATCGAGTCGTCGTGCAACGTCTGCAGGACCCGACCGAGCAAGAGCTGCTCGGTCGGGCGGTCGCCGGCCCACGCCGTGACCATGTACATCAGCCGCAACCCGAGTGGCGGCTTCCGAGACACGAGCTGGCCGGCGACGACGTCGGTCGGGCGAGGACGATTCCTCACCGTCGCCTCCTCGGCGATGTCGTAGAGGAAGAGGGTGACGATCGGCGGATCGCGGGGGATGTCGGCGGTGAGATCGTCGAGCCGGACCACGGGTGCGGGCCCGCCGATCACGGCCAGCCCCGCCGCCAACCGGGCCCGCAAGGTCTCGGAAGCGGATGCGATCACGTCGAAGGCCCCCATGCCCGACAGAGCCTGCGCAGGCTCCCGTATCGCGACCGTCGTCACCTCGTTGTCGGATGCGTGGCGTCACCGTTGCGTGTCGGACGCGGGATCGTCGCGTCGACGATCCGTCCGTCGCAACCGCCCACGGTGGCGAGGGCTTCACATGAAGTGGTATACTTTGCGCACGCGTGAAGCGCCGGGGTGTATCACGGATGCCTCCACGCAACTCTCTGCATCGTCGGATCGGGAACCGACGAGAGTCGGCTGGAAGGGGAACGCACATGCAGGAGCACCTCGTTCGCAACGACGCGAGCCCACCAACAGGCGCCGCCACGCCGCTACAGCGACGACAGGATGTCGCGCAGCGTGTCGGCGATCGCGTCGACTCCCATGCGGACATAGACGGTGTCGCTAGCGTCGGCGACGAGCAACCGGGCGACGATCACGTCATCGGCGTGGCGCCACGCCCTGACGACGACCACGATGCCCTCGTCGACGGCGTCCTCGCTCACGTCGACAGCGAACGCACCGATCGCGCGCGTGAGCGTCGCGTGCGCGTGCCCAACTCAGCAGCGTCGGATGATCGTCCGATCGAGCCGTACGCAATTCAACTTCTGGGCGACTTCCGGCTCTCCCGATCGGAGCAGAACATCCCGCTGCCGCCCCAGGCCCAGCGCCTGGTCGCGTACCTCGCCCTCGACGGCGCGCCGGTGCGACGACCGACTGCGGCGACCCGGCTGTGGCCCGACCGGCCGGAGGAGAAGGGCAGCGAGGCGTTGCGCTCGGCCCTGTGGCAGGTCGAGCGTCGGGCAGCGGGTGTGATCCGGTGCGATCGCCGCCTGCTGGGGCTCGACGCGGCCGTCACCGTCGACGTCGACGACCTCGACGACGTCGAGTCGTCCGGTGCCAAGGAGCAGCTCCGCGAGCTCGTCCGTTCGCGGGCCGAGCTGCTCCCGCTGTGGGACGAGGACTGGCTGTTGTTCGAGCGCGAGCGTGTGCGTCAGCGCTGCGCGTACCTGCTCGAACTGTCGTGCCGGTGCGCGACCGAGCGCGGCGAGCACACGCTCGCGATCGAGATCGGGCTCACGGCCGTGAGCGTCGAACCATTTCGGGAGTCGGCGCATCGCGCCTTACTCGAGGCGCATCTCGCTCAGCACAACGTCGCCGAGGCCATCCGCCAGTACCGCCAGTTCGAGGAACTGCTCGACGACGAGTTCGGGATCTCGCCGTCGCACGACCTGCAGGATCTGATCGCCGCCCACGTCGGGAGCTGACTGTGGACGGCCCGAGGACTCGACGGTCACCAGGTGTGCCCGAGCCCATCAACATGACGCATAAGGGCTCTATGGATTCAAGCTGAAATAGGCATCCGCAAGCGACGATGGAGCCTCGGTGAATCTCGCGGCTGTCCGACGGTCCGAGCGTCAGCAAGGCCTCGGCGTGGCGTGAAGCTTTCGGTGATGGCCGCTGGCATGCCCGCGATGAGCAGCACATCGACCCGCTCGGCGATCGCGCTCGGGAAAGTGCAGTATGACCACCTGCGTTCGTGGCAGGTGCTCACCTCAGCACCGCTTGCACGCGTGGCTCTGACCAGGGACTTCGTGCGCCAATCGCAGGCGCAGACGTCGACGACGAACGCTGTACTGGCACGCGAGTGGCTCGGCCACTAGCGCACGAGTCCCCGCCGAAGCGGCATTTCCCCTGGTAGATGATGGTGGAGACGATGGGAATCGAACCCACGACCCCCTGCTTGCAAAGCAGGTGCTCTAGCCAACTGAGCTACGTCCCCGAAGGGATGCTCCCCGCAAGGAACCGCTCCAAGATACCGCCACGGCGCCCGACGCGGTCATCGTCGGGCGCAGTGGATCCATTCGCGGGCCACGTCGAATCCGGCACTGCGATACAGACCGAGCGCATTGGCATTCACGGCCTCGACACCGAGACCGATGATCCTCGGCTGCGTGCGACTCAACCGGCGGCACGACTCCACCAGGATCGCCCGTCCGAGGCCGATGCCGCGAGCCGATTCGGTGACACCGAGTTGCGTCACCCACCCGACGTCGCCGGTGAACGTCCGGCCGAGCGCTGTTCCGACGATCGGCCCGCGGCCGTTGTCGGCGCGAGCCACGACGATGAGGTCCGGGCGGAACCACGACCCGGCGAGGATCACCGATCGCCACTCGTCGAGCGGGCGATGCGTGTGACCGGGCACGTCCGTCCAGAACGAGTAGATCATCTCGTGGAGTTCCTGGTCGTCGGTCCCCAGTCGGAACGGCGAGGGAGCGAACCCGTCGGGCCAATCGGCCTCCGGCAGGTCGGAGACGTCACCGGGGCGTTCGAGTTCGAAGCTCGAGCGCTGCGGGAGCAGACCCAGCTCGGCCAGTTCCTCCAGACGTAGGGCATCGTGTGCCGGAGCGTCGATCTCGACGCCGCCCACGCCGACGAGCCACTCGAGTAGCGCCCGTCTCACCGCTGACGCCTCGGGGATGGCCGGATCGACGGCGACGTTGGTGTGCCCGTGTCCCACCAACGTCGCCATCCCGGCAATGGTGCCGTTCACCACCGCCACGCGGGCGCCGGCGTCGAGCGACCCTGCAGTCTGTCGGACGCGCTCGAGTTCATTGCGGACGTCGCCGATGTCCCCGTCGGGAGCGCCCCACCAACCGATGTCCTGCGCATCCGCAACACGGCAGATGGCCTCCACGTCCCCGTCGACGGGTGGGCGCAGCTCGACGGCGTTCACGCCGCGATCGTTGCACGCCCGACCTCCGGTGGGAGCGGCGATTTCCACGCTCCCTACCATCGCCGGCATGGCCCGCTTGCGCTTCGGAACGTTCCTCGCCCCGCATCACCCCACCGGTGAGCATCCGACACTTCAGTTCCAGCGCGACATCGACTTCGCCGAACACCTGGACCGTCTCGGCTTCGACGAGTTCTGGTGCGGTGAGCACCATTCGTCAGGCTGGGAGATGATCGCCTCGCCCGAGATGTTCCTCGCTGGCGCGGCGCAGCGGACGCACAACATCATGCTCGGCACCGGCGTCACCAGCCTGCCGTATCACCACCCGTTCAACGTCGCCCAGCGCATCGTGCAACTCGACCACATGAGCCGGGGTCGTGCGATGTTCGGGTCGGGTCCCGGAGCCCTGCCCTCGGATGCCCGCACGCTCGGGATCGACCCGATGGTGCAACGAGACCGTCAGGACGAAGCGCTGTCGGTGATCACGCGCCTGCTGCGCGGCGACGACAGGTTCAGCTATGAGTGCGAGTGGTTCACACTCAACGATGCCCGGCTCCAACTGCTTCCGCTGCAAGAGGAGCTCCCGATGGTGACCGCCTCGTCGATCTCGCCCTCGGGGATGACCCTGGCAGGCAAGTACGGCATGGGCGTGTTGTCGATCGCGTCCAACTCGACCGCCGGGATCCAGGCCCTCCCGACGCAGTGGAGTTTCGCCGAGGAAGCTGCCGCCGAACACGGCCAGACCGTCGACCGGAAGAACTGGCGCGTGATGTTGGCGTTCCACATCGCCGAGTCGCGCGAGCAGGCACGCAATGAGGCCGTCGACGGGCTCCAACGCTGGCACAACGAGTACAACGTCTGGACGCTCGGTCGGCCGAACGCCACGCACGTCGACGACAAATGGGAACTGCTCGAGCAAACCGTCGGCGACGGTTCGGCCGGAGCGGGAGCCGGAGTGATCGGCACGCCGGATGACCTCGTGGCGGCGATCCGCCATCTTCAGGAGATCACGGGCGGCTTCGGTGTGGTGCTCGGGTTCGCCCACGACTGGGCGAACCGCGAGGCGACGCTGAAGTCGTGGGAGCTGGTCGCCCGTTACGTGATCCCGGAACTCAACGGCTACACCGCCGGGTTGCGCGAATCTCAGGAGTACCTCAACCGGCACCAGAGCGAGTTGATGGCCGGCGCCTCGCAAGCGGTGGTCAGCAAGATCCTCGCCAACGAGAAGGCAGCGGCGGCGCTGCAGACGACGATGGAACAGGCCGCGCAAGCGGCGGCGGAGAGACAGGAGCGGCAGTCGGAGTTCCGTCCCGGCGGCGGTCTGCCGTCGTCCGTCGACTGAAATTCATCGTTTGTGTGCGATTTCCGGTGGTGCGGCCCACCGAGAACTCGACACAAACGGTCCGATCAGTCGTCTTTCAGGGCCACCGCATTGGGCGTGACGTTCATCTTGGGTTCGTACTCGGCGACCTCGACCACACGACCCTCCGCCCGGAAGCGGTCACGCAGCTGAGTGCGACAGCCATCGCACGGCCCGTAGAAGTCCTCGACGACGTCACCGGCACAGCGGGGGCAGCGGAACTCCATGCGTGCCGACGCTAGTGCGCCTACGATCCAGATCGATGCCGTCCGGACCCACGCTCTACGACGACGGGGACGGACGCGAGGCGGACCGGACGTCGGCGCATTCCGAACCGTCAGCACACGACGACCGCAGCACCGACGCTGCCGGTCGACGCACACGCGGTCCCAACTACCTGTTCCGCCGAGCGGCCGTGGTCGCAGGGGTGGTCGCAACGGTCGCCGTCGCATCGATCGTGATCGGACGGCTGATCGGCTCCGGATCGGAGGAGTCGACATCAGGAGCGATCGGCGCCGAGTGGAACCGCGTCGTGCTGATCGACGACCGCAGCGGACGGGTCGTCGTCGACGACGAGCGCGGCGAGGAACTGGGGCGCGTCGATTCCGGTGTGCGCACGCCAACGGCGTCCGCGGTCGTCGACTCGACGGCCGTCGTGGCCGGCGACGACGTCGTCGCCGTGATCGACGTGAGCGACGGTGTCAGCCGCGACGATGTCAACGAGTTCGATCTGGGCGCGGAGTCCGTCGTGCGGCCTGCCGGAAGCGATCTCACCTTGGTGGTGCCACGGACCGACGGTGGCCGCGGCCTGCTGGTCCACGGTCCGAGCGGCGACACGATCGACACCGACGCGTTCGCACCGGTCGTCGGTGCCCGCTACGAGTTCGCCGACGCACGCGCTTCGGCGTCGGGCCGTGACGTGCTCGTCACCGACTCGGGAAATTTCCAGAGCGTGCTGTTCTCGTTCGATCGCGACCAGCCGTCGTTCTTTCCGGGCCTCGCCCTTGCCATCGGCGACGAACTCGTCGTCACCGTCCAGAACGTCGGCAGTGACGCCACCATCAACGTGTTCGACCACGCCGGCGAGCCGCTCTCGACGGGCAGGACGGCCTCGGTGCGCGCCGGGATGATCAACGAGTCGACAGTGGTGCTCGTCACCGTGGGCGGCGGTGTGGTCACCATGTCGCCGTCGGAGGGCGCGATCTCCGACGGTGCACAGCTCGACATCGGGGCCATCGAGTCGGGCATCGTCGCGCCGGCCGGCGACCGGCTGATCGTGACCGGCGCCACCGGAACCGCGATCGTCGGCGCAAACGGTGACGTCGTGGGAACCTACGACGCCCAACGCCCCGTCGTCGACGGCCGTTCACCGGCCGGATCGACGTGTTTCACGACCGTCGACCACGACGGCGCCGACTCCCGCATCGCCGTGGTCGATCTGAGCGACGGCTCCGTCGTGGTCGAGGCAGCAAGCGGCGAACCGCTCGTCGCCGACGCATCCGGCTGCATCGTCGCCGTCTCCAGGTCGGACGGGTTCGATCTGCTGAGCGGTGACGGCGTGCGACGCTTCCGCGACGGCGACACGCTCGTGTCACTGTCGCTCGACGGCAAGGTCGCAGCCACCGAGCGCGACGGTCGGCTGGTCCTGCTCGACACCGGTCCCGACGACGCTCCGACGCAGGATCCCGTCGATCTGGGTCCGCGAGGCAGGTCCGTACACTTCACGCAGTCATGAGCGAGCAGCACACCGACGGAGATGACGTGTTCGTCGAGATCGTCCGGCCGGACACCGTCTGGCGATTCGAGCGCGAGTTCCTGGAGTCCAACTGGAGCTGCCTGTTCGGCCGCGGCTGCAAGGGCATCCTCGAGCGGGAGGCGTCGGAACTGAACCAGGGTTGCTGTTCGCTCGGCGCCCACTTCGGCGACGGGCCGGCCGGCGAGGCCGAAGCGATGAACGTGGCTGCATACGCAGCGATGCTCACCCCCGAGCAGTTCCAGTACCACGCCGTCGCGACCGACGACGCTCATCCGACCGACCACCCCGAGGGCGACCCCGCGAACGGCATCTTCGGCGACCGCGAGCGAACGCACACACGCGTCATCGACGGCGCCTGCATCTTCCTCAACCGGCCCGGGTTCGCCGGAGGCGAGGGCTGTGCGTTGCACATTGCGGCCCTCGCATTCGACGAGTCGCCCACCGAGTGGAAACCGTCGGTGTGTTGGCAGCTCCCGCTGCGCATCGACTGGCAGGACCTCGATGCCGACACCGAGCGGGCCACGGTGCGCCGCTGGACGCGACGAGACTGGGGCGACCACGGGCGCACGATGGCGTGGTGCTGTACCGAGCGAACGGAGGGTGCCGAGGCGTACTCCGGCGACGGTCGTGTGATCGACTCGATGGCGGAGTCGCTGCGAGCGCTCGCCGGCGACGAGGTCTACGTCGAACTCCGCCGCCGCCTGTGAACAGCCTGCTGACCGGGCGGACACCCTGAGTCCCAGCTCGTGGTGCGCCGGACGCGACACGAGTGCGATTGTTCAGTTGGATCGGAGGAGTCGACCGGCGAGCACGCCGGTGTGTTCGCCGTGGTCCATGAAGACCTCGCCGTTCACGAACGTGTAGTCGTAGCCGCTCGACGCCTGCACGTAGCGACCTGCGCCGTTCGGGAAGTCGTGCACGTACTCCGGAACGGGGAGGTGGAGTCCCTCGAAGTCGATCACGTTGACATCGGCGAACGCCCCGACGGCCAAACGGCCCCGATTGGTGACGCCGAACAGGTCGGCGGTGTCGGAGGTCAGTCGCCGGACCGCCTCCTCGATGCCCCAGCGCTGACGTTCGCGCACCCAGTAGGTGAGCAGGAACGTCGGTTGACTCGCGTCCATGATCTGGCCCACGTGGGCGCCGGCATCGGCGAGGCCGAGTGTCACGAGCGGATCGTCGAGCATCGCCTCGACCGCACCGAGGTCCTGGTTGAGGAACGGCATGTTGGCGACCAGTGCGCCATCGGTCTCGAGGACGAGTTCGATGAACGCTGCTGCAGGGCTGACACCACGGTCGACCGCGATCGCGGCGAGCGACGAGGCCGGGTCGCAGTCGTAACGAGCACCGTTGGGCGGCAGCACGAACACCTGGCCGAGGTCGAGCGGCGTCCCGTGGACGTCGGCCTCGGAGATCAACGTCTGGCGGAACGAGGAATCGCGCACCATCTGGAGCTTGCGACCGTTGACGGCTGCGCGGAGCTGCTTCCACGACGGCGCACGGTCGAAGGGTGTTCGTGTCTCGAGCCCGAACAGGATGCCGACGCCACGCGCGGTGGTCTGCGGCCGCACGTTGCCGCCCGTGGCGTTCTCGGCCTTGACGAACTCGATCACCCGCTCGTAGAGATCGGAACGGCGGTTGCTCTGGGTCAGCCCGAAGCTCACCGATCGTCCGCTGCGCCGGCTGATCGCGCCCATCAGCGCAACCTCGGCGCGCGTGTTCTCGTAGTGGTCGTTGTCGCGTTCGCCCAGCCGCATGGCGCCCTCGAACACACCGGCGCCGTGCGAACGCAGGACGTCGGCGAACGCCAGGAGTTCGTCGGCTGCGGCGTGAGTTCCCGGAACCGGACGCCCGTCGGGCACCTTGTGCAGGAAGGTTCGGCTGGTCGACACGCCGAGTGCGCCGGCGGACATCGCCTCGTCGACGAGATGCGCCATCGCAGCGATGTCGTCGACCGATGCCGGTCCTGCGTCGAGCCCGCGCTCACCCATCACATAGGTGCGCAGCGCGGAGTGCCCGACCAGCCCTCCCGTGTTGGGACCCTTGGGAAGCCGGTCGATCGAGTCGAGATACTCGCCATAGGTCTCCCAGTCCCATGCGAGGCCATTGAGGATCGCATCGGCGGGGATGTCCTCGACGCTCTGCATCATCTCGGCCAGCGTCGCTCGGTCACCGGGCCGACACGGCGCGAAGGTGACGCCACAGTTGCCCATCACGACGCTGGTCACTCCGTGCCAGCAGCTCGAGGTGCCGATCGGGTCCCACGCCAGTTGTGCGTCGAGGTGGGTGTGGATGTCGACGAACCCCGGCGTGACCAGACGGTCGGTCGCATCGATCGTGCGGCGGCCGGTCCCGATGATCCCACCGTCGGCGGCAGCGACGATTTCGACGATGCGATCACCGGTGATGCCGACGTCGGCGACGCGCGCCGGGGTACCCGTGCCGTCGACGACCGTGCCGTTGCGGATGATGGTGTCGTGGTTCATGCCGCCCTCGTACGAACTCGGGAACGTTCCGGCCCAACTGCTCGGAATCGACGACGTGCAGCGACGTCGGACCAAGGGTCTAGCGCGACTTCACGACCGCAGGCATCTCAGTCGTGTTCCAGTTCTGTGTCGCGACCCAGCACCGCTCGTGTCATTTCCGGTCCGGCAGCACCGACGTCTCGGTCGAGCAGGACGCGGTGAAGCTCGTGCACGACCGTCGAGATTACGGTCGGACCCATGCGCGTCGACGTCATGACGGTTCCGGGAGCACTGTCACAGATGGGCGCCCTGGCCCGGCGGACCCGACAGGCCGGCTTCGACGGGATGCTGTTCACCGAGGGCGGCCGCACGGCCTACCCAGCGGTGACCGCCGCCGCCCTTGGCGCACCAGGACTCGAGATGTCGACCGGTGTGGCCGTGGCATTCCCCCGCAGCCCGATGATCACCGCGCAGCTTGCATGGGAGCTGCAGGAACTGACCGCCGGACACTTCCGCGTCGGGCTCGGCACGCAGGTGCGCACCCACGTGGTCAGGCGCTACGGCAGCGAGTTCGAACGGCCCGGCCCCCGCTTGCGCGACTACGTCTCGGCCGTGAAGGCGTGCTTCGCGGCGTTTCGAGGCGCACCGCTCGACCACCACGGTGAGTTCTACGACCTCGACTTCCTCACCCGTCAGTGGAGCCCTGGACCGATCGAACAGCCCGATCCCTGCGTCGACGTTGCGGCGGTGAATCCGTGGATGCTGCGCATGGCCGGTGAGGTGGCCGACGGTGTCCACGTGCACCCGATCGGCGAGCCCGGGTACCTCGAGCGCCACGTCGTTCCCGGCATCGCCGCCGGCGCCGCAGGGGCGGGACGCGACCCGGGCGACGTCGCCGTCATCGTGCCGGTCACCACGATCGTCGGCGACACCGATGCCGAGATCGCCCAGGGGCGCGACATGGCACGGGCGTCGCTGTCGTTCTACGGCTCCACGCCGAACTATGCGTTCATCTGGGACGAGGCCGGATTCGAGGGAACGACCGAACGGATTCGGGCCCGACAGAAGGCCGGCGACGTCGCCGGCATGGCGGCGGAGATCACCGACGTTCACCTGTCGGTGTTCTGCACCGAGGCACGCTGGGACGCCCTCGCCGACTCGTTGATCGCCAAGTACGGCGGCGTCGTCAACCGCTTGGTGTTCTACAACCCGGCGTTCGACACTCCCGACCGGTTCGAGCGGTACGGAGCTGTGGCGCGAGCCATCTCGGACCGGACCGCCGGGTAGGCGTCCGACCATGCTGGCCGTGCGCCGCGCCGGTCCCGGCGATCTCGACGACCTCGTCGGGCTCCACCGGCAGTTCTGTGACGTCGACGACCATCCCTTCGACGAGCGACGGGCGCGGGCCGCCTTCTCTCCTCTACTCGACGACGACACGCACGGGGTCGTCTGGCTCGTCGACTCGCCGCGGGCCTACGCCGTGCTGACCTGGGGATGGTCGATCGAGGCGGGCGGTGCCGAAGCGGTGCTCGACGAGATCTTCGTCACCGAACGCGGCGCCGGTGTCGGTTCGGCATTGGTGGAACACGTCGTGGTCGACGGTCGCCGACGAGGACTGGCGCGCATCTTCCTCGAGACGGAGGCGCCCAACGAGCGGGTGCGCCGGTTCTACCGACGACATGGTTTCCGCGCCGACGATTCGATCTGGCTGGCCCACGACTTCGTCGACCTGTCGTGATGTCCCGGCTCGGCTCGGCGATGGCGGCGATGGCGGCGGTGCTGCTCACGACCACCGGCTGCGGTTCCGAGCCCGGGACCGACCGGTCGGCGATCTCCGCTGCGACGGTGCGCGTCCGTGCCGATGGATGCGGGCCGCGCACGGAGCTGGGCACCGGCACCGTGATCGCTGACGGGCTGGTGGTGACCGCGGCACACGTCGTGGCCGGAGCCGAACGTGTGGAGATCGTCGATCGGCTCGGCGATGCGATCGACTCCGAGGTCGTGCTGTTCGATCCCGAACTGGACATGGCGGCGCTGCGTCCGCTCACCGACGCTGGTCCACCGGCGCCCCTGCGCGCCGACCCAGGGCAGCAGGGCGACACCGGATTGGTTGCGCTCGTCGCCGCCGACGGGTCGGTGGCGTTGGCGGAGGTCGACGTGCTGCAGCGCGTCACGATCGAGACCACCGACATCTACCGCGACGAACCGGTACGACGACGCGGTCTGCGGGTGTCGGTCACGGTGGTGCCTGGCGACTCCGGTGCGATGGTGTACCTGCCGGGCGGCGGCGTCGGCATCGTGTGGAGCCGCAGCACGGCGACGAGCGCTCAGGCGTGGACCGTCGACCTGCCGGCGGCGCTGCTCGACGCATCGTCGCGCCGCTCCCTCGCGACGCCGGTCGACACCGGACCCTGCCGCTGACGTCGGGGCCCGCCGGGCGGGATCGGGCGTTCAGGGCGTGCCGAGTACCCGATCGAGATAGGCGTTGCGGAACACGCCGTCGGGATCGAGCTTGTTGCGCCATGTCTGGAAGGTGTCCCATTCCGGATAGCGGTGCTCGAGCGTCAGACGGTTCTGGAAGTGCAGCTTTCCCCAGTGCGGCCGACCGTTGTAGTCGTCCATGATCTGCTCGACGCCCTGGAAATAGGGTTCGAACGGCACCCCGACGTATTGGTGCACCGCGATCCATCCGGAGTCACGTCCGTTGGCGGTCGACAGCGGAATGTCGTCGCCCTTCGACGACCGGACCTCGATCGGGAACATCGGGGGATACGGCAACCGTGACGTCAGGTCGACGATGCGGCCGATCGCATCGGGAACGGCATCGAAGGGGATTCCGTACTCCATCTCGACGAAGTGCACGTGTCGAGGGCTGCAGAACACCCGGTCGCTGCGATCGATGACATCGCGTTCGGCCGCAGCCGACATCACCAGCTTGGCCACCTTCGGCGCCAACGTCGGGAAGCGTCGACCGACCCGACACACCGTCCCGAACGCCAGGTTCTCGCCGATCCACTTGTCGCGTACGTACGCCGCCTTCGACTGTGGGCGGGCAGCGTCGTGGGTCCGTGTGTTGCGCTTGACCTGGCAGCGGCGCGCGCCGGGCATCAGGTAGAACTCGACGTGATCGGTCGAACGCATCACGTTGCCGAAGTCGGCGAGCACATCGGTCAGCACCTCGATCGTCTCCACGGCATGGAGGTTGAACGCCGGCACGCAGCGCAACGTCACCTCGGTCAGGATCCCGAGCGCTCCCAGCCCGACGCGGGCGACGCGGAGCAGTTCGGGCTCGTGGTGCTCGTCGGCTCGCAGCACGGTGCCGTCGCCGGTGACGATTTCGAGTCCGACGATGTTGGTCGCCAGGTTCGCGAACTCGACACCGGTGCCGTGCGTGGCCGTAGAGGTCGCTCCGGCGATCGACTGCACGTTGATGTCTCCCAGGTTCGGCAGCGCCAGGCCGAGTTCGGCGAGCCGCTCGTTGAGGTCGCGCAGGCGGATGCCGGCCTGCACGGTGACGTCGTTGCCGTCGACGGCGAGCACCTGGTTCATCGCGTCGAGCGACAGCAGGTGCCCGTCGGTCATCGCGGCGTCGGTGAACGAGTGCGCGCCGGCGATCACCTTGACCCGTTCCCCCGACGTCGCCGCCGCCCGAACGATCGCTGCCACCTCGTCGGTGAACTTCGGCTCGTGGACCTCGGTGGGCAGGCAACGCTGGTTGCCCGCCCAGTTCTTGGTGGGAACTGCCATGGCTGCAGCGTAAGCCGGGTGGGCCGGCCGTACGTCAGCGATCGCCGATCACCGGCGCCGTCGTTCAGAAAACGGCGTCGAGCAGGGCGTTCTCGATCACCTCGGTCAGCGCGGGGTGGATGTAGAACACCTGCCGGGCGACGTCCTCCGCGCGCTGGTCGAACTGCATTGCCTGGATCAGCGGCTGGATGATCGAAGACGCCTGCGCGCCGAGCACGTGCGCACCGATGATCAAGCCGGTCTCGTCGTCGACGAGCACCTTGGCGAACCCGGTCTCGTCGGCCATGGCCCAGCCGTAGGCGGTGCCGCCGTAGTCTCGCCGGCCGACCGTGAACGATCGACCCTGTCTGGTGGCCTCCTGCTCGGTCAGCCCAACGGTCGCCACCTGCGGGTTGGAGAACACGGCACTCGGCACCGCCTTGTAACTCTGATGTCGAATGTCGTCGGGATGGGCGATGTTCCAGAAGGCGATCGCCGCCTCCGCGTTCGCGAGATGCTTCAACTGGTAGTTGTTCGCGATGTCGCCGACCGCCCAGATGCCCGAGACGTTGGTGGCCATCGTGTCGTCGACGGCGATGGTGCCGTGGTGGTGGCACGCCAGGCCCGCGGCGTCGACGTCGAGCAGGTCGCTGTTGGGCTCGCGGCCGGTGGCCACGAGGAGTTCGTCGACGATCGACTCACCGACGGCGCAGGTGATCTTGATGCCGTCGGCGACGCGCTCGACCCGGGTGGGGATGTGGCCGAGCAACAGCTCGACGCGCTCGCCGAACGCCTCGGTGAAGGTCGAGGAGATGTCGTGGTCGAACTCGCGCAGCAACGTGTTCGAACGGTTGAAGACGGTGACGTGCGAGCCCAGGCCCGAGAAGACGTGGCCCATCTCGACGGCGATGAACCCGCCGCCGATGATCCCGAGGCGCCTCGGGAGCTCCGTGAGTCGCATGATCGAATCGGACGTGTGGAAGCCGGTCTCCATCAGGCCCGTGATCGGCGGGACGACCGGACGGGCGCCGGCGGCGAGCAGAATGTTCGGAGCGGTGATCCGCCTGCCCTCGACATCGAGGGTGTGTTCGTCGATGAACGCCGCGGTGCCCTCGATCAATGTCACGTTCGGCGTGCCCGTTGCCCGGTAGTCGCGGCCGCTCGACGCGATCGGGTCGATCAGGCCGAACACGCGATCGCGGATCGCCGACCAGTCGGCGCCGTTGAACTGCGTGTCGAGGCCGAGCTTGGCCGACGTCTGTGCGGCCACGGCGACGTCAGCGGGATACACGAACATCTTCGACGGGATGCATCCCCGGTTGAGGCAGGTGCCGCCGAACACGTCGCGTTCGACGATGGCGATCTTCCAGTCGTCGAGGTACGACGGGATCGAGTTGCCCGATCCGCTTCCGACGATGACGAGGTCGAACGTTTCGGCGGAGGGATCGGACTCGGTGATGCTCACGAGCAGGAGACAACCACGACCGCAGTCGAATGCTTCCCGATTCCCGGTCTGCGCTCACCACAGGTGGCTCTAGGGTGGCATCCGTGTCGGAACGACTGACGGGCGACGGGTTCATGCGGTGCAGCGACGGGCATGTGCGCTGGGGTGTCTACGGAGCAGCCGGCGTCGTGTTCGTCGTGCGCGACGCCCACGGCGAACCGCTGGTGATGCTCCAGAAGCGATCCGCCATGGCGCACGAGGGCGGCAACTGGTCGTGTGCCGGCGGCGCGCTCGATCTCGGCGAGACGCCGTACGAGGGAGCACTGCGCGAGGCCTCCGAGGAGGTCGGCGCACCGCCGGGCACGCCTCGCCTGCTGGGTGACTACGTGTTCGAACCGGCAACCGACTGGAAGTACACCACCGTGGTCATCGAGGTCGACGAACCGTTCGGCTCGTCGATGAACTTCGAAACCGACGAGGTCGACTGGTTCCCGCTCGACCTCGTCGACCAGCTCCCACTGCACCTCGGCTTCGCCACGGCGTGGCCGCATCTCCGGGCGATCATCGAGTCATGACCGTCCACACGGTGACCGGTACGTGCCATCACGACTGTCCCGACTCGTGCGGCTGGACCGTGACGGTCGACGATGCGGTCGGACCGGAACCGGTGGCGGTGAAGCTGCGCGGCAACCCCGACCATCCGTACTCGGCGGGCGAGCTGTGCCCGAAGGTCAACCGCTTCCTCGACCGCGTCTACTCCCCTGACCGGATCCTGCACCCGATGCGACGGGTCGGGCCGAAGGGTTCCGGCGAGTTCGAGCGGATCAGCTGGGACGAGGCACTGACGGAGATCGCCGACCGACTGCACGCCGTGATCGACACCCATGGCGCCGAGGCGGTCCTGCCGTTCTCCGACGCCGGCAACCAGAGCCTGCTCTCGATGATGGGCATCAACGCGCGGTTCTTCGCCCACATGGGTGCGTCGAAGCTCGAGCGGGCAATCTGCGGGCCGACGGTCGGCCACGGAATGCGCATGACCAACGGATCGGGTCGGGGCATGGATGCGCTGGAGCTCGAGCATTCGCAGCTGATCATCCTGTGGGGGACGAATACCCGACTCACCAACCGGCACCTGTGGCCGACGATCGAGACCGCCCGGTCCCGCGGCGCCCGGCTGGTCGTCGTCGATCCGATCCGCACGCTGACCGCCGACTCCATCGAGGAGTCACGCGGCGACCGCTTCGTCCAACCCCTGCCCGGCACCGACATCGCCATGATGCTGGCGATGATGCACGTCATCGTCCGCGATGGGCTGACGAACGACGACTGGATCGCGCGGCACACGACAGGATTCGATGAGCTGCGCGAAGCGGTCGCCGACTGGACACCCGCCCGTGCCGCATTGGCCACCGGGGTCGACGCTGCCGTCATCGAGCAGCTTGCCGTCGAGTACGCGACCGTCCGTCCTGCCGGGATCCGCAGCCTGATCGGCGCCGAGCATCACGAGAACGGCGCGATGTTCTACCGCACGCTCGCCTGCCTGCCCGCGCTCACCGGGGCGTGGGCCGAGCGCGGCGGTGGCATCGCCAAGAGCGTCGGTTCGTACAGCGATGCACTCGTCGACGGCCTGGCCCTGCTGCGTCCGGATCTCGCACGCGCCGGCGGGCGTGCAGAACCGCGCACGCTGAACATGAGCCACCTGGGCCGGATCCTGACCACGCCGCATGCGGGCGAAGCCGGCGGTCCCGGTGTGCACGCGCTGATCAACTGGAACTGCAATCCGCTCGTCACCGTGCCGCAGGCCGAACTGATCCGCGCCGGCATGGAGCGCGACGACCTGTTCACCGTCGTTCACGAGCAGTTTCTCACCGACACCGCCCGGTACGCGGACATCGTGCTGCCCGCAGCCAGCCAGATCGAGAGTGACGACGTCGTCCTGCCGTGGGGCCATCTGTGGATCGGCTGGAACCGGGCGGCGATCGACCCGCCGGGCGAGGCGTGCTCCAACACCGAGATGTTCCGACGACTCGGCCGGGCAATGGGCTACACCGAGCCGTCACTGTTCGACGACGACCACACGCTGTTGCGCGCCGCCCTGCCGTCGATCGACCTCGACGAGTTGCAGCGGGTGGGCTGGGCGCGCGCCCCGTATCCCGACGACGGTCGCCCGTTCGGCGACGGTGACGTCGACACCCCGACCGGACGCATCCACCTCGCATCGGACCAGCTGGAACGGATGGGCCAGCCCCGGGTTCCCGCCTACGTGGCGCCCCGCGAGGGCCCGGGCGGTGATCCCGATCTCCTCGAGCGGTATCCGCTCCAACTCCTCACCCCCAAGCATCACACCCGATTCCTCAACTCCGGCTACTCCGACCTGCCGCGGCACGGCCCACCCGAGGGCGGTCCGTTCGTCGAGTTGGTGGCTGCCGATGCAGCCGCACGCGGACTCGAAGAGGGTTCGATCGCACGGGTCTGGAACGATCGGGCGTCGGTCGACGTGCCGGTGAAGATCACCACCCGACTACGTCCCGGCGTCGTGGCGATCCCGTTCGGATGGTGGAGCCGCCATCACCTCGACGGTCGCATCGCGAACAGTCTCACGAACGACACGCTCACCGAGTGGGGCGGCGGCGTCGCGTACAGCGACACGCTCGTCCAGGTCGCGGCTGCCGAGCGCTGACGTCGCCACCCCTCTGACCGATCCGCACGGGTAACGCTTCCGGGCGGAGGATCGATGGGTAGCCTGCGGCCATGGCCGCCGACCTGATCTACGCCTTCAGGGTCATGCGGCTGCCGCTGCTCGATGCGGGAGGCGCACCGATCGGACGGCTCGAGGACATCGTGGTGATTCCCGGGCGCGCCGGCAAGGGCCGCGAACCCGCCATCCCGCCGCGAGTGGTCGGCTTCGTCGCGAACAGCCAGCACCGCCGCATCTTCGTCAACGCCAACCGCATCGCCGAGCTGAACAGCGACGGAGCGCGCCTGCGCAGCTGGGACGTCGACCTCAACCCGTTCAAGCCCCGTCCCGGCGAGGTGCTGATCGGCGGTGAGCTGATCGATCGCCGCATCGGCGACGAGACGGTCAGCGACGTCGCCCTACGCCCCCAGGAAGACGCCCGGTCCACGTACTGGGTGATCGACAAGGTGCGCCTGGCCCGCAAGAGCACGTTGCGTCGACGTCCCAGCTATCGCTTGGTCGACTTCGACGAGGTCCCGGCCCTGTTCGATCCTCAGACGGCGATGCAGGCCGAAGCGGCCCGTCTGCGCGAGTTCCACCCCGCCGAGGTCGCAGCAATCGTACGGGCGCTCCCGATCGACCAGCGACGCCAACTGGCCGAGGCCATGGACGACCAACGCCTCGCCGACGTCCTCGAGGAACTGCCCGAGGAAGAGCAGGTCCGCATCGTCGAACAACTCGACCGTGACCGCCTCGTCGGCGTGTTCGACGAGATGGAGTACGACGACCTCGCCGACCTGCTCGGCGAGATGGCCCCCGCCGACCAGGAACGCATGCTCGGCGTCATGGACGTCGATGACGCCGACGTGGTCAGACGGCTGCTGTCCTACGAGGAGGGCACCGCAGGCGGCCTGATGACGCCGGAGGTCATCATCCTCGGTCCGGACGCCACCGTGGCCGAGGCACTCGCCCAGGTACGCAACCCCGACTGGGTGGTCAGCATCGCGACCCAGGTGTTCGTCACGCAGGCGCCCTACAAGGCCCCGACCGGCAAGCTCGTCGGCGTGGTCCATGTGCAGCGGCTCCTGCGCGAACCGCCGCACATGGAGATCGGTCGTCTCGTCGCGGACGACCCGACCGTGAGTGCCGACGCCACCGACCGAGAGGTCGCCGAGATGCTCGCCAGCTACGACCTCCTCGCCGTCGCCGTCACCGACGAGGCCGGCCGATTCCTGGGTGCCGTCACCGTCGACGACGTGCTCGACAGGATGCTCGGCGTCGGTTGGCGAACCCGCCGGAAGCGGGTGGTGGAGACGTGAAACGACGAGAAGACCTCACGACGCCGCGCGCGGCCGGTCGGGTCGGCGTGTCGTACGACTCCGACACGTTCGGTCGCTTCAGCGAGTCGATCGCGAACTTCCTCGGCACGGCCAGGTTCCTCGTCTGGCAGACCGTGGTCATCACGCTGTGGATCCTGCTCAACACCGTGCTTCCGCAACGATTCCAGTTCGACCCGTGGGACCGCGGTCTCGTGCTGCTCACGCTCGTGTTGTCGATCCAGGCCTCGTACGCTGCACCGCTGATCCTGCTCGCGCAGAGCCGCCAGGAGCGCCGCGACCGGGTGACCGCCCAGAACGACCGCGAGGTCGCCGAACGCACGCAGGCCGACACCGAGTTCCTCGCCCGCGAGATCGCCAGCGTCCGACTCACGATCTCCGACATGGTGACCGGTGAGGCGTTCGACGACCGACTCGACCGACTGACCGAGGTCGTCGAGCGGCTGGCCACGCGGGTCGAGCTGCTCGCCCCGGCCCCCGACGGCCTCGACGACGCTCCGGCCGACCGCGGTACGTGAACGCTCAGGGGTTCGCGCTGACCCGCTGCGTCGACGGCACCCCGGTGAATTCCTGGAGCCGCACACCGAGCTGACTCACGGTGCGCAAGATGGCGGCCGTGTCGAGTTCCGCGTCACCGGCCCGGCACACCCGGCTGGGCAGTCGCCCGGCAACCGCCTCCACCACGAACGCCGACGCGGTGGCTGCGGCAGCGGTGCCGACCAGCTCGGCGACGCCGAGGATCGTCGTCGCCCGCGCACCGGAGTCGTCCGTGCCCCGGATCTCCACCCGCACGGCGCCGACGCCACCCTCGCGATGCGGCGGGCTGAGCATCGGCAGCCAGGCGGTGAACCGATCTCGCCGGTTCGCCGAGACCCGGGCGGAGATGCGACCGACCTCGGAGAAGGCGTGGTGCAACAACAGCGGCGTGGCGAGCTCCGCTCGATAGCAGTCGTAGGGGCCCACGGGCTCGGGGAACCAGCACAGCTCACGGCCGGAACCAGCGGGCGGGTGGATCCAGTCACCGTCGCGGAGGCCGACCGAGCGCCCACGCAGCGCTCGGTGGTGTTGGCGGGCACAGGCCGGTCCCGCTGTGCCGTGGATCGAGACGTGGATCTCGTCGCAGGTCGCCAGCTGCGATGCCGCGAGGCGGGCGAGCAATCCGGTCAGGCCCGGCGCCATGCCGGCGCCGACGACGAGGGGCACGTCTGCACCGCGTGCCGCATCGTCGAGGTCGACCATCGAGCGCACGTCGGCGAGATCGTCGCCCACCGACACCACCGGCACGCCCGACTCGACCAGCTCGTGGGCCAGATCGGCGTGGCGACCACCATGTGCCAGCACGACCACCTCGACATCGGAGGGCAGGGGCCGTCCGACACGCGGATCGTGATCGACGACCGTCACACCGCTGATCACCGTTGCCAGACGTCGGCTGATCCGCTGGCCGACGACACCACGGCCGACGACCGCCACCTTGTGCATCAGGAGTCCGGCAGCTCGAGCGGGCGCCATCCGCCGTGCTGGGGCGGTGTCCCGCCAGAACCTCGGACACGCAGCACCAGGGCGGCGAACCCCATCAGGGCGATGGCCGAGAACGCACGTCGCAGAAACTTCATCCGCTCGGCAGGGTAGCTCGCACAGCCGCCGGCCGGCGCTGAGCGCCCGCGCGGCTCGATGCGACGGCCGGGATGGTGGGGCTAACAAGAATCGAACTTGTGACCTCTGCCTTATCAGGGCAGCGCTCTAACCGACTGAGCTATAGCCCCGGCAAGTCGGAGAGGTTATCGCTCGCTCGCGACCTTCACGCCATGCCCGCGGATCGAAATCGGAATCAGCGAGGCAGCGGTCCGCTGTCGTCGACGATCGCCTCGCGCACGATCGGACCGGATTCGTCGTAGGAGACGTGTGGAACCTCGGGCTCGGCACGTCGCACCACGAAACGGCGCATCGGTGACGTCCTCGCCTCGACGACCTCTTCTTCGAGCACGGTGAAGCGCATCCCCCCGACGAGATCCGTGATCAGATTGAAGAGCGTGGCGAGCAACACGGCCAGGCCGGTGAGACCGATGACCGCGAAGAGCCCGCCGATCCAGGCGTTGTGGTAGATCTCGCCGCCGTTGAACTCGAACGACGACCAGCCGAACGACTCGAAGAATCGCTCGACGTTGTCGACCGTGCCCGTGGCATAGGCCACGTTCCACAAGAGCACGCCTGCGGTCAGCATGATCAGGTAGAGCACGACGTTCGCGACCGCAGCGATCTTGAACACGCTCCAAGGGTCGACGTGACGCACGACCCGGGTGACCCGTCGGACGCGAGGTTTGCGTCCGAGCATTCGCGGCACCGTCATCGGGATCGGGTACGGCGCCGGATCGTGTTCGGGAGAGCGACGGGGGCGACGGATGGCCGACGACGTGTCGTCCTGGGGAGCCATCTCGACGGTCGGGCCGTCGATGTCGGCCCGTCGCAGTTCCTCGAGCACGTCGCCGCTGACGTCAGGGGCGTCGCGTGCGACCAGCGGATCGCCGAGGGGCGCATCGGTTGCTGACTCGTCGTCGTCCTCGTCCTTCTCGGTGGCCATGATGATCACCGGGAGTTCGTAGACGCGGTCCTCGACGCCGTGCGCATCGTCGACGTCGACCTCGTCGTCGGACTCGTCGACGACGTCGACCTCCACATCGTCGACGACGTCGACCTCCACATCGTCGTCGTCGAGCACCATCTCGTCGTCGAGCTCGTCGAGCTCGAGATCGAGGTCGCGCTCGGTCTTGCTCATCTCAAGGAGTGTAGGCAGTACGCCGGTGAACGAATCGTCACGTGCAGTCACGGTTCATCCGTGGCGGCCGCACTGGCCGTGGCGGTCCCCACTCGGACGACCACCCGAACGTCGCGTTCACCTGGCCCCCGGGTGAACGTCAGCAACGTCGCGCCGTTGCGCTGTGCGATGGTCAGTGCCGCCCCGTGACCGCCGACGACCGCACCCAGTGCGGCGGCGTCGGCAGCGGTGTGCGCCCGTGTCCGATCGACCAGTCGAGCACCGAACGTCACCGTCGCCGCGGACAGCGAGACGAACAGCACCGCCGACACGATCAGGACCAGGACACCGGCCTGACCCCGGTCGCCGTTCGATCTGTCCACGTTCACCTCGATTCCGATGGACTCTCGGCGACCTGGCGTCGCGATGGGCGACCCGCGGTCGCAACGGCGCCGGAGCGCTCGACGTCAGGTCTCGTCGACGGCCAGGATCGGCGCCACCGAGCTGACGGCATCGCCGTCGTCGATGTTCATCACCTTGACGCCGGTGGCGTCACGGCCCTGCGACGAGATGCCCCGGACCTCCATGCGGATCGTGACGCCGTTGTTCGACACCGCCACGATCTCGTCGTCGAGACCGACCATGAACGCCGAAACCACGGCGCCCTTCCTGCCGGTGAGCTTGATGCCCCGAACTCCCTGGCCACCGCGACCCTGCGTGTTGAACTTGTCGAGTTGCGTGCGCTTGCCGTATCCGGCCTCGGTCATGATGAGGATGGCGGTGTCGTCGCGAGCGACGTCGACGGACACGACGCGGTCGTCGGTGTTCTTCAACTTCATGCCACGCACGCCACCGGCGGTACGTCCCATCGCCCGGACGTCGTTCTCGTGGAAGCGGATCGTCATGCCATTGCGACTGACCATGAAGATGTCGTCGTCGCCACTGGTCTCGATCACGCGGACGAGTTCGTCGCCGTCGCGCAGGTTGATCGCGATCAGCCCGTCTCGACGACTGGAGTCGTAGGCATCGAAGGCCGTCTTCTTGACGGTGCCCTTCTTGGTGGCGAAGAACAAGAAGCGTTCCCCTGCGAAGTCACGGGTGTCGATGATCGCCTGGATCTGCTCGTCGGCCTGCAGCGGCAGCAGGTTGACGATCGGCATGCCTTTCGCGGTGCGCTCGCGTTCGGGGATCTCGAGCGCTCGCAGCCGGTAGACCTTGCCGCGGTTGGAGAAGAAGAGCAGGTGCGCGTGCGCAGTCGTGAAGATGACGTGGCGCACGATGTCGTCCAGCTTCATCTTGCCGCCCGACACGCCGCGGCCACCGCGGCCCTGGGTCTTGAACGAGTCGGCCGACACCGCCTTGACGTACTGGGCTTCGGTCATCACGATGACCAGTTCCTTGTCGTCGACCAGGTCCTCGATCGACATCTCGCCGTCGTCGTAGGTGAGTTCGCACACGCGCGGCGTGGCGAAGGTGTTCTTGATCTCGGTGATCTCATCGCGGATGACCGTGCTGAGACGTTCGGGGTCGTCGAGGATCTCCTGGAGGTCGATGATGTTCGCCCGGGTCTCGTCGAGCTCGGTCTGCAGGTCGAGTCGCGACAGGCGGGTGAGCTGTCGCAGCTGCATGTCGAGGATGTCGTTCGCCTGCACCTCGCTGAACTCGTACGGTGCAGCCATCAGGCCCTCACGAGCGGCGGCGACGTCGTCGCTGGCACGGATCAAAGCGATGATCGCATCGATGACGTCGAGGGCCTTGATGCGGCCCTCGAGGATGTGCTCGCGCCGCTTGGCCTTGTCGAGGCGGAACTGCGACCGCCGGGTGATGACGTCACGCTGGTGCTTGACGTAGGCGACGAGTGCGTCGCGAAGGTTGACCTGGCGGGGGACGCCGTCGACGAGAGCGACCATGTTGATCGAGAACGTGGACTGCAGCTGGGTGAGCTTGAACAGGTTGTTCTTGACGACGTTGGCGTTGGCATCGCGCTTGAGCGTGATGATCAAGTTCGTCTTACCGCCCGAGGACGCATCGTTGACGTCGGCGATGCCATCGAGGTCGCCGCCGTCGACGAGATCCTGGATGCGAGAGGCGATCGCCGAACAGCTCGTCTGATACGGCAGCTCGGTGACGACGATCTCCATGCGTCCGTTCTTGGCCTCCTCGATCGAGAGTGTGGCGCGCATCTTCACCGACCCTCGGCCGGTGCGGTAGGCGTCGATGATCCCGGCCTTGCCGAGGATGCTCGCACCGGTCGGGAAGTCCGGCCCCTTCACATGTTCCATCAGGTCGTCGGGCGTCGCGTCGGGGTTGTCGAGCAGATGCACGACGGCGTCGATCACCTCGCCGAGGTTGTGCGGCGGGATGTTCGTCGCCATGCCGACCGCGATGCCCTGGCTGCCGTTGACGAGCAGGTTGGGGAACCGTGACGGCAACACGAGCGGCTGCTCGGTCGAGCCGTCGTAGTTCGGGATCATGTCGACGGTGTCCTCGTCGATGTCCGCCAGCAACTGCATCGCCAGAGGATTGAGACGACATTCGGTGTACCGCGCGGCAGCGGGCCCGAAGTCGGGGCTGCCGTAGTTGCCGTGGAAGTCGATCAGGGGATGCCGCAGCGAGAAGGGCTGGGCCATGCGAACGAGTGCGTCATAGATGGCGCTGTCGCCGTGAGGATGGAATCGTGCCATCGTGTCGCCCGTGACGCGGGCGCACTTGACGTGGGCGCGGTCGGGGCGGAAGCCCTGGTCCTCCATGTCCCAGATGATGCGGCGGTGCACCGGCTTGAGGCCGTCGCGCACGTCGGGGAGCGCGCGCGACATGATCACCGACATCGCGTACTCGAGGAACGAGGACTCCATCTCGTCGTGCAACGAGATCGGTTGGATGGGGTCGATCGGTGGGGTGTCGTTGGTGTCAGTCATCGGATTCCGGTCTGGGGAGTCGGTCGATCAGAAGTCGAGGTTGCGGACGTCGCGGGCGTTCGTGGTGATGAAGTCGCGTCGCGCCGGCACGTCGTCGCCCATCAACACCGAGGTGATCTCGTCGGCGAGTGCGGCCTCCTCGACGGTGACCTGCAGCAAGGTGCGGGTGCCGTCGAGCATCGTGGTGGTGCGCAGTTCCTCCCAGTCCATCTCGCCGAGACCCTTCAGTCGCTGGAAGCCCTTCTTGTGGTTCGGTCGGTCCTCGAGGAATGCCGCTTTGGCGACGTCGTCCTTCAGGTACACCTTCTCCTTGCCGACCTCGGTGGAGTACAGCGGCGGCTGGGCGATGTAGCAGTAGCCCGCTTCGACCATCTCGCGCATCTGACGGAAGAAGAACGTGAGCAGCAGCGTGCGGATGTGGCTGCCGTCGACGTCGGCGTCGGCCAGGCAGATCACCTTGTGGTAGCGAGCCTTGGAGACGTCGAACTCGTCGCCGACGCCGGCGCCGATCGCCGTGATCAGCGCCTGGATTTCGTTGTTCTTGAGCATCTTGTCGATGCGGGCGCGTTCGACGTTGAGGATCTTGCCGCGGATGGGCAGGATCGCCTGCGTGCGGGGGTCGCGGGCGTCGACCGCGGTGCCGCCGGCGGAGTCGCCCTCGACGATGAACAGCTCCGACTCGTCGGCGTTCTTCGACGAACAGTCCTTGAGTTTGTCGGGCATGCCGGCGCCCGACAGGGCGGTCTTTCGGCGAATGGCATTGCGGGCGTTCTTCGCCGCGACACGCGCCTGCGCGGCGGCGAGGCCCTTCTTGACGACCTTGTTGGCCTCGGTCGGGTTCTCCTCGAGCCACTCCGCCATGCGCTCGTTCGTCGCCTTCTGCACAAACGACCGCATGGGCACGTTGCCGAGCTTCGCCTTGGTCTGGCCCTCGAACTGCGGCTCGCGGAGCTTGACCGACACGATGGCGGTGATGCCCTCACGGATGTCCTCACCGGTGAGGTTCGGGTCCTTCTCCTTGAGCAGGTTCTTGGCGCGGGCGTACTTGTTGATCACCGACGTGAGGGCGGTCTTGAAGCCCTCGACGTGCATCCCGCCCTCGATGGTGGAGATGCCGTTGGCGTATCCGTGGATGCCTTCGTAGTAGCCGGTGTTCCACTGCATCGCGATGTCGAGCATCTGGCCGTCGGCTTCGTCCTCGTCCTCGAACTGGCAGACCTTGGAGAACAGCGGCTCCTTGGTGGCGTTGAGGTGCTTGACGAAGTCGACGATGCCGCCCTTGTACTGGTACTCGACCTGCTGCTCGCGACCTTCGCGCTGATCGTCGAACGCGATGATCAGGCCCCGGTTGAGGAACGCCATCGTCTGGAGACGTTCGAGCACGGTGCGAGCCACGAACTCGACACCTTCGGCCGCGAAGATCGTGGGGTCCGGCCAGAAGGTGATCGTGGTGCCAGTGGTACGACCCCGCTTGGGTGTGTCGCCCACGACGGCCATCTTGCCCTGTGGCTTGCCGCCCTTCGCGTACTCCTGGCGGTAGTGCTTGCCGCTGCGGTCCACCTCGATGACGAGGCGTTCGGACAGCGCGTTGACGACCGACACGCCGACGCCGTGGAGACCGCCGGACACCTTGTAGCCGTCGCCGCCGAACTTGCCGCCGGCGTGCAGGACGGTGAGCACGACCTCGGCTGCGCTCTTGCCCTTGTGCTCACCCGAGGTGAACGGGTCGACCGGGATGCCCCGACCGTTGTCGTCGACACGGCAGCCGCCGTCGTCGAGCAGGGTGACGCCGATGCGGGTGCAGTGACCGGCCATCGCCTCGTCGACGGAGTTGTCGACCACTTCCCAGATCAGGTGGTGCAGGCCCTGTAGACCGGTGGAACCGATGTACATGCCGGGACGCTTGCGCACCGGATCGAGGCCCTCGAGGACCTGGATGGCCTTGGCGTCGTACGCGGCGGTCGTGGTGGCGGAATTGGTCGAGTTCGGCTTCCTCCGTGCCGCAACCGGTGCGGTCTCGGAGACGTCGGTCGATGCTGCTTCGGTGTCGCTGGACACTCGTACCTCGATACTTCTGGCTGTCTGGCGGACATGCCGGCACCGGCATGCTGTTCGTGGCGTTCAGCGAGGTCGGCCGGTTGCTGTCCCGGCGATCGTCCCGGGGTTTCAACCAGCGCCCACGCTGATTCGCGAGTGGTTACAGCCTACCAGCGGGGTGTCCCGGAGTCGGGGAGTGCGGCCGGCTTCCTGCAGGTGATCCGGTTCAGTGCCGCGGACCGACGCGCACCTCGATCCGTTCGATCTCGACCCCCGCGACCTCGGCGAGACGGGTCGTGATCGTGCCGGCCAGGAATTTGACCTGCGTGGCCCACGCGGCTTCGTCGGCCTCGACGGTGAGCACGCCCTGGTCGAGTCGGACGGGCCGGACGTGGGCGGCCACCGTGGGCCCGACGGCGTCGTCCCAGCGCCCGAACACCCCGCCGATCTGGATCCGGTCGGTGCCGCGCAACGACTTCATGATCGAGTCGAGCGATCGCGAGATCGGCACCGGGTCGGACACGCCGTCACCGTACTGCGCTTCGCCGACACTCACCCAGCGATGAGCCAACCGCCCAAATCCGGGCCTTTCGCTCATCACTCGGGGTGGACGCGCCCGGCTTCGATGCGCAGGATCCGGTCGGCCCGAGCCGCAGAGGGCAGTTCGCTCGCGGTGGTGATGATCACCTGGCCGGCGGGCAGGTGATCGAGCAGCGCCGTCGCTCGGTGGTCGTCGAGTTCCGAGAGCACGTCGTCGAGGACGAGCACGGGCGCCGACCCGGTCCGTTCCGTGACGAGGCGATGCCCGGCCAGACGCAATGCGAGCGCCAACGTGCGCTGCTCTCCCTGGGATGCGTGCGTGCGGCTCGGGAGGCCCCCGATCGCCAGGTGCAACTCGTCGCGGTGCGGACCGACCGTGCTGACACCGCGCCGGACATCGATCGCACGCGCCTCGAGCAGGGCGGCCGCGAGACCGCCGGAACGCCAGTGCGGTTCGTAGACCAGCTCGACGGGCGTCGGAGTCCCTGCCAGGTGTTCGTAGGCCTCCTGCACCATCGGCGTGAGGCGGGACACGAGCGTGGCGCGTGCGTAGCCGAACTGGTCCGCGATGTCGGCGAACTTGGCGTCCCACACGTCGAGTGTCACCTCGATCTCGTCGGAGAGCCGGCCTGCCGCCTGCTTGAGCAGGGTGTTGCGCTGGCGGACGATGCGATCGATCTCGAGGCGGACGGTGTCGTACTTGACGGCGAGCGCAACCAACGTGTCGTCGAGGAAGCGTCGCCGATCGCCGGGGCCCCCCTTGACGAGGATCAGGTCGTCGGGCGAGAAGACGGTGACGCGCACGGTGCCGAGGAGATCGCGCACACGTTGGAGTCGTTGGCGGTTCACCTGCACACGGTTGCGGCCGGCGACGGCGAGTTCGATCTCGATGAGGCTCTCACGCTGGTCGTCGTCGACCACCGTGGCGCGGATCACCGCGGTGTCGGCACCGACGCGCACGAGTGCGTCGCCGGGGACGGTCCGGAAACTGTTCAGCGTGGCGAGGAAGGCGAGTGCCTCGGCCAGATTGGTCTTGCCCTGGCCGTTGTCGCCGATCACCGCCGTCGTGCCCGACGTGAGCTCGAACGTCCCCGACACGTAGTTCCTGAAGTCCACGAGTTCGAGATGCGACACGATCATGAAGAACTCGGAGTCTGTCACGCCGACCGGCGGATCGAGCGGCCCCCGAACCGTCCAAGATGACGAGGAAAGCGCCAACAGTGTGTGAACACAGCTGGCGAGGGAAGCGCCAGCGACGAGCCACACCGAAGCCGACCCCAATTGTCACGCACCGACGTGCGGTGAGGCTTCGCTACCCGTTGGGAAGCGCCAGCGACGAGCCAGACCGAGAGCGACCTCGATCGAATTCCACTGGCCTTCGGTGAGCTCTCGGAAAGCGTTACGGCACCCGCACGGGCATCAGGAGGTACAGGTAATCGTCTCGTCCGACGCCGCGGAGCACGGCCGGCTTCATCGGGTCCATCGTGGCGAGGGTGACGTCGTCGCTGTCGATGGCGTCGATGCCGGCGGCGAGATAGTCCGGGTTGAACGCCACGGTCATCTCGGCACCGTCGTAGCTGGCGTCGATCTCCTCGGCGGCGTTACCGACGTCCTGGGTGATCGCGGTGATCTGCACGGTGTCGCCGCCGAGTGTCAGACGGACCGGTGTGGAGTCCTGGGCGAGAATCTTGACGCGCCGGATGGCTTCGAGCATGGCGCTCTTGCCGACGGTGAGCAGGTTCGGGTAGCTCGAGGGCAGCAGGTTGCGATAATTCGGGAATTCACCCTCGATGAGCCGGGTGCTGAGCCGAGTCCCGCCGGCTTCGAAGGTCGCTTCGCGATCGCCGAGGCGTACCTGGAGTTCGGTGACGTCGCCGAGCAGACGTTGCAGTTCGCTCAGCGCACGACCGGGGATGAGCACCTTTTGGCCGGATGCGAGCACCCCGGTGTCGGGCAGATCTCGAACGGCGAGACGGTACGAGTCGGTGGCGACCATGCGCAGGCCGTCGTCGTCGGAGGCGAGCAGCACGCCGGTCAACACGGCGCGGGCGTCGTCGGTGGACGCAGCACGGACCACCTGACGCAGCGCATCGGCCATCGCGTCGGCGGGGAGCGTCACGGCGTCTGCAGCCGGTTCGGGCTGGCTCGGATAGTCGTCGAGCGACAGCGGGCGGACCGAGAACTGCGAACGGCCGGCGCTGATCGACATCTCGTCGTCACCGAGTTCGACGTGGACCGCTCCGGCGGGCAGTGCCTTGACGATGTCGCCGACGAGTCGTGCGGGGACGACGGCAGCACCGTCGCGTTCGCCGCCGACCTCGACGCTGAGACGGATCGTCAGCTCCAGGTCGGTGCCGGTGACGGTGAGTCGGTCTCCGTCGACTTCCATGCGGACTCCCGCGAGAACCGGCAGAGTGCCGGTGCGGTTCGTCGCCGCACGCCCAGCAGAGGCGACCGCGTCGGCGAGCACATCACGTTCGCAACGAAACTTCACAGTAGGCACTTCTCCTCATGCAGGGATGTCTCAATGTTCAATGTCAGTAGTAGGTGCTGTGGATTGGGGACAACCACGCGTTGGTGCAGCGTAGGGCGATCGCGGGCGTCCACATGGGATGGGCGGTCGATCCCCACCGCGCGAATTCCACCGATGTGCTCCGGTGGACAACGTCGCGATGTCCACCGGTGCAAGCCGGTTGTCCGACCGTCGTCCCCAGTGTTGTTCGCGAGGTCCGTCATGCTTTGAGTTGCTGCAGCAGATCGGTGACCTGGTCGTAGATCTGTTTGCGTTCGCTCATCAGCCGTTGGATCTTCTCGTTGGCGTGGATCACCGTGGTGTGGTCACGGCCGCCGAAGAGACGGGCGATGGCCGGGTAGCTGAGGTCGGTGAGTTCCCGGAAGACGTACATGGCGATCTGGCGGGCGGTGACGAGCGGCCGTTGACGGCTGCGCCCCTTGAGGTCCTCGACGCTGAACTTGAGGATCGCGGCGATGTCGGCGAGCAGTTCGTCGTCGGTGCGCGCCTTGGGTTTGCTGTCGTTGAGCAGGTCGGCGAGCTGCGTCTGCGCGAGATCGGTGGTGATCGGGACCTGGTTGAGGCTGGCGAACGCGGTGACCCGGATGAGGGCTCCTTCGAGCTCGCGGATGTTGGTGGCGATGTTGGTGGCGATGAACTCCAGCGTCTCGTCGGGCACGAGGACGCGATCGCGCTCGGACTTGTTGCGCAGGATGGCGAGGCGGGTCTCGAGGTCGGGGGGCTGGATGTCGGTGATCAGGCCCCACTTGAAGCGCCCGCGCAGGCGTTCCTCGAGCGTCGGAATGGCGTCGGGCATGCGGTCGGAGGAGATCACGACCTGCTTGTTGGCGCCGTGGAGCGAGTTGAACGTGTGGAAGAACTCCTCCTGGAGGCCCTCCTTGCCGGCGATGAACTGGATGTCGTCGATCAGGAGCACGTCGATGTCGCGATAGCGGCGCCGCAGCGAGTTCGTCGTGTTCTGACGGATGGCGTCGACGTATTCGTTCATGAACGTTTCGGTCGAGACGTATCTGACCTCGTGGTGCTGGTAGTTCGAGTGGACGTAATGGCCGATGGCGTGCAGCAGGTGCGTCTTGCCGAGTCCGGCGGAGCCGTAGATGAACAGCGGGTTGTAGCTGCGCGCGGGTGTTTCCGCGACGCGCAGGGCGGCTGCCAACGCGAACTGGTTGGACGCGCCCTTCACGAACGTTTCGAAGGTGTAGCGGGGGTTGAGTCCCGCCTCGTCGAGCAGCAGCGAGCGCGTGCTGTCGTGCGAGGCGTCGTTCCCCGTCGTCGTTGCTCGCCCGCCCGATGCGTCCGCCGCGCTGCCGTCGAAGCCCGTCGTCGACACGGCCGTGAGGATCGAGCTGTCGGCGTTCGTGTCGACGTCGGCGATCGCAGCGATGTCGCCGGCGGTGTCGACGTCGATCTCGACGGACCGATGGCCCTCGTTGGCGTCCTGGAGCGCTTCGGTCACCAGCGGCAGATAGCGGCTCATGATCCGGTCGCGCACGTAAGCGCTGGGTGCCAGCAACCGGAGGGTGTCACTGTCGGACGGCAGCGGGGCCACGTCTTGGAACGTGGAGAACCAGACCGATTCGGCGAGCTGTGAACGCAGCGACAGCGTCACCTGGGTCCACACGTCTGCGCTGTCTGTCACCTGAAGGTCTCCCGATCGTCGTCGACAGTGGTCCACACCGTTGTCCACAAGATGTGGACATGTCGGAGACCGACTGCGAGAGAGCGAACCTAGCACGCTCGATCGGTGGCGAAAACTTGACCATGTCACTGTCATTCACGACGTCGACACCGCGAGCACGCTGGGGTGATGCGCTCATCAGCGACCTGTGGACAACTTACACGGCTGTGGTTTGACGGTCGCGGTTGGCGCAGGCACACAGGCACCTCTAGCCTTGCCAGGTCAGTCCGTGACGCGCGTCGCCCCCTCGTGGTGCTCGTCGTCGGAACATGATTTGCCTCGAACCGTCCGGAGTCAGCCGTGAAGCGTACCTACCAGCCCAACAACCGCCGCCGAGCCCGCAAGCACGGTTTCCGCGCGCGCATGAGCACTCGCGCTGGTCGTGCGGTGCTGAAGTCCCGCCGGGCCAAGGGCCGGGCCCGACTCTCCGCTTGATCGACCGGGTCCGCGAACGCGACGCCTTCGTCCGCCTCCGGCGCGATGGAGTCCGGGTCCGGACCGATTCGCTGTGGTGTTCGTTCGTCCTCGATCCCGACCTGGCTCCCCCGCAGGTGGCGTTCGCCATCGGTCGCGCCGTCGGTCCCGCCGTCTCTCGCAATCGACTCCGACGTCGTCTGCGTGCGCTGCTGGCCGGCTGCGACGTCCCACCGGGGCTGTATCTCATCGGCGCGCGAGTTCCCGCGTGCGAACACACGTTCGCAGAGCTGGAGTGGACGGTGTCGTCACTGATGGACAAGGTCCGTCGTCACCAGATCGCCTCACGATGACGTGGGCGCAGCGCCGGGCCCTGTTGTGGATCGAGGCGTATCAGCGCGCATTCGCCGGCCGCCCCTCGCCCTGCCGCTTCTATCCGACCTGTTCGAACTATGCCCACGAGGCGTTCGAGCACCACGGCACGGCGCGTGGTGGGTGGCTGACCGTGACCCGCCTGCTGCGGTGTCGTCCGTTCGGACCGAGCGGATTCGATCCGGTTCCCGAGCCGACGCCGAGCGTGTGCGTCGCCACCACAGGCGCCGACCTCCCGGTCGCGCCGTCCCCCGATGTCCGAGAGGTCGACTGAGTCGATGTTCGAGATTCCCGCCGCCCTGCTGTCGTGGTTCTACGGTCTGACCAACAGCTACACGATCGCGATCGCGATGATCGCCGCCGTGGTGATGGCGATCACCACGCCGCTGACCCTCAAGAGCACCAAGGGGATGCTCGAGATGCAGAAGTTGGCGCCGGAGATGCGCAAGCTGCAGAACGAGTACCGCAACGACCGCACCAAGCTCAACGAAGAGATGATGAAGCTCTATCAGGAGCACAAGGTCAACCCGATGGCCTCGTGTCTCCCGTTGCTTGCTCAGGCGCCGGTGTTCTACATCATGTTCCGGGTGCTGCGCGGCCTCGCATACCGGCCGATCGGCGCGGCTCGTCCGGTGTCGGATGCCATCTGGGGAGCCTTCGGGCGCGCCGACGAGGTCCGCGATCCCGGCTTCATCCCGCGCTACCTCGCCATCGACTCGGCGCTCTACAAGTCGCTGTTCGGCGAGCAGTCGATCATGTCGCTCGGCCTCGACCTGTCGAAGTCCGCGGCGGTGGCGGTCGGCGAAGGCTTCACGAACGGCATCTGGTACGTGCTGCTGGTCGTGGTGCTCGCCGGGCTCTACTTCACTCAGCAACGCATGGTCGCGGCGCGGGCATCGATCAGCCCGACGATGTCCGCGGGACAGCAGAAGCTGATGCAGTATCTGCCGGTCTTCTTCGCCGTGTTCCAGATCTTCTTCCTGGCAGCGCTGGTCGTCTACTACATCTTCCAGACGATCTTCCGGATCCTGCAGCAGGCCTACATCACCCGCGCGTTCTACGGGCACGACGAGTCACTCGGTCGCCAAGCGCAGCGCGCCGGCGAAGCGGCACGCGAGGAGGCGAAGAACAACCCCGATGGCGGCGGTGGTGGGTTCTTCGCACAGGCACGCCGCGACCTGGCAGGCCCGACAGCGGACAACAAGGGCGCCGGCGGTGCCAAGAAGCCTGCGGCGCCTGGCAAGAAGCCCGCCGCGTCCGGCAAGGACTCGAAAGGCGCCAAGGACACCAAAGGCGCCAAAGACGTGTCGTCGTCGAGCAGCAAGCGGGTCACACCGCCGAAGAACCGCCCCACGCCGTCCTCGGGGGCCAAGGGCCGCCCGACACCGTCACGACAAGAGGCCCAGGCCAACAAGGCCAAGGGCAAGAAGTCGTCGAAGTCGGCCAGGCCGAATCCATCCAAGAAATCGTCGTGACCGCCGGCGCACGGGCGTCCGGTCACCTCTGCAGCAGAAAGAGACATCAGCATGGAGTGGGTCGAAACCACCGCGAAGACCATCGAGGCAGCACGCGAGGCGGCGCTGGACCAACTCGGTGTCGGCGCCGATGAGGCCGAATTCGACGTGATCGAGGAGCCGCGACCGGGTCTCTTCGGTCGGATGCGCGGCGAGGCGCGGCTCCGGGCGCGGGTTCGACCGACACAGGTGCGACCGAAGCAGGAACGGCGGCGCAAGGGCAAGTCCGACAAGTCGTCGTCTGCCAGCCGCACCACCGATGCTCCCTCGCCGCAGGACACACCGTCCGATGACGGCGCGACCGCCGACACCGCCGACCAGCAGACGGCCACACCACCGGCATCGGCGCCAGCATCCGAACCGACACGATCGCGTCGTCGCTCGACCACCGCACCCACCACCAGCCAACGCAGCAAGCAGAACGAGGAATCGACGATGAGCAACGACGACCGGCCCGAATCGACCGTGACCCCCGACGAAGTCGGCGCAGCAGCGGTGGCCTTCATGGACGGTCTGACGGCCGCGTTCGGCGTGGACGGTACCTCGACCCTGCAGGTCGACGACCTCGAACTCCGTGTCGACGTCGCAGGAACGGAGCTGGGTCTGCTCGTCGGCCCCGGTGGACGCACCCTGAACGCGATCCAGGACCTTGCCCGCGTGTCCGCGCAACGTCGGCTCGGCGACCACGACACACGCCTGCGCATCGACGTCGCCGGATACCGCGAGCGTCGCGAGGCAGCACTTGCGTCCTTCGCTCGCGATGTCTCCGAGCAGGTCCGTACCACGGGCACGGCTCGCTCCCTCGAGGCAATGAGTTCATCGGACCGCAAAGTCGTACACGACGTTCTCAACGACGAAGACGGCGTCTCGAGTCGGTCCGTCGGTGAGGATCCGGACCGCCGGATCATCGTCGAGCCCGCCTGACGCACCTCCCCGACTGCGGCACCGACTCGCCCAGGCGCGTGTCGGACGCCGCTTCGTGCGGGACGACGCCGGGTTGGTGAAGTGAACGGTGAGCATGCCGGCGATCATGGACGGTGATCATGCACAGTGAGACCGCTCCGGAACTGGTTGCTGCACTCGAGGACGCGCAACGACTCGGCTTCTTGGGCACGCGCCCCGTCGGCGAGGTCATCGAGCATGCTCGCGGGTTCGTTCGTGCGCTCGAGGCGTGGGGCCCGATCGGATCGGTGCTCGATCTCGGGAGCGGCGGTGGGGTCCCCGGCCTGGTGATCGCCCACGATCTTCCTGCGACGCAGGTGACGCTGTTGGATCGCCGGGCGAAGCGCACCGATGCGCTGGAACGGGTCGTTCGGCGTCTCGGATGGCACGACCGCGTGACGGTGATCTGCCGGGACGTCGACGCCTTCGAGCCCGACGCCGGCTTCGATGCCGTCGTTGCTCGCGGATTCGGACCGCCGGAGTTCACCGCGTCGACCGCTGCCCGATTGGTGCGACCCGGTCATCCGATCGTGATCAGCGACCCACCCGGCGAGAATCGTTGGGACGATGAGCTTCTGGCACGGCTGGGCCTGCACTGGGCGCCCAGTGCCTTTCCACCAGAGCGTCTCGCTGCGTCGATCGCCGCTCAGAACGACGGCGCACTCGGCGGGTTCGTCGCCGTGTTCGTCAAGCGCTGACGCCCGGTCTCCGAGCCGTGCGCGCGGGACCGAGCATGTTTCACGTGAAACGTTTGGCTCCTGCTCCCGACGGCGCGCCGCCCGCCCAGCGACCCTCCAGCTCGACGTCAGCCCGATTGTTTCACGTGAAACCCTCGAAATGCTTGTCTCGTGGCGCTGGATCCGGCAGAGTGTGCAGATCCCCTCACCTGTGCGACACGCCGTGTCGACCACCGTGCCTTCGGAGAAGGAGAACCCGTTGTCGGAGTTCGACACCCCAGCCGAGATGCTGGATCCACCTGACCCATCGTCCGCCGACGTTGGCACCACCGCGACGCCGCCGACGGTGATTCATCCGCTCCCTCGTGTGATTGCGTTGGCGAACCAGAAGGGCGGCGTTGGCAAGACCACCACGACCGTGAACCTCGGAGCGTCGTTGGCGGAGATGGGTTTGCGGACACTGATCATCGACCTCGATCCGCAGGGCAACGCATCGACAGGGCTGGGCATCGAGAACCGCGGCCTCGAGCACTCGATGTACCACGTGCTCATGCACGAGGAGCCGCTGGAGAACGTGGTGGAGCCGACCGACGTCCGCAACCTGTTCGTTGCGCCGGCGTCACTGGATCTCGCCGGCGCCGAGATCGAGCTCGTTCCGGCATTCAGCCGTGAGCAGCGGCTGAAGCGAGCGATCGAGGCGGTACTCGACGATTACGACTACGTCCTCATCGACTGTCCGCCATCGCTCGGTCTCCTGACCGTCAACGGCCTGGCCGCGGCCAACGAGGTGATGGTGCCCATCCAGTGCGAGTACTACGCACTCGAAGGACTCGGACAACTGCTTCGTAACGTAGACCTCGTCAAGCGCAACCTCAACCCGACCCTCGACATGAGCACGATCCTGTGTGTCATGTTCGACGCGCGAACCAAGTTGTCCGGTCAGGTCGTCAGTGAGGTACGTGAGCACTTCGGTGACAAGGTCCTCAAGTCGGTGATCCCGCGCTCGGTGCGTCTGTCCGAGGCGCCGTCGTTCGGTCAACCGATCACCACGTTCGATCCGTCATCCCGCGGCGCCATCGCGTATCGGGATGCAGCACGGGAGGTACACCATGGCTCGATCTAGTGGTCTCGGCAAGGGGCTCAGCTCGATCATTCCGGGAGCTGAACGGAGCGAGACCGACACGACGCTCGGTGCCGTCCTCTCGGACGTTCCCGTCGAGTCGGTCTCGCCGAACCCGCACCAGCCTCGCGTGCACTTCGACGAGGAAAGCCTCACCGAGTTGTCCGCCTCGATCGCCGAGATGGGGGTACTCCAGCCGATCCTGGTTCGTCCTCGTGATGACGGTGGATTCGAACTGATCGCCGGTGAGCGTCGGTGGCGGGCGGCGCAGCGCGCGGGGCTGACGACGATCCCGGCGGTGATCCGGATGACCGATGATGTCAGTTCGGTCGAGCAGGCCCTGGTCGAGAACCTGCATCGCCAGGATCTGACTGCGCTGGAGGAAGCCGCCGCCTACCAACAATTGCTCGATGAGTTCGGGCTCACCCATGACCAGATCGCCAGCCGAGTCGGAAAGAGTCGTTCGGCGATCACCAACAGTCTGCGGCTGCTCGGGCTGCCACCGGCCGTACAACATCTGCTCGCCGATGGGCAACTGTCTGCTGGCCACGCCCGGGCGCTGCTGGGGACGCCCGACCGGGTGCGCCAGGAGCAGCTCGCTCGCGAGGCCGCAGCGGGTGGATGGTCGGTTCGCATGGTCGAGGAGGCGGTTCGCTCCGAGTCGTCGTCGGCCCCCGATGTTGACGAGGAGGAGGAACCAGCACCACCTGCCGTCGACGGCGCGGGTTTGACACCGGCGACGAGGCTGCGTCCGCCTGGTCTGCTGGAACTCGAGAACCTCCTCGCAGAGCACCTCGACACGCGAGTCGACGTGCAGATGACGGCCAAGAAGGGCCGCGTCACCATCGAGTTCGCAGATCTCGAAGACCTCGAGCGCATCTATCGGGTGATGACCAGCTGATCGAATCGGTCACCTGAGCACGTGGGCGGCGCAGCGCGCCGGTAGCGTCCTCCACCGCCTCACCTCGCGCGTGAGCCTGAGACTTCAGGGTTGTGGGAACCACCACGATCGGTCACCATCATGCTCCGTTCACCCGTGGTTCACCCACGCTATGTGGTGGCCAGCTCAACGTCACGTCGAGAGGAACCCACAGGGTGTGTGGAAACCTGTGGACAACTCAGTTTTCCGTGGATGAAGGCGCGCTGGTCCAGGTGGTGAGGGCGCCGACCACGGCCTCGGTGACGGCGTCGGTGGCGTCGACGGCGGCTCGCACGGGGCCCAGTGAGCACAGGACCGCCGGCATCCGGGTCTCGCGCAGGACGGGCAATCGCATCCCGCGGACCTCGGGGACGGGGAGCAGGGGAGAGCGCCAGCCGGCCGCGATCTGCGTCGCGAGAGCACGCCCACCGATCGATTCGAACGTGGGTACGGCGAAGTACGAGATCAGCGAACGTTCGTCCGGACGTGCCTCGAAACCGACGTAGACGTTGGCACCGAACCGGTTCGCTGCGGCGGCCTGTGCGCCTGCTTCGTACTCGTCGGTGGACATGACGGTGGCTCCGCTGGCGCGCAGGGCGCGCGTCACCGATCGGGTGATCGAGCTCAGACCGCCGAACTGGCCGACCACGATGCGCAGGGTCACCAACGACGTGTGCGTCATGAGTGCCTCGCGTACCGAGGCGACGCCGGGGCCCGAGCCGGTCTGCCGACGCAGCAGTTCCAGCGTGCGAATGGTGTGCGGTCCACACACCCCGTCAGCGGTCAGCCCGCCGTTGCGCTGGAAGTCCTCGAGCGCCCGCATCGTGGCCGGACCGAAGATACCGTCGGGCCGCCCGCAATCGAATCCCAACTGGTTGAGCGCATCTTGGAGCTCGGCGATGTCGTCGCCACGCAGCTGAGGAGCGGCGAGCACGAGGAGCCGGTCGCCGAGACGCCACCCGGCCTCGACGAGTGCCAGCCACGTGTGTTCGTCGCAGGCGCCGCTCGTGTGCAGCCCCCGCATGCGCTGGAAGGTGCTCACCGCGTCTCGTGTCGACGCGCCGAAGTCACCAGGGACGTCCCCGGCGGGTGGCAGCCCCGCAGAGCCGAGGCGCCGCTGGAGATCTCGGACCGCCTCGCCGCGCTGTCCCTCCCGCAGCGGGAAGCGACCCGTCAGTTCGCCGTCGCCAGGAATTCGTCGAGCTCCTGGAGCAGGGCGCCCTTGCTCTTGGCGCCGACGAGACGCTTGGAGACCTCGCCGCCGGAGAACACGAGCAGCGTCGGAATGCTCATCACGTTGTAGCGCATCGCCAGATCGGGATGGTCGTCGACGTTCAGCTTGGCCACGGTGACATCACCGGCGTGCTCATCGGCGATCTCGGCCAGGATCGGAGCGATCTGCTTGCACGGACCACACCACTCGGCCCAGAAGTCGACGATCACGGGCTTGTCGGAGCCGATGACGCTCTCGTCGAAGGTGTTGGAGGACAGGTTGACGATGCCGTCTGCCATGGCGCATTCCTTTCGAGGTCACGAGCAGCGTAGGGCGCTCACGAGGGGATCAGGACAACCGCCGGGAGGATCGGAACATTCCCGTCGGCACCTGCGCCGTTCCGGGGACCAACGAGACCGGCGCGGGAGCGGCTCAGTGGTGGACGGATGCCTCGAGCCACCGCTCGGCGTCGATGGCAGCCATGCAACCCGACCCGGCCGCCGTGATCGCCTGGCGGTAGACGTCGTCTTGCACGTCGCCGCAGGCGAACACACCCTCGACGTCGGTGTGCGACGAGTCGGGGCGGGTGATCAGGTAGCCGGTGTCGGGGTTCATTGCGAGCTTGTCCACGAACAGGTCGGTGTTCGGGCGGTGTCCGATGGCGATGAACAGCCCGGTCACCGGCAGGGTCGAGACCGACCCGTCCACGCTGTCGGTGAGCTCGATCCCGGTGACCGACGTGTCACCGAAGATGTCGGTCACCCGGGCATTCCAGCGGAACTCGATCTTGGGATTGGCGAACGCACGGTCCTGCATGATCTTCGAGGCGCGCAGTTCGTCGCGCCGGTGCACGATGGTGACCTTGTCGGCGAACTTCGTCAGGAAGGTGGCTTCCTCGATCGCCGAGTCGCCACCTCCGACGACGGCGATCTCGTGTCCGCGGAAGAAGAAGCCGTCGCACGTGGCGCACGTCGACAGGCCGTGGCCGATGAGGCGTTGTTCCGGTTCGAGACCCAGCATCAACGACTGGGCACCGGTACTGACGATCACGGCGTGTGACCGGTACTCGGTGTCTCGCACCCACACCCGGAACGGTCGCTCGGAGAAGTCGACCGCGGTGACCTTCTCGGTCAGGATCTCCGTACCGAACCGTTGGGCCTGGCTGCGCATGTTCGCCATCAGCTCCGGTCCCATGATCCCGTCGGGAAACCCGGGAAAGTTCTCGACCTCGGTCGTCAGCATGAGCTGGCCGCCGGGCTGGTCGCTCGTGCTCGAGGGCTCGCCCTCGATCAGCAGTGGCGCAAGGTTCGCTCGGGCGGTGTAGACCGCCGCGGTCAGGCCGGCAGGTCCGGATCCGATGATGATGACATCGCGAACGTCTGACATGACACTTCCTTGGGTCGATGGTCGGCGCTGGCGGATCGACGGTTCGATCAGCTTGCGGCGGTGTTGCGTTTACGGAACAGCACGAGCCCGACGAGGCTGAGAATGCCGCCGACGATGAAGTAGCTGAGGTAGACCGCTCGGTCCCAGCCGACCGCCAACTCGAGCAGCGACTGCAGGCCGCGCATCAGCCCGACGAGTGCGATGATCAGGATGAGGGCACCGAGCATGGCGGCGATCACGCCGAACACGGCGCCGCGTGCGGCATAGACGACCTTCTGGGTCGTCTGCGACCGGACGGTGTCGATGAAGGTGACCAGTTTGTCGGTGGTCTCGGTGGCCCAGTTCGGATCGGTCAGTGGGTTGCCCGGCATGACGCTGAGGCTAGCCGCCTGCTCAGGGCAGTCGCACCCGCGCGACCTCGGTGCACGTCGCAGCGCGGTAGGCGATGGCGACATTGCGTCGCTCGTCGATGCCGACCACCACCGGCACGTCGCCGTAGACCGCCGGCCCGACGATCAGGTCGACGCCGAGACACAGCGGGAATTCGCGCTCGTCGAGGAAGGTCTCGGCGTCGGAGCGGTCCTCCTCGGCCGGAGCGCTGGTGGCGGCGGGCACATCGGGCGCACCGGGAGCATCCACCGCGGTGGCTGCGAAGTCGGCCAGATCTTCGAGATTGCGGAGTTGATCGAGTCCGACGTCCTCTCCCGGCGGCGCTGCATCGTCGATCCCGGTGTCGACCTCGGCCGTCGCGCCACCAGCTGCATCGCCGGCGGCCTCGCTCGCAGGGGCGAGTTCGCTGGCGGCCGGATCGTCGGCCGGCCCGGTTGCAGTGAGCGCCTCGGTGGACTCGATGCCGGCGTCGGCGGTGGAGTTGGGGTCGTCGTTGCTCTCGGTGCCGAGTTGCAGCGCGACGCCGCCGGCGAGGACCAGGACGAGTGCGGCAGCGGCGCCGGTGAGCCAACGTGTCGAGGTGGGCCGCCGACGACCGTTGATCGGGGTCGGAGCGGTGACCGATGCCGCGCCCGCGACGGCCGCAGCATCGATGCCGACCGGTGTGAGATCCCGACGCGAGCCGCTGCGTTCGGCCGAGGGGAGACGGTCCCAGACGTCGAACGCCATCGCCAGTTGCGCTTCGCGCACGGAGATGGACTGCGGTTCGACATCGGCCAGCAGTAACCGCACCGACCGCAGCCGTTCGACCTCGGCGAGCAGGGTCGGGTCGCCCTCCACGCGGGCGCGTTCGTCGGCGGTCACGTCGCCGTCGAGGTAGGCGCTCGCAAGGAGGGTCATGTCGTCGTTCATGTCGGATCTGTTGGACGCTCGTCGGGTGCGGGTTGGTTCCGTCGACTTGCCGGTGGTGGCCGATCCTCGTCGAGACGCAACTGGGTGGCGAGCGCCGCTCGCCCCCTCGAGATACGGGACTTGACCGTGCCGACGGGCACGCCGAGCGTCTCCGCGATCTCCGCATAGTCGAAATCGACGACATCGCGAAGGACCACCGCCACCCGCAGGTCCTCGGGCAGGCGATCGAGCGCCACGTCGAGCAGCAGTTGGTCGGGGAACGAGTCGGCGAACCGCTCGGCCTTCGGATCGACGACCTGTGGGCGATCCTCCTCGCCGACGGCGTGCAGGGCGGGGCGTCGCTGGCGTTTGCGCAACTCGTCGAGCGATGCGTTCGTGGCGATGCGGTAGGCCCACGTGCCGAACGTCGAGCGCCCGTCGAAGCGTGGCAGGCTGCGCACGATCTTGATCAGCGCCTCCTGACAGGCGTCGTCGGCGTCGCGCGTGCTGCCCGCCACGCGGCGGCACACGGCATGGATGGAGTCGTAGTGACGACGCAACAGCTGGTCGAGCGCGAACCGGTCGCCGCCCTGCGCGGCGGCGACCAAGGCGGCGTCATCGAGGTGGCGAGGAATGCTGCGAGCGTAACGAATCCGGTGCGGGCGCTGCAGGATCTCCATCGGGCTCGCGGCGGGGCGCCCCGTGCTGTCGTCGACGAGTTGCACGACCGGTGTCGTGCGGATGTCCTGCCGGCGACGTCAGCCGGCGACGGCGATCTCGCCGAGGCGGCCGCGGTACGGGTTCGCGGCGCTGCAGGTGCTGTCCTGTCCGAGCTCCTTGAGCAGGATCAACACATGTCGTGCCGGCGCGGGGGGCGCCGGTGACACCACGGTCTCGGGATCGTCGGCGAAGGCGGTGGAGCCGAGCGGTGCTCCCCACTCGTCGAACGATGCCGGAATCGTGTCTGCGTCGGAGGCGAAGAAGTCGATCTGGTAGGGACCGGTCTGCACATCGACCGTGAGCGCCTGTTGGGTGGGCGAGTCGAAGGTGACGACCAGGCCGACGCCCAGCTTGCCGCCCATGTAGCGCGAGGAGTAGCAGAAGGTCGGCCAGGACGTGCCGGGGTTTCCGTCGGCGAGCGACAAGACGGCGTCACCGTCGTTCTCGGTGCCGTCGCCGCCAGGATCGTAGGCGGTGACGGTGGCGATGGTCGCCGGGCCGACGGGGACGGCATTCGCGGTCGGGGCGTCGTTCGCCTGGTTGTCGGGCAGGGCGGTCGTCGACGTGACGGCGTCGCCGCCACCGAAGTTCATGCTCGTCCACAGCAGCATGCCGACGATGAGGCCGGCGACCAGCAACAGCGCCACCACGGTGAACGCAGGACGCCATTCCTGCGTGAGCCCCTTGGCCGGCTTGCCGCGCGGCGCAACAGCTGCCGGCGTGGGGTCGCGATCGGCCACCGGCGTCTGCGGCGGAGACGACACAGCGACGTGAGCGACCTCTCCGGGAATGGCACCGGCGGCGGGAACGCGCTGGCGGGGTGGGTCCGGCGGCGTGTCGGCGGAGTCCGCGGGACGTGTTGCCCGGGCGCGATCGCCAGCTCGACCGGCGATGTCGGACGGTGCCCGGCGGAGCCGTCGGCCTCCGAACGGGCTGACCGGCGAATGTTCGTACGGGGTCGGATCGATGGTGGGCGGCCCCTCTTTGGCCGCGTCGCGCAGGGTCGCCACCAGGTCGGCACCGGTCGCCGGCCGTTGAGCGGGATTGCGCGCGAGCAACTGGTGGATCGCCACGACGAGCTTGGTCGGCAGCGTGGCACGGAGCCGGGTGAGGTCGGTGGGGTCGCGTTGCAGCCGGGCGAGGGCGGTGTCGGCATCGGTCTCCCCGAGGAACGGGACGCGTCCGGCGAGGCATTCGTACAACACCAAGCCGAGCGAGTACAGGTCGGCACGACCGTCGAGCTTCTTGCCACGCACCTGCTCGGGCGACAGGTACTTGGCGGTGCCCATCATGATGTTGTCGCTGGTGAGGTCGGCTTCGGCAGACTGCAACCCCTTGGCGATGCCGAAGTCGGTCAGCAGGACGCGGCCGTCCGACGTCATCATGATGTTGCCCGGCTTCACGTCACGGTGCACGAAACCGGCGGTGTGCGCATGATCGAGCGCTGCGGCGACGCAGCTACCGATGTGGCAGGTGAGCTCAGGACTCAGCCGTTTCTGCGTGTCGAGCACCTGTCGCAGGCTCTTGCCCTCGACGAGTTGCATGACGACAGCCTGGCGTCCGTCCTGTTCGAACACGTCGTGGACGGCGACGATGTTGGGATGGTTGAGGCTCGCCGCGGCGATCGCTTCGCGACGGAACCGCTCGGCCACCACGGGGTCGGTGGCGAGCGACGGCTTGAGCCACTTGACCGCCACCTTGCGATCGAGTGTGAGGTCGACGGCCAACCAGACCTCGGCCATGCCGCCCTGCGCGAGCATGCGCTGCAGCTCGTACCGCTGCGCGATGACGGTGGGAGTGGGAGGCGGGGCCGCAGCGGACATGACTGACGACGAAGCTAGCTGTGGCGGGCGTCGGGAGGTCGTCAATCCGTTGCTGGGGGCCGTTGCGATTCCGCTCAGGGAGCCGTGATCTGGAACGCGACGCCGATGGTGCCGCGGCCGCCGTGGGTGCCGATCACGGGCCCGATCTCGCCGACGACGATGTCGCCGGTGTGATACGGAGCGAGCATCTCGACGAAGAGGTCGACGTCGCTGCAGTCGGCGTGGAGCACCGCGAGGTTCTCGATGTTGCCCTCGTAGCTCTGGACCTTCTCGACGAGGTGGGCGAGCGCCTTCGACCGGGTGCGTTGCTTGCCCGCCTGCTCCACCACGCCGCCGGTCACCTCGATGATCGGCTTGATCGAGAGTGCCGTGGCGAGGAGCGCCTTCGCATTGCCGATACGGCCGCCCTTCTTCAGGTTCTCGAGGGTGTCGAGTGCGCCGAACACCCGGGTCCGCTCGACGAGGTCGTGGGCGAGCGCCTCGACGTCGTCGATGCCGGCGCCGTCCCGAGCCGCACGAGCGCAGGCCAACGCGATCGTGCCGAGTCCCATCGTGAGCGTGCGGCTGTCGATCACGCGCACGTCGAGGTCGATGTCGGCGTCGTCGGCGATGGTGCGCGCGGCGAGCTGCGCCGATTGCATCGTCGCCGACAGCGCCGACGACAACGAGATCACGATGACGGCGGTGGCACCCTTCGAGGCCGCCGTCCGGTAGGTCTGCTCGAACTGTCCCGGCGCTGGTGCTGCGGTCTCCGGCAGGGTGTCGGAGTTGACGCAGCGGGTCCAGAATTCGGCGGTCGACAGTTCCTCGCGGTCGACGAACTCGTCGTCGCCGAAGCGGATCGTGAGCGGCACGATGCTGATGCCGAGCTCGTCGGCGATGTCGGCCGGCAGATCGCAGGAGCTGTCGGTGACCACGTGAACGGTGGCGGCGGGTGCGTCGGGCGTGTTCGTCGAGTCACTCACAGGGCACCGGACTCTACTTTGCCGGAACTGGGGTGACGGTCCCGACCGTCTCCGACCAGCTCCGCGCGGCGACGATTGCGCCAGTGCGTGAACCACCACGTCAACAGCACCAGCACGAAGCCGCCGGTGAGCACCTGTCCGAGACCGGTGAGGGCGGTCACGCGGGCCGTGAGGGTGACCGGCTCGCCGAGCGGTACGCCAGCCGGGGTCGAGACGACGAGATTGATCGACGACGTTCCGTTCGCTTCAGCCTCGACGGGAACGAACACGCTGGTCTCGTCGAGCGCTCGCAGCCTCACTCGTTGCTCGCCTTCGGGGAACGTGATCTTCGAGGAGTCGAGCGCCACGACGACGTCGAGCTGCTCGTCGATCGTGTTGCGGATGCGGACTTCGATCGTGCCGCCGCGCCCCGTCAGGGTGAACGTGAAGGGCTCGGGCAGGACGACCGCCTGCTCGAGGGCGTCGGCCTCTGCGACGAGGGCAGCAGCGGCCGTGTCCACCTGGGCGTCGGTGTAGCCGGTGGAGATCAGGGCGTCGAGTTGCGTTGACCACTCGGTCGGGCGGGGATCGTCGGCGGGGAGCATGGATGCGGCACTGGCCAGTTCCAGGGCGGTTCGGTCGAGCAGCTCGATGCGTGCGTCCAGTGGTGGGCCGGCGACCTCGGGCAGCTCGACCGTCACGGGCTCACCGTCGTCGAGCGCGACGTCGGTGACACCGGTCAGCGCCGAGGCAGGGCTGAAGCGGACCGACGGCGTCGTCGCCGCGAGGTCATGCAGCGGCTGCAGGAGGCGGACGTCGGGACTGGCGAGGTCGGGGGTGGTGAGGATCATGCTGCGGCGTGGAGGCGCCGGCGGCCGTCCCACCGTGGTCGTCGACGTCGACGCGGCATCCTCGTCGGCCTGATCGATCAGCATCTCGGCGAGCGTCTCGACGCCCCACTCGATCGCCGTCGAACGGCTCAGGATGCGGTCGGCGGAGGTCCGCGTGAGCTGGTCGGACAACGGCCCGACGACCAGGAACGGCAAGGTGCCACCGTCGGGGAGTTCTGCCTCGACGAATCGGTCGGTCGGCGGGGAGTCCTCGCTGATCGACTCTTCGTAGACCTCGGCCGGGATCACGACGAAGCGGGTGCCGAGATCGCGCAGGTGCTGGGCACCGCCGGCACTCAGCGCGTCGGTGGTGATCCAGACGTCGCGACGTGATGGCGTCGTGGGGACCGCCTCGATGAGGAGCTCCTCGCCGGCGTTCACCAATCGCGTGTACGAGTCGCCCCGCCCCACGGCGACCGCTGAGGACACGTCGAGCGGCACGACCGGGAGGGACACCAACTCGTCGTCGGCGAGTGCCGTCGCGAGCCGGGCCGAGCCCTCGGGCGTCGCTGCCTCCTCGGCGATCAACGTGGGGGGAACCTCGAGCGTCACCGGTGCATCGAGCGTTGCGGCCAGTTCGATCGCCTGGTCGAGCCGCGCCCGGATCGGGGCGAGCTGCTTGTCGTCGGCGCCGGGAGGCGGCCCGGGAGTGACCGTGACGACCGCAAGGTCGATCGGCGGCGCCACCTCGACATCGGTGTCGAGGGCACCGGCGAGGCGTTGGACGACGGTGCCCGCCGTCGCGACCACGACGTCGTCGGCGGGATCCCCAACGAGCAACTGGATCCGTAGCGGGTACAGACCGGGGCTGTCCATCTTCAGGCGGGTCTCGATGCTGTCGACGACGTCGGTGCCGATGTCGAGTGCGAGGTCGACGGTGCCGTCGTCGTTGAGCGACAACAGTGGGCGGGCGTCGATGCGGACACCGTCGACGACGTCGGTGAAGGCGTCGGGGTCGACCGGGCTGCCGACGAGGCCGGCGAGCTCGTCGGAATCCATCAGTGGTCGATAGTTGGTGACCTCGACGGTCAGTGCGGGCAGGACCGGCTCGGGCTCGGGCTCGGGCTCGGGTGCGGTCGGGTCGACGGGGACCGATCCGGGAGGTGCCGCCGGATCGACGACGGGCGGTGGCTCAGGTGGCGCTGGTGGCGCTGGGGGCGCTGGGGGCGGCACGAGCTGGAGCGGATCGCCGTCGTCGAGTCCCGTGAGCACGTAGCGCAGCCGGACATCGCCGTTGGGATCCGTGGCGAACCGTTGCTCGACCAGCTCCAGTCGGGGCCGGCGCTCGGACTGCGATGGTCGAGGCGCACCGGCGGTGGGTGACGCCGATGCGCTGGTCGGAAACGCCGCCAGCGCCACCAGCGCAGGGGCGATCCATCTCCACCGCAGCGAACGCGGGTGGATCATCGCAGCGCTCGTTCGAGGATCGACAACGATCCCGGCTGGCGCTCGAACCCGGCATGCTCGTACAGCGCGAGGGCGGGGCGGTTGCCGGCCGCCGTGTTCACCATCGCCTCGGTCACGTTCCGGCGGCGCATCCAGTTCAGTGCGTCCAGCAGCAGCAGCCCTGCGAAACCGTGACGTCGCGCACTCGGATCGACCGCGAGCCGTTGCACATAGCCGGAACGGTCGGCGCGACCGCTGATCGAGAAGGCCACCATGCGACCGTTGTGGTGGACGCTGCGCGACCGGTGGTACGGCGTTGCCGACATGATGTCGACCAGTGCGGCGACGTCGTTGGCCCACGGTGTCGAGAACGAACGCCGATCGATGTCGGCGGCCTCGTCGAGCATCGACGGTCGGAGTCGGCGCAGCCGGACGGGACCTCCCGTCGAGCGGCGGCGCCCCGACGACCGGAGCGCATCGACGTCGCCCGGACGGCCCGATCCGATGCGGCACGACAGGAGCGTCAGCGAGTCGGCGACCTGGAAGCCGGCGTCGAGGAACGGTGTCGTCGAGTCCGGGAACAGCGCGCCGGTACGCAGCAGCCGCGCCCCCTGGCCGGTCGCCTGGTCGATCCAACCCGAGATGTCGGCAGCGGTGGGCACCATGTGGTGGTCGAGCAACACGAGGTGCGCCACCTCGTCGTCGTACGGCCAGCGCGCGAGCCGGGCGCGTGCGGGACGTGCGGCCGCCAGACTGCTCACAGCCTCCGAAGGTACTCGGGCGCGCGCACACCCTCACCGTCACGACCGGTCTCGCCCCCTCCTAGCCTTGCGGTCGTGGTTCCCGAACGTCTCACGCCCGTCCTGCGCGAGCTGGCGCCGCTCGCCGCTCGGTTCCGGGAGGCCGGCCACCGGTTGTACCTGGTGGGCGGCACCGTTCGCGACCTGTTCGTGGCGCAGGGACGTGCGGACTTCGACCTCGACCTGACCACCGATGCCCGACCTCCGGAGATCAAGCGATGCCTCGAGGGGTGGGCTCACGCCATCTGGACCCAGGGCGAGCGTTTCGGCACGATCGGCGCCCAGTTCCGCGACGAGGTGACCGGTTTCGAGCGCACCTACGAGATCACCACGTTCCGGGCCGAGGCCTACACCGACGACTCCCGCAAACCGCATGTCGTCTTCGCCGACGAGGTCGAAGCCGATCTGTCCCGACGTGACTTCACCGTGAACGCGATGGCGCTGGAGCTGACCGGCGACGGCACGCCGGCGCTGATCGACCCGTTCGACGGCGCCGTCGATCTGGCCACGCGGGTGCTGCGCACGCCGATCGGACCGGAGATCAGCTTCAGTGACGACCCACTGCGCATGTTGCGGGCGGCGCGGTTCGTCGCCGGCTACCAGCTCGTTCCCACCGCCGGGCTGGCCGACGCAGTCCGTTCGATGGCGCCACGGCTCGAGATCGTGTCGCCCGAACGCATCCGCGACGAACTCGACAAGCTGCTCGTCGTCGACCATCCTGCTGCCGGACTCTGGTTCCTCGTCGACACGGGACTGGCCGACCAGTTCCTGCCCGAGTTGCCCGCCATGCGTCTCGAGCACGATCCGATCCACCGGCACAAGGACGTCCTGACGCACACGATCGCCGTCGTCGAGAACGTGCGGCCCCCCGACGACGACTCGGCGATCGTGGCGGGCCAACGACCGACGTTCGACTTCCGCCTCACCCGCCTGGCCGCCCTGTTCCACGACGTCGGCAAACCTCGGACCAGGGGATACCTGGAAGGCAAGGGCACGACCTTCCACCATCACGACGCCGTCGGGGCGCGCATGACCCGCAAGCGGATGAACGCGCTGCGGTATTCGAACGACGATGTCGCTGCGGTGACCGAGTTGGTGGCGTTGCACCTGCGCTTCCACACTTACTCCATGGGCTGGTCGGACTCGGCGGTGCGCCGGTACGTGCGCGACGCCGGCGACCTCCTGGCCGAGCTCAACGTGCTGACCCGCTGCGACTGCACGACCCGCAACGAGAAGAAGGCGGCTCGTTTGTCGAGGCGGATGGACGAGCTCGAAGCCCGCATCGACGAACTGGAGGCCGCCGAGGAACTGGCCTCCCTGCGCCCCGAGCTGGATGGGAACGCCGTGATGGAACATCTCGGCATCGGACCCGGCCGCGACGTCGGCGAGGCGATGAAGTTCCTGATGGACATCCGCCTCGACGAAGGCGTGCTCGGCGACGACGAGATCCGCCGCCGCCTCGACCAGTGGTGGTCCACCCGCTGACTCCCAACTGTCACACCGTGCCGGGCCCAACGTGACACTTCGGCAACGCCGACCGACGAATTGCCCAGGTCGGCGGGCTCGGCAGTTCTAACGTTGTGCGGTGATCTCCGCACCGGGCGACGTCGACGACACCGACATCGCAGCGGTGTTGTCGTCGCCGGGCCGGCAGTATCGGGCGTGGTGGCTGATCCTGCCGATCGTCGCGGTGTCGGCAGCGCTCGTCGTCCTGGCGGCGATACCAGCGGGCTCCGATCCGGGCCCCGGCACGATCGGTGTCGTCGCCGGCATCGCGGTCCTGGCGATCGTCGCCATCGTGGCCACGGTGCTCGAGTCCCGTCGGATCGGCCGACGTTTCCGGCACACGATCGACGAACTGTCGCGCACACAGTCCGAGATCCGGCGGCTGCTCGATGACCTCCCCGATGCGGTGATGGGTCTGAACGACCGGGGCGTGATCGAGTCCGCGAACCAACGCGCCGCCGTGCTGACCGGACGGACGATCGATGAACTCGTCGGTCGGGCCTTCCTCGAGATGATCCGTGACGACGACCGCGAGTCGGTGACCGCACGCTGGAACTTCGACCAGCCGGATCCTGAGGCGCTCGACGTCGGCGTTGACAGTACGGGGCCGCTCGGCAACCACGTGCTGTTCGAACTGGTCGACGCCTACGGCGAACCCCACCTCGTCGAGGCCTCGTTGCACCGGCCGGCGGTGTCCGACGGCGCTGGTGCCGGACTCGTGGTGCTGCTGCGCGACGTGACCGACCGTGCCCGGACCACCGTGTCGCTCGAGCAGGCCCGGCGCCGGTTCCAGCAGGCGTTCCACTCGGCGCCGACGGGCATGGCGCTGGTCCGCCTCGACGACAGTCGCATCGTCGACGCCAACCAGTCGCTCGCCGACATGCTGGGCCGGTCGCTGCCGTCGTTGATCGGGGCTGGGATCCGAGAGATCACGCATCCGGACGATCTCCGAGCCGCCGCGACCCAGCGGGCGCGTCTCGAACTCGGTATCGCCGACACCTATCTGCTCGAGCAGCGCTACCTCCGCAGTGACGGCGAGTTCGTGTGGGCGCGCACGCGGGTGTCGGTCACCGAGGACGAGGGCGTTGCGCTGGCGATCACCCACATCGAGGACGTCACCGAGCAGCGCATGGCCGCCGAGCGGTTGACGCACGCGGCCACGCACGATGGGCTCACCGAGCTCCCGAACCGTGCCGCACTCGTCGGGCGCCTCGACGAACTGCTCACCGGCGCCGGCGTCGGGGAGGTCTCGGTGCTGTTCATCGATCTCGACAACTTCAAGGTGGTCAACGACAGCCTCGGCCACGGCGTCGGCGACGAGCTCCTCCGGCGGATCGCCGGCCGGCTGCGCAAGGTGATGCGCGACACGGACTGTCTGGCACGGTTCGGCGGCGACGAGTTCGTGGTGTTCGTCGACGGTGGTGTCGACCCTGCGATCGTGGCCGAACGCCTGCGACGAGCGGTGTTGCAGCCGGTGGTGATCGACGGACACGAACTGGTGGTCACCGCCAGCATCGGGTTCGCGGTCAACTCGAACAGCGAGCTCACCGCCGACGAGTTGCTGCGCGACGCCGACGCCGCCATGTACCGCGCCAAGGCCGCAGGCCGGGACCGGATCGAGGCGTTCACCGAGGAGACGCGGGCGGCGTCGGTGGCTGCGCTGCAGACGTCGGGCGAACTGCGGCGGGGGCTCGAGCGTGGCGAGGTCGTGCCGTACTTCCAACCGATCGTCGACCTCGACGGCGGCCACGTCGTCGGTTTCGAGGTGCTGGCACGCTGGCTGCATCCCGAGCGCGGACTCCTCGTACCGGCCCAGTTCCTGCCGATGGCGGAGGACTCCGGGCTGATCGTCGACCTGGGCGCCCGGATCCTGCGCGATTCGCTCGCCCAGCTCGCCCATTGGCGGGCGGTGGGCCTGCGGTTCGCCTCATGCTCGCTGTCGGTGAACATCGCCACCCAGCAGTTGATCGACGGTCGTTTCCTCGACATCGTCAGCGATGCGCTCGGCGAGACCGGGATCGATGCCGACTCGCTGTGGCTGGAGATCACCGAGACGGCGCTGATGGCCGACTCGAACGCGGCCGGCCGTGCCCTGCGCGATCTTCGCGGGCTCGGTCTGCACCTGTCGGTCGACGATTTCGGGACCGGCTACTCCTCGTTGACGTATCTCAAGCGATTCCCGGTCGAGGCGATCAAGATCGACCGGTCGTTCGTCACCGGGCTCGGCCTGGAGGCCGACGACACCTCGATCGTCGAGGCGGTCGTCCGCCTCGGCCACTCGTTGGGTCTCTCGGTGGTCGCCGAGGGAGTCGAAACGCCGCTGCAGCTCAACCGTTTGCGTGAGCTGGGCTGCGACAAGGGCCAGGGCTATCTGTTCGGTCGGCCGCGCCCCGCCGGGATCACCGCCAGGGAACGCGCCGACGCCTGAGGCGCACTGGTCGGGTGGTCAGGAACCTTCCTTGCGTGCGCGCAGGATGAGGGTCTTGGGGGCTGGGACCTCGGCGGTGGCTCCGAGTTCGAGCAGCTGATCGACGCGGAAGTTGGCCCTGGTCAGTGCGGTGAACCATTCGCCGATCGTTCGGGCGCCGGTGCCGTACGGATGCTCGGACGAGATGTCGGAGAACGGGTGCGCCATCGACATCACGAGCGCTGCGCTCGGCTTGAGGATGCGGTGCACCTGTCGCAGCAGACGCCCGAGGTCGTCGACGCGGTCGATCGTGTGGGCGGCGAGGACGACCTCACACGATGCTGAGGCCACGTCGCCCAGGTCGGCCAGATCGGTTTCGAGGCATTGCACCTGCACCTCGGCATCGGTTGCGCGTCGGCGGGTCTCCGCGATGCGCTCGGCGTCGGTGTCGACCGCGATGGACTTGGCGCCGGCACGGGCGAACGCGATCGAGTTGAACCACGGCGAGATGCCGAGCTCGATGGCACGTCTGCCGTCGCTGACGTCCCCGCAGAGTCGGAGTTCGGCGTCGCCCGGCGTACCGGGTCCATAGTTGATGTCGGCGACCACGATGCCAAGTGTGCCCGCTCGGGCGGGCGCCGTCGGGGATCGGTGGAGACGACGAGGGCCCGCTGCGAGCCGGTAGTGTCGGCGGCCATGGCGTTCACGGTCGGCGCACTTCGCGGGTCCGATGGTTCGCGTGGCCTGATCGACCACCGGCTGGCGCGCCGGATGCTGATCAGTCAGGTGAAGAAGGGTCGTGTGCCGCTCGATCAGGTGTGTGATGCCCATCCCGAGCTGATCCGCGCCGCACGCAACGTGGGAACCCAGACGTCGACGTGCTGCCCGATCTGCGAAGAGGCCGACCTCAAGTTGGTGACCTACGTCTTCGGTCCCCGTCTGTCAGCCCAGGGTCGCTGCGTGTCGACGGCGAAGGAGATGCGCCAGCTCAACGACCGCCCCGAGGAACTGAGCGCCTATGTGGTCGAGGCCTGTGTCGAGTGCCGATGGAACCATCTGCTCCGGGTGATCCCGGTCGGCGGCCGGCGCACGGCGAAGCGCGCCTCTCGGTGACCCGTCGTTCGACGTTCGCCCGCCGGTTGCTGACGATCGCAGTCGGCGCAGCCGCCCTCACGTCGCTGGCCGCATGTGCCGACGGAGCGGACGACGACTCGAACACGGCATCGAGCATCGAACCGGACGCGCCCGTCGGCTCCGACGGCGACATCGGCCCGGCGACCGACACGCGCCCCGATGAAGTGCCCGGCTCAGGCCAGCAGCCGCAGGGGTTCACCACGATCCGGGCCCAGATCACCGATGCGAACGGTGACGTGTGTGAGGTCTGTCTGTGGTTGGCCGACGACGCCACCGAGCGCGGCCGGGGGCTGATGGGCGTCACCGACCTCGGCGAGGCCGTCGGGATGGCGTTCCGGTTCGACGAGGCCACCTCCGGTTCCTTCTACATGTTCCAGACACCGACGCCGCTGTCGATCGCGTGGTTCGGACCAGACGGCACCCACGTGGGCTCGGCCGACATGGAGCCCTGCCTCGACTCGCCGGCCGGTGAGTGCCCGCTGTACTCACCCGACGCGTCGTACGTGTTGGCGATCGAGGTGTTCCAGGGTGGGCTCGATGCGCTGGGGCTCGGGCCGGGGTCGCAGGTCGAGCTGATCGACGGCTCCGGGGCGGAGCGCTGCCCGGAAGCCGCCTGACGCCCGGTCCACGTCGTCATCCCGGCAACTCTGTTGCACCCCCTCTCTAGGGTCGTCGGCATGTCACCGAACGCAACATCCATCGCCACCGATAAGGTAGGCGGGTCCATATTGGCCCTGCCCCACACCGGGGCTCCTGCCACGAGACTGTCATCAGGTCGTCGTGGGGGATCCGAAGGGAGGAAACACGCATGATGCGTGCATACGAAATGATGATCATCATCGACGGCGACGTCGATGACCCCAAGGCTCAGGCCTGGATGAAGACGGTCACCGACGGAGTGACCTCCGCCGGCGGCGAGCTCCACGGCAAGATCGACTGGTGGGGCAAGCGACAGTTCGCCTACCCGATCAACAAGAAGCCGTCCGGCTACTACATGGTCGCCGAGATCCTGGCCCCCGCCGGTGCCCTCGACGAACTCGAGCGAACGCTCCGTCTCGCGGACGACGTCGTCCGTCACAAGCTCATCCGTCTGCCCGACGCCGAGGCCGAGCGCCGCGGCATGGCAGCCAGCGCTGCCTGATCGCAGCGGCCAAGCAAAGGGGAACAACATGGCATCGGAAAACAGCGTCACCGTCGTCGGGAACCTCACACGCGACCCCGAACTGCGCTACACGACCGGTGGTCGTGGCGTCGCCAGCTTCGGCCTCGCCGTCAATCGTCGCTACCAGCAGAACGGTGAATGGCAGGAGCAGACCAGCTTCTTCAACATCACGGCGTGGGGCGATCTCGGGGAGAATCTGGCGGCATCGGTCAGCAAGGGCGCGAGAGTCATCGTCACCGGTCGGCTCCAACAACGTGAGTACCAGACCAAGGAAGGCGAGAACCGTACGATCGTCGAGATCATTGCGGACGAAGCCGGCCCCAGCCTTCGGTGGGCTCAGGCCCAAGTCGAGCGCATCAGCCGCGACGACGCCACATCCGGTGGCGGTGGTGGCGGCGGCGGCGGCGGACGCAGCGCCCCCGATCCCGTGTACGGCGACGAAGAGCCGTTCTGATTTCCCCCGTATCGAAGATCTGATTTTCCAGTCGTAAGGAAGCACCAATGGCAAGCAAGAAGAACAAGGCGCGCAGCGCCCGTGATCTCAACCCGCGCAAGTTCAAGAAGAAGACCAGCGTTCTCGTCATCGAGAAGGTCGAGTACATCGACTACAAGGACGTCGACCTGCTGCAGCGGTTCATGAGCGATCGCGCCAAGATCAAGAATCGTCGGGTGGCCGGCAACACGCTGCAGCAGCAGCGCGAAGTCGCCAACGCCGTCAAGGTCGCCCGCGAGATGGCGCTGCTGCCATACGCCAAGCGCGTCGCCTCCACCCGTACCGGTGGCCGCGGTCGCGATGGTGGTCGCGATGGTGGTCGCGATCGTGAGACCAGCCTGGGCGACGACGTCAACGACACCACGGCCGACGACACGTCGGTCGAGGGCACCGAGTCGACCGACACGGCCGAGACCGAGGAGGTCTGAGCGATGAAGGTCATTCTCCGCTCCGATCTGGACGGCCTGGGCAAGCGTGGCGACATCGTCGAGGTGGCCGATGGCCACGCCCGCAACTTCCTGCTGCCCAAGGGGCATGCCATCGCTGCGTCCGAGGGTGCCGTCGAGCAGGCCGGCCGTATGCGCCAGGCGCGCGATCAGCGTGACTCGAGCGCACGTGACGCCGCGACGCACATCGCCAGCACGCTCGTGCCGAAGCTGATCACGGTCACCAGCAAGGCCGGCCCCGAGGGCAAGCTCTTCGGTTCGGTCACCGCTGCCGACGTCGTCGCCGCAGTCCGCGAGCAGACCGACATCGAGATCGATCGCCGCCAGATCGAGGTCGACGTCATCAAGACCACGGGCCAGCACACGGTCACGGCGTCGCTGCACAGCGACGTGTCGTTCCCGATCACGATCGACGTCGTCGCCGCCGACTGAGGTCCTCGGGCGCACCGCCGTGAGGCGGCTGTGCGCCCGTTCAGAACACCGGACACCGGCGACGCGGCGCGCTCATCCACAGGTGTGTCCACAGCCGACCGTCCACAGATCGCTGGCGTTGTCCACAGCCCATCAACAGCCAAGACCCAGGGTTGTTCCTCTTCCGCCACACAGGAAGTCCCTGGAAGAGTGGGGTCCCCATGTCGATCGACCAACAATTCGGAACCAGTCGCAACGAACGAGGCGAACGAGGCAACGCTGCGCCGAGCCGGAGTGGACGGGTCCCTCCTCACAACCTGCAGGCCGAGGAATCCGTGCTCGGCGCACTGCTGCTGAGCCGTGACGCGATCGGCGTCGTCGGCGAGGCTGGTCTCAAGGTCCGTGACTTCTACAGCCCGGCACACCAGCACATCTTCGACTCGATCCGCTCGCTGTACTCGTCGTCCGGACCCGTCGACGTCGTCACCGTCGCCGACGAGCTGCGCCGTCACGGCTTGCTCGACGAGGTGGGTGGCATCGCACGTCTGAACGATCTGCAGAACGCCACGCCGTCGGTCTCCGGCGCCGAGCACTACGCACGCATCGTGATGGACACAGCGCTGTTGCGACGGTTGATCCACACGGCCGGTGAGATCACCGACCTGGCGTTCTCCGAACCCGACGATGTCACCAAGGCTGTCGACCTCGCGGAGTCCAAGATGTTCGAGGTGGCCGAGGACCGAGTGGTCGACTCGACCCGCCCGATCCAGGAACTGCTGAACATCGCCATGGACCAGCTCGAGGAGAACTACGAGCGCGGCGACACGATCACCGGTGCTGCCACCGGGTACGACGATCTCGACGAGCTGCTCTCCGGGCTGCAGCCGAGCACGCTCAACATCGTCGGAGCACGCCCGGCCATGGGCAAGACGGCCTTCGGCTTGGGCATGGCGACACACATCGCGAAACACTCCGCCAAGCCGGTGTTGGTCTTCTCGCTCGAGATGGGCCACGCCGAGCTGACACAACGCATCCTGTCGAGCGAGGCGAAGGTCGACTCCACCAAGTTGCGCACCGGCAAGCTCAGCGAGAGCGACTGGTCGAAGATCGGTCTCGCCGTCGGCCGTCTCGAGGTGCCGCTCTTCCTCGACGACAACCCGCAGGTCACCGTGATGGAGATCCGGGCGAAGGCCCGCCGCATCAAGGCCCAGCACGGCGGCCTCGCGCTGATCATGATCGACTATCTCCAGCTGATGAGCGGCAGCGGCAACTCCGAGAACCGCCAGCTCGAGGTGAGCGAGATCAGCCGGAACCTCAAGGTGTTGGCCCGTGAGCTGGAGGTGCCGATCGTGGCGCTCAGCCAGCTCAGCCGAAACCTCGAAGCACGGTCGGACAAGCGCCCGATGCTCGCCGACCTGCGCGAGTCCGGGTCGCTCGAGCAGGATGCCGACGTGGTGATGTTCCTCTATCGCGACGAGGTGTACAACCCCGAGTCGCCCGACAAGGGTTCGGCCGAGGTGATCGTGTCCAAGCACCGCTCCGGTCCGATCGGGACGAAGCGGCTCGTGTTCCTCGGCCAGTACACCCGCTTCGACAACGCTGCGCGCTCGATGTGAGGTGCGTGTCGGACACCGACACGTCGCGAATGTGGTACACGATGTGGTGGCCGCGAGGCCGAAGATGAGGTAGCTCATCGGTGGACAAGGAGGATCCTGCATGCGAATCGGCATCTTGACCGGCGGCGGCGACGTCCCCGGCCTGAACCCGTGCATCAAAGCAGTGGTGAACCAGGCCGCAGCGAACGGTTGGGAGGTCATCGGCATCCGCAACGGGTGGGCCGGGCTGCTCGAGTTCGACTTCGCCGACGAGGAGGCCTCGCGAGCCAAGTGGCTCGAACCGCTGACGGTCGCCGACGTCCGCACGATCGACCGTGCGGGCGGGACGTACCTGCACACGTCACGGACGAACCCACAGAAGGTGCGCGAGCGCGACCTGCCGGGCCATCTCACCGGGCTGCACACGTTCGACGACGACCATCCGTACGCCGATTGCACGTCGCACGTGCTCGAGGTGTTGCGCAATGAGCGGATCGAGGCGCTCGTGCCGATCGGCGGCGACGACACGCTGTCGTTCGCGGTGCGGCTCCACGAGGAGGGCGTCCGCATCGTCTCGATCCCCAAGACGATGGACAACGACGTGTTCGGCACGGACTACTGCATCGGGTTCAGCACCGCGGTGACCCGCAGCGTCGAGGCGATCCATGCGCTGCGCACGCCGGCCGGCAGCCACGAGCGCATCGCCGTGGTCGAGTTGTTCGGCCGCAACAGCGGCGAGACGGCGCTGATCTCTGCGTACCTCGCCGATGCCGATCGGGCACTGATCAGCGAGGTCCCGTTCGATGTCGAGAAGTTGGCGGGCCTCGTCGTCGCCGACCGCGACGCCAATCCCAGCAACTATGCGATCGTCGTGGTGTCGGAAGGCGCATCGATGATCGGTGGCCAGGTGGTCGAGTACGGGCAGGAAGACGCCTACGGACACAAGAAGCTGGGCGGCATCGGGGAAATCATGGGCGCTGCGCTCCAGGAGATCACCGGCGTCGACGTCGTCAACCAGCGCCTTGCCTACCTGATGCGGTCCGGGGCACCCGATTCGCTCGACCGGATGGTGGCGACGTCGTTCGGCAGCCTTGCCGTCCAACAACTCGTGCGGGGCCACACCGGCGTGATGGTGGCGCTCCAGAATGGGGTCTACAGCACGGTGCCGGCCGACACGGCCGTGTCAGGCGTCAAGCGGGTCGACGTTGCCGAACTGTACGACACCGAGCTCTACCGGCCTCACGTGGCGCACCTGCTCGGGAAGCCGATGTTCCTGTACTGATGTTCCTGTACTGATATGGCGTCACCAGTGGCGCAGGTCGATCGGCCAGCGCTCGACGATGCCGTCGCCCTCGACCAGCCAGAACTGTTCGTGGCGGGCGACGGTCGGGTCGACGTGTGACGGCCAGACGCGGACGCGGTCGCCCACCTTCCAGTCGCTCAGCTCGCGTGGCAGCAACGTGATGTGCTCGTCGGAGCAGAAGAAGACGTCGCCGCCGTCCCACGACGGGTTGCCATGGTCCATCCCCAGTGCCTTGAGCCCGCAGTCGGCGATGATCCAGCCCTTCGAGCTGGTCGAGATCACGGTGGCCAGCACCGACAGTGCCTTCTCGAAGGGCACGTCGAGCTCGTCGTACTGGGTGTCCATCAGGGTGTAGGAGCCGGCCTGGATCTCGGTGCACCACGTGTTGACGTCCCACGTGCCGGTACCGCCGCCCGACACGATGTCGCCGCCGACCATCTCGTGCGCCTGCAGCAGGGTGGCCATCGCCGCTTCGACCTTCTCGCGCTTCGCTTCGCGGTCGTGCACCATCATCAGGTGCCCCTCGTAACCCATCACGCCGCGAACGTCGAGGCCGGCGGAGCGGGCGCGGTCGGCGAGCCGGCCCGAGTCGTCCACGTCACAGCCGCAGCGGGGGAGCCCCACGTCGACGTCGACGAGGACCGAGCGGATGCCGCCGGCGATCGCTGCGTCGAGGGTCTCGTCGGAGTCGATGGACACCGTGATGTTCGCCTGGTCGGCGAGTGCGCCGAGGCGAGCGGTGTCGAGCGTCTCGTTGGCGAGCAGCAGGTCGGCGGTCAATCCGGCAGCCACCAGCCCTTCGATCTCTCGCGGCGTGGCGGCACAGAAACCGTGGTGACCGTCGGCGTCGAGGCGCTTGGCCATGTCGGTCGACTTGAACGCCTTGACGTGCGGGCGCAGCCTGGGGCCGGGCAGCACCGCATCCATCGCCGCGAGATTGCGGTTGAACGTCGGGACGTCGACCAGCAGCGCCGGTGTGATCAGCTCGGACGTGGTCGTCGGTTCGATGGGCACCGCACCATCATGCACCGCAGACGCGAATGTCGCCGGACCGTTGCGGTGGGCGGGACGACATCGCGACATTTCGGACGGGAGGCGGCGGGCGAGCGGTGCAGTTACCGTGAGCGACGTGCAGCTCGACCTCGACTTCGTCCGTGCCAGCTTCCCTGCCTTCTCGCGGCCGATCAACGACGGCCAGTCGTTCTTCGAGAATGCCGGTGGCTCGTTCGCCTGCCGCCAGACCATCGACGCGCTCGGTGAGTACTACACCGACCTCAAGGTGCAGCCCTACGGCGACTTCGCGTCGTCACGGCGCGCCGGTGAGCTGATGGATGGTTCCCGGGAGCGTTGGGCCGAAGCACTCGGCGTCGAGGCGCGCGAGGTGGTGTTCGGACCGTCGACGTCGGCGAACACCTACGTGCTCGCCCACGCCTTCGCAGATGTGCTCGAGCCCGGCAACGAGGTGATCGTCACCAATCAGGACCACGAGGCCAACACCGGGGCGATCCGTCGCATCGCCGAGCGGGTCGGCTGCACGGTCAAGGAGTGGACGACCGACCCCGAGACCGGCCTGCTCGACATCGAACAGTTCGACGCCCTGCTCGGCGAGCGGACCGGGCTGGTCACCGTGCCGCACGCGTCGAACATCGTCGGCTCGGAGAACGACGTCAGGACCATCACCCGGCTCGCCCACGGCGTCGGTGCCCGGGTGATCGTCGATGGCGTGTCGTTCGCGCCGCACACGATCCCGGACGTGGGTGCCATCGGCGCCGACGTTTACCTCTTCAGCCTCTACAAGACCTACTCCGTGCACCAGGGCCTGATGGTCGTTCGAGCCGGTCTGATGGCCGAGCTCCCGAACCAGAGCCACTTCTTCAACGACGCCGTCGCCGACAAGCGTCTGAACCCGGCCGGTCCCGACCATGCCCAGGTGGCGTCGGCAGGCGCCGTGCTCGACTACGTCGAGGCGTTCCATCGTCACCACGGCGGCTCGCCGACCGATGATCTGCGCGTCGCGTCGGCCGGGGCGTCGACGCTCTGGCGGGCCCACGAGGACCACCTCGCGCCGCGGCTGCTCCAGGCGCTCGCCGACCGTGACGACGTGCGGCTCCTGGGCCCGGCGACGCTCGACGCCGTCGACGGTCACCGGTGCCCGACCATCGCCTTCGACCCGCTCGCGCACGATCCGCAGGACATCGCCCACGCGCTCGTCGAGCGCGGTGTCCAGACCAGCTCGGGGCACTACTACGCAGCACGGGTGCTCGACGGCCTCGGCATCAACCCCGATCGGGGAGTCGTGAGGCTGTCGTTCGTGCACTACACGTCGCCCAACGACGTCGACCGTGCCGTGGCCGCCCTCGGCGACGTGCTCGGCTGATCTGCGCGCCCGGGCCCGACAGCGACGGATTCGGCCGCCGGCGCCGGCAGTGCGCCATGCTGGTGGGGTGAGCACGACGGTCGATGCGGTCGCACTGCGCGAACGCGATCGTCGCGATTGGCAACGGCATCCCGTCGACGTGGCGCGGCTGGTCCTGCTGGTCTGCCTGTTGGGCGTCGTCCTGCTGATCACGGCCGTCTTCCCGGACGCACTCACCAACCTGTCCGCCGATCTGGTCCGGATGTTCGTCCGCATGCCCGGCAGCGTGCGCTACGCCCTCGTGGGCGTGGCGCAGATCATGATCGTCACGATCCCGATCGTGATCGTGGTCTGGCTGTTGCGGAGTCGGATCCGCCAGGTCGCGTTGCTGGTCGTCGGCGCCGCGGTCACCGGCGGGGTCGTGATGGTGCTCCTCACGGACTGGCTCAACCGGGCGGCGCCTCCGGCCACGATCACCGATCTGCCCTCCAACTCGTTCCTTGCCAGCGACTTCCCGTCGACCGCCTACCTGGCGGCGCTCGTCGCCGGTGCCGCGGCTGCGTCACCGATGATGACGAGCCCGTGGAGGCGCGCGGCGTGGACGGCCGTGGTGATCGCGTCGTTGGTCCGGCTCTTCACAGCAACGCAGGCGCCGGTCAGCATCGCGGTCACCTTGGCCCTCGGCAGCACCATCGGGTCCGCCGCGCTGGCGATCTTCGGGTCCCCGCAGCGACGACCCGGCTCGGCCACGCTCCGCGCAGGGCTGGCGGCCGCCGGATTCGACGTCGACGAACTCGGTGACGAGGCGACGGCGCCGGGGCGCCGTTCGTACCGGGGGGTGACGAACGGGCAGCCGATCGACGTGCTCTACCTCGATCAGGACGACCGCGACGTCGAGTTGTTCTCACGGGCGATGCGGTCGATACGCGTTCGCGATGTCGACGAACAGCGGCTGTCGGTGAAGCCGCGGATCCGCGCCGCACAGCTCGCCACAGCGACGTCGATGGCGCTGCGCTCGGGTGCGCGGGTGCCGGAGGTCCTGTCGGTTGCGCCGGCCGAGCGTGACAGCGCGATCGTCGCGTCCTCGACACCACCGGGGCGACCGCTGCGCGAGTGCGGTGCCGACGAGGTGACCGATGCCGCGCTCGACGACCTCTGGCGACAGGTCGGACTCCTGCACGCGTCACGGATCGCCCATCGGTCACTCAGTCCCGACAACCTCGTCATCGACGGCGACCTGGCGACCCTCACCGGACTCGACACGGCGCTGCTCGCGTCCAGCGCCGAATCACGCGCCGTCGACCGTGCCTCTCTTCTCGTGACGACGGCGCTGGTGGTCGGCGACGACCGGGCGCTCGATGCCGCGGTGCGCTCGGTGCCCAGGGCCGAGCTCGCGACGACGCTGCCGTTCCTGCAACTGCCTGCGCTGCCGGCACATGCCCGCAGGGAGGCGAAGAAGCCGAAGCACTTCCTCGATGACCTCCGCGCCGGTCTCCAGCACCGCATCGACGCCGAGGAGGTCCAACTCGCCGAACTCGAGCGGATCAGCTTCGCCAAGATCCTGAGCTGGGTGGGGTTCGGCGTCCTGGCGTTCTTCGTCCTCACGCTCGTCAGCAACTGGTCGGACATCGCCGATGCCATGTCGGGCCTCGAGTGGATCTGGCTGGTGCCGCTCGTGATCGTCACCCTGCTCGGCACGGTCGGGGGAGCGATGTCGTTGGCGGGTTCGGTGGTCCGGCCGATCGCGCTCGGCGAGGCGACGGTCATCATGTTCGGTCAGTCGTTCCTCAACCGGTTCACCCCGATGAACGCCGGTGGCATGGCGATGCGCATCCGGTACCTGCAGAAGGGCGGCACCGATGCGACGGTCGCCACCGCTGCGATCGGCCTCACCTCGGCGGCGAGCGGCGTGATGCAGGTCCTCTTCTTCGTGTTCTTCCTGTTGCTCAGCAACACGCAACCGACGAGCGGACTCGATCTGAACGAGGGCGGGGGTCCCGACCTGTCGGTGGTCGCCGTCTTCGCCGTCTCCCTCCTCGTGGCGGTGGCGGCGATCGCGGCGACGCCGAAGCTGCGCCGCTGGGTGATCCGCGTCGTGCGGTCGACCGTCGAGAAGATCCGGCACGATTTCGGCGAACTGGCACGGATGCCATCGAAGCTGGCCCTGCTGTTCGGCGGCCAGGCGATCGCCAAGCTGTCGTCGATCGTCGCCTTCGCGCTCGCGTGTTGGGCCTTCGGTGTCGACATCGGGTTCGCCGAACTCGGTGCGCTCTACATGATCGCCAACACCGTGGCATCGGCGGTGCCGACGCCGGGTGGTGTCGGCGCGATCGAAGCTGCGCTCGTCTTCGTCCTCGTCGGCGCCGGGGTCGACGAGTCGGTCGCGTGGGCGTCGGTGCTGCTCTTCCGGTTGGTCAACTACTGGTTCCCGACCATCCCCGGGTATCTCGGGTTGCGGATCAGCGAGCGTCGCGAGCTCGTCTGAACCGGGGATTCCAATCGGTCCGGCGTCGTGCGCCTACGCTGACGACGTGCCCGCAGCGTCCCCTCTCGTCGGTGTGGTCATGGGGTCGGCGAGCGACTGGCCCACGATGGCGAAGGCCGTCGAGGTCCTCGAGTCATTCGGGATCGCTCACGAGGCGAAGGTGGTGAGCGCGCATCGGATGCCTGATGAGATGTTCGCCTACGCCGACACGGCGCGCGATCGCGGGCTGCGGGCGATCATCGCTGGTGCCGGCGGGGCCGCTCATCTGCCGGGCATGTTGGCGGCGAAGACCACGGTGCCGGTGCTCGGCGTGCCGGTGGCGTCGCGCCACCTGAGCGGTCAGGACTCGCTGTACTCGATCGTGCAGATGCCCGCCGGTGTCCCGGTGGCGACGTTCGCGATCGGCGACGCCGGAGCGGTCAATGCGGCGTTGTTCGCAGTCGCGCTGCTCGCACTCGACGATTCGGCACTGGCGACCGCACTCGACACCTACCGTGCAGAGCGCCGTGACGCCGCCGCATCGTCACCACTGCCGCGACCCGGCGAATCATGACCACGAGGGCGATCGTGCCTCCGGCCACGTTGGGCATTCTCGGGGGCGGGCAACTCGGCCGCTACGCCGTGATGGCCGCCGCCTCGATGGGGTACCGCACGATGGTGCTCGACCCGGATCCGTCGGCACCGGCGGGCCTGCTCGCCCACGAACATCTCGTTGCCGCCTACGACGATCCCGAGGCGTTGCGCCGCCTCGCGTTCGAATGCGATGCGGTGACGACCGAGTTCGAGAATCCACCGGCCGACGCACTCGAGGTACTGGCGGCCACCCTGGTCGTGGCCCCGGCGCCGTCGGCCGTGCGGATCGCGCAGGACCGGATCGCCGAGAAGGGATTCCTCGTCGACAACGGCTTCCCCGTCGGCCACCACCACATCCTGCGGGGTGACGATCCGGTCGTCGACCCGTCGCTCGTCGACGCCGGTGCGATCGTCAAGACCGCCCGTCTCGGCTACGACGGCAAAGGACAGCGTTCGGTGACAGGCGTTGCCGAAACGCTCGCGGCGTGGGCGGAACTGGGCGGTGTCGAATGTGTGGTCGAGCAGCGTCTCGAGCTCGACACCGAACTCAGCGTCATCGTCGGCCGCACGGCGTCCGGTGACGTCGAGTCCTGGCCGGTCGCCGAGAACCGTCACGTCGACGGGATCCTCGACCTCTCGGTCGTGCCGGCGGCGGTGCCGGCGAAGCTCGCCGACCGAGCGATGGGTCTGGCGATGGCGATCGCCGATGCACTGGGCTACGTCGGGGTGCTCGCCGTCGAACTGTTCGTGGTCGGCGGCGAACTCCTGGTCAACGAACTCGCACCGCGCCCACACAACAGCGGCCACTGGACGCTCGACGCGAGCGTCACGAGCCAGTACGAACAGCAGGTCCGAGCCGTGTGCGGGCTCGGACTCGGGTCGACCGCGATGACCGCACCGGCGATCGCGATGGTGAACCTGCTCGGCGACCTGTGGGAGCGGGGCGATCCGGACTGGAGCGTGGTGTTCGACGACCCACACGCCAAGCTGCACCTCTACGGCAAGTCGCAGCCGAGGCCGGGGCGCAAGATGGGTCACCTCACCGTGACGGCGCCGGCCGGCAACATGGCAGCGGCGCGAGCGCTCGAACTCAGAGCGGCCGCCGCGCGATGACCAGCGTGTCGAGTGCGACCTTCGTGCCGTCGGGGGTGTCGACGTGGCGCTCGGCGATCTCGGCCGTCGTGACGTCGAGTCCAGCCAGAGCGGCGACGGTGTCGTCGACGGTGTAGCAGACGTCCTCCGACGGCGGACCGCCGAAACCGTGCTCGACGTTCGAGCGGTCATGTGCGATCACGAACAGCGTCCCGCCGGTGTTCAGCCACGTTGCGGCATGCTCGAGGACGGTCCGCTGCTGGTCGGACGGCAGTTGCAGGTACGACACGACGACGAGGTCGACGGGTGTCGCCGGGCTGTAGGTCGTGGCGTCGGCGCACGCCGTGGTGACCTCGACGCCGTGCTCGGCGGCGAGCCGGTCGGCCTTGTCGAGGCCGACCTGGGAGAAGTCGACCGCAGTGACCGTCCATCCTCGACTCGCCAGCCACACGGCGTTGCGTCCCTCGCCGGCACCCAGGTCGATCGCGGTGCCCGGCTCGAGGTCGGCGAGGTGGGCCTCCACGAACTGGTTGGCCCGCCCGGTCCAGATCAGCTCGCTCGTCGAATACCGCTCGTCCCATCCGGTGTTGTCCATGCCCCCGAGTCTCGCGCCAACCAACCCCCAACCACGCTTGTGTGCGGATTTGGGCGGACCGCGCCGCCCAGAATGCAACGCAAACGTTCGGGCGGTCAGCTCAACCACGTTTGTGTGCGGATTTGGGTGGACCGTCCCACCTGTTCTTTCCGGGGACATCGTTGACAGTTGATGTCGCGGAACATGGTGGACACCTGGTGGCTGTGATCGTGGTCGGTCATGGCAGGCAAGGTGGTTTCGATGAAGGTGATCTCTTCGGTGATCGCGAAGGCTGACGGCGGTCGGGTGAACGTGGCTCAGGTGTGTGCGCAGGCGGGTGTGTCGCGTCAGTTCTTTTACAACCAGTTGGCGAGGTATCGCCGCGGTGGACTCGAAGGCCTCGAGCCGAAGTCGCGTCGACCGTTGTCGTCGCCGAACGCGACGAGTCTGGAGGTGCAAGAACGCATCGTGAAGCTGCGCAAAGAGCTCGGTGATGCCGGTTTGGATCATGGAGCGACCACGATCCAATGGCATCTCGGCCGAGCGAAGGATTTGAACGCGCAGGTGCCGGCGGCGTCGACGATTCATCGCATCCTCGTCGAGCGTGGCCAAGTCACCGCGCAGCCGAAGAAACGGCCAAAGACGTCGTGGCGGCGTTTCGAAGCGCCACGACCGAACGAGTGGTGGCAGATCGACGCGATGGACTGGGTGATCGCGACAGGGCTTGTGAAGATCTTCAACATCGTCGACGATCACTCGCGTGTGGCGGCGAGGTCTCGTTGCGTCAACGAAGCAACGACCGTCGAGGCGTGGACCACGTTCTGCCAGGCAGCACAAGTCTTCGGGCTGCCCTCGGGGGTGTTGTCGGACAACGGACTGTGCTTTTCGGGCAAGCTCCGCGGGTTCGAAGTGCTCTTCGAGTCCAAGCTGCGCGATGCCGGGATCCGGCCGTTCAACGGTCGTCCCTATCATCCGCAGACCACCGGCAAAGTCGAACGGTTCCAGCAGACGCTGAAGAAATGGTTACGCAAGCAACCCCTCGCTGCTGATCTCGTCGAGCTCCAAGCCCAGCTCGACGAGTTCTGCCGGATCTACAACCATGAACGCCCGCATCAAGGCATCGGCCGACAGATCCCCATCGAACGATTCCGCGCCAGCACCGCAGCAACACCGGCCGACGAGCCACTCGAGCACCCGGTGTTCGCTGGCGATCTACGACGCCACGCCCAAGCCGACGATCGCGGCAACGTGCACGTCAACAACCTCATCATCAACATCGGCAGTCGATACGCCGCTGCGACACCGTCGTGATCACCGACACCACCCACGCCAGCGTGTTCATCAACGATCACCTCGTTCGCCATCTCACCATCGACCCGACCCGCACCTATCAACCCTCCGGCAACAAACGCGGCGGCCCCCGCCAACAACGCATAGCCTCATGACTGTCAACCATGTCCCGCGACATAAGTGTCCACCATGTCCCGCGACAGAACAGTGACCGTCCCACCCAGAATGCAACGCAAACGTTCGGGCGTCGGGATCAGGCGGTGGGAGCGGGGGTGGGCTGGACGTCGAACTGCTCGACGCGTCCGTCGGCGTGGCGGGCAAACCGGTGAGGCTCGGGACCGTGATCGGGATCGTCGGAACCCCACGGCCACCCACCGAACTGGGTGCGGCGGTAGTCCTCGAAGGCCTGCTGGATCTCGGCCTGGGTGTTCATGACGAACGGCCCGTACTGCGCGACCGGCTCACCGATCGGGCGGGCCTGCAGCACCATGCACTCGACACCGTCGCCACCGGCGACGAGCTCCAACGGTCGGCTCGGGTCGATCGCCGCACCCTTGCCGGCGTCGAGTCGTTGGCCGTCGACCGTCAACCACGAACCGGCGAACGCATACAGCAGGCGGTGCGACTCGGGTCCGGCAGCGGGAATCGTCCAGCGCGCACCGGGATCGAACCGCAGATGCCAGATCGCCACGTCGGCGTCGGCCTTGGCCGCCCACGAGTTCGGTGGTGGGGTCGGCGCCTCGGCATTGTCGAGGGACCCTGCGATCACCGTGATGTCCACGAGCGCAGTGCCGTCATCGGAGGCGACGACCACCGTGGGGGTGTCGTGGCTCCAGAGCATCGTGAAGTACGGCTCGACCATCTTGTCGGCGGCGGGGAGATTCAGCCAGATCTGGAACAGCTCGAGCGGGTTGGGGGAATCGGCGGACAGCAGGGGGAACATCTCGCAGTGGACGATGCCCTTGCCGGCGGTCATCCATTGCGTGTCGCCGCGCCCGAACCGTGCGGTCGCACCGAGCGAGTCGCTGTGGTCGCAGAATCCGGTGCGTACGTAGGTGACCGTCTCGAATCCACGATGAGGGTGCTGCGGGAAGCCGGGCACCTGGGAACCGTGGTACATGTTCCATCCGTCGACGCCTGCGAAGTCCATGCCGATGTCGCGTCCGTCGAGCGGCGCATCGGGACCGAGATCGACGGTGCCCGTCGGGTAGTCGTCGCGGTGGTGCGCACAGAAGAGGAAGGGGTCGATCGTGGGCCACTGCGTGCCGAGGGGAAACGTCTGCAGGAGTGCTCCGGCCATCTCGCCAGGATACTCGATGATTCTTGCGGCCGCAACGAAGTGTGTGAGAGGTCGCCCGGGCCGAAGGTGCAGACCATGCCACCGTGACCATCACGTCGATAGGTTTCGCCGGTGGCCAACGCTCGTGACGTCCTGCGGTACCCGGCCGTGCGCCGGTACCTGCTGTCGACGGCGCTGGCGGCGGTGGGGCTGAACATCCTCGTGACGGTGCTGTTCAAGCAGACGTTCGATGTCTCCGGCAACGCCCTCGACATCGGCTTCATCGGGCTCGCCCAGTTCGTGCCGGCGGTGCTGCTCGTCCTCGTCAGCGGTTGGGTTGCCGACCGTTTCGATCGACGACGCGTGACGGCGCTGTTCCTGCTCGGCCGCGTCGGGTGCGCTCTCGCGTTCCTGGCGTACAGCGCAATCGCCCCGGGAACGGTGTGGCCGCTGTTCGCCATCGCCTTCGTGTTCGGTGCGGCGGACGCCATGATCGGCCCGTCCCGCCGGTCGATCGCACCGTTGCTCACGCCCCCGGAATTGTTTCCCCAGGTCGTTGCGCTCTGGACCGCGACCTTCACCGCGTCGGCGATCGTTGGACCGGTGATCGGCGGATTCCTCTATTCCGTCGGCCCCGGCGAGGCGTACGCGCTGGCGGCGGCGCTCGAGTTCGCGGCGATCATCCCGATCCTGACGATCGTCTACGCCCGTGAACCCGAGCGCATCACCGATCGACCGACGCTGCACACCGCCTTGGAGGGACTGCGATTCGTTCGACGGACCCCGGTCGTGCTCGGCACGATCTCGCTCGACCTCTTCGCCGTCCTGTTCGGCGGGGCGATCGCGCTCATCCCGGTCGTCGCGAGCGAACGCCTGGGCGTTGGCGACATCGCGTACGGCTGGCTGCGGGCAGCGCCCGGTATCGGCGCCGCGGTCATGGCGATCTGGCTGGCCACTCGCCCCATCACCCGCAGGGTCGGTCCGACACTGCTGAGCGTCGTCGCGATCTTCGGGTTGGGCACGATGGTGTTCGGACTCACACGCAACTACGCGGTCGCGTTCGTTGCGCTGGTGGTGATCTCGGCCGCCGACATGGTGTCGATGTTCATCCGCGGCTCGATCGTTCCCCTGGTGACCCCCGATGACCAACTCGGCCGGGTCAGTGCAGTCGAAGGGGTCTTCATCGGTGCATCCAACGAGTTGGGTGCCTTCGAGAGCGGGGTGGCGGCCCGGATGTTCGGTGTGCCGTGGGCGATCGCCGGTGGTGGCTTGATCACGGTGGCGATCGCAGCGAGCTTCGCCGTGGTGTTCCCCTCGATCCGGCGCATCGACACGTTCGAGGAACTCGAGCGCGACGACGCCGGCGCGGGTCGTCGGTCAGACGCGCGTGTAGAGCAGATCGGTGGGGGAGCGGCCGGCGTCGAGGCCACGCTGTTCGAAGCGGGTCAGCGGGCGCCAGTCGGGACGGGCGATCACGCCGCCGCTCAACCGGGGCTCGGCGTCGCAGACCTGTTGCATCGTGGTGGCGTAGTCGGCGATGTCGGTGGCGAGGTGCAATTGCCCGCCGATGCGCAGGCGGTCGGTCAGTGCGGTGACGACGTCCGGGGCCACGAGGCGGCGATGGAAGTTCCGCCGTTTCGTCCACGGATCGGGGAAGTAGATGCGAACGGCGGCGAGTGAGCCCGACGGGATCCGGTCGAGGAACGCGAGCAGGTCGCCGTGCACCACGCGGATGTGGTGCAGACCGCGGTGCTCGATGGCATCGAGCACGGTGACGACGCCGGGCGTGTGGACCTCGACGCCGATGACGTCGAGGTCCGGTTGGTTGGCCGCCATTTCGATGGTGGACTCGCCGTGGCCGAAGCCGATGTCGAGCACGACCTCGCCGTCACGACCGAAGACCTCGGACCAGTCGAGCGTCGGGCCCTCCACGTCGAGACCCCATCGCACGATCCACTCGTCGAACTCCGCCTGACGCTTCGGGGACAGCGATCGCCGGCGGACCTTGAACGACGCCGCCGGCCGACGCACGGACCGAGCACCGTCACCACCCGTCACGACCACGCCGTCCGACGCTAGCGGCGCCAGACTGCGCACCGTGGAGGAGGTCGACGACGCAGCGCGCCGGCGAACAATTCATCGGCAGGCGGCCTCGATCGTCGCTGCGGTGGCACCGTTCGGTGTCGTCTTCGGTGCGGCCGCTGCGACCGCCGGACTCTCCCTGCTGCAGGCGGTGGGGTACTCGGCCCTCGTGTTCGGCGGCAGCTCGCAGTTCGCCGCCGTCGAGATCCTCGGTGACGGCGGATCGATCGCCTCTGCGGCGGTCGCCGGACTGCTGCTCAACGTTCGTTCGCTGGCCTTCGGCGTGATCATGGCTCCCGCACTGTTCGGTGCGTGGTGGCAGCGAGCGGCGATGTCGCAGCTGATGATCGACGAGTCGACGGCGGTCGGTGCCGCTCAGATCGAGCAACGCTGGCGACGCTACGGCTACTTGGTCGCGGGACTCGGGGTGTTCGTCGTGTGGAACCTGACGACGATCCTCGGCCACGTCGCATTCGCCGGGGCGGGCGACCTGATCACCGAACTGGGCCTCGACGCAGCAGGACCCGCAGCCTTCCTCGCACTGTTGTGGCCGCGCCTGTCATCGGCGCCGCAGCGGCGCACGGCCATCGTCGGAGCGCTCATCGCACTGGTCCTGATCCCGTTCGCTCCTCCCGGTGTCCCGATCCTGGCGTCGATGCTCGGCGTCCTGGCGTCTCGGAGCAGGCGGGGACATCCGGATCCGGGATCGGGTGATGGATCGATGTCCGGGACCGGAGCGGCGCCGTGAGCGATGCGACCATCGTGCTGATCGTGATGAGCCTGGGAACGTTCGCGCTGAAGTCGGCGGGTCCCCTGGTGCTCGGGGACCGTGCGCTGCCCCTGCGGGTGCAGCACGTGGTCGACCTCCTGCCCGCTGCACTGCTCGCAGCGCTGGCGATCGTGTCGACCGTCGGCGATGGGAGTGAGATCGTGATCGACGCTCGGCTGGTCGGCCTCGTCGTGGCCGGGGTGGCGTTGTGGCGGCGTCTGCCGTTCGTCGTCGTCATCGTGCTGGCATCGGCGGCGACGGCCATCACGCGCATGATCGCCTGATCACCGCGACGAAGTACAGTTCGCGCCATGTTCGGTCCCGACATCGAATTGATGCCCAACGAGAAGATGATCCTGGCGTCGAATCCTCACTGGTTCTACTTCTGGAAACAGGTGGTGGCAGCTCTGGGCATCGTCGCGCTGCTGGTGCTGTTGTGGTCCGTCGACGTCGACTGGCTCAACAGCGTGATCGGTTGGGTCACGCTCGTCGCCTTCATCGTGCTCCTCGTCGACGTCGTCGTGGAGTTCGTGCAGTGGCAGACGACCCGGTTCGCGATCACCGATCAACGGGTGGCCTATCAGAGCGGTGTCATCCGTCGTCGTGGCGTCTCGATTCCGCTCAACCGCATCAACAACGTCAACTCCGAGCAGTCGATGATCGCCCGGATGCTGAACAATGGCGTCGTCACGATCGAGTCCGCCGGTGAGACGGGCGACTCGGTGTTCGAGAACATTCCCGACCCCGAGCACGTTCGCGCCCTGATCTTCGCGCAGGTCGAGGCCGATGAGCAGCGGGACTCCGACCGTGATGCCGCCTCGCTGGCGAAGGCGATGCGCGAACACGCCGAGCCGGCGTCGGGAACTCCCGCGCCTCCATCGGCGACCGACCGGCTCGCCGCCCTCGAAGACCTGAAGGCGCAGGGACTCATCGACGACGCCGAGTACGCGACCAAACGTCAGCAGATCCTCGACGAACTCTGACGCACGATTCGGGGTCAGTCCCGTGGCATGCGGCCCACAGCGCTCGCCCAGCGGTCGACGAACGAGACGAACCCGTCGACGTCGTCGTCGGTGATCTCGATCGACAGGGCGATGAATCCCCGCCGGGCGATGTAGAAGCCGGTTTCGAGCGCAGCGAAGAACAGCAGCTCCTTCCAGCGGTCGTCCGCAGAGCGAAGATCGTCGACCGACGTCACCGGTCCGGCGATGCCGTGGAGGTTCATCAGCGACCCCGCCCCGGTAGCGCACATCGGCAGGCCGTGGCGCCGGAACGCGGCGTCGACGTCGGTGCGCAGGCGCTCGCCCCGATCGTTCGTCGCCGCGAGCACCTCCGCGGTGAGCACCTCGGTGAGGGTGGCCACACCCGCGGCCATCGACACGACGTTGTTGTTGAAGGTGCCCGCATGGCCGAGACGGCCGCCGGAACCGGTGTCGAACGCCGCCATCAGCTCGCGGCGTCCTCCGAAGGCGCCGAAGGTGAAGCCGCCGGCGAGATACTTGCCCAGCGTCGTCAGGTCGGGAGCGATCCCGAGCACTTCCTGCATGCCGCCCAGCGCCAGTCGGGACGTCATCACCTCGTCGAAGATCAGCAGTGCGCCGGCGTCGTCGCACCGGTGACGCAGCGCACGGAGGAAGTCGGGGTCGGCGGGCAGGCATCCGGCCGACCCCTGGAGCGGCTCGACGAGCACGCCGGCGATCGTCTCGCCGTGCTCGTCGAAGACGGCGTCGACGGCCCCGATGTCGTTGTACGTCGACACGATCCAGTCGTGCGGCACGTTGACGTCACGGTGACCGGCGAACGTCAGCACTCCGCCGTGGTAGCCGCCGTCGAAGACGAGCACCCGTCGTCGCCCGGTGTGGTTCGTCGCGACCGCGAGCGCCATCAGGTTCGCCTCGGTTCCCGAGTTCGTGAAGCGCACCTGCTCGATCGACGCAAACCGTCCGGCGATCAGCTCGGCGAGGCGGACCTCGTTCGGGTGGACGGCACCGAGCGCCCAGCCGCCGTCGATGGCCTCGTGCGCCGCCGCTCGCACCGCCGCAGGAGAATGACCCAGCAGTCCGGCGGTGTAGTTGCCGAGTAGGTCGACGTAGCGGTGACCGTCGACGTCGACGAGAGACCGGCCGTCGGCGGATGCGACCCGGAACGGGAAGGGATCGAAGTGCAGCACCGACCGCGTGTTGCCCCCGGGAAGGACGTCGGTGGCGCGCCGGGCCCACGAGGCGCTGACGCGGTGGGCGTCGGCGTAGCGCTGACGGGCACGGACGACTGCTGCGTCCAATGAGTCCGATCGTTCGAGCGTGGTCATCGCGCTCGCCGGGATCAGGCGCGTGTCCGGCGGGCGCCCCAATGACCCATCGCACCGGCACGTTGGAAGCGGGCGGGTCGATCGTCGGGGCCGAGGATGTCGGTGGCCAGCCAGAGACGCTTCAGCCATCGCACCCGGCCGGCGTCGGTGTCGTCGACGTATCGCCGTCGCCCGTGGAGGACGTGGTAGTTGTTGACGAACTGGATGTCGCCGGGGCGCAGCGCCATCTCGACCTGGTTGTCGGGGTCGTTGATCAGCACGTCGTACGCGTCCATCGCCTCGATCTGGGCATCGGTGAGCCGAGGAGCGTCGGCGTGCCGTTGCGACGCCTGGATGAACGGGCGGATGTAGCGCACGAACAGCCGATCGCCGGTCGGACCGGTGTGACGAGTGAACGCCGGAACCGAGTAGAAGGGCTGGCCGCCTGCTCGCTGCTCGCCGCGGAAGTCGTACGGCAGGGCCTCGTAGAGCACGGCAGCGAGATCGGGGCGTGAGCGCACGAGTGCGTTGTGGGCACCGACGGCATTGGCGACCAGACTCTCGCCGCCGCTGACGCCGCTGTCGATGCACAGCAGTCCCACCAGGTCGGAACCGTCGCTGTGGAAGCCCAGCGGATGGCCGCCGATCTCGTTGCCGCGCGCCGTCGGATCGTCCGGTGCCTTGCCCTGGTCCTTCACGTCGCCGAGCAGATGACCCTTCGCGTTCTGCGGCCACGGCTCGCCGAGGTGCATGCCGATACCCCAGTAGGCCCATGACGCATCCTCGGCTCCGAGCCGGCCGACGTCGAGTGCCGCGATGCGGGCGAACCCGCGACCGTTGACCAACTCGTCGGCCATCGAAGCGAGCCGCGGTTCGAGTGTCGGCAGGGGAAAGTCGTCGGCGGTCACCTCGAGCACGTCGTGGGTGATCGAGCGGGCGTGTGCGAGCGCAGCGTCGAGCTCGGCGTGGTCGGCGTCGGTCAGCCGCAGTGTCCAGTCTTCGCTGTCGCCGATGTCGGATGCCCGCCAGTTGGCGTGCGCTTCCAGCTCCACGATGCCGGTCGGATTGTCGGTGGTGGTCATCTCAGGCTCCGTTCGGTGCGCTCTTGGCCCCGCGCACGAGGCGGCCGGGAAGGGCGTCGGTGGCGACGCCGTCTCGATAGGTCTCCTGACCGGCGACGATCGTGTGACGCCAACCGTCGGCACGTTGCAGCAGCCGCCGGCCGTTGGCCGGCAGGTCGTGCACGATCTCGGGCTTGTGCAGTCGCAGCCGGTCGAAGTCGACCACGTTGAGGTCGGCCCGGTAGCCGGGGGCGATCACGCCGCGGTCGAGCAGCCCGACGGTGCGGGCGGTGTCGCGGCAGTGGCGTTGCACGAGGAAGGGGAGCGCGATGCGGTCGTGGTCGCGGTCGCGTCCCCAGTAGGCGAGCAGGGTGGTGGGGAAGCTGCCGTCGCAGATCGTGCCGACGTGGGCGCCGCCGTCGCCGAGGCCGGGCACGGTGTACGGATGGGTCAGCATCTCGTGGCAGCCGTCGAGGCTGCCGTCGACGTAGTTGAGGAACGGGAGGTAGAGCAGGCCGTGCCCGTCGTCGGCGAGCATCGCGTCGAGGGCGACCTCTTCCGAGCTGCGGCCCGAACGCCTGGCGGTCGCCTCGATCGAAGCGTCGAGGGACGGCTCGTAGTCGGGTTCGTCGCCCATCTCGAACAGCAGATCGAAGCGGCCGATCAGGTTCCCGCCGAGCTTCTCTCGCGTCCGTTCGGCCGCCTCGGCGAGCAGGCGTGCTCGGACGTCGGCGTCGCGCAGCGCAGCCACCCGCTCGGCCAGCGGCCGGTCGGCGATCTCGCGGTACACGGGGTTGGTGAGGAACGGGTTGAGGGTGCACTCGAGGCCCAGGATCAGCCCCACCGCGCGGGGCGCCACCTGACCGGTCATCACGAGGCCGTCGGCGTTGGCCGCCGTCAGATGGTCGAGCAGTCCCCGGAAGGCGTCGGGCACCATCGGGTTGCGGGCGATCGAGACCGACATCGGACGTCCCGACGTGGCGACCATCTCGCGCAGCATCGCGAACTCGCCGTCGGGATCGAGGAAGTCCGACACCACCTGCAACACGCCGGTGCCCGTTGCGCCGACGCCCTGCGCGATGCCGATCAGCTCGTCGGGCGCCGCAGTCAACGTCGGGGTGTAGGCGCCGGTGGAGGTCTTGTGGTTGCGGGTGCGGCTGGTGCTGAAGCCGAGCGCGCCGGCCTCGATGCCCTGTCGGGCGAGTTCGGCCATCGCGGCGATGTCGTCGGGGGTGGCGTCTTCGTGGTCGGCGCCGCGTTGGCCCATCACGTTGAGGCGCAGGGCGCCGTGCGGTACCTGCATGGCGACGTCGATGTCGTGAGGGATCGAGTCGACGGCATTGAGGAACTCGCCGAACGAGTTCCAGTTCCATTTCAGTCCCTCGTGCAGCGCGGCGCCCGGGATGTCCTCGACGCCCTCCATCAGTTCGATGAGCTTGTCGTGATCGGCGTCGTGCACGGGTGCGAACCCGACACCGCAGTTGCCGGTCACCACGGTCGTGACGCCGTGCCACGACGACGGTTGCAGGCGCTCGTCCCACGTGGCCTGTCCGTCGTAGTGCGAGTGGATGTCAACGATGCCCGGGATGACGAGCGCACCGTCGGCCTCGATCTCACGATCGGTGTTGCCGCTCACCCGGCCGACCTCGACGATGCGGCCGCCGATCACACCGACGTCGGCCGTGCGGGGGTCGGCGCCGGTTCCGTCGATGAGCGAACCGCCCCGGATGATCAGGTCGTAGTCAGCCATGCGCCAGTCTCGCGCTCGTCGATGACGCGGCGAGACCCGGAGCCCGCCGGGTCAGCTCGGCGGAGCGACGAAATTTCGGGGGCTCAGGTCTCGGTGTCGGCGAAGCGTTCGATGTCGCCCCGGTGACCGGCGACCACGATCAGGTCGTGTTCGCCGAGCACGGTGGCGCTCTCCGCGTATGTGAAGGCCTGTCCCTCGGGTTTGATGCACACCACGGTGACCTTGTAGTTGGCGCGCAGATCGGTGTCGCCGAGCTTCCTGCCCGCGAGATTGCGCGGGACCTGCGTCTCGATCAGCACGAAGTCGTCGTCGAGCGCGAAGTACTCGATCAGCGCCCCGGTCACGAGGCGGGCCACGCGGCTGCCCATCTCGGCTTCGGGGAAGACGACGTGATGCGCGCCGACGCGCTGGAGGATGCGGCCGTGCGATTCGGTGAGTGCCTTCGCCCAGATGTTGGGCACGCCGATGTCGACGAGTGCACCCGTGGTGAGCACGCTCGCCTCGACGTCGGCGCCGATCGCAACGACGGCGGTGACGGCGTCCGCAACGCCGAGCTGACGCAGTGTCTTCTCGTTGGTGGTGTCGGCTTGGGCGACGTGGGTGAGGAACTCGGCGTGTTGTTGGACGCGCAGTTCGTCGGCGTCGATGCCGAGCACCTCGTGGCCCATGTCGATCAGGGTCGAGGCGAGCGACGACCCGAAGCGGCCCAACCCGATGACGATGATCTCGCCTCGGTGTTGGACCTGTGGGCGCAGACCGCCCAGCATCGTGTGGAGAGTTCTGTCAGCCAATGATCGGTCGCTCCTCGGGATAACGATAGGACGGGACGCGCTCGCGCAACGCGAGCGCGGTGACGAACGTGACCGGCCCGACACGGCCGGCCAACATCACGATCACCAGCAGGAGATGTCCGGACGCACCGATCGTGCCGGTGACGCCGGTGGAGAGTCCGACCGTGCCGAACGCCGAGGTGATCTCGAACAGGGCGGGCGTGAGCGACAGATCCTCGACGCTCATCAGCACGAGTGTGGCACCGACGACCAGGCCGATTGCGAGCAGGGCGATCGTCAGCGCCTGGCGGATCAGGTTCGTGGGTAGCCGCCGGTTGAACACGTTCATGTCGGTGCGCCCGCGCACCTCGGACCACAACACGAAGCCGAGGACGGCGAACGTGGTGACCTTGATGCCGCCGGCCGTCGACGCCGGGCCGGCGCCGATGAACATCAGCGTCGTGATCACGAGCAGCGTCGGCTCGTTCATACCGCCGATGTCGATCGTGTTGAAGCCGGCGGTCCTCGGCGTCACGCCCTGGAACCAGCCGGCGAGCATCTTGTCGATCGTGTCGAGGGGGCCGAGCGTCGCGGGGTTCGTCCACTCGAACGTCATCACCACCAGGGGGCCGAACACCAGCAGTGCGCCGGTGGTCAACAGGGTGATCTTGGTGTGCAGCGACCAGTGGGCGGGGCGGCGCACCGCCGAGCGTCGTGCGGCGCCGCGCTGCCAGAACTCGACGAGGATCGGGAAGCCGAAGCCGCCGATGATGAAGCCCACCGACACGCTGAGCACCACGACGGCATCGGTGACGAAGCGGTCGAGGCTGTCCGAGTACAGCGAGAACCCGGCGTTGTTGAACGATGAGATCGAATGGAAGATGCCGGAGTAGGCGGATGCGATCGGTCCGTCCTCGTAGCCGGCCTGCCAGAACCGCGCGAAGAGGATCAGTGCGAGCACCGCCTCGACGACGACGGTGATCCTGGCGATCGCCAGGATCAGGCGGCGCAGGTCACCCATGTCGACCGCACCGATCTCGGCTTGGGCCAGCATCCGCTGGCGCAGCCCGACGCGGTGCGAGGCGACGATCGCGAGCACCGAGCCGATCGTCATGATGCCGAAACCGCCGACCTGGATCAGCATCATGATGACGAGTTCGCCGAACAGCGAGAAGCGTGAGATGTCGGTCGAGGCCAGGCCCGTCACCGTGACCGCCGACGTGGACGTGAAGAGTGCGTCCTCCAGACCGATGTGGCCGGGCCCGTCGGCGGCGATGGGCAGCCACAGCAATGCGGTGCCGAAGAGGATGAATGCGCTGAACGCCCCGACGACGAGTTGGGCGGGGTTCCGGATCTCACCGAGCAGTCCGCCGCGTGGCACCGAACGAGCATAGGAGGCGGCATCCTGTGGACATGTTTCTCGGTGAAGATCTCCTCGCCTGGCTCGTGCTGGCGTTCGGCGGCGCGCTGTTCGTCGGGAACGCGCTCGCGATCGTCAAGCCGCCGGCGAAGCAGCTCGAAGACACGAGCTTGGAGCGGGCACCGGTGGTGCGCAGCGCCGTCTACGCCGGAATCGGGCTGGTCGCCGCGGTCTGGGCGCTGGCGTCGCTGGTCAGCGGGTGACCGCGGCGGCGTCAGCTGCTGCTGAAGACCGACACGGTGACCTGGTTGTCGCCCTCGTCGGCGACGGAGACCACCCCGACGGTCCATTCGCCGTTCGTGTACACGTTGTTGACCATCTCGTCCGACGAGAACGTCGACTCCTCGTCGAACCCGGCGGACTCCAGCGCACTCGCATAGCGGTCGACGAACTCGTCGCTCTCGGCGGTACCGACGACGGTGATCGACTGGTCGGTGTCCGACCCGATGACGGTGGCGTTGGTGATCGCGAGGCCTTCCGGTTCGGGGATCTCTGCCGGCCACGCGTCTGGGAGTTCGGTGGTCGCGCCCGAGCTGAAGCTGCCGTCCTCGCTCTCCACGGTGAACTCGCCGGAGTCGGCGTCGGCACGACCGGTGACAACGGAGCCGTCGGCGTCGGTGATGACGAAGTTGCCGTCCTCGTCGATCGTCATCCCGCCGTCCTCGGTCTGCACGGAGACGCCGCCGTCGCGGTCGATGTCGATGCTGCCGCCGCCCTGCGATTCGATGAGCTGATCGACGCTGGTCCCGGAGGCGTCGCCACACGACGTGATCACGAGCGTGCACCCGACGGCACCGAGCATCACCAGTGGATGTCTCTTGGCATGTGCTCGCATGTCCCAACTGTACGGTCGGCGGCGGATCGATGCGAGCGGGCGCAGCTGCGAGGATGAGACGATGAGTGCTCCGCTCCGTCTGACGTTCGTGCAGTCCGCCAGCCGGGTCGACCAGCTCCCCGAGTCTCCGGCGGAGGTGGCGTTCGTCGGACGCTCCAATGTCGGCAAGTCGTCGCTGGTCAACGCACTCGCCAACCGCAAGCAGCTGGCGCGGGTGTCCAACACGCCCGGGCGGACGCAGTTGATCAACATGTTCGAGGTCGACAGCGCGCGGCCCGACACGGCGACGATGGTCGACCTTCCCGGCTACGGCTTCGCCAAGGCCGCGAAGAACGTCAAGCGCGACTGGCCCGAGATGATCGAGGGCTATCTCCTCGAACGAGCAAACCTGGCGATGGTCTTCGTGCTCGTCGACGGTGCGATCGGCCCGACGACGCTCGATGCTCAGATGCTCGAGTGGCTGCGGTACCACGGCGTCCCGCACACGGTGGTCGCCACCAAGTTCGACAAGGTCAAGTCGTCGAAACGCGCCACCCGGAAGAAGGAACTGGCGGCCGGCTGCCAGCTCGACCAGGGCGACATCGTGTGGGTCAGCGCCGCCAAGGGCGACGGCATCGACGCCCTGCGGTCGCTCGTGCGGACCTGGGTGGGCTGACTTCGTTAGCGTCGGGCCCATGTCGCCCGTTCAACTGCCGTCCGTCTCGATCACCGGAACCGGGCTGTTCACGCCTCCGGAATCGGTCAGCAACGCCGAACTGGTCGCGTCGCTCACCGAGGCGGTGTTGAAGTGGAACGCCGAGCACGCCGAGGAGATCGCCAGCGGTGATGCCGTCGAGCGTGCCGTGCCCGACGAGGAGTTCATCCTCAAGGCGTCGGGTATCCAGCGGCGGTACGTCATGGAGAAGTCGGGCGTGCTCGACCCCGCCCGGATGCGCCCGCGCCTCGAGACCCGCAGCGAGAACCAGCTCGGCATCCAGGCCGAGATGTCGCTGCCCGCGATCCACGAGGCGCTCGCACAGGCGGGTCGTCAACCGAGCGACGTCGACGCCGTGATCGTCGGGTGCTCGAATCTGCAACGGGCGTACCCGGCGGTGGCGATCGAGATCCAGGACGCGCTCGGTGCGCAGGGCTGGGGCTACGACATGAACGTCGCATGCTCGTCGGCGACGTTCTCGGTGCAGGCCGCCGTCGACGCGCTGCGCAACGGTTCGGCCAACTGCGTCGTGGTCGTCAACCCGGAGATCACGTCCGGTCACAACAACTTCGAGATGCGCGACTTCCACTTCATCTTCGGCGATGCCTGCACGGCGCTCGTGCTCGAACGCACCGCCGACGCTGCCGCGCCGGACCGATGGGAGGTGCTCGGCACGAAGCTGGTCACCAAGTTCTCCAACAACATCCGCAACGACTTCGGCTTCCTGAACTCGTCGGAGGTCGCCGGGCGCGATCCGCAGGAGTTGGTGTTCCGGCAAAACGGTCAGATGGTGTTCCGCGAGGTCTGCCCGATGGTCGCCGAGCACATCACCGATCACCTGACGCTGCTGGGTATCGCAGCCGACGACGTGCGGCGCTTCTGGCTGCACCAGGCGAACCTGAAGATGAACCAGCTGATCGCAAAGGGCGTCCTCGGTCGTTTGCCGACCGACGACGAGGCACCGGTGATCCTCGACGAGTTCGCCAACACCAGCTCAGCGGGTTCGGTCATCGCCTTCCATCGTCACCGCGACGACCTGGTGTCCGGCGACCTCGGCGTGCTGTGCTCGTTCGGCGCCGGGTACTCGGTCGGCAGCGTCGTCGTCCGGCGCCACTGACATCCGTTTGCGCGCAGATCCGGGTGGTGCGGCTCACCCGAAAGTGCGCGCAAACGTCGGCCCCCGGTGTCGGGGGCTGCTTCACTGGTCGCTGTGACTTTCAGCGTCGGTGTCCAACTCCATCCGCAGGCCACGTCGTACGTCGAGCTCCGTGACGCATGGCGACGCGCCGAGTCGCTCGGCGTCGATTCGATCTGGACGTGGGACCACTTCTTCCCGTTGTACGGCGATCCCACCGCATCGCACTTCGAGGGATGGACCATCCTCAGCGCGATGGCCGCCGACACCGAACGGGCCCGGCTCGGGATGCTCGTCACCTGCAACGGCTATCGCAATCCCGAGCTGCTCGCCGACATGGCGCGCACCGCCGACCACGTGTCCGGCGGCCGGATGTACCTCGGGATCGGCGCCGGATGGTTCGAGCGCGACTACGCCGAGTACGGCTACGAGTTCGGCACGGCGATCAACCGCCTGCACAAGCTGCGCGACGAGCTGCCCCGCCTGAAGTCGCGCCTCGATCGTCTGAACCCGGCCCCGATCGGTCCGCTGCCGATCCTCGTCGGTGGCTCCGGAGAGAAGGTCACCCTGAAGCTCACCGCGCAGTACGCCGACGCCTGGAACTCGTTCGGGCCACCGGAGACCTATGCCCACAAGAACGCCGTGCTCGACCGGTGGTGTGCCGAGATCGGGCGCGATCCGGCGGAGATCGAACGGACCGTCGCGATCTCACCCGACGACGTCGCCGACGTCGACAAGTACCTGGCGGCAGGCGCGACGCACCTGATCGTCATGACCGGGCACCCGTTCGACCTCGGACCGGTCGAAACCCTCCTCGCTCACCGCGACGCCTGACGCTGCGCCGGCGAGCGTGGTCGTCAGCGTGGAGCGTTGACGCGGACGAATTCATCGAGCACGGTGTCGGCGTAGGAGCGGTCGAAGCCGTCACTCGACATGAACCGGGCGAACAGGAAGCTGCCGAGCAGGGCAGCCATCGATCGGTCGGCGTCGATGTCGGCTCGGAGCTCGCCGGCGTCCACGGCGCGATCGAGGACTGCGCGGAAGACGTCGGCGAACACGCCGAGGAACTCGTCGCGCACCAGCGCCACGGTCGGGTCGTGCAGCGCACGCTCCATCATGTTGACGATCATCGGCGCCCGCTGCTCGTCGACGAGGTCGTTGACGATGTGCTCGCACAGGAGTCCCAGATCGGGACGCAGCGAGCCGGTGAGTTGCTCGGGCCGGATCGGCACCTTGCCCAGCGACTCGATCGTGTCGCGCAGCAGGTCGGCCTGCGTCGGCCAGTGGGTGTAGACCGTCGTGCGGCTGACGTTCGCAGCAGCCGCGACGTTGGCATGGGTGATCGCACTCGGTCCGTCGGCGACGAGCAGATCCGATGCTGCCTCGATCACCGCCGCGCGGGTGCGCTCGACTCGGGGGTCGTCGGTTCGGGGGGTGCTGAACGCTTCAGAAGTGGTGGCCATCGGTTCCTGCAGTGAATGTCCGCCGGCGCTCGGTGCGCTGCCGGTGCGGTGTGTCGTGCGACACGTTCCTCGGACTGTCGTTGCGATTGCACATTCTACTGGTCAGAATGTCCAATAATGAACATGACGTCCACATCCCCCCAGGACGCGTCGGGGCAGCCCGACGATGCCGATCGTCCGTATGAGCCCGGTCACGGCGCACCGCACATCCCGATGGAGGTGCCCGACTCTGCGTGGGGCAAGCTCGGCCGTTTCGGCTTCCGCCGACGTTGGCTCGTCCTCGGCACCTGGGTGACGGCGCTGGTCACGGTGTTCGTGCTCGTCGGCACGATCGGCGCATCCAGCGACAGCTCGTTCTCGATCCCGGACTCCGAGTCGAAGAGCGGCTTCGACACGCTCGATCAGTACTTCGGTGGTGCGGGCAGCGGCCGCTCGGGATCGATCGTGTTCCGTGCCGATCAGGGCGTCGACGACCCGGAGGTCGTCGCCGCGATGACCGAACTGTTCGACGAGGTCGACGCCATCGACGGTGTCACGCTGATCAGCCCCTATTCCCCGCAGGGTGCGGCACTCGGGCTGGTCGCCACCGACGGGTCACTGGCCGGTCAGGTCGCCTACGCCCAGGTCGATCTCGCCGAGACCCTCAGCGAGACCGACACCGGCGAGATCGGGAGCGAGATCGCCGATCTGAAGCCCACCGGCATCGACGGGCTGCAGGTCGAGGTCGGCGGCCAGGCGCTCGGCGAGTTCGAGCCGCCGGAATCCGAGCTGATCGGTCTGGGCTTCGCCATCGTGATCCTGATCCTGTCGTTCGGCTCCGTGCTCGCGATGGGCCTACCGATCGGTGTCGCACTGTTCGGCGTCGGCATCGGTGCCGGCCTGATCACGCTGTTGTCCAACGTCATCTCGGTTCCCGACTTCGCGGTGACGCTCGGCGCCATGATCGGCATCGGCGTGGGCATCGACTACGCGCTCTTCATCGTCACCCGGTACCGCGAGGGCTTGAAGGCCGGCCTCGATCCGGAGCAGGCCACGGTCGTTGCGCTCGACACCGCCGGGCGTGCCGTGGTGTTCGCCGGGTTCACCGTCGTCATCTCGCTGCTCGGCATGTTCATCATGGGACTGTCGTTCATCAACGGGCTCGCCACCGGCGCTGCGGTGACCGTGCTCATCACGATGATCGCCTCGGTGACGCTGCTTCCCGCCCTGCTCGGCTTCGCCCAACGCAAGATCGAGGTGTCGCGCTGGCGCGGGGTCATCGCCGCCGGACTGGTCGCTGTCGCCCTGGTGGGCGTCGGGCTCAGCATCCAACCGTTGCTGATCGGTGTGCCGCTCGCCGTCGTCGTGATGCTCGCCTCCTTCGCCGTGGCTCCGCTGCGCAAGGAGCTGCCGCCGCGCAAGGAGAAGCCCCTGCGCCAGACGTGGGCCTACAAGTGGAGCCGGTTCGTCCAGCACCGGCCGTGGCCGATCGCCATCGGCACCACGCTGTTCCTCCTGTTGATGTCGGTGCCCGTGCTCGGGCTGCGCCTCGGATTCTCCGATGAGAGCAACTTCGCCGAGGGCACCACGACGCGTGAGGCGTACGACCTCACCAGCGAGGCGTTCGGGCCCGGCACCAACGGACCACTGCTGCTCACCGCCGAGCTGTCATCCCCTCAGGACCTCCAGGTGCTCGCGGAGCTGACCGGTGCCCTGCAGGCCACCGATGGGGTCGCCGACGTCGTCGGCCCCCTGCCCAACACCGGCGACCCGGCGACCGCCGAGGCCGCCATCATCCGGCTCACACCGACCACCGGTCCGCAGGACGAAGCGACCGCCGAGCTGGTCAACACGCTGCGAGACGATCTCGTGCCCTCGGTGACCGACGGCACCGACCTCGTCGTCAACGTGTCGGGTGCGGTCGCCGCGAACATCGACTTCAGCTCGTATCTCGCCGAGCGCATCCCGTTCTTCTTCGCTGCGGTGCTGACCCTGTCGTTCCTGCTGTTGATGATGGTGTTCCGATCGGTGCTCGTGCCGCTCAAGGCCGTCATCATGAACATGCTCTCGATCGGCGGCGCCTACGGCATCGTGGTCGCCGTGTTCGGTTGGGGCTGGGGTGCCTTCTTGTTCGACACCGCCGGCGGTCCGATCGAGCCGTTCCTGCCGATGATGATGTTCGCCATCGTCTTCGGTCTGTCGATGGACTACGAGGTCTTCCTGCTGTCGCGTGTGAAGGAGGAGTACGACCGGACGGGCGATCCCAAGGGGTCGGTGGCCGACGGTCTGGCAGCGACCGCGCGCGTGATCACTGCGGCGGCGGCGATCATGATCGTGGTGTTCGCCGGCTTCGTGTTGGAGGACAACCGCATCATCAAGATGTTCGGCCTCGGACTCGCCTCCGCCGTGTTCCTCGACGCCACCTTCGTGCGCATGTTGCTCGTGCCCGCAACCATGGAGTTGCTCGGTGCCCGGAACTGGTGGCTGCCGAAGTGGCTCGACCGCATCCTGCCCACGCTCAACGTGGAAGGCGGCACGCACACCAGCGCGATCGCGCTCGCCCACGAAGAAGAGCAGCGCGAGCACGACGAACGCGACCAACAGCTCGTCGACGCCTGACCGTTACGCCAGGGGTCAGACCCCCGGCGACACGCGGATTCTTTCCGATCCGGGAACGGTCGGGGAACGATCCGGGATCCGATTCCCGTGGCGCGACGGCATCCCTACGGTGGTGCCATGAGTTGGATCCGGCGCCATCTGAAGATCGTCCTGCCGATGTCGGCCGTCGTCGTCGTCGGCTTCGCCTACGTCGCGTTCGGCGTGTTCGGCGTGCACACGCTGTTCATCGACGACAAGGTCGACGAGGACGGGCCGCTGTTCGACTCCGGGGTGGCCGTCGCGGCCGCCCCGACCGACACGGCTCCGCCGGCGGCCAGCGCGCCGACGGTCACCGACGAGCCGGCCGGGGCGTCCCCGACCGGCGAGCCGACCCCGCCGGCAACCGAGACACCGGTCGTCACCGAGGCTCCGGTACCGCAGATCGTCACGCTCGCGCAGGGCACCTTCATCCCACGCGGTCGCTACAGCGGCGAGGGCACCGCCGTCGTGCTCAACGACGGCACCGAGCAGCGGTTCGTGCGCTTCGAGAACTTCTCGACCGACAACGGTCCGGACCTGCGGGTGTACCTGTCGGCGTCGGATGCCAACGCCGACAGCGGCACCTTCGACGACGACTTCGTCGACCTCGGCGTACTGAAGGGCAACATCGGCGACCAGAACTACGAGATCCCGGCGGACGTCGACCTCGCGGTCTACGACACGGTCGTCGTGTGGTGCGTGCGGTTCTCGACCCCGTTCACCGCCGCCGATCTGGTCTGATGGGTCAGCGGTCGATGCTGCCGAAGCTCATCGCTCCGCTCGGTCCCCGGATCGCTTCGATGGGATCACGGACGTCGTCGATGTACCCGAGCGCGTAGGCGCCGATGCGGTACCCCATCAGCCGCAACAGGTCGTCGGGCAACGTCTCGGCGATCTCCCGGGGAACCGAGAGGTACTGGTTCTCCTCCTGGCGCAACCAGCCGACGTCGTAGGTGATGTTGAGCCCCATGCGGGTCTCGTCGGACGTGTTGGCGCCGCCGCCGTGGTACACCTTGCCCGTGTAGAGCAGGCACGAGCCCTTGGTCATCTCCGCCGGAACGGTCTCGTCGACGCTGTGGGTGTGGCTGTCGGGCAGATGTTGGCTCGCGGGCATCAGGCGAGTCGCCCCGTTCGCCTCGGTGAAGTCGGTGAGCGCCCAGATGGTGTTGCACTGCACGTCGTAGTCGTCGGGAAACTCGAAGAAGTCGAATGCCCACTGGTCGCGGTGGATCGACTGGCCGGGCGAGTCGGGACCGATCGAGATCACCTGGGTCAGGTGGAGCTGGAAGCTCTGGGCGCGGTGCAGCAGCCGCTCGGTCACGCCGAGGATCGTCGGGTGCCGGATCAGCGCATGGCTGGACGGCGAACGGGCGATCAGCGCACCGGTACGCCTCGTGTTGCGCCCGGAGAAGTCGTCGCTCCCCGGTGGCGTCGCCTCGATGAACGGCGCCATCTCGGCGTTGATCGCCTCGATCTGCTCCTCGGATGCGAGGTCGTCGATGACCAGTGCGGCGTCGCGCTGCAGGATCGCGGATATCTCGTCGACGGTGGCGGTCGCCGGCAGATGGATGAGGCCCATCGCCCGACGCTAGTGAACTGTCACATCAGGCCCGGCACGGTGTGACCGTCGAGAGCTGGCAGACTCGCCTCGTGTCGACGATCATCGAGACCAGGGGGCTGGTCATGCAGTTCCCCTCGACCCGGGCGCTCGACTCGCTCGACGTGTCGATCCCCGGCGGGGTGACCGGCCTCGTCGGTGCCAACGGGGCCGGCAAGACGACGCTGATCTCACTGGTCCTCGGGCTGCTGACGCCGACGGCCGGATCGATCGACGTCCTCGGCCTCGATCCCGCCCACCGCGGCCCGGAACTGCGCGCGCAGATCGGCTACGGACCGGAGCGCAACGTGTTCCCCGACGACCTGCGGGCCTACGACTTCGTGCGCCATCTCGCCGAGGTCAAAGGCCTGCCGCGTGACGAGGCCCGCAGCCGGGCGAGCGACTCGTTGTACCTGGTCGGCCTCGGCGAGGAGCGGTTCCGGGCACTCGGGACGATGTCGACCGGTCAACGCCAGCGAGTCAAGCTGGCACAGGCGATCGCCGCCGACCCTCGTCTGATCGTGCTCGACGAGCCGACCGACGGGCTCGACCCGGTGCAGCGCGACGAGATGTTGAACATCATCGTGCAGGTGAACCGCAACTTCGGCATCGACGTGATGCTCTCCTCCCACGTGCTCGAAGAGGTCGAGCGGGTGTGTGACCACGTGGTTGCGTTGGCCGAGGGCAAGCTGATCGCCCAGGGCTCGATGACCGAGCTCGCGGGCACGTCGGGAGGCATCGAGTTGGAGCTCGTCGAGATCGCCGATCGACCCAGATCCGTCGATGACGTCGCTGCCCGACTGGTCGCCGCGGGTGCCGGCGTGCGTCGCAGCGGCACGGTGCTGTCGGTGGTCGGGATGAGCGACGACGAACTGTTCGATCTCGTCGCCCGCAGCGTCGCAGCAGCCGGTGCCCGAATCCGCCGACTCGGACAGCACCGCCGGAGCCTCGACGACATCTTCTCCGACGAGCCGGCGGTCGCGGTCCCCGACGGCGGCGACCGGTCTGGGGAGGATCTGCGGTGAACACCCCGGCACGAGGTGACGCCCAGATCGTCGAGCGTGGCTTCCAGCGCTACGAGGGCCGGCGCTCGGGCGTGCCCGGCGCCATCCGCAGCGTCGGCTGGGAGAGCATCCGGGCCACGCTCGGTCTCGGGCGCCCCGCCCGCAACAAGATCTTCCCGGTGATCTCGGTCGTGATCGCCTACCTGCCCGCAATCGTCTTCATCGGCATCGCGGTGCTGATCCCCGGCGACATCCTCGAGCCCGAGGAGGTTGCCGACTACCCCGGCTACTACGGCTTCATCATCCTCGCCATCGTGTTGTTCACCGCCCTGGTGGCGCCCGAGGTGCTGGTGTCCGACCGGCGCAACGGGATGCTGGCGATGTACCTGTCGACGCCGCTCGACCGCCGCACCTACCTGCTCGCCAAAGCGGTCGCCGTCGCCGCGATGCTCGGTCTGGTCACGCTGCTGCCTCCCGTGCTGATGCTGATCGGGTACTCGGTCGACAACTCCGGTCCCGATGGGTTGGGCGGCTGGCTGCTGACACTCGGTCGCATCGTGCTGTCGGGTGTCGCCATCTCTGCGGCGCTGGCGTCGGTCTCGATGGCAGCGTCGAGCCTCACCGACCGACGGGCGTTCGCGGCCATCGGGATCGTCCTGCTGCTGTTCGCCACGCCGATCCTCGCCGCCGCGCTCGTCGAGGGCGCCGATCTCTCGCCGTACTGGCGGCTGATCGACATCTCCTCGATGCCGTTCGAGCTGGTGTTCCGCATCTTCGGCGATCCCGGCAACTTCCCCGAGCTCGCGACCTCGGCGGTCCTCGCCAGCAATCTCGCCTGGACGGTCGGTGGCATCGCCATCGTGTGGTGGCGCTACTCGAAGTTGGTGATCGCCCGATGACGCAGTTGCCGCCACCGGTGCCCGCCGGCGCGCTGCCGCCGCCCGGCGCTGCGCCGCCGCCGGTCGTCGCCCCGTTGCGGGGGATGATCGCCGTGAACGCCGTCTCGAAGTTCTTCGGGTCGGTCGTCGCCGTCAGCGACGTCAGCTTCGCCATCAACCAGGGGGTCACGGCGCTGCTCGGCCCGAACGGCGCCGGCAAGTCGACCCTGTTCCGGATGCTGTGCGGTCTGACGCCGCCGTCACGAGGCACCGTCGACGTACTCGGCGCCGATCCGCGCGCCGACCGTGACGTACGCGGACGCGTCTCGCTGGTACCGCAGCAGGACGCACTGTTCGACCATCTCAGCGCCACCGAGTTCCTCGAACTCGCTGCCCGCACCCACGCCGTCGCCGATCCGGACGGTGCCGCACGTCGGGCGCTGCAACTGGTCGAACTCGCCGATGTCGGTGCCAAGCCGGTCGGCCAGTTCTCCAAGGGCATGCGCCAGCGGGTGAAGGTCGCCGCCGCACTCGTCAACGATCCCGAGGTCCTGATCCTCGACGAGCCGCTCACCGGGCTCGATCCGGTGCAGCGCCGTCACATGATCGCGCTGTTCCACCGCCTCGGCGACGACGGCCGGTGCGTGCTCGTGTCGAGCCACGTGCTCGACGAGGTCGCCAAGATCGGCTCGCGGGTGCTCGTGATCGCACAGGGGCGGCTGGTCGCCAGCGGCGACTACCGCGACCTGCGTGAGTTGATGGACGACCGTGCGCACCGGATCCGTCTCGCAGCCTCCGATCCGCGCCGGTTGGCGACGGCGCTCGTGGAGCGTGGCTTGGTCAGCGGACTCTCGATCGATCCACACAACGTGATGGTCGACACCCTCGACGTCGACGCATTCGGCCGTCAGGTCGCGGAGATCTGCGTCGAGCTGGACATCCGCCTCACCGAGGTCGCGCCGCTCGACGACGACCTCGAGTCGGTGTTCCGCTACCTCGTGGAGGGCCGATGAGCGTTGCGTCAGCATCGCAGCGGTCGCCACGTCACGTGGCGCCCGGCGCGGCGATCTCCCTGTCGTACCGGGTGGTCCTGCGCCAGTTGACCAGCCGGTCGCGCATCATCGGGCTCACCCTGCTCGCCCTCGTGGCGCCCATCTCCGGCTTCGCCCTCGGCAGCGCCGACGCGTCGCTCGACGACTCGGTGCGGTTGATCGCCAGCGTCGGACTGGGTCTGGTGCTGCCCGTGGTGTCGCTCGTGTTCGCCGGCGCCGCCATCGGTGACCTTCGCGACGACAAGACCCTGGTGTACCTGTGGTTGCGGCCGATGGATCGGTGGCCGATCGTCGTCGGCGCGGCGCTCGCCGCGGCGACCCTCGTCGCGCCGATCACGATCGTGCCGATCGTGACTGCTGCGATCCTCACCGGTGCCGGCAACGGCATCGTCGCCGGCACGCTGCTCGCCACCGCTGTCGGTCTGGTCGCCTACGTCGGCGTGTTCACACTGTTCGGCGTGTGGCTGAAACGCTTCATCGTGTGGGGCCTCGCCTACATCCTGATCTGGGAGGGGTTCATCGCCCAGGCCGGCGCCGGCGTGGCCAGGATCGCACTGCGCAAGTACACCCGCTCGATCCTCGTCGACCGCACCGGCGCCGACCTCGATCTCGCCGACTTCACGCTCGCCACCGCCGTGATCGTGCCGCTCGTCGTTGCCGTCGCCGCCCTCGCGATCGCGTCGTGGCGCCTGTCCAACCAGGACATCGACTGATCCGGAACCCCGACTGTCACACGGTGCCGGGCCTAACGTGACAGCATGACGCGGCGGTTGCGCATCGGACACCAGTTGTCGGCACGTCTCGACGGTGACCCGGTCGCCGCGGCGGTTCGGGCCGAGGAACTCGGCTTCGACATCGTCGCCGCCGCCGACCACGTCGGGCCGGGCTGGGCACCCATGCCGACGATGGCAGCGATCGCACGGTCGACGGAACGGATCCGGCTCGGCACGCTGGTGTTGAACAACGACATGCGCAACCCCGTGCAGCTCGCCTGGGAGGCGTCGACCATCGATCGGCTCTCGAACGGCCGGTTCGAGCTGGGACTGGGCGCGGGACACACTCCGGCCGAGTACGACGCGACGGGGATCCAACGCTCGGCGCCGGCGCACCGCAAGCGCCGCCTCGCCGAGAGCGTGGAGATCGTCCGCGGACTGCTCGACGGCGAGGTGGTCGACCACGACGGTGAGCACTATCGCGTCCACCGCGCCGAAATCGATCGGGCAGACCAGCAACACCTACCGATCCTCGTCGGCGGGAACGGGGCTGCGCTGCTCGCCCATGCCGGCCGCCACGCCGACATCGTCGGGCTCCAAGGTCTCGGTCGCACGCGGGAGGACGGACACAGCCACGAGGTCGACTGGTCGATTCGTCACCTCGGCAAACAGATCGAGCAGGTGCGCTCCGGCGCCGGTGTGCGCTTCGACGACATCGAGTTCAACGCCTTGGTACAGGTCGTCCAGATCACCGACGATCGCGAGGCGGCGCTCGCGAAGGTGGTCGACCGGGTCGAGGGATTGACGATGGACGACGCTGCTTCGACGCCGTACCTGCTGATCGGCTCGGTCGACGAGATCGCGCAGCACATGATGACCTGCAACGAGCGTTGGGATATCAGCTACTTCGCCGTGCGGGAACTCGACGACTTCGAGCCGGTGCTACGTGCCCTGCGATGACCGGTGCAGCGTGGTGACATGACGACGAACGAACCGAGTGACGAGCAGAACACCGCGGTGCCGCGACGGTGGTGGCATGTCTGGAGATGGTCACCGAGGCCCTACCGGAGCCGGGCCGACCGCTTGTCCGCCGACGCGCAGAGCGACGCCACGAGCTTCTGGCTGCGCGGCGGCCGCTGACCACTGCCGCCAACGGCGCCGGCCGCTCTCAGGGAGCGGCGACGCAGAATTCGTTGCCCTCGGGGTCGGCCAGGGTCGTCCACTCGATCCCGAACTCATGCTTCTCGTGGACGATCGTCGCGCCCAGTTCGACGAGGCGTTCGACCTCTGCGGTGCGATCGTCGGCATGGAGGTCGAGGTGGACCCGGTTCTTGACCGTCTTGGCCTCCGGAACCTGGATGAACATCAGCGTCGGCGTGCTCGCTTCGCCCTGGATTCGAGCGAAGTATTCGCTGGCGGCCGCATCGCCGTCGCGATCGATCGGGCGCCCGAGGGCGGACGACCAGAACTCGGCGATGGCGGCAGCGTTCACACAGTCGAAGGTCACGGCGAGGAGATGCAAGCTCATGGCGTCAGTGTTCCACACCCATGTCGACGCTCCGACCGGGCAACGCCTCCAGAGCGATGAGCGAAAAGCCCGTATTCGGGCGGTTGGCTCATCGCCGGCCGGACGGTGGGGGCCGGCGGGGCGGGTCAGGCGGCGGCGCGGGTCTTGCGCAGGATCGGATCGGCGAGCCCGAGAGTCTTGTCGGCGAGAGACAGCACCCGGCCGGCGGCACCTGGTGTCGTGTTGTCGACCAGGTTGCCCATGACGGCGAGGGTGATGTTGGCGATTGCATCGGTGCTCACCGACAGCCGCAGCCCCGGCTTGAGGATCCACGGGTGGCCGATGAGGAACGAAAAGCGTCGCCCGGTGCGCAGGAATGCGTCGAACCGCTCGCCGACCAGCATGTTGTACCGATCGGGCGCCGTCGACGGGTCGTCGAGGAACAGGTCGGCGGCGAGCATTCCCGACTCGAGCCCGTAGTCGATGCCCTCGCCGTTCATCGGGTTGACGAGTCCGGCTGCGTCACCGATCGCAACCCAACCGGGACCGTGGCGGCGCTGCGTCGACATCGGCAGACGCCATGCCCGCGGACGCTCCAGGTTCGGCCCGAGGTCCCAGTCGTCCTGGACCAGGTGCCGGTATGCGTCGAGCAGCGTGTTGAGGTTGAGCTTCTTGAAGCCCTTCATCGTCGACAGCGCACCGACGCCGATGTTGACGGTGCCGTCGCCGGCGGGGAACATCCAGCCGTACCCGGGAACGGCGGTGCCGTTGTCGTCCTTCAGTGAGAGGCATGCCTCGAGGTGAGCGTCTGCGTGACGCGGTGTCGCCGCATAGGTGCGGATCGCCAGGCCGAACGGCTCGTCGGGCACGCGGTCGGCGCCCAGTTTGCGGGCGACCGCTCCCTGCGCTCCTGCGGCGACCACGGTGAGGTCGGCATCGATGTGGCGGCCGCCGGCGTCGACACCGGTCACCCGTCCGTCGTCGCCGATCACCGGCGTTGCCTCCGTTTCGAAGACGATGTCGGCCCCCGCTTCGACGGCGGCGTCCATCAGGGCCGCATCGAGTCGACGGCGCGGCCAGACCGCGCCGTGGTTGGGGAAGCGATCGGTGGTGGGCCAGTCGAGTTCGCGCACCTGCTTGCCGGCGATCATCCGCAGCCCGCGGATGTGGTGGGCGTCGTCGAGCGGAATCTTGAGTTCGTTCAGCGCACCGACGGCTCGCGGTGTGAGCCCGTCGCCGCAGACCTTGTCGCGTCCGTGGGCGCCCTTCTCGAACACCACCACCTTTGCGCCGGACCGCGCCGCCTGGATCGCCGTGGCGGCCCCAGCGGGCCCTGCACCGATCACGGCGATGTCGACTCGTTCGGAACTCACGGCACCAACGCTGCCGGAATGCTGGAGGAAAAGCACCGTCGAGCGCCCGAAGTCACCCCTGCGGCGTTCCGTTCGGGTCGGGTTTCGCCTGAACCGGTCGAGCCCGATCCGTATGCGGGGCACGGGAGTCGGAAGGGGGTGTCGGAGTTCGAGGACCGACGACGATGATGTCGGTGATGGGGAAGCCGCCACCGACGATCGACCACGGCGCGATGTTGCTGGAGATCTACGACGACGCCGTCGGTGAGGTGTTCGCCTACCTCCGCTCGCGCTGCGGCGGCCGGGCGCTGGCGGAGGATCTGACCGCCGACACGTTCCTCGCCGCCGTCGGCCAGATCCGTCGCGATGCCGTCGACGAAGTCACCGTCGCCTGGCTGATCGGCATCGCCCGGCACAAGTTGATCGATGAGTGGCGTCGCAGCGCGCGCCGCCCTCACGCTCGCCCCCTCGACGACGCCGACCTCGTCGCCACCGTCGACGGCGATGATGCCTGGGACGCGGTGATCGACCAGCACCTCGTCGGCGACGTGATGGCCGAACTCGGACCGCACCACCGGTCCGCGCTCGCGTTGCGGTACTTCGACGGGCTTCCCGTCCCCGAGGTCGCGGCACACCTCGGCCGTACCGTCGACGCGACCGAGACCCTGCTGGTTCGAGCACGCCGCCGGTTCCGAGCGGTCTACGAACAACACGGAGGCGAGTCATGACTGCGCGCCACGATCCGTTCGAGCAGCTCCGCGTCGAGACCGGCGAGTCGATCGACGCCACGTTCTCGGCGCGGTTGCGATCACGGGTGGAGCGAGCCCTCGGCACCGCACCCGAGCGGGTCACGCTCGAGTTTCCACGGCGCGACGCGACCAAGGCCCCGAGCGCCGCCACCTCTGCAGCATCCACCAACGAACCCCGATCGGAGAGGAACTCCACCATGTCGCAGGTCATCACGCCCTACCTCTGTGTCCACGACGCGACCGCATCGCTCGACTGGTATCGCGACCACTTCGGCGCCACCGTGAGCAACGTCATCCCGTGGGAGGGTCGCGTCGGCCACGCGGAGATCGACGTCGCCGGCGCCGTGTTCTACCTGAGCGACGAGGCACCGCAGCTCGGTGTCGTCGCACCCGCTCGCGACGGATCGCAGACGGCGGTGAGCATCGTCCTCCAGGTCGCTGCGGTCGAGCAGTTCGTCGAGCGTGCCCATGCGGGAGGCGCGGTCGTGCAGCGCCCGATCGAGGAGGCGCACGGCATGCGCAGCGCCTGGATCGTCGACCCGTTCGGCCACCGCTGGAACGTCGGGACACCGGTCTCCGACGACGAGCAGTGAAGCGGCCATGGTGTCACGTTCGAGCTCAGCGAGCCGGCGCCGGGTGATGACCGCCGAGTCGATCCGACGACGCCGGGTCCTGGCAGGCTGGTCGCCGTGACGAAGTATGCGATCAACGCCGATGTGGCCGTGGAACTGACGGCCCGACGAGCTGTCGTGGCCGACGAACACCAGCTCGTCGTTCACGCAGCTGCAGGCGGACGCCCTCGTGACGCTCGACGGCGAGATGGCCGCGGCGGTACGTGACCTCGTGCCCGTTGCTCCGATCTCTGCGCTTCGTTGACCGTCGGCGTTCGGCGTGGCCTCGATCGGGCCGGGTTGCGTAGCGTTGGCGCATGACCGACCGACTGCTCGCACCCGCCGACGTGTTCTGTCGTACGACGCTGAACTTCGCATCACGCAGTGGGGCAGCCGTCGCCGAGCCGGTCGAGGTCGACGTCCGCGACGGGCGGGTGGCGGACCTGCCGGGATGGCCGGAATGCGGCTTCGAGCGGGTGGCGCACGAATCGGTGATGACCGCGTGGAGCGACGACGACGAACTCGTGGCCGTCCACCATGCAGAGATGGAGGACCTGGCCCGCGCGATGACGGGTTGTGACGTCGCGCTGGTCTCCAACCACATCAAGCGCGGCCCGGAGCACGCCCAGATTCACGAGGATCTGGCGCCGATCTCGTTCGTGCACTCCGACTTCGCGATCGGCTACGACCGCCTGGTCCGCCGCTCGTTCGAACAGGCTGATCGTGTCGGGGTCACCCGTTCACTCCAGCGCAACCACATCACGCCGGCCGAGGTCGCGGCGGCATCACGACTCGTCATCTTGCAGTTCTGGAGGAACATCGGTGCGACCAGGATGGACTTCCCGCTCGCGTTCTGTGATGCGCGCACGGTGACGCCCGACGACGCGCGTCCGATCCCGGTGACCGACTATGCGGGTTCCGGTGTCGATTTCGAGGCGCTCGCCGTCCTCGGTCCGGATGAGCCGTCGCCGTACCGCTGGTACGCGTACCCCGAACTGCGCCCCGACGAGGTGGTCGCCTTCCGCACCTACGACACCGACCTCGTCGAGCGCGGTGCGACCTGGTTCACCCCGCATTCCGCGTTCCGCGATCCCACCGTCGAGGTCGGCCGCCCCGCTCGTTCGAGCATCGAGCTGCGGGCCATCTGTCTCGACCGCTGACTCGCTCGGACGGCGCGCCTCCGGTGCCGGTCGGGATCCTTCCGATCGGTACGGTCGGCTCGCTCGGCCGCCCGCACGGTCGAGGAAGTACGGACGACGAGGAGGAGATCCATGGAGATCCAGGGTGTGAAGGCGATCATCATCGGTGGAGCGTCGGGCTTCGCCCGCGCAACGGCGGAACGAATCGCCGCCGGTGGTGGGTCGGTGGCGATCCTCGACCGTGCGCAGTCAGCCGGCGCCGAGGTCGCAGCCGAGTTGGGCGGCACGTGGCACCCTACCGATGTGCTCGATTTCGAGGGCATCGCCGTGGTGATCCACGAGGCGGTCGAGGCGCTGGGTGGCCTGCACGTCGCGGTCAACACCGCCGGTGGAGGCAAGGCGGGTCGCACACTGGGCCGCAGCGGTCCGTTCGACCTCGACGATTTCCGTGCCGTGATCGACCTCAACCTGATCGGCACGTTCAACACCAACCGCCTGTGTGCGGCGCACATGGCCGACGGCGAGCCCAACGACGACGGTGAGCGCGGCGTGCTGATCAACACGTCGTCGATCGCTGCGTTCGAAGGGCAGATCGGCCAGGTCGCCTACACGGCCGCGAAGGCCGGAATCGCCGGCATGACGCTGACGATGGCACGCGATCTCGGATCGCTCGGCATCCGCGTCAACACGATCGCACCGAGTCTGTTCGCGACGGGACTGACGGCCGGCGTCACCGAGGATCGTGCCGCGAACCTCACCAAGGACGCCGCCTTCCCGAAGCGTCTGGGCCGCCCGGACGAGTACGCGCGTCTCGCGATCGCCATCATCGAGAACCCGATGCTGAACGGCGACACGATCCGCCTCGACGCCGGCACCCGCTTTGCACCCCGGTGAGGTCCGTTCGTGTGCAGATTCCGGTGGGCCGTCCCACCGGAAATGCAACACAAACGTGAATGTGAACGTGCGGGGCCGGTGGTGAGTCAGTACTCGAGTTGCGTCGCCAGCGACTCGACGGCGTCGATGAACTCGGTGACCATGTCCATCACGACCTGGCCCGCCGACTTCGACTGGTTCATCGTGCCGACGATCTGTCCGACGAAGTAATTCGCAAGCTTCTCGGCGCCCGACCCGTGGGTGTACGCCGCACGGTTGATGCGCGCCTGCGCTTCGTTGGTGAGGATCGGCTGCAGCGGCATGCCGAGCGGATCGGGGGTGTCGGGCCGGTCCCACTCCTCGGTCCAGGCGGACTTCAACATTCGGGCATGCTTGCCGGTCAGCGACCGCGACCGGATCGTGTCGGCCGACGTGGCCGCCAGGAACTTCTGCTTGACGACCGGATGCGTCTCGGCTTCGTCGGTGGTCAACCAGACGGATCCGCACCAGACCCCCTGGGCGCCGAGCGCCATCGCCGCCGCCATCTGCCGACCACGGCCGATGCCGCCGGCGCCGAGCACGGGGATGTCGACGGCATCCACGATCTCGGGGATCAACACCATGGAGCCGATCTCGCCGGTGTGGCCACCGGCCTCGGAACCCTGGGCGATGATGATGTCGACGCCGGCCGCCTGATGCCGTTCGGCATGGACCGGCCGTCCGGCGAGTGCCCCGATCAGGCGGCCCTCCTCCTTCACCCGGTCGATCAGGAACTGCGGTGGCGGACCCAGCGCGTTGGCGACGAACGCCGTGCGGTGTGCGAGTGCGATCTCCAACTGCGGCCCGGCGGCGGCCGCACTGAACGGAGCGACGCCACCGTGGCCGCCCGTCGACCGGCCCGCCGAACGCTCCTCGTCGGGCGGGAACTCGGGCACGTCGTAGCGGCGCAGGATGTCGTCGACGAACTCGCGGTGGGTGGCGGGGATCAGGGCGCGGATGTCGTCGAGCGTGTACCCACCGCCCTCGTCGCCCGCGTACTTCGCCGGCACGATCAGGTCGACGCCGTACGGTCGATCGCCGAGTTCGTCCTCGATCCACTTCAGGTCGATCTCGAGCTGCTCGGGCGAGTGAGCGACGGCGCCGAGCACGCCCAGTCCGCCGGCCTTCGACACGGCGGCCACGACGTCTCGGCAGTGGCTGAACGCGAAGATCGGGAACTCGATTCCCAGCATCTCCGTTGCGGCGGTCTTCATCGGCATCTCCTCAGCGATCGTGGACATCGCCATTGTTGCCGTTCGTCGCCCGGCGTCACGAAGCGCCGCTCCGCCCAGACCCCACCCGCAGACCCGGGTTCGTGGGGCGAGCGGGCCGTGGAGCCTCTACGCTGGTCAGATCCCGGCACCCGCCGGTCCAAACAGAAATCAGGAAGTGATATCTCATGTCCGTGACCGACTCGACTCACACGTCCGAGCTCGCGGCAAGGGCCAAGGAGATCACCGAGCGCGAGCTGGTGACCTACTCCGAGCGAACCCAGGGATCCCAGAAGGCCACCGAACGGGCCCGCAAGGTGTTGCCCGCCGGTGTCCCCTCCAGTTTCCAGGCGTACGACCCGCATCCGATCGTCGTCAAGCACGCCGCAGGCGCGCACATGATCGACGTCGACGACAACGAGTACGTCGACTACGACATGGGCTTCGGCGCACTCTTCGCCGGTCACATGCACCCAGCGGTGCGAGCGGCCGTCGAGGCCCAACTCGACCACGGCAGCCTCTACGTCACGCCGTGTGAGCTCGACGCCGAGGTCGCCGAGCTGCTCGGCGAGCGGTACGGGTTCCCCATGTGGCGGCCGACCAACTCGGGCACCGAAGCCACGATGGATGCCATCCGTCTCGCCCGCGGCGTCACCAAGCGCGAGAAGCTGGTCAAGGTCGAGGGTGGCTACCACGGCCATCACGACGAGGTGATGATCTCGAACAAGCCTGCGGTCGCGAGCGCCGGCCCCGCCGATGCGCCCTACTCGATCCCGCAGTCGGCGGGCATCACACAGGGCACCATCGACGATGTCATCGTCATCCCGTTCAACGACGCTCCCGCGCTCGAACGAGCGCTGTCCAACCGTGACGTCGCCTGCTTCATCGTCGAGCCGGTGATGGAGAACATCGGCATCTGCCTCCCCGAGCCGGGCTACCTCGAAGCCGTCCGGGAGATCTGCGACAAGTACGGCACGTTGCTGATCTTCGACGAGGTCAAGACCGGCATCACGGCCGGCTTCGGCGGCGCCACCAAGAAGCTCGGTGTCATGCCCGACCTGATCACGCTCGCCAAGTCGATCGGCGGCGGGTTCCCCGTCGGAGCGTTCGGCGGCAAGGCCGAGTACATGAACCTGATCACGACCGGCGAGGTGCTGCACCTCGGCACGTACAACGGCAACCCGCTCGTGATGGCGGCGGCGAAGGCCACGCTCACCGAGGCCTGTACCCGCGAGAACGTCGAGGCTGCGATCGCACTGAATCATCAGCTCGTCCAGGCCTGCCAGCAGATCATCGACGATGCCGGCCTTCCGGCCCACACCGTCGAGTTCGGCGCCAAGGGCTGCATCACCTGGTCCAAGGACGCGGTGCGCAACTACCGCGACTACAAGGCCACCGACTTCGACCTGGCGTTCGCGCAGTGGATGCACGGGATCAACCGAGGCATTCTGCTGCCGCCGGGACTCGACGAGCAGTGGCTGATCTCGGTGATGCACACCGAGGCCGATGCAATGCGCTACGCCGACGTGTTCGCCGAATTCGTCGACGAACTCACCGACTGACGCGACACCGAGTGCGGCGGGGGCCACCGACCCCGCTGCACTCGCGTCGACGAGGGTGAGTGGACGAGACTGGCCGGCGTGGCACTGTTCTGCACCGACACGATTCTCGAGGCCTACGGCGACCGCATCGCGGCGATCGCTCCCGGTCTCGACGTGATCGCACTCCGGCCGGGCGAGGTCGTCTCGGCCGAGGACGTCGAGCGCATCACGATCGCCTTCTTCTCCAACGATGCCTGGCCCGAACGCGCTGGAGCGTTCTTCAAGGTCGTGCTCGGAGCGGACAACCTGCAGTGGTTCCACTCGATGTCGGCAGGCGTCGACAGCCCCGTCTTCGCGACGTTCCTCGAACGTGGCGCTCGCCTGACGACGTCGTCGGGAGCGAGCGCTCCGACGATCGCCGGCACGGTGATGCTGTATCTGCTCGCCCTCAGCCGGAATCTCCCCGGATGGCTGCATGCCCAGGCGGCACACGAGTGGTCCCCGCGGCCGGTCCGCGAGCTCGACGGGCAGCGACTCGTCGTCGTCGGCTACGGCCCGATCGGCCAGGAGGTCGTGAGGCTGGCGACCGCATTCGGGATGGACCCCGTCGTGCTGCGCCGATCGTCGCGCGGCGACGAGCCGTGCCCGGTACGTCCGCTAGCCGAGCTCGCCGACGTCGTCCGCGAGGCCGATGCCGTGGTGGTTGCGCTGCCTTTGGCGCCGGAGACACGCGGGATCGTCAGCGCCGACGTGATCGCCGCCATGCCGTCCGACGCCGTCTTCGTCAACGTCGGACGTGGTGAACTCGTCGACCAGCCGGCGCTCACCCAGGCGCTCGCGTCCGGCGGGCTGGCCGGCGCCGGCCTCGACGTCTTCGACCCCGAACCCCTCCCGCCCGACGACGCCCTGTGGGATCTGCCCAACGTGATCATCAGCCCGCACACCTCTGGCTCCAGCGATGCCACGACGGTCCGAGTGGCGGAGATCTTCCTCGACAATCTCGGGCGGTTCGTGCGCGGAGACGCGCTGCGCAACGAGGTGACGAACTGACGCGACTCAGTGGGTGCGGCGTACTGCGAGCACCACGATGTCGTCGGGACGATCGGGATGGGGCACCCGGGCGACGAGGTCGCCGACCATCGTCTGGAGGGGGGCGCCGGCCGTCGCCGTGGCGACGTCGAGCAGCCGTCGGCGACCCGCTTCGATGGCCTCCGCGTGGTGTTCGACCAGGCCGTCGGTGTAGCAGACCAGGCTGTCACCGACGTCGAGCTGGCAGACGGCGGTCGACCGTGGCACCGTCAGTCCGATCGGTGGGCCGGGCTCGGCGTCGAACCAGTCGTGGCTGCCGTCCGCGTGCACCAGCAGCGGCGGATGGTGGCCGGCCAGCGTGTACCGCAGCTCGCCCGTCGACGGGTCGAGCCGAGCGTAGAACAGCGTGCTGGCGAACGCATCGGGGGTGTGCCCGACGTACTCGTCGAGCCGTTCCACGACGGTTGCGGGGTCGTCGTGGGCATGGCTCAGACCGGTCAGGGCGTTGCGGATCTGGCTCATCGCGATGGCGGCGTCGAGGTCGTGCCCGACGGCGTCGCCCACCACGATCGTGATGTCACCCGGCCGGATCTCGACGACCTCGTACCAGTCGCCGCCGACGCGGAGGCCGGCCGTGCCGGCTTCGTACCGGGCGCGCACGTCGTAGCCGGCAACGTCGGGGATCGAGGTCGGCAGCAGGCCCGCTTGGAGTCGGCGGGCGATCTCTCGGTCGTGTTCGGCGACCCGGCGCAGCGCTGCTCGTTCCCGGCGCTGTTCGGTGACCTCCACGACGACGACGCCGGCGCCGATGACGCCGACGCCGGGTACGTGTACGGGATAGAAGCCTTCCTCCCAGATGCGAACGACGCCCGGACGCGCCGGAGTCTCACCGCTGATCTCGATGCCGGTCAGTGATTCCGCCTCGTCGAACACCCGTTGCAGCACGGGGACGGCCTGGTCGGCGAGTTGTGGGACGACCTCGTGCACCGTTCGACCGAGGTGCTCGGCGACGGTGAGTCCGTTGGTCTCGGCCAGCCGGGCATTGACGTGGCTGAACCGGAAGTCCCGGTCGATGAAGGCGAACCCGACGGGTGCCTGCTGGAGGAGCGTGTCGAACAAGGCCGCCAGCCGGCTCGACTCGTCACTGAACCACGCCCGCTGCAGGGCGGCGCCGCAGAGAGCGACCGCCGGTTGGATGACCGCCTGGTCCAGTGCGTCGGTCGGGGCGGCCCAGGCGAGGCCGATCGCCGCCCGCACCCGGCCGTCGGCGACGGTGACCGGATGAGCAGCGATCGACTGCAGCCCCATCCGGCGGGCGTCGTCGGCGCCGATCGGGAACTGTTCGGCGATGGCATCGACGTCGGCGACGTGGACGGCTCGACCGGTCAGGAGAGCCATTCCGAACGGCGTGGAGTCGTCGAGCGGCACCGAGACCCACCGCTCGGCGATGTCGCGGTCCATCCCACTGGGTTGGAACAGTTGCAGGGAATCACCTGTCGGTGACGCGATGGCGATGTTACCGAGTTCGGCGTTCACGGTGGGTCCCAGCGTGTCGGCGATCGCTGCGCAGACCTCGTCGACCGTGCGGGACCCGGCCAGCGAACTCGCAAGCATCCGAAACGCTTCGTTCTGGGCGCGCGCCTCGGACAACTCGGCGACCAGTTGGGCCCACGATCGCTGGCTGTCGTCGTCGACGGTCGCCCGGCCGGCGCGAGGAGCGCCTTCGGGCACCAGGAAGCGAACGGCGCCACCGGCACCGCGGACCGGTGTCAGCCGGAAATCGATCGTCACGAGGGAACGCCCCTCGTCGCCGGCCATCACGTCGACGTCGTAACGAACCGTCGTGCCACCCCGGGCGGCCCCGATCGCGTCTCGGAGCTGTTGGCGCACCTGCTCGGAATGTGACCACCAGTGCGCCTCCCAGAACGGTCGGCCGAACACGTCCTCGCGGGAGATCCCGCCGGCGCGCAGCGCTGCGGCGTTGGCTTCGAGCAACGTGCCGTCGGGCGCCAGCAGCCCGACGAAGTGCCCCACGGTGTCGAGGGCGGTGAGCGCTTCGTCGGCGCCGACGAAACCCGACGGATCGAGGGTCACGGCGTGGAGACTAGCGGAGCAGGATTCAGGGGAGCCCGCCGACCTCAACGGCCCGGGTGGCTGACGACGTGAGCGGTGATGCCGAGCCGCCGCGCGGCCTCGACGTTGTCGGACGAGTCGTCGAAGAACACCGTGTCGTCGCGCTCGGCCAGCGCAGCGAAGGCCCCGGGCGAAGGTTTGGCGGCTCGGAGTGCATCGGACACCAGGATCCGTTCGAAGCGGTCCCGCACCCCGAAACGATCGAGGCGTGGCAGCAGCCAGTCGGTCCGATGGTTCGACAGCAGCCAGATCGGGCCGTCGTGGTCATCGACGACGTCGAACCACGGGCCCCGCCGATACCTGGTTTCGAGATCGGCGCGCAGTTCGACGGTGTCGAGCCCCGGCGCAATCGCCTCCCACATCTCGGCCTCGGTGATCGATCCTTCCCAGAACGGGCGTCGCCAGCGCGCACGCCACCGCCGGAACATCTCATCGCCGCCGATGCCGACGCGCTCGCCGATCTCCCGGAGGAATCCTGGGAAGGGATTCGAGAGGACGACGCCGTGGACGTCGAGGACGACGAGCCCACCGTCGGCGAGCCGGCGGAGGTCGTTACCGGGACCGATCATGGCCGTGGTGGGCATTCGTCCTCGAGGCGACGCACGATCTCGTCGACGATGTCCTGCGTCAGGTCGCCGGCCTCTCCGCCGTCGACGACCCGAACACCGGCCTGCTGCGCTTCGTCCCGCAGGCGTTGCTGGATCATCCGGATCCGATCGAGCCCGGCGAGGTGACGGTCGCCCCGTCGTTGTGGCTCGCTGGTCGCACGACGCCGGAGGAGGTCGGCGTGTCGGTCGGGAGCCTCCTGCACGATCAGTCGCTCGATCACCATCGGGGCAGCGGGATGGTCGACGAGCGCCCGCTTCGTCGCTCCTGGAACTGCATGCACCCCTTCGATGATGACCGAGCGCTGCTCGTCGGCCAGCCGCTCGGCGACCGCGACGGCGGCAGCCCCCACGGCGTTGCACTGACGTAGGAACCCACCGAACGGGTCGGCGGCGTCGGGTTCGACGACCTCGAATGTCGAACGGTGCAACTCGGGCAGCACGTTGGCGGGCACGACGGTGCGCAGCACGTCGCGGATCGCATCGGTGGTCACGACCCGCGGGATGTTGAGTCGCACCGCAAGCCGCGTCGCGAGCGTGCTCTTGCCCGTACCCGGCGCTCCTCCGAGCACGATGGCGATCGGCCGGCCCGAGCGTTTCGCCCGCCGCCATGCGGTCCACCGGTCGGCGATGTCGGTGTCGCGCGCCTCGGTGAGCAACAGGTCGTGCGTCAGCGACACGAGTTGTTCGGCATCGAGTTCCCGTACCCCCCGGGCGAGCAGCCGCTGTTGGACGATCGAGGCGAGTCGGTAGGCCTCTTCCGTCGCAACGCCGGTGGAGAGCAGGCTGGTGGCCATGATGCCGCGTGAGAACGGCAGGCGGTTGTCCGCGCGGTCCAGAACGGTGATCCCCGGCTCCGGGGGCCGAGTGGTCGGCTGCGACGTGCCGGGTACGTCGTGCACCCCGTGCGACGCCACGTCGATCAGGCGGCGATCGGCTCGGCGTGGTCGCGTAGCTTGACGATCGCGCGTTCGACGCGCCGGCGGACGGCCTGGGGTGTCACGCCGAGCTCGTCGGCGATGGCGGCGAACGTCGCCGGCGTGCGTCCGCGCAGGCCGAAGCGGGCCGCGACCGCGAAGGCGCTGATGTCGTCGAGGTGTTCGAGCAGCGCATCGATCTGCTCGCGGGCGATGCGCCGCTCGGCGGCCTCGTCGGGGCCTTCGTCGTCACTGGCGACCAGCGTTCCGAGCGTGTCGGGCCCATCGCCGATCGGGCGGTCCATCGACTCGAGCTGGCTCAACATGTCGATCATCGCCATCTCGTCGTCGAGCCGACGGCCCGATGTGGTGCTGGCAGCGATGGCGGAGCGCAGTTCGCGGGTGCGGTGTCCCGGGATGCGGATGGTGGTGGCGGATGCCTCGAGACCGCGCTGGATCGACTGACGGATCCACCACGTCGCGTACGTCGAGAACTTGTAGCCCCGACGCCAGTCGAACTTCTCGACGGCCTTCTCGAGGCCGATCATGCCGTCCTGGACGATGTCGTCACGGTCGAGGTGCACCGGCACGCTGAACCGATTGGCGATGCTCTGCACCAGGCGGACGTTCGCTTCGATGAAGTGGTGTCGCGCCCGCTGACCCTCGGCGACGAGTTCGGCGTCGCCGTCACGCGGCGTGCCCTCGTCGAAGCGGAGCTGGGCGTCCCGCCCGGCTTCGATCGCCTGCGCCAGCCATCGTTCGTCGGCGGCGGTGAGCAGCGCTCGGTGGTCGCGGCGGGGGCGACGGGTGCCCGCGGTGTCGTCTGCGGGGACACGAGGACGGGGGGTCGGATCGAGTCGGGCCATGAATAGATCTTAAAACACCTTTTTCAAAAGGTCAATGTTGTGATGCAAATACGTCGAGCCGTATCATCCGGGTCTGTTGATCTGGTTCCTGCTCGCCCTCCACGCGGTCGTCGTCGTGGCGCTCTCGTTCGTCGGGCGCCGCCTCGGTCGACGCTCGCTCTGGGTGGCAGCGGTGCCGATGGCGGTCACCGCCGTGTGGTCGGCGACCCGCCTCGGGTCGTCCGAGACGGTCACGGCCGGCTTCCAGTGGGTGCCCGACCTCGACGTCGCCATCGAGTTCCGTGTCGACGCCCTCGGGGCGCTGCTGTCACTGATGGTGTCGGGCATCGGCGCGCTCGTCTGCGTCTACGCGTTCGGCTACTTCAAACCCACAGCGGCGAGCATGGGGCGCTTCGCCGCCACGCTCCTCGCCTTCTCCGCGGCGATGGTGGGGCTGGTGTGGGCCGACTCGGTGTGGACGCTCTTCATCTTCTGGGAGCTCACCTCGATCACGTCGTTCCTCCTCGTGGGCTTCAAGCACGCCGACCCCGTCGCCAGGATCGCTGCGCGACGAGCACTGGTGATCACCGCGGGTGGCGGTCTGTCCCTCCTCGCCGGCTTCGTGCTGTTCGTCGATGCAGCGGGCACGGCTCGCCTCAGTGAGATCGGCCCGATCACCGGCGCCACGGCCAACGCCGCGGCGATCCTGATCCTCTTCGCAGCAGCCACCAAGTCGGCACAGTTCCCCTTCCACGTGTGGCTGCCCGGGGCGATGGCCGCGCCCACGCCCGTCAGTGCGTATCTGCACTCGGCCACGATGGTGAAGGCCGGCGTGATCCTCGTGGCGGTGATCGCCCCGGCGTTCCAGGACAGCGATGTCTGGAAGCCGCTCGGGCTGTCATTCGGGCTCGTCACGATGGTGTGGGGCGCCGTCGGAGCACTCCGCCACGTCGACGCCAAGTTGATCCTCGCCTGGGGGACCGTGTCGCAGCTCGGCCTCCTGATCGCGCTGCTGGCCATCGGCACGCCGAAGGCGACGTTCGCCGCGATCTCGATCCTCGTCGCCCACGCCGTGTTCAAGGCGGCGTTGTTCATGGTCGTCGGCGAGGTCGACGTCCGCGTCGGCACGCGCAACATCAACGAGCTGTCCGGTCTGCGTCGTGCGATGCCGGTCAGCTTCGCCGTGGCGGTCATCTCCGGCGCGTCGATGGCGGGAATCCCGCCGCTGCTCGGTTTTCCCGCCAAGGAGGCTGCGATCGAAGCGGTGCTCGGGCTGTCGGGAGCCGAGTTCGCCGTGGTCGGAGGCCTGATCATCGGCGGCTCGGTGCTGACGGTCGCCTACACCACCCGCCTGCTCATCGGCATGTTCGGCGCCACCGCGCCGATGGCCGATCGCGAGGTCACACCCCGGCTGGCGGCGATGTCGGTGCCCGAGGTGACCCTCGCCGCAGTCTCGGTGCTCGGGTTCGTCACCCTCGGATGGGTGACCGGCGTGATCCGGCCCGCCGTCGTCACCGTCGCACCGGGCGCCGACGTCTACTCGTTGCTGCGGTGGCCCGGCCTCACCGACGCCTTCCTGACGTCGCTGGTGATCGTGGTCGCAGGGCTCGTCGTCGGCAGCCTGCTCGCTCGACGCCACGTCGTCTCCGGGCCCGTCGCCCGCGGGGCGGCCAACGTCGACTGGACCATCGACGGTGTCGGCCGCGCCGCCCGCCAGATCGCCGGACGGGTGCAGCACGGTTCGCTGCCGCTGTACCTCGCCACCACCGTCGTGGTGGTGTGCGTCGCAGCGGCGCCGTTCATCGGACAGATCGACACCGACACGCTCTACTGGTGGGACAACCGAGCCGAGGCGGTGCTGGTGCTGATGATCGTCGCCGTGGCGATCTCGGCGACCGTCGTGTCGTCGCGACTCGGTGCGGCGCTGGTGCTCGGGGCCGTCGGCTTCAGCGTCGCCGGTCTGTTCGTCGCCTACGGCGCACCCGACCTCGTCCTCACCCAGCTGCTCGTCGAGACGGTGATCGTCATCGGGTTCGTCGTCGGCCTCGGACGCCTGGCCACCCGGTTCCCGACGCCGACGAGGTTGTGGACGGCCGGCCGGCTCGTCGTCGCGGGGGCGATGGCGACCGCCGTCGCCGTGGCATTGGCGGGAAGCGCTGGCACACCCGTCGGCGAGGCTCCGGTCCGCCAGCTCGCCGAGACCGCGCAGACCGAGGGCGGCGGCAAGAACGTCGTCAACGTGATCCTCACCGACACCCGCGCGCTCGACACCTTCGGCGAGATCATCGTGCTGATGGTGGTCGCCGTCGGCATCCTCACCCTCAGCACGAGGCGGGGCCGGACCAGGCCCGCGGCCGCCGACGTCGACGGGGCCGCCCGATGATCGCACGCACGTCGCCCATCGTGTCGCTCGCCGTGCGCGCCGTCACGCCGATCGCGCTGCTCGTCGCGGCATACGTGCTCTTCGCCGGCCACAACCAGCCGGGCGGAGGATTCGCCGCCGGCCTCATGCTCGGGGCGATCGTCGTGCTGCGCACACTCGCGGGGATCCAACAGCCGCGGAACGCACCGGTGTGGCTGTCGACCGGCGGCGTGATCGCCGGCCTCGTCGCGATCGCGCCGATGCTGTGGGGAGAGCCGCTCCTCGACCAGTTCGTGGTCACGTGGGAGGTCCCGATCCTCGGCACCGTCAAGACGGGATCGGCGCTGCTCTTCGACCTCGGCGTCGTCGGCATCGTGGTCGGGCTGGTCATCGCCCTGCTCGACGGTCTCGACGCCCCGTCCCTGGTCGACCGCCGCCGGACCCCGGCCGTGGCCGACCCCGCATCGGGTGGGACCGCACCGTCGGACGAGCGCAGGACGGCGACATGAGCCTGGCCATGATCTTCGCCGTCGCGGGCCTGGTCGGCTCCGGCACGTTCCTCGTGACGTCGCGCTCGCTGAGCCGGATCGTGCTGGGGTTCGCCCTGCTCGGCCATGCCGCGGTGCTGGCGCTGCTGGCGGCTGGTGGTCGCGCCGGTTCGCCCCCGATCGTCGACGGCGAACCGGCAGCCGACATGTCCAATCCGCTGCCCCAGGCGCTGGCGCTCACGGCGATCGTCATCTCGTTCGGTCTCACACTGTTCGTCCTGGCCTTGGCCCGCCGGCAGCAGGCGCTGACGGGAGACGATCTGGTCGAGGACGACGTCGAGGACCGGCGGATCGCGACCACCCGCGAAGCCCGCGAGGCGCAGCTCGACGAGACCCGTGAGCTCGAGACGCTCCACGACAACCCGGAGGGCGGATCGTGACCGCCGTGGTCGCACTGTGCGTGGCCCTCCCCCTGCTCGCGTCGGCGCTGGTGTTGGGCGTCCGGCGGATGCCGGCGTTGCGTGACGTGATCACCGTCTCGACGATGGCGGCGGTCACCGGTTTCTCCGCCGCCCTGCTCGTCGAGGTCGACCGCAACGGCACCGTCGTGCTCCGGGTCGGCGACTGGTCACCCGATCTCGGCATCGTGCTGGTGGCCGACCTGTTCGCGGCGCTCATCCTCCTCGTGGCGTCGGCCACGATCCTCGTCGTCGAGCTGTTCGCCATCGGTCAGCGACGTACCCCGGCCGGCGCCGATCCGGCGGTGGTCAGCCCGATCCTCCTGGTGCTCGCCGGCGGTGTCAGCCTGGCGATCCTCACCGGCGACCTCTTCACGCTCTTCGTGGCCTTCGAGTTGATCCTCGTCTCGAGCTACGTGCTGCTCACCCACCAGGGTCACCAATCGCAGGTGCGATCCGGGATGACCTACGTGGTCATCAACCTGTTCGCCTCGACGCTGTTCCTGTTCGGCGTCGCCATCGTCTACTCGGCGACCGGCACGGTCAACATGGCGCTGCTCGCCGAGCGGATCCCGGAACTGCCGGCCGCAACGCAGGTCGGCATCGGGCTGTGGTTCCTCGTCGTGTTCGGCACGAAGGCCGCGATCTTCCCGCTGTTCTCGTGGCTACCCGACAGCTATCCGACCGCCCCGACGACCATCACCGCCGTGTTCGCCGGGCTGCTGACGAAGATCGGCGTCTACGTCCTGATCAGGTTCTTCACGCTGATGGACCTCGACCGGCTGGGACCGTTGCTGCTCGTGATCGCCGGGTTCACGATGATCGTCGGTGTGGCCGGTGCGCTGGCGCAGGACGACGTCAAGCGGATCCTGTCGTTCCACGTCGTCAGCCAGATCGGCTACATGATCATGGGGCTGGGGCTGTTCACCGTCGCCGGCGTTGCCGGTGCCGTGCTGTTCCTGGTGCACCAGATCCCGGTGAAGACGGTGATGTTCCTCGCCGGCGGACTGATCGAGGACGACCAGGGAACCTCGGCGCTCAAGAAGGTGGGTGGCCTCGCCACCAGCAAACCCGTGATCGCCGTGCTCTTCGCGCTGCCGGCGCTCAGCCTGGCCGGTCTGCCACCGTTCTCCGGCTTCATCGCCAAACTGGCCCTCGTCGACGCGGGCATCGCATCGGGTGCGTACGTCATCGTGGCCGTCTCGCTGGTCGGTTCGATCCTGACGCTGCTGTCGATGACCAAGATCTGGCTCGGTGCCTTCTGGGGCGACGTGACGCCGTCGGCGGTACCCGGCTCGAGCCGACGGTCGGTGGCGATCATGCAGACCGCCGCCGGTATCGCCGTCGCCGGAACGATCGCCGTGGCCGTCGCGGCGGGTCCCCTCTGGCGCATGAGCGAGCACGCCGCCGGCGAACTGCTCGAGCGCACCCCCTACATCTCCGCCGTGCTCGGCGAGGTGGTCGACTGATGAGCACCACCGTGACTCGCACGTCGTGGCCGTCGTCGTTGCGGACCGGCCTGCGTGCGCTGTGGTCCCCTCGCCGACTGCTCACCCTGGCCCTGCTCGTCGCTGCGTGGTGTGCGCTGTGGGGCTCGGTGTCGGTCGCCAACATCGCGTCGGGCACGCTCGTCGCCATCGCCGCAACACTCTTCGCCGGCGTCGACACCGAGGCCGGCGGCCTGCGCATCGTGCCGTTGCTGCACTTCATCTGGCTGGTGCTCGTCGACCTGATCGTGTCGACGGCGCACGTCGCGTGGGAGATCCTGACGCCGACCGATCACACCGACGAGGCGATCATCGCCGTCGACACCCAGATCGGGTCGAGGTCGCACTTCTTGATGCTGGTGATCGCCATCACCGTCACACCGGGAACCGCAGTGATCGACAGCGACGGCGACACCGGACGGTTGTACCTGCACCTGCTGCACGCCGAGAAGGCCGCCGAGATCGAACAGCACGTGCGTCAACTCGCCGAGCTGGCCTGCCGGGCGCTGCCCGTGAAGGAGGTGGTGCGATGATCGCCGACATCGCCGTCGGCATCTTCCTGATCGCCGGGATCCTGGCGGGGATCCGGCTCGTCCGCGGTCCGTCGCTGGCCGACCGGGTGATCTCGCTCGACGCTGCGCTGGTGGCGCTGATGGGCGCCATCGGTACTCGCGTGGCGGAGACGGGCAACACCCTCTACATCGGTGTGTTGGTGGTCATCGCCATCGTTGCGTTCACCGCCACGGTCGCGCTCAGCCGTTTCATCGAAACGACCGGTCGGCCATGAACGTGGTCGCATCGGTGCTCCTCGTGCTCGGCGCTCTGGTGGCGCTGCTCGCCGGCATCGGGCTGCTCACCTTCAACACGCCCTACGCGCGTTTCCACGCCGCCGGCAAGGCCAGCCCGATCGCGTTCCTGTTCGTCGCCGTCGGCGCCGGGATCGAGGTGGGAGGCCAGGCGGCCGCCGAGCTGGCGATCGTCGCAGCTGCCCTGCTGCTCACCCTGCCGGCGAGTACGCACCTGCTGTTCCGTGCCACGCACCGCACGACCGTGTCGGACCACCTGCGCATCGACGAGCTCGCTGCCGCTGAACGCGAGTTGGCCGGGTACGAGTCGCAGGTCGGCGACGAACCCGGAGGAGGTCCCGATGACGACGAAGCGTGAATCGCGCCGTGAGCTGCGGTCGGTGACGGTCGGGGGGAGCGATCCGCAAAAGAACATCGGGCAAAGGGTGTCTTCCAATACCTATGATGGTGGTGTGACATTGATCGAGCCGAGGCCGGACCTGCCGTCATGGACGTTCCTGACGAACCATGCCCACGTCATGGTGGCGTTGAGCCGCGACCCGGACCTCCGCCAGCGCGACCTCAGCTACGTCGTCGGCATCACGCCTGGCGCAGTGCAGCGGATCCTCGACGACCTCGAACACGCCGGCTATCTGCGCCGCGAGAAGGTCGGTCGCCGGAACCACTACGAGATCATCGATCGGACCCCGCTGAGACACCCGCTGGAGGGCCAGCACACCGTCGGGGAACTGCTCGACATGCTCCACGATTGACGGCATCCCCCTCGGGGTAACTCGACGGGCGTCATGCCCCTTGGTGCGCTTCCTCGGTCACGCCCTCATCTCCACGTCGTCGCCAACCGTCTCCCGGTGACCTGGTCGCCGTCGACGGGCTGGGAGCGGGCACCGGGAGGCCTGGTCACCGCGCTGGAGTCGTACGTCCGTCGGCATCCGGTCACCTGGATCGGTTCATCGGCATCGCTCGGTGACGACGCGGCGGCGTCGCCGACGTGGCCGCACGGCCCGCTGCGCAGCGTCGAGCTCGAGCGCGGGCTCGCAGAACGTTCGATCAACGGCATGTCCAACTCGTGCCTGTGGCCGGCGCTGCACGGGCTGTCCGACCGGGTGCGGTGGCGCAGCGAGTGGTGGGACGCCTACCGACGTCACAACGAACGGTTCGCCGAGGTCGTCGCCGACAGCGCGGCGCCCGGCGATGTCGTCTGGATCCACGACTACCAACTGCTGCTCGTCGCCCAGTTGCTCGCCGACGCTCGCCCCGACCTGGTCGTCGGCCTCTCGCTGCACACGCCGTTCGAGGTGGCGACGCTCGCCGATCTCCCGGTGGCGTCAGAGCTCGCCGAGGCGTTGCAGGCGCCCACGCTGGTCGGCGTGCAGACCCGCAGCGACCTCGAGGCGATCTCCGCCTTCTGCACACGCCGTCCCGGCGGGACCGTCGTGTCGCCGGCGTCGATCGACCCGGCGGCGTTGATGGCCCTGGCCGGGGAACCGGCCACGCAGGCGCTGACCGAGCGCATCCGAACCCGTTTGGGCACCCGGTTGTCGCTGGTCGGCGTCGACCGTGCCGACCACACCAAGGGGATCACCCAACGGCTCGATGCGATCGATCGGGCGTTCCGCCGCGGCTGGATCCGGCCCGACGGCGTGGAGATCGTCCAGGTCGCACAGCCGAGTCGTATCGGTCTGGCGTCCTACCGTGATCTCCGGCTGGCGATCGAGCGGCGTGCGCACGACGTGGCCTCGAACTGGCTGCGCTCCGACGGCACACCGGCGGTGCGGTTGATCACCGAGGGACTCGATCGCCGACAGGTGACGGCTCTGCTCGCCGCAGCCGATGTCGCGCTCGTCACGCCGGTTCGCGACGGGATGAACCTCGTCGCCAAGGAGTTCTCCGTGATCAACGAAGCGAATGCCGGCGTGCTGGTGCTGTCCGAGGGAGCGGGTGCTGCGGCAGAACTCGGGGCGGCGTCGGTGCTCGTCGACGGCAGCGACCCGACCTCGGTCGCCGCGGGCATCGCCCGTGCGGTCACCTTGGATGCGCCGACCCGCCGCACGATGGCACGACGCCGTGCCGACGCGACGAGAGCGTGGACCTCGGAGCACTGGGCGGCCGACTTCGAACAGCATCTCCTCGGTGCAGATGTTTCTGTCGACCGGGTCGTCGGGTAACGGTGTGCGATGACAGCAACGAAGACCACCAACATCCCCCGCCGGATCCTTGCAGCCTCCGCTGTTGCCGTGCTCACGCTGGGCGCCGCAGCTTGCGACGACGACGACGACGGTGACGTCGAGATCGACAATCCCGTCGACGATGTCGAGGAGGGCGTCGACGACGTCCAGGAAGGCGTCGACGATGTCGGAGAGGACGTCGAGGACGTCACCAACTCCGTCGCAGAGGAAGTGGAGACCGAGACGACGGACGGCTGAGTCCGTCCTGGACGCCTGTCCGGTCGTCGGGTTCACGGTCCCGACGACCGGGTAGGCCCTCCGCATGATCACCCGGAAGACCTCGATGCGCTCCCGTGCCGGCACCTTGCTGGTGCTTGCCGCCGTGTCGGTGCTCGGCGTGAGCGCCTGTGACAACGGCGACGACAGCGGGCCCGACACGACCCTGGTGGACGAACTGCAGTCCGACCCGAACGTCCCGTTCGATCCCAGCGTGTCCGACTCCGGCGACCAGACTCAAACCGACGAACGCACCAACCAGGGATTCGAGAGCGACGAGCCCGGCCCCGTCGGCAACCAGACCAACCCGAACGACTGACATTCGTTCTCACGACGTCGCCGTCGTTCGATCGGACAGAGCTTCCTGGCCGTGACCGAGCAGGATCATCGTCCGCCGGGCGCAGTGGTCGAGCACGGTGGCGAGCACCTCGCCCGCAGTGTCGGCATCGAGGTTGGCCGTCGGTTCGTCGAGCACGACCACGTCGTGGCCGGCAAGCAGCGCCCGGGCCAGGGCGAGCCGCTGGGCCTCACCGCCACTCATCCGTGATCCGCCGCGACCGAGCTGCGTGTCGAGTCCCGCCGGCAGGTGATGGAACCAGTCGTCGAGTCGAACCGCCCGGAGCGCCTCGCGAAGCACCTCGTCGCCGGCGGCCTGATCGGCGATGCGCAGATTTTCGCGCACGGTCGAATCGGCGACCCACGGCACCTGTTGCATCCATGTCACACGACGGCGGATGTCGTCGCCGATCATCGTGCCGACCTCGGCTCCACCGAGACGGTAGGAGCCCGAACTCGGTGCGAGGAAGCCGACGAGCACCGCGGCGAGCGTGGACTTTCCCGCACCGCTCGGCCCGGTCACCGCCGCATGCGCACCCGGGTCGAGACGCATCGACACCGCTGCGAGGGCGTCGGACGCTGCGTCTGGCCACCGCGCAGTGACGTGGTCGAGATCGACGACCGGCCGAGGGTCGACCGGTTCGGGGTGGGCCGGCATCGTCGCCGGATCACGGGTGTCGAGGACGGCAACGACACGTTGGGCTGCCCCGGCAATGCTCGGCACCGACGCCGCAGCTTCGTTCACCGTGCCGACGAGTTCGAGGATTGCCAGCGGCCACAGCACCAGTACCCCGATCACCGCGGGCGACACCGACCCGCCTGTTGTGGCGATCATCGCGAGTGTCGCCGTGGCCGTGAGCAGCGGCGCCGCGTTCACGATGGCGCCCGTCGTCATGCGCAGGCGAGCCCGTCGGCGTTCCAGTTCGTCGAGGTGGTCGGCGACACGGTCGAGATCGGCGCGCGCGGCGCCGAGCATCCGGTTGGCCCACAGCTGGTCGATGCCTTCGGTGATGGCGAGGGTTCGATCGCCCAGTGCGGCGCGGGAGTCGCCGAGGGCTGGACCGAGCGACCGCTCGCCCCGAACGGTCAACGCCGGAACCACCAACCCGACCACGGTGAGCGCCGTCAGCAGGACCAGACCGGCGGAGAGGTCGAGTACGGCGGTGATGGCCAGTGCGCCGAGCGCCGTGGCGGCGACAGCGACGATCGGACCGAGGACGCGGACGAAGAGGTCGAGCAGTCGATCGATGTCCGCGACGACCCGTTGCAGCATGTCACCGCGTTGCCAGCCGGGAATGCCCGCCGGGGCAATCGCAGCGAGTCTGGCCACGACGGCAGCGCGGATCTCGGTCAACGAACGGAGCCCGGCATCGTGCGTCGCGAGGCGCTCGGCGTATCGGAACACCCCTTTGAACGTGCCGAAGGCCCGAACACCGAGGATCGCGACCGACAACGCCGCCAACTCGGGCTGTTCGGATGCGCGGACGATCAGCCAGGCAGCGGTGCCGGCGAGTCCGATGGTGCACACCTCCGCTGCGGTGCCGAGCGCTCCTGCGGCGATGAACCGTCGACGAGCCGGGCGCGCCAGCGTGAGCACGCGACCCAGCGCCGCACGCAGTCCGAGGGGCGTCACCGCAACGGCGCCCCGCTCCCGCCCGGAGTGCCCGGTCGCGGGAGCGACGGTCTCGGCGGACAGGCTGACGGACACGTCGAATCGGGGCGCTGAAGGAGCTGCGGTCGTTCGTGCAGGTCTCGACGGTCTGGCTGGCGGGATGCGCCGGCCACCGATGGAGGGCGCCAGGTCGGTGGTGTGGTCGGCAATCGAACGGCACCGAGGGTCGTGTGTCGCCACCAGCACCGCCGCCCCGTTCCGGCGAGCGAGGCCGGCGAGCGCAGCCCAGACGGCGTCCGCGTTCCCGGCGTCGAGGTGTGCCGTCGGCTCGTCGGCGAGCACGAACCTCGCGCAGCCCGAGCGCACGGCGACGAGTGCTCGGGCCACCTGGACCCGGCGCAGCTGTCCCCCCGACAGCTGGTCGACACGGTCTCGGGCGGCGTCGGGGAGTCCGACGTCGGCGAGGGCTTGCGTCACCGATGCGTCCGACGCACCGGTGGCCGCACGCACCTCGTCGCTCACCGAGGCCGCCACCGGCGTGAGGCGTTGCCCGATCGTCGTGACCACATCCGCCCAGGCAGCCGGCTCGACATCGTGCACGTCGACGCCACCGACGGTGATCGATCCCGATCGTTCGAGCACACGGTTCCGACACGCCTCGATGAGCGTCGACTTCCCGACACCGCTGGGGCCGTACACGGCGGTGATCGTCCCGGGCTCGACATCGAGATCCAGACCGTCGACGATCACCCGTCCACCGCGTCGCAGTTCGACGTTACGGATGACGATGGATCCGTCCGTCGGGACGGGTGCGTCGCCCACCGGCAGCGTCGGTCGTGCGAGCAGTTCCTGGAGATCGTCGGACGCGTCCAGCCCCGACTGGGCGGCGTGGAAGCTCGCCCCGACCCGCCGTAGCGGCAGATAGCACTCGGGCGTCAGCAACAACACGACGAGCGCCGTGGCGAGCTCGAGACTGCCGCCCGCAAGTCGCAGTCCGATCTCGACGGCGATCAGCGCCACCGACAACGTCGCAATCAGCTCCAGTGCGAGCGCCGACAGGAACGCGACCCGAAGTGCACCCATCGTGGTGGCCCGGTACTGCTCGGACACGTCGTGGACCGACTCCGACTGTGCCTGGGCACGACCGAACAGGCGCAGGGTCGGCATTCCCTCGAGCACGTCCAGGAAGTGGCCGCCGAGACGCTGCAGGACGGCCCATTGGCGTTCCGTGCGGCGCTGGGTCATCCGGCCGATCAACACCATGAACACCGGGATCAAGGGCACGGTCAGCGCGATCAGCACCGCCGACAGCACGTCGGCGAACAAGATCCGGACGCCGGCGACCAGCGGGACCGTGGCCGCGAGCGTCAACGCGGGAAGGAACTGGCGGACGTACGGCTCCAGTTGGTCGACACCGGTGGTGACGATCGTCGCCTCGCGACTCGCGAGCCCTCCGGCCGATCGGTCACCATCGAGCGTGGCATGGTCGAGAACGGCACCCCGGACGTCGTGGCGCACCGCCCTCATCGCCCGGGCCGCCGACCACTCGGTGACGGCGGTGCCGAGCCCTCGCATGATCGCGACCGAGACGAGCACCAACGCGAGCGCTCCGATGCCGGCGGCGATCTCACCATCGGTGACCAGTTCCGTGAGCCCGTTCGCCAGTACGTCGGCTTGAACGACCACGAGGATCGCCGTCACCACCGCGACGCCGGCGATGACGGCCACGTGGGTGCGTAGCGCCGGGGCGCGCCGGAACAGCCGGATGTCGACCGGGCCGCGCCGGTCGACGTCGCTCACCGGTGGACGATCGGCAGATGCTGGGTGCCGATGCGCTTGCGGAAGACCCAGTACGTCCAGCCTTGGTACAGCAACACGACGGGGGTCATCACCAGCGCAACCACCGTCATCACCTTCAAGGTGTAGTCGGTCGACGAGGCATTCGTCACGGTGAGACTGAACGCCGGGTCGGTGGTCGAGGGCATCACGTCCGGATACAACGCGCCGAACAGAGACACGACGGCCATCGCGATCGCGACACCCGTGGCACTGAAGGCGATGCCTTCACGATCTCTCCGCTCCGCGACGATGCCGACGATCAGCGCGCCAGCCGTGGCGAGCACCGGGATCCAGGTCCAACCGGTGCCGCGAGCGAGCTGGTTCCAGACGAGGAAGGTCCCGCCGCCGATCACGGCGACCGGTCCGGCCACCTCGGCGACGCGGTGGGCGCGTTCGCGCACATCGCCGAGCGTCTTGAGGCTCAGGAAGTTGGCGCCGTGCAGGAGAAAGAGGGCGGCGGTCGTGACGCCGCCGAGCAGGGCGAACGGGTTCAGCAGGGTGAACAGGGTTCCGGTGAAGTCCCCACCCTCGTCGATGGGGACGCCGCGAACGATGTTGGCGAAGGCCACGCCCCACAGCACCGCAGGTACCCACGACCCGACGGCGATGGCGAGGTCCCAGTTGCGCCTCCAGCGGACGCTGTCGACCTTGCCTCGATACTCGAACGCAACACCTCGGAAGATCAACGCCATCAAGATGAGCAGCAGCGGCAGGTAGAACCCGGAGAAGAGCGTGGCGTACCAGAAGGGGAACGCAGCGAACGTGGCGCCGCCCGCCGTCAGCAACCACACTTCGTTGCCGTCCCAGACGGGGCCGATCGTGTTGATCATCACGCGGCGGTCGTCGTCGGACGCTCCGAGTGGGTGCAGCAACATCCCGACGCCGAAGTCGAATCCCTCGAGGAAGAAGTAGCCGATCCAGAGGACGGCGATGAGGATGAACCAGAAAGTGGTGAGTTCCATGGTGGGCTCCTTGCCGGCGTCCGGACTCAGTAGGCGAACACGAGTCGTTCGGACTCGTCGTCGGGTTTGTCGACGTCATCGGGCGGCCAGTCGTCTCGGTCCTCCGGTCCGCGCGGGCCATCGCCACCGCGGTCTCCGGTGTCGTCGGGGGGCTCGCTGCCGGAGAGCAGACCCGTCATGGCGGCGTCGGGGCCAGCCTGGACGTACTTCTTCAGCAGGATGAACTCGACCACGCCGAGGCCGCCGTAGACGAGGGTGAACGCCATCATCGAGAACAGCACCAACGAACCGCCGACCGATCCCGACACGGCGTCAGCGGTGAGGAGTCGGACTTCGGGGATGCCCGTCGGATTCGGGGCGACGACCCACGGTTGGCGCCCCATCTCGGTGAACAGCCAGCCGAACGAGTTGCCGAGGAACGGTGTGAAGATCAGGGCGATGGCCAGCCGGCCACCCCAGACGCTGTCGGGGAGCACCTTCTTGAAGCGCAGGTAGATCAGCGCAGCGGTGGCACCGAACACGCTGACCATGCCGATGCCGATCATCGCCCGGAAGCTCCAGTACGTCACGATCAGGTTGGGGCGGTAGTCGCCGGGCCCGTACTGCTCCTCGTAGGACGCCTGCGTGTCGATCACGCCGGGGATCTCGGCGTCCCAGGTGTCGGTGGCCAGGAACGACAGCAGCCCGGGGATCACCAACGAGCGCACATCGCATTCCGCACTGACGTCGCCGACCGCGAACACCGACAGGCCCGGCCCTGTCTCGGTGTCGCACAGCGCCTCGGCAGCGGCCATCTTCATCGGCTGCTGCTCGAACATCAACCGGGTCTGGAAGTGACCCGACACGCTGAGCGCGACCCCGGCGACGATCGTCACCCACAGTCCCAGGCGCAACGCCCGCGTGAAGCCGCGACGATCGACGTCGCTCGGTTCCCGACGCATCAGCCACCACGCCGAGATGCCGGCGACGAACACGGCAGCGGTGAGCACGGCGCCGCTGATCACGTGGGGGTAGGCGGCGAGCGTCGTGCTGTTGGTGAGCACGGCGAGGATGTCGGTCATCTCCGCTCGGCCGGTGTCGGGATTGAAGATGGCGCCGACGGGATGCTGCATCCAGGAGTTGGCCGCCACGATGAAGTAGGCCGACAGCCAGGTGCCGATCGCGGCCGCCCAGATGGTGGCGAGATGGATCTTGGGGTTGAGGCGGCCCCAGCCGAAGATCCAGAGACCGAGGAACGTCGATTCCAGGAAGAACGCAACGAGCGCCTCCATCGCCAGCGGTGCGCCGAACACGTCGCCGACGAAACGCGAGTACTGGCTCCAGTTCATGCCGAACTGGAACTCCTGCACGATGCCGGTGACCACGCCCATCGCGAAGTTGATCAGGAACAGCTTGCCGAAGAACTTGGTGAGGCGCAGATCTGCTTCATCCCCCTTGCGGTACCAGCGGGTGTGGAACCACGCGACCAACATCGACAGCCCGATCGTGAGGGGCACCATGATGAAGTGGTAGACGGTGGTGATTCCGAACTGCCAGCGGGCGAGCGGGAGGGCCTCGAGTGCGAGCATCATCGTCACTCAGTCTCGACGTACCCCCCAGGGCACCCCTAGGGACCTAGTGCTCTCGTTGCCTGTGACCGGCGTCGCACGAACCCGACACCCGACAACCGAACCGAAAAATGAGGCGAACGTGGCGTTCAGCGGGCCGATCCGCGCACATTTGGGAGATTTCCGTCGTTGCGGAGGCGATTTGGGGACTTTGGGCGGTCGTCGCCGTGTGTCGCGTGCCGCAAGGATGGGGGCCATGAGTGCGACCGGAATCGACGAACGTGCGGCAACCGACTCGACGGGAGCCGAGCCGGAGCTCGATGCCGCCGCCACAGCCTGCATCGACGGCAACGAAGCAGCGGCCAAGATCGCCTATGCGCTGTCGGAGGTGGTGGCGATCTACCCGATCACGCCCGCATCGACGATGGGCGAACTCGCCGACGCCTGGTCGACCGGCGGTGACACCAACCTGTGGGGTGCGGTGCCCGAGGTCGTCGAGCTGCAGTCCGAGGCCGGCGCGGCAGGAACACTGCACGGCGCGCTCCAGACGGGGGCGCTCGGCACCACGTTCACGGCCTCGCAGGGCCTGCTGCTCATGTTGCCGAACATGTACAAGATCGCCGGAGAGCTCACGCCCGCGGTCATCCACGTCGCCGCCCGGGCGATCGCGACCCATGCGCTGTCGATCTTCGGCGATCACAGCGACGTGATGTCGGCCCGCTCGACCGGCTTCGCGATGCTCTGCGCCGGTTCGGTGCAGGAGGCACACGACTTCGCCGCCGTGTCGCACGCCGCCACGTTGCGGGCGCGGGTTCCGTTCCTGCACTTCTTCGACGGGTTCCGCACCTCGCACGAGATCAACCGCATCGACCTGCTCGGCGACGACGACCTGCGAGCACTGATCCACGACGAGGACATCGCTGCGCACAAGCTGCGCCGCCTCCGGCCGACCGCGCCCGTCATCCGGGGCACGGCGCAGAACCCCGATGTGTTCTTCCAGGCGCGCGAGGCGGCCAACCGCTATCACGACGCCGTACCGGGGATCGTCGAGGACGTGTTCGCCGAACTCGAGGCGCGCACGGGACGTCGCTACGGCCTCGTCGATTACGAAGGCGCGCCGGACGCGGAACGCGTGATCGTGATGATGGGATCCGGTGCCGGGGCCGCCGGCGAGACGGTGGCGAAGCTGGTCGCCCAGGGAGAGAAGGTCGGACTGGCGACGATCAGGCTGTTCCGACCGTTCCCGATCGAGGCGCTCCTCGACGCGATCCCCGACAGCGTCCGGTCGATCGCCGTGCTCGACCGTTGCAAGGAGCCGGGTTCCGCAGGCGAGCCACTGTTCCAGGATGTCGTCACCGCCATCGCCGAGTCCGACCGCACCGGCGTGCGCACGATCGGTGGCCGCTACGGGCTGGGCTCCAAGGAGTTCACCCCCGCGATGGTCAAGGCGGTGTTCGACGAACTGACGTCGCAGACACCCAAGCGGCGCTTCACCGTCGGCATCGTCGACGACGTCACCGGTCTCAGCCTCGAGGTCGACGAGTCGTTCGCGGTCGAACAGTCCGGACGGTCGGCCGTGTTCTACGCACTCGGCAGCGACGGCACCGTCGGAGCGAACAAGGCGTCGGTGAAGATCATCGGCCACGAACCCGACCTGTTCGCACAGGGCTACTTCGTGTACGACTCGAAGAAGTCCGGCTCGATGACGGTCTCACACCTCCGTTTCGGTCCGCAACCGATCCGCTCCACGTATCTCGTCCAGGAAGCCGACCTCGTCGCCTGCCACCAGTTCGGACTGCTCGACCGCTTCGACGTGCTGGGCGACATCCGCGACGGCGGCACGTTCCTGCTCAACGCCCCGTACCCGGCGGACGAACTCTGGGAGCACCTGCCGACCACGATCCAGCGACGGATCCACGACCGCAATCTGCGCGTGTTCACCATCGACGCGACCCGTATCGCCCGCGAGCTGAAGATGCCGGGGCGCATCAACACGATCATGCAGCCCTGCTTCTTCGCGCTGACCGATGTGATGGACCTCGACCGGGCGGTCGCTGCGATCAAGGCCTCGATCGATGCTGCCTATGGACGCCGTGGCCGGCTCATCGTCGAACGCAACGAGGCCGCCGTCGACCGCTCGCTCGCCGAGCTGGCCGAGGTGACCGTGCCGTCGGAGATGCCGCCGAGCGTCGAACTCGACGAGACGCTCGACATCCTCGAATCCGCGCGTGGAGAACGCCGAGACCGACTTCGTCGACCGGGTCACGATGACGATGATCGCCAACCAGGGCGACCTGCTTCCGGTCTCGGCGATGCCGATCGACGGCACGTTCCCGACGGGCACGACGCAATACGAGAAGCGCAAGCTCGCCATCGAGATCCCGGTGTGGGAGCCGGACCTGTGCATCGACTGCGGCAAGTGCGCCGTCGTCTGCCCACATGCGACGATCCGGATGAAGGCCTACGAGCCCGCCGCCCTCGACGGAGCGCCCGACGGCTTCCTCACCAAGTCGTTCCGTTCCCGCGAACTCGCCGGGCACCAGCTCACGATCCAGGTGGCCCCCGACGACTGCACGGGGTGTGGCATCTGCGTCGACGTGTGCCCCGCCAAGGACAAGTCCCAGGTGAAGCGCAAGGCGATCAACATGCGACCGGCGCCCGAACATCGGGTGGTCGAACGCGAGCGGTGGGACTTCTTCACGTCGATCCCCGAGCTCGACCGGGCCTCGTTCACGCACGACTCGGTGAAGAACTCCCAGCTGCTGCAACCCTTGTTCGAGTTCTCCGGTGCCTGCTCCGGCTGCGGCGAGACGCCGTACCTGAAGCTGCTCACGCAGCTGTTCGGTGACCGGCTCGTGGTGGCCAACGCCACCGGCTGCTCGTCGATCTACGGCGGCAACCTGCCGACCACGCCGTGGGCGAAGGATGCCAACGGACTCGGGCCGGCGTGGTCGAACTCGCTGTTCGAGGACAACGCCGAGTTCGGCTTCGGCATGCGCCTCGGCATCGAGCACCATCAGCGTGAGGCCCGGCGACTGGTGGAGGAGCTCGCCGATGACGTCGGCATCGACCTCGCCTCGGCGTTGCTCGCCGATCCCACGCCGACCGAGAACGGCGTGGTCGAGCAGCGCACCAGAGTGGCCGTGCTGCGCGAGCGCCTGGTCGACCTGGTGACGTCGAGCGATGCCGTCATCGCCGATCGGGCGCAGCGTCTGAGCGCGATCGCCGACGAGCTGGTCCGCACCAGTACGTGGATCGTCGGTGGCGACGGGTGGGCCTACGACATCGGCTTCGGTGGCGTCGACCACGTGCTCGGCAGCGGTCGCAACGTCAACCTGCTCGTGCTCGACACCGAGGTGTACTCGAACACCGGCGGCCAGGCGTCGAAGGCCACGCCGCTCGGTGCGGTCGCCAAGTTCGCCATGGGCGGCAAGCCGACGGGCAAGAAGGATCTCGGAGCGATCGCCCGCCGGTACGGCAACGTGTACGTCGCCCAGATCGCGATCGGCGGCAGCGACATCCAGACGGTGAAGGCGCTGGCCGAGGCCGACGCCTGGGACGGCCCGTCGCTGATCATCGCCTATTCCACGTGCATCGCCCACGGCATCGACATGGAGACCTCGATGTCGCACCAGAAGGACGCGGTCAAGTCCGGCTACTGGCCGCTGTACCGCTACAAGCCCACCATGGACGAGCACGAGCATCCGTTCCAGCTCGACTCCGCCCCACCCAGCATCCCGTTGAAGGACTTCGCGATGGAGGAAGCCCGGTTCTCGATGCTCGCCCGTTCGGATCCTCGACGATCGGCGGAACTGCTCGATCTGGCGCAGCAGGACATCGACGAGCGCTGGCACTACTACGAGCAGCTCGCCGGCGTGGAGCGTGCGTTGCACCGGCCGAACCGGCCCGTGCTCGACGACGAGGCGCTCGATGACGAGCCCGGTGAAACCGACGACGGAGGTTCCGACGATGCCTGATCTGCACACCACCTACCTGGGGCTGCCGCTGCGGTCGCCCCTGGTGGCCTCGGCCGGACCCTTCACGGGTCAGCTCGACCGGCTGACCGAGCTGGAACTCGCGGGCGCGGGCGCGGTCGTACTGCCGTCGATCTTCGAAGAGCAGATCGAGAACGAGACCGCCGAGATCGATCGGCTCTTCACCGTGCACGACGAGAGCTTCAACGAGGCGACGTCGTTCTTTCCCGAGGCCGCCGACTACGGATCCGCGATCGACTCGTACCTGGAGCTGATCGAGAACGCCAAGGTGGCCGTCGACATCCCGGTGATCGCCAGTCTCAACGGTGCCAACATCGGCGGCTGGGTCAAGTACGCACGGCTGCTGGAAGGTGCCGGCGCCGATGCGTTGGAGCTGAACCTCTACACCGTCGCTGCCGATCCGGACGTCGCCGGTGCGGCGCTGGAGGCCGAGCATCTGGAGCTGGTGTCACTGGTTGCCGAGGAGGTGAGCGTGCCGGTGGCGGTCAAGATCTCGCCCTACTACTCGTCGGTGTCGTCGTTCGTCGTCGAGCTCCAGCACTCCGGCGCATCCGGCGTCGTGATGTTCAACCGGTTCTACGCACCGGACCTCGATCTGGAGACACTCGAGGTGGCGCCACGGATCGCGCTCAGCACCCCCGAGGAGCTGCGCCTCCCGCTGCGGTGGATCGGGATCCTGCGAGAACATCTGACCATGTCGATCGCCGGTTCGACGGGGGTGCATTCCGGTTTCGATGCCGCCAAGTTGATCCTCGCCGGCGCCGACGTGGCGATGACGACGTCGTCGTTGCTCCATCACGGCACGGCACACCTGGCGACCATCGAGCGACAGCTGTGCGACTGGATGGTCGAACACGACTACGAGTCCGTCGCCCAGATGCGCGGTGCGGTCGCCAGCCATGCCGCCGCCGATCCGGCCGCCTACGAGCGGGCCAACTACATCGGCAACATCTCGACCTACACCAGCCGGTTCATCGGCACCGGAGACGTCCCCCTCGCCCGCCACCGCCCCGAATAGTCACGCTTGCGCTGCATTCTCGGTGGGCCGGTCCACCCGGATCCTCACACAAACGTGTCGGCGGGGCGTGGGCGGCAGGTCAGCAGACGGCGCGGACGTACGGGTACGGGTTGACGGCGCGGCCGCCGCCGGGGTGGATCTCGAAGTGGAGGTGGTTCGCCGTCGTGTTGCCGGTGGCGCCGACGTAGCCGATCACCTCGCCCTGGGACACGTTGCGGCTCGATCCCTCCCAGGCGCTCAGGTGAGCGTAGAAGTACCGGGCGCCGCTGTTGCCGTTCACCCACACCGAGTTGCCGCCGAGGCGAGTCGTCTTGAACTGTGCGTACCCCGACTCGACCGCGACGAGCGGCGTCCCGCGGGGCGACATCATGTCGACACCCTCGTGGCTGCGGCCCCCGGAGCGCGCTGCGCCCCAGGTGTCGGCGAAGGCGCGCGGACCGTTGACCGGACACACGATGCCACCGGCATTCGACGGTGGCGGGCTGGCGGGAACCGGCGCAGGAGCAGGAGCAGGAGCAGGAGCAGGTGCCGGGGCCGCAGCCGCGGGTGCGGGCGCCGGCGGGGCGCTCGGTGAACCGGACCCGCCGCTTGGTGCGGGCGCCGGCGCAGGTGCGGCTGCTGCTCCGGATGATGCCGCTGCGACCGGTGCCGGCGCCGCGGCTGCGGCCGCCGCCTGACGTTGCCGAGCGGCGGCCGCCTCGAGTTCGAGCTTGGCCTGACGCTGACGTTCCAGCTCCCGTTGCACCGCCACGTCGGCCAGACGCTGCTTCTCGATCTCGGCCAGTCGGACGATTTCGGCTTCCGCGGCAGCCTTGAGATCCTCGAACTGCGCGCGGGCCTGCGTGGTGGCGTCCCGCTGACGCTGGAGGTCGGCACGTTGTGCGTTGACCTCCTTCATCACCGCATCGAAGTCGTCGAGTTCGACCGACGCCGCGCCGCGGGCCACGGACGCCTGACGGTCCGCGGTGATGCCGGCGTTGGCCTGATCGAGATCGATCAACAACGGGATCGACGTGCCGGAGTTGACGAAACTACGCTGCGCATCCTGCTGCAGACTCGAGCGCATCGATGCGGCCTCCGCCTCGACCGTGGCCAGTTCGCGTTCGGCTGCGACGATCTCGACCTCGAGCGTGTCGAGGCGGGACTCCGCATCGAACATCGCCTGCGCCGCAGCACTGGCACGATCGCGCGCCGCTTGGATCTCCTGGGCAGCACGCACTGCGGCCGGATCCTGGGCGTTCGCCACGGCGAGTGGCAGTGTGGCGGCGCCGAGGCCGACCGCCAGGACGAGGGCGGCGGACGCGAACGAGCGGCGAACGCCCGTCGCCGCCAGCCAGGTCCTGCTCGACATGACCGCCGAGCCTAACCCGATGTGACGGTTTCGTGACGGTCAGGTGTCGTTCCAGTGATGCGTGGCGGCGCGTCGGCGATCCGGTTCGGCACGGCTCGCGAACGACGCTCAGCGAGCGATGTCGGTGGCGTAGGGGAACCAGCGCAACGTCTCGAAATCGGTGGTGGTCACGGGTGTCGGCGTGGGCGTGTCGTCGCCGTCGCCGGGTGCCGCAGCGGCGTGGAACAGCTCGTGCGCCGATGCCAGGTGACGTGCCAGGTCGACCGGCTCGCTGCGCCGTCGGTTCTCGAACTGCATCCGGCCCGATTCGTAGGAGACCTCCTCGAGACTCATCGACGGGCCGCGGGTGCCGCGCCGGTGGTGCCAGAGTCCGCTGTCGGGCCCGAAGTCGTACTCGCCGAGCAGTGACGCCCCGTGCGAGGCGATCATCGTGACGGCGTCGACGATGTAGTCGAACGTCGCATCGTCGATGAAGTAGTTGAAGTTCACGCGCACCCAACCGGGCTTGATGCCCTCGCAGCCGCGGTTGATTTCGCGCTGGAATTCGTGCGAGCGCTCGAGATCGATACCGAGCAGGCGGTGGCCGTAGGGGCCGGCGCAGGAACAGCCACCGCGGGACTGGATGCCGAACACGTCGTTGAGCAGCGCGACGACGTAGTTGTGGTGCAAGAAGCGGTCATCGTGGCGGATCACGAACGACACGATCGACAGGCGGTCGGCCTCGTGGCTCCCCAGCACGTTGATGTTCGGATGCTGCTCCCAGCGAGCGATCGCCCGACGGACGAACTCCGACTCCTTGGCCTCGATCACCTCGGCCCCGACCGCCTCCTTCAGTTGGAACACGAGTCCCGCGCGGATCGATTCGACGATTGCCGGCGTTCCCGCTTCCTCACGGTGCTCGATCTCGGGGTGGTAGTCGTGTTCGGCCGTGCTGACGTAACGCACGGTGCCGCCACCGGGCACGTCGGGGACCCGGTTCGCGAACAGCTCGCGGCGCGCCACGAGCACGCCCGGGGTCCCCGGCCCGCCGATCAGCTTGTGCGGCGAGATGAACACGGCGTCCTTGTAGGCGAGATTCGGGCGACCGTCGCGGCCGGTGCTCGATCCCATCTCGATCGGTACGTACGGCGCCGCGGCGGCGTAGTCCCACAGTGACAGTGCGCCGTGTTCGTGCAGCAGTGTCGATACGGCGACGGTATCGGTGATGATGCCGGTGACGTTGGAGGCGGCGGAGAACGAACCAATCAGCGTCGGGCGGCCGGCGTGGCGGGTGAGCTCGCGCTCGAGATGGTCCAGGCTCACGTGACCGTCGGGATCCTCGTCGATGATCACGACGTCGGCGATCGATTCGCGCCACGGCAGTTCGTTCGAGTGGTGTTCGTACGGTCCGATGAACACCACTGGGCGCTCGTCGGCGGGGATGGCATCGGTGAGGTGATAGCGGTCCTCCAGTGCGGACGGGATCTTCAGGCCGAGCACGCCGAGCAACTTGGCGACGGCATGCGTGGCACCGCTCCCGCAGAACACCACGGCGTGTTCGCTGCGGTCGGCACCGACGCAACGGGCGATGATCCCCCGCGCCTCCTCGCGTAGCCGTGTCGTCTGGAGGCCCGTGCCCGACGACTCGGTGTGCGTGTTGGCGTAGAGCGGCAGCACCACCGTGCGGATGTAGTCCTCGATGAACGTCAGGGAGCGCCCGGACGCCGTGTAGTCCGCATAGATGATCGGTCGCGAACCGTACGGGCCGTCGATGACGTCGTCGCGCCCGATCACCGACTCGCGGACGTAGGCGATCAACTCGTCGACGTTGCGTTGTGTCATGGCCACGACACCAGTGAAGCACCTCGGAGAAATGTGGAGGCGGCGGAGCGGATTCACCTACCCTGCCTGCGGGATGGACCAGCAGCGAGCCGACACGTCGACGATGCTGGGGCTGAGCGACGCCGAGGCTGCCGACCGTGTCGCCAACGGTCAGGTGAACATCACCCCGGAGCCGCCCGGACGGTCCTTCGGCCAGATCGTCGCCGCCAACGTCTTCACGGTCGTCAACGCCATCATGCTCACGTTGTTCGTGCTGGTGCTGGTGTCGGGCAACCCGCGAGACGGCCTGTTCGTCGGGGTCGTCGTGTCCAACTCGATCATCGGCGTGGTGCAGGAGGTGCGGGCACGCCGGGAACTGGCACGACTCTCGGTCGTCACCGAACCGCGGACGACGGTCGTCCGCGGCGGTGCTGCGGTCGAGATCGCCTCGGACGAGATCGTGCTCGACGACGTGGTCGAACTCCGACTCGGCGGCCAGGTCGCCGTCGACGGTGCGGTGCTCGACTCGGTCGGGCTGCGTCTCGATGAATCGATGTTGACCGGCGAGTCGCTGCCCGTCCCGAAGGAACCGGGCGACGACGTGCTGTCCGGGAGTTTCGTGGTGGCCGGCAGCGGTCGGATCCGAGCGACCGCCGTCGGCGCCGACAGCTATGCCAGCACGCTCGCGACCGAGGCAAAGCAGTTCGCGATGGCGAAGTCGCAGCTGCGTCGAGGCATCGACACGATCCTGCGCTGGCTGACGGTGATCATCCCGCTGGCATCGATCTTCCTGTTCGTCAACCTGCTCGGTGCCGAGGAACAGTGGCAGGACGCCCTGCTCGGCACCGTGGCCGCCGCGGTGGCGATGGTGCCCGACGGTCTGGTGCTGCTCACCAGCTTGTCGTTCATGGCCGGCATCATCGCCCTCGCTCGTCGTAACGCACTCGCCAAGCAGCTGTCGACGGTCGAGGTACTGGCGCGCGTCGACGTCCTGTGCCTCGACAAGACGGGAACGATCACCACCGGAGCGATCCGCTTCGCGCGGGCCCACGCCGCGGACGGGTGCACCGACGACGAGGTCGGCGACGCCCTCGTGGCCCTGGCGGCGTCCGATCGCGATCCGAATGCATCGATGGCGGCGATCGCTGCGGCGGTGGGCACGCAGACGGCATGGGTGCTCGACCGGGTCGTGCCCTTCGACAGTGAACGCAAGTGGTCGGCGGCCTCGTTCCACGACCACGGATGGTTCTATCTCGGTGCACCGGACTTCTTGCTGACGAGCGACGACCCTGCCCGGGCGCTCGTCGACCGATTGAGCGCCGGGGGGAAACGACTGCTCGCCGTGGTGACGAGCCACGATGGTCCGGATGGCGACCTCCTGCCAGCATCGACACGGACGCTCGCGATCGTGGAACTCGAGGACGAGATCCGCCCGGACGCCTCCGAGATCCTCGCCTACTTCGCCGCCCAGGACGTCACGCTCAAGGTGATCTCCGGAGACAATCAGGACACGGTGGCGGCCATCGCCGACCGGGCTGGGCTCACGGTTGTCGGTGCCCCGGTCGACGCCCGCCTGCTGCCGACCGACATCGACGAGCTCGCGGCAGCCGTCGATGGTGCCACCGTCTTCGGCCGGGTCAAGCCCCGGCAGAAGCAGGCGATGGTTCGGGCGCTGCAGTCACGCGGACATGTCGTGGCGATGACCGGCGACGGCGTCAACGACGTGCTCGCCCTGAAGGACGCCGATCTCGGCATCTCGATGGGCTCGGGCAGCGAGGCCACGAAGGCCGTGGCCGACCTGGTCCTCACCGACAACGCCTTCTCCAGTCTGCCGACCGTCGTCGACGAGGGCCGCAAGGTGATCAACAACGTCGAGCGGGTCTCGAATCTCTTCGTCACCAAGGCGGCCTACGCCGTGCTGCTGACCTTCGTCGTCGGACTGTTGAACAGCCCGTTCCCGTTCCTGCCGCGCCAGCTGACGTTGATCGGTACGTTCAGCATCGGTGTACCCGGGTTCTTCCTGGCGCTCGCCCCGGAGGTCGACCTGATCCGGCCCGGGTTCCTGCGGCGGGTCCTGCGGTTCTCGGTCCCGGCGGGTGTGATCGCCGGTTCCGCCACGCTCGCTGCGTACGAAGCAGCCCTCCACATGGCCGGACTCGATCTCGATCAGGCTCGCACGCTCGCCACGGTCACGTTGCTGGCGATTGGACTGGTCGTGCTCGCCGTCGCGAGCCGCCCACTACGTCCGTGGAAGCTGGGCCTGGTCGCGGCGATGGGCGCAGGCTACGTCGTGGTGTTCATCGTGCCGTTCCTGCGTGACTTCTTCCTCCTCGAGATCTTCTGGGACCCCGCCTGGTTCTACTCGGCGGCAGCGGTCGCGGTCGCCGGCACGCTGATCGTGGCGATCCCGCGGGTCCTGCCCGCCCGTTGAGGCCCGCGCTCGCTCGGTTGAAGCCCGCCCTCGCTCGGTCGGACCGTCCGCGAGATCGCCCGCACTCCGGGGCGTCGGAAGTCAGCAGCTGCTGGCGGAGGCGTCGTCGTCGAGGGGGACCAGGGCGTCGTCGAACGCTTCGAGGAGGCCGGCCAACCACCGGCCGGCGCGCTGGAGCACGAACATGGGAAACCGAGTCTTCCCGCGGAGGGTGCCGACCACACCATCGGCGGCGTGACATCTGCAACGCGCGCTGCGGCGGCTTCGGTGGTGTGTGGCTAGTCGTCGGACGAGTCGGAACGGCGTGCGGGCGCCTCGGGACCCGGGAGGCCGCCGATGTCGGAAGCGAGTTCCACGATGCGCCGCTCGATCGCGTCGGCACCCTCCTGGTCGACGCCGAGAATGCCGCAGAGGTGCTCGGCGAACAGGGCCCAGCCGAGCGCCAGCGTCGTTGCGATGATCACCGCCTCGTCGAGTTCGGCGGTGGTGTCCTGCGGACGCTGCGCGGCGAGGGCGTCTCGCCATCCCGGCAGGATTGGATGCTGAGGGAACGGATCCCCACCGACGTCGAGCATCACCCGGGCGATGGCCTTGGCGACTTCGCCCCGACGACGGAACGCCAGATCCGCGGGCGGGAATCCTGCATCGTCGACGTCGGCAGCGGCGCGAGAGATGATCGACTCGAACGCAGCGGTGAGCAGTGCCTCCTTGCTGCCGAAGTAGGTGTGGACCAGCCCGTGGTTGACGCCGGCGCGGCGGGCGATGTCGCGCACCGACATCGTCACGCCCTGTTCGAGAATCAGTTCGGTGGTCGCATGGACCAGTGCGTCGGTCACCGCATCTCGGCCGACCGGTCTCTCGGGTTCAGCCATCGTGCGGCATCGGTGGGATGGTGCCGCTCACGGGTCGAGCAGCACCGGGATGTTGCGTGGTCCGCGCACCTGGCCGTTGGCCCACGTCGTCTTCCTGGTCGTGTCCAGCGTGTAGTTCGGGAAGGCGCGGAGCCACTCCTGGAACGCCACGGTGCACTCGAGGCGGGCGAGATTCGAGCCGACACAGCGGTGGATGCCGAGCCCGAAGGCCACATGACGGTTGTGCAGACGGTCCATGTCGAACACGTCCGGGTCGTCGAAGGCGGCGGGATCGTGGTTGGCAGCCGGGAACGTCAGCAGCATCTGATCGCCGGGATGTACGGGGCAGCCACCGACCTCGGTCTCGCCGATCACCTTGCGCGCCATCGTGACGGGCGCATAGAAGCGCAGCACCTCTTCGGTGGCGGTGTTCCACAGCAGGTCGTCGTCGTCGACCGCGACGAGGCGCGCCACCTGATCGCTGTGCTGGGCGAAGTGCCACAGCCCCGACCCGATTGCGCTCCAGGTGGTGTCGATGCCGGCGATGATCAGCAGGTTGATGTAGCCGACCTTGAGATCCCAGTCGACCGGCTGCCCGTCGATCTCGGCGTTGGCGACCATGGTCAACATGTCGTCGCAGGGATCGGCGAGCCGGTCGTTGAGCAGCCGGCCGACGTAGTCCTTCATCTCGGTCGCAACCGCGACGCGGACAGCGTTGTCGCGCGGCGCGAGCTGGAAGTTGCGGTGGATCCAGTCGCGGAAGAGGTCGGCGTCCTCCTCGGGAAGCCCTGTGAGTTTGCAGATGCCGTGTACCGGGATGTGCTGTGCGAACTGGGCGGCCGCGTCGGCGCGGTCGGCGCCGTCGAGGTCGGCGACGAGCTTGCGGCAGAACTGGCGGAGGTCCTCCTCGAGCGGGGCGACGTTCTTGGGGCTGAACGCCGGCAGCAGCAGCCGTCGGTGACCGTGGTGGTCGGGTGGGTCGGAGGTGATCGGCGGTGCAGGGCGACGCGGCGCGTCGGGACGTCCGACGTTGACCCAGATCGACGAGAAGTTCTCGGTGTCGTTGGCCACCGCCGCGACCGCCTCCATCGTCACGGGCATGAACGCTCGGCCGTAACGCTCGGTGGTGGCGACCGGACACTGTTCGCGCACCGAGTTCCAGATCTCGATCGCGTTCTCGCCCCATTGGTCGTCGAGCCAGTCCCAGTCGGTCACCCAGTTCTCGACCGGCGGCATCTCCACATGCTCTCCCCCGTACGCCATCACACTTCCCCTTCGTCGGCTGGAGCCATGACCTTAGTCGGGCGACTTCGTGACCGGTCCGTCCGCAAGACTGACCGGCATGGAGTTTTCGCCCGACGCCGACCATCTCGCGATCGCCGACGTCGTCGATCGGATCTGCGCCGACTTCGACGACACCTACTGGGCGGCGTGCGATGAGCGCCACGAGTTCCCGTGGGCGTTCTACAACGCGATGGCCGACGGGGGATGGCTCGGCGTGGCCATCCCCGAGGAGTACGGCGGCGGCGGCCGGGGGATCGCAGACTGTGCGATCGTGCTCAACCGCGTGGCGGCGTCCGGTGCGGCGATGAACGGGTCGTCGGCACTGCATCTCACCATGTTCGGGCTGAATCCCGTCGTGAAGTTCGGCAACGAGCGGCTGAGGCGGACGTTCCTTCCTCGAGCCGCAACCGGTGATCTGCACATCGCCTTCGGGGTGACGGAACCCGATGCCGGCACCGATACCTCGCGCATCAGCACACGTGCGATCGACGACGGCGCAGGTGGCTTCGTCGTGCGCGGTCGCAAGATCTGGACGTCGAAGGCGCTGGAGTCCGAGGTGTGCCTGCTGCTGGCCCGGACCGACGATGCGGACCCCGACGACCCTCGGAGACGCTTCGACGGGCTGAGCCTGTTCCTCGTCGACCTCGATCCCGCCCACTGCGACATCGCACCGATCCCGAAACTCGGCCGCAACGCCGTCGCATCGTGCGAGGTGGCCTACGACGACCTCCCGGTCGAGGGCTGGCGGCTGGTCGGCGAGCGCGGCCGGGGCTTCCAGCAGATCCTGCACGGTCTGAACCCCGAACGCATCCTGCTCGCCGCGATGGCCTGTGGCATCGGCGAGGCGGCCATTCGGCGCGCCGTCGGCTACGCGAAGGAGCGCATCGTCTTCGACCGGCCGATCGGCGCCAACCAGGCAATTGCCCACCCGTTGGCGCAGGCGCACATGCAGCTCGGTGCCGCCGGTCTCCTGTGGCGCGAGGCGGCGTGGCGGTACGACCAGGGGCTCGAGTGCGGCGAGCAGGCCAACACGGCAAAGTACCTGGCGGCCGAGGCGAGCTTCTTCGCCGCCGACCAGGCGCTCCAGACTCACGGGGGCCTGGGGTATGCGTCGGAGTACCACGTCGAGCGGTACTGGCGCGAGGCGCGGCTGCAGCGTCTCGCGCCGGTCAGCCAGGAGATGACGTGCAACTACATCGCCCAGCAGGTGCTCGGGTTGCCGCGTTCGTACTGAGGTCACCCGCCCGGTGAGCGGGGGGTGGCATCCTCGTTCAGCCGTCGCGCCAGTGGTCCTCGACGGGTGGCACATCGGTCACCCGGATTTCGGGACCCAGCTCGGCGCCGACGAGCTGCAGACGGTCGCCGCTCCAGAACGTGCCGGGGTCGTACCAGTTCGGGGGCCGATCGGAGCCGAGCAGCCCCATGCGCTCATACGTCACCGCGACCAGTTCTGCGCAGTAGATGTCGGTCAATGAGGTGTGTCGTCGCAGACGTCCCGACAGCCAGTGACGGGCGAGTGTGCTCGTGCTCGGAAAGCCCCGTCCGGTGTACTCGGCGACGACGGACAGTGCCCGATCCTCCATGTCGGTGGTGGCCTCGATGTCGATCTGACGGAACCAGGGCTGCTGGCCGTAACGGTTCGTCCACACGCTGACGGCTCGGTCGAGGCGGTGCAGCTGGGCGCCCCGGTCGCGTTCGCCGGTCCACACGTTCGGCATGCTGGCGCCGAGCTCGGCGTGCCAGATCAACGGCGGCAGGTCGTCGATGGCGAGCACCATGCCGACGTGGTTGACCGGACTGTTCGTGAACAGTCGGATCGCCCGGTCCGCTGCCGAACGCCCGCGGAAGAGCCACACGTCGCCGGTCGCTGCTGCGTCGAGAGCGGCCCGAAGGGTCATCGATGCGACCATCGGGGCATAACGTACGTGGTCGTGAGGTGGGCAAAGCTCCTCGGCGTCGCCGGCGTGGTGGCGGTCCTGGGCGCCACCGGTGTCGTCGTGTACCGCCAGCGACAGCGACGCCACTGGGCCGAGCTGCCACCCGACGAGTTGCGGTCGCGGCTCCACGCCCGTCTCGACGGCGCTGCGTCGGACCTCTCGCCGAACCGCTCGCAGACTGCCTCGCCGACCGGGCGGTAGCACCGCCGAGTCGTTCCGGCCACGAGCGGGTACGACATCGCCGTGGCCGACGAGCAGTTCACCTCCAACTCGCGACGTGCCCGCTTCGAGTACCGCGTCTGGGGCACACATCGTGACGCCCGTGACCTGCTCGACCGGCTCGCCGACGCGCGGACGTCCGAGCAGGTCGACGACTGCTATCTGCTGGTGCCGGACTCGTCGCTGAACGTCAAGATCCGCGACAACACGCTGAAGATCAAACAGCTCGTCGCCGAGAACCGGGGATTCGAGTGTTGGAGAGCCGATCGTCATCGGTCGGCCGACACCGTGCCACCGGCGTTCGAGGCGGTGTTCGAGCGACTCGGGCTCGATCGTGCGGGGCGCGGCAATGCGATCGATCTCGCCGCAGAGATCGCTGCGCTGGGTCCCGACTCCGGTGTGCGCCCGGTCTTCGTCACCAAACATCGCCGCCGATTCCGCATCGGCATGGTCCGCGCCGAGTACACCGACATCCGGATCCACGAGTCCGGCGAGGTCCTGCACACGCTGTCGATCGAGGGCGATCACCTCGAGGACGTGGCGATCCTCCAGGAGCAACTCGGACTACGAGGGCAGCGGAACGTGGCGGTCCACACCGCCCTGAGCTCTCGACCGCCCGCTGACGCAACGCTGCGCGATCCGAGATGATCGTGCGGGCTCAGCCGCGTAGGACCTGGCGGAGGCTGAGTTTGCGCCCGGTCCGCACGATGGCCCGCCGGTACACCTGCTCCGCGACGCGCGCCATCACGACCACGGTGGCGACTCCGAGCAGCAACGACGCCACGATCTCGAACGGGGAGGCCACACCCAGGCCGATCCGAGCCGGCATCACCATCGGCGACGTGAACGGCACGTAGGCGAGGACGGTGGCGACCGGTGAGTCCGGACTCGTCACGCCCACCAGGTAGGCCACGATCAGCACGCCTGACAGCGGGGCGATCGTCGAGCCGACCTCCTCCTGACGGTCGACGAGAGCTCCCAGCGCACCGGCCGCGCTGAGGTAGAGCGCGAGGCCCATGAGGAACCACGCGGCGCTCGCGGCGAGCGTCGATCCTGTGCCGTCGGGAAGGGATGCGCCGACCGCGACGCGCACGAGAACAGGGAGGGCACCGGCGAGGAGCGTCAGTGTTCCCACGATCGCAATGCCGACGACCTTGCCGAACAGGAGATGTCGAGCTGGCACGATCGCCAGGAGCACTTCGCTCACGCGGTTCGACTTCTCGATCGCCACGCCCGTGGCCACCGTGGTCGACAGCAGCAGCAACAGCAGGTAGAGCACGATGGTGACGACCGCGGCGACACCCTGGCGGGCGTCGTCGACCGGCTCCAACTCCTCGACCTGGGTGTCCGAGGTGGACAAGACCTCGGCGATCTGTTCCTCGTCGAGACCGGCGTCGGCGAGTGATGTGGTGAACGCAGACAAGGTGACCGCCTGGCGTACCAACGTCACCGTGGTCGAACTCGCAGAGCGCGTGATCACGAGGGGCGGATCGGCGGTGAGGTCGACGGCGACGTCCGCGTCGCCCTGATCGACGCTCAACCGTGCCGCTCGGGCGTCTGCGACGCGGTCGACCTCGACGTCGACGTCCGTCGCATCGGCGAGCTCGCTCAGCACCGACGTGAAGGAGGTGTCGCCGCCGACGACCGCCACCGTTCGGTCGTTCGATCCGCCGCCGACGAATTCCGGAACGACGACGAGTGCGGTGCTGGCCAGCAGGAACAAACCGCTGATGATCCAGAACGAGCGGCGCCGGAGCGATTCACGCAGCTCGCGTTCCACGACGAGCCGCGCCGTGCCGGGAACCCTCATGGCGCGGTCTCCGAGGCGTCGTCGACCGTTGCCGCCCGGAACAGCTGCGAGAGCGACGGACTCTCGACCGCGAAATCGGTCACGTGGGCGTGCGCCCGGACACGGTCGAGTACCGCGGCGGCGTCGATCCCGGGCTCGAGACGCAGCCGCGTCCCGGTCCCCGGCCGCTCCTCGGCCAGCAGCACACCCGAGGGCAGCCAGGCCGGATCGATGTCGGCGTCCACGAACAGGTAGCGATCACTGCTGCGGGTCTGCAGGTCGCGCAGGTCGCCATCGAGGACGACCCGTCCGTGGTCGAGGAGGGTGATCGATTCGCAGATGTGTTCGACGAGGTCGAGTTGATGACTCGAGAAGACGAGGTGACGTCCCGCCGCGACGTGTTCGAACAGCAGGTCGGTCAGGAAGTCGACGGCGCCCGGGTCGAGTCCGGCGAACGGTTCGTCGAGCACCACCACATCGGGCTCGTGCACCAGTGCCGCAGCGAGCTGAACGCGTTGGGCCATGCCGCCGGACAGGTCCTTGACGATGTCGGTCGCGCGGTCGGCGAGGCCGAGGCGTTCGAGCAGATCGGTGGCGCGGACGTCCGCCGACTTCGCGTCGACACCGTGCAGTCGGGCGAGCCACACGAGCTGGTCGTGCACCCGCATGTCGAGATACAGACCGCGTTCCTGTGGCATGTATCCCCACGCCCGTCGATCGGCGTCCGTTGCCGGGTGGTCGTCCCACCACACACTGCCGGCATCCGGATGGATGACGCCGAACAGGATGCGCATCAGGGTCGACTTGCCGGCACCGTTCGGTCCGAGCAGGCCGACGATCCGGCCGGGAGGCACGACCAGGTCGACGTCGTCGAGCACGCATCGGGCCCCGAAGGCGTGGCTGATTCCGCGCATCGACAGTTCTCGGGCCACGACATTCAGCGTTGCACGTCGGTCTGATCCCGAAACGGCGGTCGGCCGGGCTTTCGGCCGTTGGACGGACCGTCATCAACCCACGCGCGGCGGCCCCCAGGCGGGCTCGCAGCATGTCGGCGTCGCCCGAACTCGGGTGTGCGCTCGATGCCATCGCCGGTCCGACCGATTGGCGACTGACAGCGCTCGACGCCGTCACCGCCTTCTCCGGCGCCAGCCGCCCGTTCAGAGAACGGGGAGTACGCCGGCGCCACTGCGGTACAACGCTCGGATCATGGCTGGGGCTCCGAACCGTTGCCGCCCGATCTCGGCGCCACATCGGATGACCAGCGCGTCCGCACCGGGAGCGTTCTCCCACGGTTCGACGCCGAGCGACCTGGCGAGGTCGTCGAGATGCACGACCTGTTCGACGAGGCGCGTCGCCAGGTAGTCGTCGAGGCGCATCACCTTGCCGGCGAACACCGCGACGAGTCGATCAGCGGCCTGGTCCGCCAAGAGTGGCTCCAACTCCACGAGTCGGCTGGTGAGATGCTCGACGACCGTCTCGTGGCCGTCGGCTGCTGTCGATGACCCCCGCTGGCGGATCGAGGCATGGTCGTCGTCGGTCAATGTCGCGGCAACCGTGGCGAAGTACTCCGCAGCGCTCTCGAAGTCGACATCCCCGTTCGGTGCCGCAGCCTCCAGGTAGTCACCGACGACCCAGACCGACCCACGAGCCAGGTGCCCGGCGAGTGCACCGATCGTCTGGTCTTCGAGGACCGAGTCGTGGTCCCAGGCCTCGGCGACCCGGGGGTCGCGCAGGGCGGAGAGAACGATCGATGCATTGGCGAGGAAGAGGTCTCTCACGCAGGGGAATCTATGCGTCTCGGGCGCGATGGTCGGGCGGGTTCCACCGTTCGACCGTGCTGAGCGACGCGATGATCTGATCTTGAGCGGACGAGTTGGACGGTCTGACGCGAGGCAGCGCGACCTACCGACAGCTGGTAGAACGGGCCGGTGGAGGACGCCCTCGTGGTGGTGCTTTCGGTCGTGGCACTCGCCGCTGTCGTGGTTGCGGCCGTGGCCCACGTGAAACTCCACCTGTTGCCGACGGGTCGCAGCGCGCTGCGCGACCCGGTCAGTGACTACGGCGTCGGTCCGTATGGCGCCTGGTACCGCATCACCGTCGTCGGGCTCGCCATCGCCAGCGTCAGCCTGACCGCGGCGTTCGCTCGCGACGGTGGCCCGGGAGTCGGCGCGCTGACTGCGCTCGCGATCTTCGGCGCCACACGTCTGGCAATCGCCTGGTTTCCCGTCGACCTTCCAGAGGTAGGGGCGACCAGGGCTGGCCGGATCCACAACGTGCTGGCCGTGGCAGCGTTCGTGTCGATCGCTGTAGCAGCGGCGTCGATTCCCGACGGGCTCACCGCAGACGCGTGGTCAGGAAAGGCGAACGGCCTGAACGCCGTCGGTGCGATCGTCGTGTGGGTGGCCATCGCGACGGGTGTGTTCGTCGCTCTGCCACGGCTGCGCCGCTGGTTCGGCCTGGTCGAGCGAGGCCTGTACTGGGCCACGTTCGGGTGGCTGTCCCTTGCCGCCTCCGACCTCGTTGCAATCTACAGCCAGGACGCCTGACCCGATCCGTCGGGCGAGTTGATGTCCGCTCGGGTCCGCCCCGACCTCAGACCTGGGGTGCTTCGACCAGTTCACGGATCTGGCGCATGAAGCGGGGAACGACGACACGGCGCATGAAGAGCACCTGGACCGGTGCCAGCAATCGACCCAGCCGATTTCGGGCTTCGTAGGTGATCGAGAGCCGGAACCGGGTTGCCGCCGCACCGCATGGTTCCAGGTCGTAGGCGCCTCGGACACCGACCAGCCCGCCGGACGCGTCGAGCCCCCGCCAGGCGAGGTGACGTGGGGGGACGACCTCGGTGATTTCGTTCCGGTAGGTGTCCGTCAGCCCGAAGGCCACAGTTGTGCCGGTGATCTGGGTACCCGGCTCGAGCGGGTCGCCGTCTGCGTCGAGCTCGGTGACGTAGGGACGACGCCATTGACGATCGAGTTCGAGACCGGCCACGCACGGCCACACGGTGGCCGGTGGCCGGTTGATCACGACGTCGTCCTGCAGTTCGTATGCCATGGTCTGAACCTCCTCTCCTGGCTGACATACCCCAGCCAGGTCCTGTCGTAGACGCGCGGCGACCCGAGCACCTCGCACGCGCATCAGCGTCCTCAGCGTTGAGCTTCATGAAGGGGAGGTACGGCCTGACACCAGCGGCACCGAGACGCACGGCGGACTCAGCGAGAAGCGATCGAGCTCCAGATCGTCAGGACGAGAGCCGAGCGTGTCGCCGCCGTTCGCACGACGTGTGTCAGCAGTGCGACTGGCTGACGCGTGCGGTTGCGTGAAGGCGACAGGGTGTGGCTCCCCACCGGCGGGCATCGCCCACTACACACGCTCGACACGACGATGCCCATGCCGCATACGGCCCTAACAGCCGCACAGTGGCGGGATCGACCAGCGTGGCGCTGGCTTACGGACCATCGCGCCGTCCACGCAAGTACCCGCGAGGCGAAACACACGCAGCGGCGGTGACGGTGTTCGGCTCGGCCGGTACTCTCGGCTGATGCGCATCGGGATCCTGACCCGCGAGTATCCGCCCGACGTCTACGGTGGGGCGGGCGTCCACGTCGACTTCCTCGTCCGTGAACTCGTGCAGCTCGCCGAGGTCGAGGTGCACTGTATGGGCGGGCCCCGCCCGGGGGCCATCGCCCACTCGGAACACGACCCGATGCTCGTCGACGCCAACCCCGCGCTGCGGACGCTGGCGGCCGATCTGGCGATGGCCGATCAGACTGCGGGTTGCGACATCGTGCACTCCCACACCTGGTACGCCAACATGGGCGGCCACTGGGCGAAGCTGCTCCACGACATTCCGCACGTCGTGACCTCGCACTCGCTCGAGCCCCACCGGCCGTGGAAGGCCGAACAACTCGGCGGTGGGTACCGGGTGTCGTCGTGGGCCGAACGCACCGCGTACGAGGGCGCCGACGCGGTGATCGCCGTGAGCCACGGATCCAAGCGCGACGTCCTGTCGGCCTACCCGACACTCGACGAGGCCAAGGTGCACGTCGTCCACAACGGGATCGACACCGACTTCTACCGGCCCGACCCCGACACGGACGTCCTCGAACGGCTGGGCGTCGACCCCGAGCGTCCGTCAGCCATTTTCGTCGGCCGCATCACGCGCCAGAAGGGCGTTCCCCACCTGCTGCGCGCGGCGCTCAATTTCGACGAGTCGGTCCAGCTCGTGCTGCTGGCCGGCGCAGCCGACACACCCGAGCTCGCTGCCGAGACCGACGACCTCGTGGCCACTCTGCGCGCCGAGCGCGACGGCGTCCACCTCGTGTCGGAGATGTTGCCGCGCGAGCAGGTGCGCCAGGTGCTCACGCACGGCACCGTGTTCGTCTGCCCGTCGGTCTACGAACCGCTCGGCATCGTGAACCTCGAGGCGATGGCGTGCGAGACGGCGGTCGTTGCGAGCGACGTCGGTGGGATCCCTGACGTCGTCGTCGACGGGGACACTGGCCGCCTCGTGCACTACGACGCCAGGGACCCTGAAGCCTTCGAGGCGGGGCTCACGGACGCGGTCAACGACGTGGTCCGCGCCCCCGACCGGGCGAGGGCGATGGGCGTTGCGGGGCGTCGACGGGCGGTCGCCGACTTCGGCTGGGACGTCGCGGCAAGGCGGACGATGGGGATCTACGAGTCCCTCGTCGACTGAGCGTTCGATCGCGATCGCATCGCCCGGGAGAACGGAGATCCGTTCGTCAGCCGCTGAGGGTGGCGGCGACTGAGTCGACGAACGACTGCAAAGTCGACCAGGCCGACCCACTCGATGACGTCGCCGTGATCGACGCGCGCGACCGGATCGAAGAACTCCTGCACCTCCTGGACGTCCACTCGGTCCACGAAGACACCTACCTCGGCCCGCTGATCGAGCGTCACCTGCCGGTGCTCGCCACCCGACTCCAGCGGGAGCACGTGAATCTCGACGAACTGACGGCCGAGATCCGCCGGCAACTCGATGCGCTCACCTTGGCCACCGGTGCGGACCGCCGCATCGGCCAACACCGTCTGTACCTCACCCTGTCGGAGTTCACCGCCGCCTACCTGCAGCACCAGACGACCGAGGAAGTCGACGTGCTCCCCGCCCTCAACCGGGCGGCCGGGCGCGACGAGCTGATGGCGGCGAACGCTGCGCTCGTCGCTGCGATCAGCCCCGGCGACATGGACGGCTACATGCGTCTGATCGTCCCCGCCGTCAATCCCCAGGACCGCGCCGAACTGTACGGTGCCATGCGAGCTGTTGCCCCCGACGACGCCTTCACCTCTCTGCTGGACATCGCCCGCAACAGCCTCGACCAGGACGCGTACGACCGGCTCACCGACGACCTCATCCGAGCCTGAACGCCACCGAGCCTCATCACCCCGCCCGTCGACTTCGAGTCGCCTCACATCGATGCAGCCGACGCGGCGCCGTCGGCGACCCCTCTCGATCAAGATCAGGGGTTCAGGGTGTGACTGCGAATGTGTGCGAGCACACGGTCGGGTTCATCGGGCGTGATCGCGAGTCGGAGTCTGTGACCGAGGTCGAGCGAAATGCCGTGGGACTTGGTGGAGCGTTTGCGATCCCAGTGGAAGAAGAGACGTGGCCGAAGTGGGCCGATGCCGACGAGTTGGTGTCGGCCGGTGCCGAAGCCGAGCGGGATGATGTCGGCATGGATGATGTCGTCGTATCGGATCGTCCGGGGTCGACCCGGTAGGTAGTAGTTCTTGACGGTGATCCCCACCTCGTCGAGGGTGACTGCGTCGTCGTCATAGGTTGCCATCGGGGGCTCCGTTGTCGATGTGGGTGTGGCTGGTCACCCAATCGGTGAGGAGTTCGGTGACTCGCTCGTCGAGTGGTTGGCGTGCCTGCTGCTTGTAGGTGCGGAGAGAGGCGGGTCCGGGTTCGGTTCTCAAGAGGTGGGTGACGTCGTCGACGAGGTGACCGGAGAAGGGCGTCGGGACGGCGTGCTCCATGAGTGCGACGTCGGCTGGGTTGACCTGGATGTCTTTCGTGCCGGTGATCGCGAGCACTGGTACCGCTGCCCGGCCGAGAGCAGCCGCTGGTTCGAACTCCATGAATTCGCGGAACCACTTGGCATTGAGCTTGACGAACTGGATGCGGATCACGTCGTCGGTGGAGGCCTCGATCCGGGCGAGCCGTTTCGTCTGAGTTCGAACGAGGTCCTGTCGAAGCAGCTTCATGAGCAACTTGACCGGCTTCGGGAGGGTTGGCGCGACCTGTTGGGCCTGCCACCGGAGTACGTCTTTGCCGTTGGTGGCTGCGCCGGCGAGCAGGGCAACGCCGGCGAGTTGTTGGTCTGCGGCGAGTGCGGACGCGATGAGCGCTCCCTCGCTGTGGCCGATGATGACGACCTGGTCTGCGTCGACCTCCGGTCGGGCTCGGAGTACCTCGAGCGCCGCTCGAGCGTCATCAATGTTGTCGTAGAAGCCGGCGGAGAGGTAGTCCCCATCGCTGTGGCCGACGCCTCGTTTGTCGTAGCGAAGTGACGTGATGTCGTTGGCGGCGAGGACGGTTGCGATCTGGCCCATGACGTTGACCGGCAGTCGCTTCGCGTTCGAGTTGCGGTCGACGAGTCCCGATCCGCTGATCAGGAGCGCCGCGGGCCCGCGGAGCGCGCCGCTCGCAGTCAGCGTTCCCTCGAGTGCGAGGTCGCTCGAAGGAATGGAAATGATGGATTCGATCATCGGTCGTTGTCCTCTGATGGAGGGGAGACTATTCTCAGAATTGCGAATGTTATCATAAATGGGAATCATTGCACCGAAGAATGCCGAGGAACGATGATCGAGACCCGAGATCTACTGCTGCATCCGATCCGGCTCCGGATTGTCCAGGCCCTCGTCGGCGATTCGATGACTCCGCTGCAACTCAAGGATCGACTCGGAGACGTACCGCAGGCGACGCTCTACCGACACATCAACCAACTGGCCGATGGCGGGCTGCTGGAGGTGGTGGGTGAGCGGCCGATCCGGGGGGGCATCGAGCGCACCTACCGCGTGGTCACCGCTGCAGTGGTGCTCGGCGACGGCGAACTGGAATCTGCGACTGCCGATGAGCACTTCCGCTACTTCGCGACGTTCGTCGGCACGCTCCTCGCAGACTTCGCCTCCTACCTCGAATCCGGCGAGCCGACGCTGACGAAGGATCGCGTCGGCTACCGGCAGGTTCCACTCTGGCTCACCGACGAGGAGTTCGATGCACTCGCCGAAAGCATGGCCACAGCGGTCCAAGAACACGTCGACAACCCACCCGCCCCGGGAAGACGACGACGCCTCGTCAGCACGATTGTGATGCCCGACGACCGCACCTGAGGGCACCACTCCTCGAAGCGGCCCTTCCCGCGTCGCCCACACGGCTGCGGTATCTCTCCAGTCACAGTGGCCAACGCCATCCAGCAGGGTCTGATGACGAGGCACGAAGCCGATCTCATCGTCGGCAAGCTCTGATCACTCGCTTCGGCTCCTTGTTGGACGCGGGCACCGGATCGAGAGATCGGCGCCGCAGCGCAAATCCGACGCTGAGCTGCCCTGTTGACAGCGGTGGCTACCGTTGAAGTTGCGACGTCACTGCGACAGTGAACTGTCGACAACAGCGGAAAACGGGCGAAACAGGAGGACAAACATGCCGAGAAATCCGGCGCAGACCCGGGACAAAAGCCCAGACCAGCGCACGTTTACGGCCTGTACCAAGGGTTTGGAGCGGATGACGGGAATCGAACCCGCGTTCTCAGCTTGGGAAGCTGATGTTCTACCATTGAACTACATCCGCAGAGGCGCTCAGACTAGCGGGCAACGCAGCGGGATCGAGCCCCGGCGCACCGCCTCCGAGCGTGGGCGATTCAGGCGCCCCGGTTACTGATGGCGGTCTGATCGAGCGGCTCGATCATGATGCATTCGCCTGGGCATTCCTCGGCGGCGTCGACGGCCAGATCGATCAGCGAGTCGGGGATGCGCGCCACGCCTCGTCCGTTGTCCGGACCGTGGCCGGGGCCGTCGGCTCCGTCGAAGACGATGGTCTCGCCGAAATGCGATGCCTCCTCCTTGACGACCCACAGGCCGTCGTCGCGCCCGACGAACACGTCGGGACAGATCTCCGAGCAGATGCCGTCGCCGGTGCAGAGGTCCTGATCGATCCACACCATCAGTGCGCTAGCCATGTACGTGTCCTTCCAGAGGGGTGCGAATCGACCATTGTCGCCGCTCGGCCCGCCACAACCGACATTCGGCCCCGAAATCCCCGAGCGTCCCCAGCACGTTTGTGCTGCATTTCCGGT
>CAVSJQ010000007.1:0-244699 GCA_963728355.1 Ilumatobacteraceae bacterium | reverse complement strand
CGGCGAAGGATCGCAGGCGGTCGTCGAGGACTGGCGCACGGTCGGTCATGACCGGTCACGCCACGTGATGATCGCGGACCGCGTACCCACTCGGCAACGGCAAGCGGTAACGCTGCGACGATGCCGGTGGCCGATGGCATCCAGCCGTGGCCGCTGACACCCGCTGCCATGCCGGACGCGAGAGCGACGATGGCCATGCCCCGGGCGAGGAGCAAACGCGGCCGCCCGACATCGATGGTCCGTGGTGTCAACGAGGCAGCGCGTTGGTCGGCTCGGTCTGATCCGAGGCGGAATGCTCGGCCGACGGCGCGCCGATGATGACACCGGCGACACCGCAGAACAGCACGTCGGCAAGCGGGTTGGCCGAGCCGATGCCGACCGTGACCGTGCGGTACCGCCGCACCCCGACCACGATGGCGAACAGCACCCCCACCACACCGCCGATGAACCGGTGGCGGGTGTGCCGTGACAGGTAGCGGCGACAGAGGCTCCAGCGCTTCTCCACGATCCGCTCGAGCGGTGTCTGCGAACTCGGGCCCGGCGAGCCAAGCGACATCAACGGGTGATGGAACGGCACGCCGCATTGCCAGAACCGACCGGCAACGCCGGCGATCAGCATGGCCAGCAGGATCACCATCAGGAACTGCCATTCAAGATTGACACACTGGCATAGTACATTGTGTCAATCCGGTCGGCGAGTCGTTCAGCGTGCTCCGCTGGGTCCTCTGTACTGTGAAAGTGCAGTGCCCGGCTTGGGCCGTTATCTCCAGTGGTTAGCGTTCCGTGGCCTCTGAGCAGGGGGTCTGCCTTGCGGACATGTCTTCGACGGAGTCCAAGTCAGGTGGCATCGAACTTGAAAGGCGGCAACGAAAGGGAATGGGCTCGCGGTGCGTAGAAGACCCGTGGAGATCACGCGTCCTCGACGCAGCAGAAACCCTGCATCGATTACATCAAAGACACCCGAATCAGGACTGGAGATAAGGGCCGATATCGAGTGGTGGATGGTCGCCGGATGCGGTGATTCTGAGCGTGTGTTATCGAGTTGCCTGCGGGGCTGCGAGTCGATACGACGCGTGAGGCCGAAGGGGGTCGCCCCCCGCCAGTGCCGGGTGGTCGAAGTCATCGGTCGGGTCGTGTCTCAGGCCGACTTCTCCATCACTCGACGTGAGTTGAGGTTGAGTGCGGACGTGAACGAGACGATCTCGTCGACACCAAGCCGTTGGAATCCATCGTGGAGAGTGGCCTGGGCAGCTTCGGGTGCAAGTCCGGCTCCCCAGAATCGCCGAGCGAGCCGCCATCCAACTTCGATTGCCGGTGTGAAGTGCGACTCGAATGTTGCTGGCCAGAGTCCGACGTAGCCCGCGAAGTCTCCGGAGCTGACGAGTTCGACTGCCCAGAGTCCGAATCCTGTTTCGTCGAAGTGAGCCTCGATGCGGTCGACGAACGCGTCGCTTTCAGCTGAGGTGAGTGTTGAAGGGTAGAACTCCATGACCAATGGGTCAGCGTTCAACTCAGCGAACGGCTCGCGATCGCTCTCCCTCCAGCGACGAAGGTGAAGTCTCTCAGTACGCAGGTCAGTTCGATCCACCGGCTGAGTTTGCCAGTCCCGCGGTTACGGCTGTAGGCGGTCGATCGGGCCAAGAGATCCGATGCGGGATGTTGGTTCGCGCCACGAAGCGTCCGGGATTCTGCGGAACGCGGACTTGGGCCTGGTGGTGCGGCGCACGGTCGCCGCCACGTACTGGGTTACGGACCGCGTGTTATGCGTCGATCATGGCGGACGAACTGCCGGCCGCGTGTAGTGCGCTGACAACTCGAAGTTCGCCCGACTCTTGGATGCCGTACGGTCTGGACCGTGCAGCTGCGACGGATCGTCATCACGGGCGTCAACCGCGGACTCGGGCGGCAGCTCGCAGAGCGATTCGTTGAGGGTGGTCACCAGGTTTGGGGCACGAGCCGCAGCGGCGACGCACCCGCGGTGTCATGTCGTGTGCCCACCTCGATCTTCGCGACGAGGCATCGATCATCGATACGGCACATCATCTCGGGGCGGAGGCCGACGGCATCGATCTCTTGATCAACTCGGCCGGGGCCGATGCGAGAAGCTTTGGTGCCTCGGAAGCAGATCGCGGACCATTCGACTTCGACGCAGCGACGTTCAATGCCGTTCTCGACGTCAACGTCACTGGACCGATGCTCGTCACTCGCCACCTGCTCCCTCTCCTCAGGAACGGCTCATCGCCGATGATCGTGAACGTCAGCTCGCAGCTCGGCTCGATGCAGGTGGCTGCGCGCAAGGGGAGGGACACGGCGTACTGCGTGTCGAAGGCTGCGCTGAACATGTTGAGCGTGAAATCTGCCGCTGCGCTTCACGAAGATGGGGTTGGCGTCGTCATGCTCCATCCGGGATGGATCGCCACCGACATGGGTGGTCCGAGCGCCCCGCTGGGCGTTGGGAGACATCCAGGACGATCGCAGCGACCATCGAAGCGTTCACAATCGCCGACAGCGGCCGGTTTGTGCGTTGGGACGGTCACGACCACCCTTGGTGAGCGCATCCGCAAGTTGAAAGCAGCTGACCACGACGACCGACGGCGCTCTCAAGACGACCCACCCAGGGCCCGAGTCGACCCGATTTCCGGGCACTGCCTTGGGCCGAACTCGCAGGCGTCGATCGGCGTCGTGGCGGTGATTGTCGAAAGCGTTATCGGTCGGCCGGCGCGTAATGAGAGGATCGTTGATGTGGACGGCGAGGAGATCCTTCAGGGTGGTGTCGCGAATGCCGGCGCCGTGGTCCGGTCGGGTGACCACGTTTTGCGTCCCTCGACTCCACACTCTGACTCGATTCACACGTTCCTGAGACGCATCCGGGCACGCGGATTTCACGGTGCTTCTGAACCAGTGTCGATCGATCCCGACGGTCGCGAACGTCTGCGCTTCGTACCGGGTGATGTTCCGCTTCCGCCGTACCCGCCGTGGGCCCAGACCGACGAGGCGTTGGCCTCGATCGCGGTGCTGATCCGAGGATTTCACGACGCGTCGATTGGCCTGTCTCTCGCCGGCGAGTCGTGGAGCAGCGAAATGGCCGACCCGCACGGTGGTCCAGTGATGTGCCACAACGACGTCTGCTTGGAGAACGTCGTGTTCCGAGACGGGAGCGCCGTTGCGCTCCTCGATTTCGACTTTGCCGCCCCGGGACGGCGAGAATTCGATCTCGCTGCGTTCGCACGGATGTGTGTACCGATCGACGACGACTCCAATGCATCACGCTTGGGTTGGGCGTCGATCGACAAGCCCATGCGTCTTCGTGTCGTGTGCGACGCCTACGGCTGCGACGAGTCCGGGCGAGTCGACGTGCTCGCGTGTCTGTCCGATTCGATCGCCCGTGGTGGCGAGTTCGTCCGACGACGAGTCGAAGCCGGCGAGGTCGCCTTCATCGAGATGTGGAACAACATGGGCGGCCAAGAGCGATTCGACCGCCGACGTCAATGGTGGTCGGACAACTACCAGGACTTCGCCGACGCGCTTCGGTAGTCGAGCTCACCGTCTCGTCGCGAGGCGGCATTATCTTGCGTCACGCTTGGGCCGTGATGCGGCGGCCACCATGGGCGCAAATTGGTGATTACGCGTGGCCAAGTGTGCGGACCCATGCAGTTGCTCGCAATGTCGAGAACCGGTTGCGGGCGACGCAGGCTGGCGACGGTGAGTTCAGTGAGGTGTTGCTCGCTGGTGTGCGGCATGCGGCGCTGTGCTGAGACCCACCGCCGCCGAGGTGCGGTGCTCGTGTCCGCGGGCGGTGTGCGCAAGCACCAGTAGGACCGGGCTCACACATGCAGCTGCGAGGAACGCAGCCGGCACAACCATCGGCGCGATGGGCAGTGTGCTTGTCGCGACGCCTGCGATCACCACGACCACAGGGGTGACCCAGGCGGACGTACCGCCAGGAACGACGACGAATTCGGTGGGGTTCACGGTGTTGGCCGTCACGAGCACGCGAGTTGCGATCCAGTGCCGTTTGGCGAGACCGGCGCCGAGCACGGTGCAACCAACAGCGACGGCTGCCCAACCGGCTGCGACCGTGTGGTCGACGATCCGGACGAACGAAAACGAGCCGATGGTGACGGAGTGAAGTGACCGTTCCGGGAACAACAACGTGACGGCCGCGAATGGCGCGACGACGAGCAATGCCACCGCGACACCAGTGAACATGGGCGCGGCTCGGCCGATCCTCCGCGGTGCCGGCACCCAGTTCACGACGACTGGTGGCACCTATGTCCGGGTGCGTGGGTCGTAGCCGTGCCGCTTGAGGGCGCGGCGACGTTCGAGCCCAGCGGTCACGCTCGCCGCGATCACCCAAACCAACCAGAAGAAGGATTCAGGCAACGCAAACGATCCGTCGGAAACGCGCCACACGGCGACCCAGACCAACCCGAGAAGACTCACAGTCCACGCCGCTCGGCGCGCAGGGAACCAACCGGCGAGATCGTCGAACATCCACGAATGCCAGCGCTGATCCAGCCGACCGCCAAGCAACCGGTACTTCAGGTACGAGCCGAGCGGAGGATGAGTACGTGCCCGCTCGCTCCAACCAGCGACAACCACGTCGATGAGCGCAGCGGTCCCGTACGCCTTGGGATCGCCCGCGAGATCCGCTTCCTGGAACGTCGATTCGATCTCGGTGCTGCGCTGTGCCCGGAAACGTCTCGGAAAGGCGTGCAGCGCCCAGCGGAGACGACGCGACGCATTCATGTCGCACCGGCCAGCCGGCTACGGGCAGCGTTCAGCAGCTGATCACGGCGTTCGAGTTCAGCAACCAGCGCATGACGGCCTGCATCGGTGAGTCGGTAGTAGCGCCGTGTACGGCCGTCGACGACATCTTCGGCAGCGACCCGCACCATGCCGTTGTCCTGGAGCCGCTCGAGCGCGCCGTACATGGTCCCAGTACCGAGGCGCACGCCTCCGTCGCTGAGTTCGCGCACCTCGGCCAAGATCGCATACCCGTGAAGGTCACCGTCTGCCAATACCGCCAAGATCGAGGTGTCAACATCCCCAAGCGGCTTCGTTCCACGACCCACGGTCCCAGTATAGGTCGCCACACGACCTATGCCAGCAGCTCGCAGCAGCATCCCCTCTCACCCAAGTCTGAACTCAGCCACGGGTGCCCCCAACGCCGGGTCGGTGAACGGGATTATGCGGTGCGCTGCTTGGGCCGGAGTCGGCCACCGTCGGAGGCGGAGTCACGGTGATTACGCGTGCCGATACCGAGCAGTCTCGCCGCCGAGATCGACGCTTGCGCCGGGCGCACATACCGGGCATTCGGTGCGGTCTCGGGTGACGACGCTACGGCAAGCCGTCGGAGTCGAAGCCCGGACCAGCCGCTGCGACACAGTCAACGCCCACGGGCACGTGGGCGGATGACTCCACACTCGCACACTGCTCGACTTTGACGGGACCTCCTCCGAAGTCGTCGTGGGTGTGATCCGCCGTGATCGTGACAGCGTTCCCGTCGAACTCGTAGCGCCACACAATGGGTCCGCCCTCGGTGGTGAGTGCGAGCAGATCCCACGTCGTCGCTCTGCCTGCGTCAACCTCTGCGAGAAAGCACCCCGAACCGGCCGCAACACGGTCGGCATCGTCTGGCCCGTTGTCCAAGACGGTTGACATGCAGGCCGAGTCGTCTTCGCCGAACCTGAGGTTCCCAGTCGGCTGCTCATTGCAGGTGGAACCCACCAACAATACGGCTGACAGCAAGAGCAAACCTCGGTTCATGTGCGGACTGTAGGTGTCTGACGTGGTCCCCGAGACGCGAGTGCGCCGCTGCCCCCACCGCGCCGAACTGCCGCTCTGCTCGGGCTCGGTAGGGGTTCCACTGAACACCGGCGGCGTGTCGTAGTTTCGCGATACGATACTCGTCACGTGGACATCTACCGATCTGCTCGCAAGCACGGCGTCCCCGACGCCGACATCCTGCATGCCGTCGACCACGCGCTCGGAGCAGCCGAGCAAGACGACGGAAATGTGCTCTACCTCGGCGCGGACAGAGCAGGCAACATGCTCGAGGTGATCGCCATCGAGCGTGACGACGGCACCGAGATCGTGATTCACGCCATGCGGATGCGCCGACTCTACGAACCACTACTCCGTGAGATGAGAGGGACCAATGACTGAGAACAACACACACGGGCGAACCAAGGCAGGAGTCGAGCTCACCGATGAGGTGCTCGACGAACTCGCCGAACAGGCCGAAGCCGGCCTCGACGTCACCAAGCTGCGACGACGTCCCGGACGCCCATTGATGGGGTCCGGACCTGCCGATTCGTTACCCGTCCGACTCGACCCCGAGCTGCGACGAGCAGTGGACGAACGCGCTGCCGCGGAGCACACCACCGCGTCGGACGTCGTCCGCGAAGCACTCCGCCGCTACCTCCGTGCCGGTTGAACGAACAGCCTCCACGGCCACTGCATAACACCAGTCACCAGCCGCACATCCACACCCACAGATCCGGCGAAGTCGGTCGCCTGTTCGGGCTGGAGGGGCACCGCATAATCTCGGGATCACGCTCTCCGTGGCGAGGTTGTCTATCGGCTGAGGGACTGGCCTCCTCGGTTGCTGCTCATGCGTCGGAGTCGCTCGGCGGCAGCGGCCGCCCGGGCCGATGAGTTGCCAGTTGGCGCCACTCCGACGTCGTGGTTGCTCTCTTCTCCGCGGTTCTGTTCACCCGGGCCGTCGACGAGTTCGCGAAGTTGACGTCGACGGGCGATTGCGCTGGTCGCGTCGGGCTGCCGACTCACAACAGCGGCCACCGCGTCGGTCGGCGACCAATCCCTGCGATCGCGTGCGGGGCCGTGTTGGTCGGGATCGAACGCTGGTGGTGCGGTGTGGATGTGGTTGGCTCGCCGTCCGCGGGTGGCGGCGACGTAGAGCTGGCGGTTGTTGGTGCGGTCGTTGATGATCACGTGGGCTTCGTCCACCGTCGCTCCTTGAGCCCGGTGGACGGTGGACGCGTAGTTGACGGTGAGGTTGCCTGCTGCGATGTACTCGGCCGGCAATGCGAGCCGATCGCCGGTGGCCGTGTTGGTGAGGTACAGCTCGTCGCATGTGCCGGCGTGCACGGTCCAGCGGTCGCCGTTGCGAACCCACTCGCCTGCTCCGTAAGTGAGGGTGCGGTTGTTTGCTCGGGTGACGACGTGTTGGCCTGGATAGAACACGCAGCCTGCGGTGTCGATCCTGTCGGCAGCGTCGAGGCGCTCGGCCGCGAGCAGTCGTTCGGTGAGCGTTGCGTTCAACTCGTCAACGACCGCGTTGGTTGGTGCCATCACGAGCACGTCGCGTTCCTCGACCAGTCCGACATATGCGGCGTCGGCGACGGCGTCGACTGCTGCGGCGTGGTCGAGGTGGCCGTGGATTCGTCCGCGCGAGTCGTATGCGTCGAGTGCTGTGTGATCGCCGTTCCGCAGCAGCAACGAGGCGTCGGCTTCCCAGTCGTGATGGAACCGGTGGAGCGTGTCGAGTTCGACGGTGACGACGTCAGGGTCTCCGACGAGTTCGGCGAACATGCCACCGGCATCGACGGCGTCGAGTTGGCGGTGATCGCCGACCAGCACCGTGCGCCACTGCTTTGCCTGTGCGATTCGGGAGTAGTCGTGGAGGAGCCTGGTGTCGACCATGCCGCTCTCGTCGATGATGACCACGGACCGTGTCGGGTAGATCCCACATCGCGTCGGCGGGTCCGCGTCCAGCGGTCTGTTTGGCGCTGTGTTCGTAGACAAGCTTGTGCAACGTGTCCGCCACGGTCCCGGCACCGACTTGGAGTTGTCGGGCGGCGGTGGCTGATGGGCCGACCCCGAACACGCTGATGCCAGCTCGGTGCCAGGAGGTGACCGCAGCGGCGAGCATGGTGGTCTTGCCTGCACCAGCTGGGCCGACCACCGTCAGGACCGGACGCGGATTGGACAGCATCGCCACCACGGCGGCGACTTGGCCGTCGTCGAGACCGTCGAGGAGCTCGTCGCCGACCTCCACGACACGGTGGTTCCCGATGTCGGATGCGGTGGCCCACTCGACGATCGCTTCCTCACGCTGAAGATGGCGGCGAGTCGTGTATCGGACCGCCGACGGTGGGACATGCACCGGACGACCATCCGATGCCCGCAGCCGGTCACCACCCTCGGCGGGTGGTGTGAGGTCGACGACACCGACCGAGCCCCTTGCCTCGGCGCGCACCTCCTCGATGACCTCGGCGATCGGGGCCGGGTCGGGCCCGGTGACTCGAGCGGCGATCTCTTCGAGCAACTGCGCCTCAGCCCACTGTGCATGCTTCGTCTCGACCGCGTCGAGCACCTCTTGGACCGTCGGTCGACTCACCGCAGTCGGCGAGGGTTCACCGAGCGCCATCTCGAGCATCCGTTCGACGTCCACGATGCCGTCGGCACGGTCGCGCCAACCCGCACGCAACGTCGCTGTTTGCAACGCAGCGTCGGCTGGCTTCGCGGTGCGAGTGGCGAGCGTGATCGTCTTGTGCGCCTTGCCGACCTCGACCGCTGACGGCTCGCGTCCTTCGCGCTCGACGAACCCGGACACCCAGTTCTCGAGTTCGGTCTCGATGTCGACACTGCGCGTCGAGAACTCGACCAACACCATGTCATCGATGCCGACGATGTCGGCCTGACCATTCGCGTCGACTTCACCGAACTCGACCCCGAGCGACGCGCCTAGAACGGCGCGGAGGTGGGTCTGGTACTCGACTCCGGCCGCCTCAGGACGATGTCTCGCTCGTCGCTCCGGGCTGCCTTTACACAGGCATGGCAGACCTTTCTCACCCGACCCGCACGGCTCCCGACCTCGACGGTGGACCGACTTCAGCTCGAAGGTTGCTCGTCACGGTGGTCCAGGCCGCCGAGATCCTGTCGTTGAGTCGATCGTCGATCTACGAACTCATCTGGAGCGATCAGCTGGTTCCGATTCGCATCGGTCGCAGCGTGCGCTTCTCGGTGGACCAGCTCGAACGCTTCGTCGCCGAGCGAGCATCCCAGACCCTCCGATAGGTCTCGAGAAGACGCGCTGCGCCGTTCGCCGACCCGCTCCCCCGTCCCGAGCCGTGACTCACCGCGGCCCGAAATCGGTTCCGGGATTCCGCGAAACCCCTCGTAGATGGGTGGGCGCAGAGGGACTCGAACCCCCGACATCTTCCTTGTAAGGGAAGCGCTCTAGCCAACTGAGCTATGCGCCCGAAGGGCACGAGGTTAGCGGCGGCTGCGGGCGCCGGTGCCGAACCAACTGGCCAGATCGGCGATGAAGCCGAACACCACGAACACCCACCCGAAACCGTTGATGGGATCGCCCCACGCGTTCATCACCGAGTAGGCGACGGTCGTGAACGGCAGGAACAACCAGCCGGCGAATCCGACCCAGAAGCTGTCGAACGCCCGTGCGTTCCAATCGGAGAACAGCTGGATGAGCACGAGCGCGAAGCGTGGGAACGCCGCTCCCAGCAGCAACACCAGACAGCCGCACATCGATGGGGCACACTACGCCGTCTCGAAGTGGTCAGGTGCGGTCACCGTGTTGGCGCACGGTTCGCCGGCGAGCACGGCGGTGATGTTGTCCAACGTCGTCCCGGCGATGGCGGCGAGCGCCTCGTGGGTGAGGAACGCCTGGTGGGCGGTGATCAACACGTTCGGATAGGTCAGGAGGCGCGCGAAGTTGTCGTCGTCGAGGATCTCGTCGCTGCGGTCCTCGAAGAAGAGGTCGCCCTCCTCTTCGTACACGTCGAGCGCCAGCGAACCGATGTGCCCAGACTTGAGCGCCTCGAGCACCGCCGACGTGTCGATCAACGCTCCCCTGCCGGTGTTGACCAGCATCATCCCCGGCTTCATCTTCGCAATGGACGCCGCGTTGACGAGATGGTGAGTGTGTTCGTTCAGCGGACAGTTCAAGGTGGCGATGTCGCCGACCTTCCACGCCTCGTCGAGATCGACGTAGTGCACACCGAGATCCACGAGCCCCTCGTTCACGACCGGATCGAACGCCACCACGTCGCAACGCAGATGCCACAACAGCCGAGCGACGATCGCACCGATCTGACCGGTGCCGATCACCGCTGCGGTCTTGCCGGCCATGTCGAACCCCACGAGGCCGTCGAGCGAGAAGTTGCGGTCTCGCACCCGGTTGTGTGCTCGGTGGATCTTGCGATTCAAGGTGAGCATCAACGCCAGCGTGTGCTCCGCAACAGCGTTGGGTGAATACGACGGCACCCGCACGACCGTGAGCCCCAGACCGTCGGCTGCATCGAGGTCGACGTTGTTGAAGCCGGCGCACCGCAACGCGATGCATCTCGTCCCGCCAGCTGCCAGCGACCCGAGGACCCCCGCCGACAGATCGTCGTTGACGAAGGCGCAGACGACGTCGGCGCCCGCCGCGTAGCCCGCCGTCCACCGGTTCAGCCGAGACTCGTGGTACTGGATGTCCACCGGCGGTCGCCCGGGGGCCTCGTCGTTCGCTGCACCGAAGGATCGGCGGTCGTAGGGCTTGGCCGAGAACATCGCCATCGTCGTCATGGCCCGATCCTTACCTGACGGTCGATCCGACGCAATCGACAACCACCTGATCAACCGCTGTTCACCGTTGCGAAATGATGCCGGAACACGACATCCGTAGATTCACGGCGTGACGTTCCACACCACCAGCGCCAACAGCACCCGCCAGACGACCATGGCCTCCCACCGATCGGCGATCAAGCCGACGCCGACCAAGACGACACCCGTCAAGCAGACGCCGGTACGCCAGACCCCGGTCAAGCCCGTCCGACCCTGACCCCACTCCCGCAGCCGTCAGGCACCGCTCTGACGTCGCGACCGCCCGTCCGAGGCTCGCCACCGGCGCCTCGCGCGCGAGGATCGACCACGATCCGAGGGAGGGAACATGAGCAGCACCACCACGTCGCCGGAAGCCGTCGGCATGAGCAGCGCCCGTTTGGCGCGCATCGCACCAGTGATGGAGTCGTACGTCACCGAGCGCGGTGTCGTCGGCATCAGCACGATGATCAGCCGCCGGGGAGAGATCGTCCACGCCGAGCAGTTCGGCTTCCAGGACAAGGAGGCCGGCACCCCGCTGACGCCGGACACCATCTTCCGGATCTACTCGATGACCAAACCCGTCGTGTCGACGGCGCTGATGCTGTTGCACGAGGAGGGGCGATTCCAGTTGGAGCAGCCCGTGGCGCAGTATCTCCCGGCATTCGGCGAGACGAAGGTGCTCGCCGACGACGGCCTGCTCGTCGACCAGGTGCGCCCGATGCAGATCCGGGACCTGCTGAGCCACACCAGCGGTCTCACCTACGACTTCATGGCCGACAATCCGGTTGCGCAGATGTACCGCGACGCCAGGATCATGAACGACGCGACCCGCCCGCTCGATGCGTTGATCGGCGAACTTGCCACCATTCCTCTCGCCTTCCAACCCGGGACGCGATGGCACTACAGCGTCGGCATCGACGTGGCCGCTCGACTGATCGAGGTGCTCTCGGGCCAGACCCTGCGGGACTTCCTGCGCGAGCGCCTGTTCGATCCGCTCGGTATGGACGACACGGATTTCGGCGTTCCCGACGACCAGCTCGGACGGCTCTCCGCGATGTACGGGCTCCCCGACCTCGTCGGCGAGAACTACTCGGCGATCGAGCTCATGGAGGCAGCACTGAGCGGTTTCAACGAACGCATCGACGTGTCGCAGACCTACCCGACGAGCACACCGGACGTGTTCCAACGCGGAGGCCTCGGGTTGTTCTCGACCGCAGCCGACTACATGAAGTTCGCCCGGATGCTGCTCAACGGCGGTCGCACCGACCGAACCGAACGCAGCGAACGATTGATCGGACGAAAGACCCTCGAACTGATGCACAGCAACCACCTCCCCGCCGAGCTGCTGCCGTACGAGCTGCTCGGTCTGCCGGTGCCCGGCATGGGCTTCGGTCTCGGATCGAGGGTGATGGTCGACGTGGCCGAATCCGCCGGCACCGGGTCCGTGGGCGAGTACGGATGGGCCGGCGCGGCGAAAACCTACTACTGGGTCGACCCGGCGGAAGATCTGGTCGGCCTGTTCATGTCGCAGTACATGACCGGCATGCTGTTGCCCGATCGCGATCTGCGCACGTTGACCCATCAGGCCATCGACGACTGAGCCACGGCCTCGGCGATCCGGTCGACGACCCTGTCGAGGATCTGCTCGGAGGTGGCCACGTTGATCCGTGCGAAGCCGACACCGTTCGGTCCGAACTTCGGCCCGCTCGACAGTGCGACGCCGAACCGTTGGAGCAGCACCCGGGCCGGGTCGTCACCGAGCCCGGTCTGCCGGAAGTCGAGCCAGCCGAGGTAGGTGGCCTCCGGCGGATCGAACCCGACGGCTGGGACGTCGGCTGCGAGGCGCCGGGCGAGCTGGTCACGCCTCGCCGTGATCGTGCGCCGGACGGCCGCGAGCCAGTCGTCGCATTCGTTCCATGACGTGATCGTGCCGACGATGCCGAGCGAGCCGGGCGAGCCGTGGAGGTGACCCGGCATCGCAGCGAGTGCGTCGAGCAACGGAGCGTGGTCGATGTGTGTAACTGCGGTCCGCAACCCCGCCAGGTTGAAGGTCTTGCTGGCCGAGCCGAGCGTGACCAATCGACCCTGGAAGCGTTCGTCGCTGATCGCCAACGGCCGGTGGACGGCACCGGGATGGACGAGCTCTCCCCAGATCTCGTCGCTGATCACCAGCAGATCGTGGCGCTCGGCGACGTCGGCGACCGCCGCGATCTCCTCGTCGTCGAAGACTCGTCCCGTCGGGTTGTGCGGAGCACAGAACAGGATCACTCGGGTCGTGTCGTCGATCGCCGCAGCCAGCCGCTCGGGGCAGATGCGCCACCCCTTCTGGTCGAGCGGGACGTCGACCCGTCGGCGCCCGCTGTCGGCGATCGCATCGAGGAACGGGTAGTAGATGGGCGTGAACACCACGACGCCGTCACCACGCTCGGTCGTGTTCCACAGGGCCACCTCCAGCGCATGCAGTGCGCTGGTGAACGCCCGGATCCGCTCCGGATCCGGGCGCCACGCATGCTGGCGTTCCTGCCAGTCCGCGTAGTGCTCGACGAGGTCGGCAGGGAACGGCCCGTAGCCGAGATCACCGCGTTCGCAGTGACCGCCGATCGCCTCGAGCACGGGTGCGGGCGGATCGAAATCCATGTCGGCCACCCAGGCAGGCACCACCTCGGGTCCGTACTTCGTCCACTTGATGCCCACCCGGGACCGGCACCGCGCTTCGTCCACCGTCAGGAGTCCATCGGGATCGATCACGACGCCACGGTAGTTCCGGTGACCGACGCCGGATCGGCCGGAGCCCGGCGACCACGACCATGTACAGAACTACGCTCGGATCATGACGGCGAACTCCGAGGTCGACGCCTACGTCGAACGATCCGAGCAGTGGTCCGCCGAGATCACCGCACTCCGGCCGATCCTCACCGGTTGCGGTCTGACCGAGGAGATCAAGTGGGCCAAACCCTGTTACACCCACGACGGCCACAACATCGTCATCGTGCAGGAGATGAAGGCCTTCTTGGCCCTGATGTTCTTCAAGGGGGCGCTGCTCGCCGACCCCCACGGCCTGCTCGAGGACCAGGGACCGAACTCGAGATCGGCACGCCGCATCCGCATCACTTCCATCAACGACGTCGTGCGTCTCGCTGATCCGATCGCCGACTACGTGCGCAACGCCGTCGACGTCGAGCGTTCCGGCCAGCAGATCGCCCCGGCACCCGAACCCGAGCTCGTGGACGAACTGCGCCAACGGCTCGACGGAGATCCTGAGCTCCGAGCCGCCTTCGAGGCGCTCACCCCGGGCCGCCAGCGCGAGTACAACCTCTACGTCTCGGCAGCGAAGCAGCCAGCCACCAGGGTCTCGCGTGTCGAGAAGCACGTCGAACGGATACGCGGCGGCAAGGGTTTGCGCGACCGTTGACCGCGTGCGAACGTTTGTCCGGTTCAGGTTGCATTCATCGTACTGGTGTGCTATCATGCTGCAATGTCGAAGGGGATCGACGAGCTGAGTGCGGCGATCGATTCGTTGCTCGCCGTCGATCCGGCCGACCTCACCGACGACGAACTCCACCAGTTCGTCACCACGCTGCAAGGCCAGCGTCAGCGCCTCGCTGCGGTCAGCGCAGCGGCGGTCTCGTCGTGGGATCGGCGCATGGTCTGGGCCGACAACGGGGCACGTTCGGCAGCAGTGCGCCTCGCCAACGAGACCTCGACATCGACATCCTCCGCCGGGATCGAAGTGCGACGCGCCCGCCAGCTCCGGTCGATGCCCGCCACGGCAGCAGCGCTCGCGGCGGGCGACCTCTCCCCCGACCACGTCGACCTCTTGTCGAAGGCCGACCAGCCATGGCGCAACGCCAGCTTCGCCGACCACGAGGAGACACTCGTCGAGCAGTGCAAGGTGCTGCGGTTCGCCGACGCCCGCAAGCTCGTCGACTACTGGTGCGCCCGAGCCGACGTCGATGCCGCCGAAGATCGGGCCGAACGTCAACGCACCGCCGCCCATCTCAACATGTCGCCGACGCTCGACGGCACGGTCGTGATCGGTGGCACGCTGGATCCGATCGCAGGGTCGATCGTCCACGACGAACTCACCCGGATCGAACGCGAGCTCTACCTCGCCGACACGCGTGACGGCGTGACCCGCACCGCCTCACAACGACGAGCAGCCGCACTCGTCGAGATGGCGACCCGATCGGCGACGGCACCGGTCGGTGGCCGCCGCCCGAAGCCGCTGTTCACTGCGCTCGTCGGCGACGACACGTTCTCGCAGCTGTGCGAGCTGGCCAACGGAACGGTGACCACCCCCGGCCAGCTCGTTCCGTGGGCCGGCGAGGCCGATCTCGAGACCGTCCTGTTCGACGGGCCATCGACGGTGATCTCGGTGTCGCACCGGCGCAGCTTCACCGGTGCCCTCCGTCGCGCTGTCGAAGTGCGCGACCGCCACTGCCGACACACCAGCGGCTGTGACGTGCCCGCCAACCAGTGCGACGTCGACCACATCGTCCCCCACGCCGCCGCAGGTCCGACCAGTCAGTTCAACGGCAAGCTGGAATGCACACCACACAATCGCGACAGTGACCGCCACGACCATGGCGGCACGCCACTGCCGAGCCGACCGGTCGACCGACTCGACGAGATCCGGTGCCGGCTGCGATGGAAGCTGCTGCGAGAGACCGACGACGCCGACGACTCGGTCGACATCACCTGATCCGTCAGCGCATCGATTCTTCCCGGATCCGCTTCTTGCTCGCCGCCCAGCTGCAGATCGGGCAGGCGAGCATGTCGTGGCGGCGAGCTGGGCAGTACTCCCGCCCGAACATGATGATCTGGATGTGTCGGTCGTTCCACTTCTCGATCGGGAACGCTGCTTTGAGATCGGCCTCGGTGCGTTCGACCGTCGTGCCGTTCGACAGTCCCCACCGCTCAGCGAGCCGGTGAACGTGGGTGTCGACGGCGAACGCCGGCACACCGAACGCCTGCGACATGACGACACTCGCCGTCTTGTGACCGACTCCGGGCAGTGACTCGAGGAACTCCCAGTCGGCGATGACCTCGCCACCGGCATCGACGATCTTGTTGGCGGCCAACCAGAGGTTCTTCGCCTTCGTCGGTGCGAGGCCCACCTCCCGGATGTGTCCGAGGATCTCGTCGGGATCCATCGCCGCCATCTTCTCCGGCGTGCCCGCCACCTCGAAGAGAGCCGGCGTGATCTGGTTCACCTTCTTGTCGGTGGTCTGCGCCGACAGCGCCACCGCCACCAGCAGCGTGTAGGCGTCGGTGTGATCCAGCGGGAACGGCACCTCGGGGTACAGATCGTCGAGGATCTCGCCGATCCGTTCGGCCTTCTCTGCCCGCTTCATGCCGGCACGTTACCGACGCCCACGATGCGCCAGGAGATCGTCGAGCAGGGCGGCGCCGCTCGCTGCGACCGGTGTGCGCCGCACGGTGTCGTCCAGCACGACCAGCTCGCGCCCGAGTGCGTCGACCACCACCCCCCCGGCCTCGCGCACCACCAGGGCGGCGCCCAGGTAGTCCCAAACACCGTGGGCATCGGGGCTCATGTCGACGAAGCCGTCGAACGAACCACCGGCCACGGCGCAGATGTCCAGTGCGGATGCGCCCATCGCCCTGAACTGACGCCACCCGTAGTCGTGTGCGGGCAATCCGCTCACGGCGATGACCGCATCGCCGAGGCGCACCTGCTCACCGACCCGGAGGGGCCGGCCATCGAGTGCGGCGCCGCCGCCGTGCGACGCGGTGTAACGAGCACCGGTGACGAGGTTGGCAACCATCGCCACTGTCGGGGCGCCATCGACGACCAGACACAGCGAGGTCGCGCACCACGGTAGACCGAGGCTGGCATTGGTCGACCCGTCGAGCGGATCGACGACGACCGTGCCCCCGGCGGACGGGCCGCCGACCGGATGTTGGAGCGAACTCTCCTCCGACAGGACCGAATAGCCGGCGGCGAGCAACGGAGCGACACAGACGTCGTCGACGTCGAGGTCGACCAGGTACTGGCCGGGGCGCCGCCCGGACTCCCCCCAGTCGGTCGTCGCTCGCAGGACGGCGGTGGTCGCGTCGCAGATCGATCCGAACAGACCGAGCGCGGCGTCCACATCGTCGGGCGAGAGCATCGCCAGCGACGGTAACGCGAGCAGCCGCGACGCGTGGCTCGTCGTTCAGTCGGATGTCTCGCCGACCAGATCGCCAGACGGGCGCTGCAACTCGCGTTCGACGTGCCGGGCTACTCGCCGGAGCTCCTCCAGCTCCGCATCGCTGAGGCGCCGAGGCCGGAAGTCGGCGACGCAGAGGGTCCCCACGCGGGCACCGTCACCGACGGTCAGCGGCATCCCCGCGTAGAACCGGATCCGTGCGTCGCCGGCCACCATCGGGTTGTCGGCAAACCGCACGTCGCTGAGCGTGTCGGGGATCTCCAGCACGTCATCACCGAGGATCGCGTGTGCACACAGCGACACGTCTCGCGGGGTCTGTGGAGTGTCGATCCCGCGCCGCGACTTGAACCACTGGCGGTCGGTGTCGACGAGGGTGACCAGTGCGATCGGGACGTCGAGCGTCGAGCTGATCTCCTCGGTGTACCGATCGAAGCGCTGCTCCGGGTCGGTGTCGAGGATCTTCAAGGCGTGCAGCGAGGCGAGGCGTGCTTGCTCGTCGGGAGGCAGCGGTGCGTTCTGCCACCTGCTGGCACGCCGCAGCAGCCACGCCCGCAGCTTCGTGCGCAGGAAGAACGGGCTCGCCGGCCAGACCAACCACTCGGTGATCCCGGTCTCGGCTGCATCCGGTCGCCATCGCGCACTTGCGGCACCGACCATGATCAGTGGGACATCGCGACCGAACGCGGATCCCATTCCGCGTATCGCTGCGACGAGGTTGAACCCTCCGTCGTCGTCAACCGCTTCGGCAAGCACGACGTCGGGCTCCGCCGTCCGGACCATCTCGTAGGCCTCGTGCAGATCCGACGTGACGATGACGTCGAGCAGCTCGGAGCGCGCCGCCGTGGCCAACGAATCGGCGATCTCGGGCGTGCGGGCGAAGACGACCGCTGCGTTCGAACGGGCTGCGATCGCCGGCTCGAGGGCCCGGACGGAACGCCGAGCATCGAACGACACGTCGAGTCCGCTGCGACGTTCGGCGCTCCCCCGCACCTCGACCGTCATGCCCTCCCGGGCCGCGAACACCTCGCCCCGGTACCCGACTGCGTCGGCATGCGCTCGTGCCAGGACCAAGAGTGAGTCGACCTGTTCATCGGTGCGGTTGGGGTCGTGGTGGAAGAGTGCCACCTTGGCGACGTCGGCGCGGTGGGCCAGGTCGATGACGTACTCAACCGTGCTGTGACCCCAGCCGACATGGTCGGCATATTCCGAGCCGAGGTACTGCGCATCGTGGATCAGGAGATCGGCGCCGGCGATGAACTGCGCGTGGGCTTCGTCGTGACGGTTCACGGAGACATCGCCGCCGAAGGCCAGGTCGTGGTCGTGGGGCTCGTGGTCGGAGGAATAGACGACGGCCGCCCCATCGACGGCGAGTCGATATCCCAACGCGAGCGCCGGATGGTTCAGATACTGCGTGTCGATCACGACATCGTCGACGTCGAGGGTCCCCTCCACGAGGTCGTGGTGGCGAACCACCGCTGACAGCTGATCGATGTGGATCGGAAAGTACCGGTACTCCATCTGGCCGGCCAGGATCTCGCCGAGCGATCCACTCAGCCCGCTGGGACCGTAGATGTGCCAGTGGTTACCGGCCTGGAACAACGGTGCGAAGAACGGCAGCCCCTGGATGTGATCCCAGTGCGTGTGACTGATCAGGATGTGGCCGTCGACGGGCGCACCGGCGGCTTCTGCCACGAGGGCCTGGCCGAGCCCGTGCGCTCCGGTGCCGCAGTCGATCACGAACAACGTCCCGGCGTCGGAGCGCACCGATACACACGACGTGTTGCCGCCGTATCGGAGCGTGGTCGGGCCCGCCTTGGCGATCGACCCTCGGGTTCCCCAGAACGTCACCAGCATGATGGGCCCTCCGACGGTGACTGTACGACAGTCTGGCACCGCCCCGGTGAATTCGGGCTGCCGACGGTGGAGCCGCCGATGGTGGGTCGCAGCATCGCCAACGGCGGTAGTGTCCCGTCTGCATGGCAGTGATCGACGTTGCAGGGTTCGTCGCCGACGTGAAGAGTCAGGCGATCGACCACGGTTTCCACGTGCACGACGAGCGCCACTTCGTGGAGACGTACTCGCTGCGACAGCTCTGGGAGGTCGATCTCCATCCCGAGGAGGCCTGCGCCGGGCCGATCGACCTGCACCTTTCGCTCGACGTCGATCCGCGGGCGATGCTCGGATTCGAAGACGAGGTGATGAAGCTCGACGAGATCGACGACCCGCCACCCACCGGCTTCACCTTCCCGCTGATCTTCACGTGGACGCTGCCGCCGTTGCCCGATCCCCCCGACCTGCTCGTCCTCGCGACCGATCTGGCCGGCATCGGCGGAATCGACCTCCCCGTCGAGGTATCGGCCATCGATTCGTTCCCCAGTGTCACCGACGCTCCCGAGCGCAGCCTGTCGATCGTGGCGAAGATGACGGTCGATCTCGCCGACGTCTACATGAACGTCGACGACTCGATCGAAGCCGCACTCGATCGCTGCAAACATGTCAGTCTGTACCTGCTCGCCCGCGCCCCGAAGTGGCTCGACGAGTTCTGAACACCAGCGTCCACGTCACGACACCGGGAGCACCATGCGAGTCCACGAACTGATCGACATCCTCAGCGACCAACCCGCCGACGCCGAGGTCGAGCTCGCCGTGATCGCACCAGTCGAAGAGGGCTCCGACGACATCACCGTCGATCGCTACTTCGTCGACGGCGTGCTCCCATGGGAAGACGACGAGGACGACGAGGACAGCGACGGCGAACTGACGATCTGGCTCGTCGGCGGCGAGGAAGCCGACGTCAATGCCTTCCTCGACGCCATCGAACAGCCCGACGCCTGACCCGCCCGGACCGCGGCGCGAGCGCTCACGGCAGTCGGGCGACGACCACACGGACAACCGGCTCCCGCTTCGCCCTCAACCACGTGGCGAAGCGGGAGCCGGGCCGCGCTAGCCGGCGATGAACATCTCGGTGAAGAACGTCAGCGCCCCGGGCGTTCCGTTGCCGAGGCTGCCGCTGGGCAACGTCCAGTTGTTGACGCCGCGAATGTTCTCGTCGGTGGCGATCAACGTGGCCGTGCCGCCGGAGTACCAGACGGGTGCCTGCTCGTTGATCCGGACCATGATCTTCGAGTAGAGCTCCTTGCGCTCCTCGAAGTCGTCGGTCTGGATCGCATCCACCGCCCAGCCGTACGCCTCCGGATCGAACCAGTTCGGGAAGTTGGACACCGACTCCTCCGGGTCGGTGAGGAACGGGTTGATCGCTGCGCTCGGATCGGCCTCGGTGCCCCACCTCCAGCAGTGCGCGCGGTGCTGATCGGCCACGGCATTGTTGATGTGGGTCGCCTGGTCGAACTGGGTGAGGTTGACGTTCACCAAGCCGGAACCCGACCACACCTGCTCGATCACCTGCATGGCCGCGATCAGGGTGGGATCCGGCGGGCAGGACAATTCGACGTCGATCGGCTCGCCGGGTGACTTGCCGTCGGAGCGGGCCGGATCATCGATGTACTCCTGCAGCAGTCCGGTGCCGACCTCGTAGTCGAACGTCGGGTAGCTGTCGGCCGCCTCCTGCGTCCACCACGGGCTGTCGGCGGAGAACCACTGCGTCACCGGCAGGGAGATGCCGGTGCCCCCGAGTGCCTCGATGACGCGCTCCTGGTCGTTCAGATGGTTGAGGCCGAGCCGCACCCGCAGGTCGTCGAAGGGCGGTACCTGGGTGTTGAACATGCCACCACCGGTGTTGTTGCCCTGGAATTCGTACAGGCTGATGCCGCTCTCCGCACGGGCGTCACGGATCGTTCCCTGACGCCGGGTCTCCATCAAGTTGACGTTGCCGGCAATCAGCGCATCGAGACGGGTCCCCTCGTCGGGGATCGGCCGGAACAACACCTCGTCGAGGTACGGCAACTGGTTGCCGTCGGCGTCAGTGCGCCAGTAGTTCGGGTTGCGCTCCACGATCGTCTCGTTGTCGATGTCGCGCTTCTGCATGGTGAACGGGCCGGTGCCGATTGGATTCGTACTGAATCCGACCGGATCGGCGACTGCAGCCGCCGGCTCGAAGACGTAACCGAGCGGAACGGTGTTCACCGCAGCGGGAAACGCTGAGTTGGGCGCCTTCAGCGTGTAGACGACGGTCAGATCGTCAACGGCCTCGACGCCGGCGATCCCGTACGTCGCAATCTGGCCCGACGACGTCGAGCCGGTCTGCTGGATGGCGAACATGTCGACGATGGTCTGCGCGGTCAAGGGGACGCCGTTGTGGAACACGACGTCGGGTCGCAACGTCATGGTCCATTGCGTGAAGTCCTCGTTCGGTTCGATCGATTCGGCGAGGTAACCCTCGTACTCGCCATCGGAGTTCTGTTGGATCAGCACGTCGAAGACGGTGCGGGCGATGTTCACGCACGGTTCTCCGCATGCGTCCTCCCACGGCCGCAGTCCGGTCGCTTCGGCTTCGAGCCCCATGATCAACGAGCCGCCCATCACAGGCGCCTCGGTCTGCTCGGTCACGGTCGTGTCGACGTCACCTTCCGCCGTGACCGCAGTGGTGTCGCCGGTGCCACCGGCCTCTTCCGTCGGCGCCTCGGTCGCCTCGGTTGCTGTGGTGTCGTCGGACGCACTGTCGTCGTCGCTCCCGCACGATGCCGCCACGAAGGCGAACACCAGCGGAACGGCCAGCGCGCCGACCAATCGTCGTTTCTGCATGAGACCCCCATCTCCATTCGTTGTGCACCGCCCGAAATGGGCGGCGTGGTTTCCCCAATGGCGGAGTGAAACACATCCAAATCCGCCACGACGACTCGGACGTGACCACCGTCACAGTTGGCTCTCGGTGTGCCGATTCGTCCTCGTGTGCGCTCGGCGACGTTCGGCGGAGACGAACGACTCTTGCCCGCTCGCCGCCGCAAGGTGATGCTGGACGCATGAGCAACGCGACAACACAGCAGGCATGGGCAGCGCTCGGCGACCAACTCGAAGCCTTGGGCCTGAAGCTGAAGCTCCACGTGGAACAGGAGTCCGGTGCGGCCGGCGACACCGCGAACACGATCAAGGAGAGCTTCGAGCGGGTGGGCGACGCACTGACGAATGTCTTCGAAGGGCTCGACGACGCGATCACCGACGAGTCGGTACGCAACGACGCCAAGCAGGCCGGCCGCCTACTGCTCGAGGCCGTCAACACCACGTTCAGTTCGGTCGCGAACGAGCTGAGCGACAAGATCCGCCGCTGACGCCGAACGTCCTCAGCTCACCCTCCCAGGTCGTCACCGCCCATCGCCACCCATGGACGGCCGGTCCTTCCGACCGTCCGCCGATCCCGCGCAGTGTCCGATCCGCCCGCTCCGCGCGAACTCATGTTACAGTTCCGTGTCGAAACCGCCGGGTTGGCCCCGGTGGACCCTATCCATCAGATTGCGGGCGCGATCGGAAATCTCATGAAACCTGTTCTCCCACGTCGCACATCGCGGCTTCTGGACCTCCGGCTCCGCACCTACGGCATCACCGCCGTACTCGGTGTCTTCACGATGGGAGGCGCGCTCCCGCAGTGCGAGCCACCCCCACCGCCGCCGGTCGTCCAGGTGTCCGACGTCCAAGCAGCCGTCTCCTCCAGCGTCAATCAGCACCGGGCACAAGCCGGACGGGCAGGCGTGGTCGTCGATGCCCGCCTGACCGCTGCCGCTCAGGCGCATTCCGACGACATGGCCCGACGTCAGACCATGACCCATACGGGCAGTGACGGCACCGACGGAGGCCAGCGGATTCGGTCGGCCGGCTACGGCTGGAGCACGTGGGCCGAGAACGTCGCCGCCGGGCAGTCGACGCCGGCCGACGTCATGACGGCCTGGATGAACAGTTCGGGCCATCGGGCCAACATCTTGAACGGCGCCATGGTCCACATCGGTGTGGCGGCGACCACCGGCGCCAACGGCGTTACGTACTGGACGATGGTTCTGGGCGCCTGACTCGCCAGGGTCGGCCGCTCAGCCACGAGCGGGGCGCCGTTCCTGGCTCCGCACGAGCGGCCGACCTCGAACCCCCGGGGGTCCCCGCTCGCTCCGAATACGGTCACGGTACTGTCATCCCTTGGACCGTGACTGGCCGGGCGGCAGCCGGTCGTCCGGTCTCGATGCCCAGCCGGGTGGCGACCACTTGCGTGGCTTCTTGTCGCGCGTGTCCTCATCGGGCGTGACCGTCGTTGCCGGGGTCGGCGCGGCCGTCGTTGCCGGAGTCGGAGCGGCCGTCGTTGCCGGAGTCGGCGCGGCCGTCGTTGCCGGAGTCGGCGCGGCCGTCGTTGCCGGAGTCGGCGCGGCCGTCGTTGCCGGAGTCGGCGCGGCCGTCGTTGCCGGAGTCGGCGCGGCCGTTGTGGTCGGTGTCGGCGCGGCCGTCGTTGCCGGGGTCGGCGCGGTCGCCGGCGGTGGAGCGGACGGGTTGGATTCACCCGACGCCAAGGGCGCCCTCGACGAGGTCGACCGGATCGGAGACGCCGGCGTCGACTCCGAGTAGTCGGATCCGGTCATGGGCGACGGCTCGCGTACGTCATGATCTGCGACGCCGAGTTCAGGGTCACGCTCGGAGACGAGCGTGGTGCCTGTCTCGCGGCTGGCAGTGGACGTGGCCGGGAAGTCGGACGCATTCATCGGCTGGTCGTTCTGGTCGGCGCCCGTGCCACTCCGATCCGATGGCCGTCGTTCGTCGACGGTGGCGGGTTCCTCCGGTTGCACGTCGGGGAGCGATTCACGCTCCTCTGTCGGAGCGATCGCCGTCTCGCCATCTCCGGTGTCGGCACTCCCGAATGCGCTCGTGTTCAAGAAAGCCAGCACGAGGAAGGCCGAAGCGACCGCCACAACGAGCACCTGCCACCACGAGTCGCCGGTTCGAATCCGTTCGTACGTCGCTCTACCGCGAGTGGCCCTCAACATTCCTCCAACGTGCGCGCCCCAAGATCAGATGAACGGGGCGTACCCATCCACGGGCTCCCCAAGCCGGATGACCGCAAGATCACCCGTTCTGGTGAGCACGATCCGCTCACTCCTGAGAACCATGTCAGCTCCAGCAACGCGGCCGGACAACCGCGCAACGCACGTCCGCAGACGACCGGTCCCCGATCAGCCACGACAACGGACCGACGAACTCCGACCAGTGGGGCGGGTGGGCATCGGACCCACGACCGACGGATTGTGAGGAGCCGCTCGAGTGTCCGTCGAGTACCAGATAGTGCCGCTGAGCAGGATGTTCGCACCCCCGTGTCCGTCGGGTACCGGCCATATCCAAGATGTTCCGGCGAATCTCTTGGATGGATTCGATCCTCAACCCACCTCCGAGAGCTCCGCGCCGATCTTGAGGTTCAGGGCCGGCGGCGACCTTCTGGAGGGTGGTGAATCTGGACTCCGGGGAACGGCTCACGTCGGTGTGGAGGACCGACGGGCTCGAGCGAGCACCGGCTCGACCTCACCGCTGCCGTGATCGAGCTGGTCGTCGAGGTTGACTGCCGCATTGATCAGCGCCAGGTGACTGAACGCCTGCGGGAAGTTGCCGAGTTGCTCGCCGGTCAGGCCGACTTCCTCGGAGTAGAGCCCGAGATGGTTGGCGTAGGTGAGCATCCTCTCGAAGGTGAGTTGCGCCTCCTCGAGACGTCCGCTCCGTGCGAGCGCATCGACATACCAGAATGAACACAGTGAGAACGTCCCCTCGAATCCCCGCACGCCGTCGGGTGAGGCGCTCGGGTTGTACCGGTGCAGGAGGCTGTCGGAAACGAGTTCTTCGTCCATGGCGCGAAGCGTCGACAGCCACATCGGATCGCGCGGCGGGTTTCAGGCGCCGGGTTCAGGCGCCGTCCATCCACGGCTCGTGCCAGTTGCTGTGGCCGAGGACCAGAACATCGGCCTCGGGCGGCCCCCACGAGCCCGGGGCGTACGGGTGCACCGGGGGTGGCGCGTCGACGAGGGGCTGCATGATGCGCCACGTCTCCTCCACGCCGTCCTGACGTGTGAACCGGGTGGCCTCGCCGACCATCGCAGCATGGAGGAGCACCTCGTAGGGCGTTGCTCCCTCGCCGCCCTCGTCCGCGAACTTCATGTCGAGCGTGACGGCCTCGGCGCGCGCTCCGCTCGCCCGGTGGGCTTCCATCACGATGCGTACGCCGGTCGTGGGGTCGAGCCGCACGATGAACTGATTGGGCTCGGAGTGCCCGCGTTGGAGCACGTCGAAGCCGAGCTTCGGTGGATGTTTGAACACCACGCGCAACTCGGTCTGGGTCGCGGCGAGGAGCTTGCCGGTGCGGATGAAGAACGGCACACCGGACCACCGCCAGTTGTCGATCTCGAGACGCAGTGCAGCGAAGGTCTCGGTAGTGGAGCCTGGTGCGACACCATCGACGTCGAGGTACCCGTCGTACTGGCCGCGGACGTAGTGGGCCGGGTCGGCCGTCCCCACCGCCCGGAACGCGGTGACGAGCGCGTTCTTGAGGTCTTCGGAACGGCCGCCTGCGGGCGGCTCCATCGCCGCAGCGGCAACCACCTGCATCAGGTGGTTGACGACGACGTCGCGGAGGGCGCCGACGGGGTCGTAGAAGTGGCCGCGGTCGGCGACGCCGAAGTCCTCGGCCATCGTGATCTGCACCGATTCGACGTAGTTGCGGTTCCAGACCGGTTCGAGCATCGTGTTGGCGAAGCGCAGGTACAGGATTTCTTCGAGACCCATCTTGCCCAGGTAGTGGTCGATTCGGAGCAGCTGTGACTCGTCGACGTACTGGTGGAGTTCGACGGCGAGCGCCCGCGCGGATTCGAGGTCGTGACCGAACGGCTTCTCGACGACGACCCGGGCCCGAGCGGTCAGTTGGGCGTCGTGGAGACCCTTGATCACCGTCGAGAAGAGGAACGGCGGGATCTCGAGGTAGAAGACCGGCAGCGACGAACCGGCGATCGCAGTCGCGACGCGCTGGTACGTGGAACTGTCGGTGAAGTCACCTTGTACGTACGACAATCGGGCGGCGAAACGGTCGAACACTGCGTCGTCGAGCGACTCGCCGGTGCCGACGATCGACTCGCGGGCGCGATCGACGAGCTGCTCGACGGTCCAGTCGTCGCCGGCGACGCCGACGATCGGACAGTCGAGGAGCCCACGTCGTTCGAGACGGTAGAGCGACCGGAAGGTCATCACCTTCGCGAGGTCGCCGGTGATACCGAAGATCACCAGTGTGTCGCACTGTGCGGTGTCTGCCATGATCAGGTCTCCTCGTGGTCGTCGGGTGTCGCGGCCGCGTCGGGGAACGGCGTCGGCTGGACGATCGCTCGCACGCTTGGCGGAAGGCTGAGATCGCCACCGACGTGCGCCGTGCTGAACTCGCGCTCGGCGCGGCCTCGCCCGACCATCGTGCGCATCCACCGCAGCATGGTGGTCAGCCGGTTGCCGTAGCCGCTCAGGAACGCCAGGTGGACGAAGAACCAGACGAACCACCCCGCGAATCCGCTCAGGCGCAGCCCGCGGACGCTCGCGATGGCCCGGAACCTGCCGACCGCGGCGACACTGCCCAGATCGCGGTAGGTGAACGATGCGGGGGGCTTGCCGTCGAGTCGCCGTGCGATCGTGTTCGCTGCGTGCAAGCCACCTTGCATGGCGACCTCTGCGACGCCCGGCAGGTGTTGGTACGTCGCCATGTCGCCGATCGCGAAGACCTCCGGGTGGTCGGGAAGGCTCAGATCGTCGGCCACAGCGATCCGACCGGAACGATCGACTGTGGCACCACTCCGGTCGGCCAACAGGCGCGCCAGTGGCGACGCCTGCACCCCGGCCGCCCACACCGTCGTGTGCGCCTCGATCCGGGACGCGGTGCCGTCAGCGCCCACCACGTCAGCCCCATCGGCGTCCACGGCGACGACGCGCGAGTGCATCTGCAGCTCGACACCGAGTGTCTCGAGTTCGCGTCGTGCCGTATGTGACAGGCGATCTCCGAACGTGGCGAGCGGTTCGGCGCCGCCGTCCACGACGATCACTCGCACGGAGGACGGGTCGATGTTCCTGAACTCGTTGCGCAGCGAGCGAGTCGCGAGCTCACGTACCTGACCGGCCAGCTCGACCCCGGTCGGGCCACCGCCGACGATCACCACGGTCAGCCAGCGTCGCCGCTCGTCCGGGTCGGTCGCCAGCTCGGCCATCTCGAACGCCCCGAAGAAGCGGCGGCGTAGTTCCAGAGCGTCGTCGATGGTCTTCATGCCCGGCGCATGCCGGGCGAGTTCGTCATGGCCGAAGTAGGACTGGCCCGCGCCGGCGGCGACGATGAGCGAGTCGTACGGCAATTCCAGGGTCTCGACGTCGCCCGGCGCAACCGCGTGCACGACGCGACCTTCGAGGTCGAACCCCGTCACCTCTGCGAGCAGGACCCTGGTGTTCTCCGCGCCGCGCAGGATGTGCCGAAGCGGCATCGCGATCTGACCGGACGACAGCATGCCGGTCGCCACCTGGTACAGCAGTGGCTGGAACAGGTGATGGTTGCGTCGGTCGACGAGCGTGACGTCGACGTCCATGCGCGCGAGACGGCGAGCAGCGAACAGACCGCCGAATCCGCCGCCGACGACGACGACACGGTGACGTCGCTCGGCGCTCACGTCGCCCCTCGATCGGGCACCACGGCGCGAAGATCGCTGGTGGCGTAGACGCCATCGCCGGGTCGGCCGCGGATCAGGTCGGCGACCAGTCCGGTCCAACCGGTCTGGTGTGTGGCACCGAGGCCTGCACCGTCGTCACCATGGAAGTACTCGTTGAATGCGATGTTGCTGGACCACCGCGGATCGGTCTGGAAGCGGTCGACACCACCGAAACAGGGGCGGCGGCCGCCCGCATCGATCGTGAAGAGCCCGATGAGGCGTCCACGCAGGTCGGCGGCGATCTCGTCCAATCCGAGATACGCGCCGCTGCCCGTCGGGTACTCGACGGTGAGCTCGTCGCCGAAGAAACGCGCGTACCGTTCGATGGCACCGATGAGCAGGTAGTTGAGCGGCATCCAGATCGGGCCCCGCCAGTTGGAGTTGCCGCCGAACATCGAGGTGGTCGACTCGGCGGGCTCGTAGTCGATCGACGCGCTGACACCTTCGACGTCGAGCTGGTAGGGATGGTCGCGGTGGTGGGCCGACAACGCCCGGAAGCCGTGAGGTGACAGGAACTCGTCGGGATCGAACAGGCGGGCGAAGACCCGCTCGAGCCGCTCGACGCTGGTGACCCCGAGCAGCACCCGACGCTCGCTCGGCTCACCGCGCAGTGCGCCCTGTTCGATGAGGCCGGACCGACCACCCAGTTCCTCGACGAGCCGGCCGACGCCCTTGCCGAGCACATGCGCTCGGTCGAGGATCTCCTCGTCGAGCACGACGGCGGCGAGCGCAGGGATGATGCCGACCATCGAACGGACCTTGACCGGAACCGTGGCTCCGCTGGGCGTGACCAGCTGGTCGTAGTAGAAGCCATCCTCCTCGTCCCACACGCCCGACGACTCCATCGCTCGGCGTATCGCAGCGAAGTGGTCGAGGAACTTCAGGATCAGATCGTCCGCCGGGCGACGCCCCGCGCGCTTGAGGATCGCCGCCATCGACGCCATCGTCAATGCGTAGAACGCCATCCAACCGGTGGCATCGGACTGCTCGAGGCGGCCGTCGACCGGGAGGTGCGAACGATCGATGGGGCCGATGTTGTCGAGGCCGAGGAATCCACCCTCGAAGAGGTTGTGGCCGCCGGCGTCCTCGAGGTTGACCCACCACGTGAAGTTGACGAGCAGTTTGTCGAACACACGCTCGAGGAAGTCGAAGTCGCGGGCGCCGTCGATTGCGAAGACCTCCAGCGCTGCCCACGCCTGGACAGGAGGGTTGACGTCGCCGAAGTCCCACTCGTACGCGGGGAGTGCTCCGTTGGGATGTTGGAACCATTCCCGACACACGAGCAGCAGCTGGTACTTGGCGAACTGCGCATCGACGTGTGCGAGCGTGACGCAGTGGAACCCGAGGTCCCACGCCGCGAACCACGGGTACTCCCACGGGTCCGGCATCGACATGATGTCGAAGGCATCGAAGTGTGTCCACCGCGAGTTCCGTGCCGACCGGCGCACATCGGGTGGCGGCGGTTGGGTCGGGTCGCCGTCGAGCCATCGGCTCACGTCGTAGGCGAACAGTTGCTTCGCCCACAGCATCCCGGCGAATGCCTGGCGCATCACCATCGCCTCGTCGTCGGAGCATCCCTCGGGTGTCAACGACGCGTAGTACTCGTCCGCCTCGTGCCGGCGTCGAGCGAGGGTCGTCTCGGCGTCGTCCGCCGGGGCAACCTTCTCGTCGATGGGGCGCAGCCGGAGGCGGACTTCGGTCGTCGCGCCCGGGGCCGCATCGAGCCGGTACCACATCGAGACCTTCGTGCCGACGTGCTCGGGGTTGACCGACGGCTCACCGTGCAGGACGTGGTCGTTGATCCCGTCCTTGGGAAACCGGGCGCCGGTGTCGGAGCCGTACAACCGCCGCTCGTTGGTCTCGTTGTCGCAGAACAGCGCCGTCGGTGCGGATCCGTCGGGGCCGGCGTCCGCGACGAGTTCCATCGGGCCGACGACCGGGTGGTCGAACACCACCGCACCGTCATCGCGGAGTCGAATGACCGGCTTCGCAGCGTCGACATCCCAGCTCCAGGTGTTACGGAACCACGCCGTCGGCAGCACGTGCAGCGTCGCCGCATCAGGGCCGACGTTGGTCGCCCGTACCACCATGACGATGTCGTCGGGGGCCGCCTTGGCGTAGTCGACCTCGACGACCCAGTAACGGTCGTCGTCGAATGCGCCGGTGTCGAGCAGCTCGTACTCGGGCTGCTGCTTGTCGCGCCGCGCGTTCTCGGCGATCAGGTCGTCGTACGGAAATGCTCGCTGCGGGTAGTGGTATCGCCAGCGATTCCACGCATGACTCGGCAGAGCATCGAGATACCACCAGTAGTCCTTGACGTCCTCGCCGTGATTACCCTGTGCGCCGGTCAGCCCGAACATCCGCTCCTTGAGGATCGCATCGTTGCCGTTCCACAGCGCCAACCCGACGCAGAACCGTTGCTCGATGTCGGAGAACCCGGCCATCCCGTCCTCGCCCCACCGGTACGCACGCGAGCGTGCGTGGTCGTGGGGGAAGTACGCCCACGCATCGCCGTCGGCGCTGTAGTCCTCGCGAACGGTGCCCCATTGACGCTCGCTCAGATACGGCCCCCACCGGTACCAGTCGCCGCCCTCGAGCAGACCGTCGGCGAGCTGCCCGAACGTCGCAATTCGACCGCGCTCGGCGACCTCGTCCACGGCTTCTGCATCGGGCACGAGCGACACGGTAGTTGCTCCTCACGGGCGCGGATTCCGCCACATGGGATGAAATCTCGACCGATCGACAGCTCTACGCTCGCAGTTCATGCAGGACTCCTCGACCATTGGCCCGATTCCGCCTGGCACGCCATGACGGCGGTCGAACCGGGCACGCCGGATCCCCTCGGCGCAACCGTCCGCGGACGCGGGGTGAACTTCTCGCTGTACTCCCATCATGCCGAGTCGGTCGAGCTCGTGTTGTTCGCAGGCAAGCGTGGCAGCAAGGTCGGCCGCACCCTGACGCTCGATCCTCACCGGCATCGAACCGGCAACTACTGGCACGTCTTCGTCCCCGGGTTGCGTGCGGGGCAGGTGTACGGTTACCACGTCGACGGCCCCTGCGACCCTGCCGGCGGACTGTGGTTCGACCGCACGAAGTTGCTGCTCGATCCGTACGCCAAGGCCGTGATCGACGACGACTACGATCGTGTCGCCGCCGGCCGCCGCGGGGAGGCCAACGTCGAGCGGGCGATGAAGGGTGTCGTGGTCGACGAGACGGCATACGACTGGGAGGACGACCGCCCGCTGGGGCTCCCGTTCCGGGGTGGGGCGATCTACGAGATGCACGTGCGGGGCTTCACCGCCCACCCCAACTCGAAGGTTCGGCCGAAACGCCGCGGCACCTACGCCGGTCTGGTGGAGAAGATCCCGTACCTCCAGGAGCTCGGCGTCGAGATGATCGAGTTGCTCCCGGTGTTCCAGTTCGACCCGCAGTCGGCGCCTGACGGTCGACCGAACTACTGGGGTTACGAGCCGCTCGGGTTCTTCGCACCGCACCGCCGGTATTCGTCGTCGACGACCGCCACCGGACCGGTCGACGAGTTCCGTGACATGATCAAGGCGCTGCATCGCGCCGGCATCGAGGTGATCCTCGACGTCGTGTACAACCACACGGCCGAGGACGGCGTCGGCGGACCAACGGTGTCGATGCGGGGGATCGATAGCGCGACGTACTACCTCCTCGACCGGGCCGACAGCTCGCGATACGTCGACGACAGCGGAGTCGGCAACACGCTCGATGCGAACCACTCGATCGTTCGCCGTCTGGTTCTGGACAGCCTGCGGTACTGGGTGCAGCACATGCACGTCGACGGGTTCCGATTCGACCTTGCGTCGGTGTTGTCCCGTGGCGAGGACAATCAGCCACTCGACGACCCGCCGCTGCTGTGGGAGATCGATACCGATCCCGTCCTGGCGGGAACGAAGATCATCGCCGAGGCATGGGACGCGGCGGGCCTCTATCAGGTCGGGTCGTTCGCAGGTGATCGATGGGCCGTATGGAACGGACCGTACCGGGACGTGGTTCGCCGGTTCGTCAAAGGTGCCGACAGCTCCGTCGTCGGACTCGCCGACGCAATCGCAGGGAGCCCGAACGTGTTCGGCGATGCCGACCGTGACCCGATGCGTAACGTCAACTTCGTCGTGGCCCACGACGGCTTCACGCTGAACGACCTCGTGTCGTACGACGGCAAGCACAACGACGCGAACGGCGAGGACAACCACGACGGCAGCAACCAGAACGACAGCTGGAACTGCGGCATCGAGGGTCCGACCGACGACACCGAGGTCGAGGAGCTCCGCGCTCGCCAGATCAGGAACTTCTTCGTGCTGTTGATGATGTCGCAGGGACGGCCGATGTTCACGATGGGCGACGAGGTCCGCCGAACGCAGAACGGCAACAACAACGCCTACTGCCAGGACAATGAGATCAGCTGGTTCGACTGGCGGCTCGTCGACGAACACCGTGACCTGTTCGACTTCGTCAAGGCGCTGCAGCGCTTCCGGCAAAACAGTCCGTTCTACGACGACGATCACTTCTGGGCCGGGCCCGGCGGCACCGACGTCCGCTGGCACGGCGTCGAACCGGGCCGACCGGACTGGGGCGACACATCACACTCGATCGCCTTCGAACTCGAGTCACCCGACGGCGACCATCGCATCTACGTCGCCGTCAACGCCTTCTGGGAACCATTGGACTTCACGCTGCCGGTGCTACCGGACGAGCTGACGTGGTCGCTAGCCGTCGACACGCACGATGGATCGCGTGTCGAACCTTCGGATCGACCTGCGTCGATGGGCCCCGACCAGTCGCTGAACGTGGCCGACCGTTCGGTGGTGTGCCTGGTGGCCGGGCACCGCTGAGACGGTCCGTCGGCGCCAGCGCCTGACATCGTTGGACGTTCAATTGGACGACACCGATCAGACGTCCGTTCAGGGCGAGCACCGGATCGTTCCATCGCTCGGACCCCGGCCGGATCGACCGGCATTCGGGGCTGGCCCGATGGCTCTCGATCGCACTGACACTGGCGTACCAGTTCCGCTTCGCCGATGCCGGCATGTTGCTCGCCTGCTTCTACTTCGCCGTCATCCTGATCATCTCGGCCACCATCTGTGCGGTCGCCGTCGACCTTCGACGAAGCGATGCGACCAATGGGAGCGGCGACAAGACAGCGGCTCCGGTGGCTGCGCCGTCGGCGGATGGGGCTGCGTCCGGCCGAGAACGGACACATCGAGGCGTCACGATCGGGCTCTTCCTGCTGGTGGCGGCACTCGTGGTGCCGGTCGGGCTTCGACCCGGAGCCGACGTCGGACGGGACACAAGTCACCCAGCCCGTCGTGATCGAGATGCCGGACTTCGTCACCAAGTTCATCGTGGACGTCGTCACGCTGTTCGACGACGAGAACCCGTGGCAGGAGCACCTGGTCGAGGAGCTCGAAGGGCTCCAGGCGGCGATTGAGACCGACATCGCCGGCCAGCAACCGATCGAACGCGTGCCGGGTGGCCGATTCGGCATCTGGGCGGGACACCACGCTCATTGAACGTGGAGCGCGCCCAAGTCGCGGCTCAATCGCCTCAAGCTCAACGATCCTGCCGGGATGATGCGCGTCGAGGTGGCCTGGGGTCAGCAGCGAACCCAACCGCAATCCTCGACGCAATCAGGTCTTCGACCATGCGGGCGCCGATGGAGCACATCGACAAGGTCACCCGGCTTTGGTGACACTCGCAGATGTCGAATGTGTGCGATCCTGCCGACGTGATGGGTTCCGGTTCTCGGTCCATCTCGTCGTCCTGCCCGCGCCGCCCGGGTGGGCAGGTCTCAGGCTGGGGTGACGTCGCCAGGTAGCCAGGTCTTGTCGAACCAGGCTTGCAAGGGGCCGTAGAGGCGCAGCATCGGGAACCAGCTCTTGCCGGGCATCGTTTGGATCCAGTTCGACTCGAGACCGTCGGGGGCCGTTGGCCCGAACCAGACCGTGATCGAACCGTCATCGTTGCTCTCGACGGTGCCGGTGGTCGACATGACGCTCGGGTATGGGTTGTCGGTCTGGAGGAGCGACCGGGTCTGGGTGTCGTAGATGTCGATCGACCAGAAGTTCTTGGCCGGCGGTTCGGGCGGCAGGGTCAGGCTGTAGGTCTTCGCTCCATCGAGGATGTCGCCGTTGGCATCGTGGGCGGTGTAGGCGTATGCAGAACCGGCGCCCACCTGGGCGTGGGCCATCGCCGGGGTAATGACGGTAGCGAAGTAGTGGAACGTGGTGCGCGCGTCGAGCAGGCGTCGGTCGTCGCGGAGGAATTCGTAGCTGCCTCCGACGAAGGCCTGCAGCCACGTCGACCCTCCGGCGATGGGCGCTTCGTCGTCGCGTGGCGAATACAAGAGCGCACGGCTGATTGCCGCTCCAGCGTTGGCGGCTTGCTCGAGAATGGCTCTGCGGTGTTCGTCGGGGGCGTATGGTTGGCCGTGAACGATCCCGATGGCGGCCAGTTGCCCAGCGCGTTCCGGGTCGAGTGCAGTCGTCGGTTCTTCTTGGACGAGGGTGTTGACCTCTTCGAAGAAGGTGAAGTCGTTGGCATGCACCGTGTTGAACTGGAACGCTGTGATGTTCACGAATTCGGTGTCAGGCGGGTTGTCGGCATCGGCGAGGGGATACACCCGGGTCTGTTTCATGGCCGGCACGCCACCGAGCGCCCGAAGCACCACCCAGTTGGTGAACGTCGCGGGGTGGCAGACGAAATAGCCGTCGGGTACGTGTCCGTCGTATCCCGGTGGCAGGAACAGGTATTTGCCGCCCTGGCCTCTGTCGGGTCCGGCGATGCCCATGTCGGTGACGTAGCGGAACCAGAAGTCATCGACGACACACAGCGACTGCAGCGGGGGTTCGATGACGAACGGCCCGGTCTCGCTCAGATCAAAGAACATCGACCCGTACGTGGTTTCGGTGTTCGGGGTCAGGAACAAGCTTCCGGAGTTGACGCGCGGATCGGTGTAGCCGACCTGATTCGACGCGGTGAGGCCGATACTTCGGAACCCTTGTCGCATAGCGACCAGCGACGCTCCGGGCACTGCGTTGAGGAACACATCCACGCCGCGGAGGAAGTCCAAGCTCTCGTACAAGCGCTCGACCGATTCTGCGGTCGGCACTCCGTCGATCAGATCGAAGCGTCCAAGTGGTGTGTCGATCCGATCAGGAACGCTGACCGCCTGCACCATCGCGGTCAGGTCAGCTTGACTCGGTCCGGGTGCGTCGAGGGACATCGGGACAAAGTAGCCAGAAAAGAATGCACCCGTCCGGATCCAGCGATTCATGGTGCGCCGCCAGCCGGCGTTCGGTGAAGTCGCGCCGGTCGGACGACTGGCCTTGCCATGAGTGGGTCACCGCATGGTGGAGTGCCCATCGAGTAGAAAACGCGATCGGTGATCGCCTTATGAGCTACCTGGGAGCCCGGTCCGGCCGTCACATTGCGCCGATATCACTCGTCCGACTTCCTGCTGCGGCTCGCGGCGGCGCTTCGCAATCTGTGCTCGAGGGGGTCAAGGCGAGCGCGCACATAGAAGATGAGCCAGAACACCACGAATGCCATGATCGGCCACCCAATGAACGAGCGCATCGCCACGAACTCCGCCGAGGAGGTCCCACGCAGGTGCGACGCCTCCCACAACGAGACCCCGAGCTCGCAAACCCCCCATGCCGCCGTGACCTGCGCAGCCACCCGCCGATATCGAGGATGAGCCACGACGTCGGCCTCGTAGTACTTGACATACGGGATGACGTGGACAGCGATCGGCGACCGCGTGAATGCCGTTGCCGCGACAGCGACCGCAAAGGCGCCGCTCGCGGCGACCCCGAACCCGAAGTAGACGTCGTCGGAGCGTGTGGCGACGCTCGCCAATCCGCGTACGACGACGTAGCCGAGGGTCACCGGCAGAACCCATCCGACGTTCACTCCCCTCCAGTGCCGCTCCAACACGAGCATCGCCGCCACGACGCTCGAGGCCACGATGGCCACCACGACACCGGCCCAAAGATCAACCAACAAGAACGTCGCCGTGGGAACCATCGAGACCAACAGGCGGCCCAACCGAGGCCGAACATCACGGGTCATCCAGGCCGGTGGCAACGCCTCGACCCTCTCTCCCATGGCCAGGACCGTACTCCCCGGCCCGTAGATCTTCGATCGCACGGCTCCGACCACCGCTCATCTGCCGATCGCAACTTTTTCATCAACGGCCGCAGCTCCAGCACATCCACCCGGCAACGGCCCAAGCCGAGCGCCCGGTAATCGCGCCAGCGATCAGGCGCTCCGGGGACACCTCGTATGGTCGAGCTGTGCAGGAGCGAACGCGACGGTTGTGGAAGAAGCAGGACCAACATGGCGGCGATCGCCATCGGCTCTTCAGCGCCGTCGCCGAAGCCGTTGACATCGCGACCGTGCTGTACCCGGGCTCATACGTCGATCTCGCTCCCTCGTTCGTCTGGCCGTCGGTCACCTACGTCGACATCGACCAGCGAGCTGAGAAGTTCTTCGGCGACGAGAGCGGCGTCCAACAGCTGCTCGTCGAACACGACGCCGACCCCGTAAGGCACCGGGTGCGCTTTATTCGAGCCGACTACACCGATCCGCTCGACCTCGAAGACGGCAAGTTCGACCTGCTCATCTCGCTGTACGCGGGCTTCGTCTCCGAGGCGTGCACTCGCCATCTACGAGTCGGCGGCACGCTGCTGGCGAACCCGAGCCATGGCGACGCCGCGATGGCATCGATCGACGACCGATATCGGCTGACCGCCGTCGTGACATCGCAATCCGGTCGCTACTCGGTGAGCTCGCGACACCTCGACACCTACCTCGTTCCCAAGCGCGACGTCGCCGTCACGAAAGATTCCCTGCACGCGGGCGGCCGCGGGGTCGCCTACACGAAGTCGCCATTCGCGTACCTCTTCGAGCGAGTCTCCTGACCGTCATGCTCGGTAATCCCGAAGCGGTTCGGCCGAACGACGAGGCCGTGTAACCGGAACCTGGCTCGACTGGTTCACTGCTACGGGCAGTTGCTCGTCGCGTCTCGCGATGCTGGGCTGTAGCTCTCGGTGCGACCGTTGGCGGTGAGCGTCAGCCCGGGCGGGTCTTCGGTGAGCAGGATCTCGACGAGCACCGTGCCGTCAGCGTTGCTCGCATCGGTCCAGGCGGGGTTCGGCGGCGAGCTGGTGCGTGGGGTGTTTGCGGACCACACGATGCCGTTGATCGGGCCGATCACCTCGAAGTCGCATTCGAGATCAAGTCGGTAACTGGCTGGGAAGCCCGGCTCGATGATCCCGCCCGCAACGATCACGTACCCCTCGTCGACTGCCTCCACCAGTTCCGGGTCGGACCCGATCTGATCGTCCGTTGCTGTGCTGCCAGCAGCCGACAGATCGACGGCGACCAACGTCCGCTCCTCGGGAACGCCTGCCGGAGGATCCGTGGCGCGCAACTGGATGGCGAACGGGCCTCGAGGGAGCCGAGCTCGGTCGACTGCCACGAGGTAAGCCTCAGGGTTGGCGTCATCGTTACACGCGCCCGGGTTGCCGGGGACCACGAACTCACCGTGCACGATCGCCCGGTCGGGGCCGACGATCACGTCGTCCATTCGGATCTCGCACCCCGATCCGTAGACGGCACCGAACCAGATCACGATGTCGTTGTCGAAATCGACTGGTGGCCGCGCCGCAGTCACGCCGCTCTGCGCCCACAGCGCTGCGTACTGATCGTCGGTGGTTGCCACACCGGTCCGGTACGACTCACCGGTGCGTTCGACGGCCAGGAGGCGCCAGCCGTCGCCTGATATGGGCTGGGGTCCGTCGGTCACTGCGTCTGCGGGGTCGACACCGTCGAAGCACACAGGACGACCAGCGAACTCAGCGAACGGCTCGAGCGTCGTCTCGTCGAGCACGCCGACGTACGCCGAGACCTGACCGGATGGAACGCTGATACCGCCGTTGCGATCGATGTCATTCGCTTGCATCACAGCGAAGACCTCGCGTTGGAGTTCGTCGAGTTGGTCGCGACCGTGTTCGACCTGTACCGCGACGACGCCGACGCCGGGGAACTCGGCCTCGAGTTCGCTTTGGCGCTCCGCCGCGTCGGATCGGAACCCGACGGCGATCCATCCTCGATGTTCACGATCGATCCAGATGTCCTCATAGCCCGGCTGGTCGATCGCCCAGGCGCGCACGTCGTCGATCGGCATCTCGTTGCCGACATAGACGGGCTCGTCTCGGTAGAAGGCCGGGTCCGCCATGATCACCTCGAACGCACCGCAACGAGCCAACCCGTACGGCAGGTCTCCATCAACGACTTGCTCACCACCGTCAGGAGGAGGCGTTTCGGAGGGAATCGACGAATCCGATGCGACCGAGTCCGACGACGGTTCGTCGGAACGCATCGTGTCGCCGCGGTCCCCGCACGCGACCAACGTGAGCAGAACCACGAACATCCCGCAACCCCGCCACCGGAAGTTCCCCATGCTCATTCGACGCTACCGAACCAGCGATTGGTTCCATGAGCGTCTGCCCACAGGTTTGACTGACACCGGGCTGGCTCTGTCCACCCCATGACCCGCACGCGTGTTCACGTCTCCCGAGCCGGCGCAGGTGACCGACTGCTGCCCCGATGCGGCGCCACGTAATCGCATCACCAATCCGGCGCTTTCCGGGCACGCGTACGTCCTCAGACGCCGCCGTCGGTCGCCATCGACCACCCAGTCTCGACATCATCGCCCGCGGCTCAGAGAGCGGAGTAGACCGCCGCCTCGAACTCGAGGTAGACCTGGTACACCTCGGGCGCCACGAACGGCAGGGTCTGGCTGTAGATGGCGCCGGTGATCCCCGTCGAACGATCGACCCAGAAATGGGTGTTGCACAGACCCGCCCACGATCCGCTGCCAGCCCGTCGACGGCCGGGGATGTCGTTGCTGTTGAGCAGCAGACCCCAACCCCACTTGTGACCGGGTCCGGCGTCGAAGTCGGCCGACGACGCCGGATCGGCTGTCGGGATGGCGGCCGGGAAGTCGATCTCGCCGATCTGGTTGCTGAACGCCTCGTCGACGGTGTCGCTCGACAGGATGCGCGCACCGTCGAGCTCACCACCGCCGAGCAGCGCGCGCTGGAACTTCAGATAGTCGTTGGCGGTGGAGTACAGGCCGTGTCCACCGGGGATCAGCTGCGGCCGTTGTGCGTAGTCAACGTCGGTTGCGATCCACGATCCGGTCTCGTCCTTCACGTGCACGGGCGTGAGTCGCCTTCGTTGCTCGTCGCCGAGATCGTACGTCGTGTCGGTCATGCCGAGTGGTTCGAAGATGGCTGACGCCAGCACCTCGTCGAGCTCGGCGCCGGCGGCAGCGGCGACACAGCGCCCGAGCAGGTCGGTGTTGATGCCGTACTGGAAGTTGCTTCCGGGGTCGAAGGTCATCGGCGCCTCGAGGAAGTCGGCGGTCCCGGCGAGCACGCCCGGGTTGCCGCTAACAAATTGCCAGCGCGCGAGATCCGCATTCCAGAACCAGTACCCCAGTCCGGACGTGTGCGTGACCAGGTGGCGGACCGTGGCGGGGCTTGCCGGTGCTCGATAGGTCGGCTCGTCGCCGTCGAACCCCGTGAGCACCTGCGTGTCGGAGAATGCCGGGTAGTAGTCGGCGACGGGGGCATCGAAGTCAAGTCGGCCGGCGTCGCGCTGTTGGAGCGCTGCTGCCGTGACGATCATCTTTGTCATCGACATGATGCGGAACTCCGTATTCGCGTCGACCGTTCGGTCGTCGTCGGGTGCGATCGCCCCGGCCGCACCGCGGTAGGTCACCCCGGCATGGTCCGCCGCGACGGCCACCACATTCGGAACGGCGCCGCGGTCGACCGCCCGATCCAGCACATCATCGATTGCTTGACTCATGTAGCACCCCCATGCTGCGTTCCGCCAGGAGTGTTCAGTCTGGCGTCCGGCGTCCGGCGGTGGATCACCGAAGCGGAGAGAGCTGTCGCTGTCAGCCGGCTGAGGCTTCGACCTGCAGCTCGATGGAGGCTGCTCCACTCGACGACGGCCCGTGTCACATGTCCGTTGGTGAGCACTCGATAACTCCGATCTCAGTGTCAGGCTGGGATAACCCGCCCCGACACCGGTCACGACCCGCCACATCACGGCCCAAGCGTGGCGCGACACAATCCCGCCCTGGCCTCGGCGATCGGAGGCACCATGCGGGTCCTCTCGCCCTGCAGATACGCCGGTCGATCTACTAGGTGCGCTCCCAGAACTCCACCGTGCCGGCGAAGCCCGTTCCGCTCGCAGCCTGCGCTTCGATGAAGATCGGCCCTCTCAGTGTGTGTTCGTTCGTTTCGAAGAACCAACGACCCTCGATTCCGCCACCCGAACTCACCGGGAGCCGGTCGCCGTCAAATATCACATCGGAGCCTGGCTGGAGTCCGTCCGCTCGAACCTCGAGTTCGGATCCGCGCCGATCAACACAGACTGCCGCACCCTCCACGCGGACGCACTGCGACTCGTCGACAGGTCCATACGAACCGAACAGCGGGCTACGAACGGCGACCGCAGCGACGATGACGAACCCGACGAACAGGATCCAAACCGTCGTCCTTCGGCTCACGCCACCGAGCATTGCACGGATGTCAATACACGCGTCTCCGAGCCAGAACTGCCAACCCGGCGCTCCCGTCAGAGTCGGCATCGCCGTGCCGTGGACCCGGAGGGGCTAGAGCGACCGTCTCCGAAGCGCCGCACTGGGGAATCCCACAACTGCGAGCGATGACCCGCTCGATCGCTCGTTCGCTCATCCCCGGCGCCGTTCGAGGGTTCCCCACGGGGACAAACGCGGGCCGATTTCTTGGATTTCTTGGATACGGACCCTCGGGAGAGACCCGAGCATCCGCATCACCCCTGCTAGATCGTGGTGGGGCGGGTGGGGCTCGAACCCACGACCCACGGATTATGAGTCCGCTGCTCTGACCGACTGAGCTACCGCCCCGGGGACCGGTGCGGCCCCAACATACGGGACGCCGAGCCGGGGTGCAGCGTACGTGTCAGTCGTCCGGCATGGCGACAACCGACCCGACGATCGTGCCGCCGTCGATGATGAACTCGTGGCCGGTCGAATAGGTCGCCTCCTGGAGGATGAACAGCAGCATCGCTGTCACCTCCTCCGGCTCCCCGATCCTCGCGATCGGCTGGCTGGCGACCATGTCGAGCGACAGGCCGTCGGTCATCGGGGTGCGGATCGGGCCAGGGTGGATGGAGTTCACCCGGATGTTCGCGGGGCCGAATTCGATGGCTGCGGTCTTGGTGAGACCGCGCACTCCCCACTTGCTGGCGACGTACGCACCGAGGTTCGCATACCCCTGCAGACCGGCGGTCGACGAGATGTTGACGATCGCTCCCCCGTTCGCCTGCTTCATCGACGGCACGACCGCGTGCATCCCGAGGAACACCCCGGTCAGGTTGATGTCGATCGTGCGCTGCCAGTCGGTCGGCGACAGGTCCTGGATCGATCCGAACATCACGATGCCGGCATTGTTCACCAACACCTTGACCGGCCCCCATGCTTCCTCGGTCTGAGCGACGATCGTCTCCCAGCCCGCACCGTCGGCGACATCGAGGTGCCGGTACATCACGGCGCTGCCGAGTTCGTCGGCCAGCGCTCGACCCTCGGCGTCGAGGATGTCGGTGGCCATCACCTTCGCCCCCGCTGCAACGAGCCCTCGAACGTGTTCGGCGCCCATACCGCGAGCGGCTCCCGTGACGATCGCTACCGCTCCGTCCAGTGACATCGACATGATCCAGTCCTCCTCGTTGGAACCCGCGTCTCGACCGCCTTCACGATCGCAGATCCACCCGTGCAGGACCACGGGCGAAGGTCATGGCCGGGAAAACGACGAACGGACCCCCGATTGCTCGAGGGTCCGTGTCGGTGCTCCGGGAGCAGGGCTCGAACCTGCGACCCATTGATTAACAGTCAATTGCTCTGCCAGCTGAGCTATCCCGGAAGGTCAAAACGAGACGATATCGCCGCGATCCGAGCCATCACACGTCGGTGAGCGATCGAACAGTGGTACACGACCGTCAGACACCCACGTTCGTGCTTCGCGCGCTGGCGTGTCGGGTCTGCGACTGCCCGGTACGGCCGTTGGAACTGGGCAACAGGGATGGATGTGGCGGCCGACCAGAAGGCCGTGGCGGCTTCGAGATCGAGACCTTCGTGGAGGTAGAGGCCCGGAGCCTTCGCTCGTCGATGTCGAATTTGAGGCGCAGCCAATCGACGAACGCATGAAGGAGCAGCGGATTGGTGTTCGACATGGAGACCGCGCCGGGTGTCTTGGCCCTTCGCCGGCATACAGACAATGCTCGATCTCGGCCAGTTTCCTCAGTGGAGCGGATGCGGCTGCTGGTCGACGTGTCCTCGAGTGCGGGGCTTCGGCGTGAACGCGACGTCGCGCACCCACGTGGACACCGAGCCCTTGGCGACGCCGAGTTCGTCGGCGATCTCCTGCAGCGTCCACGAGATCGCTCGCAGTTCCCGCGCTCGCTCTCGGTCGACCTGCTTTCCGCCGTAGCCATGGGTCGATCATGACCAAGGGGTGTCCCAGCGATGCGGCGATGGGCGATCAGGCCGAGGCGAGGATCGGCAGGGTGGGCGACTCGCTGCCGCCAGCGGGTTCCCGGGTCACGCCCAGCACGAAATCGGTGGGGTCGGCGTCAACGAAGCGCTCCGACACGGCCCCGTCCACGTCCGGGCGGAACGTCCCGACCGACGTCGCCCCGTCGTCGCCGACCAGCCAGAGCTGATACGTCGCACTGTCGTCCAACACCGGCACGCCATCGCCCTCCACCACGAGGGCGTCCTGAGACGGCGAATAGACCACCGTCAATGCCCCGATCTCGCCCGCCAAGATGCGTGTGGTGGCATCCGGCGCCTCGATCACGGCGGCGATGGGATCGGAGGGTTCGTCGTCGTTCGTCATGACGACGACCACGCCACCCACGGCGAACAGGGCAACGGCGGCTGCGGCGAACATGGCCGGGCGAAATCGTCGACGGGATCGTTCGGCCCCGAGAGAAATCACTCGTTCGTCGATCGTCGAAACCTCCTGCGGTACGGAGGTGATCGCTGCGAGCACCGAGCCCCGCAGGGCCGCCGGTGGTTCCTCCGCTCGGGATCGTTGCAGGGCTGCAGCGGCGGCCAGCGCCTCGTCGAGCTCCCCTGCGATCACAGGATCGCGCCGAGCGGCTGCGGCGAGCTCGTCGTGCTCCTCGGCCGACAGCTCACCGAGCGCAGCCAACGCAATGAGTTCGTCGATGCGGTCGGAGGTCATGTCGCAGCTCCCAGTTTGCCACCGAGCTTCTTCAAACCGAGACGGACTCGACCCTTGACGGTGCCGAGCGGCAGGTCGAGTCGTGCGGCGATGTCGCCGTGACTGTCGCCGTTCAGGAATGCCATCTCGATCACCGCTCGTTGATCGTCGGGAAGTTCGGCCACGGCGCGACGCACCCGTTCCGCCTCGATCGAGGAGACCACCGCTTCGTCCGGCGAATCGGCGGGCAGGGAACGCCGGATCGCCGATCGCTCGATCCGATCACGCTGCGACTGCTCCCGTCGCACCCGATCCACGGCACGACGCCTGGCGATCGTGATCGCCCACGTCGCCACGCTTGCACGTTCGGGGTCGAATCGAGCGGCCGTCCGCCACAGCTCGACGAACACCTCCTGGGTGACCTCTTCCGACATCGCCGGATCCCGCAGCACTCGCTTGACGGTGCCGAACACGGCGCCGGAGAGCTCGTCGTACACGGCCGCGAACGCGGCATGATCGCCGACCTGCACGCGGTGCATCAACGACACGAGGTCAGGCCCAGTGGAAGCGATCGGGTCATGATGCCAGGGATGCGCACCCACCGGCGGCACCAGCAAGGCATTGGCAGCGGTCATGCCAGACCCAGGAACGAGGCGAACGACGTCGCCTGGAGCGACTCGACGGGCGAGCAGGAGCCCGCTCGCTGCGACCACAGCAGTGCACCCCAGGATGCATCGCCGGCACCCCGGCCCTCGTCGAGCTGGAGTTGCAGGAACACCTCGTCGCACGCGACGACGTCGGGAAGGCGAAGCGCACGGCACGCGCCGCCGCGGGAGTGCACCACGAGGAGTTCGGCATCGACGTCGATGCGCAGGATGGCCAGCACGTCGACGATCGGGACCAGGATCCGTCCACTGGCGTCGACGACCGCATGGCCGAGCAGGTGTTCGACCTCGAGCACGTCGGTGCCGTGGAACATCCCTCGAGCGGACAGCAACGGCGACGCCATGGTGTGGGTTCGCATGTCGATCACGGCTGGATCACTCGCCCGTGTGCGAACGCGAACGTGGCGAGGAGGCCGGGGCCTCCTCGCCACGTTCGGGTGGTCTGGTCGTGGGCGGGTCAGCGGTGCCGTGCACCGCACGGGATCACGGCGTCAGGACCGCATCGATCACGTGGACCGTCGCGTTGGCGGTCTGGATGTCGGCACAGCCGACCGACGCCTGCTCGTTCACCATGAGGGTTCCGTCGCCGGTGACCTCGAGGGTGATGTCGGCGCCGTTCACCGTGGTCACCGTGTCGAGTTCGGCGAGGTCGGCGCTGGACAGCTGCTCACCGGCGACGACGTGCAGCGTCAGGATCGACGTGAGCAGGTCGGTGTCGGCGAGTACGGCCTCGAGCGTTCCTTCGGCCAGGGCGTCGAACGCCGGGTTGGCCGGGGCGAAGATCGTGAACGGACCGTCGCTGTTGAGCGTGTCGACGAGGCCGGCGGCCTGGATGGCGCTGACCAGGGTGGAGAGCACCGGATTGTTCGATGCGGCGGTGGCGGCGGTGTCGTCGGTCATCCCGGCGAACGAGCCTTCGCCGTCGGCCGGCACCGCTGCGCACAGCGGACCGGACGGCATCATGGCACCTTCCATCATGGCACCTTCCTCCATGTCGCCGGTCTCCATGTCGCCGGTCTCCATGTCGCCGGTCTCCGCTGTCGGCGGCATCAGCACCTCGCCGATGATGTGGACGGTGGCGTTGGCGGTCATCACGTTCGAGCAGAGCACGTCGACACCGTTGACGGTCGTCCCGTCGGTGCCGAATTCGAGTGTGGCGCCGTTGACGGAGGTCGCCGAACCGGCGTCTCCCAGGGCGGCGGCGTCGAGGCGCTCGCCGGCGACGACGTGGTAGGTGAGGATCGACGTGAGCAGTTCCTGATCGGCGAGCACGGCGTCGAGGTCTGCGGCCGGGATAGCGGCGAACGCATCATCGACGGGTGCGAAGATCGTGAACGGACCGTCGCTGTTCAACGTGTCGACCAGTCCGGCCTCGGACACGGCCGCGACCAGGGTGGCCAGCAGCGGATTGTTCGAGGCTGCCGTCGCTGCCGTGTCGTCGGTCATGCCGGCGAAGGAGCCTTCGCCTTCGGTCGGAACGGCGTCGCACGCCGGACCGAACGGACCGTCGGCCGTTTCATCCATCGGTGCGTCCATCTCCGCGCCGGTCGCCGGCGTGGTGGCGGCAGGAGCCTCGGTGGTGACGGCCTCGTCGTTGCCATCGCTGCTGCAGGCGGCGGCGACGAGCGACAACGACGTCAGGGCGACAAGTACCTTCGTGGTTTGGTTCCGGGTGATCATGGTGTTGCTCCTTGTGAGGATGTTGAGGGGTTGGTGTTCACGCTGCGTTGCAGCGTTCTGCGTCGCCTCCGTCGAGTGAGCCGGGGGGTGGATCACTCGACGAAGACCACGATCTGGTGGTGCCCGGAGGCACCGTTCGGGAGGGGTTCGGATCGTTCGGCCGTTTGGATCACTCCATCGCCATCGGTTGCCCGGCAGCGGATCGAGGTCCGCCCCGTGGTCCTCGGCGTCCAGCGGAACGCCCACTGGCGCCACGTGTCGTCGTTGAGCGCTGCGCCGAGTTCGCACGATTGCCACGGTCCGTCGTCGACTTGGACCTCGACGGCGCTGATCCCGCGTGTCTGGGCCCAGGTCACCCCGCCGATGACCGCAGTGCCATCGGCGGAACGAATGAGCGTGCCGAGGCCGTCGACCGAGTCGATTCGGCTCATCAACTTGATCGGCGCCCGTTCGGCGTACCCGCGGGGCACCCAGTACTGCTGGAAGTCGTCGAACGTCGTCAACTCGATCTCGGTGAGCCACTTCGTCGCCGAGACGTATCCGTACAGCCCGGGCACGATCAGGCGCACGGGGAAGCCGTGATCGAGCGGAAGCGGTTCACCGTTCATGCCGAACGCCACCAGGGCGTTGCGGCCGTCGATGGCCGCCTCGATCGGGAACCCGCAGGTGTAACCGTCGATCGAACGTCCGACGACCTGGGTCGCTGCGGGGTCGACGCCGGCGTCGGCGAGCAGCTCGTCGAGGCGGATCCCCGTCCAGCGGGCATGGCCGACCAGCTCCCCACCGATCGTGTTGGAGACGCAGGTCAGGGTGATGTCGTGCTCGACGACGTTGCGTCGTAGCAGATCGTCGAAGCGCAGGCTGAGTTGCCGGTCGACCATGCCGGTCACCCCGAGCTCGTAGCCCTCGGTCGCCAGCTGCGGCACGGTGAGCGCGGTGTCGATGCGGTAGAAGTCGGCGTTGGGCGTGACGAACGGCGCAACGCCGTCGATGCCGACCGACACACCGTCGGGGATCGGATCGAGGGCGTTGGTCGCCTGCGGTACCACCACGTTCATGCGTGACTCCGTGGCGCTGAAGCGGCTCCTGATCGTACGACCGATCGCACCGGCACCTGCTCCGACGAACGCCAGTCCGGCGAGCACGCCGCCGGTGCGCATCAGGAGCTCACGACGTGAGGCCTGTGGCGCATCGGTCGGCGAGCGCCGGACGGCGTCCGTCGGGTCGCTCGAAGTCGCCGCGTCCGCCGACGGCGATCCAGCGAGAAGTGGACGGAAAATCCGGTGGACGAACCACAACGTGGCGGCACCGGTCGCCGATCCGACGAGCGTCGGGATGGCGCCGTCGAGGGAACCGCCGGCGCGGTTGGTGATCGCGGCGGCGGCGCCGATCAGCCCGAACACGCCGATGCCGACGAGGCCGATCTCGATCCGGCGCCGGAAGGCGATCGCGCCGATCACGGCGGCGTAGACCACGAGGGTGGTCCCGATGCCGATCAGCAGCGCCGGCTTGTCGTTGGTCCCGAACGTCTCGATCGCGAAGTTCTTCACGAACGGCGGCACGTTGTCGATCACGCGGTCACCGACGTCGATCACCGGCGACCGCCACTCCTGGCGAATCCCGGCGATCAGCTCGGCGACGCCGAGTGCGACGACGGCGGCGACGACGCCCGCGAGTGCGCCGAGCGCCGTGATCCAGCGCTTCGACAGTGGTACGTCCATGCCCGAGGTTCGGGCGCCGACGCCGGGTGGATCACTCCGGCACGGCGAAGGACCGGTGGAGGGACGACACGGGTCGGACCCGCGTCATCCCGCTCACTCGACTTCGAGGAACTCGCGCAGGCGCTCGGAGCGTTGCGGATGCCGGAGCTTGGCGAGGGTCTTCGCCTCGATCTGGCGGATCCGTTCACGAGTCACGCCGAACTCCTGGCCGACCTCTTCGAGGGTCTTCGCCCGGCCGCCGTCGAGCCCGAACCGCAGACGCACGATCTCCTGCTCACGATCGGACAGCTCGCCGAGTACTTCACCGACGGCGTCGTGCAGCATCATCCGAGTCGCTGCGTCGGCCGGGCTGTCGACCGATTCGTCCTCGATGAAGTCGCCGAGGTTCGCTTCGTCCTCGTCGCCGACCGGCGAGTCGAGCGACAGCGGATCCTGGGAGTAGCGGAGCAGCTCGCGCACCCGGTCAGGCGAGAGCTGCACCTTCTCGGCGATCTCGTCGACGGTCGGTTCCCGTTCGAGTTCCTGGTGCATCTGCCGTTTGGCACGGGTCACGCGGTTCATGTGCTCGACCATGTGCACCGGGATCCTGATCGTGCGCGCCTGATCGGCGATCGACCGGGTGATCGCCTGGCGGATCCACCACGTCGCATAGGTCGAGAACTTGAAGCCTTTGCTGTGGTCGAACTTGTCGACTGCACGCATCAACCCGAGGTTGCCCTCCTGGATCAGATCGAGCAGTTGCATGCCGCGCCCGGAATAGCGCTTGGCGATGCTCACGACCAGTCGCAGGTTGGCCTGCGTCAGTTCGCTCTTGGCTCGCTCTCCCCTGCTGACCGCACGCAGCAGCATCCGCTCCTCGCCCGGCCCGAAGGTCGACGAGTCCGCCATCTCGTCGATCCGTGCCGCGGCGATCTTGCCCTCTTCGATCAGCTGGGCGAGACGTCGCTCGTCCTCCACGGTGAGCAGATCGACCTGGCCGATCTCGCGGAGGTACAGCCGAACGGTGTCCGAGGTGCTGTTGTCGCCTTTCGGGCCGGACTTGCGGGTGCGGCGGCCCCGACCACGGCTGAGCAACTGTTCGTCGTGATCGGTCGTGGCCGCCACCCGATCGCTCTCGACCACGACCCGGTGGCCACCGCGCGACGGCGTGTCGTCGGCGATGTGGTCGACCTCGTCATCGATCTCGATGCCCTGGTCGGCCATCGTCGACTGCACCTCGGCGAGCACCTCGCCGGACAACTCGACGTGGCGCAGGACATGGGCGATGTCCTCGGCGTGGACCGCTCCCGCCTCGCGGCCACGCCCGACCAGCTGGTCCCACTCGATCACATCGACACCGTCGAACGGAACACCGTCGAGCTGGGACGGCGGGGCTGCTGTTCGGGCGGCGTCAGCGGTCTGCGACGAGGCGTCGCTGTCCGCACCCTCGCCGGCGGCGTCAGCCCCCATCGTTGCCTTCCCCTGAGCGTCGATGCAGCCAACCTAGCAATGACTCGGCCGCCGCCATGGCGCGAGTTCGGTCGGTGTCGTTGAGCGCATCGATGTCGAGCCGCGCCGCACGGTCCTCTTCGATCGCCGCCTGGTCATCCAATCGTGCGTGTGCGTTCAGTTCTCGTCGGGCTGCGGCCCCGATGAGCGTGCGGGCCTCGACGTCCGGCTGCAGGTTGAGGTCGGCGACCGCCGCGCGTTCCAGCACCTCGCGGGCGTCGGGTGCAGCCACCTCCAATGCCCCTCCCAGGTCGCCTCCTGCCGCGGCCATCGCGACGAACGCCATCCGGTTGGCGTCGTCGTCGAACAACTGCTCGATCAGCCACGGCGCAATCTCGTCCCAGTCCTGCACCAGCAGCACGAGCGCAGCGAACTCGGCATTCTCCATCGGCCCTTGGGAACGTTTCGGGGCGACCTGGATCGCCGGTCGACGCGATCCGCGTTCGGCGATCTGGACCAGATCGCCGACCGGAATTCCGACCGAGGCCGCCACCTCACCGGCGTACAGCTTGCGCAGCTCGACGTTCGGGTGCTCGTTGACAACGGCCATCGCCGCCTCGGCGAGTCGTACTCGTTGCTCGGGCGACTGCTTGGGTTGACCGACCAGCGCCCGGTCGACGCGGAACTTCAGGAAGGGAACCGGATCGGCGACCGAGTGCACCAGCGTGTCGGGATCGGACTGGGCGAGATCCCCCGGGTCACGGCCCTGCGGCAGGCGCGCCACTTGGACCTCGACCTTGTGGGCCTCCTCCCACTCGTAGAACCGGGCGGCCGCACCCTGGCCGGCAGCGTCGGCGTCGAAGGCCAACACCACCTTGCTCGCATAGCGCTTCAGCAGGCGCACGTGTTCCTCGGTGAGCGCGGTGCCACAAGTGGCGACCGCTCTGGCCACTCCGGCACGATGGAACCCGATCACGTCGGTGTAGCCCTCGCAGACGACGACCTGATCGTGTTTGGCGATGTCGGACTTCGCCCAGTTCAGTCCGTAGAGGATCTTCGACTTGGTGTAGATCGGCGTCTCCGAGGAGTTCTTGTACTTCGCCGGATCCTCCGACCCAGGCAGGATCCGACCACCGAATGCGAGGGCCTCTCCCGATTCGGAGAAGATGGGGAACATCACCCTGGCCCGGAACGAGTCCTGCATCTTGTTGCGCTTGTTGCGGAATGCGAGGCCCACCGCCTGGAGCACGTCAGGCGAGCCGAGTCCGCGCGACAGTGCGTCCCAGTCGTCGGGGGCCCAGCCGAGCTTGAACTGACGAGCGATGTCGCCGGCCAGCCCCCGACGGCGCAGGTAGTCACGTGCGGGTCGCGCGTCGGGGTCGGTGAGGAGCCGTTGGTGGTACCACTCGACGGCCTCGTCCATCGCTTCGACGAGCTGCTTGCGCCGCGCCCGCTCCTTCGACTGGCCCGTCGTCGTGTAGTTCAGCTGGATGCCGGCCTTCGCAGCGAGGTGCTCGACGGCGCCCGGGAAATCGAGATGCTCGATCTCCTGGATGAACGTGAACACGTCACCGCCCTTGTCGCAACCGAAGCACTTGTAGCGCCCGGTCTCCTCGCGGACGTTGAACGACCCACTCTTCTCGGCATGGAACGGGCACAGCCCGACCCAGTTACGGCCGACGCGCTTCAGTGCGACGTACTGCTGGACCGTGTCGACGATCGACACCGTCGACCGGAGCCGTTCGATGTCGTCGTCGACGATGCCCATGGTGCCGTCAATGTACTGCCCAGCCGGTTACGCGGTGCCTGGCACCGCGCAACCCCGCGCAACCGGTCAGCTCGCGGCGATGATGGCCTGAGCGGCCGACAGCCGGGCGATCGGCACCCGGAACGGCGAGCACGACACGTAATCGAGTCCAGCGTTGTAGAACAGGTCGATCGACTCGGGGTCGCCGCCGTGTTCGCCGCAGACCCCGAGCTTCAGATCGGGCTTGGTGGACCGACCCCGCTCGGCGCCGATGCGCACGAGGTCACCGACGCCGGTCTGGTCGATCGTGTCGAACGGGTTGCGCTTCAGCAGCCCCTGCTCGAGGTAGGCGGGCATCATCCGGCTCTCGACGTCGTCGCGGCTGAACCCGAACGTCAGCTGCGTCAGGTCGTTCGTACCGAACGAGAAGAAGTCCGACACCTCGGCGATCTCGTCGGCGCGCAGCGCCGCGCGCGGCGTCTCGATCATCGTGCCGATCGTGATCACCGGCTTGCGCTTCATGCCGGCCAGCGCCTCGTCGACCTCGGCCTGCACCCAGCTGCGGGCAAGCGCCATCTCCTCACGGGTGACCGTCAACGGGATCATGATCTCGACGATCGGCTTCTTGCCCATCTCACGCAACTTCGCCGCCGCGGACAGCAACGCCCGCGCTTGCATCGCGTAGAGACCCGGCTTCAGCACGCCGAGGCGCACACCGCGCGTACCGATCATCGGGTTGTGCTCGGCCCAGTGTTCGGCGGCGGCGAGCAGTTCCTGCTCCTTCTTGCTCAACCCCTTCGTCGACTGGGCCTCCTTGATCCGGAGCTCCTCGACCGACGGGAGGAACTCGTGGAGCGGTGGGTCGAGCAGCCGGATGGTCACCGGCAGCCCGTCCATCGCGTCGAGGATCTCCATGAAGTCGGCTTCCTGCACGGCGCGCAGCTTCTCGAGCGCCTTCTCCTCCTGCGCCGGCGTCGACGCCAGAATCATCTCGCGCACGACCGGCAGCCGGTCGGGGGCGAGGAACATGTGCTCGGTGCGGCACAGGCCGATGCCCTCGGCACCGAGCGCACGGGCGTTTGCTGCGTCCTCGCCGGTGTCGGCGTTGGCGCGAACGCCGAGCTTGCCCTTGCGGACGGCATCGGCCCACTTCAGGATCGTCTCGAACTCGGGCGGCGGCTCGGCGCTGCGCATCTCCATCGCGCCGAGCACGACGAGGCCGGTGGTCCCGTCGATCGAGATGACGTCACCCTCCTCGACGACGATGTCACCGTCGGGCGCCGACACCGTGAACTGCTTGCCCTTGATGCGGACGTCCTCCGCGCCGACGATCGCCGGGGTCCCCCACCCGCGGGCGACCACGGCGGCATGGCTCACGAGGCCGCCGCGAGCGGTCAGGATGCCCTTGGAGGCCATCATCCCGTGGATGTCGTCGGGGCTGGTCTCGTTGCGTACGAGGATGACGTCCTCGCCGCGTTCGCGGGCTGCTGCGGCCTCGTCGGCGGTGAAGTAGACCGCTCCGACCGCAGCACCCGGCGACGCGCCGAGTCCCTTGGCGAGCTTCTTGCCCTCGGTGGCGAACTGCGGGTGCAGCACGGCGTCGAGATGGTCGGCCGACACGCGGGTGATCGCCTCCTCGCGGGAGATCTTCCAGCGATGTGACCCCTTGCCGGTGCCCTTGGTCATGTCGACGGCCATCTTCAGCGCGGCCGCCCCGGTGCGCTTGCCGATGCGGGTCTGCAGCATCCAGAGCTTGCCCTGCTCGATGGTGAACTCGGTGTCGCACATGTCGGTGTAGTGCTCTTCGAGGCGCTGGAAGATCTCGAGCAGGTCGCCGTGGATCACCGGGAAGTGCTTCTTCATGTGGTCGAGGTCCTCGGTGTTGCGGATGCCCGCCACCACGTCCTCGCCCTGGGCGTTGACCAGGAAGTCGCCGTACGGCTTGTTCTCGCCGGTCGCCGCGTTGCGGGTGAACCCGACGCCGGTCCCCGAGTTGTCGTCACGGTTGCCGAACACCATGGTCTGCACGTTGACGGCGGTGCCCAGTTCGTGATCGATCTTCTCGCGCACCCGGTACGCGATCGCACGCGCGCCGTTCCAGCTCTTGAACACGGCTTCGACGGCACCGTCGAGCTGATCTCGCGGCTTCTGCGGGAACGGCGCACCGGTCTCCTTCTCGACGATCGCCTTGTAGTCCTCGCACAGCTCCTTGAGCGCATCGGCGGGAATCAGGTTGTCGAGCTTGGTGTCCGCCTTCTCCTTGGCGGCGTCGAGCGCCTCCTCGAAGGGTTCGCCGTCGACACCGAGCACAATGCGCCCGTACATGGCGATGAAGCGACGGTAGGAGTCGTACGCGAAGCGCTCGTCGCTGGTGGAGTGGGCCAGGCCCTCGACGCTCTGGTCGTTGAGACCGAGGTTGAGCACGGTGTCCATCATCCCCGGCATGGAGAACTTGGCGCCCGAGCGCACGCTGACCAACAGCGGATCGTAGGGATCACCGAGCTTGCGACCCATCGCCTTCTCGAGCTTGAAGACGTGCTTGGCGATCTCCTCGTCGAGCCCGTCGGGCCACCCGCCGTGCATGTAGTCACGGCAGGCGTCGGTCGAGATCGTGAAGCCCGGGGGAACCGGCAGCTTCAGCACGCTGGTCATCTCGGCGAGGTTCGCGCCTTTGCCTCCCAACAAGTCCTTGTACTCCATCGGAGGGCGGCGGTGCTTGTGATCGAAGGCGTAGACGTATGGCACGTGAAGAGAGTGTAGGACCCTGAACACCGTCCTCCGTGGACGATCCGGCCACGGGTGAACGAACCGGGAACACCGCGCCTCGCGAGACAGCCGAGGGCCGCGGGTCGTAGCCTGCGAAGTCGAATGTTCCGGCTGCTCGGATTCCCCGTCCACGTGCGACCCGGTTTCGTCATGTTCATGGTGCTGATCGTCGTGCTGTACGGCGACGTGTTCGGTCTGTGGCTCGCCGGTTCGCTGGCGGCGTTCACCCTGCTGCACGAGCTGGGCCACGCGGTCGCCGCCCGACGCACCGGCGCCGAAGCGGAGATCTCGCTCAACTTCCTGGCGGGCTACGCGTCCTACGTGCCCACCCGCCCGCTGTCGCGCGCCGAACAGATCGGCATCTCGTTCGCCGGGCCCGGCATCCAGATCGCCGTCAGCGTCGCCGTGCTCCTCGCCCTGGGAGCGAGTCCCATGGAGCGTCCGTCGTATGCGAGCGACCCGGCGCTCCTGGCGATCTGGTGGGCCGGACCCATCATCGGGCTGTTCAACCTGGTGCCGATCCTGCCGCTCGACGGCGGCAACATCCTCACCAACGCGCTCGACCGGATCGTGCCGGACCGGGCGGAACGACTGATGATCTGGTTCTCACTCGCCGTCACCGGCGCATTCACCGTCTACGCCTTCACGAACGACCGCTACCGCGGGTTCGTCCTCGTCATCGGATTCCTCCTGGTGTCGCAGTTGCAGATGCTCGGCTCGTCGGCGCAGGCCACCTCGCCGTGGCACGACGCCGACCGGGCGCTCGCCGCCGGCAAGCCGGGCAAGGCCCGGCGAACCCTGGTGTCAGCGCTCAGCCACCACCGCCCCGACCGCCCGCCGCCGCCGGTCACGTTGACGCCCGCGCAGGCCGGCGCCCTGATCGACCTGCTGCCGGAACCCTGGCCGACGGGCGACCCCTGGAACGAGTACATCCTCGCCAACCAGCTCATGCGGCTGGGACGGTTCGAGGACGCCGCCCACTACGCCGCCGAAGGGTTCGCCCGGCACCCGCACACCCTCGCCGCCGCCACGGTCGCGCGCGCCGCCGGCGCACTCGGCGACCAGGCCACCGCCATCGGGTGGCTGCGCACGGCGGCCGACGCCGGCACGTCGCCGGCCGGTCTGGCCTCGATCATCGATTCGTCACCGGAACTGATCGGCATCCGCCAGCATCCCGATGTCGTGGCGATCCGTCGCGACATCGCCGCCACCCACGCCGTCTGACCGACCCGCCGCAACTGTCACACCGTGCCGGGTCCAACGTGACACTTCACGGCGCAGCGAGGTGCGCAGGGGCTCGTCCGACGTCGTGACCGCGTCGGACCATCGCCAGGGCCGATCCACCGGCCGGTGAGACGCTGGTGATCGTTCCGACCTCGACGCCGTCAGCGACGAGCGGGTCGCCGGCGACCGCGCCGGCCGGCACGTCGACGATGCGCAGCGACATCGGTGCATCGGCGCCGCGGCTGTCCATGCGCTCGACGAGCTCCTGGCCCGGATAGCACCCCTTGGTGAAGTTCACGGCCACCGGCACCACGCCGGTCACTGCGGGAATCGTCTTGCCGGGGACGATCTCCGCCCCCATCCGCGGCCAACCGGCAGCGATGCGTGCAGCTTCGTGCGCCTCCGATGACGTGGTCGAGGTCGCCGGCTCCAGGTGGATCTCGGCAGCGACACGGATCTTGAACCGGTTCAGCCGGGTGGCGAGCGCCTCGCCGTAGCCGGCATCGGTGTCGAAGTCGAAGCGGTCGTCACCGGTTCGCGTGACCCGGGCGAGCGACTCCACCTTGCCCGACGGCTCGAGCACGAGCGTCCACGTGACCTCGCCGACACCGAGCCCACGCAGATCCTGGGCGACCTGGGAATGCAGGTACGTGAGGGCGTCGGGGCCCTCCACGATGACATGGTCGCGCGAGCGTTCGTCGATTGCGGCGGGGTCCGGAGTCACACCGACAGTCTGCCGTGACACACTGCGAACGTCATGACGAACGACGACACCAGCGACGGCCGACTCCGCGACCTGGCCACCCGGGCCGTCGACAGCCTGCTCGCCCTCGTGCACCGAGGGACGCGTTTGGCGTTCGGTACGTTGGTGATCGTGGTCGTGATCTGCGTCGGGGGCTTCGCCCTCGGCGTCGCCGCGCTGTCGGACGGCATCCAGACCGTGTGGATCGTCTTCGGCGGCTTCGCCGCGATCGTGGCGATCGGCTCGGTGCTGCTCGCGATGTTCCGGCTGTGGGCGGTCACCCGGCTCGGAACCGCACTCGTCACCGACGTTCAACGGCTGATCGCCGGCGACCCGCGTTCGGAACGGGTGGTGATCGATACGGTCGAGGCCAGCGACGGTGTCCAGGACCAGAGCGCCGTGGTGATGTCGCGCCAGTTCTTCACGATGAGCGACACCGTCGGCAAGGCGGGCCAGTTCGGTGCGCTCTCCGTCGCCCTGAGGTCGGTGACCTCCTTCCCGCTGTTGATCCTCCTCGCCACCGTGATCACCATCGGCTTCGCCGGCCTGTCGCTGCTCTTCCTCCTCGGCCTCGCGCTCTGAAGGCCGTCCGGTCACGGACCGAGGATCAGGCCGAGGTGCGGTTGTCGCGACGGGCGGTGGTCATGCGGCGCGCCGCCGGGATCGCTGCCAACAGCGCTGCGGCCTTGTTGCGGCACTCCAGATCCTCGTCGTCGGGAACCGAGTCGGCCACGATGCCGGCACCCGCCTGGAGGCTCGCAGTGGCGCCGTCGCCTGTCACGAACATCGTCCGGATGGCGATCGCCGTGTCGAGGTTTCCCGACCAATCGATGTAGCCGACGACGCCGGCGTAGGGCCCGCGCTTGACCGGCTCCAGCGAGTCGATGATCTCCATTGCGCGGACCTTCGGCGCTCCCGACACCGTTCCAGCGGGCAGCGTCGCGCGGAGCACGTCGATCGGTCCCAGCCCGTCGCGCAGCTGACCCGACACCTGCGAGGTCAGGTGCATGACGTGGCTGTAGCGCTCGAGCGTCATCAACTCGTCCACGTCGACGGTGCCGAACTCGGCGACGCGTCCGACGTCGTTGCGGGCGAGGTCGACCAGCATCACGTGCTCGGCGCGTTCCTTGGGGTGCTCGATCAGCTCGGCGGCCATCATCCGGTCGTGCTCGTCCGTGCGACCGCGACGACGTGTCCCTGCGATCGGACGCGACACGACGGTACGGCCGAGCAGCTGCACCATCGGCTCCGGTGACGAGCCGACGATGGTCAGCTCGGGATGGCGCACGAAGTACATGTACGGCGACGGGTTGACCTGACGCAGCACCCGGTACACGTCGAAGGGGTCGGCGCCGAGTTCGAGATCGTACCGTTGGGCCAGCACGACCTGGAAGATGTCGCCGGCGACGACGTGTTCCTTCGCCACCTCGACCGCGCGTTGATAGGTGCCGTCGGGCATCGACGAGCGAAGCGCCGGGAGTTCGTCGGCGGCGGACGGCGGTTCGACCGGCGTGTACGGCAACGGCTTCGCCAGATCGGCCACCGCCGCCTCCACCCGCTCGACGGCGGCGTCGTATGCCGCGTCGAGCTGGGCGTCGTCGAGCCCGAGCGTCGGCACGCTCTCGATGAGATACACCCGCTGACGCCAGTGGTCGAATGCGGCCAGTGAGCCGATCACCGACATCACCGCATCGGGATATCCGCGGTCGTCGGTGGGCGTGTTCGGGAGGTGCTCGACCTCGCGGATCACGTCGTAGCCGAGGAATCCCATGATGCCGCCGTGCAGCGGGGGAAGATCGTCGAACTGCGGGCTGGTGTACGCATCGAGGAGCACCTCGAGTGCGGCGAGCATGCCCTGGTCGGTCGGGATGCCGTCGGGCAGGGCACCGTGGAGTTCGACCACGCCGTCGCGCAGCACGAGCATCGCCGAGGGGTTGCGGCCGACGAAGGAGAACCGGGCCCACCGCTCGGCGCCCTCGACGGATTCCAGCAGGAAGCCGGGCCGGTCGCCGACCAGCTTGACGTAGGCGGCCACCGGCGTCTCGAGGTCGGCCAGGAGCTCGGTCCACACGGGGACGACGGTGTGCTCGGCGGCGTGCCCGCGGAACTCCTCGCGGGAGGGTTGGAACTTCATCGTCGGGTCAGGACGCTGGACCGAAGGAACGGAAGAAGCACGTACGCGCCCCGGTGTGGCACGCACCGGCACCCTCCTGTTCGACCTTGAACAGCAACGCATCGGCGTCGCAGTCGTAATAGGCCTCGCGGACGAACTGGCGATCTCCGCTCGTGTCGCCCTTGCGCCACAGCTCCTGGCGGCTGCGCGACCAGTAGACCATGCGACCTTCGGCGAGCGTCATCTGCAACGACTCGGCATTCATCCAGGCCAGCATCAGCACGTCGCCGTTCTCGACGTCCTGGGCGATGGCCGCGACCAGACCGTGCTCGTCGTACCTGACCCCTGCCAATTGCTCGTCGCTGGCGTCGATCGTCGTCCCTTCGGGCATCGGGCCAGCCTACGGTGCCGAGTCCCGACCGGTCACGCCGGTGAACAGCTGCGAAACGGGTACTCCGAGCGTGGACTCGTTTGTAGCGTGTCGGCCGTGCGCGCAACCCCGAACGTCTGGCTGATCGCTGGCTGCCTGCTGGTCTCGGCCTGCAGCCAGGCCGCAGCGATCGAGCCTGCCGGCGGTGCAGCCGGCCCCCTTGACGGGGCCACGTCCGAGGCCGTCGACGCCGCCGACGCGTCCACGACCACCGAATCGAGCACCACCTCGTCGAGCACCACCTCGTCGACGACGACGACCACCACCGAGCCACCGCTCGCGGTGTACGACCCGGCGTGTGTGGTCGAGATCGAGGCGGGCGACTCGCTGGGAGCGATCGCCGATGCCGAGGCCGACGAGATCGTCACGATCCCCTCGCTCCAGGCCGAGAACGGCCTCACCGACGAACTGATCGTCCCCGGACAGCTGCTCGACGTGTGCATCGACAACGGTCTCGACGACATCACCGGCGAGCAGCGCCTCGAGCGCAACGCCGCGGTGGTTGCCGCGGAGACGTGGGTGTCGGTCACCGCACAGCAGACCAAGCTCAACGAGCTGCTGGTTCCGTACGGCTTCCCCGAGATGCCGGTGGACGGGGTGTCCGGCCCTGTCACCCGTCGCGGCCTGTGTGCCAGCCGGCTGGCGCTCGGCCTTCCCGTCAACCGCGCCGACATGGCGCCGGGCAGTCCGGAGGAGGAACTACTGCTGGCAACGACGGCACTTCCCGTCCCACCGAACGTCGCCACCGACGGGCGCTGGATCTTCATCGACCTGACGTGTCAGATCCTGCTGACCGGCGACGGGCCGGACGGTCTCGTGAACGTGTTCCCGACGTCCACCGGCGAGTCCGGGTTCGGAACACGTCTCCAGGAACGCACGCGGGCGTTCCGGTTCGATCCAGCGCTGCAGAACGGCGGCTGGCACGAGTCGACCGACTACCCGGTCCCCGAGGACAACCCGCTCAACGGCAACATGTACAAGCCGCTGTACTTCGACAACGGCCAGGCGATCCACGGTGCGAACAACGTTCCCACCAGCCCGCAGAGCAAGGGGTGCGCCCGTCTGAAGCCCGCCGATCAGGATCGCCTGATTGCCTGGCTCGGTCTGGACACGATCGATGGGGCGACGTACTCGAAGGACCGCATCGGTGTCACGGTGACCGTTCGCGGCGGCTACGAACTCGGCTGAGCCGACCTCAGAGGTACAACCCGGTCGACGCCTCGATGCGTTCGGCGGCGACCGCGTGCAGTTCTCGTTCGCGGAGCATCACGTAGTCCTCGCCCTGCACCTCGACCTCGTAACGGTCCTCGGGGCTGAAGAGCACCTTGTCGCCGACCTCGCACGAGCGAACGTTCTGACCCTGCGCGACCACGGTCGCCCAGATCAGCCGCTTCGACACCTGCGCCGTGGCCGGGATGACGATGCCGCCCGAGGACTTGCGTTCGCCGGCCTTGTCGGAGACGCGCACGAGCACCCGGTCGTTGAGCATCTTGATCGGGAGCTTGTCGTCGGCGACCGCCATCGGTGGAAGGGTACCGTCGGATCCCATGGCCGAACGTCCGGCGATCACGCATCGCACCGTCCACTTCGAGTCGTCCGACGGACACCAGCTGGTGGGTGATCTGGCCCTTCCCGACGCAGTGGTCGCCGCCGCCGTCGTCTGCCATCCCCACCCGCAGTTCGGCGGAAACCGGTTCGACCGGGTCGTCACCGCCCTCTACGAGGCGCTCCCGCAGGCTGGGATCGCTGCACTGCGATTCGACTTCCGGTCCCTGTTCGACGACGGTGCCGGCGAACGCGTCGACGCGGTCGCCGCGATCGACGCACTCGCGGGCGTCGCCGACGACGTCGCGTTCGCCGTCGTCGGTTACTCGTTCGGGGCGTGGGTGGCGCTCGGGCTCGACGACGAGCGCATCGCGGCGATCGTCGCGATCGCTCCCCCGCTCGCCGCGATGGCACCGCTGCCACCGCCGAGGATGCCCACGCTCGTGCTCACCGCCGCTCACGATCAGTTCAGTCCCCCGACCGCGTCCGAGGCGATCATCACCGACTGGCGTTCACGGGGCGCAGCGCCGATCGATCACGAGACGGTCGACATGGCCGACCATTTCCTGGCCGGCCGGGCAGCGGCGGTTGCGCTGTCGTCGGTGACCTGGATCACCGACCACCTGGCACGCTGAGCGAACCGACCGGTTCAGCCGGCGACGGCGGCCTCCATCTCCTCCTTGACCTCGTCGGTGAGGAGCGGGATCACGTCGAGCGCACCGAAGTTCTGCTCGACCTGGCTGACCTTCGATGCACCGGTGATCACGCTCGACACGTGGGGGTTCTTCGTGCACCATGCCAGTGCGAGCTGCGCCATCGTGCAGTCGAGACGTTCTGCGATCGGACGCAGCTTCTCGACGCGAGCGATCGCCTCGGCGTCACTGAGGCGGCCGGCGAGCCAGCCGTAGCCGTCGAGCGCAGCTCGGGAGTCTTCGGGGATCCCGTCTTTGTACTTGCCGGTGAGCAGGCCCGACGCCAGCGGACTCCAGATCGTGTTGCCGTAGTTGAACTCGGCGTTGATGCGGGCGTACTCCTTCTCCACCTTGCGGCGTTCGAGCAGGTTGTACTGGCTCTGCTCGGTGACCGGCCGGTGCAGATGATGGCGGTCAGCGATGTCGATCGCGGCACGGATTTCGTCGGCCGACCACTCGCTGGTGCCCCAGTAGAGGGCCTTGCCTGTCGAGATGATGTCGCTCATCGCCCACACCGTCTCTTCGATCGGCGTGTTCGGATCCGAACGATGGCAGTACAGGACGTCGACGAAGTCGAGGCCGAACCGCTCGAGCGATCCGTCGATCGCATGCATCAGGTACTTGCGGTTGAGCGTGTTGTTCATGTTGGGGGTGTTCTTGTGCAAGCCCCAGAACACCTTGGTCGTCACGACGTACGACCAGCGGGGCCAGTCGAGTTCGCGCAGCACCTGCCCCATGATCGTCTCGCTCTTGCCGCCGGCGTAGGCCTCGGCGTTGTCGAAGAAGTTGCACCCGGCATCGCCGGCGGCGGCCATGCAGTCGAGGGCGAGGTTGTTGTCGAGTTGGGTGTCGAAGGTGACCCAGCTGCCGAACGACAGGACACTCACCTTCAGTCCGGTGTTGCCGAGTCGGCGGTATTCCATCTTGGGGTTCACGTTGGGGGTGGCCATGGGGCGACCCTACCCACACGGCTTGCCGTGAACCGCGTCGACCTCAGACGGGGCTGACGCCCGCCGAACGGTCGGCGGCGATCTGCGTTGCCATCAGGTCGAGGATCGGACCTCGGATGGCACGTACCGTTCGCGCATAGGCCGACGGGTCGAGCGTCGAGGCGAGTTCGGAGGCGACGGCGAGGGCCCGTTCGAGTTCCTCGCCCTCGGTCACGACCTCGTCGAGGAAGCCGACATCGACGGCATCGCGCGGCGCCGTGATGCGGGCGTTGGCGAGAGCCCGCTGGAGGTGGCGCTTGCTCAGGCGCTCGGTGGCGATCGTCAGCGCCCAGTCGGGGAGCACCATCTTGATCGCCACCTCGTTGAGACCGACCTTGGCGTCGACGTCGGCGCCGATGCGGACATCGCAGCCCAGCAGGACGAGCGCCCCGGCGGCGAGCGCATGGCCTGTGCTGGCCGCGACGACGGGCACCGGCGATCCGTACAGGCGCCGGACCAGTGCGCCGCCATCGGCGACGAGCGCGATGATCGCCGACATGTCGTCGCCGAACATCACACCGAGATCGAATCCGGCGCAGAAGCGGCCTGGCCGGCCGTGGAGCACCATCGCTCGGATGTCGTCGTCGCCCTCCGCTTCGTCGAGTGCGGCGTCGATCGCAGCGATCGTCTCGAACGAGAGGGCATTCGCCTTGCCGTCGTCGAGGTGCACGATCAGCACTGCGTCGCGTCGTTCGGTCGTGACGGCTGCGGAACTCATCCGCCAGAACCTACGCGATCGGACCGTTACGCCGGGGGTCTGACCCCTGGCGTCGCGCTCAGCCGGCGGGGCGGACGTGGATGCCGGCAGCGGACATCTTCGCCTTGGCGTCGGCAACGGTGTGTTCGCGGAAATGGAAGATCGACGCCGCCAGCACCGCGTCGGCGCGCCCGACCGCCACGCCCTCGACCAGATGTTCGATCGAGCCGACACCGCCGCTGGCGATGACCGGCACCGTGACGGCGTCGACGATCGCCTGCGTGAGATCGAGGTCGAATCCCTCGCGGGTGCCGTCGCGATCCATCGACGTCAGGAGGATCTCACCGGCGCCTCGCCGTACGGCCTCCTGCGCCCATTCGATCGCGTCGATCCCGGTCGGTGTACGACCACCGTGGAGGTAGACCTCCCAGCCGTCCGCCGCCCCCTGCCGGTCGTCACCAGTGCGCCGCTTGGCATCGATTGCACAGACGACACACTGCGCACCGAACTCGGACGCGATCTCGGTGATCAACTCGGGGCGCTCGACCGCCGCCGTGTTGACGCTCACCTTGTCGGCGCCGGCGCGCAACATCCGCCGAGCGTCCTCCAATGTTCGGATGCCACCGCCGACCGTGAACGGGATGTAGACCTCGTCGGCGACGCGACGCACCATCTCGACCGTGGTGTCGCGGTTGTCGCTCGACGCCGTGATGTCGAGGAACACCAGCTCGTCGGCACCCTCGAGGTCGTACCGGGCGGCCAACTCGACCGGATCGCCGGCGTCGCGCAGGTCGACGAAGTTGGTCCCCTTGACGACGCGCCCAGCGGTGACGTCGAGACAGGGGATGACGCGAGCGACCTTCACGAGCCCACCGTCACGACCGCACCGTCACGACCGCACCCGAGCGAGCGCTTCGAGCGCCTCGACGACTGTGAAGCGTCCTTCGTAGAGCGCCTTGCCGGTGATGACGCCGCCGACGTTGTGGAGGCCGGCGAGCGCGACGATGTCGTCGAGACTCGACACGCCGCCGCTGGCGATCACGGGAGATCCTGCCACCCCGGCGCACCGTGCGAGCCCGTCGAGATCAGGGCCGACCAGCATGCCGTCCCGGCCGATGTCGGTGATCACGAACACGTCGGCGGTCGGGAACCAGGTGAGGGCGTCGTCGAGCGAGACCCCGCTGCCCTCGGTCCAGCCGTGCACGGCGACCTCGCCGTTGCGATGGTCGAGCCCGACGGCGACCGGGACGACGCCGGACGCCGCCTCGACGAGCGCCGGTTCGCGCACCGCTGCCGACCCCATCACCACGCGAGCCACCCCCGCCTCTGCCAACTCGCGGGCGTCGTCGAGCGAACGGACCCCTCCCCCGGTTTGGACCCGCACCGCTCCGTCGAGCGCCGACACGATCGCCGCGACCACCGGCCGGTTGACGGGGTCGCCCGAGCGGGCGGCGTCGAGGTCGACGACGTGGATCCAGCCCACACCGGCGGCAGCGAACCCGCGCGCCACCGACACCGGATCGTCGCCGTAGACGGTTTCGTCGGCATAGTCGCCCTGGCGCAGACGTACCACCCGTCCCCCGAGCAGGTCGATGGCCGGATACAGCTCGATCATCGGCGGCACTCCTCCACGAAGTTGCGCAGCAGTCGCAGGCCGGTACGGCTCGACTTCTCGGGATGGAACTGCACGGCGAACACGTTCCCACGTCGGAAAGCTGCATGCAGCGTGGTGCCGTATTCCACGGTTGCCGCAACCACGCCGGGGTCGTCGGGCACGCCGTGGAGCGAGTGCACGAAGTAGACGTACGGCTCGTCGCCGAGATCGCGCAGCATGGGCTCGTCGGCAGCGACGATGTCGAGTCGGTTCCACTGCATCTGCGGGATCTTCGGTCCTGGTGGAATCCACGAGACCGTGCCGGGAATCACGTCGAGCCCCGCAGCGTGCTCGTCCTCCTGCGACTTCGTGAACAGCATCTGCATCCCCACGCAGATGCCCAGGAAGGGACGGCCCGATGCGACCGCGTCGTGTGCGGGTTCCTCGAGGCCGGCAGCCCGGAGGGCCTCCATGCAGGCGCCGAAGGCTCCGACGCCGGGCAACACCACGCCCTGGGCGTCAGCGATCAGGGCGGGGTCGGCGGTGAGGCGGGCGTCGGCGCCTTCGTGCTCGAGCGACTTCTGCGCCGAGTGGAGGTTGCCGATGCCATAGTCGAGCACCGCGATGAGCGGGCGCGTCACGGGCGACATCTCACAGCACACCCTTGGTCGACGGGACCCCACCGGCATCGTCGATGCGGACGGCGTCGCGCAGGGTGCGCGCCAGTCCCTTGAACGTCGCCTCGATGATGTGGTGCACGTTGCGGCCGCGGACGAGTTCGACGTGCAGCGTGATGTCGGCCGCCGTCGCGAACGACGCCACGGCGTGCTCGGCCAGCTGCGGGTCGAACGCGGGAGTGCCCAATGGCAGCGACTCCGGCATCGGCACGTGCCACTCGACCCATGGCCGCCCCGACAGGTCGAGCGCCACGTCGATCAGCGACTCGTCGAGCGGATACCGACCGCTGGCGAACCGGCGCACGCCGGCCTTGTCGCCGAGCGCCTCGGCGAAGGCCTCCCCGAGCGCGATCGCGACGTCCTCGACGGTGTGGTGCGTGTCGATGTGGAGATCGCCGGTCGCCCGCACGCGCAGGTCGAATCCGCCGTGGCGGCCGATCTGGTCGAGCATGTGGTCGTAGAACGGGATCCCGGTCGAGATGTCGGTCGTGCCGGTGCCGTCCAGATCGATGTCGACCTCGATCGAGGTCTCCTTGGTGGCACGACGGCGGCTGCCGGTGCGCGGGGCCGTTCGCTGGTCGGTGGGCTGGTCGGCGGGTGTCATGGCATCACTCCGGTGGGGGCCTGCGCCAGCACGTCGGCCAGCGCATCGAGGAATTCGGTGTTTTCGTCGTGGGTCCCGATCGTGACGCGCAGACAGTCGTCGAGACGCGGCCAGCTCGAGCAATCACGGACCAACACGCCGCGGTCGACGAGCCCGCGCCAGACCTCACGACCACGCGGGCGGCCGGTCGTCGCGGCGGGCCGGACCCGGAACAGCACGAAGTTGGCGCCACTCGGGAACACGTCGAGCGGAAGGTCGCTCATCGAGGCGACGATCCGGTTCCTCTCGGCGACGATGTGGCCGACGCGGTCGTTCATGGCGTCGGAGTAGCGCAGCGCGAGGCGTCCAGCGATCTGCTTGACGGCGTCGAGGTGGTAGGGCAGCACGACCTTGTCGAGTTCGGCGACGAGCCACGACGGTCCGATCAGGTAGCCCAGGCGCGCTCCGGCCATCGACCAGGTCTTGGAGAAGGTACGCGTGACGACCATCGGGCGGTCCTCCTCGATCAGGTCGAGCGCCGTCCAGTCGGCGAACTGCGCGTACGCCTCGTCGACGACGACGAGGCCAGGCGCCAGCTCGAGCAGCTGGAGGACACGCTCGACCGGCTCGACGAGGCCGGTGGGGTTGTTCGGCGAGGTGAGGAAGACGACGTGGGGCCGATGCTCGACGAGCACCCGTTCGACCTCGGCGGCGTCGAGCGTGAAGTCGGCGGCCCGCTCGCCCTCGACGACGGTCGCTCCGGTCACCCGCGCGATCTGCGCGTGCATCTGGTACGTGGGCTCGAACGTGGCGACCGTGCGGCCGGGGCCCGCATACGCCAGCAGCAGCGTCTGCAGCACCTCATTGGAGCCGTTGGCCGCGAACACCTGCGACGGGTCGACCCCGTGTGTCGCTGCAATCGCCTCGCGCAGCGACGTCGCGGCCCGATCGGGATACCGGTGCCAGTCGATGCGCGACACCTCGGCGGCGACGGCGTCACGGAAGGCCGCCGGCGGCGGCTCCGGCGATTCGTTGGTGTTCAACCGCACGCGCACGTCGACCTGGGCGGAGTGGTAGCCCTCGAGTGCGCGGAGGTCGTCACGGACGGGAATCACCGGGCGAAGTGTAGAGGGAGGCCACCTCGGGCTCCCGGTAGGGTTTGGCGACATGGCTGGATCGACCACATCCACCGCCGCAGAACTCGCCGCCATCGCCGACAACGTGGCGCAGTACCGCAGCCGGGTCGCCGGGCTCGCCGAGCCGTGGATCGGCACGGAGCGTGACGACGTGGTCACAGCGATCCACGAGGCCGAGCGTCAACTCCGCAACGCCGAACGCACGCTGGCGCGGGCGATCAAGGCCTGCGACTGAGGGCGCGACTGCCCGCAAAGGTCCTGCTAGAGCGACACATTCGAGCGGAAAAGCGGCGACGGCCCCTCGTGAGAGGGGCCGTCGCACGGTGCGAGGTCGGGAGGCGGATCCCAACCATCGCAGCAACCAGGTGGCGGGAACCTGGTTGATGAGAACTATATACCCCGAGCCTACTCGCACCGGTACCCTCGGCCCATGCGGTGTCTCGAGATCAAGCGCCAGATGGCGAGCGACGACATCGCGAGTGTCACCGAGCTGCTCGATGCGGCCGCCCGAGCCGACGGGCGACGGCCCTTGTCCGACCACCTCTACCTCGACATGGTCAACGGCGGGGTCGACGGATTCGCCGGGTTCCTCGCCTCCGAACCCGGACACGACCACCCGGTGGCCTACGCCCAGATCTCGCGCGGCAACGACGCCCATGCCTTCGAGATCGTCATCCATCCGCACCACCGCTACGAGATGGCCACGATCGGGCCCGAACTGATCGATGCGGCGATCGAGGTCGTCGCCTCCGATGGCGGCGGCCGTGTCAACTGGTGGGTGTTCGAACCGACGTCGGCGCATGCGAAGCTCGCCGACGCCGCTCTCATGACCCGGGGGCGCACGCTGTACCAGATGCGACGCCGCCTGCCGACCGACACCGCCGTCACGATCGACACCCGCCCGTTCGTGCCGGGACGCGACGACGAAGCCTGGCTCCGCGTGAACAATCGGGCGTTCGCCGGCCACGGCGAGCAGGGCGGTTGGACGATCGAGACGTTCCGGCAGCGCCAACACGAGCCATGGTTCGACCCCGACGGATTCCGTGTCCTCGACGTCGGCGACGACGGCGCCGTTCGAATGGCCGGGTTCTGCTGGACCAAGGTGCACCCGGCGACCGACGGCGACGAGGAACTGGGCGAGATCTACGTGATCGCCGTCGATCCCGACTTCCACGGACGAGGCCTCGGCGCACAACTGACCTTGGCCGGACTCGACCACCTGGCCCACCGGGGCATCACCACCGGCATGCTGTACGTCGACGCCGACAACGCACCGGCCGTGCACCTGTACCAGCAGCTCGGCTTCACCATCCACTCGACGAACACGGCGTTCGTCACCGACATCGCGCCGGCGGGAAAGGAACGATCGTGACGACCACCGACGACCTGGCCCTGCCGCGTTGGAGCGTCGCCGACGTTCACGAGTCGCTCGATGCGCGATCGTTCGCCGACGCCCTGGAGCGTGCCGGCGCCGATGCCCAGCGCCTCGTTGCGCTGTTCGACGAACTCGGGATACGTGCCGTTCCGCATCGCCCGGTCACCGCTGCCGACGGATCCGCCGCCGACCAGGCGCTGTGCGACTTCAACCGCGTCACCGACGACGTCAACCTGCTGCGCGTCTACGTCTACGCCACCGTCGCCACCGACTCGCGCAACGAGCGGGCACAGGCGCTGTTCAGCGAGATCAGGCAGCTCGACGCCACGTTGCGACCGCTCTCGTCGCGCCTCGCTGACTGGGTGGCGGCGCTCGGCGTCGACGACCTGGCGGCCGTGAGCGCCGAGGCGCACGACCATCTCGGCCCGCTGCGACGGATGGCGGCGCGGGCGCTCCACCAGATGAGCGAAACGGAAGAACACCTCGCAGCGGAGCTGTCGCTCACCGGCTCGTCGGCGTGGGGCCGCCTGCAGGCCGACGTCACATCCCAACTCACCGCCGTCGTCGATCTTCCGAACGGCTCGAGCTCACTGCCGATGACGACCGTGCGAGGGTTGGCCAACGACCCCGATGAGACCGTCCGCCGGGCCGCCTACGAAGCGGAGCTGCGCACCTGGCCGACCGCGGAGGTGCCCGTGGCTGCGGCGATCAACGCGATCAAGGGCGAAGCGATCGCTCTCAACCGTCGCCGCGGCTGGACGTCGCCGGTCGATGCATCGCTGTTCGCCAACAGCGTGAGCCGCACGACCTTCGACGCGATGCAGGCGGCGGTCAGCGCATCCCTACCCGATCTCCGGCGCTGGATGCGGGCCAAGGCGGCGCTCCACGGCCACGGATCCGACCGCGGTCTGCCATGGTGGGACCTGGCCGCGCCCCTTCCGGGATCGGCTGGCGGCGTGTCCTGGGCCGAGGGCGTCGAGATCGTGCGTCATGCGTTCGGCGACTACAGCGAGTCGCTCGGTGGTCTGGTCGACCGGGCGCTCGACGGGGCGTGGATCGATGCCGCGCCACGCGACGGCAAGACCGGCGGCGCGTTCTGCGCCCGCTTCGTCGACGACCGTTCCCTGGTGCTGCTCAACTGGTCGGGCTCGATGGACTCGACACAGACGGCCGCGCACGAACTCGGCCACGCCTACCACAACACGACGTTGGCCGGACGCACGGCACTCCAGCGTCAGCTTCCGATGGCGCTGGCGGAGACCGCCAGCATCTTCTGCGAGACCCTCGTGGTCGAGGAGGGCCTCGCACGGTTGGACGGCGCCGAACGCCTCGCCCAACTCGACGTCGACCTCGTCGGCACGAACCAGGTGATCGTCGACATCCGTTCGCGGTTCCTGTTCGAGAGCGAGCTCTTCGATCGGCGCCCACGGCGCACGGTCAGCGCAGCCGAACTCTGCGACATGATGACCGCCGCCCAGGCCGAGGCCTACGGCGACGGCATCGATCAGTCGACGGCACATCCGTACATGTGGTTGCTCAAGCCGCACTACTACGGCTCGCACTTCTACAACTGGCCGTACACGTACGGATTGCTGTTCGGGCTCGGGCTGTTCGCCGAGTACCAGCGCGACCCCGAGCGCTTCCGCGCCGGCTACGAGGATCTGCTGTCGCGTGCGGGCATGGACACCGCCGAAGAGCTCGGCGCAGCCTTCGGTCTCGACGTCACCTCCGAGGACTTCTGGGTCGCCAGCCTCGACGTGGTGCGCGCCCGGATCGACGAGTACGTGGCCCTGGCAACGACGGTGGCGGACTGACCGGTGACATGGCCTCGACCCGCTACGACCTGACACGAGAGCAGCTCGGCGAGGTCCTCACCGGCGAGCCGCGCTATCGGCTCGATCAGCTCTGGGACGGGCTGTACGGGCAGCTGGCCGATCCTGTCGACATCACCAACCTGCCCAAGTCGCTGCGGGCGCGCCTCGACGACGAGCTGCCCGACGCGCTCGTTGCCGTCACCGAGTCGGTCAGCGACAACGGTGACACGATCAAGTTCCTGTGGGAGCTCGACGGCGCCAGCAGGGTTGAGACCGTGCTGATGCTGTATGCCGACCGGGCGACGGTGTGCGTGAGCAGCCAGGCGGGATGTGCGATGGCCTGTGGGTTCTGCGCTACCGGGCAGGCCGGGTTCACCCGACACCTCTCGGTCGGCGAGATCGTCGAGCAGGTGGTGCGAGCGTCGCAACGGGCAAGACAGCTCGGCCGCCGCGTGAGCAACATCGTGTTCATGGGCATGGGCGAGCCGATGGCCAACCTCGATGCGGTGTGGACCGCAACCGAACGCTTCCACGACGACCTGGGACTGTCCGCTCGACACATCACGATCTCGACCGTCGGCATCATCCCCGGGATCCGCTCGCTCGCGCAGCGTTCGCTGCCCGTCAACCTCGCCGTCTCGCTGCACGCCGCCAACGACGCGTTGCGGGACGAACTGGTGCCGATCAACCGCCGCTACCCGATCGCCGATCTGATGGACGCGTGCGAGGACTACCTCGACGTCAAGCGCCGGCGGGTCAGCTTCGAATGGGCGATGATCGACGGCGTCAACGACCGCGACAGCGATGCCCGCGAGCTCGCCGCGCTGTGCCGACGCCTGAGCCCGCACGCTCACGTGAACCTGATCCCCCTGAATCCCACGCCGGGCTACCCGGCCACCGGGACACCGCTGCGCCGGGTGGACGCGTTCCGCGACCTGCTCGAGTCCCTGGGCGCCAACGCCACCGTGCGGCGCAACCGCGGCACCGACATCGACGCCGCGTGCGGCCAGCTCGCCGCTGGGCAGCCCGTCACGCTCGACGCGCCCCGCCGACAGCGTCGGTGACCAGGAGCCGTCAGCGCTCGAGGTAGCCGGGGTTGGCGACGGCCACCTTGTCGACGACCGTCTCGAAGAGCAGCGCGCGGAGCTCGACCGCTCGATCGTCGAAGCGGCGATCACGGATGGCCGCGGCGAGTTCCGCGTCATCGGACACGCCGAGACGATTCAGCCGTTCTGCGTGCGCCGCTGCCTGAGCCGGACCCAGCTCGATCTCGCGTTCGACCATCGCCAGGACGTTCGACGCCACACGGGCGTGGAACCGCAACCGGCCATCGGTGGAGGCGATCACCTCGCGGTCGATCCATTCACGAACCGCTTCCAGCAACTCGGAGGCACTCGGGGCATCGTGGGGCGCGGCCATGGTCACCACCGTCCTTCCAACGAGGTGAGGAGGTCGAACTCGTTCTCGCACACCCGCCGTCCGATCGCGGCCAGCTCGTGACTCCGAGTCGCCCCGCTGAGGTGCACGCTGGCCTGGAGGATGCACATCACCGCCCACTTCCAGGTGCCGAGCACCTCCCACCAGTGCACCACCGTCGGATCGACGGCTCGACCGCCGGCCTCCTCGTACGCCGCGAAGAGTTCCTCGTACTCGCCGAGGCCGGCCACCGGAGCACGACCACCGAACCTCCAGGCCTTGACGCAGAGCCAGCCGAGATCCTCCATCGGGTCGCCGAGGTGGGCGAGTTCCCAGTCGATCACGGCACGCAGACCGTCGGGGCCGACGATCACGTTGCCGAGGCGGAAGTCTCCGTGGACCACGCAGGTGCGTTGCGAGAGCGGGCGCGTGTCGACCAGCCAGTTCCGCACCAGTTCGAGCACCGGATGGGGTTGCCCGAGCGAGTCGAGGACGTCGGTGTAGTAGGCGAGCTGATCGGTCGCCTCCAGCCCCTCGATCCCCTCGGGATCGAGCGCATGGATCCTGGCCAGCGCGTGGCCGAGATCGGGCACCAGCCGAGGGCGGGCGTCGGCGTAGTCGTCGTCGCGTTGGATCTTGCGGGCGATGGTCTCGCCGTCGATCGCTTCGAGCACCATGAACGCCATCCCGTCATCGCGCCGCCGGGCAGCGATCAGTTCGGGAACCGGGACATTGCCGCGCCGCGCTGCGCCCACCACGCCTGCCTCGACCAGCATGTTGCGTTGGTCGCCGGACCGCTGACGCTGCAGGATGAGGGCCCGGCCGTCGGCGGTGAAGCGCCAGGTCTCGCGCGACGCCCCACCCGAGAGCCGGTGCAGATCGGCGATCTCTGCGCCGCCGAGCAGCTGCGACAGCATCATCGAGAGCTCGGTGCCCACCGCGGAGGTCCCCATCGCCCGTCAGGTTAGGTCGCGGGTACGGACCGCTCAGCAGCCGGCGACTCGCACGGACGGCGTCGGGTTCACTGCGAGCCCGCCGCCGGGGTGGATCTCGAAGTGCAGGTGCGGCGTCCCGGTCGCGTTTCCGGTGTCGCCGTTGTACCCGATCACGTCGCCCTGCGTGACCCGGCGACTCGCCCCCTCATACGACGAGAAGTGGGCGTAGTAGTAGCGGTTGCCGTTGTCGCCCACCAGCGACGCGGCGTTGCCGCCCAAGCGGTTCTGCTTGAAGTTCACGACGCCACTGACGACGGCGTAGATCGGCGTCCCCATCGGCGCGAGCATGTCGACGCCCTCGTGGCTGCGTCCACCGGATCGCGGCGCACCCCAACTGTCGCCGTACGCCGAGCCGTTCATCGGACACAGGATGGCATCGATGTAGACCGCTCCGTTGACGACTCCGATCGGGACGCTGCCGGCGCCGCCCGTACCCGTGCGACCCCCGCTGGTACCGCCCGATGCACCCGACGACCTGGGCGCCGCACCGGCCCCGGCGTCGGCCGCGATGGCCGCATCGGCGTTGTCGGCGGCATCCGGATCGGCTGCAGCCTGGGCCGCTGCCTCGGCCGCGGCCTGGGCAGCGGCGATGCCGGGATTCGGCTGGGCACGCGCCGCTGCCTCGGCGGTGCGGAGTTCGACCTCCTCGAGCTTGGCGACGATCGCTGCCTGCTGCTCGGCGAGCGCCTGACGGACCGCTTCGTCCGTGAGGCGCTGCTCCTCGATCTCGCGGAGGCGTTTCACCTCGGCTTCGGCATCGGACTGCAACTGGGTGAACAACTCCTGTTGGTCCTCGATCGCCTGTCGTTGGCGGGCGAGCTCTGCGCGCTGGGCCTCGAGTTCCTTCTGTGCCGATTCGTACTCGTCGATCGAACTGCTGCCGGCGTTCGTGACCACGTCGACGAGGACGTCGGCCTGGACCTGGTCCTTGGGCGCCTGCATGCCGGTCAGCAGCGGGATGCCTTCGGCGCCGCTGGTGGCGAACCGGGCGACTGCCACCGCCTGCACGTCACGGCGCAGCTGGTCGACTCGTCGCTCGATGGCCTCGGTCCGGCGTTCCATCCCGACCGCCTCGTCCTCCAGCACCTCGAGTTCGGACTGCGCCTGGAAGTACGCATCGGCGGCGGCGTTCGCGCGGTCGCGGGCGGCCTGGATCTCCCGGGCTGCCTGGCGAGCGGCGTCGTCGCTGGTCTGCGCCGTCGCATCGGCGGGGACGACCGCTGCGACGCCGGTGATGGCCGCACACGCCGTCACCGCAGCCGCAACGGCGCGCCAGACACTCGTCCGGCGACGGACGCGGCGATCGAACGAAGGGGCGTCGTGCGGGGTGGCGATGGGCGAGATGGTAGTTGGCATTGCCGTCGGGACACCGGCAGTTCGGCCGGCCACTTCATTCATCGTCATCCAGCGGCCACGACTTGACCCCGATCGCCGACGTGACGAATGGCCGGGCGGCAAGTCAGCCGGCGTCGTCCTGCTCGACGAGCAGGGCGCGCAATGCAGCCGCTCCGCGCTCGACGTGGTCGTCGAGCACCCTCTGGAGGACGGCGCCCGTCCAGAGGTTGCCGCCATAGCTGAGTGTCATCGTCAGCGTGGTCTCCCTGGCGGCGGACGAGTCGGCATGCGAGTCGGGGTGCAGTGTGGCCGTGAGGACCCAGGGCGAGTGTCGTCGGCCGTCGACCTCGACCCGTTCGAAGACCACCCGTCGGACCGGATCGTGGACCGTACGGACCATACGGAGGCGCTTCGACCGGGCAAACGGGCCGACCTGAGCGCGGAGTTCGACCTCCCATGTCCGCCGATCACCGGCGACCTCCTCGACGTCGTGCACGAGATCCATCCACGCCGGGTACGCCGACAGGTCGTCGACGAGTGCGAAGGCTCGCTCGGGCGGACCGGGGACGACGGTGTCGCGTTGGATCTGCATGGACGCCGCCTGCACCGTCGATGTCACTCGGCGGAGCGTTCGGCGGTCCGGAAGGCTCTCGACAGCAGCGGACTCCGAGCGGAGAGGAGACCGTCGAGGTCATCGGCCTCGTCGAAGGACGGGGCCCAGGGTCCGACGTCGGCATCGCCATCCTCTGTTGCGTCATCGGCCGCAGGTGGTTCGACGTCGGGAGACGTGTCCGGCTGGACGCCCAACTCGAGTTGCTCGCCGATGGCAGGTGCTCGGCGCTGACGAGGTGCCCGCTGGCGTGGTGTGGGCGCGGGAAGTGGCGGCCGGAACAGGTGCAGGTCGGGGTCGCGGAGGTCGTCGAGTGTCCAGCCCCGGGGAACGACCATCGCGTCGGCGTGGCGCCGGCACAGCACGGCAGCATCGTCGGCGACGGGGTCGGGCAGAGCGTCGATCCAGAACACGAGATCCTCGGGGCGCATGCCGTACGTCACCGACGCGACGTCGGAACAGCCGGGTCGTCCGCAGAGCCGTTGCATCGGACCCGACCCTAGTGCTCCCCCGTGGGTGGGCGCCGGGACTGCACGACGCAACTTGGTCGCTCCCCGCTCACCCGCCGGCCGGTGCGAAGCGATCGACGATCCGGTTCAGCTCGAACACCTGATGGCGCGCGTGTTGTGTGGGGCTCTCGCCCGACCAGCGATCGCGAGGCCGGATCTCGCGCTTCCTGACGAGGATGCGGCTGAGGCCCCCGTTGAAGCAGTAGACCGCAAGCTCGCGCCCGGTCTGCGTGTCTGCCCCAGCGCCCTCCTGCACGTTGGTGAACCCGTCGGGATCGACCGTGAACTCGACGTGGGGGCCGGCACCGATGCATTCACCATCCCTGAACACCGTGAAGTTCCCGGCGATTGCGTGCGCGCATATCGAGCAGTCCCGTGATACCGGTCACGTTTCCTTGACTCGGGGAACCCCGGCGAGGATGGTGGCTCGTGTCGAACGTGGGGGTTCGTGACGTGCCGTGCGGCTCAATGGGGGACGCATGGGAGACAGAGAGGGGTATCCGATGAGTCGGATTACGAGAAGTGCCGTTGGAGTCATTGCGTCGGCGGCTTTTGTCGCTGTCGCGTTGCCATCTCAGGCGTCGGCGGGGAAACCGCTCGTGTTGGACGAGGGGCAGTTCTCGGACGATTTCGTGATCCCTGCCGACTCCGGCCCGTGCGATTTCGACCTGCGTATTCAAGAGGAGGGGTCGTTCAAGGTCACGGTGTTCTTCGACAAGAACGGTGAGACGAGGCAGGCCAAGATCCACACCAACGGGACGACCCGTTGGGGTCTCCCTGACGAGGACGCGGTCGTGACAGATCGCTGGGTCGACAACACGTTCCTCGAGTTGGCGCCTGGGAGCACACCCGGCACGCCTCCGCTGGGCGCGACCACTGTCGGCAACCCGTGGAATGCTCACGCCGGAGCCGGCGGCGTGTTGGTCAATGACAGCGGCCGAATCGTGTTCGACGGGGACGGTGATGTGGTCAGTGTCAGCGGCCCGCACGAGGCGTTCTTCGGCGAGTTCGACGACTTCTGTGCAGCGATCCTCGCCGGCTGACACCGATCGCTCAGGCGGTCCGCGGCTTCGAAACCCGGACCGTCTGCGGCGGCCCCAGGCCGCAACGATGTCGATCGCTTCACAGGGAGCGACGACGCAGAGATCAGTGGCCACGCTGAGGTCGCCTGAGCCTCCTCACGATCGGCCCTTCCGATCGGGCAACCACAGCGTCAGACCCACGCGATCATCGACGTCGTCCAGAACGCGTCGAAGATGAAGAGCAAGACGGCGTGTCGGCGTCGTGACCGCCGCAATGATCGTCGATCACACCGGTGACGTCTCCCGCTCGGGTGGCGACGCGGGATAGTGCGTTGGACGTGTCCGCTGAACGCTGCCGGAGCGTCGGAGCGGAACGATGCCCGACTCGGAGCGCCTCCGGTGATGCGCTGGGTGTGCTGTCGCACGAACGGCGCCCGTGGGACTCTATGTAGTGATGGAGAAGGGGCCTTCGACGAGCTGTTCGGCGTGGTGGAGGCGCCGCTTCGTCGAACGTTGGTGGCTTGGTACGGCCCGATGCTCGGTCGCGATGCCGCTCAGCACGCGTTGGAGTGGGCGTGGGCTCACCGGTGCGCTCGCGACATTGAGTGAGCAGCAACGCGCCGCCGTGTTGCTCGTGCACGGATACGGCCACAGCTTCCGAGAAGCGGCCGACGTGCTCAACGTGTCGCTGTCGACGTTGCGGACCCACGCCGATCGCGGGCTCGCGCGTCTGCGTTCACATCTGGAGGTTCACGATGAGTCACCAACTGGATGAGCCCATCCGCAATCATGCGGCGGCGCTGGATCAGGCAGCGCCCCCAATCCGACCGGACGACGTTCGTGCTTCGAGCGGCAGCGTCAGCGACCGGCGTCTTCTTCGACCGCTGGCTGCTGCGGCTGCGGTCGTGCTCGTCGTCGTGGGCGGCGTCGTGGCGATCAATGTCGTCCGCTACCCGGAACCCGAGCCGGCGGCAGTCAGGCCGCCGGTGTCCACCACGCCACCGGACACGACGCCGACGGAACCGTCGGTGTCCGAAGCGCTCGACGCGGCGCGAGCCCGATGGGCCGACGCAGCAGTCACCAGCTATCGGCTGGATGTTGCCGAGGACCGGAAGTACTGGTCGCGAGGCTGCGAGTGGACCACGGCCGTGTCGGATGGTGTCGTCTCAGCGTCAACGATCGACCCGTCATCAACGGCGCAGGAATGCTTCGCGCAGAATGGACCGTCGAGGAACTCCACGATCTCATCTCGGGCTGGTTGGCCACCATTGAAGAGTTCGCCAGCCCTGAGTTCGGTGACCACATACTCCAGCTCGACTACAACGAGATCGGGGTGCCGGTGACGATGGAGTACGACCTGGCGAACGGCGACGACGAAGAAGCATCCATGCGGGTGACCTTCGAGGCGCTCCAACCCAGTGAGACAACGGCACCGCCTCGAACGAACCCCGGCGGCGTCGACGGCATGGTTGTCTTCGGTCAAGAACGCCTCGACGTCGGCACAGAAGTCGAGGAGGCTGCCCTTGGAGGCACCCTGCGGCTCGTGGACGAGTGCCTCGCGGCAGAGTCACCCGACGGCTCGACGATTCAGCGAACGCTCATCATCTGGGAGTACGGCACGACGTGGGACCAAGAGACGACGAGTGTGATTCAACAAGGTGGCGAGCGAATCGCGATCGGCGAAGACCTCGACCTCGGGGGCGGTTTCCATGCCATCGGGAGCATGAATAGCTACGTGAGCGACCTGAATGCTCAGGCCCGCATCCGCAGTTGCTCCGCGGCTCTTGGCACCACCGATCTATTCATCAACCGGTAGCCGGCCGCAGTCGACGAGGCGCCCCAGCACGCCGACAACACCGAGTCACGACGTGATGGCTGGTGTCGACTCGTGCCGCGGCATCCTTTGCATGGCGGTGCGTCACGATTGATGGTGAGAAATCCCGTGCACCTGGTGTGCACCTGGCGGAGATTCGCGACCGGCCCGGTCGAGCGATATGGCCTCTGACCAGTACGTATAGGGTGGGCGATGGGAGTCTCGATCTCCCGACCTCCACGGTGTGAACGTGGCGCTCTTCCAACTGAGCTAATCGCCCGAACGGGAAGCCACAAGCTAGCAGCGCGCCGGCCGTTCAGGACCGCTCGACGACGAAATCGGGCGAGTTCCGGGAATCGGGTCTTCGACGTGGCACTGGCATCCACGATCCTCGCGGTGAAGGCACCCGTGCTGGCCGTGGACGCCGAACGCCGACTCGCAAGCGTCGTGGCGACGGCCGGGCCCTGACCGGAGAGGAGTTCAGCCGACGGCCGTCGGGCTCGGGTCGGCGAGGCAGGCGATGCCCATGCCCTGCCGGTCCCGGTACGGCGTCGTCCCGCCGGGGCACCGTCCCTCGAACGGGACGAATGCCTCGACGACGAGGTCGACGGAGGGGTCACCGGTGCACGCCACCTCGCGTACCGACGTGTCCGGCAGCACCTCCGCACACTCGCCCACCCGGAAGATCCCGTCGGGGCCCGGCGGCACTCCCGGTTCGGTGAACTGCGCGAGCACGACGACGCCCACGATGCCGACGAACGCGAGGACGAGCATGCTGCGCCACGGGAAGCGTGCCGGACCGACATGGCTCGGATGCATCGGAGCGACCGGCGTACCGGTCCCTGGTCCGGCGGTTCCCGTGACGGTCGAGTTCGATCCGCCAGGTTCGCGGTTGGATGCTGTGCGCAACCCGGCGTCGTAGACCGCCCGCCTGGCCGGATCGCCGAGTACCCGGTACGCCTCGTTGATCGCCGGCATGGACACCGATCCCGCTGCTGACCCCGAGGCGGCGCGATGATCGGGATGGTGCTCGCGTGCCAGCCGGCGATATGCGTCGCGGATCTCCGCTGTCGAGGCGGACGGCGCGATGCGCAGCGTGTCGTAGTGCGTCGGTCCGGCCACGATCGTTCACACGCTACGGGCTGAATACGTGTCCGTCCCGTCGGGAGTGTCGGGAGCCAAGCGATGTCGGATGCGTCGATCAGTAGCCGGCATCGACGTCGACGAGGCCGATCAGTTCCTCGCCCCGGGCGAAGCGCCGGACGTTCTCGGTGACGCGCTGAGCGAGGAGCGGCTTCGCCATCTCCGGGGTGTTACCGACATGGGGTGTGATGATGCAGTTCGGCAGCGACCACAGCGGATGTCCCGCAGGCAGCGGTTCGGGATCGGTGACGTCGAGCGCCGCGCCGCCGATCACCCCGGTGCGCAGTGCGTCGACGAGGTCATCGGTGACGACATGGCGGCCGCGCGCGACGTTGACCAACCACGCATGCTCCTCCATCAGGCTGAATTCGTCCGAGCTGAACATGCCCTCGGTCTCCGGGGTGAGTGCGAGCGCGAGCACGACCAGGTCGGCGCCGGGAAGTGCGTCGGCGAACCGATCGGCCTCGAGCACCTCGTCGACGCCCTCCATCGGCTCGGCATGGTTGCGAACCACCGTGATGTCACAGTGCCACGGCTGTAGGAGACGCACGAGCGACTCGGTGATCCCACCGCCTCCGAGGATGGTGACCCGCCGGTCGAGCAGGTTGCGTCCGTGCGGGTCCGACCACTCGGTGGCCCGGGCGTACGCGCCGACGTGGCGGAGCCCGGCGAGGCCCAGCGCCAGCGCCATCTCCGCAACCGGCTCGGCATAGACGCCCTTCCCGCACGTCCACGTCCGGTCGTGATCGAGGTGCTCCACGAAGTTCTCGATGCCGGCGAACGGCAACTGCACCCACCGGATGTGATCGGCATCGTCGAGCGTCGCCCGCAGTGCCTCCACCGCGCGGGCGTCAGCCCACACGATCGCCTGCGCGTCGCCCGCGCCCACCAGTTCGCCACCGCCCGCGATCACGGCATCGGCGAGCCACTGGGGTCCGCCGGACGGGCCGAGGTGGATTCGAGGTGCTTCAGTGTTCGTCATCTCCGCACGACGGTAGTGGTTCGCGCTCGGTGGTGGTTGCAATCTCGGCCACGATCGATCAGGCATGATGAGCACCATGGCCGCAGCAGAACCCGTCATCCGCACCGTCGGTGTCCCTCGCGAGGTGAAGACCGCCGAACACCGCGTGGCCATGACCCCCGACGGCGTGCGTGAACTGGAACGGTTCGGCGTGGAGGTCCTCGTCGAGACCGGTGCGGGAGAGGGCGCATCGATCACCGATGCCGACTACGTGGCCGCCGGCGCCGACATCGTGCCGACCGCCGCCGACGCCTGGGCACAGGACATGGTGGTCAAGGTCAAGGAGCCCAAGCCCGAAGAGTTCGGATTTCTCCGACACGACCTGACGCTGTTCACCTACCTCCACCTCGCTGCGTACCCCGCCGTCGGCGACGCCCTGATCGCCGCCCGCACGACGGCGGTGGCGTACGAGACGGTGCAGTCCGCTGACGGCTCGTTGCCGCTGCTGGCGCCGATGAGCGAGGTCGCGGGACGCCTCGCTCCCCAGATGGGCGCCCACTTCCTCGAGCGCCACAACGGCGGGCGTGGCGTCCTGATGGGTGGGGCGCCGGGCGTCCGTCCTGCCAAGGTGGTCGTCCTCGGTGCCGGCAACGTCGGCTGGAACTCGGCATGGATCGCGGCCGGCATGGAAGCCGAGGTCGTGCTGATCGACAAGAACCTCGACCGACTGCGGTTCGTCGACCAGATCCATCGCGGCCGGATCATGACCGCGGCGTCCAACCGTGGAGCGATCGAACGCGCGCTGGCCGACGCCGACCTCGTGATCGGCGCTGTGCTGGTCGCTGGTGGCCGCGCACCCGTCGTCGTCAGCGACGACATGGTGCGGGCGATGAAGCCCCGTGCCGTGATCGTCGACGTCGCCGTCGACCAGGGCGGCTGTATCGCCACGACCAGGGAGACGACCCACGAGGATCCGACCTACGTCGAACACGACGTCGTGCACTACGCCGTCGGCAACATGCCCGGCGCCGTGCCGCACACCAGCACGTACGCATTGACCAATGCAACACTTCCCTACCTGCTCGAGGTGGCGGTCCACGGCGCGATCGGTGCGGCACGACGGGATCCGGCGATCGCACACGGCCTGAACACCGTCGCCGGTGCCTATGCGAACGCGATCGTGGCGGAGTCGCTCGGCGCGCCGGCGATCGACGCCCTCGCAGCGGGCTGAACGCCTCGGTTCCACTGCGAAACATCCCGTACGGTGTGCCGATGAGCCCCGAGCCGACCAGCGCATCGACCAGCGCATCGACCAGCGCGTCGGCGCTCGACCTGCCGTCGATCGACGATCCCGCTCTGACTGACGCCGAGCGACATGCGCTCGTCTCGTCGTTGGCCGAGGATCACTGGATCGTCCGCAATGCCATCGGCTACTCGATCCTGCAGTACGCAGATGTGGTGGCCGTGCTGCGCGACAAGCGCTGGCACAGCGCCACCTCGAAGATCCCCGAGATGATGGGCATCACCGACCCCGAGTTCCTCGACAATCGTCGGGTATCGATCCTGTCGGCCGAGGGCGACACGCACACACGGCTGCGCCGGCTGGTCGCGAAGTCGTTCTCCCCCCGCTCCGCCGACCGGCTGCGGCCGTTCATGCGAGAGGTGGTGAACGACCTCGTCGACCACGTCGCTCCGACCGGACGCGCCGACATCGCCGTCGACATCTGCGAGCCCTACCCGATCCCCATCATCTGCGAGTTGCTCGGCGCACCTCGCGAGGACTGGCAGCTGTTCTCGCGCTGGGCGGAGGACGTGTTGCGCATCTTCAACGGCAACGTGCTGGACGAACTCGACGTGATCAAGCGAGCCCGTGCAGAACTCGACGAGTATTCGCGCGGCCTGATCGCCGACCGGCGCAACGATCCCCGAGACGACCTGATCACCGATCTCATCGCCGCCGAGGAAGCGGGCGATCGCCTCAGCACCGACGAGCTGGTGATGATGGTCGACGCCGTCATCGTGGGCGGCACGGACACGACCCGCAACCAACTCGGTTGCGCCGTCGGGCTGCTCGCCGAGTACCCGGCCCAGTGGAAGTTGCTCGCCGACGATCCCACCATCGCGCCGCGAGCCGTCGAGGAGATCATGCGCTACTTCGGTGCGGTGCGCGGTACCGCGCGGTTCGCCAGCGAGGACATCGTGTACCGCGATGTGCTGTTCCCGGCGGGCACGGTGGTGGTCACCTCGCTGGCGATGGCCAACCGCGATGCCAGCGTCTTCGACGGCCCCGGCACGTTCGACATCACCCGGGAACCGTCCGGCCAACCGCAGCTGACGTTCGGTTCCGGGATCCACTACTGCCTCGGTGCTGCACTGGCGCGAGCCGAACTGCACGAGGCGTTGCCGATCCTCGCGCAGCGGCTACCCGACCTCGCCGTCGACGGTGCGATCGAGTGGAAGCCCTCGACCACCGCCATCTTCGGCCCGGCCCACCTCCCCGTCACCTTCACCCCGACCTGACCCATCACCCCGGTCGACCGCGAGCGATGAGCGAAAAGCCCGGACCTGGGCAGTTGGCTCATCACCTGGCCGGTCGAACTGCGAGCGATGAGCGAAAAGCCCGGATTCGGGCGGTTGGCTCATCGCCTGGACGGTCGGACAGCGAGCGACGACGGGCACAGGCGTGGTCAGTCGTCGAGCGAGGGCGGTCGACGATGGCGCTTGATCTCGCCACGCTGCTTCTTCGCCTCGATCCGGCGACGTTGCGCCCCCCGTGTCGGCGTGGTCGCGCGCCGACGGCGCGGCACGTGCAACGCCTCGCGCAACTTGGCAGCGAGACGTTCCTCGGCGAGCGCGCGGTTGCGCAACTGTGAGCGTTCGTCGTCGGCGACGACGCGGACCACCGCACCGAGCTTCGTCCGCACGCGCGCTCGCTGCGCATCCGAGAACGCTGACGAGGTCTCGACGTCGAAGGAGAGTTCCGCTCGGGTCGCCGCCTTGTTGGCGTGCTGGCCTCCGGGACCTCCCGATGCGCTGAACGTCGTGACCAGTTCGTGCCGAGGGATGCGCACGCTGTCGGTCACCACCAGGCGATCATCGGCTGCTCCCACTCCCCCAGCATGCCCCGTGGAGCGCGCGTCGAATACCGTGACGCCATGGGAGACATCACGCTCGGCTACAACACCGGCTACTGGTCCGCAGGTCCGCCGGCCGGGGCGCTCGAGGCGGTACAGGAGGCCGAACGCCTGGGATTCAACTCCGTCTGGACCGCCGAGGCCTACGGATCCGACGCACTGACGCCGCTCGCGTGGTGGGGTGCCTCGACCCGCACCCTGCAACTCGGAACCGCCATCATGCAGATGTCGGCGAGAACACCGGCCGCGACGGCGATGGCGGCGATCACGATGGACCACCTGTCGAACGGGCGCTTCATCCTCGGGCTCGGCGCCTCGGGCCCCCAGGTGGTCGAGGGATGGTACGGCCAGCCGTATCCGAAGCCATTGGCCCGGACCCGCGAGTACGTCGAGGTCGTGCGCTCGATCGTTGCGCGCGAGCAGCCGGTGGAGTTCCATGGCGAGTTCTACGACCTGCCGTTCCAGGGCGGCACCGAACTGGGCAAGCCGCTGAAGTCGACCGTGCACCCGCTGCGCAACGACATCCCGATCTACCTCGCTGCGGAGGGCCCGAAGAACGTCGCACTGTCCGCCGAGATCTGCGACGGTTGGCTGCCGCTCTTCTTCTCGCCGAAGGAGGACGCCTTCTATCGCGACTGCCTCCAGCAGGGCTTCGACGCCTCGGGCGATCCGACCAAGAAGGACCGCTTCCAGGTGACGGCGACGGCGATGATCATCCCTGGCGACGATGTCGAGAAGTGCGCCGACCTGATCCGTCCGTTCCTCGCCCTCTACGCCGGCGGCATGGGCGCCAAGGGCGCCAACTTCCACTACGAGGTGTTCGCCAGGATGGGCTACGGCGACGTCGCCGACAAGGTCCAGGCGCTCTACCTCGACGGCAAGAAGGCCGAAGCCGCCGCCGCCATTCCCCTGGCCATGGTCGAAGACGTCGCACTGGTGGGGCCACCCGACAAGATCCGCGACGAGCTCGACGCGTGGCGAGAGACCTGCATCACCGAGTTCCTCGTCAGTGGCCCGGCGATGGCACTGCCGACCTTCGCCGAGCTGGTACTGGGCTGACGACCGTCACTCTCGCCGGTTGCAGCAGCGCCCTGCGGCATCGGTCTACGGCCGGGCGTCGACCAGTTCACCGCCGCCCTGGGGCTGGGGTGCCGTCGGTTCCGAGGCGTCCGCTCCGGGCACCGGGCGGGCGTCCGAGCGCAGGGCCGCGACGAGCACCCCGGCAGCGACCACCACACCGATCGCGATCAGGACGCCGGCGGCAGTACGCCAGCCGTCGCTCAGCGGTAGTGCCCGCAGCGGGAGCGGCGCGAGCTGGCCGTCGTCGCGACTGCGGCGCAGCGTCCGCGGGTCGACGTCGACCGGCAGGTTGAGCAGCGCCCACCAACCGGCGATCACGACGAGCGCCAGCGGCGCCCACCGAGACCAGATGCGCTCCATGCCGATCACCAGCAACACGGCCGCCACGCCGATCGCCGGCATCGCATAGCGAGCGTGTGCATTTCCGCCGCCACTGACGTGCTGGGCGATCGTCAGGGCGATCAGCCCGATGGACACCAGCCCGAGCGCGAGCTGCCAGCGCAGGGTGTGTGCCTCCTGCATCCGGTCAGGGCGCACGGATGCATCGGCGGTCGGCGGATCGCCACCGCTACCGATCCGGCCGGTGACGAAGACGATGCCGACCCCGATCGTTCCCACGAGAGTGACCAGTGCCGAGCCGGGCGGCACGATGCGACGCCTCGTCGTGGGCGACATCAGCCCCTCATAGACGTTCGACCACATCGACCATCTCACGACCTGGTCGAACAGCGAGCCCTGGCGCTCGCGCCGGAACATCTCGAGCAGGTACTGCGACGCTCCGATGTCGCCGTACAGCACGATGTTGCGGACGTAGAACCAGCCGAACAGGACGAACGCTGGTGCCAGAGCGATCACGGCGATGCGCGCCGCGCGTCGCCCCTGCTCACCCGCCGACGGTGCGGGGCGAGTGAATGCGCGCAGCGCCACGACACCGACCACCGCGACGGCGAGCAGCATCGTGGCGGCCCGTGCGCCGAAGGCGATGGCGGCGGTCGCTGCCAGGAGTGCGAGATCACGCCTGCTCAGTGCATCGATCCGTCGCAGAGATCTGGCGCCCGCCCAGACGACTGCCGTGGCGGCGGCAAATCCCAGCCCGTCGTTGAGCCCTTGGGAGAAGACGGCGTGACCCTGCGGGACCAGCGCAGCAAGTGCCGCAGCGAGGAGTGCGAGCCGGTGGTTGCGACGCGTCAGCTCCGACGCCAGCAGGAACGTGAACACGACGCCCACGGCGGCGAACGCCACGTTGGCGAACCGCATCATGACGAGGCCACCGTCGGCTGCACCGGTGGCTCGGCTGATCCAGATCAGTGGCGCCACGGCGGCGTAGTGGAGCGGCGGATGGTTGGCGACCCACACGCCGCGGTACCGGGTGTCGTTCGCCGTCGAGCGTTCCGCCTGCCACTGCCGGGCCTCGACGGGCACCTCGGGGAACTCGCGGATCTCCGGCAACCGCAACGAGGCGACCTCTTGGGCGTATCCGACGTGCGCCGTCTCGTCGGTGGGCCAGAATGGTGGCTGCTGCAGGGCATGCAATGCCCCGATGCCGATGAACGCCGTCACGATCGCAACGAGCCCGACGATCACCAGGACCGACGGGCGGCGCGACGATGCGGTCACGGGCCCGTGACCCATCACGACGTCAGTGGCTGGCACCCGGCGAAACTACCCGCCGGCAGACCGCGAAACTCGGCGACCGGGCATGGTCATCGAGCGTTCACGAGGCTCACTGGACGGTGCCCAGTTGGCCGGAATCGGCCCATGACCGCAGCTTCTCCCAGGCGTAGATCCCGGTCGAATGGCCGTCGCTCCAGTCGAGGCTCAGGCCCCATGCACCGGAGAGTTCGGCATCGGTGATCGTGATCGGCTCGCCGCGTTCGACGGCCGGCTGGACGGCCTGACCGCGTGTGCGCTTGGCGTTGCAGTCCGCGCACGGGCACGCAAGGCGGAGCGGGCCGAGTTCGAACCGTACGCGGACCCCGTCCTCGAAGAGGACCTCGACATGCGACCGACGGTCCACTTCGACGGATTCGATGTCATGCTTGGTCACGTGGCGAGCGTACCGAGCGGTGTTGCGGCACGGCCGCTGTCTGCGATCGGACCGCCTGCGACCGGGCGGCCGTGGCTGCGCAACCGCTGGGACGATCTGGCGTTCGTGCACTGGCGCTACCCCGCCGCCGAGGTGCAGGCACTGCTGCCGCCCGGCTTGCGGGTCGACACGTTCGACGGCGATGCGTGGGTCTCACTGGTCCCCTTCCGGATGCGAGGCGCCGGCCCCACGTTCCTGCCACCGCTGCCGTGGCTCTCCGATTTCGCCGAGACGAACGTCCGTACCTACGTCGTCGACTCGGCCGGCAACCGCGCCGTGTGGTTCCTCTCGCTCGATGCCGCTCGACTCGCTGTCGTCGCGTTCGCCCGATGGACGATCGGCTTCCCCTACGTGTGGTCGTCCATGTCGATCGAACGATCCGGTGACCGGTGGGCGTACACGACCACCCGTCGGCGGTGGCCGGCACACCCGCCGGCGACCACCCGAGTCGTCATCGACGTCGGCGCGGCGATCGAGCCCACCGACCTCGACGTGTTCCTCACCGCACGCTGGGGAACCGTCGCGCTCACCCGCCGACGCCTGCGTCACCATCCGGTCGACCACCCGCCCTGGCTGCTCCACGAGGCCACACTCGTCGCCTACGACGACGACGCCATCGAGGCGACCGGGTTGTGTGCGCCGTCCGGCATTCCCCTCGTCAGAGCCGCGGCGCCACTCGACGCCCGGTTCTCACGACCCACTCGCGTGTGATCGTGCCCTACCCTCGACGCCGATGACGTCGTCCACCGCCGCGGTCACCAGTACATCCACCGCTGCCGAACCGCCGCTGATCCGCCACCTCCCGGTGCGGTCGGACGACGGCGGCGTGGACGACGACGCCGTGTTGGCAGGGTTCTCCCGATACGCCGACGAGATCGGACTCGAGCTCTACCCGGCACAGGAGGAGGCGATCTTCGAGGTCGTCCTCGGCAACCACGTCATCCTCAACACACCCACCGGTTCCGGCAAGTCGCTCGTCGCGACGGCCGCTCACTTCGCCGCACTCGCCTCGGGCAGACGAAGCGTGTACACGGCACCGATCAAGGCGCTCGTCAGCGAGAAGTTCTTCGCGTTGTGCCGTGAATTCGGCTCCGACCACGTCGGCATGATCACCGGTGATGCGTCGGTCAACCCCGATGCTCCGATCATCTGCTGCACGGCGGAGATCCTCGCCAACTGGGCGCTGCGCGACGGCGCAGCAACCCCGGTCGACGTGGCGATCGTCGACGAGTTCCACTACTACGGCGACCCGCAGCGAGGCTGGGCGTGGCAGGTCCCGCTGTTGGAACTCCCCCACACGCAGTTCCTGCTGATGTCGGCCACGCTCGGCTCGGTGGCGTTCTTCGCCGAGGACCTGACGCGTCGCACCGGTCGCGAGACCAGCGTGATCAAGTCGGTGACCCGTCCCGTGCCGCTGGATTTCCAGTACCGCACCACGACCCTGCACCACAGCGTCACCGAACTGCTGAAGTCCGACCGAGCGCCGATCTATCTCGTGCACTTCACCCAGAAGGACGCGACCGAGGCGGCGCAGAACTATCTGGCGCTCGACCCGCTGTCGAAGACGGAGAAGGCCGCTGTGAAGGAGGCGCTCGCCGGATTCCGGTTCGACTCGCCGATCGGCAAGGACCTGCGCCGGTTCATCACCGCCGGCGTCGGCGTGCACCATGCCGGACTCCTGCCGAAGTATCGACTGCTCGTCGAGAAGCTGGCCCAGGACGGCTTGCTCAAGATCATCTGTGGCACCGACACGCTCGGCGTCGGGGTGAACGTGCCGATCCGTTCGGTGCTGTTCACCCAACTGTGCAAGTACGACGGCACCGGCGTGCGGTTGCTGTCCAACCGCGAGTTCGCACAGATCGCCGGGCGCGCAGGCCGCAAGGGGTTCGACGACCGCGGTGACGTTTGGGTGCAGGCGCCGCCGCACGTCGTGGAGAACCAGCGGCTGGAGGAGAAGTCGCGCGAGGGCGGCCGCAAGAAGGCGGTCAAGAAGAAGCAGCCGGAGCGCGGCTACGCCCACTGGACCCAGGAGACGTTCGACAAGCTGGTGTCGGGCGAGCCCGAGCCGCTGCGCTCGCACTTCCGGGTCAACCATCAGATGGTGATGAGCCTGCTCGACCGGCCGACCCGCGACGGCGTCGACGGGTGCCGCGCGGTCCGGTCGCTGCTGACCGACAACCACGAGTCGCGCAAACGCCAACGCGAGCACATCCGTCGCACGATTGCGATCTACCGATCGCTCGTCGAGGCGGAACTCCTCGAGTTCCCGGATCATCCCGACGAGTGGGGCCGCCGGGTCCGGGTGAACTTCGACCTGCAGGACGAGTTCGCGCTCCACCAGCCGCTGTCGCTGTGGGCCGTGGAGGCGCTCGGCGCGCTGCCACCGCGTGACGAGGGCGACGAGATCGAGCACCTCTTCGATGTGCTGTCGGTGATCGAGGCGGTGCAGGAGAGTCCCGGGGTGGTGTTGGCGGCACAGACCAAGCGCGCCAAGGATGACCTGATGGCGGAGATGAAGTCGAACGGGGTCGAGTACGACGAGCGCATGGAGCGGCTTGCTCAGGTCGAGCATCCCAAGCCGAACCGCGACTGGATCTATTCGAACTTCAACGAGTTCCGTGCCCGGCACCCCTGGGTCGGTTCCGACAACGTGGCGCCGAAGTCGATCGTGCGCGAGATGTACGAGCGGGCGATGACCTTCGGCGAGTACGTCCAGGACTACGGCCTGAAGCGCTCCGAAGGTGTCCTGCTGAGGTACCTGTCCGACGTGTACAAGGCCCTGCAGCAGAACGTGCCCGGCGACCTGCGGACCCCGGAGCTGGACGAGGCCGTCCTCTGGTTGGGCGCACTGATCCGCCAGGTCGACTCGAGCCTGATCGACGAATGGGAACGTCTGCTGCACCCCGACGAGGTGGACGCGTCCCCTGCCGCTCGGCCGAGCCTGCCGACCGGGGAGGATCGTACGATCGTCGACGACCCCCGGGCGCTCCGGGTGATGGTGCGCAACAAGGTGTTCGACTGGGTGCAACGGCTGTCGCGCCGCAACGGCTACGACGAGATCGTCGCCGAGGCGCTCGATCGCGAGCGTTGGCGGACCGGTGAGGACGTGATCGAGGCGATGGCGGCGTACCGCGAGGAGTTCGGCGATGTGCTCGTCGACGCTGCGGCCCGTTCGGGTGATCGCTTCCACTTCGATCGCACCAGCGGACGCGTCACCCAGATCCTCCACGACCCCGACGACACGAACGAGTGGCGCCTCGTCGCGCAGGTCGACTTCGAGGCCTCCCGCACGGACGGTCGGGTCGTGCTCCGTCTCGTCGACATCGGACCGCTGCGGTGAAGCGCAGCGCCGGCATCGCACTGTTCCGGCGAACCCAGCGTGGGGTCGAGGTGCTGCTCGGTCACATGGGCGGGCCCTACTGGCAGCACAAGGAGGCGGGAGCCTGGACGATCCCGAAGGGTGAGGTCGAGCCCGGCGAGGATCCGCTCGTGGTCGCGCATCGGGAGTTCGAGGAGGAGATCGGCACCGGGGTGCCTGCCGGCACGGTCACCGATCTCGGCGAGATCCGCCAGTCCGGCGGCAAGGTGGTGCAGGCGTGGGCGGTCGAAGGCGACCTCGACGTCGCGACGATCGTCAGCAACACGTTCGAACTCGAGTGGCCACCGGGCTCCGGCCGGATGCAAGCGTTTCCGGAGATCGACCGAGCAGCGTGGTTCGACCTCGAGACGGCGCACTCGCTGATCGTCTCGGGCCAGCGATCGCTCCTGAACCGCCTGCCCACCTGACATCTGCGCCCCTGCAGTTCCGGAAACCGAGACGCCAACAGCGCAGATCGACCGCGGGGACGCTCGGGTCGCAGATCGTCAGCTCACGACGGAGGCGGGGACGGACACGAGCCGGGCCCGCAGCCACTCCCCCAGCGCCTTGGCCTGAGGATCCTGACGCGTCGACGCCGCCACGCCCTCCTGCAGCAGCCCCTGCACCACGAAGTTCAACGAGCGCAGGTTCGGGAACCGATAACGGTCGACGACGAGCGACGCGGTCTCGGGCAACAACTCCTGCAGCCGCTCGACCGTCAACTCGGCATCGAGCCACGCCCATCCCGCCTCGTTTCGCGCGTACACCCCGAGGTTCGCGTCGCCGCCCTTGTCACCCGAGCGCGTCCCGGCGAACGCGCCCAGCGCCACCTCGACGAGATCCCCGGTCAGGACTCCGCCCCCAACCTGTCCTTCCGGACCCGACCCGGAAGGACGCGTCGCGTCGGCGGCGGTGGGGACGGCGGAGTCGACCTGAGTGGACGTGCCGCCCACGTGGACGTACTGGGGTGCGAGATCGGCGGGGATCGTCGCCGGGCGATAGACGCCGAACGGCGATGCAGGGCTCGGACCCCCTCCGAGACCGTACATGCCCGGAATGCCGGCGAGCACGGTGTGCACCATCGCGTCGGCGAAGGCCCTGCCCACCTTGCGTTCGTCGGGGTCCTTGACGGTGACCCGCCACACCGCCGTCGCCTCCTCCTGCGTCGCCGGGTCTGGCTTCTCCGTGTGCACGACCCGGCTCTCGATGTCGGCGAAGTCGTCGGGCCCGTACGGGCATGCGTCCCAGAACGCAGCTTGGGCGAATGCTGCCTTGGCGTCGATGTCCAGACCGGTCAGCGCCACGGCGAACGAGTTGCGGTAGCCGCCGAGCTCGTTCATCGCGACCTTCAGCGTGGCCGGCGGTGGCGCACCGAGGGTGCCGGACACGCGGACACGGTCACGATCGACCTGTTCGACCTCGATCGTGTCGAATCGGGCGGTCACGTCGGGACCCAGGTATGCGGGTCCACCGATCTCGTAGAGCAACTGCGAGGTGACGGTCTCGACGTTGACCACGCCGCCCGTGCCGTCGTGCTTGCCGATCACGCACGAGCCGTCGGCGGCGACCTCTGCCCACGGGAAACCGAACCGGGCGCCGCGACCGACGTCTTCTCGACCCTCGATCTCGTGGAAGAACGAGTAGTTGCCGCCGGTCACCTGGGCACTGCACTCGATGATGTGGCCCGCCACCACGCCGCCCGCCAGCTGGTCGTAGTCGGTGCGCGACCAGCCGTGGTGCCACGCAGCCGGCCCGCAGGTCACCGCGGCGTCGGTCACCCGGCCGGTGATCACGATGTCGGCGCCCTTGGCGAGCGCATCGACGATCCCGAAGCAGCCGAGGTAGGCGTTGGCGGTGAGGAAACGGGCCGGATCACCGAGGTCGGTCGACGATCCGAACGGCTGCAACGCGCCCGACTCGACGAGTTCTCCGATGCGTGACATCAGGTCGTCACCGTCGATGTACGCAATCGTCGGCGACAAGCCGAGCCGGTCGGCGACCTCCTGCACGGCGTCGGCGCAACCGTCGGGGTCGAGCCCGCCGGCGTTGGAGACCACCTTGATGCCTCGATCGAGGCAGGTCCCCATCACCTGCTCCATCTGGGCCACGAACGTCCGGGCGAAGCCGCCCGCGCCTGCCTGGCTCGGATGCGGCTCAAGATCAACATCGTCAGCTCGGCGAGCCAGTCGCCGGTCAGCACGTCGATCGGGCCGCCCTCGACCATCTCGAGGGCACCGCTGGGCCGGTCGCCGAAGAATCCCGAGCAGTTGGCGATGCGGATCGGCTCGCTCATCCGGCGCCTCCGTCTCCGTGGTCGAGAGCGACCAACAGTTCCCCCTGATCGACCCGGTCGCCGACGGCGAAGCGCACCTCGCTGACCGTCGCATCGCCAGCCGCGAGGATCTTGTGTTCCATCTTCATCGCCTCGACCACCATCAGCACCTGGCCGTCGGTCACGGCGTCTCCCGCCGTGACGTGGACGGCGATGACGGTGCCCGGCAGCGGACAGATCGGACCGGCGCCCTCGGCCTGCGCGTCGTGCAGCACGAAGCGCGGCGCGCGTGTCAGCGTCATCGCCCCGGCGGTGCTGCGGGCGTGGACGGTCACGGCGCCGACGCCGTCGGCGTCGAGCCCGAGCGCTTGGTGGACGATCTTCGTTCCGACGTTGGTGCGCCGACCGCCGATCTCGATCGCCACGCCGTCGGGACGACGGTCGAGCAGCCGTACCTGGTGTTCGGTGCGATCGTCGGCGGTCAGTGCACCGGTCTCGCCGGGCTCCGGCCAGGGCCCGAGCCACACCGATGCCGCCCACCGGGTCGATCCGTCGGCGGAGCGTTCCGGGCGCATCACGTACTCGACGTGGAGGTGTTCACCCATCGGCTCGAGCCAGACCTGGCGCTGTCCCTGCGTGCGCAGGTTGCGCCAGCCGGAGGGTGCGAACGGAGTGGCGCGATCGGCGTTGCGGCGTTCCGCCTCGAGTGCGAATACCGCGCCGAGCAGGAGGGCGACCCGGTCGTCGCCGGCGGGGCCGATCGGGGCGAGGACCGCGGGATGTTCGTCGAGATAGGCCGTCGGCGTGTCGGCGGCGAGGTAGTCCTCCTCGCCGAGGATCGCCACCAGCGAGTCGATGTTGGTGCGGATTCCGGTGATCTGGGATCCGCGCAGCGCCCGGGCCAACTGCCGGGCAGCCTGGTCCCGGCTCGGCGCATGGGCGATCACCTTGGCGACGAGCGAGTCGTAGTCGGAGGAGATCTCGGCGCCGTCGCGCACGCCGGTGTCAACCCGGACCAGCGACGGATCGGATCCGCCGGTTCGCCCACCGTCACCGATCGAGAACGTTCCGATGCGCCCGGTCGACGGCATCCAGACCGCTGCCGGATCCTCGGCGACCACGCGCACCTCGATCGCATGACCGGTGATCGTGACATCGGCCTGCGTGATCGGCAGGGGCTCACCGGCGGCGACGCGGAGTTGCAGCTCCACGAGATCGAGACCGGTCACCGCCTCGGTCACCGGATGCTCGACCTGCAGCCGTGTGTTGACCTCGAGGAACGTGATGGTCGCCGAACCATCGGAGTCGGCGCCGACCATGAACTCGACGGTCCCGGCACCTTCGTAGCCGACGTGCCGGGCGAGCGCGACGGCACCCTCGCAGAGCGTTGTGCGCACCTCGTCGGAGATGCCCGGCGAGGGGGACTCTTCGACGATCTTCTGGTTGCGCCGCTGGATCGAGCACTCGCGTTCGCCGAGATGCACCACGTTGCCGTAACGATCCCCGAACACCTGGACCTCGACGTGACGGCCCCGTTCGAGGTATGGCTCGATGAACACCGCGCCGTCACCGAATGCCGCCAGCGCCTCACGTGACGCCGCCTGGACCGCGTCGTCGAGTTCGTCGGGGCTGCGCACCACGCGCATCCCGCGCCCGCCACCGCCTGCCGCCGCCTTGACCAGTGCGGGATAGGTCACGCTCGCTCCGTCGGCGACACGGCCGTCGACGACCTCGATCATCGACGTCGTCGGCACACCGGCCTCGAGCGCGGCACGCTTCGCTGCGACCTTGTCGCCGAGGAGGGTCACCTGGCCGGGCGTGGGGCCGACCCAGACGAGACCGGCATCGATCACCGCCTGGGCGAACGCCGCGTTCTCGGCGAGGAAGCCGTAGCCGGGATGGATGGCGTCGGCGCCGGTCGCCAGCGCCGCAGCGATGATCGCGTCGCCGCGCAGGTACGACTCGGCCGGCGTCGCACCACCGAGCGCGACCGCCACGTCGACCGAATCGACATGTAGCGCGTTGGCGTCGGGCTCGGAGTAGACGCCGACGGTGGAGATGCCCAGGCGGTGGGCGGTGCGGGCGATCCGAACGGCGATCTCGCCGCGGTTGGCGATCAGCAGGCGGGTGATGTCGCGTCGAACGGGTTCCATCAGTGCCTCCACACGCCGTACTCGGTGGCGCCCTGCACGATGTTGCTGTGTACCGCCGACAATGCCATGCCCATCACGGTGCGACTGTCCGCAGGATGGATGATCCCGTCGTCCCACAACCGTCCGGTCGAGTACAGCGCGGTCGACTCGTAGTCGATCTGGGCTTCGAGCCCGGCCGTCTGGGCGGCGAGCGCCTCCTCGTCGACCTCCGTCCCGCGCCCGGCAGCGGCGTTGCGGGCAACGATCTCCATCACGCCGGCGAGCTGTTTCGGGCCCATCACCGCCACCCGATGGTTGGGCCAGCTGAAGATGAACCGCGGGTTGTACGCCTTGCCCGCCATGCCGTAGTTCCCGGCGCCGTAGCTGGCGCCGACCATGAGGTTGAAGTGCGGCACGTTCGAGTTCGACACCGCGTTGATCATCTTCGCTCCGTTGCGGATGATCCCGCCCTGCTCCGCCTTCGAGCCCACCATGAAGCCGGTGATGTTGTGCAGGAAGACGAGCGGGATGTCGCGCTTGTTGCACAGCTGGATGAACTGCGCGCCTTTCGAGGCCTCCTCGGAGAACAGGATCCCGTTGTTGCCGAGGATCCCGACCGGGAAGCCGTGGATCGACCCCCACCCACACACGAGCTTGTCGCCGTAGAGCGGCTTGAACTCCTCGAAGCGGCTGCCGTCGAGCAGGCGGGCGAGCACCTCGCGGATGTCGAACGGGATGCGCACGTCGGCCGACGCGCAGCCGAGCAGCTCGGCGGGGTCGTACAGCGGCGGGTCGTCGGGTTCGGTGGCGCCCGGCCCGAGCTTGGTCCAGCGCAGGTGGCGCACGATGCCGCGGGTGATACGGATCGCATCGAGCTCGTCGACGGCGAGGTAGTCGGACAGCCCGCTCGTACGGGAGTGCATCTCGGCGCCGCCGAGCGTCTCTTCGTCGACGATCTCGTCGATCGCCATCTTCACCAGCGGCGGCCCTCCGAGATAGGCCGTGCCACGCTCCTTGACGAACACGGTGTAGTCGCTCATCCCCGGCGTGTAGGCGCCGCCGGCGGTGTTCGGCCCGAACGCCATCGTGATCGAGGGGATGCCCAGCTTGGAGAGCTGCGTCAGGTCCTTGAAGCTGGCGCCACCCTGGATGAACAGGTCGGCCTGGCGGGGCAGGTCGGCGCCCGCCGACTCGTTGAGGTTGATCACCGGGAGGCGGTTCTCGCGGGCGATCTCGTTGAACCGGGCGGTCTTCTTCCACGACGTCGGGTTCGCCGATCCACCGCGGTAGGTCATGTCGGATCCCGTGATCGCGCACTCGACGCCCTCGACGATGCCGATTCCGCAGGCCGACCCCACACCGACGGGGTCCTGGGTCCCCCAACCTGCGAGCGGACTCAGTTCGAGGAACGGCGTGTCGGGATCGACCAGCGCCTCGATGCGCTCTCGCACGAGCATCTTGCCCCGCGCCCGATGCCGGTCGACGTAGCGCTGGCCGCCGATCGTCGGGACGCTCGCCAGCTCGGCGGCGACGCCGTCCCACAGCTGCTGCATCGCTGCGAGATTGTCCCGGTACTCGTCCGAGCGGGTGTCGAGCCGACTGCGGATCACGGTGCCGATGGTCACGGTCGCCACCGTAGTGGAGCGGCCCCGATCGACCCTGAAGCGCAGCTCCGAGCGGAACGCCCGTGCGCCCATCGGGTACACCTGGACCATGGACGTCTCCGATGTGCTCGCCGACCTGCTCGCCGAACAACAGGTGCTCGACGACATCGTCGCCACGCTCGGCCCGGACGAGTGGCGGTTGCCGACGCCGAGTCCGGGCTGGACCGTCGCCGACCAGATCGGCCACCTGACCTACTTCGACCGCAACGCCGCACTTGCGGTCACCGATCCGGCGGCGTTCCAGGAGACGATGGCGGCGCTGCTCGGCTCGGGGACCGGCGGTGGGTCGGCCGACGACATGACGCTCGGCCCCTACCGGGCGATGTCGCCCGAGGAGCTCCTGGTGGCCTGGCGGGCGGGCCGCGCGAGGCTCGCGGAGGCTGCGTCGAGCTTGCAGAACGACACTCGCGTGGCGTGGTACGGACCCTCGATGGGCTCCAAGTCGTTCCTCACGGCGCGACTGATGGAGGTGTGGGCACACGGCCAGGACATCGTCGACACCGTCGGTGCGACACGACCGACGAGCGACCGGCTGCGCCACATCGCCCAACTCGGCTTCATCACGCGTGGGTGGACCTACGTGAACCGCGGACTCGAGGTGCCGTCGACCCCGGTGCGCGTGGAGCTGACGTCGCCGTCGGGCGAGACGTGGACGTTCGGCCCCGACGATGCCGACGAAGCCGTCGTCGGTCCAGCTGTCGACTTCTGCCTGGTGACCACACAGCGCCGCCACGTCGACGACACCGACCTCGTCGTCACCGGCGACTCGGCACGCGACTGGATGGAGAAGGCCCAACTGTTCGCCGGCCCGCCCTCCGACGGCCCCCGCCCCCGATGACCCCCCGTCGCCCCCACCCCCGAAAAATGAGCAGAGCAGCGTCACCAACGGGACGATCCGCACACAGTTCGGAACGACTGCTGAAACGTGTGCGGATCGTCCCGCTGGGGGCATGGCCGCGCACATTTTTCGATGGGTGATGTGGCGCGAGGCGTGCGTAGGGTCGCGCCGATGGGATCGATCACGCCGTTTCGAATCGACATCGCAGAGGCCGTGCTGGACGACCTGCGGGCGCGATTGCGCAACACCCGATGGCCGGAGGCCGAACTGGTCGACGACTGGTCGCAGGGCACGCCGCTCGCCTACGTGCACGAGGTCTGCGACCACTGGGCGAACGGCTACGACTGGCGGGCGCGCGAAGCGCTGCTCAACCGGTTCGACCAGTTCACGATGCCGGTCGAGGGATTGGGCGATCCCGGCCTCCACTTCGTCCACGTCCGCTCCCCGCACGCCGACGCGATGCCGCTGCTGATCAGCCACGGCTGGCCCGGCTCGATCGTCGAGTTCCACAAGGTGATCGAGCCGCTCACCGACCCGACCGCCCACGGCGGCGACGCCGCCGACGCATTCCACGTCGTCGCTCCCTCCCTGCCCGGCTTCGGATTCTCCGGGAAACCCACCGGCACCGGCTGGGGCGTCCAGAGGATCGGCCAGGTGTTCGCCGACCTGATGGCGGCGCTCGGCTACGACCGCTACGTGGCACAGGGAGGTGACTGGGGATCGGCGATCACGACGGCCATCGGCGGCACCGACGTCGACCACTGCAGCGCGATCCACGTCACGTTGGCAATGGGCGCCCGACCGAAGATCGACGGCGAGCCGACACCGGAGGAGCAGCGGGCGCTCGACGGCCTCGCCTACTACGCCGAGTGGGACTCGGGATACTCCAAGGAGCAGTCGACGCGACCGCAGTCGATCGGTTATGGGCTCGTCGACTCCCCCGCCGCCCAGGCGGCGTGGATCCTCGAGAAGTTCTGGGCGTGGACCGACTGCGACGGACACCCGGAGAACGTGCTCGGACGCGACGAACTGCTCGACAACGTGATGCTGTACTGGGTCAACGCCAACGGCGCCTCGTCGGCTCGCATCTACTGGGAGAGCTTCGGCAAGGGTCCCCGACCGGCAACGGTGACGATCCCCTCGGGCTTCACGGCCTACCCGAAGGAAATCGTGCCGCCCGTTCGCGCCTGGGTCGAGGGGGCCTTCACCGACATTCGCTACTGGAACGAACAGCCTCGGGGTGGGCACTTCAGTGCGTTCGAGGTCCCGGACCTCTTCGTCGACGACATCCGGGCCTGCTTCCGCCAGTTCCGCTGAGGTCCCACTCCGTCCGGTAACTTGACCCGCGGGTCAAGACGTCGCCGTGACGTCGACGAACCGCCACCTCGATGACGCCTCCCCCGATGACGCCACCCCGATGACCACGTCCGCCACGACCGAATCGCCACCCGACCACCACCACAAGCCCGGCACCGCCCGGGCGGCGCTGTCGTACCGTGGATTCCGGATCATCTTCATCGGCCTGGCGCTGTCGAACGTCGGCACCTGGATGCAGAACTTCACGCTGCCGGCCTACATCGACGACCGCACCGGCCGTCCCGCACTCGTCGGTCTGATGGTGTTCGCCCAGCTGGGCCCACTGTTGGTGCTCTCGATCCCGGGTGGCGTCATCGCTGACCGTGTGTCGAAGCAGAAGCTCCAGTTGACGATGCAGACCGCGTCGGTCGTGTTGACCATCGCGATCGCCTACTTCGTGTCCGGCGACCATGCCCTGTGGACGATCTTCGCAGCTCAGCTCGGCATCGGCATCGCCAATGCACTGAACGCCCCGGCGTTCCAGTCGTCGATGCCGTTGCTGGTGCACCGCCAGGACCTGCCGGGCGCGATCTCGCTGAACTCGGCGATGATCAACGGCACCAGGGTGATCGGTCCCGTACTCGCCGCCGTGCTCGCCGTGGCGGGAATGAGCGTGTCGAGCATCTTCCTCGTCAACGCCGGGACGTACCTGTTCTTCATCGCCGCACTGCTGATCGTGCGCATGCCCGATGTGCGCAGCGGCAACACCGCTCGTGGCCTGCGGTCGCTGACGGTCGGCTTGAAGATCGCCAAGGAGCGCCTGGTGCTCAACCGGCTGCTGCTCGGCATGTTCCTGTTCTCGCTGTTCAGCCTGGTCTACATCGGGCTGTTTCCGTCGGTCGCCCGACTCAACTTCGACATCGCACCGGCGAGCGCCACCTACCGATGGCTGTACGCCACCTGGGGTGCCGGCGCGTTCCTCGGGGCGCTGTCGGTCGGGACGTTCCTGTCGTCGATCGACCGCAAGGTGCTCATCGTGCGGGGGTTCACGGGCTTCGCCGTCGCCCTCGCGTTGTTCTCGCAGATTCGGGGACCTGCACTCGCCTTCCCCGTGGGCTTCGTGCTCGGGTTCTTCTACTTCATGACCGCCACCGCGATCACGACGACGTTCCAGCTGAACATGAAGAACACCGAGCGCGCCACCGTCATGCCGCTGTGGTTCATGGTATTCGGTGGCACCGTGCCGATCGGCAACCTCGTGTTCGGTGTCGTCATCGAGTGGATCGGCGCCAGGGCCGTGCTCGGCTTCGGCGCCGCATTCGCCCTCTTCCTCGCCTGGTGGGTCGACCTCCGACGGCTGCCGAGTTCGGCGTTCCTGTCGGTGGAGGACGGCGGCGAGCCGTTCACGCCGACGAATGCGACCCGTCTGCTCTGACCAGCTCGGCGACCACGCGTTCCAACCCGGCCGAACGACTCGCCTTGACGAGAACCACGTCGCCGGGACCGAGCGGCCCCAGCATGCCGAGCGGATCGTCGCTGGGTTCGATGCCGTAGAGGTCGGTGCCGACGGCCACCAGGTCGAGACCCAGTTCGGTCGCTCGTCGGGCGATCTTCCGATGTGCCGGTTCGGGATCGTCGATCTCGGCCATCAAACCGACCACTGCCACACGTCGACACGCCTCCATCGCTGCCAGCGCATCGAGTGCGGCGCGCATCGACGTGGGATTGGCGTTGTAGGCGTCGTTGACGATCGTCGCGCCGCTGGGTGCCGTGGTGATCTCCATGCGCATGCCCGACAGGGTCGCCGTCGAGAGGGCGTCGAGCGCCGCACCCAGATCCACACCGACGACGCCCGCGACGGCGATGGCCGCCGCTGCATTGACGACCATGTGGGCCCCCGGCACGGCGAGCTGTGCGGTGCCGCTGCCCCACGGTGTCTCCAACCGGAAACGGGGGCGTGCGAGCGCATCGAGTTCCACGCCGCTGACGCACACGTCACCGGCCGCGCCGAACGTGACCACCGAGGCGCCGGTGCGTGACGCCATCGCCGCGACCCGTGGATCGTCGGCGTTGAGCACTGCGGTGCCGGATGCCGGCAGCGCCTCCACCAGTTCTCCCTTGGCGCGGGCGACGCCGTCGATGCCGCCGACCAGTTCGGTGTGGGCATGACCGACCACGGTGACGACGCCGATGTCGGGACGGGCGATCTCGCACAGCTGGCTGATGTGGCCGAACCCGCGCATGCCCATCTCGAGAATCAGGACCTCGGTGTCATCGGGGGCATTGAGGATCGTGACCGGTAGGCCCTGCTCGTTGTTGAAGCTCCGCTCGTTGGCCGTCGTGCGCCGACCCGCACCGCACGTCGCAGCCATGAGATCCTTCGCCGAGGTCTTGCCGACGCTGCCGGTGACGCCGACGATCTGGGCGTCGAGACGTCGACGCGCCCAGGCCGCCAATGCGAGCAGTGCCAGGGAGGTGTCCGCGACCTCGATGGCGGTGCCGTCGCGCCGGTACGGATCAGGTCGGCTGGTGAGGTGCGCCACCGCTCCCCGTTCGCGGGCGGCGCCGACGAACTCGTGTCCGTCGCGTTCTGCCACGATCGGCACGAAGAGCTGGCCCGGCGCCGTCGAACGGGAATCGAACGACGCACCGTCGAATTCGACGTCAGGACCGATCAGCCGGCCACCGATGCCGTCGGCCGCCTCGGATGCACGAATCCTCACAAGCGCCGACGGTACCGTGGGCCGATGACCCCCACGCGGCACTCCGGCGAGCGCATTCACCTGGTGGTGTTGTTCGGCGGTGAATCGGCCGAACACGACGTGTCGTGCACCACCGCTGCGCACGTGCTGCGCGCCGCCGACCCGGCGCGCTACCGGATCACCCCCGTCGGCATTTCCACCGAAGGCCAATGGGCGCTCGCGCACGAAGCCGTCGACGCGCTGATCGAAGGGCCCCATGCCGTTCCCGGGCGTCTGAACCCGATGGGCACCGACGTGTCGCCGACGCCGATGCTCGCCGACGCGGCGTCGTCCGACGAGGTCACCGTCGTGCTGCCGCTGCTGCACGGCCCGATGGGCGAGGACGGCACGGTGCAGGGCATGCTCGACCTCGCCAACGTCGCCTACGTCGGCAGCGGCGTGCTCGGTTCCGCCGTCGCGATGGACAAGGCGATGGCGAAGCAGGTGCTCAGCGCAACGGGCATCCCCCAGGCGCGTCACCGGGCGTTCGCCGAACACGAGATGACGCCTGGGTGGGCGGCTGCACTGGCAGACGACCTCGGACTGCCGGTGTTCGTGAAGCCGGCCAACATGGGATCGTCGGTCGGCGTGTCGAAGGCCACGACCGTCGAGTCGCTGCGCGAGGCGATCGACCACGCATTGACCTACGACGAGATGGTCGTCGTCGAAGAGGCCATCGTCGGACGCGAGATCGAGGTGGCGGTGCTCGGGGGCACCGAGCCGGATGCGTCGCTCCCCGGCGAGATCGTGCCGGGCGACGAGTTCTACAGCTACGAGGACAAGTACGTCACCGACGGCGCCCAGCTCCTCATCCCGGCGCCGCTGCCCGACCATGAGGTCGAACGTGTGCGCTCGCTGGCGATCGACACGTTCCGGGCGTTGCGCTGCGACGGTCTCGCCCGCGTCGACTTCTTCTACGAGATGGACGACGCCGGCAACGGCCGCGGGTTCCTGTGCAACGAGGTCAACACGATGCCCGGGTTCACGCCGATCTCGATGTTCCCCAAGCTCTGGATGCACGCCGGGATGACGTACGGCGACCTGATCGACCGCCTGGTCGATCTGGCGCTCGAGCGCCACGCGCGGCGCCGTCGCAACACCAAGCGCTGAGCGACGCGGACGCGTCCTCGAGCGTCTGTGCTCAGGTGTGGCTGAAGCCGGTATCTGTGGCCCGGTGCGGTGGCGGGTAGGCCTCGAGGTGGTCGATGGCGCTGCGCAGCGAGTCGAGGAGCATGTCGGCGAGGTCCATGCCGAAGCCTTCGCGCACGACGATGCGCAACACGGCGACGTCCTGAGCATCGGCGGGCATGGTGTACGCCGGGACCTGCCAGCCGCGGGTGCGCAGCTGCTCGGAAACGTGGAACACCGTGTACGCCGAGGGGTCCTTCAGCTTGATGGCGAGCACCGGGATGGCCGAGCCGTCGCTGACGATCTCGAACGGGCCCATCTCGGCGACGGTGGCGGAGATGTGCATGGCGGTGTCGCGTAGCGACTCCATGATCCGGCGGTAGCCGTCGCGCCCGAGGCGAACGAAGTTGTAGTACTGGCCGACGATCTGGTTGCCGGGTCGCGAGAAGTTGAGCGTGAACGTCGGCATGTCGCCGCCGAGGTAGTTGACGTGGAAGACGAGGTCGTCGGGCAGCTCGTCGGCCGAGCGCCACACGACGAAGCCGATGCCCGGGTACGTCAGGCCGTACTTGTGACCGGACACGTTGATCGACTTGACCTGCGGCAACCGGAAGTCCCAACGCAACGCCGGATGGAGGAACGGCGCCACGAAGCCACCGCTGGCTGCGTCGACGTGGATGGGGATGTCGGTGCCGTGCTCGGCGTTGTACGCCACGACCAGGTCGTGGATCTCCTCGATCGGTTCGAACTCGCCGGTGTAGGTGGTGCCGAGGATCGGGATCACGCCGATCGTGTTCTCGTCGACGTACTCCATGACGGTCTCGGGCACCACGGTGAAGCGGTCGTGCGTGAGCGGCACGTAGCGCGGCTCGACGTCCCAGTAGCGACAGAACTTCTCCCACACGACCTGCACGTTGGAACCCATCACCATGTTCGGCTTGTCGGTGGGGAGTCCGGCGGCCTCCCGGCGTTGACGCCACTTCCACTTCATCGCGAGGCCGCCCAGCATCACCGCCTCGCTGGAACCGATCGTCGACACGCCGATGGCGTCGCCGTCGCTGGGCGCGTGGAACAGGTCGGCGACGATGTTCACGCAGCGCCGCTCGATCTCGGCGGTCTGCGGGTACTCGTCCTTGTCGATCATGTTCTTGTCGAACGTCTCGGCCATCAACTTCTCGGCCTCGGGTTCCATCCACGTCGTCACGAACGTCGCCATGTTCAGACGCGAACTCCCGTCGAGCAACAGCTCGTCGTGGATCATCCGATACACGGCGCCCGGCATGGACTCCACGTCCGGCATCCGGTTCTTCGGAATCGGAGCACCTGCGAACCGGCCCGCATAGGCCGGATCGAGCGCTTCATCGTTGGAAACATGTCGGTGGACCATGACGCACGACGTCCTTCGGTTGATGTGTCGGAATGGAACTCTGAGTGGCGACGTCGATGATCAGGTGGCGAGGAGCTTCGCCTTCTGGGCTTCGAACTCGGCGTCGGTCAACGTACCCGACGCATGCAGGTCCGACAGCTTGCTCAGCTCGCTGGCGACGCCACCCGAGCCCGCAGCCTGCTGCACGTAGGCCTGGAACGCCGCCTCGTTCTGCTGGGCGACCGCGACGTCGCGATGGCGCATGCCGTCACCGTGCACGATCACGTACACGAACACCCCGAGGAACGGCACCAGGATCACGAAGATCGACCACACCGCCTTGGCCGCCCCGCCCATGTCGGAACGGAAGATGTCCGCGAACACCCGGAACAGCAGGATCAGCCAGGCGAAGAACAGGAAGAAGATGAACATCGACCAGAACACGCCGAGGATGGGATAGTCGTATGCGAGCATTGGGGTCTCCTGGGAGCGGGTGAATCGGACGACCCGACCGTACGGTCGACCCGACGTCACTCGCATCGCCCACATCGGGGGATTCGCCCAGGGGAGGTCCTGGCGAGGATGGTCTCATGGCACTCCGCAAACGAGGACGTCACGAATCCACACGGCGGTTCATGATGCGCGAACGCCTCATCGCCGTCGGCGACGACTACTGGATCGAAGACGACCACGGAGATCGGCAGTTCAAGGTCAACGGCAAGGTCGCCCGCGTTCGTGACACATGGGCGCTCGAAAATCTGCACGGCAGCAGAGTCGCCACGATTCGGGAGCGCAAGCTCTCGGTCCGCGACGCGATCAAGATCGACGTGGGCGGACGTGAGGCGACCGTGAAGAAGGCACTCGTGGGACTGCGCGATCGCTTCCACGTCGACGTCGACGGGGGCCACGACCTGAAGGTGCACGGCAACATCGTCGACCACGAGTACGAGATCGAGTGCGAGGGTGACCGGGTGGCCACCGTGTCCAAGAAGTGGTTCCGTGTGCGTGACACCTACGGCGTCGAGATGCAGGACGATGCGGACATCGTGCTGCTGCTCGCGGTGACCGTCGCCGTCGACGCTCTCGCACACGACTGAGCACGGCGCGGCCATGGAATCGACCCACAGCCAGATCATCCGATGTGGGGGAGGCCGAGAGGGTGAAGCATGTCCTACCGTTCGGTCGTGCCGCCGCCCAGGGCGACACCAGCCCCTCACACGGAGGTCTCATGACTGCGTCTCTCGAATACATCATCATCGGCTTTCCGGAGAACCAATTCTCAGGAGAGATCGCTCCTGGACTCGCTTCGCTGGTCGACGCCGGGCTCATTCGCATCGTCGACCTGATCTTCGTCGCCAAGGGTGACGATGGCAGCGCCGTCGTGCTCGAGGTCGACGAGCACGACGAGCTCAGTGCGTTCGCAGCAATCGAGGGCACCGTGGGCGGAGTGATCGGCCCCGAGGACATCGATCATGCGGCCGAGTCGATCGCCGAGGGTTCGTCGGTGCTCCTCATCGTGTGGGAGGACCTCTGGGCCGCGCCGCTCGGCGATGCGCTGCGACGCGCCGGCGGCGTGTTCATCGAAGGTGGGCGCATTCCCACCGAGATCGCCCAGGAAGTGGAATCCGTACTGGCAGACGCCAGCTGAGAGAGCGAGGACATCATGTTGAGACGACGACCCCTCATGCGCGCCGCAGTCGGTACCGCAGTCGTGGCCGGTACGGCAACGGCCGTGTCCGGCCGCGTGCGGCGCCGACAGGACCGTAGGTACCAGACCCAGGCTGAGGCCGAGGCCTACGAGCAGCAGCAGTATGCGCAGCCCGTCATGGAGGCACCGCCCGCACCGCCTGCTGCAGCGCCGGCGGCCACTGCGACCATGACCACCGTCGAGCAGTTGAAGGAGCTCGCGGCGCTGCACACCGACGGCGTGCTGACCGATGCCGAGTTCGACGCGGAGAAGGCAAAGATCCTCGCAAGCTGAGCGCCAGGCTTCGTTCCTGGGGGAGAACAGATGGACGTCACGAAACACACCACCCCCGCGCACCGGTTCCCGGTGATGCAGGGAATCCTCCCCTGGAACCCACGCGGGGTGGCGACCGACGTCATCGCCGGCGTCACCCTGGCGGCGCTCGCCATTCCCGAGGTGATGGGGTACACGTCGATCGCCGGCATGCCGGTGATCACCGGGCTCTACACGATCCTCGTCCCGCTGCTGTTGTTCGCCCTGCTCGGTTCGTCGCGCCACCTCGTCGTCGGTGCGGACTCGGCGACGGCCGCCATCCTGGCGGCGGGGCTGGCCGGTCTGGCCACGGCGCAGTCCGATCAGTACGTCGCCCTCGCCGGCATGGTGGCGCTGATGGCTGCCGGCCTGCTCATCGTCGCCCGCCTGGTCGGCCTCGGCTTCCTCGCCGACTTCATGTCGCGAACGGTGCTCATCGGGTTCCTGACCGGTGTCGGCATCCAGGTCGCCTTCGGCCAGGTCGGGGGCATGCTCGGGATCCCGACCGGGAGCGGCGTCACGATCGACGGTACGAAGTTCGACAACACGCTCGCCAAGTTCTGGAGCACGATGGAGAACATCGGCGACATCAGCTGGTCGACCGTGGCCGTGTCCGCCGGAGTGGTCATCGTGATCCTGGGGGGCAAGGCGATCTCCGCCAAGATTCCGGGAGCGCTCATCGCCGTGATCGGCGCGATGCTGATCAGCTGGCAGTGGGACCTGGCCGACCACGGCGTGGCCACACTGGGCTCGGTGCCCAGCGGACTTCCGAGCATCAGCTTTCCGGCGGTGCCCTGGAGTGATGTGCCGACACTGATGGGAACTGCGATCTCGATCTTCGTGTTGATCCTCGCCCAGAGCGCCGCGACATCGAGGGCCTACGCAGCGAAGTACAGCGACACGTTCGACGAGAACGTCGACCTCGTCGGCCTCGGTGCCGCCAACCTCGGCGCCGCGTTCACCGGCACCTTCGTCGTCAACGGCAGCCCGACCAAGACCCAGATGGTCGACGGTGCCGGCGGCAAGAGCCAACTGGCGTCGGTCACGACCGTCGTCATCGTTGCGATCGTCCTGCTCTGGCTCACGGCACCGCTGCAGTACATGCCCGAAGCGGTGCTGGCGACCGTCGTATTCCTGATCGGCATCGAACTGGTCGACGCCGCCGGGATGAAGCGCATCTGGAAGCTCCGGCGCGATGAGTTCGTGGTGGCGGCGATCACCGCCGGCACCGTCGTCCTGGTCGGCGTGCTGCAAGGCATCATCGTCGCCATCGTGCTGTCGATCATCGACCATCTCCGGCGTTCGTACCGTCCGCCGACCGCCGTGATGTCTCCGACGACCGGCGACCAGGCCGGTCACTGGAAGGCGGGCCCGGTCACCCCGGATGCCCGAACGGAACCGGGGCTCGTCGTGTACCGGTTCTCTGCGCCGCTCTACTACGCGAACGCCGAGCACTTCACCGACGAGCTGCTCTCGTTCGGCGCGTCTGACGAGCCGCCCGAGTGGGTGTGTCTCTATGCGGCCGCCATTCCCGACATCGACATGTCCGGTGCGGAGTCGCTCCGGGCCATCGTCGCGAATCTCTCCACGAACGGGGTCACGCTCGTGTTGGCCGAGGTGATGCCCGAGGTCCGCGAAGAACTCGACCGCTACGAGCTGACCGACCTGATCGGCCCGAATCACATCTTCGCAACCGTCGCTGCCGCCGAAGCGGGTTTCCGCGCCCGAACCCCGGCCTGATCACGCCGGTCAGCCGGTACTCGGCACCGAGCCGCAGCGCGTCGTCGTCACGGGGCCAGCGCGGCGCGGAGGAACCCTCGCAGCTCGTCGCGGAGGCGCCGCAGGCCGGCGGGGGTCGGCTGCCACCCGACGGCACGGAGCGCCTCGGGCTCGGTGGCGATGCCGGTGAGGGTGGCGTAGCCGAGGGCGGCCACGAGACGCGGGTCGCCGCGGCGGAGGCGACCGGCCGCCATCTCGGCACCCAGGTAGCCGACGGCACGGTCCACGAGCGACTGGATGCGAAACCGCAGCCGCTCGGCGGGTGCAGAGTCGAGCCGACTGACCTCGCGGATCAGCCCGAGCAGGGCGGGGCGGCGCACGGCCGGTCGGAACACGGCTCGCACGACCGCGTCGATCCGGTCGAGCGGATCGTCCGGTGCAGCACGCAGCGCCGCATCGATCACGATCACCAACTCTGCAGCCGCAACGGCGAGCACCTCGTCGACGAGATCGTCCTTCGACGCGAACCAGTACAGCACGGTCTGCTTGCGCACGCCGACGGCTCGAGCGATCTCGTCCAGCGACACGGCGTCGACGCCTCGGGTCCCGAACAGATCGAGCGCCGCCGCCAGGATCCGATCTCGGGTCGATCGCTCAGCCATCTTCGCTCATCTCTCTACCAATTGGTAGACGATTGTGCTAGACACGTCAACCGTGATCGCCGAATCGCTCGCGGGGAAACGGATCGCCATCACCGGCGCAACGGGTTTCGTCGGCACGGCGCTCGTCGAACGGCTGCTGCGGTCGGTTCCCGGCTGCGAGCTCGTCCTGCTCGTACGCGACGGTCAACGCACGAGCGCTGCCCGCCGCACCGAGCGCGAGATCTTCAAGAACGATGCATTCGACCGGCTCCGTGCCGAGTGCGACGAGCGAGGTGTCGACTTCGCCGACGTCACCGGCCGGGTCACCACGGTGTCCGGCGACGTGACGCGTGACGGACTCGGGCTGAACGACGCCGACCGTGCGACGTTTGCAGGATGCGACATCGTGATCCACTCAGCGGCTGCGGTGTCGTTCGATTCACCCCTCGACTCGGCGGTCGAGATCAACCTGCTCGGGCCGTCGCGCATCGCGGACCTCTGCAACGAGATCGGCATCACCCCACACCTCGTCGCCGTGTCGACCTGCTACGTCGCCGGCAACCGGCGTGGCAACGCTCCCGAGAAGCTCGTCAGCGACGGACCCTTCGACATCGGCATCGACTGGCGCAGCGAGGTGCAGGCCAGTCGACGGCTCCGCTCCGACGCCGATGCGGCGAGTCGCGCGAAGGAACGCCTCGAACACTTCCGAAGCGAAGCCCGCACCGAGCTCGGCGCCGCAGGGGCGCCCGCGCTGGCGTCCAAGACCGAGCAACTGCGCGAGAAATGGGTGAAGGATCAGCTCGTCGAGGCCGGCAGGGCGCGCGCTGCCAGCGTCGGCTGGCCCGACGCCTACGCCTTCACGAAGGCCCTGGGTGAACAGGCGCTCACCGACGTCAAAGGATCCGTGCCGGTGTCGATCGTGCGGCCGTCGATCATCGAGTCCGCACTCGCCGAGCCCCGACCGGGATGGATCCGTGGGTTCCGGATGGCCGAGCCGGTGCTGATCTCCTACGCCCGCGGGCTGCTCGACGAGTTCCCCGGGGTGCCCGAGGGCACTGTCGACGTGATCCCGGTCGACATCGTCGTCGCAGCGATCATCGCGGTGGCCGCACTCGGTCCCGAGCGCGCCCCCGAGATCACCCAGGTGGCGTCGGGCGGCATCAACCCGCTGAAATACCGCATGCTCGTCGACAACGTGAGCGGCTGGTTTCTCGAGCATCCGATCTACGACGCCAAGGGTCAGCCGATCGTGGTGCCGGAGTTCCGCTTCCCGGGCCGCGGTCGCGTGCAGGGACAACTCAACCGGGCCAAGACGATCCTCACGGCTGGCGAGAAGGTGCTGCAGAACCTGCCGCTGCGTGGACGCCAGGCCGAGTGGTCGGCACAGATCGAGATGAAGCGGACCGAGGTCGAGCGGGCGCTCACCTACGTCGAGCTGTACGGGCTGTACACCGAATGTGAGGCGATCTACCAGGTCGACAACCTGATGCTGACCTGGGGCGAACTCAGCGATGAGGACCGAGCCACGTTCAACTTCGACCCTCGGTCGGTCGACTGGCCGACCTACATCACCCAGATCCACCTCCCCTCGATCGTCCAGCACGCCCGCGTCAAGACCACGCCCGGCCCTTCCCAGTCCATCGACCGCATGGCCCGACTCCGCAAGCAGGTGCTCGACCCGAAGCGCCAGGTCGTGGCCTTCGACCTCGAGAACACGCTGATCTCTTCGAACGTCGTCGAGAGCTACTCGTGGCTGGCCACACGCCGCCTCGACACGCCCGAGCGGATCCGCTACGTGTTACGGACGCTCCTCGAGGGGCCCGGGCTCCTCAAGCTCGACCGCGCCGATCGCAGCGACTTCCTGCGCCACTTCTACCGCCGTTACGAGGATGCACCGGTCGAACAGATCGAACGCGACGCACGGGAGATGTTCGGTCAGATCATCATGACCAAGTCGTTCCCGGAGGGGATGCGGCGCGTGCGTCAGCACCGCGCGCTCGGCCACCGCACCATCCTGATCACCGGCGCATTGAGCTTCAACGTCGAAGGGTTGCGGCCACTGTTCGACGAGATCGTCGCCGCAGAAATGGCGATCCGACCGGACAACACCTACTCGGGCGAGATGCACACCGTGCCACCGACCGGCGAGGCACGCGCCCAGGTCCTCTCCGACTACTGCGAGGCGGAAGGGTTCCATCTCGACGAGTGCGTCGCTTACGCCGATTCTTCCTCGGACCTGCCGTTGTTCGAAGCGGTTGGCTTCCCCGTCGCGGTCAACCCGGAGACCCGACTCGCGGCGATCGCCCGCAAGCGCGGCTGGCTCGTCGAGCACTGGAGCAAGGCTCCTGGCGGTCCACGACCGAAACTGCCGATCGGCCCGCTCCTCTCCGAACGCCAACGCCGCGAACGCTTCGGCGGCCCGCGACCGGTGACGCCGGTGGCTGGCACCGGCGTCACCGGTGAGGTTCGGAGATGAAAGCCCTGCGCGTCGCACGCTCGGTGCCGCGCCTGGGCATGGCGCGCATCGCGTCGGCGATCTCACCGGTCACGGCGACCAAGATCGGACCGCTCGAGTACACCTCGGTCGACGATCCCGAACTGCCGGGACCCGACTGGCACCGCGTGCGCACCCGACTCGCCGGGATCTGCGGGTCGGATCTGTCGCTCGTCGAGGGTCACGCCTCGCTGTACTTCGAGGACTGGGTGTCGTTTCCCTTCGTACCCGGCCACGAGGTGGTCGGTGAACTCGAGGACGGCTCCCGGGTGGTGCTCGAACCCGTCCTCGGCCACGAGGCTCGCGGCGTCGCTCCACCGTTCGCGGGCGCCGCGCCCGGAGACGGTGACGACTACGCCCATCTCGCCACGGGCGACCTCGAGCCCGGGATCCAGACCGGCTTCTGTTGCTCGACCGGCGGAGGCTGGGCGCCCGGGTTCGTCGCCCACGAGACCCAGCTCCACCGCGTCGCCGACGACATGCCCGACGAGCGCGCCGTGCTCGTGGAACCCTTCGCCGGCGGCATCCACGCAGCGCTCCTCGCGGCGCCGGTCGTGGCGTCACGACAGGACACCGCTTCGCCGGCGATCGTCGCCGTGCTCGGCGCCGGCACGATGGGCCTGGCAGCGATCGCCGGCCTGCGACGCTACGTGCCCGACGTCCGCATCATCGTCGGCGCTCGCTACCCGCACCAGCGGCAGTTCGCGAAAGAGTTCGGCGCCGACGTCGTCGTCGGCCCCGACGAGTTGGCCCGTGCGGTTCGCCGGGCGGCGGGCTGTCACATGGTCGGCGACCACCTGTCGTCGGGCGCCCATGTCACGATCGACGCCGTCGGCACCAGCGCCACCGTCGCCGACAGTCTCCGCATCACCCGGCCGCGTGGCCGGGTGGTGCTGCTCGGGATGCCCGCCGACGTCACGCTCGACCTCACCGGCCTCTGGCACCGCGAGACCGAACTCAAGGGCGCCTACACCTACGGCACCGAACACCTCCCCGATGGCCGAACCGTCCGCACGTTCGACCTGGCGATCGAGACCGCGAACGACCTACGCGCCGAACGGCTGCTGTCGGCCACCTATCCCCTGTCCGACCACGTCGACGCGATCGCCCACGCTGCCACCGCCGGTCGCCGCGGCGCCGTCAAGATCGCGTTCCGTCCATGATGATGACCTCGATCACCTCCGCTCCGCTTCGGCTACTCGGCCTGTGCGGCTCGTCGCTGGCGCTTCCCTCGCCGCGCGTTCATTCACGAAGGGTCCTTCACTGATGCCTCGCCCTGGTTTCGTTCTCGACGTCGACAAGTCGACACCGCCCACGCTGTTCTGGCACGGGGAGGGATTCCGGCTCGAGAAGCTGCCCGCCGACCGCAGCCGGGTGATCTACGCGCCGGAGCCGCACGAGGCCATCGACGACATCGACGGCGCGATCCGCATCGCCCTGCTCGACCCGATCGACATGGACCCGCTGCCGTCGCTGCTGTTCCCCGGCATGAAGCTGACGATCGCGTTCGACGACGTCAGCCTGCCGCTCCCGAAGATGCGCCGCCCCGACCTGCGCCAACGGATCATCGAACAAGTGCTCACCATGGCCGCCGATGCCGGCGTCGACGACGTCCACATCATCGCTGCGCTCGCCCTGCACCGGCGCATGCACGAATTCGAGCTACGCCACGCCCTCGGCGACCGCGTCTACGACGCGTTCGAGCCCCGCGGTCTGCTGTACCAGCACGACGCCGAGGATCCCGACAACCTGGCCTTCCTGGGCACCACCGACCAGGGCGAGGAGATCGAGATCAACAAACGCGCCGCGGAGTCCGACCTGCTCGTCTACGTCAACATCAATCTCGTGGCGATGGACGGCGGGTGGAAGTCGACCGCCGTCGGCCTCGCCAGCTACCGCTCGCTGCGCCATCACCACAATCCGACCACCATGGAGGCATCGCACTCCTTCATGGACCAGCACGCGTCCGAGCTCCACAAGAGCACGTGGCGGATGGGCAAGGTGATGCGCGACCACGGCCCCAAGGTGTTCCAGATCGAGACAACGCTCAACACCGACACCTTCCCGCAGCCATTCGAGTTCCTCTCGAAGCGTGAGTGGGAGTGGAACGCCAAGGACCGGGCGCTGTATCTCGGCACGGCAAAGTCGCTGGCGAAGACGCCGCCGCGCCTCGCCCGCAAGATCTTCCACGGCATCGAGGCGCCGCACCAGATGACCAGCATCCAGTGCGGCGAGGTCGAGGCGGTCCACAAGATCACGACGCAGCACGTGTACGACCAGCAACTGGTCGAGGTCGAGGGGCAGACCGACATCCTCACGATGGGCATCCCCTACATCTGCCCGTACAACGTGCACTCGATCATGAACCCGATCCTGGTGATGTGTACCGGGCTCGGCTACTTCTTCAACCTGTACCGGGGCAAGCCGCTGGTGCGTGAAGGCGGTGTGGTGATCCTCACCCACCCGACCACCAACGAATTCCACCCGGTGCACCACCCCAGCTACATCGACTTCTTCGAGGAGGTGCTCGCCGACACCACCGATCCCCACGTGATGTCACAGAAGTGGGAGCAGCAGTACGCCGAGGACGACTGGTACCGCCACCTCTACCGCACCACCAACGCGTATCACGGCGTGCACCCGTTCTACATGTGGTACTGGGGCAGTCACGCACTGAAACACGTCGGCAAGGTCATCATCGTCGGCGGCGACGCCGCGACGGTGCGCAAGCTCGGCTTCACGCCGGCATCGACGATGAACGACGCCCTCGAAATCGCGTCGGACACCGTCGGTCGCTCGCCGACGATCACACACATCAAGACCCCGCCGCTCATGATCGCGGATGTGAAGTAGGGCGGCGATGGTCGATCGGAACCTCCAGCGGGCCCAACGGGCCACCGGCGTCGCCGAGCACGCCGTACGCCGCATCACGATGCCGCTGCGCAACTTCGGGTTCCCCTACCGAGCGCCGACGGTGCCCCGTGGTGTCGAGGTGCCGCCGGAGGTGTCCGGGCTCGGCGCCCACTACGACACCGAGTGGGCACGGCGTCCACTGGCCTCCTCGGCGCGCACGGTGATGGTCGAGGGCCCGGTGCGCCTCGCTGCTCGCGTGCTGGCGTCACCGGAGATCCTGGGAACCGACCGACTCGCCGACCTGGCGAACTCCGAGGATCCTCCGGCGGTGATCTTCGCCCCCAACCACCACAGCCATCTCGACACCGGCCTGATGATCCGGTCCGTGCCGGCCACCTGGCGCCACAAGCTGGTCGTCGCCGCCGCCGCGGACTACTTCTTCGACAAGAAGTGGAAGGCCGCACTGTCCGCACTCTCCCTCAATGCGATCCCGATCGACCGCGAGCTGACCGGGCGCAAGTCGTCCGAGATGATCAAGAGCCTGATCGACGACGGATACAGCTTGGTCATCTACCCGGAAGGCGGCCGCTCGCCCGATGGCTGGGGGCAGGACTTCAAAGGGGGCGCGGCGTACCTGTCGGCTCGCACGGGCGCTCCGATCGTGCCCGTGTTCATCGACGGCACCGGCGCCATCTTCGGCAAGGGGATGAAACGTCCGAAGCCCGGTCGTACCAAGGTGGTGTTCGGCGCACCGCTGCGACCGGAGGACGGTGAGCCGACGCGACGTTTCAACGCCCGCATCGAAACGGCGGTGACCACACTCGGCGACGAGGCGATCACCGACTTCTGGACCGCGCGCCGACGCGCCGCCGCAGGCACCAGCCCCGCCCTCACGGGGCCTGATCACACCGGCTGGCGCCGGGACTGGGCCCTTGCCGAGCGCCGCAAGCTCGGCACCGCCGGTCTGCGTCGCCGCCAGCAACGCCGCTGGCCCGACCTCGGCTGAGCCGGCGCGCGGGTGCCCGACCGGCGGCACGAACGGCTCGGCAATAGCCTGGCGCGATGAAGGTGCAGTGGGTGGGACATGCCTCGGCGCTCGTCGAGGTCGGAGGTCAGCGGATCCTGACCGACCCGTTGCTCACCCGGCGAGTCGCCCATCTGCGTCGGCGGCGCCCCGTGCCGACCCCGGACGTCGCCGACGTCGGCACCGTGCTCCTGTCACATGCACACCTCGATCACCTCCACCTTCCATCGCTGCGCCGGATCCGTCCTGACGCCAGGATCATCACACCCTTCGGGACGGGACGCCTGCTGCGCTCGGCCGGCTTCGGTGACGTGACCGAGGTACGCGTCGGCGACACCGTCGATCTCGACGGACCGATGGTGACGGCCGAGGTGGTTCCCGCGGCCCACAAACACGGTCGGGGTCCGCACAGCCGGGTGACGGCACCGCCGGTCGGCTACGTCGTGACCGGCGAAGGCAGCAGGGTCTACTTCCCCGGCGACACCGATCTCTTCGACGACATGGCCCTGCTCGGCGACATCGACATCGCGCTGTTGCCGATCTGGGGATGGGGCTCCTCGCTCGGAACGGGCCATCTCGACCCGAGCCGGGCAGCCACGGCCACCGGATTGATCCGACCCGGCATCGTGGTGCCGATCCACTGGGGGACCTACGCTCCGGAGGATGGTCGCCGTCGACTCCCGACCTGGTTCGATTCGCCGCCCGAGCAGTTCGAGACGGCTCTCGCCGATGCCGGACTTGCCGATCGCCTCCACCTCCTCGAGCCGGGTGAGTCGGTGACGGTCCCGTGACGCCGCAGAGTCGACGCCGACTGGCGCTGGCCGCTGCGATGCTGCTCGGCCTCGTCGTCGCGGCGTGCACGACCGAGGAGCAGTCGACGCCCGGGCCGACGCTCACCACCACCTCGAGCACGTCCACGTCGTCCACCACGACCACGACGACCACCATTGCACCGACCACGACCGAGCCGGTCGCCTCGACCGCTGTGGACACGACGTTGCCAGCAGGCCCCGCCGACGCTCTGGTCCCGCTGTTCGTCGGCGGCGCCGACAGTGCCGGCTGGCTGTTCCTGGGAGCATGGCAGCAGGACCGTTGGCAGGAACCGGCAGACCCCAGCGGCAACCCGATCCGGCCCGGGGTCGAGGCCGGCACACGGTTCATCGTGAGCAACCTGGCCGGTGAGACGCCCGTGGTGCTCGGCGAGAACACCGAGGCGTGCTTCGACGGACAGGTCGGGCCCTCGATCGACGCTGACGTCGCCGCACCGGAACCGCCCGGCTTCGGCTACAACGCCGTCGCAGTGTTCCAGCAACCGTGGCCGCTGAAGCCGCGCCCGGTCGCGGTCACGTCGACGTCGCCAGAGGCCTATCGGGCCCTCGGCGAGGCAGCGTTCGCCGATCGGCCGGTCGACGCCTCCCAGGGCGACATCGAACAACTCGTCGTCACCGACCTCGACGGCGACGGCGATGACGAGGCACTCGCCTCGTTCGAGTTCGTCCAACCAGGCATCGGGCCCGGAACGCCCGGTGATTTCGCCGGGCTGCTGTTGATCGACACGACGACGGCGCGTACCACCGACGCCGTGCTGCTCTGGTCGATCGACCAGGATGCCGACGAGGAGTCCGTCGACGTCCTCGAGCGTTACCGCGTGCTCGACGTCGCCGACCTCAACGGCGACGGCCGCATGGAGGTGTTGGTGCACGCCTGGTACTACGAAGGGGCATCGGTGCTCGTCTACACCTACGACGGCAACGAACTCACCCGCGTGCTCGCGACCGGCTGCGGCGCCTGACCGACCGCCGCTCCGAACGCGGCGCCCGTCACCAGGTGTCGATGTTGGGGCGACGCGAAGGTGCTCTCGGATCGGCGGCGGCGCGATGGGTGTCGGGGCCGGCATCGAAGAGGGTGGTGATCCAGCGTCGGGTGTCGACCGGATCGATCACGTCGTCGATCTCGAAGAACGATGCGACGCTGACCGCCTTGCCGTGGGCGTACATCCGATCGACCATCTCGCGGAACAGCACCTCGCGCTCGGCATCGTCGGTCACCGCGTCGAGTTCCTTGCGGTAACCGAGACGCACCGCACCCTCGAGTCCCATCCCGCCGAACTCACCGGTGGGCCAGGACAGGCAGGCGACCGGCGCCTTGGTCGTACCACCCATCATCGCCTGCGCACCCAGCCCGTACGCCTTGCGGGTCACGACCGACACCATCGGCACCGACAGGTTGGCGCCGGTGACGAACAGCCGGCTGCAGTGACGCACGAGCGCCGTGGCCTCGACGTCCGGCCCGACCATCATCCCCGGCGTGTCGACGAGCGTGACGATCGGCAGACCGAATGCATCGCAGAGCTGCATGAACCTCGCCGCCTTGTCGGCGCCGTCGGAATCGATGGCACCGGCGAGATGACCGGGGTCGTTGGCGATGACGCCGACCGGTCGGCCCTCGATGCGAGCGAGCGCCGTCACCATGCCGATCCCGAACTCGCGACGCAGCTCCAGCACGGAGTCGACGTCGAAGAGCCCGTCGATCGCCTTGCGGATGTCGTAGGCACGCAGTCGGTCGACCGGCACGACGTCGCGGAGTGCCGCCTGGTCCGGCGCCGACCACGTCGAGACGCGTCCCTGGAAGTACGACAGGTAGCGCTTGGCCATCTCCACCGCTTCGGCCTCGTCGGCCACGACGATGTCGACGACGCCGTTGTTGCGCTGCACCTCGATCGGGCCGATCTCGGTGGGCTGGAACACCCCGAGTCCGCCGCCTTCGATCATCGCCGGGCCGCCCATGCCGATGTTGGAGTCCTCGGTGGCGATCACGACGTCACAGCACCCGAGGATGGCGGCATTGCCCGCGAAGCAGTATCCCGAGTTGACCCCGACGAGCGGAACCGTGCCCGACAGCTCAGCGAACCAGCGGAACGCCAGGCAGTCGAGACCGCTCACGCCGATCCCGTCGGTGTCACCCGGGCGACCGCCTCCTCCCTCGGTGAAGAAGACGATCGGGATCCGCAACTGCTCCGCCACCTCGAACAGGCGGTCTTTCTTCCGATGGTTCTGGGTGCCCTGTGTGCCCGCCAGGACCGTGTAGTCGTACGACATCGCGACGACCTTCGCCGCACGACCGGAATCCTCGGCGAACAGGTCTCCGTTCACGTCACCGATCCCGCCGACCAACCCGTCGGCCGGCGTCGCCACGATCAGGTCGTCGACGGACCGTCGACGTCGCTGGGCGGCGATCACCAGTGGTCCGTACTCCACGAAGGTGCCGTCGTCGACGAGATCACCGATGTTCTCGCGAGCCGTGCGGTGACCTCGCGCCCGACGTCGTTCGACCGCGTCGGGGCGGCGTTCGTCGAGGCCCAGTACGTGACGCTCGATCACCTCGCGCAGGTCGTCACGTTCGAGGCCGACCGGTGCGGCGGACGACGTCGCAGATGCCGGTCGCTGCGTCGCCGTCGCGACGCCCTCGGCGATACGAGCCAACTCCTGGCCGATCACCACGGTGTCACCCGGTCCCATCGCCAGGGAATCGATGACACCGTCGACCGGTGCCGTCACCTCGTGATGCATCTTCATCGACTCGACGAGCGCCATCACCTCCCCGGCACGTACCGGGGCTCCGACCTCCACGAACAGCCCGACGATCGTCCCCTGCAGCTCGGCGGACACGGCGACGTTGTTGGTCATCGACATCCCACTGGTCTAGCTAGCTGGACCGCTCGGGCGAGCGTTGGAACGTCGTGATCGACTGCTCACCCATCACCAACTCAGCCGCCACCGCCGCGAAGAGTGCCGGCACGATGAACCCGGGCTGGCCGGTCGCCTCGGCGACGAACATCACCGCAGCCAGCGGCACGCGGTACCCGGCGCCGAGGAACGCGGCGATGCCCAGCAGCACGTAGAGCGTCGGATCGAGCGGGTTGACGATGTCACCGACGCCACGGCCGACGATCGCTCCTCCGACGACGAGCGGCACGAACAGTCCGCCGACGCCGCCTCCGGCCAGCGTCGCAGCGGTCGCCAGACAACGCAAGGCGAACACCACGGCCAACAACCACAACGCGTGCTCCTCGGCGAGCCATCGGATCACCTCGTAGCCCGTGCCGATCGTGAGGCTCTCACCGGTCAGCAGCCGGCTCATCACGAACAGCACCACGAGCGTGACGCTGGCCAGCGCGACCCTGACCACCGGCGGTCGATAGGTGAACGCCTTGGCGTAGCGGATCATCCGGGAGAAGATGCGTGCTCCGAGTGCGCAGCAGATACCGATCAGAATCGCTCCGGCCAGGTCACGGTACTGGAACGACGCCACCCGGTCGGTCTGGAACGAGAAGATCGGATCGGTGTTACTGAGCGCCACGAAGACCAGGTAGCCCGATGCGCTGGCCACCAAGGCCGGCAGCAGCATGCGCCGCGCCATCTGGTCGCGAAAGGGCACCTCGAGCGCGAAGATGGCGCCCGTGGCCGGCGCCTTGAAGATCGCCGCGACGCCGGCGGCGGCACCGGCGACGAGCAACGTGCGGTGATCGACGCCGCGAAACGCCTTCGGAAGGCGGCGCTGGATCATCGCGCCGAGGGCGGAACCGCCGTACATGGACGGCCCTTCCAGACCCATTGCCCCACCGAAGCCGAGCGTCGTGACCGCGGCCGCCAGACGACCCATGAACGCGCGGGGCCGCAGCGGATACTCGGGATCGTGGAACGCACGGAGATACTCGTCGGAGGTTGCCGAGGATGCGCCGTTGCCGACGGTGCGCAGCAGGATCGCCGACAGGACCAGGCCGACACCGGGAGCGATCGCGCCCACCCAGAGCGGCCCTTCCACGATCCGTTCGAACGTGAACTCGACGACGATGTACTCGAAGAACCGGACGAACAGGCCTGTGACCGCACCGGTGATGGCCGCCAGCAGCACGACCTCGCGGGAGCGTCGCACCAGGTCACGGAACTCCTCGGTGCGGATGTCGAAGGTGGATGGGCGCCATCCCATCGTCACCTTGCTGCTCCACACGACGGCTCAGTGTAGGCAGGACCGGTTCCGTCACACGGCTCCATCCGCGACCAATTCGACGGAGCAGCACGATGCGCAGCGATCGCGCCCTACGATGCCGGCATGGCGCGTGTGGTGGTGACGGGCGGAGCCGGATTCCTGGGATCACATCTCTGCCGGGCGCTGCTCGCACGCGGTGACGAGGTCGTCGCTCTCGACAACCTCGTCACGGGTTCGATCGTCAACATCGAGGAACTGTTCGGTGCCGGCTTCAGCTTCATCGAGCACGACGTGAGCAACTACGTGTGGGTTCCGGGTCCGGTCGATGTCGTGATGCACCTCGCGAGCCCGGCGAGTCCGGCGGACTTCGAACGCATCCCGATCCAGATCCTCAAGGTCGGCAGCCTCGGCACGCACAACACCCTGGGACTGGCTCTCGCCAAGGGCGCACGGTATTTCCTGGCCTCGACGTCGGAGGTCTACGGCGACCCACTCGTGCATCCCCAGCCGGAGGAGTATTGGGGCAACGTGAACCCGATCGGGCCACGTGGCGTGTACGACGAGGCCAAGCGATTCGCCGAGGCGATGACGATGGCCTACCACCGCCATCACGAGGTCGAGGTCCGCATCGTGCGCATCTTCAACACCTACGGACCCCGCATGCGCCCAGACGACGGCCGCGCGGTGTCGAACTTCTTGGTGCAGGCCTTGCGGAACGAGCCGATCACCATCTTCGGCGACGGTTCCCAGTCGCGGTCGTTCACCTACGTCGACGACGAGATCCGCGGGTTCTTGTCGCTGCTCGACTCGGATCAGAACTCGCCGATCAACATCGGCAACGACAACGAGTTCACGATTGCACAGCTCGCCGAACTGATCATCGAGGTGACCGGCTCGTCGTCCGAACTCGTCCACCTGCCACTGCCGGTCGACGATCCGACGCAGCGCAAGCCCGACCTCAACAAGGCACGGACTTTGCTCGGATGGGAGCCGACGGTCCAACTGCGCGAAGGCCTCGAACGGACTGCCGACTACTTCGCATCACGGCTGGGCTGAGCGCCGGACGCACGCACCGGGGTCAGCGGCGACCGACCCCGTCGTACTCCAAGCCGGCCTCGCGTACGAGCACCGGATCGAGCAGATTCCGGGTGTCGACGATGGTGACCGGCCGCGGGAGCCGGGCCGCCAGGCTCTGCAGATCGACCTTGGCGAAGTCCGGCCACTCGGTGAACAGCACGATGACGTCGGCGTCGGTCGCCACGTCGAGCGGGTCGGCGACGAGGTCGATGCCGTCGAGCACCACGGCCTGGTGGGCGCTGAGTTCGCCGACCGTGGTCGGGTCGAAGGCCCGCACGTGTGCGCCGAGTGCTCGCAACTCTGCGATGATCGCCAGGGCAGGCGATTCGCGCAGGTCGTCCGTGCCGGCCTTGAACGTGAGCCCGAGAGCGCCGACGGTGATGCCCGAGAGGTCGGCGCCGGTGCGCTCCGCAGCTGCGCAGATCTTGGCGACCATGCGTTCGAGCTGCTCGTCGTTGACGTCGATGACGCCGCGCATCATCGTGAAGTTGTAGCCATGGTCCTCCGCGATCTTCACGAGTGCACGCGAGTCTTTCGGGAAGCAGCTGCCACCCCACCCAGGTCCTGGTCGCAGGAACTGGCTGCCGATGCGAGGATCGGAACCGATGCCGTCGACGACGGCGGCCACGTCGGCGCCGACGGCCTCGCACATCGCTGCCACGGCGTTGACGAAGCTGATCTTCATCGCCAGGAATCCGTTCGCGGCGTACTTGATCGTCTCGGCCGACGCAGGATCGGTGATCAGGATGGCCGTGTCGATCGTCTCGTACAGCTCGGCCACGCGCTCGGCCGCTCCCCGGTCGGCGCTACCGATCACGACGCGATCGGGCTGCAGGAAGTCGTGGACGGCGGTGCCTTCGCGCAGGAACTCGGGATTCGACACGACGTGGACGTCGTCACGCTGCAGCACCCGCTCGACGGCCAACGTCGAGCCGACCGGCACGGTCGACTTGTTCACCACGATGGCGCCAGGACGCAGCACCGGCGCGATCTGGGCAGCGGCACGTTCGATGTAGCTGAGGTCGGCGCTGCCGTCGTCGCCCTGCGGGGTGGGCACGCAGAGGAACACGATGTCGGCGCCCTCGGCCGCAGCCTCGGCACCGAGCACGAACTCGAGACGGCCAGCCGCGCGTGACGCATTGACGATCGTCTCGAGGCCCTCCTCCACGATCGGGATGTGGCCGTCGTTGAGCATCGTGACCTTGCGCTCGTCGACGTCTCCGCAGATCACGTGGTGGCCGAGGTGGGCGAAGCAAGCTCCGGTGGTGAGACCGACGTAACCGGTACCGACCACACCGAGGCGCAGAGTGCTGCTCGACATCCGACCGAGCGTATCCACGACGTTCGCCGTTGAACCAGCAGCTCTCCGCAAGACTCGTTCAAGGTTCGGACGCGTCGACCGCTCACCGTGCACCATGCCGTGTGCGCAGGCGGCGCTTGGGTACGGTCGCTCTCGTGGACCCCGACCTGGAGAATGCGTGCGGATCGAACCCCAGTTGGCTCTGCGAGAGCGTGTTCGATCTCACCGACGGCAACCGATTGCTCGCCGAGACCGCCGACTGGCTGATCTCGGTGATCGTCATCCTCCTGGTCGCTTGGATCCTGGCGCAGATCGTGAAGCGCTATCTGGGGCGGATGGTCGCCCGGGTGGTCGCCCCGGACAAGACGATCGCCGCCCGCCAGCTGCAACGATTCGGCGACCGCGCCACCACGTTCGTCGCCGAGCCGATCGGCATCACGGAGGACGATCCCCGTCGTCAGGCGCGGCTGCAGTCGATCTCGCTCGTCGTGTCCAGTACCGCTGCGGTGATCATCTGGTCGATCGCCATCATCATGGCCCTCGGCGAGATCGGGGTCGATCTCGCCCCGCTCATCGCCGGTGCCGGTATCGCCGGCGTGGCGCTCGGCTTCGGCGCCCAGAGTCTGGTGAAGGACTGCATCTCTGGCCTGTTCATGCTGCTCGAGGACCAGTACGGCGTCGGTGACATCGTCGATCTCGACGAGGCAGCCGGCGTGGTGGAGAAAGTCTCACTGCGAACCACGGTCCTCCGCGGGCTCGACGGCACGGTCTGGCATGTGCCCAACGGCAACGTGACGCGCGTGGGCAACAGGTCGCAGCTCTGGTCGGTGGCGCTCGTCGACGTCGATGTCGCCTACAACTGCGACCTCACGGCCGCGCGCCAGGTGATCCTCGACTGCGCCAACCAGGTGGTGCAGAGTGACGAGTGGTCCAGCGTGGTGATCGATCCTCCGCAGTTGCTCGGTGTGGAGGCGCTGGGCGCGGACGGCATCACGATCAGGATGACGATCAAGGTGGAGCCGGGTTCCCAGTGGGCCCTGCAGCGGACGCTCCGGGAGGCGTTGAAGGCCGCCCTCGACGAGGCCGGCATCGAGATCCCCTTCCCGCAGCGCACGGTGTGGGTGCGCCGCGACGACGGCGGCGACAGCGGCACCGAGACACCCGAGGATGATCCCTTCGGGACCGAGAACTGATGTCATGATGACTGCATGAGGCTCGGCATGGTGGCAGTGGGGATCATTGCGCCCTCGTTCACTGCCGTCTGGCTGTGGTTGTCGGCGCTGTGCGTGGCTGCGGCATGGTTGACCTTCACGCGCACCCGCGACCGTCTCCTGCCGCCACGTTTCGAGCCCCACGACGTGGCGGGAGCACTCCGAGCCGACACGCCGGCCGTCGTCAATCTCCTGACCAACGACGCCACGGTGACGGCGGCAGGATTCCGGGCCACGATGATCGATCTGGCGGCTCGAGGCTGGCTCCGGATCCTGCCCCCGGAGGACGACCTCGAGGAACTGGCGCGCGTCCGTCCGGCAGCGACGGCGTACCAGGGTGACGCGCTGCGACCGCACGAGCGCTTGGTACTGCAACACGTGATGTCGAGGTTCACCACGGATCGAGCCATCCCGGCTCGCTATCTCGCCGTCGACATCCGTGGCGGTTGGTGGCGCAGGTTCAACGCGCTCGTCGTCGACGACGCCGTACAGGCCGGCCTGATCCGCCGTCGGTGGTCACCCACCGACCTCCTGGTCCCGGTGGCGTTCTGGGCGGGCGGCTTCATGTTCTGGTTGCTCGGTCGGGGCACCGGCGACGACAGCGTCGCCGTGATCGATTCGGTCGGCGTCCGGATCGCCGGATGGACGCTGGCAGTGCTGCTGGTGGCGGGTGTGATCCGAGTCGCCCGGTTGGGGCTGCAGCCGTCGTACACGCACACCGACGAGGGCGCGATGGCCACCCGTCGCTGGCTCGCGATACGGGCTCGACTGGCCGAGAACGGCTTCTCCGACCTTGCCGCGAGCGCTGTGGAGACCGGTGATCGGCGCCTCGCGTATGCGTCGGCGATGTGCTTGGCCGAGGGGGCGGCGGTCGAGCTTCCCCTGGCGCGAGAGGACCACCACCGCGCGTGGAGCAGTGTCGGGGGGCGGGCTCGCCTCGTCCGCGTGCGCTACCCGGTGCGTTTCGCCTACGGGATGGCGCCCTTCGTCGCGATCGGCGTCGGCCTGGTGACGTGTTTCGTCGGCTTGCGGTTGCGGTCGTGGGCCAGCGATGTGGCGCGCGGTGACGCCTTCGACTGGATCTACGAGCAGTTCCCGGCCCAGAGCTGGTTGATCGCCGACGTGGCCACCGTGCTCACCTTCTTCTCCTACGTGCCGATCGTGCTCGGGCTGTGGATGGCCCTGGCGGGAGCGTTCGACGGGTTCAACTCCGTGGAACGCACCGGTGCGGTGCTGCGCACGCGGCGCCCCGCAGAGGTGTCGCCGCTGCCGCGACGGATCCAGCGGGTGGTCGAACGTGATCGCTACCGGGTCTATCTCGCCGTCGACGACGGCAGCTCCGACACGATCGTCGCCTGGAAGACCGGTGAACGCCACGCCGTGCCTCAGGGGGCGCGTGCCACCGTGGTGGCCAGCCCGCTCCTGGGCCACGTTCGCCGGACCAGTCCGGTCGGTCACGTCCTCGTCGAATGAACACCCCGGTGCGCTGAGGTCCGCCCGAGGCGGATCTCAGGCGCGGTCTGCGTTGCGCCGGATTTCGCCGACCAACTCGTCCCAACGCGGTCTCGGCAGATCGTGCGCCATGTCGGGATACATGATCAGTCGTGAACCGGGAATCGCGCGGGCCGTCGCCATGCCACCGCTCGGCTTGACGAGCTGGTCGAGGAGCCCGTGGACGACGAGCGCAGGAACACGGACGGCGGACAACGCCTCCGTGCGGTCGGGGCTCGCCATGATGGCCGCGATCTGACGGGCAACGGCGTCGGGGCGGAAGCTCCGCTCCACGTTGCGCTTGGCGATCGCTCGCTGCTCGACGGGGTCGTACGCCGGCCCGGCGATGAGGCGGTACACCTCGACGGAACGCTCGACGGCGTCCTCGCGATCGACGTGCGTGACGAGACGGGCCAGTTTCGCCAGTAGTGACGGTGCGACCACGCCGTGGGTTGCGTCGCCGGTGTTCGACATGATCGAGACCAGCGAGCGGACGACCGCCGGGTGCTCGATCGCCATCGCCTGGGCGATCATGCCGCCCATCGACACGCCGACGACGTGCGCCGCGCCGACGCCGAGGGCGTCGAGCAACCCGGCGGTGTCGGCGGCCATGTCACGCACGTCGTACGCGGCCTTCGGCGTGCGGCGAACGATCCGGCTCGCCACCGTGCGCACGGGTGACGGTGGTTCCCCGTCGCTCTGCGTGCTGAGCCCGATGTCGCGATTGTCGAATCGGATCACCTGGAACCCGACGTCGACCAGCTTGGCGACGAACTCGTCGGGCCAGGTGGTCATCTGCTCGCCGAGCCCCATGATCAACACCAGCGGCTCGCCCGAGCCGGTGACGTCGTACTCGATCGTGATGCCGTTGGTCTGCACCGATGCCATGGTGGTGACCGTATCGGCCGCGCCGCGGCCGTGGCGGTCAGCGGGCGTGGCCGACGAGCCAGAAGCCCGCTTTGAGATAGGAACCCTCCCGGAACGTCACGGGGTGGTCGACGTCGTGGCCGGTGCGGATGATCTCGGTCAACGAGCGGCCGGCCGCGGCGGCGGCGTCGAGCACGGTGTCGTAGAACTGTTCCGCGCTGACGCGGCTGGAACAGGACGCCATCACGAGAGTGCCACCGGGCCGCACCAGACGAAGTGCGAGGTGGGTCAGGCGCGTGTAGGCGCGCAGGGCGCCGTCGACGTTCGCCTGGCGCTGCGCGAACGACGGTGGATCCACGATGACCAGGTCGTAGTCGATACCCGCTCTCGCCAGGCTCACCATCACCTCGAACGCATCGCCTGCCTCGGTGGAGAAGCGGCACGCGGCGACCGCATCGAGGTCTCGGTTGAGCGACATGTTGTGTTCGGCGGCGGCCAGCGTCGGCTCGGACAGGTCGACGGCGTGCACCGACCGCGCTCCCCCGGCTGCGGCGTGGACGCTGAATCCGCCGGTCGAGGTGAACACGTCGAGGACGTCTCGTCCGGCCGCCATCTGACCGACCCGGATGCGGTTGGCCCGCTGATCGAGGAAGTGTCCGGTCTTCTGGCCGGCGCGCACGTCGGCGTCGAACTTCAGCCCCGCTTCGACGAAGCGCACCGGGCCGCCCGGCACGTCGCCGGCGAGCACGTCGCCGTCGGAGAGGCCGAACGTCTCGCGTTCCTGCAGGTTGCGGGCGAGCCGGACGACGACGCCGGAACATCCGGTCAGGTCCAACAGTGCCGTGACGACCGTGACCAGGTGCGGGAACCAGACGGCGGAGTACAGCTTGACGACGAGCACGTCGGCGAACCGGTCGACGACGAGACCCGAGACGCCGTCGTTCTCGCCGTTGAGCACCCGGTAGGCGAGTTGGTCGGCGTCCGGGGCGGTGGTGAACGGTGCACGGATGTCGAGCGCGGCACCGACCGTCGACCGCCACCAGGCCTGGTCGATCGGTGTCGGCTTGCCGACGTGGATGATGCGGAACTGGATCGGCGAGTCGGGGTCGTAGAGCGCGATCGCCACGAACTTGCGATCGTTGTCGAAGATCACCGCGAGGTCGCCGGCGGTCGCTTCGTGACTGATCGAGGTGACGGACTCCTCGAACACCCAGGGATGGCCGGCCCGGACGTGGCGCAGCGCGTCCGGCGTCACACGGACCGCGAGACGCTTGTCGTTCGGCCGCGGGAGGCGCAGCAGCCGCTTGTGCAGGGTGGGGCGGTTCACGGGTGAAACGACGCAACGACGCCGACGTCGGGGCCGACCTCGCCCCCGTACACGGAGGACCAGGCCGACGCCGGTCCGTCGGGTCCGCGTCGCTCGTCGATGGTCATCCAGGAGCGGCTGGCCTCGATGAATTCGTGGGTGGCCTCCGTCGTCCGGCGTCGGTACTCGGCGGCGCCCCATCCGGCGACGTGACGGTCGAGCGCCGTCGGCGCGAAGAAGAATCGCGGGGCGGCACCGGGCAGCGCACCTGCGGCCGCCGTGGGAACGGCGTCGTGGTGGCTCTTGCCGATCAGCATCGAGTACCTGACACGGTCGCCGAGGCGGTGGTGCACTGCGGCGAGCACGTTCGGGTTGCCCGCCATGTCGATCACCACGCTGTCGGCGAGCGCGATGCCGGTTTCCGGGTCGTCGATGTCGTCGTAGGTGACGACCGAGTCGTAGAACCCGAGCGACCGGACGAACTCGGCGTTGGTTGCCGAGGTGAGCCCGACGACCCGGAGCCCATCACGCTTCGCGGCCCGCTGGCTGAAGCCGATGGCGGTCTTCGACGACGCGGAGAGCACGATCACCTGCTCGGCGCCGAAGAACGGCGCTGCGCCGTCGGCGGTGGCGCCGCCGGAGTCGGCGAAGAACTCGTCGGCGAGGAACCCGGTGAGCAGCAACACGCGCAGCACGGCGTGACGGTCCTCTCCGTCTGGTGCATCATCGTGGAGGGGGTCGAGGTCCGTGCGGGTGTAGCCGCGGTAGATCGGCGCGTGCATCTGGCGGTGCTCGCCGTCGTCACGGAAGCCGTCGCGCCTCGCCGTGGCGGTGAACACGACGGTCTCGGCCATCGGGAACCAGCCGTGATAGCGACCGCCGACGGGCAGGTCGGCGTTGCGTGACTCGACGATCTCGGCGTAGCCGACGGCAGGGACCCGACCCCACGTCAAGGGGTCCGAGGACGGGAAGAAGTCCCAGTAGCCGAGGAGGTCGCCGGAACCGGCGTAGCTGATGTTGTTCGCCGTCACGGCGAACCGGTCGATGCGCAGGCGGATCTGACCGTCGCCGAGGTCGGGGCAGGATTCCTCGTGGACCTCGGCGTCGCCGATCGAGTCACGACGGATCTCGAGGACCCGGTTGCTGTCGTCGTCGTGCGCCATACTCCCAGCATGCCTGATTTCAGCTCCCCCCTCGCACTCTCGAAGCTGTTCGGACTCGACGGCAAGGTGGCCGTGGTCACCGGCGGCTCCCGAGGCATCGGATTCATGATCGCCTCGGGCCTCGTCGCCAACGGCGTGCGCACCTACATCACCGCCCGCAAGGCCGATGCCTGCGACGCCGCCGCGGCCGAACTGTCCGAACACGGCGAGTGCATCTCGATCCCTGCCGACCTGTCGACCACCGACGGGCTGGCGTCGTTCGTCGCTGCGCTCACCGAGCGCGAGTCGCAGATCGACATTCTCGTCAACAACGCCGGCGCCGCGTGGGGCGCCCCACTCGGCGAGTTCCCCGAGATCGGCTTCGACAAGGTGATGGACATCAACGTGAAGGCGCCGTTCATGCTGACCCAGGCCCTTCTCCCCGAGCTGAAGGCCGGGGCGACCGCCGACGATCCGGCACGGGTGATCATGATCGGCTCGATCGACGGCATCCGCGTGCCAATCGGCGACAACTACTCCTACTCGGCGTCGAAGGCCGGCATCCACATGATGGCGCGACACATGGCCGCCCACCTCGTGAAGGACCACATCACGATCAACTCGATCGCGCCGGGGCCGTTCGAGTCCAAGATGATGGCCTACCGCCTCGACGACCCGAACAGCCGGGCGATGGTCGAGGCCTCGGTCCCCCGCAAGCGGATCGGTTCGCCCGAAGACATCGCCGGCACGGTGATCTTCCTCGCCGGGCGAGCCGGCGCCTTCACCACCGGCTCGGTGATCCCGGTCGACGGCGGCATCTCCACGCTGTAGAAGGTCCGAGATACGTTCCAGTGGTACGAACGTATTTTCGTTTTCTTGTTGCTTTTCGATCATGTGTTTGCTACGAGGAATTCATGTTGGCCACTGTTGTCGACACACTCCGGGAGCTCGACGACCCCGCCCTCACCGAGGAGTTCCGACGCCTCGAGTTGGAGCGTCGGCGGATCGAGGCCGAGATGGCGGCGGTGGTCGCTGAGGGCCAGCGACGGTCGATCCACGTGATCGACCATCACCACTCGATGACCGGCTGGCTCAAGGCCAACGCCAACTCTTCCGTCGCCAGATGCAACCGGCTCCGCAAGCTCGCCCGCCTGGTCGACACCATCGCCGACGTCGGTGAGGCGTTGCACGCCGGGCACATCGGCACCGACCAGGCCGACGAACTGGCGCGCGTGCGCGCAAATCCCCGTTGCGGCGACCAGCTGGGTCGACTCGATCGACGTGCTGCTCGAGCACGCAGAGCAACTGAGCTTCGACGACGCCAGGACCTGCCTGCGCCGCTGGGAGATCCTCGCCGACATCGACGGGGCGCACGCCCACCGAGAGGCGAACGTCGCAAACCGCACCGCCTCGGTCGTCGAACTCGACGGCAGCCTGCTCCTGCGGGCCTCCGGCGGTGACGCAACCGCCACCGCCGAGATGATTGCGATCTTCGGCGCCGAGGTCGAGCGCCAGTTCCACGCCGACGTCGCCGAGCGCTCCCGGCTGCACGGTGCCGAGGCGCCGGCCTCGCTGCTCCCCCGCACCGATGCGCAGCGCCGCTACGACGCACTTCACACCATCTTCCGCGCGTCGGCCACCGCCCCCGCTGGCGGACGCATACCGGCGACGTTGGTGAACATCATCGTCGATCAACGCACCTACGAGGAGGGGCTCGCTGCGCACGGCATCGTCCCGTACCCCGACGACCTGCCCGAGGTCGACTTCGCGAAGCGCCGCTGTGAGACCGACACGGGCATTGCGCTGCTCCCCGACGACGTCGTCCGAGCTTCGCTGCAGGGTCACGTCCGTCGAGTGGTGGTGAACTCCGCCGGCGTCGTCATCGAGATGGGCCGCAGAGAGCGCCTCTTCACCGGCGCCGCCCGCGAAGCCGCGAAGCTGATGGCGACGAGCTGCGACCACCCCGGATGCGGTGTCAAGTGCACGTTCGCCCAGGTCGACCACGTGTTCGAGTGGTTCGACGACGGCCCCACCGACCCCGAGAACTCCTCGATCGCCTGCGGGCGTCACAACCCGACGAAGCACACCCACTACAACGTGAAACGCACCGGCCGCGGGTACGTCATCTACCACCGCCGAGACGGCACCCCCATGCTGGCTGCCGGTCGCCGCCATCCCGACACGCTGCCACCCAGCGACAACGAACTCGCCGCACTCGCCCGGCAACGGGTTCGGGCGCTTCGAGCGAGCTGACGCACCGGGCCGCCGCGGGTCGGCTCAGGCGCCGAACTTCGAGACCATCCGGGCGACGGTTCCGAGCGTGCGCATCGTCATCTCGCCGAGCAGAGCTTCGATCTGGCCGACCGGCAGCGCCGAGGTGCTGACGCCGGCCACCGGCAGCCAGTACCACTCACGTCCCGACACGACCACCCGATCCTCGAGCGGCACCAACGCCATTGCCTGCTCGACCGAATCCGGCGACGGCACGTGACGCAGGAACGTCACCTGCACCTTGCCGGCGCTCGCAGCGAGCTCGTCGACCGCGAACGGTTCCTGGCCTGCGACCGCGTCGATCTCGGCCGCCGATCGCACGAACGCCGGTGCGTGGAAGCCGTACGCCTGTGCGATCGCCGCCTCGATCCGCTCCTCGTCGGCGACGTCGGGATCCGACGATCGGAACGTCACGTTGCCCGCTGCCTGGTAGGCCGCGACATCCGTGAATCCGAGCTCGAAGAACGGCGTTAGCAACTGCTCGTTCGTCAGCCGCCGGTTACCCGTGTTGATCGCCCGCAGGAAGACGTAGTAGCGACGCTCACTCACCCACCCGACTCTGCCACACCGCGCGAACCACGCCCGAGCGATGAGCCAACCGCCCTGATACGGGCTTTTCGCTCATCGCTCGGTGATGGTGGCCTCGAGGCGGTCGATCGTGGAGCGGACGATCATCGTGTAGGTGTCGGCGATCGCCGGCTCGCGGTTCGCCTTCTGGGCCTCCAGGCGGGCGGGATCGGAGACGACGGCCATGAACGCGGCCTTGCTCGGGAACGCGTTGAACCGGACCTGGTCCCAGGTGCGGCCGTCGCCGAGGATCGTGCCCTCCGCGGCGAACCAGCCGGCGACGCGCCCGCCGTGGGCGCCGGCGGCGATTGCGGCGGTGCGGGTGTAGGCCTCCATCTGCTCCGGCGTGACCGCGGCATCTTCGGCGTCGTGGTACTTGAGCACGTGGACCACCATCACCGGTCCGTCGTCGGCGGTCGGTGGGTGCGGCACGTCGGCCCAGTCGCGCTGCGGCACGTCGGCGGGCCATGCGGGCACCTCGAACGGCTGGCAGCCGATCACGATCGTCTCGGCCATGCCCGCCTCCTTGTGCGCATGCTGACGCTGGAAGTCCGGGCGCAACTGCATCTCGATGAACGACCCGCGCGTCGGATACTTCACGACGCCGATGCGATCCCAGACCGGCGCGTCACCGAGCAACTGCTGATCGACGTCGCCGGCGAAGGCGATCTCGGCGCCGACACCGGACAGTGATTCGAGCGGCGTGTAGAGATCGTCGGCCTCACGGCCGCTGATCGTCGACTCGCGGCCGTCGGTGTAGTCGGCGACCTCGCGGTACTTCATCAGGTTGACCATCCAGACGGGGCCGTCCTGATCTGCCGGCGTGGTCGCGAGCCGCAGACCGTAGTCGCGGTCGACGGTGCCGTAGCGGGGTGCGCGGGTGTCGGTCATGTCACTGTCCTCCTGCGTCGCCTCGGTCGGCGATGATCTGCATCATCTCGCGAGCCACCATCGGCCCGGCGTTCTGGTTCTGCCCCGTGACGAGGTTGCCGTCGACCACCCAGTGATTGGCGAGCGGATCCCGGCGCGCCGATTCGCTCTCGAATTCGGCGCCGGCCGCTCGCAGCTCGGTCTCGGGATGCTGCGGCGTCGACTCGATCCCCAGCTCGCGCACCTGCTTGTCGGTCACCGCCGACACTCGGCGCCCTTCGACCAGTGGCCGGCCGTCGGGTGCGGTGGCCTTCAACAGCCCGAGCGGCCCATGGCACACGCCACCGATCACCGTGCCGAGTGCGTTGGCCTCCGTGACCTTCCTGCCGAGCGCTTCGGAGGTACCGAGGTCGAACGCCGCGCCCCAACCACCGGCGAGGAACACGATGTCGTACGACGCAATATCGACGTCGGCGATCGGCAGCGAGTTCGACACCTTCGCCCGGAGTTCGTCGTCGGCGAGGAACCGGTCGTCCTCGGCACTGCGGATCACCGGCTTGACGCTCTGCGGATCGACGGGGATCACTCCCCCGTTCGGACTCGCGAGATCGACGAACATCCCGGCGTCGAGGAAGGCGTAGTACGGCACGGTCATCTCGCTGGCGAACACGCCCGTCGCCTTGCCGATGTCGAGGACACCGTGGTTGGTGCACACGATCAGCGCCCGTCTGCCGAGCAGCTCGAAGTCGCGGGCGTCCGGATCGGCCGGATGCAATCCCAGCTTCTGCAGGCCCTTGCGCAACAGCCGTGCAGGCGGGGGCACCCGCTTCGCCGCCGGTGAGCTCGGGCGCCGGCGCACGTACGGCCAGGGAACGTTGCGTTCGGGGACCGACCGCGCCCGCTCCTGCTTCAGCACCCTCTTCAGGTGGTCGAACACCGCGTGCGCCGACTCGTCGCGCCACCGGTTGACGTGCTCGATCGGGTCGGCCGTCAGGTCGTAGAGCTCCCACTGATCGGCGAGGGGCGCGGTCCGGTACTCGTCGCCGCGCAGACCGTTGGCGGCCAGGTGCCGCACGCCGGGTTCGGTCCACGTCGCCGGATCGTCGAACGTCCGCACGAGCTTCCACAGATGTCCTCCACCACCGGGCGCATCGCTGTCGTCGATGCGCACGACGATGCCCTCGAAGTTCGCTCCCACGTGTGCCGGCACTTTGATCCGCAACGGCGCCGGTGGCTTGACCGCCCGACCGATCCGCCGCGCGAAGCCCGAGGCGCCGGTATCGCCTTCGAGCATGTTGTCCCTGGTCAACACGTACACGGGGCGATTGCGGTCCGGCGCCAGGGCTCCGTCGACGACCGGCATCAGATTGCGACCCGGCAGCGCATGGACCTCGCTGAACTCGGCCTTCAACACCTCCGCCGTCGACGCCTCGTCGATACCGGCGGCGCCGAGCAGCGTCGGGACCAGGTCGACGTGCGATGTCGGTGCGTCGTCGATCACGCGCGGTTCGGTCGCCCGGGAGCCGAGACGCACCACTTCGAACGGCACGCGGGTCGCCTCGTCGTAGAGGTTGAACCACTTCTGGTGGAGGCCGCCGTGGGCACCCAACAGTTCGCCGTGGTCGACGGTGCGCACGATGACCGCCTCGCCGAACGCGCCCGACTCGTGACCGGCGGTGATCGCCCGCCGTACCTGGTCGAGCGGCCCGTCGACCTCGGCATGCAGCCGGTAGTAGAGATCGCGGTACTCCTGGGCATGGTCGCGGTACGACTTCGACACCAGCGCAACCGGGCCGTAGCCGGTCGGATACGACTCCCGGTACGCGATCTGCGCGGCCGGTTTGGTCGCGAGATCCTCGTCGTCGGTCGGCGACGGCGCGACGGTCGGCGGGTCGAGCGGGCTCGGCTCGATCGGCATCCCCTGGCGGATCCACGCCGGGAAGAGCACGATGTCGTGCGGGTTGACGAAGCTCGCGACCAGCAGGAACGGTCGGAGTGCGTCCGCGTCGCCGGCGCGGCGCCGGGCGTAGCGATCCTCCAACCACGCGACCACTCGAGCCGCGATCAGTGGGTCGCGCCGCACTCCCGAATTGGCCAACGGCGCTCCGTGAGGTTCCGGTCCCACCCAGCCGGAGAATCCATAGGGACCCAGCGGATCTGCGTCGAGGTAGCGCCGCACTGCTGCCGCATCGACGTTGCCGTCGTCGTCGTTGGTGGCGAGGATCTCCCCGGTGACCGGGTCGGTCAGATCGGCGTGGCTGATGTGCCACTTGCCGTCGTAGTGGGTGTCGTAGCCCGCAGCGCGGAACCAATTCCCGAGCGTGGGCACCTCACCTCGGGGCAACCATCGCAGCCGCGAGTCGTCATGCAGCTTGCCGAGTCCGTCGGTCTGGGTGACGCCGTGGAGATCGGGATAGTGCCCGGTGAAGATCGTGGGCCGGCTCGGCACGCACGCCAGCGAGCCGGTGTAGTGCCGCTGGAAGGAGACGCCATGCTCGGCGAACCACTTCCGACCGGTCAGCGTCTCGTCGCGCCACGCCCGCAGCTCGTCGGATTCGTACGGCGGCGTGGCCCGTTCCTGGTCGGTCATGATCACGATCACGTCGGGTCGGGCGTCGGTCATGTCGTTGTCCCCTTCGTCGAAGTGTCATACGGTGCCGGGCCAAACGTGACAGTTCCGGCGGCCGCGGGCCCTCCCGGGGGTCCCAGGTGTGCGCCGAGGCCGGTGAGCATGGCGTCGGACGCCGTCGCGAGGCGGCGAGCGACGAGGCGGCCGATCAGTTGCTGCGGCGGCCGCGGTCCGCAGTCGACGTGTGTCGCCAGCGTGACGATCGTGCGGTCGTCGTCGGACGGGTCGACGCGCAACTGCCATTCGTTCACGGCGGACCTGACGATGGGCGGCAGACCGCCGAGGTCGTAGGCCAGCCGGGCAGGCGGCTCCCAGACGGTGATCGTCTCGACGAGCACCACCCGTCCGGCCTGCACTCGGCGTGCTCTGCCCACCATCTCGCCGTCGTCACGGGGCTCGTCGAGCCAGCACGTGTGATCGGCATTCGGGGCCCACACCGCCAGGCGGTCGAAGTCTGCGAGCACGTCCCAGAGCTGCGTGAGGTGTGCCGGGATCGTGCGGGTACGTTCGATCGTGGTCACGATCGCGGCTCACGATCACGAGCGGCGGGCATCCAGTTGGGCCCGGCCGTCTGGTCGATGCGCTCGACCAGCCGTGCGCCGACCGGCTCGATCAGCTCGATGAAACTTCGGGTGGCGTCCTCGCCGAGGTGACGCCAGGCGGCGCTCGACAGGTCGTCGAGCCGGTCCTCGAGTTCCTGACGGTATGCCAGGCCCGCCTCGTTGACGGTGCCCGCGCTGGCGAGGTAGCGCGCCTCCAGCTCGGCCCAACCGGCCTCGAGCGCTGCGTCGTCGGCGCCGCGACTCCGCGCGAGCCAGTCGCCTTCGTAGTTGCGCCAGGCGCCGTCGAGAATGCCCGCAGCGGTGCCGCTGACGTCCTCGGCGATCTGGATTGCCCAGTGGGTGTCGCCGCGCCACTCGCGGATGCAGTTGACCGCCAACCAGGCCGACAACAGTGCGTCGTCGGAGGGGCGCGGCCAGATCCGGGTCGACGCGAACAGCGCCCGACCGGCCAAGGGCAGGGCGTCCGCCGCCGCCCAGAGATCGTCGGCCATCGATGCGAGGTGGTCGCAGACTTCCGGCACGTACTCACGGAGTCCCTCGACGACCGCAGCATCACGGGCAGCAGCCGCCGCCTCGAACGTCGTTGCGGCGCGGCACTGGTCGAGGCCGAAGGAGACGAAATCCGGGTGGATGGAATAGAACGCCGCCGTCACCACGTCGTTGCCGGCGTGGCCGAGTGTGGCGCCCCGGGTGGCGATGTAGTAGCCGATGCCGTCGGGCACGCCGAGCGCGGCATAGTTGGCGATCGCACCGGGATCCCAGTAGATCCACCCGATGAGGCGATGCGACTCGAGCGCGGCGCGCCGGCTCAGATCGCGCCACTCCAGATCGGCCGACGACGATCCCATCAGGACCCGATGAATCCGATGAGCAGTTCCGCAAGTTCGGGTCCGCGGTCCTCCTGGAAGAAGTGGCCGCCGCCCTCGATCGTGACGTGCGCCTGGCCCTGGGCGCCTGGCACCTTGGCGAGGAACGGTGCGTCGCCGCCCTTGGTCACCGGATCGCTGTCGCTGAAGCACAACAGGAACGGCCGCTCGAACTGCTCGAGCACCTTCCAGGCTGCGACGTTGTCGGCGCTGGCGGGATCGTCGGGGCTGGTCGGCACGAGCGTCGGGAAGATCCTCGCCCCGGCCTTGTAGCTGTCGTCGGGGAACGGTGCGTCGTAGCCGGCGATCACCTCGGGGCTCAGGTCGGTGGTGGTCGCCGCGTTGATCAGGAAGCCGATGTCGAAGACCGGCGTCTCCTGCGAGAACCGTTGCCAGTTCATGAAGGCATCGCTCGCGGGTCCGTGCCCGGTCGGCAGGCCGGTGTTGCCGATCGCCACCCTGGCGAAGCGGTCCGGATCGAGCGCCAGCACCCGGAGGCCGACCAGACCTCCCCAGTCCTGGCCGAAGAACGTGATGTCGCGCAGGTCGAGGTGGTCGAAAAGCAGCTCACGCATCCACTCGACGTGGCGGGCGTAGGTGTAGTCGGTGCGCTCGGTGGGCTTGTCACTGCGGCCGAAGCCGACGAGGTCCGGGGCGATCACGCGATGTCCGGCGGCGACCAGCGGCGGGATCATGTGGCGGTACAGATAGCTCCACGAGGGCTCGCCGTGCAGCAGCAGCACCGGCGCGGCATCGGCCGGACCCTCGTCGAGGTAGTGCACCCGCAATGTCCCGCCGTCGCCGTCGGCGATCTCGGCGTAGTGCGGCTCGAACGGATACCCGTCCAGCCCCTCGAACCGTTCATCGGGTGTGCGAAGTGTCTGCATGTCATGTCTCCTCGTCGTCAACCGGTTACGCGGTGCCTGGCACCGGCGTAACCGGTTCAGGTGATAGTGATGTGGTGGAGGTCGTCGCCGAGTTCGACGCGACCGGTGAAGTGCTGGGCGGCGAGCTCTCGCCAGTCGTCGCCGCCGCCCGGCGGGATCGCCGGCACGTAGTGGGTGAGCACCAGGATGCCGAGGCCCGCCCGCGTGGCCGTCTGCGCCGCCTCCTCGGGCGACGAGTGGTAGTCGAGCGTGTCCTGCAGACGCGGGACCGGGATGTTGCCGATGATGTCCTTGCGGATCACGGTGTGCACGAGCGCCTGCGCCCCTGCGCAGAGTTCGTCGAGTCCGGTACACGGCACCGTGTCGCCGGCGACGACGACGCCGACGTCGCCGTGGTCGAACCGGAAGGCGATGCTCGGCTCGACCGGTCGGTGGTCGGTGGGAGCGGTGGTCAGGCGGACCGCACCGACCGACAGGTCGGGGCGTCCTGCGCCGTCGGTCTCGGTGATCTCCAGCAGCGGCGGTTCGGTCAGGTCGTGGTGATGGGCCAGCCGGTACCCGATGTCCGGGCCGAGCGAGGCCAGGATGTGGCCCACGACCTCGCTGGTGCCGGGCGGACCGATGATCCGCAGCGGTGTCGGCTCGAACGTCGTGATCCACATCGACGTGATCACGTCGTTGAGGTCGGTGATGTGGTCGCTGTGCAGGTGCGTGATGCACACCGCCGTCAGTTGTCCGACCGGCACGCCGGCGGCGGCGAGGCGCATCAGGACACCGCGGCCACAGTCGATCAGGTAGTGCTCGCCGCCGGCGCTCACCAGCGTCGCCGGTCCGGCCCGATTCGGGTCGGCCATGGGACTCCCGGTTCCCAGCAAGGTGACGTCGATGCTCACTGGCGGCTCATCTCTGCTCGAGCGACGGCATCGCGCGCCTCGGCGTCCTCGCGCGACAGGAGTTGAATCTCGATCTCGTGCAGCGTCCCGGTGAATGCGAACGGCGCCTCGTAGCGCTGCGAGACCGCCGAGCCGTGGTCCTCGCCGATGCTCGGTCCGACCGACGACATCATCGACATGAACAGACCGAGATCGGCCGAGCCCGCCGAACGTCCATCGACGACCAGGTGCATCGATCCGGTCCTCTTGGGTCCACGTCGCACGGCGACCGTCACGGACACGTCGCCGATTGGCAACGTCACATCGGACTCGAGGATCGTGTGGGCGTCGAACGCGTTGTAGTCGACAACGAGGCGACCGTCCTGCACGAATACCGACACGCCGCTGTTCTCGGTCCCGGTGGCGAACAGCACGCCCTCGTCGGCTGCGGCCCGGGCGATCCGGGCGGTGAGGTCGAAACTGCGACCCGCGATCGCGGCGGCGGCCTGCCCGGGCAGCGGCGACATCGGCGGTCGGTACACGTACCGGCGGTCGGCGGGATGGGGCGAGTGGTCGCGGAATCTCGCACCGAACAGCTCGAACATCCGGTCGTCGAGCGGCAGGACGCCGTGACGCTCGGCCTCCTGCCACCACAGCGCCTGCAGCTCGGCGAGCTGCTCCGGCTCGGCGGCCGCGAGGTCCCGGCACTCCGAGAAGTCGGTCGCGAGGTGGTACAGCTCCCACGGTTCGATGTCGTAGTCCGCTCCGGCGATGTGCTTGCAGACCGCCTTCCACTCACCGGCCACCAGCGCCCGGCTCCCACCCATCTCGAAGTACTGGAGCTGGTTCGCCGCCGGCGCCGCTGCGTCGTCGAACGCGGCAGCGAACGAGTGCCCGGTCACGGGAAGCTGGTCGACTCCCCGATACACCTCCGGCGGGGTGACACCGACGAGCTCGTAGATCGTCGGCGCGATGTCGGCGACGAAGGTGAACTGGTCGCGCCGGGTCCCCGCCGTCCCGCCGGAGACCCGCTCGGGCCAGTGCACGATCATCGGGACGTGGACGCCACCTTCGTGGGTGTTCTGCTTGTACCACTTGAACGGTGTGTTCCCACACTGCGCCCAACCCCACGGATAGTTGGTGTGGCTGTGCGGGCCGCCGATGTCGTCGATGCGTCCGACCGCTTCGTCGGGCGTCTCGAAGATGCCGTTGAAGAACTTCATCTCGTGCATGACCCCGAACGGGCCGCCCTCCTGCGAAGCGCCGTTGTCGGCGAGCACGACGAGCAGCGTGTTGTCGAGCTGCCCGAGCCTGCGAAGCCCGTCGACGAAGCGTCCGATCTGCGCATCGGTGTGGTCGAGGAAGGCGGCGAACGCCTCCTGCAGCCGGCATGCCAGTCGCTGCTGGTTCTCCGGGAGGTCGTCCCAGGCGTCGACACCGGGGTTGCGCGCCGCCAGCTCCGTTCCTTCCGGGATGACGCCGAGCTCGAGTTGGCGCTCGAACCAGCGTCGGCGGACCACGTCCCAGCCCTCGTCGAACCTGCCGCGGTACTTCGCCAGGTACTCCGGCGGCGCCTGGTGCGGCGCATGGGTGGCGCCGAAGGCGAGGTAGGTGAAGAACGGTCGGTCGGGGCGCACACCGACGCTGTCGGCGATCATCCGCAGTGCCTGGTCGACGAGGTCCTCCGAGAGGTGGTAGCCGTCCTCGGGGCCCGCAGGCGGCGTGATCGGATGATTGTCGGCGACGAGTTCGGGATGGAACTGGTCGGTCTCGCCTTCCATGAACCCGTAGAACCGGTCGAAGCCCCGCCCGAGCGGCCACTGCTCGAACGGCCCGGCAGCCGAACACTGCTCCATCGGGGCAAGATGCCACTTCCCGACGGCGAACGTGGCGTAGCCGGCGTCGCGCAGGACCTCGGCCATCGTCGACGCATGGTTGGAGATGTGGCCGAGCATGTTCGGGAACCCGGTACGGAAATTCGACACTGCGCGCATGCCGACCGCATGCTGCGATCGACCGGTGAGCAATGATGCTCGGGTCGGCGAGCACAGCGGCGTCACATGGAAGTTCGTGAACTGCAGCCCGCCGGCGGCGAGTGCGTCGATGTTGGGCGTGTCGATGTCGGAGCCGTAGCACCCGAACTGGGAGAACCCGGTGTCGTCGAGTAGCACGACCACGACGTTCGGGGCGTCGTCGCCGGGGTGCGGTGGTTCGTCGAAGAACGGCGTGGATTCGGCGACCGTTCGCCCGATCGTGCCCTCGAAGCGTGCTGGTCTCATCGGTTCCCCTCGTGGTCGAGCTGGGCCCATTCGTCGATCACGGCACGGATGCCCCGACGCCATGCTGTCTCGATCTGGCGGCGCGAGCGAGCGTGGGTCTTGCGCATGACGTCCCATGACTCGAGCGACGTGAGCGCATCGATCACGGCCACGACGTCGGTCCGCGAACCGAGCGTGGCGACGTCCGCGGCGAACACCGAGCGCACCTGGCCCGCGAGCAGGCCGCGCATTTCGGCCGAGGCGGCGACCAGCGGCTCGTGCTCGAGCGCGCGGAGTCGGCCGACGGCCATGATCGCGCCGGCCTGTTCGTAGAGATCCAGGCGCGAGGTGACGAACGCAGCGATGCGCTGGTCGCGTGTGACCGCTACGGGATCGACGACGAGCAGCGGCTCGAACCGCTGGCGGAACCGCTCGAAGGTCTGCAGCTGGAGATCATCGAGGCCGTCGAAGTATCGGAAGACCGACGCCACCGACACCCCGGAGCGTTCCGCGACCATCTCGGCGCTGACGGGGACCTTTCCGTCCTGCAGCAACTCGAACATCGCGTCGATGACGGCGAGCCGACCGCGCTCGCGGCGGGCGCGTCGCCCGTCGACCGGTGTGGTCCCCTCTCCCCTCTCCTGCCCCATCGACACGACAATAACTATTGCGAGTAAAATTCGCAATAGTTGATCCACGTGATGCCGGCGATGAGCGAAAAGCCCGTATCAGGGCGCGTCGCTCATCGCTCGGGGCTGGCCGCCACGGGGCAGCGAGCGCCTCAGCGGCGGAACCAGCCCGAGCGACCGCCCGACGAGGCAGCCGAAGAGCCACACTGACAACGATCGTCCTGAGGGACATGGCCGAGCACTTGCTCGACGTGCGCTCCGCAACCGGCCCAGCTCGGGCGTCCGCATTGACGACAGGTGGTTTGTCTACACATACCCCGGAGGGTATCAGACCGACGGCGGGACGACTACCCGGCCGCACGAAGTTCGACGATCACCGTGAGGCCGCCACCCTCGGTGTCGTCGAGCGCGACGCGCCCACCGGATGCGGTCGCCAGCGTCTCGACGATCGCGAGGCCGAGCCCCGTTCCGGGCCGCATCGTGTCGCCGCGCCAGAACCGTCGCATCGCATCCGCCTTGGCGTCGTCGGCAAGACCGGGTCCATGGTCGACGACGCGTAGCTCGACCGTCCGCTCATCTCCGGCGTCGATCTCCACCTCGATGGTCGTCCCCGACGGCGACACCGCGAGCGCGTTGTCGAACAGGTTGTCGAGGATCTGCTCGATGGCCCCGGGGACGCAGCGAACGAGCGTCGGTTCGTCGGCCGGATCATGTCGTAACCGGACCCCGCGCTCGTCGGCAACGGCGGTCCAGGTGTCGACCCGGTCGCGCACGAGCACGCCGAGGTCCGCGACGTCGGTGACCGGACGATCGTCGGCGCGTGCGAGTTGCAGGAGGCTCGAGACGAGTTCCGTCAATCGCTCGGTTTCCTCGATCGCATGCTCCAGCGCATCGACGGCATGCTGCTCGTGCAGCGGGTCACCGGCATCGGCGAGGTCGCTCTGCAGGTTCTCCAGACGCAGCCGCAACGCGGTGAGCGGCGTGCGAAGCTGGTGCGACGCGTCCGCCACGAACCGGCGCTGGTCGCGCAGTACGGCGTCGAGTCGCTGCGCCATCGTTCCCATCGTCTCGTCGAGCGCGCGGATCTCCGGTGGTCCTTCGGGCACGTGCTCGACCACCGAGAGATCCCCACTCGCGAACCGTGCCGCCGACGCCGTCAGTGCTCGCAACGGACGCGTCACCGACCGGGCGATCACCCAGCCGATCAGCGCCACCGCCGTCAACACCACCACGGCGATCGCGCCGAGCGACAACCAGAAGTTACGGATCCGATCGTCGACGTCGCTCGTGTCGAGGGTGATCCGCAGCGCACCGTGCACCGTCCCTCCGGATGCGACCGGCACCGCGACGTACAACAGATCCGTGTCCAGCGTGTCGGATCGGCGCGTTCCCGACGTGCGGACACCGTCGAGTGCAGCAGCGATCTCGGGCCGCGTGGAGAAGTCCCGGTCGATGACGTCACCGGTGTCGACACGCGAGATCCCGGCCGCGTCGACGACGACGACCCGGGCGCCGGTGCGGTCCTCGTAGGTGTCCGCCGGGACGCGATCGAGACCGGCACCGGCCTCGAGGTCGTCCTCGTACAGCGTGGCGATCACATTCGCGTCGTGCTCGACATCGGAGGCGAGACGCTCACGTTCGCGCTGGGAGTAGAAGACGCCGAGCGGCACCATGAGGAGCACCAGGACGATCGCCGTGATCGTCAGGTAGCTGGCCAGGAGTCGGCGCGTCATCGTCGCTCAGCTGCGCTGCGGCGCCTCGTGCGCATCGCCCGCCGCATAACGGTAGCCCACCGATCGAACGGTCTCGATGACCTCCGGAGCCAGCTTGCGACGTAGCGACGCGATGTGGACGTCGAGGGTCTTGGTCGATCCCCACCAGTGCTCGTCCCACACTTCACGCATCAGCTGTTCGCGCGTCTTCACCGCTCCTGCGTCGAGCGCCAGACACAACAGCAGGTCGTACTCCTTCGGTGTCAGCGAGATCGCCTCGTCGTCGAAGGCCACGGTGTGGCGGCGGCGGTCGATCACCAGGCGTCCGACCGCAACGGAATCGACCTCTGCGTCCACCGGTACGTCTGACTGTCCGACACGGCGCAGCACGGCGCGGATCCGTGCCACCAGTTCGCGGAATCCGAACGGCTTGACCACGTAGTCGTCGGCTCCCAGCTCCAGCAGCACCACCCGATCGATCTCGTCGCTGCGAGCAGTGACGACGATGATCGGCACGTTGCTCACCGCGCGAAGTTCCTGGCACACGACCCGTCCCTCCAGATCCGGAAGTCCGAGATCGAGCAGCACCAGGTCGACCTCCGGCGCCTCGAGCGCCGCGGCACCGGTGCGAGCGAGTTCGACGTCGAAGCCCTCCCGGCGCAGCCCTTCGAGCAGCGGATCCGAGATCGTGGCGTCGTCTTCGACGAGCAGGAGTCGCACGCCGTCAGGTTCGCGCACCCGGGAGGGTCGCACAGGATCGCTTACCCAACGTTTGCCTTGGGCTTGCCGCCTGCTGGAACGCGCAGGCGTACGTTCGACCACATGAACTCGACACCTCCGAACGCCCCCCGGCACCGGTCGAACCGATCGCTCACGAGCCGCACGTCACTCCTCACCGCGGCGGCGATCGCCGGCGTCCTGCTCGCCGGAACGGCGGCCGTCGCTGCGAACATCGGCATCCTCAACGCCGCCGACAGCAGCGCGATGGGCGACCTGGCAGCCACGGACGAGCTGCTCGCCGACCCGGCTACCGACGCCGCCGACACGACGCCCGTCACCGCCGAGACCACACCGGCGACCACGTCCACCGTGCCGGCCTCGGCGTCGGCGGGCGCGGCGGCGCAGCAGTACGACATCTCGGGCACGGGGACCGTCTGGGTGATGACCACCACGAGTGGCCTGGCGCTCGACCACGTCGTCGCCGAACCGGGTTGGAGCGCCGCGCTCTCGCAGGGCGACCTCCGTTCCCTGCAGGTGGACTTCACGAACGGCGACCGCACGATCGTGTTCACCGCATCACTCGGTGCCGACGGCGCACTCGTCGTCGACGTGACCGAGCCGACGACCGTGCTGGCGGAAACGCCGGCACCGACACAGAGCGCCGGCACGCCGTCGGTCGCCACCGGCCAGTACGACGACGATCACGACGACGACCGGTACGAGAGCGAGGATCACGACGATCACGACGACCACGACGAATACGAGGGAGCCGACGACGATGACTGATCTCGATCCGCTGCTCTCCAGGCGCACGCTGGCACCGCCGACGCCTCAGACCATCTCGAGGCAGTCATCGACGACCCGGACGCCACCCCAGACGACCCGGACGTCCACCCGGCCCCGGCGCCGCCACCCAGCAGTCGGCGCTCGGATCGTTGCCGCAGGAATCGGCGTGTCGACGATGTTCGGCATCGTTGCATCGATGGGCATCGCCAGCGCCACGGCCGACGATGGCGCCGCCGTTGCCGATCCCGCCACCGCACCGCTCCCCAGCGTTTCCCCGACCGCATCCACGGGCGTCGGCGCCGCGAGCAGCACCGCACCATCGGTCACGTCGCCGGAGACGGACCCCGTCGGGTCGCCGCAACCGAGCGTCGTCCCAGCGCCGGTGACTCTCACCGCACGTCCGGATGTGCGGGTGATCACTCCCCCGGCGGCCCGGTCGGCCGCTCCGCCAGCGCCTGCAGCGACGACCCGTGGCAGCCGCTGAGCACCGGGGCCGGGTGATGGCGAGCGAACTGCAGCTCGTCACCACCGCCGACGACACCGCGCGGCAGGCCGACGCATCGGCGTTCGCCGACGCCCTCGAACTCCTCGACCGTCTCGAAGCGCGCTGGAGCCGGTTCCTCGCCGACAGCGACATCTCACGACTGAACCTCGCAGGCGGACGACCGGTGCACGTCGATCCGGTCACGATCACCTTGGTCAGCACCATGATCGAGGCGTGGCGGGCGACCGATCACCGGTTCGATCCGACGATCCTTCCCGCGTTGATGGCCGCCGGTTACCGCACCAGCATCGACGACGCCCGCCGCGTGACCATCCTGCCGTCTGGTGCGATGCACGTCGGCGGCTTCGACCATCTCGACGCAACCCTCGATCACGTCGAGATCGACGTCGAGGCCGCCACGGTTCGCCTTCCGCCCGGACTGTTTCTCGACCCGGGCGGGATCGGCAAGGGCCTGGCGGCCGACCTCTCGGTGGCGAGCGCGCTGCGCTCGGGGGCCGTCGGTGCGATGACGAGCATCGGAGGCGACATCTCGATGGCGGGACGCCCGCCCGAAGGCGGCTGGACCGTCCACGTCGAGCACCCTCACACCGACGGCGGCGTCATCGCCACGATCGCCGTCAACGGCGGGGGTGTGGCGACTTCGAGCGTCCGCTCCCGGCGCTGGTGGCACGAGGGAGTGGAGCGCCATCACGTGATCGACCCGTGGAGCGGGTCGCCGTCCACCACCGATCTGTTGTCGGTGACCGTGGTCGCCCGCTCCGGCTGGCTCGCCGAGGCGCATGCGACGGCTGCACTCCTCGCCGGCAGTGTCGACGTGATCGACTACGCCGACCGTCACGACCTCAGCGCACTGGTGGTGACGAACGACGGCTTCGTTTTGGCCACCGACGACCTTGCTGACCAGCTCGCCGGCGAGCGTGCGGCCGAGCTCCCGACGACCACGGCGACTACGGCGACCCCGACGATCGGAGCACGATGATGGATCCGCAGGTCTGGTGGTATCTGACCCGGGCATCCGGCATCGTCGCGTGGCTGATGCTCACCGCCTCGGTGATCTGGGGAATCGTGTTGTCGACCAAGGCGTTCCCCGAGCATCGTCGCCCCGCGTGGCTGCTCGATCTGCACCGCTGGCTCGGTGGTCTCGCGGTGTCGTTCACCGCGATCCATCTGGGTGCGCTCGTCGCTGACAGCTACGTGCATTTCGGTCTCGCCGATCTCACGGTTCCCTTCGCTTCGCAGTGGCAACCGGGCGCCGTCGCTCTCGGCGTGGTCGCAATGTGGTTGCTGCTCGCCGTCGAGGCCACGTCGCTCGCGATGAAGCGGCTTCCGCGCACTCTCTGGAGATGGATCCACCTGTCGAGCTATTTGGTCTTCCTGCTCGTGAGCCTCCACGCCGCCTTCGCCGGCACCGACAGCACACACTGGTTGTACCAGACGACGGCGGTCGCCTCGATCGTCGCGGTCGCCTGGGCCACGATGTACCGCCTCACCCATCGCCGCAGGCCGCGCACCGCGCCTGCATCACGTTCCGGCGCACGAGCGTCGCTCTGACAACAGGAGCCTCCCCCAATGGAAATCGACACGCTGTTCGGCCTGCCCGCGCATCCTCTCGTGGTTCACGCAGCGGTCGTGCTGCTGCCGATCGCAGCGATCGGATTGATCCTGGTCGCGGTCTTCCCGAAGGCGCGTCGGCACTACGCGCCGGTGATCTTCGGTGTTGCCCTCGTGGCAACGATCGCCGTCGGGCTGGCTCAGCAGTCGGGTGAATCGCTCCAGGGTTCCGTGCCCAGGACCGAGCAGCTCGAGGAGCACACCGAGCAGGGCGAGACCGTGCTGCCGTGGGCCATCGCGGTCACGATCGTCAGCGCAGCCGTCGCGGCGGAGCCGTTCGTCGGTGACCGTCTGAAGAGGGTGTCGCCCACGGTCGTGTCCGCGGTGTTGATCGGCGCGTCTGTCGTCGCAGGCATCGGGGCCACGTGGACGGTGATCGACGTCGGCCACTCGGGCGCGACCTCCGTCTGGCAGGACGTCTCCCGCGAAGGATGAGCCCGGCAGCGTCTCTGATCACACCAGGGTGAACGTGACGCCACCGATCTCGGTGCGCTCGCCCGACCTGCGCTGATCGGCTGCGACGAGCCGGACCTCGTCGAGGCCTTCATGGCGCGGTCCGGCGGCAGCGAACTCGACGTCGCGGTCCAGGCCGAGCTGCGTCCAACGCGCCGCCATCGCATCGGGATCCACCGCCGACACCACGACACCGTCGATCGCCGTCACGGTGGCGTGGGCGAGCAGCTCGTCGGAGCGCGTCTGCCAGTCGGCCCCGCCCCATCGCCAGCTCCCGTTCGGGACGGGTTCATCGATCGATACGAGCGTGCCGCCGACGTCGCGTGGATGGAGATGTCGGCCGCGGATGTCGGGCAGGTCAGCCGCCCATACGAGGCGCACGTCGTTGGCGGAGAGGTGTTCGATGCGCCGGTCGAGGTCGTCGACCTCGAAGATCGCCATGTAGCCACCAGCACCGCCACGCCGGTCGAGCAGCCGCTGCACCGTGGTGCCGTCGCGTGTCGGCGAGAGCACCTCGAGGAACTGGTCGCCGACGAGCAGCAACGCGTTGCGCAGGCCGAACTCGGCGACGCCAGGATCGTGGCAACAGACCTCGAGACCGAACGCCGAACGCAGTTCCTCGACGACGGGATCGAGGTCGGGAGCGATCATCGCCACTTGGCGGAGGCGGATCACGACGCTCCCCGGAGGAAGTCGATGATCGCGGGAAAGGCAGAGCGGTCCTGGATCATGAAGAGGTGTCCTCCATCGAAGACCTCCAGTTTCGCATCCGGAATCTTGGAGGCGAGGAGTTCGGAGTTCTCGATCGGGGCGACGTCGTCGTAGCGGCCGGCACACACCAGCGTCGGCTGCGTGATCGACGGCAGGTGGGCGACCACGTCGTGGCGGGCGCGGGCGGCGAGCTGTCGCCGCAGTCCTGCGGCTTGCTCGGCATCCGGTGTCGCCGCCGCGGCCTCGACCATTCGGTCGTAGTAGGAACGGAGGCCTGGGATCGGTTCGTCGGCGTCGGGATTCCATCGCCGGTCGAGCAGCCGCATCCGGGTCGCGAACGCCTCCGCGGGTTCGAGTACCTGGAGTTCGTGGAGCGGGTACGAGGGCGCAACACCCCCAGGTGACGTGCAGCACAGTGCGAGGCGGTCGATCACGTCGGGGTGGCGCACGGCGAGCTGCAACGCCACCATCCCGCCGAAGCTGGTGCCGAGTACGTGACAGCGCGGCCAGCCCATCGAGTGGACGAGCGCCGCCGCGTCGTCGGCGTAGTCGGCCATCGTGTAGTCGGTGTCGGGCTTCGACGTCCGACCGAGGCCGCGCTGGTCGTACGAGAGCGTCTCGAACGCCGTGTTGATCGGCAGCACCGAAGCCGGCGACCGACGCAGGTCGTTCCCGCTGCCGCTGATGTTGAGCAGCGGCGGACCGGTACCGTGCAGTTCGAAGTACATGTCGATCCCGTTGACGGCGGCGAAGGGCATGTCCGATCTTGGCCGATCCCCTCCGTGGCGGACGAACGGTCCGCTGCGGGTCCCCTACCGGCCACGACGAGATCTACGCTGGCGACATGCCGCTGCACCATGTCGCCTACGCCACCAGGGACGTCGACGCGACGACCCACTTCTACGAGGATCTGATGGGCTTCCCGCTGGTCCACACCGAGGTCCAGGCGATGGGCGAAAGCTGGCTGCGCCACGTGTTCTACGACATCGGCCCCAACGATCGTGGGGAGGCGGAGTGCATTGCGTTCTTCCAGTTCCACCAGGTGGGCGAACAGGCCGAGTGGACCACCGACCTGTCCGACGGCGTGGGTCTTCCGTTCTGGGTGAATCACTGTGCGTTCCGTGCGAGCGCCGAGCAGCAGGAAGCCGTGCGGGCCCGCATGTCCGCCGAGGGGATCGAGCCCGCGATGGAACAGGACCACGGTTGGTGCCACTCGCTGTACTACCTCGATCCGAACGGCATCATGGTCGAGCTGTGCCGTGACACACCCGGCTTCGAGCCGGACCCGGTCGAAGCCCACCGTCTGCTCGGCGTCGATCCGCTGGTCGAGACCTTCCGCGATGCGTCGACTCCCGGCCGGCCGACCTCGGTGGAGGCCTGACGTGCCGCGCCTCGCCCAGGTCTCCAAGGAGGACGCCCATCCGGTCGCGCAGGCCGTCTACTCGATGATCTTCGGCGACCGCGACCCGGTCGCCGAGCCCGGTACGGCGTCGGGAACGCCCGGCAACTGGTGGACGGTGTTCGCGCTGGTTCCCGACGCCTTCGACCACACGACGGCGGGCTTCCAGTTCTATCGAGACCCCGGCCGTCACATCAGCGCGACGCTGCGCGAACTCGGCCAGACCCGCGCCGGATTCACCGTCGGCAGCCAGTTCGTGTTCAGCCAGCACTGCAAGGCGATGCGCGACGTGGGCTTCACCGACGAGCAGGTCGCAGCGATACCGGCGTGGTCCGTGGCCGACTGTTGGAGCCCGGCCGAGCGGGCGGTGCTCGCCTACACCGACTGCCTCGTGCTGCAGCTGGGGCGCGTGCCGGACACGCTGTTCGCGGAATTGCAGAAGCACCTGTCCGACGAGGAGATCCTCGAGTTCACCTACATCACGTGCACGTACGCGATGCACGCGACGATGAGCAGGGCGTTGCGCCTCGAGTACGACGACGTGGACGAGCGCGTCGTCGAGGTGGCTGATCCGTCCGGCAACTTCACCGGCCTCGATGTGATGGCGGTCGTCGACGAGTCGACGACACAGGAACACGTCGACGAGTCGACGCCACAGGAACACGTCGACGAGTCGACGCCACAGGAACACGTCGACGAGTCGACGCCGCATCCGAGTCTCGACGACGTCGACGGCGGCTGACGTCCCCGCCCCGATGCTCGCTTGCCTGGGCGACCTCGTCGAGGACGTCATCGTTCGCCTGAACGGGCCCGTCAACGTCGCGTCCGACACCCACGCCCACATCTCGCGACGGCGCGGTGGCAGTGCTGCCAACGTCGCTTCCCGGGCGGCAGCGCTCGGCCACCGCGCCCGGTTCCTCGGCCAGGTGGGCACCGATGCGATCGGCACCGCGCTCGTGGCCGAGCTCGCCGCCGAGGGCGTGGATGCATCGATGGTCCGGCGGCGGGGTTCGACCGGAACGATCGTCGCCCTCGTCGACCAGTCGGGCGAACGGACGATGCTCACCGATCGGCGGACGTGCCTCGACCTGGATCCACCCGAGCCGTCCTGGCTCGACGGTGTCGGGACGCTGCACGTGCCGTTCTACTCGCTCGTCGGGGGGTCGATTGCGGCCACGGCGACGACCGTGATCGGGTGGGCGCACCAACGTGGCGTCGCCGTTTCGGTCGATTTGTCCTCGACGGCGATCCTGTTCGAGGTCGGCGTCGACGAGGTGGTTCGACGACTGGCCGATGCCCGACCGTCGGTCGTGTTCGCCAACGTCGACGAGGCTGCCACGCTCCAGGTGACCGGCCCGTTGGTCGGGGCGCTGACCGTCGTCAAGCGCGGTCCCCGAGCGGCCGTGATCCACCGGACCGACGGCTTCGTCACCGAGGTGGAGGCGATCGCCGTACCCGGCGTCAACGACACCACCGGAGCCGGCGACGCGTTCGCTGCGGGCTTCCTGACGTCACCGGACTGGGCGGATGATCCGGTGACCGCCTGTGCGGCCGGGCATCACGCCGCGGCGGGGTTGCTGCACGGCCGTTGCTGATGCCTCGAACGCGTCCGTTCAGAACCCGAGCAGTGCCGTGAGGTCGAGGACTGCGGAGTCCGCCGGGAGTTCGACGCCGAGCGGTTCGCTGGTGGTGGTCAGGTCGAGCAGCATCGAGATCGACTGGCCGGCGATCTCGGTGTCGAAGGAGACTCGGCGCAATTGGTTGTCGGCGGTGACCCACACGTCGTAGGTGACGGTGTCGGGGATGTCGATGTCGGCGAGTGTCGGGTCGATCTCGGCCTGCGGCACCGCTGCGAGCGCGTCGGCGAGGTCGACGGTGACCTGGTAGTGCACCGTTTCGACGCCGTCGATGGTGTCGGCACCGATCTCGGTGGCGTCGTCCGTGTCGAGCAGTGTGCGGGCGATGTCGGTCGGGTCGAGGCCGAACTCGCCGCGGAGGTCGTCGAGCGACTGTCCGCTCTGCTCGGCGAGGACGCCGAGGTCGATCGAGACCCACGCGGCGTCGGCCGGAAGGAATCCACCGAGTGCGCCGGCGTCGAGGTACACGACGCCGGCCTCACCGTCGAGGAGCACGGTCACGTCGCCGCCTCCGAGCGGCACGGGCATCTCGCCGATGGCGAGCAGCGAGGACAGGTCGGTGGTCACCGAGACGAGCTCCGACTCGTTGTCGACGGCGCCGGTCACGGTGACCGCTGCAAGGTCGCCGGCGGACACGGTGAGATCGAACTCGACGGTGCGGGCGGCGATCGTGCTCTCGGCCGCCGCCACCAGCGAGTACGGCTCCGCGACGTCGCCGGAACGGTCGCCGGTCAGTGCGACGAACGCCCCGATTCCCAGTGCCACCACGGCGAGCAACGCAGCAGCGAGCGCGAACGGCCGGCGCCGACCGCGTGGTGGCGTTGCCGGGATCGGTTCGATCTCCGAAGGGGTGGCCGATGGTGCGCCGGTCACTGCGGGACCGGTCGGCGGCGCAAACGTCGATGACATGGCCCCAGGGTACGGGTTGGGGATCGCCCGGTCACGTCACGGTCCCGTCAAGAGTTCGCTCGACGCACGCTGGCCGGTACCGTCGAATCGTGAGCTTCCGACATGTCGACGTCATCGTGATCGGCGCCGGAATCTCGGGGATCGGTCAGGCCCACCACCTGCAGGTCGAGTCACCGAACCGCACGTATCTGATCCTCGAGGGACGCGCCGACATCGGCGGCACCTGGGATCTGTTCCGTTACCCCGGGATCCGCTCCGACAGCGACATGCACACACTGGGCTTCGAGTTCAAGCCGTGGACCGGCGAGAAGTCGATCGCCGACGGGCCCTCGATCATGGCCTACCTGCGCGAGACGGTCGCCGAGTCGGGCATCGACCGCCACATCCGCTTCGGTCATCTGGTGCGTCGAGCCGAATGGTGGAGCGAGAGCGCCACGTGGACGGTCGAGGCCGAGCTCGTCGACGGCGGCGGCACGGCGACTTTCACGTGCGACTACCTGTCGTTCTGCTCGGGCTACTACTCGTACAAGGAGGGCTACACGCCGGAATTCGCCGGCCGCGACCGGTTCCGGGGCGGCATCGTGCACCCCCAGGCCTGGCCCGAGGAATTCGACGCCACCGGCAAACAGATCGTCGTGATCGGCTCCGGGGCCACGGCGATGACCCTCGTCCCCGCGCTGGCGGGCACCGCCGCCCACGTCACGATGCTGCAACGCTCGCCGACCTACGTCGCTGCCGGGCCCGACGTCGACGTGATCGCCGACGGGTTGCGCAGACTCTTGCCCGCCCGCCTCGCGTACCGGATCACCCGCAAGAAGAACACGGCACTGCAGCAGCTGATGTACAAGTGGATGAGGAAGCACCCGGACCAGGCCAAGGGCTACCTCCTCGGGCGCGTCGCGAAGACGCTCGGACCGGACTTCGACATCGACACCCATTTCGCCCCGACGTATGCGCCGTGGGACCAGCGTCTGTGCCTGGTGCCCAACGGCGACCTGTTCGAGGCGATCAAGGAGGGCTCGGCCTCCATGGTGACCGATCACGTCACCGAGTTCACCGAGACCGGGATCCTCCTGGAGTCCGGGCGGCACCTCGACGCCGACGTCATCGTGACGGCGACCGGCCTGAACCTGGTGACGCTCGGCGACGTCGAGGTGGTCGTCGACGGTGAACCGGTCGACTTCTCGCAGACCGTTGCCTACAAGGGGTTTGCCTATTCCGACGTGCCGAACCTGGCGTCGACGTTCGGCTACGTCAATGCCTCGTGGACGCTGCGCGCCGACCTGATCGCGCACTACGTGTGCCGGCTGCTCAACCACATGGAGGCGACCGGCACGCAGATCTGCACACCTCGGCTGCGGCCGTCGGACGCCTCGATGCAGTTGCGTCCGTTGCTCGACCACCTGACGTCGGGCTACGTCCGGCGCGCCGCCGACCGGTTCCCGAGGCAGGGAGACCGGGAGCCGTGGGTCAACCCGCAGGACTACGCCAAGGACAAGAAGCTGTTCCGCCGCTCGCCCGTGGACGACGGCGTCATGACGTTCACGGGCCCGTTACGCCAGGGGTCAGACCCCCGGCGTAACAGCGCGCTGCATGGTGTCGAGTGTCCTACCGTTACGCCGGGGGTCTGACCCCTGGCGTAACGTCACCAGTCGGTGGGGCGGTAGTCCTTGAGGAACTGTCCCCAGAGGTGGGTGCCGCTGTTGACGCCGTCGATGATCGGGTCGACGATGCGGGCGGCGCCGTCGACGATGTCGAGCGGCGGGTGGAAGCGATGCTCGGCCTGCTTCTGTTCGGCGATCGCGGCCGGGTCCTCGTCGCTCACCCAGCCCGTGTCGACGCTGTTCATGTTGATGCCCGAGGCGCGGTAATCGGTCGCCGAGGTACGCGTCATCATGTTGAGCGCCGCTTTGGCCATGTTGGTGTGCGGATGACGCGTGGTCTTGCACAACCGGTAGAACTGCCCTTCGACCGCCGACACGTTGACGACGTGCTTGTGTCGACCCGGCGTCGCCTCCATCAGCGGCTTCAGCCGTGCGTTCAGCACGAACGGCGCGACGGCGTTGACCAACTGCGTCTCGAGCAGCTCGACCGTGGACACCTCGTGGAGCAGCAGGCGCCACGAGTTGCGTTCGCGGAGATCGACCTGCTGGAGATCCTGGTCGAGGCGCCCGTCGGGGAAGAGGGCGTCCTGCGCCTCGAGCTCGTCGGCCAGCAGGGGCGTCTGCGACAGCGCGGCCGCACCGGTGAGTCCCGGCAGCGGCGCTGCGCCGGCGAGCGCCACGGCAGCGTCGCGTCCGTCGACGTCGCCGAGTTCGCTGCCCGGCAGCAGATGATGACCGCGAAGCCCCTCGTAGGCGCCCACGAGGCGGAGCACGTCGGGCATCAGCGTGTCGAGTGCCGCCTGCTCACCATCGAGCATGTGACGATAGAAGTCGGGCGGACGCCGCACCGTCTGGCACGCGTTGTTCACGATGAAATCGAGCCGCTCGCGCGTGGTCAGGATGTGCTGCGCGAACGCTTCGACGCTCGGCGTGTGGCGCAGGTCGAGGCCGAACACCTCGAGTCGATCGCCCCACCGGTCGAAATCCGGCTCGGCCGCATACCGTGCCGCGGCGTCGCGGGGGAAACGCGTCACGACGATCAGTGATGCACCGCAGCGCAACAGCTTGATACCGGCCTGGTAGCCGATCTTCACCCGCCCACCGGTGAGGAGCGCGACCGTGCCGGAGAGGTCGGCGAGCTCCGTGCGTTTGGCAAAGTTGAACTCGGCGCAGCTCGGACACAGCTGGTCGTAGAAGTGGTGGATCTCGCGGTACTTGACCTTGCAGACGTAGCAGTGCTGCTCGTCGACGGTCTCGCGGTACATCGGATCGTCGACGTCTCGCTGCTCGAAGTCGGCGGGCGGATGGACGTTCGGCGTCGTGAACACCGGCTGCTCGCGCAGCATCCGGATCCCGGTGCCGGCGAGCACCTCGTCGTCGCCGCGGACGCGCGCCGATCGGCGCTGACGCTTCAACGCCTTCGTACGGATCCGACGCTCTTCGGGGTCGGGGCAGAACACGTCGCCGGCAGCATTGAGCAGATCCTGTTTCTCCTGCGACGTCAGCGTGGTGAGGAGTTCCCGGTTCGAGGCGATCCGGCGCAGCAGCTCCGTGGCGTCGAGCAGATCAGTGCGCAGTCGATCCCGATCTCGGTCTCGGTCACCGCCGCGGCGGTCAGCGTCCAAGGAGAACGCCCGGCATCTGATCGCCGAAGTTGATACCGAGATCGCGAGCGGTGCGCATCGTGTCGCCGTCGAGGGGCACGAGCTTGAGTTGGCGGGTGGCCTCCTCGAGCGGCACGTAGACCACTTCGGGGGGCTGGAGGCCGACCATGATCCCGTCTTGCCCTTCCTCGAGCGCCCGCACGGCGGCGGCGCCGAAGCGCAGCCCGAGCAGGCGGTCGAGTGCGGTCGGCGAGCCCCCGCGGAGCAGGTGGCCGAGGACGACGGTCCTGGTCTCCTTGCCGGTGAGCTCGCCGATCTGGGCGGCGACCTTGCCACCGACCCCGCCGAGTTGCACCGCCTGGCCCACGGCGTGGCCGATGATCGAGACCTCGCCGTCGATCGGCTTGGCGCCTTCGGCGACGACGACGATGGTGAACCGGGCGCCGTTGCGATCACGCTGCAGGATCGTCTCGGCCACCGGTCCCAGCTTGTACGGGATCTCCGGGATGAGGATGCAGTGCGCACCGCCGGCCATCCCCGCATGCAGGGCGATCCATCCGGCGTCACGGCCCATCACCTCGACCACCATCACCCGACCGTGCGACGTCGCCGTCGTGAACAGCCGGTCGATGCACTCCGTGGCGAAGTCGACCGCAGTGTCGAAGCCGAACGTCGCCGTCGTCTTGTCGAGATCGTTGTCGATCGTCTTGGGGACGCCGATCACGCGCAACCCGTTCTGGTGCAGATGGTTGCCGATGCGCAGCGATCCGTCCCCACCCACCGTGATCAGCGCATCGATGCCCTCGTCGCTGAACCGCTGGACGAGTTCGGCGGTGCGGTCGACCTCGCTCCACGTTCCGTCGTCCTGGAGCACCGGATACGAGGTCGGGTTGCCGCGGTTGGTCGAACCGAGGATCGTGCCGCCGGTGTGCGAGATACCCCGCACCGCCTGACGATCGAGCTCCACCAGTCCACCGCCCGCATACTCCTCCGGATACAGCATCCCGTTGAAGCCGTCACGGATGCCGACGACCTCCCAGCCCCGGTTCCTGGCGGCCACGGTGGCGGAACGGATGACGGCATTGAGTCCGGGCGCGTCGCCGCCGCCGGTGCTGATCGCGATCTTCGACACATTCGACACGCCGCAAGGGTACGCGCAGATCGACGTTCCGTTGATCGATCGGCGTCAACGTCATCGACCGTTCACCTTCGGACGGCGCCGCTCGTTGTGCTTGCATGCCGTGATGGACCTCGTCAGCACCCCGGAACCGACCATCGATCTCGCCGGCCAGGTCGCCCTGGTCACCGGCGCTTCATCGGGGCTCGGACGGCGCTTCGCCGTCCTGCTCGCCGCCAACGGCGCCCGCGTCGTGGCCACCGGGCGGCGGATGGAACGCCTCGAGGAGGTCACCGAGGAGATCACCGACGCCGGCGGCACCTGCCTGCCGTTGCAGCTCGACGTCACCGACGCCGAGGCCCTCGCGGAGGCGGTGGTGACGATCGAGCGACACCTCGACCCCGTGCAGATCCTGGTCAACAACGCCGGAATCCCCGACGCCCAGTACGCGACCAAGATGCCACTGGACCTGATCGATCGTGTCCTCGACACGAACCTGCGGGCACCGTTCGTACTGTCGTGCGAGGTGGCCCGTCGACTGATCGAGCTGCAACTGGCCGGCCGCATCGTCAACATCTCGTCGGTCGGTGGCTTCCACTATTCGGGTGGAGGCGCCGCGCTGTACTCGATCACCAAGGCCGGCGTGAACCGGCTGACCGAGACGCTGGCCGTCGAATGGTCCAAGTTCGGTATCAACGTCAATGCGATCGCTCCGGGGCTGTTCGCCTCGGAAATGTCCGATGGGATGATCGAGCGCATGGGCGATCTCACCCGGATGTTCCCGCGCAAGCGGATCGGCCAGCCGGAGCATCTCGACACCACGCTGCTCTACCTGGTGTCGCCGGACTCCGAGATGGTGACGGGCACGGTGATCAAGGTCGACGACGGCCAGGGCGGCCGCTGAGCCCGGCAGCGCGACCGCTCAAACGTTCGGGGTGACGAGCGCTTTGTCGCCGGTGGCCATGCGGCCGTACCGCTCGACGTGTTCCGGGTCGACGGTGTCGGCCAGCGACAGGCGGGTGCCGTAGCTGCTGGCGAACGTGGTGGTGATCTCGTCGGCGACGCGTTGACGCAGACGGTCGGCGGCTGCTTGGCCGATCTTGACCAGAAACGGTGTGAGCAGCCAGCCACCGAGGCTCCACGACATGCCGAAGTCGCGCCGCAGGATGGTGGGTGAGCGATCGAGGCCGCCGTAGATGTACACCTGCTTGTGCGTGTCGGAGCCGTAGCGGCTGAATTCGCCCGCTCGTTCCGACGCCACCTTCTCCATCCGCGACAGCAGCGTGCCCGCGAGTTCTCCTCCGCCGATCGCGTCGAAGGCGATCGTGGCGCCGGTGGCCCGCAGCGCATCGGTGAGATCGTCGACGAAGCTGTCGGCGCTGGAGTCGACGACGTGCTCGGCGCCCGCTGATCGGAGCAGGTCGACGTGGTCGGGCTTGCGGACGATGTTGACGAGTCCGACGCCGTCGTCGAGACAGATGCGATTGAGCATCAGCCCGAGGTTGGAGGCCCCGACCGTGTGCACCAGCGCGCTGTGGCCCTCGGCGCGCATCGTCTCGACCATGCCCAACGCTGTCAGCGGGTTGACGAATGCGGCGGCAGCGTCGACGGGATCGGTGCCGTCGGCCATCGGGAGGCACTGGCTGACGTTCAGTGTGCGGTACTGGGCGTAGGCGTTACCCGAGAGGAATCCGACCGTCTTGCCCAACAGCGCCTGCGCCCGTGGCGACGAACCGGCAGCGACGACGATGCCGCCGCCCTCGTTGCCCACCGGCATCGGCTTGTCGATACGTGCCCGCTGCGCAGCGACCGCGGCATCGGTGAGTGGGACGCCGACGGCGTCGAAGAACCCGTCACCGGCGGGCAGCGCGGCGCTGGTGTCCCCACCGGCGAACATCATCCCGAGATCCGAGGGGTTGATCGGCGCCGCTTCCACGCGCACCACCACCTGGTCCTCGTCGGGCGCGACGACGTCGGTCTCACGTATGCCCAGCGTGACGATGCCGTCGTCGGCGAGCGTCGAACGCAGTTCGAGAGCGGTGGCGGGAAGATCCGAAGGCATGAGACCACTCAAGCACATCGCCGGGTCGCCCGCTATCGCAAACGCTCAGCCCGCATTCGTCACTGCTGGGCCAGCGCTGCTCGGAGTTCGGCGTCGTCGTTGCGGTACGGAGCGCCCATGCCATCGATGACGACACGGCGCAGGACACCGTGGTCGATGGCGAATGGCGCCTCGTAGGCGTCGGTGACCGGCGCACCACGCTGGTAGCCGACGCTGAAGCCCTCCACCCCGAACGAGATCGGCACGGTCCGATCGACGTGTCCACTGCCGACCGGCACGTCGCCGTGGAAGAGTTCGACATCGCCCTGGAACCGACCGGTTGCGGTGAAGACGACCCGCGCCGTGGTCTCGACGCCCGGCGGCAGGGGCACCGACGCCGCGACCACGCTCGACGAGGCACCGAGCATGTTGTGGACGTAGTGGAGGCGGCGGTCCCGGATGTAAACGGCGTAGCCGCCCTGGTGACCACCGTGGGCGACGACGACGCCATCGGGGTCGGCGTCAGCGGTGAGGTCGAGTTCGGCGAGCAGGTGCCAGCTGCGGTTGCGCAGGTTCGGTGCGACCGCCTCCGGCAGCGCACTGATCCCCGGGTGGTACACGTACCGGGTGCGGCGGAAGCGCCGGTCGTTGCCGCCGCCACCGGGCAGGTTGAGCGGAAGGACCTGGAACCGTTCGGCCTCGCGCCACCACAGATCGATCATCTCGGCGAGCTTCTCGGGCTCTGCCTCGGCGAGATCGTCGATCTCGGAGGGATCGTCGGCGACGTGGTAGAGCTCCCAGTCGTCCTGGTCGAAGGGCGCTCGGGCGTCGCGTCCGTCGCCGTAGTCGACATTGACCAGCGGGTGGAAGGCCACGACCTTCCAGCCGTCGTGGTACAGCGCACGCGAACCCATCATCTCGTAGTACTGCGTGACGTGAGGCGCCGGGACGTCGGCGTCGTCGAACGTCGGCGCGAAGGAGACGCCCTCGATCGGACTCTGAGCGACGCCGCCGATGTGCGCCGGCGGCGTGATGCCGATCTCGGCCAGCAGCGTCGGCACGACGTCGATCGCGTGCAGGTATTGGTGTCGGGTCTCGCCGGGACGCCCCAGTCGCTCGGGCCAGTGGACGATCAACGGGTCGGTGACGCCGCCCTCGTGGGTCTCGCGCTTCCATCGCTTGAACGGCGTGTTGCCCACCCACGCCCACCCCCACGGGTAGTGGTTGTAGGCGCGGGGCGTGCCCAGGTCGTCGATCCGGGCAAGGTTCTCCTCGAGGCTCTCGGGCTCGAAGTTGAAGAAGTAGAGCTCGTTGAACGATCCCTGGGGACCGCCCTCCGCGCTGGCGCCGTTGTCGCTCATGACCATCACGACGGTGTTGTCCAGCTCACCGAGCGACTCGATGAAGTCGACCACGCGGCCGATGCAGTGGTCGGTGTGCTCCAGCATGCCGGCGTACACCTCCATCATCCGGGCGTACAGGCGCCGCTCGTCGGCGGAACAATCGTCCCACGCGGGAACCCACGACGGGCGCTCGCTGAGGCGCGTGCCCGAGGGGAGCAGACCGCTGGCGGTCTGGCGTTCGAAGACCTGCTCGCGCCAGGCGTCCCAGCCCTGGTCGAAGCGGCCGCGGTACCGCTCGATGAACTCGGCCGGCGCCTGGTGCGGGGCGTGGGCCGCGCCCGGCGCGAAGTAGCAGAAGAACGGCCGGTCGGACACCGCACGGAGGTCCTTCACGTACCGGATCGCCATGTCGGCGAGATCGTCGGTGAGGTGATAGCCCTCCTCCGGTGTCGTCGGCGGATCGACCTGGTGGTTGTCGTGGTAGAGGTCCGGGTGGAACTGATCGGTCTCGCCGCCGAGGAACCCGTAGAAGCGCTCGAACCCTCGACCGAGCGGCCAACGGTCCTTGCGAGCGCCGGCGCTCATGTCGGTGGCCGGTGTGAGGTGCCACTTGCCGAGCGCGAAGGTCGCGTAACCGTTGTCGCGCAGGATCTCGGACAGGAACCCGTTCTCGTGCGGGATCGTCGCGTTGTAGCCGGGGAAGCCGACGGCCTGCTCCACGATGCGCGCCATGCCATTGGTGTGATGATTGCGCCCGGTCAGCAGGCAGGCCCGCGTCGGCGAGCACAGCGCCGTGGTGTGGAAGCTGCTGTAGCGCAAGCCGTTGCCCGCGAGGCGATCGAACGTCGGAGTTGCGATGTCGCTGCCGTAGCAGCCGAACTGGGCGAAGCCGACATCGTCGAGCAGCACCAACATCACGTTGGGCGCACCGTCGGGCGCCCGCTCGGGATCGGGCCACCACGGCGTCGATTCGTCCATCGTGCGGCCGATCGTGCCGCCGAACTCCTGATTCATGGCGTAGCGCCCTTTCTCGTCGGGTGGAAAACCGACGTCGTCAGCGAACTTGCTCGAGGTAGCGCTGGCGCAGCTGATGCTTCTTGAGCTTGCCGCTCGCCTCGCGTGGCAACGCCGGGTCGACGTCGATCGACGCCGGCACCTTGAACGGTGCCAGGCGGGCCCGGACGAACTCCGTGAGTTCCGCGAGGTCGATCTGCACACCGTCAGCGGGCTGCACGACAGCCTTGACCTCCTGGCCCCAGTCGGGATGCGGGAGTCCGAACACGGCCGCGTCGGTGACGTCGGGATGTTGCGTGAGCACCGCTTCGATCTCCGCAGGGTAGATGTTCGTTCCGCCGACGATGATCAGATCGACGCGTCGATCCGCCAGGAACAGGTAGCCATCGTCGTCGAGCCATCCGACGTCGCCGACGGTGAAGCGCCCGTCCGATCGCACCATCGCGGCGCTCTTCTCGGGGTCACCGTGGTACGACGGAACGCCGTCGACTCGCCTGGCATGGATCGTGCCGATCTCACCTGCCGAGAGGTCGTTGCCGTCGTCGTCGAGGATCGACAACTCGAGCATCGCCGTGGCCCTGCCGACGGTGCCGGGTCGGGCGAGCCACTCCTGCGACGTGGCGATGACGGGGCCGACGCCTTCCGAGGAGCCGTACAGCTCGACGATCACTGGACCGAACCAGTCGATCATCTGGTGTTTGGCCCAGTCGGGACAGGGTGCGGCCGTGTGCAGCACCCAGTGCAGCGACGACACGTCGTACCGGTTGCGAATTTCGGGATCCAGTTTCAGCAGCCGGATGAACTGCGTCGGCACCATCGGCACCCCCGCCACGCGGTGCTGCTCGATCAGGTCGAGCATCCGGACGGGATCCCAGCGATCGGTGATGATCAAGGGGTTGCCGAGCGCCATCGACGCCATCAACACTCCCCCGCCGAGGGCGTGGTAGATGGGCGTCACGAGCATCATCTGCGCTGATTCCGGCATGTGCGTCATCCGGCCCCACTGGGCGAACGGACGTGCGAGCTCGCTCGCCGTGACCGACGCCCCCGAGCGGATGACGCCCTTCGAGCGTCCCGTGGTGCCGCCGGTGTACTGCAGGGCTGCCCCGGCAGGACACTCGGCGAGTGGTTCGGGCGATTGTTCGCTCAGCCATGTCTCGTAGTCGGAGCCCAGCACGATGATGCGGTCGATCCCGACGGCGGCAGCAGCCTCCCGCCCGACCGCCTCGTCGTCCGACCCCACAACGAGCAGCTTCGATGCCGAATCGGTCAGCAGCTCGGCCATCTCGGCGACGGTGAGGTGATAGTTCAGGGGGACGTACCGGGAGCCGGCACGCGCATTGCCGAGCGCCAGTTCGGGCCATTCGAGACGGTTGCGGGCCAAGATGGCCCAGGCGTCCTGCTCGCCGACACCCTCGGTCCGCAAGCCCTGTGCGACGCGTCGCGCCCGCGCTTCGAGCACGGCCCACGTCAGGGATCCCTGTTCGGTCCAGACGGCCACCGAGTCGGCTTCCTGCGACGTTCGAGGCAGCACGAACAGGGGCTGCGCGGTCGGACCATCCTCGGCTCGATCCGGCGCCGTCATGTCGCCGGCAGGCACGGGAACACGACGGCGAGGTGGTCGTCGTTCGCCCAGTTGGTCCGCTGATCACCCATCGGCTGCTCCCCCGTTTCGCGCCCTGGCTCGTCTGGAGATTAGCCGTGCGGCTAATCCCGTGTCAATGACGTAGGACTCTAGGATCGGAGTCCTCGATGGCTGCCAAACGACCGATCCCGATTCCCACCTCGAAACGCAAGGCGGCACAGGGAGCGCTGCTGCTGGCAATGTCGGTGTTGCAGGACGAGCGGGTGCGCGAACAGCTGCGCAAGGCCCCGATCGCCGCCCGCGAATGGGCGGCCGACCGGCGCTCCACCGACACCGGCGGCACATCGGGTACGCCACGGCTCGAGCGGTTCGACCCGACGCAGCGGTTCGGTCAGAAGGGCATCGAACGACGCCTCGCCGCATTGCAGCGCAACGCCGAGCTGGTGTTCTCCGACCCGAGCGACGGCGACGGCGCCGTGATCTTCCGGGCGATCGACGAACTGCGCCGCGCCGCGGCGATCTCCGCCACCATGGCGCTGAACGAACGCCGCAAGGCCCGGTCGCGGATCACCTCGGAACTGACTCGGCTCGAACGCGCCCTCGTCGACGCCGTCCTCCCGCCGCAAACCGGCACCGGATAGGCGGTACCGGACCGCCGGTCGTGGCCCCGATCAGAACCGGCGGTCGTCGGTTCGCTTCTTGGGCGGCGCCTTGAACGGCGCCTCGATCAGCGTCTCGAACTGCTGATCGTCGGGCTGGCGGGGATCGTTGAGGTTCTGCAGGTACTTCTTGATGGCCGCTCGAGCGGGAGGCACGTGCGCACCCTTCAGTCCGACCGACCGGGACATCGCGTCCTTGGCCTTGGCGACGCGTTCCTTGCGGGTCGCCTTCTCCTCGTCGGAGTACGTCTTCTGCGCCTTGTTGGCGCGTGCTTCCTCGGCGGCCTTGCGGTCGGCTTCGGCTTGCTGGAGTGGCGTGAGTTTGGCCTGGGCCATGGTGTGTTCCTTCTGATCGGTCGGACCGAGGAGGGTATCCGTTGCACAGCCGGAGCCGAACGGTTGCGAGCAGGTTCCCCGTTGGCTTCGCCCCATGGCCCGCCGCGTCCTACGCTGCGCGCCGATGAAGCGTCTCCTCCCCCTTCTGCTCGCAACGACCCTCGCAGCTGCCGCCTGCGGTTCGGACTCCGACAGTTCCGCCGACAGCACCTCCCCGGGCACGACGGCGCCGACCGAGTCGACCACTGCGGCAGCGCCTGATACCACCGAGTCGCCGGCGACCACGGAGCCACCGCAGGAGACGGTGGTCGACACCACCGAGGCAGCCGAGCCGGAGGTGACTCCGGCCGAGCTGGCCGAACGCGGGCCCTACGCCGTCGGCGTCACCACCCGCACATTGCCGGAGGGCGGCCTCGTCGAGATCTGGTATCCCGCCGACGAGTCGGCAGCGGGCGGCACTGTCACCTACAACGTGCGCGACTTTCTGCCGCCGGGAGTCGGCGATCTGATCGCCGCGGACATCGACGACTCGTTCACCATCGATGCCACCCGTGACGCTCCGACGGCGGCCGACGGGCCGTTCCCGATCGTGCTGTTCAGCCACGGCGCGTCGGCCTTTCGTCTCCAGTCCAGCCAGATCGCCGAGCACCTGGCCTCGTGGGGCATCGTCACCGCATCGACCGACCATCCCAGCCGTGACCTGACCAACTCGCTCGGCGGGACGGCCGAAGGACAGCCACCGTCGGTCGACCAGATGCGCTCGATGCGCACGATGCTGACCACACTCGACGCCGATCCCCTGCTTGGCGGCGCACTCGACAACGACCGCATCGCACTCGGCGGTCACTCCGCTGGCGGAGGAACGATCTCCGAGGTTGCGCTCGATGAGGGCATTCTCGGGTACGTCTCCTACGCCTCCGGCCTGCGCGACAACGTTCCTGACATGCCGTCGCTGTTCCTGGCCGGCGAACTCGACGGGATCATCGACGTGTCGCGTACGGCCGAGGCGTTCGAGTTGGCACCGCCTCCGTCGTGGTTGTGGGTGTTCGACGACTCGGGTCACCTTGCGTTCTCGGATCTGTGTGCGATCGGCCCGGGTGACTCCAATCTGATCGTGCTCGGGGAACAGGCCGGCCTCGGGGACTTCCTCGACGAGCGACTTCGCACCCTCGCCACCGACGGATGCGAGGAGCCGAACCGCCCGGTGCAGGAGGTCTGGCCGGGTATCAACCAGGCCGCAACCGGATTCTACCGGTGGGTGTTCGGCATCGACCCCGAGCCGATCGGCCTCGACGAGTCCGTCGTCACCGACGGCGTCACGATCACCTCGAAGTAGCCGCCCGCCCTGCCGACAGGCGATCGGTGCGCGAGGGGTGCCGGTTTCCGGCACATCTCGCGCTCCGATCGCCACCTCGGTCGTGGCACACTGCCACCATGACCGATGGCTCGTCGAACCAGGATGCCGGCCGCGTGTTCGACCCGCCGGATCCGGCGCTCCGTGCGGGCATCGAGCCCCATGAACGCGTGGTCTCCGACCCTGGCGCTCCGGTGATCATCGGGGTGTCGTTCGATCGACCGGTGCTCGCCCAGCAGTACCTGCTGGCGATGGGCGGACTCAAGGAGAGCGGGGCGCTCGAGCTGCAAGATGCGGTGGTCGTCACCAAGAGCGACGACGGCACGGTCAAGGTGGTCGAGACGATCGATCCGACACCCGGGCGCGCCGCGCTCAACGGTGCGATGTGGACGAGCCTGCTCGGTCTCGTCCTCGGAGGTCCCGTCGGCTGGGTCGCCGGGCTCGGCATCGGCGCCGCGTCCGGAGCGGTCACCGCCAAGATCGTCGACCTCGGCATCCCCGATGAGTGGGTGGCCTGGTTCCGCGACGCCGTCGAACCCGGCACCTCGACGGTGGTCATCCTCGCCGAGCATGTGCACGTGCCGGCGCTGGCAGCTGAGGCTCGCCGGTTCGCCGGCGCCGAGCTGTTGTACACCTCGATGCCTGACCACGCCGTCGAGCAGTTGCGCGACGCCCTCGAGAGCTGACCTCAGCGCGCGGGCGGCGGCGGTTCGTAGCCGCCGAGCACGTCTGCCATGCAGCGGGCGAACGCCAGCGAAGTGCGGTCGTGGAGGTACGGAGCGACCACCTGGATGCCGACCGGCAGGCCGTCGGCGGTGCGCCCGATCGGCGGCACCGTCACCGGCAGGTAGGCACTGCCGGTCAACGCGCTCCAGCCGATCAGGTCGCTGTAGTGGCGATCACCGTGGTCGGCGAGCGTCGCGTACATCCAGTTGGCGCCCGCCGTCGAGTGGACGTGGCGGAACGGCGGCACCACGGTCACCGGGCACAGCAGCACGTCGACGTCGACGAAGAACTCGCCCCAGCGCCGACGTACTTCGCCGCGCCGACGATGCAGCATGTCCCACAGGCGGTGATCGAGCCCGCGCCCGCCATCGCTCGCAGCCGAGTTCTCGTCCTCACCGTCGGAGATCGCGGTGGCCGACGAGATCAGGACGAGCCCGTCACGAGACGCCGTCGCCGGATCGATCGCCGGCCGTCGATCGTGGTCGATCTGCGCCCCGGCGCGCTCGAGTGCGGTGACGGCATCGGCCATCACGGCGGCCACAGCCGGGTCGACGGGAGCGAACTCGTCGTCGAGCCATGCCGCCACCCTGAAGTCACCGAGTTCGCGGGCACGTGCCGGCGGGAGGTCGAGTCGCCACGCAGCAACGTCGTCCGGGTTCGGACCGGCGAGCAGACCGAGCAGCAGTTCGAGGTCGTCGACCGAGCGGGCAATGGGGCCGAAGACGTTGACGTCGGCGACGTTGCGATGCGAGGCCACGTTGTCGAGGTAGCCGAACGTGGGGATGATCCCGTAGCTCGGCTTGTGTCCGTAGACGCCGCAGAACGACGACGGCACGCGGATCGACCCACCGATGTCGGTGCCGATCTCGAATCCGGTGAACCCCATCGCCACGGCGGCCGCCGGTCCTCCCGACGAACCGCCCGGGGTCCGTTCGACGACCCAGGGATTGTTGGTCGTGCCGAACATCTCGTTGTACGTCTGGTAGTCGCCGGACCAGCGCGGCACGTTGGTCTTGGCGAACACGACGGCGCCGGCATCGCGGATGCGGGCCACGACGGTGGCGTCCTCGTCGGGGACGTGGTTGCGCAGTTCCACGGCACCGCCGGTCGAACGGATCCCTGCCGTGGCGATGGCGTCCTTGATCGTCACCGGCACGCCGGCCACCGGTCCGACGGATCGGCCAGCGGCGCGGGCGTCGTCGATCGCCGTGGCCTCGGTCAGCGCTCGCGCGGGTTCGAACGTGACGACCGAGTTGATCGGGCCGTCCAGCCGTGCGATGCGGTCGAGATGCAATTCGAGCAGTTCGCGCGCAGAGACGTCCCGCGCGTCGAGGGCGTCGACGAGTCGGATCAGCGGAGAGGTGGCATCGACCATCGCGCCATCAGATCACATCGACACGGTGCTGCCGCAGCGACGTCAGGACTCCTGGACGTGGGCCGCAACGCAGCCGCTGGCGGCGACATAGCGCTCGCACTCCTCAGCGGTGAGCTCCCGCTTCGCCCTCGTCCGTGCGAGCGCTGCGAGTTCGGCGTGGTCGAGCGGAAAGCGGCGCATGGCGCCGCTGTCGGCGTAGTACAGCGCCCGTCCGTCCAGAGCGATCTTGAACGCACCGCCCTCGACGAGCGGCAGCGTCATCGTCACGGCGCCACTGTTGCGGTCGTAGAACCTGAGCTCCGAGCCGGAACGCCCCACCAACCAGCGGTCGTTTGCGTCCGCGGCGGTGGTCGTGCCGGCGTACCGATCATCGCCGGCCACAGCCGCCCCGATCATCCGCTCTCCATCGAGGTCCAGGATGCGTTGGACGTCGAGGACGAGGGCACCCGTGCGGTCCCGTCCGATCGCGATGTACCGGCCGTCGGAGGAGAACTGGGGGCGAAGGAAGCGCATCGAATTGTTGGAGGCGTCATCGAACGGCTCGTCGAAGATCGACCCGAGCAGCTCGCCGCCGGGTAAGCGCCGCACCTCGATGGCGCTGTCGGTGATGTCATCGATGCTCGGCCGTGCCGGTGAAGGCGTGGGCGATGTCGACCCTGGCAACGAACAGGCCATCGGCCACCGTGTTCACCGGTCCGAAGTCGGCGGATTCGGACACGACGAGCGGCGAGTTCGGCGACCACCTCGCCGGTGGTGGGGTCGATGATCCGGCTCCAGGAATCGCATGCGTCGACGCTCGGCGACACAAGCAACCAGCGGCCGGCGCCGTCGATCGCGTCTGGCCGTTCACACGGGTCGAGCGTGACCCCCGCCGCCGAGCCGTCGAACGATTCGACCCGACCGGGTGTCGCTCCGTTCGGGCCGACGACCACCACGTCGTCCGAGGCCACGACGCGTGCACCGGGTGCTGCGCTCGCCGATCGCGGGCCGCTGCCGGTTCCGAGATCGAGGTCGGCGATCTGGCGACGATCACCCGGCAACGCCTCCACCGCGATGGCGCGAGTGCCGTCGTGGCTGAACCGCAGGTCGTCGACCCTGCCTTCGGTCGGAAGGTTCCCGAGTTCCGCCGGGCCCGTGGCCGTGACGTCCCACAGCTGGTGCGTGGTGTTGTCGCCGTTCACGAGCACCGGCGACCCGGCGGCGGGTATCGAAACGTTGGCGACGAGACCCTGGTTCGTGTGGAGGACGAACACGTCCTGCGTGTCGATCGAGATGACGTGGACCTCGTCGTCTCCGCCGAAGACGAAGGCGTGCGAGCCGTCAGGCGAGAAGCGCCCGGCGCTCTCATTCGCCGGCTTCGTTCGCTGGAACCGTTGCGACGGCTCGAGCGCCCCCAACCGCCAGATCTCCGCAGTGGCCTGATCGTCTGCCGTCGCCCGCACGACGAGCAGCCGATCACCGTCGGGGTCCACGTCGATCGACTGTGCGCTGCCGATGGTCATGGCTGGGAACTGTTCGACGGTACCGCCTGATGCCCCCATGAGACGCACCTGCGAACCGTCGTAGATCACGACGGTTCCCGCATCGCTCCAACCGATCAGCTGCGACCGTTCGAAACGAGCACGTGGTCCAGCGCCGAGATCGTCGACGTCCCACACCACGACGCTTCCGTCCAACGCCCCGCGGCCGATCTCAGCCCCGACGGCCAGATGACGACCATCGGGGCTGAAACGCGCGGTCTGACAACACGAAGAGTTCTCCTCGACAGCGCCGAGCAGTTCGAGCGTCCGGGCGTCGAACACGTAAGCGACAGGTGCGCCGATCGAGCTGCCGCCGCCTTCGACGAACGCCACTCGGTCGCCGGTCGGAGAGAATGCGATGTCGTCGGCCCATTTCAGCTTGGAGTCGAACCGGCGCAGCTCGTCGCCGGTCGCCACGTCGACGACTGCGACGTCGCCGTGAACACCGTCGGCGACGAGAGCGGTTGCGCCGTCGGGGCTGATTGCGGATTCGTACCCCATGATGTCGAGTCGACCGAGCGAGCGCGACGATTGCACCGCAGTCTGCAGTGCGCTGATCAGCGCACCGGACGGTTCCCGACCGAGCCGTCGGCTCTGGTCGTAGGCCTCGAGCGCGAGCACGATGGCCAGCTCGCTGTCCTGCTCGGTGGTCTCGATGGCTTGCGCCGTCAACCGCTCGATGTCGGCGCTCACCGACTGCCGTACCGCCTCCAGTTCGTTCGCCTCCGCGCGTGTCCGCTGATCGTCGGCCCGTCGCCGCTGCGCGACGCCGACGGTACCGAGCACGACGGCGACCACGCTGATCGCCGCGAGCGCGACGACGAGCCGATGCAGCCGACGAGTTCGTCGGCGATCGCGGTCGATCTCGTCGTTGCGAGCGCATGCGGAACCATCGAGGAACTCCCGTTCCCTCGGCGTCAGGTCGTCATCGTGGTCCGCCGCCCAGTCCAGGGCGGTCTCCAGTCGGCCGCCGCGGTAGAGCTCCGCCGGGTCGCTGCCGGAACGGTCCCAGGCGTCGGCCGACCCGGTGAGGTGGCGCAGCACGAGCAGTCCCTCACGGTCCTCGTCGACCCAGGCGCTGAGCCGAGGCCACTGACGGATGAGGGCTTCGTGCGCGAGATCGACGGTGGGTTCCCGCGTTCTCGGGTCGCGGTCGAAGGTCAGCAGCCTCGATGCCCCGAAGCGGTCGATCACCGACTCGGGCACCGACGCCAGCTCCGCAGCCGGGGCGCGCCGGCGGGTGTCCTCCATCCCCTCCCCCGGCGTGATCAGGCGGGAGAACAGACGACGGGCGGCCACCCGTTCGTCGACCGTCAGCTCGAGGAAGAGCTGTTCGGCTCGGCCGGCGATCGAGGCAGCCAGTCCCCCCATCTGGCGATATGCGTCGAGCGTCATGGTGCCATCGGCCGCTCGATCGAACAGCTCGGTGAGCGTGAACTGGAGCAGGGGTAGGGACCCGGGCGCATCGGCGGAGTCGGCGACCAGTGCGATCGCCAGCTCCGGTTCGACCATGACTCCGACGGCAGCTGCCGGTTCGACGATGGCAGCATGCAGCTCGTCCGGTTCCAGCGGGACGATCAGACGCGTGCGGTCCCGCAGCAGCGCCCCGATGGTCGGATGCTCGAGGAGGTGTCCCAGGAAGTCGGCGCGAGACGTGGCGACGATCCCCAACTTGGCGCTGCTGTCGCGCACGACTCGGATCAGCGCATCGAAGAGCAGGTCGCGTTCTTCAGGGATCGACGACGTGACCGACTCCTCGAGTTGATCCACCACCAGCACCAGCTCAGGGTCGTCTCCCGGTAACAGTTCCGCGATCAGCGACGCGAGACCGTCGCGACGCTCGAGAATCGGGGACAGGTCGGGGACCGGACTGATGGCCACGCGGCTCAGCGCCAGTTCGAGCTGGGCGACCGGGTGTCGCCCGGGCACCATCGTGGCGACGAACGCGCCCGTCCTCCGGATGGAGGGCACGAGTCCGGCCCGCACGACGGAGGACTTTCCCGAGCCCGACGATCCGACGAGCGCCACGAACGACTCACGGCGCAGGTCGTCGGCGAGCTGTTCCACCAGCGTCCGACGCCCGAAGAACAGCTCGGCATCGGTCTCGGAGAACGCATGCAGACCGAGGTAGGGGTTGGCGGGTCGCTTGTCGTCACTCGATCTCGATCGTTCCTCGGTCGTCGCCGAGGGACACGTTGCGGCGCGGTGGAGCCCGACGACGAACGCATCGAGTGACGTCGCGTCCGGAGTCCGACGCGCCGCTGCCGCGACCCGGCGGACGGCGGAACTGGCGGCCCCATCCTCCGACCAGGGCGACGCGGTCACGCGTTTCCACACCTGCTCGGCGAGTGCGGCGAGCGCGCCGATGTCGGACCCTTCAGGGCGAGCCCCGCGATCGGCGACACCGAATCCGACGACGTGGACGCGGCCCTCGGCGTCGATCAGCACGTCGTCGGCGGTCAAACGACCGTGGTGCACCCCGCGGTCGGCAGCTGCTCGCAGCGCATCACCGACGTTGTCCACCCAGCGCACCGCGGTATCGGCGTCGATCGGTGTCGGGTCCTTCAGGCGAGCCGACAGTGTCCGACCGCCGATGTAGCGGCTCACCAGATACGCAGCACCGGGCTCGCGCCAGTAGTCCTCGATGGCGACCACGTTGGGATGCTCGATCGAAGCGATTCGAGCGGCCTCGGTCTCGAACCGGCGGACGAAGTCGGGGTCATCGGCGAGCGCAGCGGGAATCATGGTGACCACCACGTCGCTGCCGACCGACGGTTGACTCGCTCGATACGTCACACCGGAAGGCGACGAACCCAGTTGCTCGCCGAGCACGTAGCCACGCAGGCGGCGACCGCGTACGGTTGCGTCCAGGCACGGATCCCGAGCGATGATCCGCTGTTCCAGTTCCGCGAGCGTATGACTCCATTCGAGCCCGGTCTCCTCCGCAAGGTGCGAGCGGAATCGGTGGCCGGCGCGTAGCGCCTCGGCGTGGCGGCCCGCCCGGTAGAGCGCGAGCATCAGCAGCCGCCACGGCTCCTCGCGCAGGGGCTCGCGTTCGACCATCGAGCGCACCTCGGCGATGGCCTCGGCGTGCCGTCCCGATTCGATCATCGCCGCGGCGTGCACCTCGTGGGCGACCGCGTGGAGCTCGTCCAGGCGGAACACTTCGGGCCGGGCCCACTCCGTGTCCGAGAATTCGGAGTACGCCGGTCCCGACCACAACGACAGTGCCTCCTCGACGGTCCCCAGGGCTGAGTCGGGGTCGCCGTCATCCAGCTGATCTCGGGCTCTCTTCAGCAAATTCTCGAAGCGAACGGCGTCGATGTCCATCGTGGCGGGCACGGAGTAGCCGGACACACTGGTGGCGACGACCGACGTCGCGTCGACGCCGCGCGCCCGCAGCGCACGTCGAAGCCGTGAGACATAGGTCCGGAACGAGCGCCGCGCAGCCTCGGATGCCTCCCCCTCGAACACCGCCTCGATCAGCTGCTCGGTCGAGACCGTGGACCCGTGGCGGACCAGGAGTGCCGCAAGCAACCGGCGCTGCCGGCTCCCGCCGAGATCGACCGGTGTGCCATCGGCGATGACCTGAATGTCTCCGAGCACCCTCGCAGTCGGGCTCATACCCCCTCTTCCCCTTCCTGGCGACCGATCCCCATCATCCAGGGGCGCGGTTGCATCCCGGTAGCAATCGAACCCCGGGGTCCTCACCAGGTCAAGCGAGGTGCGCAACGAGCAGCCGGATCGTCACTCGATCGATCCCAACTTGGCCGCCCGCTGCAACCAACCGGACGCGCCGACCGTCGGCTCAGCGGTCGAGCAGCCGCTTGATCTCGGCGGTGAACTCGATCTCGGCCTCGCGGGTCGGACCGCAGGGCGTCAGGTTCAACACGGTTGCACCCGCGTCCAGGTACGGGGCGAGCGACTCGGCGACCTGTTCGGCGGTGCCGAAGGGCGTGTACCGCTCGAAGCGATCGAACTCGGTTGCGTAGAAGCGCTCCATCGCCGTCGCGACGTGGGTTCGCGCCGAGTCACGAGTCGTGTCGACGCCGATCCAGATCTGCAGCCCGTGTTGCCAGGCCACGTCACGATCGGCGCCCGCTTCCTCGGCCAGGGATGCCGCTGCCGCGAATCGCGCCGGCGAGCACCAGGTGCCGAGCCATCCGTCGCCGAGTCGACCGGCCCGTCGGGCTGCCGCGTCGCTGCGCCCACCGACCAGGAACGGCACGTGCGGGTCCGGCGTCGGGCGGATCACTCCACGTGAGAACTGGAAGAACTCGCCGTCGCCGTCGACAGTGTCACCGTCGAGCAGCCGGCGCACCAGACCGAGCGCCACGTCCGTGCGGCGTCCCCGCAGCTTCGGATCGACATCGCACACTTCGATCTCGTGGCGGTCCTCACCGCCGACGCCGACACCGACGGTGAGCCGGCCGGGTGCCGCCTCGGCGAGGGACGAGATCTGACGGGCAGCGATCATCGGATGTCGAAGCGCGAGCAGGAACACGCCGACCTGCAGCCCCAGACGCGGCTCGAGGCCGCTCATCGCCGCCAGGTGGATCAGGCCGTCGATTCCGCTGCCGTCGTGAAAACTGACGTGATCGGCGGTGAAGACGTGATCGACACCCGCATCGGCGATCCGGGCGAGACGCCGCCGCTGTTCGTCGTGCGGCAGCCGCCAGAGATCCCACGGCGTGCTCATCCCGACGCGGACGTTCATGCCGTCAGTCGTAGCACGACCCGACCGCTGGCGGGCGACTACGTTCACGCCATGACCAGAACCGGGCAGTGTCTCTGCGGCCAGATCAGCTACGAACTCTCGGGCGACCTCATCGCCACCGCCGTGTGTCACTGCGACCACTGCCAACGCCAGAGCGGAGGCGCCTTCTCGGTGAACCTCATCGCCACGGAGGGCCAGATGAACGTCACCGGCACGCTCGCGACGTTCGAGGACCGCGGCGAACACGGAGATGGTGTGTACGTCCTTCGCCGCTTCTGCGGCGACTGCGGTTCGCCGATCTACTCGGCGATGATCGAGCCTGCCGGCGTCATCGCGGTGAAGGCCGGCACGCTCGACGACCGATCCGATGTCACCCCGACCGTCGAGGTGTGGTGCGAACACAAGCAGCCGTGGGTGCAACTGCCGGGCATGGCGGCCTCGCTCGAGCGCGAGTGACCGGCGGACGCATGAAGATCGGCATCCAGCTCCCCGAGGTCGAGTGGGAGGTGCCCTTCCCGGAACTGCTGGCGATGGCACGAGCCGCCGAGCAAGCGGGATTCGACTCCCTGTGGCTGGGCGACCACCTGCTCTACGAACTCGAGGTCGGCGACCGGGGCCCATGGGAGGTCTGGACGTCGTTGGCCGCGATCGCCGCCACCACGACCACGATCCAACTGGGACCGCTGGTCGCTTCCACGAGTTTCCATGCGCCGGCGATGCTGGCGAAACTGGCCTCCACGGTCGATTCGATCTCGCAGGGCCGGTTGATCCTCGGCCTGGGTGCCGGCTGGAACCGTCGCGAGTACGACGCATTCGGCTTCCCGTACGACCACCGGGTCAGCCGGTTCGCCGAAGCCTTCACGATCATCCGCACACTCCTGCGCGAGGGCGAGATCGACTTCCACGGCGAGTTCTACGACGCAGATCGCTGTGTGCTCACGCCGCGTTCGAGTGAGTCCGGCCCTCCGATCATGGTCGGCTCCATCGGCGATCGGATGCTCGACATCACACTGCCTCACGTGGACGCGTGGAACATGTGGTGGAGCCAGTACGGCAACTCCGCCGAAGGGTTCTCCGAGGAGAAGGCACGCGTCGACCAGCTGGTCGTCGCGGCGGGGCGATCCCCCGACTCGGTGGAGGCGACCGCGGCGGTTCTCGTCCAGCTCGAAGGAGGCGTCGGCCGCCAGATGGGCGACTACGACGGACTCGGGACGGTGGCGCCCCTCACCGGATCGGTCGATGAGCTCGCCGAGCAACTTCGGGCGTTCGAATCGGCGGGGGCCGCCCACGTCCAGCTGGTCGTCGATCCGATCACCCGCGATTCCATCGAGTGGTTGGCCGGCGTCCTCGCATCGTTCCGTCGCTGAGATCCGCGGGCAAGATCGAAGGTCGAGCGGTCATCGTGCCGGGCTGACACCAGACGGGGGCCTCGCTCGGAGTACTACGGTCGCCGTTCCGACACAGCGCCCTGGAGGCCAGCATGGCTCACATCTTCATCCAACACGACGTCGCCGACTACGACGCGTGGCGTCCGACGTTCGACGCCGACAAGCCCAATCGGGCAGCGGCGGGGGCCACCGACGTCGCCGTGCTCCGCGACGCAGACAACCCCAACTCTGTCTGGATGGTGATGGAAGCAGATCCAGCGATCGTCGAGCCGATGATGAGCGACCCCGAGCGGGGCGCCAAGATGCAGGCCGCCGGAGTCCTCGGACCGCCGCAGGTCTGGGTGAGCTGACCCCGACCACCGACGGCAGCGGCGTTTCGGGATGCCGGATCGGGTACACACGAGCATGAATCCCCTTGCGCGCCGGCGGACCGTGCTCATCTGGCTCATGGGATGGTTCGGCGCGTCGGTCATCGGGGTGCTCAATGGCGTCCTTCGCACGACCTACTCCGAACGGGTCGGAGAGGCACGCGCCCACCGAATCTCGACCGTGACCCTGATCGTCGCTCTGGTCGGCTACATGTGGGGGCTGCATCGACGTCGCCCCTTCGAGACGAGCCGGCAGGCCGTGATGGTCGGGAGCCTGTGGGCGGTGTTCACGATGGCGTTCGAGTTCGGGCTCGGCGCTGCTCGTGGACTGTCGTGGGAGGAGATGACGAAGGACTACGACGTGACCGAAGGCAGGGTCTGGATCGCGATCCCACTCGTCATGGCCGCCGGGCCGCCGATGGTGCATCGCCTCCAGTGAACCGCCTCGCCGCTGCTGACTCGGCGGCGTCGGTTCACAGGCGACGGAGCCCGGTCCTGGAACGCACGTTCCACGCTGCGAGCGTGATGACCTCGCCGGCGGTGTTGCGTCCACGGACCATCCACCCGACGTAGTCGTTCCACCAGACGCGTGTGAGCGCTGCCAGATGGTCGTTCACGGTCCAGAAAAGTTTGAGTCGCAACAGGGTGTCGTCGTCGAGCCAGATCGTCCAACGGTCCCCGAACCAGCCCGGATGGGAATCCCTCACTGCCATCGACCCGCTGCGCTGCAGAACTCCGCCGAGTGCGTGGAGTCGCTGAGCCGTGTCGATCCCTTCGAGCCGACGGCGTTGGCCCCGGCTGAGGTGAGGGCCATGGCGGAACAATTGTGTTTCGGGAGTGTTTCGCAGACCGGACACCGTTGGCAGCCCTACCCGGATGGAACGGCTCCTATGCGGTTGCCGTGTGTGGCGCCTCCGCTCGATCAGCCCTGGTGGCAGTGCTTCGACTTGCGTCCGCTACCACAGGGACACGGGTCGTTGCGGCCGGCCGCGGCGAACAGCCCCATGATCTCGTCGGCGTACCGGTCCTCGCGCACGAGGTCGGCCATCAGCCGCATCGGACCGTCGACGTGGTTGAAGAACGACCGATACCCCGCACACAGGTAGTTGAGGCCCTGCTCCCCGTCGGGGGTCAGCGTGAACCGGTTCTTCGGACACTCGCCGTGGCAGGCGAAGCGCACCTCGCAGTCGCGGCAGTACTGGGGCAACGAGTCGAGCTTCGCCTGGCCGAACGCCCGCTGCTTCGGTGATGCGACCAGCTGGACCATGTGCGTCTCGACGATGTTGCCCAGCAGATGGTCGGGCTCGACGAAGTGGTCACACGAATACACGTCGCCGTTGTGCTCCAGTGCCAGTGCGTCACCGCACGTCGACCGGAAGATGCACATGCTCGACGGCAGTTCGAGCCACGAGGCGAGTGCGGCGTCGAACATCTGGACGAACACCTCACCGACATCGCGCTGCACCCACTCGTCGAAGACGGCGATGAGGAACGCTCCCCATGCCGTCGGGTCGACCGACCGGCCGGTCACGGTGTCGCCCTCCTGGAAGCCGGTGTCGTTCTCGCGCTCGACGATGGGGATGAACTGGATGTGGCGCAGCTGCAACTCGTCGCGGAAGTAGCGGTACACGTCGAGCGGTCGGTCCTGGTTGGCGGCGTTGACCGTGCACAGCACGTTGACGTCGACACCGTGCGCCCGCAGGTGCTCGAATCCGGCGAGGACCCGATCGGAGCTCGGTCGCCCCTTCTTGTCGACCCGGTATCGGTCGTGCAGCTCTGGTGGTCCGTCGATGCTCAACCCGACGAGGAACCGGGACTCGGCCAGGAACCGACCCCAGTCGTCGGTGAGCAGGGTCCCGTTGGTCTGGATGGTGTGGAGCAACTGTTGGCCCGGCCGGCGGTGACCCTCGGCGATCGCCACCGCCCGACGGAAGAACTCCAGGCCCATCAGCGTCGGCTCCCCGCCCTGCCAGGCGACGTTGACCTCCCCGTCGGGTTGCGACTCGAGCAGTTGACCGATGTAGGTCTCCAGGACCTCGTCGGTCATCCGGAACCGATCGCCGGGGTACAGCGCCTCCTTGGTCAGGAAGAAGCAGTACTCACAGTCGAGGTTGCAGATCGGCCCGGTGGGCTTGGCGAGCAGGTGGAACGGACGCAGATCCGGCATCGACAGCCAGTCTGCACGATCCCACCTGCCCGTGTCGTCACCCGAGTCGGGCGACCGTGGCGCCGGGAGATCCCGCTATCAGCCTGAGGCGCCCTGGCCGACGGCCTGCATCGTCGCGTGCTCGTGCAGCTCCTGTTCCGCCTCGTCGTGGGCCGGCTTCAGGTCGAATACGACCTTCTTCACGGTGCCGGTGAACGCGTACGGCTTCTTCGCGGCGTACCGGCGGTCGACGACGAGGCCGTTGTCGCAGCTGACGTCCATTCCGGCGTAGGAGGTGAATGCGACCGGTACGGTCCGATCCAGACGGCCCTCGCCGATCTGGCGGTCATCGGCCCACAGGGTGACCTTCCCGCCGGTGCCCGGCTTGGGTTCGTCGGCCTCGAAGAGCATCGTCACCGCGATGTCGCCGCTCGGCAGCGGCTCGGTCGACTCCTGGAAGTAGGACTCGACGCCGAGGAACGAATAGCTGTGGTGGAGGATGCCGTCAGCATCGACCCAGAGGGCGAACCCGCCGATCTCGTCGGCGTTGGCCACGATCACCCCCTCGGCTCCGCCCTCGGGGATCGTGAGCTCGGCCTCGATGGCGTACGACCGGCCGGCGGTCCTCGGCACCATGCCGCGCTGGACGTTCTGCACGTCCCCGTAGAAGGTGAACCGGGTCTCGGTCGGCAGCGGGGGCAGGATCCCGAAGAACACGCACATCCCGCCGAGGAGCGGAAGCACCCTGTTGCGTTCGGCCTCGTTCCAGAACAGTTCCTGCAACTCCGCCAGCTTGTCGGGTTGCTCGGCGGCGAGGTCGTGCGCCTGCGTGAAGTCGTCGGGGAGGTAGTAGAGCTCCCACACGTCATCGTCGGGGTCGTAGACACCGGGCGCGAATCGCTTCATCGTCTCCGGAGAGAAGTCCCACGGCTTGCGATCGAGCCGTGCGCACGCCCACCAGCCGTCCTTGTAGATGGCGCGGCTGCCCATCGACTCGAAGTACTGCACCGCGTGCCGTTCCTCGGCATCGGGATCCGCGAAGGTGTGCAGGAAACTCGTGCCGTCCATCGGCTCCTGCTCGATGCCGTTCACCGACGTCGGCTCCGGGATCCCGATGGCCTCGAGGATCGTCGGGCCGACGTCGATCGCGTGGGTGAACTGCGAGCGGATCTCGCCTCGTGCGGCGATCCGTTCCGGCCAGGCCACCACCATCGGGTCGCGGGTGCCGCCCAGGTGACTGCCGGTCTGTTTGCCCCACTGGAATGGCGTGTTGCCGGCCCACGCCCACGCCGACGCATAGTGAGGCGCCGTCTCGATTCCGCCGAGGGCGTCGACGCCGCCGTAGCGGTCGATCAGCTCGAGCTGTTGCTCCGGCGTCAGGGGGACGCCGTTCAGGAAGGTCATCTCGTTGAACGAGCCGGTGATCGTGCCCTCCATGCTGGCGCCGTTGTCGCCCCAGATGTAGAAGATCAGGGTGTTGTCGAGGTCACCCATCTCCTCGATCGAGTCGAGCAGCCGCCCCACGTTCCAGTCGGCGTTTGCGGAGAACCCGGCGTACACCTCCATCTGGCGGATGTAGAGCCGCTTCTCCTCGTCGTTCAACGAGTCCCAGGCCGGGAACAGGTCGGGCCGTTCGGTCAGCTCGGCATCCTGGGGAACGATCCCGAGTTCCTGCTGACGGGCGAAGACCCGCTCGCGGTACGCATCCCAGCCGTCGTCGAACACGCCCTTGTACTTGTCGGCCCACTCCTTGCCGACATGGTGCGGGGCGTGCGAGCAGCCGGTCGAGTAGTACAGGAACCAGGGCTTCTCGGCGTCCTGGGCCCGAACGGCGTGCAACCACTCGACGGCCTTGTCGGTGATGTCGTCGGGGAAGTAGTACTGCTCGCCGTCCCTGCCTTCCGGGACGCCCATCACTCCGTTGTCCTGCGTGATGATCGGGTCGTACTGGCCGGCGGCACCGCTCAGGAAGCCCCACCAGTGGTCGAAACCCCAGCCGCTCGGCCAGCGGTCGAACGGTCCCGCGGCGCCCTGCACGTTGTCGGGGGTGAGGTGCCACTTGCCGAAGCCACCGGTGACGTAGCCGTTGTCGCGCAGCGTGCGCACGACCGGCGCGCAGGTCTTCGGCACGGCGGCGGTGTAGCCGGGGAACGGGCCCGGGTACTCGGCGATGCTGCCGAAGCCGACGCGGTGCTGGTTCCGTCCGGTGAGCAGCGCCGCCCGGGTCGGCGAGCAGATCGCGGTGACGTGGAACCGGTTGTAGGCGAGGCCCAGATCGCGGACGCGAGTCATCGCGGGCGTGGCGATGGGCCCTCCGAACGTGTCGGGGTTGCCGAATCCGGCATCGTCGATCAGGACCACCAGCACGTTGGGGGCGTCCGCCGGCGGCTTGGGGTTCATCACAATCGTCCAGTCGGGCACCGATTCGCCGATCGTCCGTCCGGCGACCCCACCGAAGGCGGGATCGTGCAGCGGCAGGACGGTTCGATCGGGGTCGAACTTCCCCGCAGCGTCGGCCAGCGCCGCACGCAGATCGCTCACCGAATCGCCGTCCATCTCGACGCGCGACTTCGCCGGCGAACCGGAGAGCGCCTGCTCGGCGGGCAACAGGTCGTCCGCGGCCACGAGGGTCAGGATGGCGGCCGTTCCGGGCTGCAGCTTCTCCCCCAGGCCCTCCTCGAGCCCGGCCTCGACCCGGCGCCGCGCGAACTTGCCGACCAGGCCGCCGGCGAGCGCGCCGACGGCCACCGATGCGAGCAGTGGCGGTGCGGCGAGACCGACAAGGACCCCCACACCGCCGCCCCATCCGGCGCCCTTCCTCCCCAGCTTGTTGCCGGTGTTGACGACGGTCACCCGACCGTCGTGGTCACGTTGCACGAGGATCGCCCCGTCGGACCGGACGGCTTTCGAGCCGATCAACGCGACGAGCCGGTCGAAGTCGCCGGCGGCGTCGGTGGCCGACGGGTACGCCGCCAGGATGATGTGCATTCCCTGACTCATCGAAAGCCTCCTTGCGCTCGTAGGCCCCGCCGCCGTTCAGCGCGCAGCTCCTCGTCCTCGAGCATGACGCCGCGGCACGGTGCGCAGCTTCACCCTGAACGGGTGATCAGGGAGTACGTCGGCGGGTCGTCCGATTCGGGTGATGCCGAACGCCGTGGAGACGACGACGCTGGACAGATGTCGCTGTTGTCCCAGCTCGCACTGCGTCATGACGGCTCGTCGCTGACGGCCCACCCGGCCGTTCCTGACCGGCCCGCCATGCCGACGGCGCCACTCGAGCGAGCAACGAGCGGCCCCGGAGCCGGTGAGCACGGTCTCGTCGAGCCCGCCAAGCTGCTGACCCTCAGCCTGCTCGCCGACGAGTGCAACGGCGCCGCGCTGGCTCGGCTGGAGGCCGGTGTCGACGAGTTCGTCGACCTGTGGACGCCTGCCCTTCACACCACGTCGCGGTACGAGCTCGTTGCGGCGTTGACGAGCATCGACGATTCCGTCACCGACGTCGCGGTCACCTTCACCGACGCCCTCCAGGACGGATCGACCACGCTGCTGGTGTGGTTGGCGACCGGGCGCTTCTCACGACCCGCGTTCTTCGACGACGAGCACCTGGTCGAGCCGAGTGGCGCGGTGATCCGCGTCGCCGGCGCAACGAGCGTGTCGTTCACCTCGGGCCGCCGAGCGCAGCGCATCCGCTGCTACTACGACCGGCTGTCGGTCATCGAGCAGATGGTGACCCTGCACGCCTCCGGTTGGCCGAGCTGACGGGAACCTCAGCTCGGTGAAAGCAGGCCGGCCGACCGCGCTCGCTCGACCGCCTCGCCTCGCTTGTCGACGTCCAACTTGCGGTAGATGGACGCCACGTGGGACTTGACGGTGTTGCGCGAGACGTAGAGCTGCGAGGCGATGTCGGCGAGGCTGAGATTGGTCGGGAGGAGCCGCAGGATGCGCAGTTCGGAGTCGGTGAGCGCCGAGACCCCGGTCGCCTGGAGGTGCATCGCCTCGACCCGGAGTCCGAGCTCGCCGACACAGTCGATGGCGCCGCCGCCATGCTGCGAGCGCTGCGGCTCGAACTGCGCGTGGTACTCCAGTTCACGGATCAGCTCACGCCCGGTCGTGCGGTCGTCGAGGATCAGGACGGTGCGCACGAGCGCCAAGCGTGTGATCAGGTTGAACCAGGGAGCAATCGTCCGGAACCCCGCGAGGGCGTTACGGGCGGCGGCGATGGCCTGAATCGCTCGGTCGCGATCGTCGTGCCGTGCGTACTGGAGTGCCGAGACCGCCATCGCAGGAGCGGTCGGAGGAAGCACTTCCCCTCCACACACCTCGATCGCCTCGCGGGCGAGCCGGGCGCGAATGGCGGCCGACGCTTCGTCGCCCTCGCAGTCGTCGATGATCGACAGGGTCGCCATGCAGTGTCCGATGATGAGATGGGTACCGCTCAGCTCGCCCTCGAAGACGCCGTCCTCGAGGGCCCGCCGGGCGGCTTCGAGGTCACCGTCGACGAACTCGAGCGCACCGTGGACCCAGCAGGCGAATCCGGCCCACGGTCCACCGGCGAGCCGGGCCCGGGCAGCCGCCACGCCGGGGATCAGTTCGTGCGCGGGCCGCTCGTCGAGTGCGGCGTGGAGCACCTTCGGCCACCAGGTGACCGGCTCGTCGCTGGGGCCGCCCAGATCCCGGACCGCCTCGTCGTGCAGCCGCATCCACTGCACGGCGCGCACCTCGTCGCCCTGGTGGAGCGCCTTGATGCACTCGAGGCCGGTCAATCCGGCAGCATGGCGAACGTGGTCGGCCGGAAACGCCCGGAGCCATCGCTCGACCGTCTCGGTGCGTCCGGTCGTGAACATCCGGCCGCCGTGCTGCGTCACCAGCCGCTCGAGATCGACCCGATCGTCGACGGCGACCAGGTGTTCGACTGCTCGGTCGGCGTCGCCGTTGCGTTCCCAGTACTCCGCCGCACGCATGTGGATCCGTTTCCAGCGTTGTGGATTACGGTCTCGCAGTTCGATCGACAATCGATGTCGCAGCAGCCCGTGCAACCGATACCACTTCCGGCGCTGGTCCAGCGGGAACACCAGGACATCGTGACGGTGCAGCCGCTCGAGCACGTCGTTCGACCCCGATCGTTCGAGCACATCGTCGCAGAGTTCACCGGAGAACCGGTCGAGACAGGCCACCTCACGGAGAAAGGCCCGATCGTCGTCGTCGAGTTGGGCGAGCCACTCGTCGCGCAGGTAGTCGACGAGGCTGATGTGATCGGTGATGTGCGTCGGCACCGGTGTCGCGAGCAACACGTCACCGGCGAGTCGTACGCCGGCAGGCCAACCTTCGAGGACGTTCATGAAGTCGACGACGTCGGGAGCTGTGGCGTCGACACCCAACTCCTCGAGCAGTCTGTGCGTCTCGGATCGGTCGAACGCGAGATCGTCGACGGACACGTCCAGGACCCCGGGCACGAGACGGAGCCGGCCCAGGGTCCCGTGGTCGTGGTGGCCGCGGCCGACCAGGACGACGGTGGAACCGGGAGCGAAGTGCTCCACGACGGTTCGGATCAGCCAGTTGCCGTCAGAACTCTCGATCCGATGCACGTCGTCCAGCACGAGCACGAACGGCTCCGGGCGTGGCGACGCGGCAATGCCCTCCTCGAGGGCGCGGACGTAGGGGTTGATCGCCGCGGCGTGCGCCGTCGACGGCGTGGGAATCTCATAGATGCCGGCAAGCGCCTCGCGAAGCGTTCCGAACAGCGCGACCGGATCGTCGTCGCTCCGATCGAGGTCGACCCAGCGAACACGACGCTCATCTGCGTCGACCCATCGCGCGACCAGCGTCGTCTTGCCGAACCCCGAAGGGGCGAGCACACGCAGAAGGCATCCGTCGGCGCGTTCGTAGACGTGGTCGAGCCGGCGACGCTCGACGAAGTCCCCCCGCACCCGGCGACCCGGAGGGCCGAGGCGGCCATTGTCCCGTTGGTCATTCTGCTTCAACAACGTGCTCCCACCGTCCGACATGGGCGAGGTTAGCCGCTGCGCAGAGGCGGCGATTCTGCCACCGGTGCAGCCATCGCCGATTCGCTCGAGGCCCGGGGATGGCGCTCGCGCGCCGACACGGCTGTCCAGCGCCGCTCGGGTGGTCCACCCATCGACCCAGGCATCGCTGATCGGACGCATCCCCCGAGGCCATGATGGAGCCGTGCCACAGACCCGAAGCTTCCGTCTCCGTCGATCACAGATCATCTGGCTCGTGGCGATCGTCGCTGTCGGTGTGATCGTCGGCGCCGTCGTCGGCGTGTGGTGGGGCGTCGGCGCGGCAGCGATCATGCTGGCGGTCAGCGAGGTGATCGAACGGGCGCAGCGCGCTCGCACCTGACGAGCAGGCATCACGACTGCCCGTGGTCATTGTCTCCGGTCAGCACCGACGGCTGGTCCGCTCGCGGAGGTCAGCGTCGCACTTCTCCATGCCAACCCTCTCAGGGTCGGTGCGGGGTGAACGGTCGCAGTTCCTCATGCCCCTCGTGGACGATCACGCCAGGTGGACTCGGGTCGGCTCGCCGACGGTACGGGCGTTGCGAACGACGTCACGAGAGGTGTCGCAGCGAACCCGTGAACAAGTTGCGCACGGAGGCCGCAAGTTGTTCACGAGATCGGTGAGCCTGTGGTGTCGAACCGACCTTCACTACTCACCGTCGATTGCGACGTCGGCGCCGGTGATCGGCGGCGGTCACGGATCTTCGGTGGTCGAGCGCTCACGACCGGTCGGATCGAGGAAGAACTGATCGACGTCCGGTACGGCCGCTCGCACGGCAGCGTCGATCCGGCCACTGACGTCGTTGATCGCAGCGGTGTCGAGACCCGGGCGGAGTTCGGCACGCGTAGTGACCAACAACTTGTGCGGCCCGACCGCCATCGTCAGCGTCTCGAACACTTCGATCACCTCGTCGTGAGCGAGGATGGCGTCACGGATCGCCGCTCGCTCCTCGGGAAGTGCGGCTTCTCCCAGCAGGAGATCCTTGTTGTCGCGGCCGAGGCGGTAGGCGACATAGGCGAGGATGAATCCGATGGCGACCGACGCGACTGCGTCCCAGCGATGGTCGCCGGTCAACTGATGGAGTCCGATGCCCCCTGCGGCGAGGAGCACTCCGATCACGGCTGCGGAATCCTCCAGCACGACGACCTTGACGGTCGGGTCCTTGGTGAGCCGAAGATGTTCGGACACCGTGCGATCGAGTGCTCTCGCCTCCTCGGAGGTCTGGCGAAGTCCACGGACCAGTGACGTGCCCTCGGCGACGAGTGCCACGCCCAGAACGACGTATGCGATCCGAAACGACTCGTCACCACCGGAACTGAAGAAGGCCCGGATGCCCTCGCCCCAGGAGAACACGGCGCCGGCGACGAAGATGAACGTGGCCGCGAGAAAGGCCCAGAAGAAGCGTTCTTTCCCGTAGCCGAACGGATGGTGCTCGTCAGCAGGCTTCGACCCGAGCGACAGTGACACCCAGAGGAAGACCTGGTTGACCGTGTCGGCGAGCGAGTGGCCGGCCTCGGCGAGCATCGCAACCGACCCGCTGAGCAGCCCACCGACGAGCTTGGCGATCGCAATCAACAGGTTCGCCGCGAACGCGAACGCCACGGTGGTCGAACTCTCCGACGAACCTGATGAGCTCGTTGATGTGTCGGGCGGCACCGGTGCAGCGTTCCCAGGCGCCGAGCGGTCGACACCGAGTCCGTCCGCGGTCGCCCACTTCCTCCACATCTCCGGCGCTTCGGGCGACCGCCAACGGTTGCAGCACGTCGAGCACCGATCAATATCCGGCGAAGTGAGGCCGCCCAGTCAGCGAGCGACCCCACGCGAGGCGTGCGTCACGAGCTGCCGAGCGGCTCGTCGACGAAGAACATCTCGACTTCGACGCCGTGCTTGATCGCTCGCTTGCCGCGGGCGATGCATCGATAGTGGTCCTTGATGTGTTCGTAGGTCGCGCCGGAGACGTTGACCCGGCCCACCTGACCACCGGACTCCATGAACGCGGCCACGTTCACGGTGTCGCCCCAGATGTCGTACGCGAACTTCCGGCTCCCGACGACCCCGGCGACGACGGGCCCGGTGTGGATACCGAAGCGCATCTCGAAGAACGGTCTGCCCAGTCGCTCCTTCTCGCGCTTTCGGTCCGAGACGTACTCCTGGCACTCGAGTGCCGCTCGCACGGCGTCGACCGGGTGGGTGTCGTTCACCTCGGGGATGCCGCCGGCGCACATGTAGGCGTCGCCGATCGTCTTGAGCTTCTCGAGCCCGTTGCGGTCGATGATGTGATCGAATGCCCGGAAGATCTGATCGAGTTCGGCGACCAGCTCCTGGGCATCGAGCCGAGCCGACATCTTCGAGAAGCCGACGATGTCCGAGAACACGACCGAAACGCTGTCGAAGCTGCGGGCCACCGCCTGGCCGGTCCGACGCAACTCGATCGCCGTCTGACGCGGCAGGATGTTCAGCAGGAGTTCCTCGGACTTCTGGATCTCGTCACGAAGCTGCTCGGCGTTTGCGGCGAGGTCCTCGGTTCGTTCTCGAACCTTGTCCTCGAGCGTGATGTTGTACTCCTCGAGCTTCGCCTTGGTGTCGCGAAGATCGTTGTACAGCCTGACGTTGGTGTACGAGGCCGACAGGAAACCGGAGATCGCGGAGAAGGTCTCGAGGTGCCCCTGGTTGAACGGCGGATAGAAGGGAAAGGCCTCCTTGTCGTTGCTCGACAACAAGTACCCGAAGACTCGGCCGTCGGCGACGAGTGGGACACACACGAAGAAGCGGACGCCGAGCGTCTCCTGGAGGAGCATCGCGAACTCGGAAGGTCGAGTCGAACGGTTGACGAGGATCGACCCGTCGCCCTCGAGCTGCTCGTCGGAGAACTCGAAGAACAGCGCCTTGGTCCGTGCGGCCATCTGATCGCTGAATCCAAGATGGTTCGACACACCGAAGATCCCAGCGCCCGGCGTCTTCTCGCGGAAAACCACGGACTTGTCGACGTGAACGACCTCATGAATACGCGCCAACGTCCGATCGAAGACCTCGTCGATGTCCAGGAAGTCGTCGATCGCGATCGTGTCGCGGAGACTGGACAGCACCCTGAACGCGAGCGTCTTCTCCCCCAACGCTCGGCGGTTGAGCGACAACTCGGAATCGCTGTGGAGGAAATAGCCCGCGGCGCTGTCTGCGAACCGCTCGTAGTAGGCAGCCTTGGCGAGCAACTCGTCGTGCGACAGCGCGGCATCGTCCGCGACGCTCATCGAGCCTCCACGGTGAAGACGTTGAGAATGCCGGTCCAGTCGAGCAACTGCATCTCGCCGTTCACGCTGGTGATCTCACCCGCCTCGTAGGCACCGATCAGCGGGAACCGATCAGCGACGGCTCGTTGGACGTGGATCGCGTCCTCGTCGTCGTTGCCGTAGTACGCCGCGCCGCGCCCCGCGCAGTTGAGATAGAAACCGAACACCGGCAAGCGACCACTCGCGTCGATCTCCGCCAGCAAGGTTGCTGCAGCGTCGTGGGTGTAGGCGGGTTCGAAATTGCGCCGCATGAACTGGAAGACGGTGCCCGTCGCGAGCGGTTCGGCGAGGACGATGCCACGGCGTGCGGCGTCGACACCGACGACCATCTTGTTCGCATAGTTCGCGGCGACGAAGTCGGCCCATCGCTCGCCGTGGTTGACGCCGAACGTCACGAAGAACTTGTAGTGGTCGTGGTCGTCGAGCAACTCGCGGCCGAGCAGATCCGCGGCGCGATCCATCGCCGGTTCACCGTCGATCTGCAGGACGGTCGGCCCGTCCGACGCAGTGATCGTGTGGTACGCACTCGCCGGTTCACAACCGTGGATCACGGTGGTGTGCATCCGGACTCCTCCCCGCAGCAGCATCGCCACAGCCGAGTCCTGCAACAGTTCGTCGCGGTGCCACTGGAACGTCGGATTGAACTTCATGTCGCCCATCACGCGGGCTCCGGCGGTCGTCGGCCAGTCGGACAGGTGCCGGTTCATTCCGTCGATCAGCGGCGTGGCGAGGTTCATCTGGAAGCGTCCGCTCGTCCGGTTGACCGAGTCGTAGAAGAACAACAGTGCGGTCTCGTCCCGGGGGTCGCCGCCGTCGAGCGCCTCGCGGATCTGCTTGCCCAGATCGTTGCCGAGTTCGTCCTCCCGATGAGCGACGCCGACCTCTTTGAAGAGCTGGACGTCGACTCCGTCGAACCAGAGTGCGGCGACGCCGACCTGGAACCCGTCGTAGCCCACGAAGTCGTTCGAGATCACGCCGTTGGCGTTGCCACCGAACAATGCTGGTCCCTCGCCCACGACGTCGCGGATGCCCTCAGTGAGGCGAACCGCGTCCTGGCGCGCCGTCGAGAAGACCATCACCACATCGGGCGCCGTGGGCTGCTCGGCCTGCGCCAGGGCGGCCTTCGCCGCTGCGCCACCTGCCGCTCGCGGGTCGGGCACCTCGCTGGTGCCCACCCCGGCAACCAGGCCCCGTCGGACGGTCACGCCGACAGCTTAGGTTCGCACTGGCTCCAGTCGCCGCTCAGTCATCGATCTCGAGTGACGTGGTCACGCGGAGCGGCAGCTCGATGGTGTTCTTGATCGGTGACTTGCGATCGATCGTCTCCTTCGACTTGGCCATCAATTCCTCGGCGCCGGGACCAGCGAGACGGACGGCGTAGTGCAGGTCGAGTGGACCGTTCGGATAGTCGCGGTTCATGCCGAGCACACCGTGAATGTTGAAGTTGACGTCGACATCGACCTCGATCTTCGTCAGTTCGACCTCGAAAAGAGCAGCGTTGGTCGCAATCCCCGCGGTGATGCACCCACACAATGCCGTTGCGAGGTACTCGACCGGGTTCGGATGCTCGTCGGCGCCACCGAGCACGCCCGGCTCGTCGACGGTCATCGTGAACCGGCGCGTGTCGGCGGAGATGTCGCCGCCCCCGGCGATCATCGGACCGATCGAGACCTCGGCCTGCGTGCCCCCCTTCCAGACCGATCGGGCCTGGAATTGGACCTCGGCCACGGCCGGGTTGTCAGTGATCGCCCCGGTCAGGGCTTCGATGCTGGTGAGGTTCACGCCGTTGCGGATGGTCTCCATGGTGCTCTCCTTGCTTGTCGGACTTGCCGGTTGGTTGAGGATCAGGTGATCGAGAACGGGATGGACAGGCAGCCCTGGATGAACCCCGACATGAGGTCACCGTCGTAGGCGCCGATGTAGTAGAGGATGTCCCAGTCGCGTTCGGTGTCGATGGTGAGCGTGCCTCCGAGTCCGCCGGGATCGAACGCTGCGCTCCGAGCGACGATCGGAGGCTCCATCGCGTTGGTACCGCGGATCGGATGGGCGTACAGCTGGCGGAGTGGGATACGACTGGCGAGACGGTTCTCCAGCACGGTCGGACCGGTCGCCTGCGTGAAGAAGTCGACGGCGAACTGTCTCGAGCGGTACGCCTCGGCGAGAGCCGCGCTCCCCTGCGCCTCGGCCTCGACCACCTTCTCCTGCAGCCAGAGTGACCGGTTGACGAAGTGCTGTTCCGGGTCGGCGATACCGAGCTCGCCGAGCAGGACATCCGACGTCGGGAATCTCTGGCACGGCAGGCGCTGTTCGTAGACCGACGCATCGTCGATCTGGAAGAGCTGGACGTCGGGATGGGCCGGGTCGAGCGGGTCGTAGCGGCGAAGGATGGGTGCCTCGACGTCGCCGATCTGGATCACGAACGGGTTCACGGTGAACCGGTCAGGGTCACCGTCGGACACGATTTGGTTGCGGCCCTCGAAGATCGGTCCCAGGAATCTGCTCCACGGCACCCCGTCGGCCGTGAATCGCACCTTCGTGCCCACCAGCCGCTCGGTCAGCACCGGATTGATGGCGCCGCGGAGATCCACCCCTGTCACCTGCAGGCCGATGCCCTCGTCGTTGTAGCGCTGATAGTCCGGTGACGCTTCGCGGATGTTCTTGATCGTGCCCGTCGAGCGGTACGGGGGGTCCGGAGCGCCGTACTGGCGAGCGACGTCATCGGCCTGGGTGAAGATGCTCGGGTCGAGCAGCGACTCCCCGGCGATCGCGTACGTGAACCCGCTGACGCCTCGTTCCTCGAGCGACGGATCGGGATCGGTTGCCAGTCGGCACAGGAAGAATCCCTCGAAACGGACGTCGATCACGTCGGCAGCCATCAGTTGATCCCCGGAAGGTTCTGGAAGTTCTTGCTGGGGATCACGGTGATCATCTCGTCGTTCCAGTACCGCTCGAAGTTGACGGCCATTCGATGGAGGTTCTCCGACATGTACACGAGGCGTTCGGACAAGCTCCGTGCGCCGCTGAAGCCGATCGGATCGATGCCGTCCGGCACGATCGACAGCTCCTTGCAGCGGGCCGAGAGACCGGCGAGCCCGTTGCCGACGTCGGCGCTGCCGATCCACTGCTCGAGGGAGTCCCACGCCGCGACGGCCGACGGATCGTCGGGATGCATCACGAAGCTCGGTCCCGCGGTCGAGGTCGGCAGCCCGTTGGGCCCACGTTCCGGTCGCTCGGCGACGGGAAGCCGGCACAGGATCTCGCCGAGCGGTCTCATCATCATCGTCATCAACGGGTAGAACGCGGTCTGGAACCAGGCGTTCAGCTTCGGCGGATGGATGCCCGTGGTGGTGTCGAGGTCGTAGTTGTCGAAGAACCCGGTGAGCATCCGACACATCAACTGATAGCCGTCGTCGAACAGTGCCATCACCGAGCGGGTGTACTCGTTGTCGATCGGTGTTCCCCCCGGCGCCACGGGCAGTGCGCATTCCTCGACGATGCTCTCGGGAACCCGCTCCATGTCGTCGAGGATCTTCTGGAACGTCACGAAGTGACTGCCGAGCGGCGGCGGGATCGACCCGACGCCCTCGCCCTGGTCGATGATCAGGCCGATGATGGCCTCGACGTAGGCATGGACCTGGCCGTGGACGATGGGGTCGAGCTCGAGGTTGAAGCCGAAGTGCTCGTTGACCACGCGGTTGTAGTTGCGAGCGTCGATCCAACGATGATCGACCAGCGTCTCGAAATTCCTTCGGACGGCTTCGTAGAGCCCCTCGATCGACAAGTGGCCCGAGCGCGCCGGAAGTGGCGGAGGAGCCCCGTACGGGTTCGGCAGGTCGATGGAGTCGGGCTTCTCGACGTACCGGAACTCCTCGATCACCGGGCGGGAGAACCCACGCAGTCGCAGCGGGATGCCGATCGGGTACCGATCTGCATCGACCGGGAACGCGGGTCGCCACATGTGCGACGGCGCACCGAGGAGCGCGAAGAGATTCTGCACCATGCAGAGGTGTTCCATCTCCTGTCGGGCCACGTAGAGGATGCCGCCCTGCCAGCGTCGGTTCCGCTCGAGTTGCGCATCGATCAACTCCCGACGATCTGGATCGTCTCGTCGAGCGAACTCCTCCGGGTACTTCTTCAGGCTGAACGCGCAGAACAGGTACTCGTCGGCCAGGAGATGCTCGAGTTCGGCTGCTGCTCGCAGGTCGGCGGCGAGCGCGTCGGGGACGTCGGTCGCCATCTCGTTGGTCGTGTCGCTGACGGACATTGACTCCCCTGCGGTGTTCGTCGACTTCCCCGTGACGCCGGCGTTTCGTCCTGCGCTGGGACGATAGTTCAGGGAACCGATCGCCTCGGAAGTGGCACTTGGCACATCAGCCGAGCAGTGCCGGAAGTCCAGCGAACATCATCGCTGCCACGAGGTTGCCCGCACAGCATGATCCGACGAACGTGGCTCGGCGCATGGGCGTCAGCGCTGCGGCGACGACCGTGGCTTCGGCAAGCAACGGAATCGGACGGGCGGCGACGATCGCGAAAGCGCGGTGACGCCCACGCACGGCGGCAGCCGACCGCAGCGCCGACGCTCCCCAGCGATGCCGTTGCATTCCCGCTCGCGCGCTCGAGGCGAACAGGTAGCCGAGCCCGCAGCTGATCCCGAGCCCAGCGAACACGAGCAGCGAGCCGACCCAGGCTCCGAACGTCACGCCGGCGAATGCTGCGACGAGACTCGAGGGCACGGGGGCAACGATGTCCACAGCGAGCAGCGCGACGACGATCGACGCAACCAGCCACGTCGCCGACGACCGATCCTCGAACGAGGCGAACCAACGGTCGACCGTGGGACCGAACATCACGAACGGAACGAGGAGCGCGGCACAGGTGGCTCCGACGAGCCCGACGAACCACCACCATGGCGAGACGAGCGGAGCATCCTCGGCGTCGACAGACACGACCGGATCCTACGTCGAGCGTTACGTTCGTCTCCGGGACGCACCCGCCGAGCAGATCTGCTCCCACCCCTTCACAGCGTCATTGGTTGCGAACCGGAAGTCCCAGCCGCCCTTGGCCGGTGGTGGAGCCACACGTTCCTTGCGCTTCGCCATTCACCTACGCCGGAGCCGACACTGCGTCACCATCAGCATCGTGGGCGGAACCTGTCTGGCTCTCGCGTTATCGCTCGCGGTCATCGCGTGCCGTGACCGGCGGTGGTTGGCTACTGCTGATCGAAACGCAGGCGCGACGGATCGACGGCGTACGTCCACGGCAGGTTGGAGTTCTTCCAGCCGTTGACTCGGCGCTTGCCGTGATCGGGGCTGTTCGGGTCGTCGACTTTGTCGCCTTCGAATCCGTCGATGATGTTGTAGGCGTTGGTGAACCCGGATGCTGCGAGCGCGTTGACAGCCATTGCGCTGCGTCCCCCGGAGCGGCAGGTGACAAGGACGAGGTCGTCCTTGTCTGCCCACGCCGAGACGCTCTCGACGAATCGTGGGTTCGGCACCCACCGCAACGACCCGCTGGTCGGGTCGACCTCATCGGACGCGGTGGCCAGCGGGATGTTGACCGCTGGCTCGGCGTGGCCGACGAATACGTATTCGTGAGGTGTGCGGACGTCGAGGAGCTTCGCGCGGTCGTCTGATTCGAGCAGACGGCCGGCTTCCTCAGAGGTGACGTACAGCCCGAGCTGGGTCTGACGGGCCTCGGAGACCTCGTGGCGTGAGGTTGGTGTCATCGTCGGGGCCTGGAGCTTGTCAGATGCGGCGGCGACGACGCCCGGGGGTGACGGCCGCACCCACGACCGCGGCCTTCGCGACCGGCGCCGGCCCAGGCGTCACCGCTTTGGTCACAACTGCTGCTTTGGCAACAGGTGCTCCGACTACTCCGACTCGTCCTCTTCGTCCTGGTCGTACTGGCATGTCACGCTCCTTGTCTCTCGAGTGCTTCGTCCGCCTCGATGGCGGCGATGATGGCCTGGGTGGGGATGCGGCCGTTGGCGATGAGTTGTCCTCCGGCGCGGCGGGCGGCTGACCCGAACGGTGCGGCCCAGAGATTTTCGTAGACGATGACGCCGGCGACGGTGCCGGGGTCCATGGCGGCGGCCAGATGAGCGACGTCGTCCTCGGCGAGGAACTCGGCGAGTTCCGCCTCGAGGGCCTGGAACGGGCCGAGGTCGTCGAGGTCGGACAGCTCGATGGCGTCGATGGTGCCGTCGTCGTCCTTGGTCAGGATGAGCAGGTCGATCAAGCGAATCGTGCCGGCCTCGACGAGCGCGACAAGTTCGTCTGCCACCTCGCCGGTGAAGTAGCTCTCACCAGCAGGGAACTCGACAACGATGTAGTCGACGGGTCCGAGTTCGTCGAGCGGGTCAGCGTTCATGTTGGTTCCGATCTTCGAGTAGGAGTGGAGCACCGGCGAGAGCGATCTGTTGGTCTGGTCTCTACTGGTCTCGTTGACCAGGTGCATGTGTACATCTGATCACATCGTGTGGTTCAGGGTGCGTCAGCGCCAGGGTCGGACGTCCCGCGTCCGAACGATGACGTGGAAGAACCCGGATCAGCGCTCTCAGCCGAGGCGGATGCCGGGAATGCCGAGGTTGGTCGGCTCCGGGAGCTTCGAGGTGGACTGGCGAGTCCACTCCTCTTCGAGGAGTTCGCGGGCGGCTTGTTCGAGGAAGTCCGGTGCGGCCCACTCGTTGACGTCGAAGTCGTTGTGGATGTAGCCGTTCTTCAGCATGAACTCCTTGCCGATGTCGATCGAGACCAGGTTCTTCGGCGACAGGTTGGGAACCATGTCGACGTGCTTGATCCCCTGGTAGGTGTCCTCGACGTCGCGGTAGAAGGTCTGGCGGTTCAAGATCGCAGCGGCGGCGTGCTTGTACTCGTTGGCCCAGCGACCGACCTTGATCATCGCCTTCATGTAGGCGACGACCAGCTCGGGGTGTTCATCGGCCATGACATCGGTGCACGTGATCACCGCGGGACAGTTGGCCATCTGCATGGTCCAGTCCGGGTGGAGGGACAGGTCCTCGATCGCCTTGAACTTGCCGGTGTCCTCCTGGAGGTGCTGGAACGGCTTGCTCTGGGTGTAGATCGCATCGACCAGGCCCTCTTCGAGGCCGTTCTCCAACGGGCGGAACGCCAGGTCGTGCTTGTGATCGCGTCGCAGCCAGAGCTCGGAGGGGTTGTTCATGTCGACCTGGAGCATCTCGGGCTTGTCGTACCAGTCGTCCGGATAGGGGAACTCGACGATCTCGACGTCATCCATCGTCATGCCGTTGATGCGCAGCATCAACTCGATACCGGCGTGCTCCTGGATGCGCCACCAGTCGTTCTTGATGGTGTTGAGGCTCTTGGTGAGACCGATCTTCTTGCCGCGCAGGTCCTCCATCCGGAAGATGTCGTCGCGGGAGCGCACCAGCATGGCGCCACCCTCATAGACCTGCGTCGCGCCGAGCAGCCGGGTCCGGCGAATGTCGGCGTTGACGTGGATCGGTGGGTACAGCCCACCGAAACGCACGAGGTTGTCGAGGTTGTGCACGTAGTGCGGGTACCAGTTGTTCTCGGGCGCATGGCGGAAGTAGGCGTACTCGACGCCCAACTTCTTGAACTCCTCGCGGCACCAGCCCAACTCCTGGTCGACGTTGTTGGCCGACACCATCGGACAGTTCGTGAACCACACCTCGTTCCAGTCCAGCGGGACGGTGGTGGCGACTTTCTCGGACATCGAACTCTCCTGTTGAGTTGCGCGGCTCACTTGATTCGTGAAGAGGACCGCATCAATGTGTACGTATGTACTCATCATGCGGCCGATGCTCCGAGTTGCGAAGGGCCGATGGTCCCGATGGCCTCCGGATTCTCAGACCTGGCGGGGGGTGGGATCAGCCGGCGACGGCCACGGTGTCGCACCGAGCCGGCGCGCCGTGTGCACCAACTCCTCGCGAAGCGCCGCCAACGGCACCTCATCCAGCTCACCCGCCTCGACCAGGTAGTCCTCGAAGACTCGCCATCCGATGGCCGTCGCCACGATCTGCGCCGCTCGAACTCGTGCCGCGACCGGGTCCAGCCCATACCCATCAACAATGGTGTTCGCCATCGCTGCGACCGGGTTGAAACCCTCGCGGCCGGCCAGCGGACGGCCCCGTATGACGAGAGACGCCGTCACCCGCGACCATTTACCCATCACCGTCTCGACCCCGTGCCCCTGACCCGACAGCGGGTTCTCACTCACGCTTCTGGCCAACTGGGCGGACAGATCATCGAAGACCGCGAGCTCGAGTTCCTCCCGATCGCCGATGTACCGGCCGATGAGCCCGAGATGTGTGTTCGCCGCAGCGGCGACATCACGCAGCGAGACATGTCCAACTCCACGCTCCGCGAACAGCTGTGCGGCCGCGTCGAGCACCGCTCGACGAACTTCGTCCGGCCCCGATGGGGACCCCGGAGGGCGGCGCGGACCCGGTCGATGACCAGCCACCACTTCCGACTTCGCCATATTGTCTCCATCAATCCTGCGGGCTCCCACCAGTCTGGCCCACGACCGCACAGAGCTCGTCATCACACCGACCGACGGCGCCAAGCCACGCCAAATCAGCAATCGACATCAGCCAACGCGGCGTCAGAACCAACGCGATAATCACTGTGATCACTTGAGCCCGCTCGGTGATCCGACCGTCTCCGGCGTCATTTGTGGAGCGTAAGCCATTCCGGGTAGCCCATTGCTCGAGCGGTGCGAGGCTCGAAGGGTTCCGGGCACGGTGCTGCGGCCACCAACGCTTGCCATGAGGCGAGCAGTGCCTCGCGTCGCGTCTCTGGCGGGCCGAACGCGGCGAACGCGAACGTCCACCACTGGACCCCTTCGATGGTGACCCCTGCGACCTCGACGTCGCATCCCGCACCAGTTGCTTCCACGACCGGGGAGAACGCGACCTCGGTTCCGTCCAACAAGAACCGCCGTTTCACCACCGATTTGTGGACGTCGATCCAGCGTTCATCGACGCCGTGCTCGACGAGATGCTCGGCAGGGCTCCACCGTCGCCACACCTCGAGCGAGCCTGCGAGACCGTCGCCGACATCGATGCGCCCATCGAGTGATTGGCGGACCTTGAGTTCCACCGTCCGCCTGAAACGGCGCTTCACGCCGACGTCGCCACGGCCGTCGAGGAGGTACGTGTCGCTCCGCTCTTCGAGAACACCAGTCGAGCCGGTGAACCAAACGGCGACTTCCGCAGGCAGCGACCCTGGAACGAACCATCGGAGCTCGGTCGTGTCGAGAACCAATGGAGGGGGTGTGTCGGGTCGTCTCATCCTGGCCGGGACGTGCACGGTGAGCAGCGACGCCCCGAACTCAGCGACTGCCACCACTCGCTCCCGAGGGGGTCCTGGATCGCCACCGGTCCGAACTGTGCGGTCGCTTCGGCGGCCATGTCAGTCGCTGGTGCACTCATGTCGTTCTCCCACTGGACTGCTCGTGCTCGATGGTCGGTGCGAGGAATCGGACCTCATGCCGGTCCTTCTCTCGGTTCGCTCGGCCACCATCGCCCCCGGCGGCGCTGCTGCAGACCGCCGGAGGCTCGTGGCCGAGTGGTCAGGCGTCGAGCAGCTTCGCCTTCTGGGCGGCGAACTCGGCGTCGGTCAAGGTGCCGTTGTCACGCAACGCAGCGAGCTTCGCCAACTCGTCGGCCGAACCGGTGGTACCGGCGGTCTGACGCACGTAGGTGTCGAAGGCCGCCTGCTGCTGTTGCGCATCGGCCGCAGCACGTTCTCCCATGGCCTTGCCGTTCACGATGAGGTAGATGAACACGCCGAGGAACGGCAGCAGGATCACGAAGATCGACCACAGCGCCTTCGCCCAGCCGCCCATGTCGTGGGAGCGGAAGATGTCGGCGAACACCCGGAACAGCAGGATCAACCAGGCGACCCACAAGAAGAAGATCATCATGCTCCAGAACAGGCCAAGTAGTGGGTAGTCGTAAGCGAGCATGTCGCCCTCCTTGATGTCGTTGGACCGATTCGAGTGAGAATGCACCCGCGCCGGAGTGTGGGGGCCGCGTGGTGCGACAACCCGAACATATGCCGGTCCTGCGGCGGCGGCTTCACACACATCGGATGATGTGAGTCGATGCTGTCGCGCAACTGGGCGGGACACGCATCCACGTGGCCTGCCATTCAAGCGCAGCTCTTCGATCTGGGGGCCCGATCGCGGCGTCGAAGGTCGCAGACCCGGCCCTCGACTCCGAGATCGCCCTCGTGGGCCGCAGTGTCGGCGACCTGCGAGGAGCGCTCGCTGCGGATGTGGCGTTGCGCCTCTCGTCACAAGGTCAGCAGTACGAGCTCGTCGAGGCGTCCCGACGCAACGTCCTCCAGCGAAGCGATCAACTCGAACAGGCAATTCGACCGCTCGTCGCGGCCCAGAGCTGATCAGCTCGGTCATCCATCGTGTGTGATTCCTACGGCGACGCCGCTCGGCGAAGATCGACGGTGGTCCGGGCGCAATCACCCGAAGCGAGTGACGACGACGAACCCGGTGTCTGCCTGCAATGGATGCAGGAGCTGCTGGACCCCCCGGCACGACCCAAGGAGTAGCACGATGCCTGACGAAACAACCCCGGTCCTCGCTCGCCGGAGCATGGCACTGAGATCGATCATCCCGGTGCTCCTGATCGTCACGGTCGCCGCCGCCGGCTGTTCGGACGACGGCGACGGCGACAGCGCGTCGAGCTTCTGCGACGACCGCGTCGAGCTCCAGGGCTCGATCCAGGACCTTCGTGACCTCAACGTCGTCGACGACGGCATCGAGGCGCTGGACTCGCAGTTGGAGACCGTTCTGGCCGACGTCGACGCCCTCGAGGCGTCCGCGGCTGACCTCGAACCCGAGGTCGGTGCGGTGAAGACGTCCATCGAGACGCTGCAAGCGTCGGTCGCCTCCGCCGAGACACCGGTGGACAAGGCCACCGCACTCGTGTCCGGGCTGGACGACATCAACGTCGCCTGGCAAGCCTTGACAACCGCCTCGGGATCGGAGTGCGACTGACGCCGACAGCGGCCGACCGCATCTCCTCGGCTGGAGCGGTCGCGCTGCGCACCAGATCGGTCGCCATCTCGAGATGTGTTCTCTGCTCTGCCCTGATCCGACCGATCGGACCGAGACGAACAGCGTCGACTCCCGCGACGGCGAGCGAGCGGATCGGTTCAGTCACCGTGTCGTCGGTCCCGATCGCGTACGCGGCCAACACCAGTTGATCAGGGACCGCGGCGATCGCTGCCGGCTTGTCGCCGTCGACCCAGAGCCGCTGGACCTCAGCGGCAACGTCGCCGAACCCAGCTCGCGAGAACGCCGAATCGTAGAAGTTCTTCCGAGCCGAGCCCATTGCGCCGAGCGTGAAGGCCACCGCTGGTCGGTATCGGTGGACGAGCGCGTCGACGTCGTCGGAGGCCTCGAGCTGGGTGTTGGCCTGGAGGTCGATCTCGACGTGATCGATTCTCGCCGGCGGCTCGAAGGGTCTCGTGTCAGGCGCACATGAGCTTCCTCTCGCCGCGCTCGCGGCCCGGCTGGGCAGCTTGCCCACCGGACTGAGCGAGGACGAGGCCTCCAGGCGACTGCAGGAGCACGGCGCCAACGAACTCCGGGTGCGTCAGGACACACCGGAGATCGTCAAGTTCCTCCTGCAGTTCAGGAACTTCTTCGCGGTGCTGCTCATGGTCGGCGGCGCGCTCGCCATCGTGGCGGAGCAGCTCGACTCCGGACAGGGCAACCTGTACATCGCCATCGCCCTCCTCGGCGTCGTGCTGCTGAACGCAACGTTCACCTACATCCAGCAACACCGGAGCGAACGGATCATGGACAGCTTCCGTCGAATGCTGCCCTCGCTGGTCACGGTCGTGCGCGACGGACAGACCCGCACGGTGCCCGCGGAGGAGCTGGTTCCCGGCGACGTGATCCTCCTCCACGAGGGCGACCGCGTCCCCGCGGACGGACGCTTGATCGAGGCCAGCACGCTGGTCGTCGACATGTCCAGCCTGACCGGCGAGAGCGAACCGCAACTGCTCGATCCCGACGCTCACCACGAGCACATCCTCGACAGCCGCAACATGGTGTTCTCCGGCACGCTGGTGCACGGCGGCGAAGGCCGGGTGTTGGTCTCCCACACGGGCATGTCGACGCAGATCGGCAGCATCGTCACGCTGACCAAGGCGACGGAGGAGACCGAGACGCCCATTCATCGGGAGCTCGGCTACTTCATCGAGGTCATCAGCGCGATCGCGATCTCACTCGGCGTCCTCTTCTTCCTGGTCAGCGTCGCCACTGGGAACAGCGCCATCACGAGCTTGATCTTCGCAATCGGCATCATCGTGGCCAACGTGCCCGAAGGGCTGCTCCCGACGGTCACGCTCGCGCTCTCCATGGCGAGCAAACGGATGGCCGCCAAGAACGCCCTCGTCAAGAACCTCGAGAGCGTTGAGACGCTGGGCAGCACCACGGTGATCTGCACCGACAAGACCGGCACACTGACCCAGAACCATCTCGGTGTGAACACGGTGGTGTTGGGTGGTCGCGAATACGCCGCCGACGATCACAGCGTCACCGACGATGCCATTGCGGAGTACGCCTTGCAGTGCATGGCGCTGTGCAACGCTGCCGAGCTCACCGATGCGGGGTTCTCGGGCGACGCGACCGACGGCGCGCTGCTGCAGTACGTCGACGAACTGGCTGGTCTCGGCACGGTCCGCCGGGGTACCGACCAGCTGGCCGAGCTGCCCTTCGACTACGCCACCCGACGAATGATCGCGACGTGTCGGGCGCCGGGCTGGACCGAGCCCCGCGCCTACGTGAAGGGGGCGCCGGAGGTGGTGCTCGACATGTGTGACCACATCATGCTCGACGGCCGGATCGAGCCGTTGACGAAACCGTGGCGTGAGGCGGTCATGGACTCGTACGAGAAGCTGGCGGGCCGCGGCGAACGTGGCCTCGCCTATGCGTGGCGGACCGCCGCTGACGGCGACCTCCCCGAGGACGGCTATCTCTTCATCGGGCTCACGGGGATGACCGACACCCCTCGCCGGGAGGTGGCTGAGGCGATGGCGAAGTGCCACGAGGCGGGCATCAAGGTCGTGATGATCACGGGCGACTATGGACTCACTGCGTCGACGGTCGCCCGCCAGATCGGGCTGATCACCGGCCCCGGGACGATCGTGCAGGGCAACGAACTCTCGTCGATGAGCGACGAAGCACTGGCCGACATCTTGACGACCCACGAGGAGATCATCTTCGCTCGAATCGCTCCGGCGCAGAAGCTGCGAGTCGTGCGGGCGTTCCAAGCGCTCGGTGAGACCGTGACCGTCACCGGCGACGGGGTCAACGATGCGCCCGCGCTCAAGAACGCCGACATGGGTGTCGCGATGGGACGCACCGGAACCGACGTCGCCAAGGAGGCGAGCGACATGGTGTTGCTCGACGACAACTTCGCGACGATCGTCAGCGCAATCGAGGAGGGGCGAACCGTCTTCGACAACATCAAGAAGTTCATCGCCTACATCCTGACCAGCAACATTCCCGAGATCCTGCCGTTCGTCGCCTACGTGTTGCTCGACATCCCGTTGCCGCTGACGGTGGTGCTGATCCTCAGCATCGATCTCGGCACGGACATCCTCCCGGCGCTCGGTCTGGGCGTGGAGCGGCCCGAGTCCGACGTGATGAGGAAGAAGCCACGTCCGCGCGGCGAGCGGTTGCTCTCCCGCAACCTCTTGCTGATGAGCTACGGCATCGTCGGCATGATCCAGGCAGGGGCGGGCTTCTTCAGCTATTTCGTGATTCTCCACGTGGGAGGCTGGCAGTGGGGTCAGGAACTCACCGGCGACGATCCCCTGTATCGGACGGCCGTCACCGGCTTCTTCGCGTCGATCATCATCTGCCAGATCGCCGACGTGATGATCTGCCGGACGAGGCGGCAGAGCCTGCTGACGGTGGGCGTGCTGTCCAACCGCCTGGTGACGGTCGGAATCGGCACCGAACTCCTCCTGCTCGGGCTGATCTCCTACGTGCCGGCGTTCAACTCCTTCTTCGGAACCGCTCCACTCGAACCGTGGCAGCTCGCGCTGAGCCTTCCCTTCGCCGCCTTCATCCTCGTCGCCGACGAACTCCGCCGCGTCTTCGTGCGACGCGAGAACCCATTCGTCCTGAGGTGGCTGACCTGGTGAAAACCTCCCTCGAGTTCCGAGAACTCAGGTGAAGTCGTCGGCTTCGGACCGGGTGCTCGGGTGCTCGCGCAGCACGGTGACGAGGATGAAGTACAGCACGGGGACCGAGAAGTAGAGCACGGCGCTGAGCGCTGTCGACACGTCGGCAACGACCATGGCCAGGAGATACACGGCGATCGGCGCCGCCGTGATGGCGAGTCCGAGGCCCGCTCGGTCGGTGGACACGTCGGCCCACAGCAGCGACGGGCGTTTGACCGCGTACCGGTAGAGCACGAATCGCATCAGGGTGGCCGCGATCAGCACGACGCCGTAGAGGTGCAGGGCGACGGGTTCGTCGGGGTACTTGCCGAGCACCGACGCGGCGAAGGGGATCAGACTGACCGGGAGCAGGAACAGCAGGTTCAGCCAGACCAGGTCGCGGTTGACGACCCTGACGCGAGCGAAGAGGTCCCGGTGGGCGACCCAGAACATGGCGGTGAGCAGGAAGCTGATCACCCACGCCACGAAGGTGGGTTGCAGATCGTCGAGGGCCTCGAGGAGCGACCGCTCGGAGAGATTCTCCGGAACGGCGATCTCGAGCACCAGGATCGTGATGATGATGGCGAACACACCGTCGCTCAGTGCGACGACGCGATCGGGGCTGCTCAGCCGTCGCTGCGTACCGTTCGTTCTCGCGTCGGGAGAGCCCCGCTCGTCGCTCACGGCCACATCTTCCCAGACGTCACCGGTCCGCCGAATCGTTCGTTCTGCATGATCGTCGGCCCGACGGCGGATGCGACAGTGGTAGTCGCCCATCGGCGGGTGGTCATCCGCGCTGGGCAACACGGTCGTGTCCCAGAGAGAACCCGAGGCATCAACATGACGACAGCACTTCCCATCGATCGACCGTGGTATCGGCAGCTGCTCATGATTGCTGTGGCGATGGGCCTGGTGATCGGCCTGCTCGGGCTCGTCTATCTCGGGATCACGGGCGGATTGACCGATCGGATCTTCGGGGATCCACGGATCGACACCTGGTCGGGCGACTGGTGGTGGATCCCGTTCATCGCCGCCGGCGGTCTGGTGGCGGCGGCGGTTCGCAGCTGGCTGAAGATCACCGATCACGTGCCGGGTGGCGTCGCGGTGATCGAGTCAGGCACGGTCGACCACAAGGTCGCGCCATCGTGGATCCTGCTCTCGGCCGTCTCCGCGATCGCAGGAGCCAGCCTCGGTCCGTCGTTTGCCCTGGTGATGCTGGGCGGTGGCTTCGGTTCGTGGATCGCGTCGAAGCGGTGGCCCGGCGACGAGACCGCCCGTCTCGACACGACGATGGCGGGCATCTCCGGTGGCTTCGGCGGAGCGTTCACCTCCCCGGGCCTCGGCACACTGATCGTCACCGAGCTGGCACCGACGCCGAAGGATCGGTACATCGAATCGATCATGCCGCAGCTGATCGCCGCAACGGTCGCCTTCGCCGTGTTCTTCGGCGCGGTCGGCACCACCTTCCTCAACAGCTTCGCCGTGCCCGTCGACGACTTTGCGAGCTGGCACCTCCTCGTCGGCGCCGGGCTCGGCATCGCGTCGAGCGTGATCATGATCGTATTCGTCGTCATCGTGAAGCTGACCCGGGTCGCCGCCGCGAAGTTGACGAATCAGTACGTGCGCGGCGCCGTCGGCGGTGCGCTCGTCGGTCTGATCGCGTTCGCACTGCCGCTCACCGTCGGAGCGGGCAACGATCAACTCAGCACGGTGATCGACGAGTCGGCGTCGATCAGCATCTGGCTGCTCGTCGCCGTGCTCGTCGGCAAGATGTTGGCGATGGCGATCAGCCTCTCGGCCGGCTTCATCGGCGGCAACGTGCTGCCGATGCTCTTCGTCGGCGGCACCGCCGGCGTGATGGTGCACCTCACGTTTCCTGACATCCCCTACGCGATCGCCGTCGGGTCCATGCTGGCGGCCGTGCCCGGAGCGACCATCAAGGCACCGATCGGGCTCACGTTCATCGCGGTGCTGGCCGTCGGACTCGGCCCGCTCACTGCAGCACCCGTCATCATCGCCGTGGCGGTGGCGTACCTGACCACCTCCACCGTCGTCGCGCTCATCAGGTCGCAGCGAGTGGAGGTTCCCGAGCCGCACGCCTGACCACCGCACCGTGATGGTGCCGGCGCCGTCAGCCGGAAGGTGCGGTCGGGTGGAGTGTCTGGTGCATGGCGACGGCGGCCTCGATGTTGTCGTGGATGTGGCTCCGATCGACGAGTTCGAAGAAGCCGTCGCGTTCGAGCACATCGATCACCTGCGCCTTGACACGAGCGAGGTGCAGGTCGATGCCATGGTCGATGCCAGCCCGGGCAATGGCCATCAGGACATCGGCGCCCTCGGTGTCGATGAAGTTGACGCCCTCCATGCTCAGGATCACGCCGTCGAGCCCGGTCGGGTCCTCGACCCGGATCTGCCGGAGACGGTCCGCGAGGGCATCGGCGTTGACGAAGAACAGCCCGCCGTCGAACCGCAGGATCTTCAGCCCGGCGATCGTCTCGACGTCCTCGTGACGGTCGAGGTCGTAGAACGCATCGGTCCCCGGCTTGCGCCCGAGCTCCGGGATGTACGGCAACGCCGAGACCGCGATCAGCCACACCATCGAGATCCCGACTCCGATGAAGACACCTTGCAGGATGCCGAACGTCATCACGCCGAGCAGGGCGGCGATCGCGGCGCCGAACTCGTACCGCTTGACGGTGACCAGTCGCTTCATCTCACCGACGTCCATCATGCCGAGCGTCACGGCCTCGATGATGATTGCCCCGAGCACTGCCTCGGGGAGCTTCGAGAAGATCGGCGCGAGGAAGAGCAGCGTCAAGATGACGAAGCCGCCCTGGGCGAGGCTGGACACCTGCGACCTCGCACCGGCGCCGTCGTTGACGGGGCTCTTGGAGAGGCTGCCGTTGTTGAAGACCCCCTGGAACACGCTCGACGACACGTTCGACATGCCCTGGGCGAGCAGCTCCTGGTCGACGTCGATCCGGTAGTTGTGCTTGGTCGCATACTGGCGCACCCCGGCGGTCGTCACCGAGAACCCGATCAGCACCAACCCGACCGCTGCCCCGAACACCACCGACCAGTTGTCGACGATGATCTGCAGGTCGGGGAACGAGGGATTCGGAAGGCCCCGCGGCACATCCGCGATCAGCTCGACCCCGCGGTCGCCCAGATCGAAGACCACGGTCGCGAGAATGCCGAGCACCACCGCGACCAGCTCGGCGGGCACCTTCGGAGCGAGAAACTTGAGGCCGAACAACACGACCAGCGCCACGATGCCGACGACGACGGTGGTCCGGTTCGCGTCGGACAGACTCGTCGCCCACTCCCAGAGCTTCTGCCACGTGTTCGAACCGGACTTCTCGGTCCCCGTGACCTTGAACAGCTCGCCGGACACGACGTTGATGGCGACGCCGAAGATGAACCCGGTCAGCACGGCCGCCGACAGGAATTCGGCGATCCAGCCCATCTTGAGTACGGCCATGATCACGAACAGCAGCCCTGCGACCAGCACGATCGCCGTGGCGATCGCGACCGCGTCGTTGGAGCCCGCCGCCCCGATCGACACGACAGCGGCACCCAGCACCGGCGCGGTCGACGAACCCGGGCCCTGCACCAGTTGCTTCGACGTGGTGAAGAGCGCGAACGCGATCATGCCGAACGCTGCGGCGTACAACCCGTGCTGGACCGGCACCCCGCTCAGCGACGCATAACCGAGCGAGGTGGGCACCATCAGCGCCCACACCGACAGCCCGGCGATCACGTCCTTGGTGAGCCACGAACGTTGGTACTGGGGCAGCCAGGCCAGGATCGGAACGAACCGCTTGATCGAGCCCGTCTTGGACTCCGCCGTGGCCACGGCCTGGCCGCCCTCAGTACTCATCGTGCGTCAGCCTGCCGCTTCGGCGTCCTTCTGGATCTCGGCGGTGTCCGCTTCGAGCTTCTTCTCCTCGACCTTGTCGGCCGTGGTCATGACGCCCTCGATCTTGGCGCCCATGTCGGACACGCCGATCACGACGAGACCGGCCTGGCCGGCATCGAGGTTCTCGCCGAGCTCCTTGAGGTCCTTCCGGCTCATGCCGGCTGCCGCGTGGCCGGCGAGCGCACCGAGCGCGGCGCCACCACCGGTTGTCGCAGCCAGCAGTCCACCACCGATCGCCGCCGCTGGGAACAGCGCGACGACGAGGCCGGTCGCGAGACCGACGGTCCCACCGCCGACTGCACCGACACGCGTCGGTGTCTCGTGCTTCTTGACGATCTTGACCTTGCCGTGTTCCGTGCGCTCGATCACCGCGGCGTCATATGCGTCGAGCAGACCCTCCTTGGTGTGGAGGTCGTGGACCGCGTCGTAGTCGGCCTCGGCATCGTCGACGCTCGAGTAGACCCCGACGTACGCCATGAATGTGTCGAGTGCCATGTGCTGCTCCTTCGATCGGTGGACTGCGTGCAAAGGCCATCTTGATGGCGACCCGCGTTGGAGCAGTCATGCAACCTGGGTGATCCGATCGCCGACGGGATGGAGCGGCGAGTCCTCGATGTCAGCCGAGCACGCTCGGAGCCAGCAGGCCCAACTCCCGGGCCCGGTCGACGGCCTCGCTGCGACCCGACACCGCCAGCTTCCGGTAGATCGAGTTGGTCTGGGTGCTGACCGTGTTCCTCGAGACGTACAACCGTTCACCGATCTCCTTGAGCGAGAGATGCGTCTGCAAGTACGGCAACACACGGAGCTCGGCGGTCGACAGCGCCGTACCGTCCCGATCGGTCGGCCAGCGACTCAACGTCTCGCGAAGCAGGTCCGTGCGCGCTCCGAGGTGGGCGAGCTTCGGTCGCCGGTACAGGACCCCTTCGACCTCGTGCAGCAGCATCCTGGCAGCCTCGGGATCGCCCAACAACAGGTGCGCATCGGCCATCTCGAGACGCACCCACACCGCACCCCACGGATTCACCCAGGTGACCGACGTCCGCAAACGCATGGCGTTGAACAACGACATCCGACCCCGCTCGGTCTCGTTGCGATGCAGCAACAGGCGGGCGCGGGCCGCTTCGACGATCGAGTTGACGGCGTACTCCGAGAGATGTGCTCGCTCGACCACCGAGACGGCGAGTTCGATGTCACGGTCAGCACCCGCCCAGTTCCCACGATCCATCGACAGCACCGCACGATACGCGAGGTAGCGCGCCTCCGGATCCTCGAATCCGTCGATCGCGGTCGTCACCTCGATGCTCTCCGAGAACAGCGCGAGCGCTTCGTCGTCGTCGCCCTGCAACCATCGGGCGGCCGCGAGGAAGCCGAGGGATGCCGGCCGCCATGGACCCCAGACCGGCTCGTTGGTCACGACCGATCTCGCGTCCAATTCCATCTGCTCGATGCCATGCGCACAGAGGAAGGCCCGGAGCGCGGCACGGCTCGACGCGAACGACTCAACTTCCGAGGCACCTTCGGGCGTCAGGTGCTCGATGCGGTCGGCCCAGCGTTGCGCTTCGACGGCATTCCCGGTCAACGCTTCCAGCCAGCCGACCAGTCCGGCCAGTTCCGGATTCCGTTCGATCATCTCCTCGCCGAGTTCGTCCAGCCACCTCCTGACCGCGCTCAACCGCCCGTCGTTGTACGCCCGCGAGATCTCCCTGACGATCAGGTCAGCAGCGACGGTGAGATCGCCGCCGGCGCGGGCATGTTCGATCGTGTGCTCGACGGAACCCGCTGACGCCCACCAGCGAGCGGCGCGCAGGTGGAGCTCCCGGACGGTGTCCGGTTCCACACGGCTGACCTCGTCGAGAAGCACAGTTCTGAAGAGCGGGTGATATCGGTACCAGCCGCCACCATCGAGTGGCGTGATGAACAGACCGGCACCCAACAACGTCTCCAACACTGCAGCCGACTGCGTCGAGTCGAGCACAGCGTCGCACAACGGAGCGCTCAACACGTCCAGAATCGCCGTTCGATGGAGAAAGCGATCGATCTCCGGTGATAGCTCGGCCAGGACCTCCGACCGGATGAACTCCGAGACGGCCCGGTCGGGCGACAACGGTGCCATGGTAGAACCGATCGCGGCGGGGCCGCTGCGGTAGATCGGCGAGAGGAGCGCCAGGCCGGCGGGCCATCCCTCTGTTCGCTCGAGCAATTGACGGACGCGTTCGGGCGACGATGCGACCCCATGGAGATCGAGGAGTTCCGCCACCTCGACGACGTCGAAGACCAGATCGGTTGCGCCGATCTCGAGCACCTCGCCGCGCACGCGCCGGCGGCCGGCGGCGAGCCACACGTCCCGATGACTCGACACGACCAGCTGGACCTGGTCGGGCAGGAGATCGAGGAGCAGGCGGAGGGCGTCCTGGCAGTCGAGTGATCGGATCTCGTCGAGGTGGTCCAACACGATGACGAGCGGCTCATCGACCGCGCCGATCGAGGCGGCCAACGCCGGTACGACCCGGCCGAGCACGGAGACATCAGGCGAAGTCAGCTCCTCGGAGAGGGAGGGGTCAAGCTCTCGCACCCGCTTCACCCCCGCGACGATCGATGCCATCAGTGTCGCGACGTCGTCGTCGGCGCGATCCAACGACACCCACGCAACCGCACGGTCGTCGTGCCGCAGCCAGTCGGCGAGCAGCGTCGTCTTTCCGTATCCGACCGGCGCCGACACGACGACCAGCGGGAGATCTTCGCTGGCGGCGAGCCGGCTCGTCAGGCGTTGACGCCGAATGACCCTCGGGTGACGGCGTGGAACGCTGGTCTTCGCTGCGACCAGGACCTGGTGGACGTCGGTCGCCTCGACTCGCATGCTCATGATCGCGATGCACGTTAGTGGAACGCCGCCTGGACGTTGCTGAAGGTGGGGGCTCCGACGTCGAGACGCCAGACCCCCGACGACCTGTTCAGAGATCGCGAACGATCTGCACGCGGCCGTCGTCGACGGCATCGATGAGTTCGTCGTAGTCCTGTTCGGTGCGATCCGCGTAGGCCTCGGCGAACCGGGCGACCGCCCGATCGAAGGTGTCGTCGTCGCCGACGTACCCGGAGATCATGGACGCATCGCCGGAGCGGGCGTGGGCTCGTCCGAGCGCGGCACCGCAGGCCATCGCGTAGCGCTGCAGGACATCCGGCGTCATGGTCTCGACCTCGGCCGACGCCTTGCCATCCCAGAGTTGACGGACGTAGAAGTCGGTGGTCGATTCGTCGCCACGCTCGTAGCGGGCCCACCCGAGCAGCGCGTCGGGCGTCGCCTGGATCTTTCGTTGCCCGTCGACGACGCGGTGGCCTTCCTGGTCGAATCCGCTCGGCTCCAGAGGCGCCTCGAGCACCGACGGGGCCGCCTCCTTGATCTGCAGGAACAGCGGTTCGCCATCGCCCGACTCGAACAACGCGATGAGACATCGGGTACCGACGCTGCCGACGCCGACCACCTTGCGGGCGATGTCGGTCAGCGAGTACCGGTCCATGAGTTGGCGACGGTCAGCGTTCAGCGTCGCCTGGTAGTCGTCGAAGAACCCCTCGATTCGTGTCATCTCCTCCCGGCGTTGCTCATCGCTCATCGCCACGATCAGGGGGGGGTTCGACACGATCACGCGTCTGCCGTCGACCACCTCGGTGAGCTTGCCGAGCGCGCCGAGACTGTTCTTCCTGGCGGACTTCTTGCGGTTCTTGGCCAGGCGCCGCCGATCGCTCTTCGCCGTGGCAAGCGTCTTGGCCAGCTCCTCGACATCCAACCGGTAGTAGAAGAGATCGAGGGGGTTCATCGCCGCGGCGGTCCCGATCGCCTGGCGATAGGCGGCGATGGCCGCTCGCGCCACCTTTCTGTTGGTCTTCTCGTCGAAACGGTTGTTCCTGCCCGCTACGACGACGCTGGCGGCGAGTCGTTTGACGTCCCATTCGAACGGTCCCGGAAGTGTCTCGTCGAAATCGTTGATGTCGAACACGAGACGGCGCTCGGGCGACGAGAACATCCCGAAGTTCGACAGGTGGGCATCGCCGCACAACTGCACGGTCAGGTCGGTCCGCGGGCCGGCCGCCAGGTCGGTGGCCATCACGGCCGCCGACCCGCGCAAGAACGTGAACGGCGTGGCCAACATGCGCCCGTACCGGATCGGGACCAGGTACTGCAGCCGGTTCGCGTCCTGGGCCTGCAGGATCGACAGCGCGCTCGCACGCTCGGCCGGAACGACGAGATCGGCGTGCGCCTCGAGCGGCACGGTGTCGCGCCGCTCCCGCCCAGCGGCCGCTCGCGTGGCCTTGGGCTCGCGCCGACTCTCGAGCGACCAGCGTGGATCACGCTGCGAATTCTCCGAGGTGCCCATCACTTCTCCCTGTGATCGCGGTCGACTGGCCGGTACGACTCGATTGTGGAGCACAACGACGCGATCGGCGTCACCCGTTCTGTGCGAGTGTCCCCGTTCGCACGAAATGGATGATGAAGCGCTCTGCTGGCCGAACCCACTCGATATCGCGATCACGGACGGTGACCGGCGGGCGCCGTCGTCGTACCGCTCGTCGTGCCGGATACAGGGCGCGTTCGAGCATCGTCGGCAGGTGTCGAAGTGTGCCTCTGATACGGCGTTGTTTGACGGTCGAGCCAATAGCGACGGACTGGGTCAGTCCGCTGGGACCGCAAGTCGTTCGAGGAGCTCGGCCGCATGATCGACTGATGGGAACAAAGCAATCTCCTCAGCGATCTCTCCGGCGCGTTCGCGGTACTCACGCTCGTCGAGCAGCCGCTGGACGGACTTCCGAATCGCATCGGCCGTACGTTCTTCCTGCTCGAGGGCGAGCCCTGCGCCCAGCTCCACCAGCCGGGCTGCGTTGAACCGATTGTCCGGCGGTGCGAGCGGCAGACTCAGAATGGGCAGGCCCCGTCGGAGAGCTCCTGTCAGAGAGCCGTAGCCGCCGTGCGCGACCACGAGATCTGCATGTTCGAGGATGAGCCCCTGCGAGAGGAACGGAACCGTTCGGACATTGCCGGGGACCGAGAGGTCGGCGACGTCGTTGTTGAGCCCGATGGTGGCGATCACCTGGACGTCGAGATCGGCGAGAGCGTCGAAGACTTGTTGGAACAGATCAGGTGTGTTGAACGCCGTTCCGAACGTCACGTACACCAACGGTCGTTCGTCCCGGCCATCGAGGACCGCTGCGAGCGACTTACCAGGCATCGGTGCTGGCTCCACCGGCTGCACGAAGTGAGTATTCGCCGGGACGCTGTGGCCATCGAACCAGCGGTGTCGCGCAAGATCACATCGGGCTGCCACTCCTCGGTAAGCGCGCGAACGAACGGCACAGCTGCGGCGGCGCGGACGAAGAACCGTCGGAACATCGCTGCGCCATCGGACTCAGGTTCTGGAAGACGGTCGAGCAACGCGGTGACGTCGGCAGGCACCACGACGTCGGTCATCAAGCCGAGTCCAGTCGTGAACTCCGCCGGGGCGGGGCACCGGAGCCTCGGGGGTTGCCGCCCATCAGTTGCTCGCTGAACTCACGACGTAGCGGACCTCGTGTCCACGAGCAACCGCAGCATCGGCGATTGGGGCCGAAGGCCGGATGTGGCCGAAGCCCGAGGTGATGGCAACGAGGACGCGCAAGGTTGTCAAGCTAGTCCGCAGCAGTCGCACCTGTCCCCGACTTGGCCTTCGGGATACCCATATCGCTCAGCGATGGCGTTCGGTCGACCCGCTCAGGAACGGCACGTATCGCTCGGTCGAAACGCGCCGGGACCCGAGCGATAATCCCGTTGCGTAAGGCACATCGCCGCGCTGCATCGCCGGCGTTACGAGCGACATGAGTGCTCGGTAGCGCACGCTCGTAATGGCGCTGCCGATGCTGGGTGTTCAGGCGGTCCTGCTGGTCTGTTCAAGCTCGCGGTCGACCGCCCTGCGGATCCATGCCGAGACGGACCGGTCATCGGCGTCAGCGGCGTCGCGGATCTTGGCGAGGGTCTCGGGCGGGAACCGAACGGGGACGAGCTCGGACAACTTCGATGTACGGCGCCGGGCCGGTCCTTGGGGTGTCTGGTTGTCGGGGTCGGCGTAGAAGTCGTGTTCTTCTTGTCGGGTCATCTTCTTGGTGGTCATCGGTCCTCCTTGTATCGGTCGGCAAGGTGCTTGGCAGCGAGGTAACAGCCGATCGGTCGGCATCTGGTCGGGTCGTCGTGGTCGGACGGGGCGAGCGGCACCATCAACACCTCGCCGGCGATCTCGGCAGCCATCAGCCAGTGCGCTGGTGGTTTGGCCGGGTAGAACAGCGGGTCGGAGTTCCAGATCTCGTAGATGTTGTCGATGCCGTAGGGGTCGTGTTTGAACAGGTGGGCGGCTTGGCGGTCGATCTCGAACGGGTCGGTGTCGTCCAACCGGTCCAGATCGAACAACTCACCCACGACACGAGTGTATTACAAACGGATACGAACGTCGAGGGATTGACGTCGATCCGTCAACCCGGCCGGGTCGCGCCGGCGATGAACGTGGACACGATGTAGGTGGCGTGCCGGTCGAGGCTGCGCCGGGCACGGTCGTATCGCATGGTCGTTCTCGGGTCAGCGTGACTCGCTGCTTCCTGTACGTCGCGCAGCGGGACGCCGGCGTCGAGGGCGGCGGTGATGAACGAATGGCGCAGGCTGTGCGGTGAGATGCGCTTGTCGATCCCAGCCTGCTTCACGAGCCGTTTGACCATCCTGTCGGCGCAGTAGCGGTCCATGCGTCCGCCTTCGACGCCGAGGAAGATCGGACCCATCGTCCGCTCGCCGATGTAGAGGTCAAGGGCTCGGCCGGTGCGGGGTGCGATCGGGATGGTGACGTGCTTGCCGCCCTCGCGGACGATCGCCAACGTGCGATGTCCACGCTCGGTGGACAGGTCGTCGATGTTGATGACGTCGTCGTGATCGAGGATCCGCGGCAGATGACGAACCGGTCGGACCAGTGGGATCACCCGCCGGTCACGCGTCACCGGAGACCTCACCGGCAAGCCGCGCTGCACCGGATTGTGGTCGAGCTCACCCACGGCGACGAGGTGCGAATAGAATCCTGCCAGCGACGACAGGCGACGCCGGATCGTCGACAACGCCAACCCCTCCGAGGAGTCGATCGGCACCACCGTCGAATCGGTCGAACCGGTCCGTTGGACGCAGATGAACTCGAGCACGTGACGTCGCCGGACATCGATCGGGTCGACGTCGATGACCGTGAAGAACACCTTCAAGTCGTAGACAACCGCCAGCGTCGAGTTCGGTCCTTCGGGAACGTGATGGGCTTCATGTGATCCTCCGATCGCGCCCCTGCACCATCGTCACCGACAGCGAGAAGGGGCGGGTGGATCACCGACATATCTGCCCAAGCCGCACACCTCATCATCCCGTCTTCGATTAATCCCGTCTTCGATCTTGCGATGTCTGATGCGTCGCATCAGCGACGCCTCCTGGCGACAGCTCCAACTCGACCGGGCACCCGACCAGACCCAAGACCAAGCCTGGCCCCGGTGGCCATCCAAGCGCGGCAACCTTCAGCAACACAGATCGCCCGACACGTTGCGCATGAACGGCCGGGCGCAGCCCTTCAAAACCTGCCGCGGTCTCACCTCGATGCCGGGTTCGGGGTGTGGCCTCACCGAAGCATCAGCACTGAGGCGCAAGCTGATCACGCCGGCCGACCGCAAGGTCCAACAGACGTCCTCATCTGCCCATCCCGAACCCACCTCTTGGCAGAGAGGAGCCGTGATGTGCGGGACAATCGCAACACTTTGGCACCGGACGTCAACACATGTTGACGTCCGGTGGTCCGATACGTAGCCTGGCCGGGTGGACATCGAGGCGAGCGCCCGCAAGCACGGTGTCTCCGATGACGACATGCTCCACGCACTCCGACACCACTTGCGCGGCTTCGAGACCGACGATGCCGACGTCACGATGTTCATCGGACCGTCCGCGAACGGCGAGCCGTTGGAGGTTGGTGTTGTCGATGATGCCGATGGCCTCGCGATCATCCATGCGATGCCGGCTCGATCCAAGTTCCTGAAAGGTTGGTGGCCCCCATGACAACGACACGTGCACAGCGGGCCGAAGCGCTCGAGCGTTGGGCCGACGACGTCGGCGCCAATGATCTCGTCGAGGCGAGGACTGCAGCGCTGCGGACCATCGCCGAACTGGTGGAACAGCGAGACAACGTCGACACGGCGTTGCTCGATGCCATCCGCGATGCTCGCAACGCGGACCGTTCCTGGTCTGAGATCGGAGCGATGCTCGGCGTGTCCAAGCAGGCCGCCCAGCGTAAGTACGCAGCCAAGATCTCGGCGTAATCGCCCGCCGAGTTCGACGGATCAGGCGCACACTTCGCTCAACCGATTCCATCGACCGCCCGCTCGCGTACCGGCGCACTGTTAGGGGCTGCCGCCCGAGTAGGCCAGCACGTAATCCCGGTCACTGTCGGCGGCAGAACACGTCGTCCGGCGGGCGGGATTACGAAGCGCACTACTGGGGCCTGATTGAAGATGGAAGGGCCATGCGGCGATTGGGCGGGCGTTCCCGCCGTCGAGCGTGATGGGACATCCTTCGCCGAGCTTGTGGAGGTCAGGTGGTAGCGTCTCCGCTCGAGCGGTGCTCGAGAGTGCTGACGTGAGCGAAAGGGAAACGGTGGTCGATCACGCTGAGTATGTGTCTGCGGTCGAGGTCCGGAAGGCTTGCTCCGAACTCGGGATTCGCGACTGGACCCGCCTCGACGAGCCGGCGGTGTTGATCGAGGAGGCGGAAGCCATCCGGGCCGAGCTCGGCGGAGAGACGCTCGAGATCCGCATCGAGGAGTTTCGGCGCGGCTTGGAGGTCGAACTCGAACACGGACTGCGATTCACCGACGCCAACGTCACCAACAACCACCCGCTACTGACCGGCAAGATCGTCCTTGCCCACCTCAAGGAGATGCTCGACTACTACCTTCGGTTGCGGGTCGCTGAACTCGAGGGCGACATGTTCAAGGCGCTCGTCGCCGGCGACGCCGCCGAGCTGGCTGCCTCCTACTCCCGAGTGATCGAAGCCCGGGAGGAACTGGTCCGATCAGAGTCGCAGGCCCGCACTCACCACGCTTGACATTGCAGGCCGGCAGCATCTCGACGGCGAAGAGCACGGCCAGCGGCTCGCCCGTCAACGATCCCACGAGCTCGCAAATCGCGGACGAGAACGCCCCGGCCGGCGCGCGGCTTCTGGCGAAGTGTTCGAGGTCTGCGACGTGTTGGCCCACCGCATATTCGCGTTGATCAGCTGGCGCCCCTGGCAGGGATCGAGCCTGCGACACATGGTCGAGGAATCGAGCCTCGCTCGTCCGGCCGGTGCTGGCGAATCCGTGAAAGTCCGTGGACAATGGGTTTGCGGGAATCGGTCATGCGGCGAGTGATGTCGAATCCGGGTAGTGCCGCCGCGTTTGCTACCCAAACGCTGCCCAAGTCGACGCACCCAGCCCCGCCGACGGCTCCAGAGCGAGGTCCAAGGTGCGCACCGCATCGTGCCCTTGATGGCGAAGCCGACTGGCCAGCCGCGACAAAGGTTCTGGTCAAAGCCTTTTCGACGCGGTCGAGGTACTTGTCGTCGAGGACGACGACGATCGCCGACGAGTTCGGCGGGAAGTACTCCTCGAGTTCGACGCCGAGTTCCTTCTCCTCGTGACGCTTCACGAGATGACCGAGCACTGCGCCGAGGCCGGCCCCAACTGCGGTCGCTGCAAGCAGTGGCGGCGCAAACAGCCCGACCGCGAAGCCCAGTCCGCCGCCGATCACGGCGGTGCCGCGGGTGACGCCGTCGCCCTTGGACAGCACGTCGACGCTAACGCGCGACGTCAGGCTGTCGTCAGTGCTTCATCGTCCTCGACGCTGTTCACACCGCTGTTGTTGATTGCGGCGTCCTTTTGGGACTGCACCACCAGTGCAGCCATCGCACCGGCGATCAGGGCCACAACGGCCAAGGCCGTGTACCAACGTTCGAAGGCGTTGCCCGGGCTCCACCACAGCACCACGAGGATGAGCACCACTGCTCCGCCGATCGCCCGTGCCGGAGTCGTGATCGGGTTGTACCGGCGCAGCGTGATCGCCCAGCGGTGCGGTCCGAGCAGCGCAGCGAAACCGACGATCAGGATGCCGTAGACGATGCCGGCCAGCGCGAGCTGGCGGAGCAGCTCTGTTGCCACCGTTGCGATGGCCCTCGCGAGGTCCTTGTTGGTGTTGTTCGAGACGTAGTAGTCGACACCAGTCTTCACTCCGAGCGCTTGGAGCGTATACACCGACACGCCGTAGACGACCAGCGACCAGCCGACCATCGACAATGCCCGACGACGACGGGGAGCGGCCAGATAGACCGCCAGCGCGTACAGCCCAACCGTCACGATGAACAGGAACCAGGACAGGAAGTCGAGCACTCGGACGTAGGTCTGAGCGTCCTTCAGTTCGTTGGACTGGAAGATCGTGATCTGCCCGACGCCCTCGGGAATGCGGTCCAGAGCGGCTTGCGGCAGGCCGATCTCCGTGCCGACGTTGACGACCGCTTCGCGGAGGTTCAGCGTCACCGTACCGTCAGCGCTCGACACAGCCGGTGGGGTCTCGTCACGAAGAATGGCGACGAACGTCTCGTGGGCGATGCGGTTCGCGGTTACCCAGATCGCAGCGAACTGCGGTGACTCGAGCACCCGCTCGACCCCGTTGGTGACCGGTTCGCGTAGCGCGCCGGAAAGCGCTTTCGCGACGCCCGAGAGGTCGCCCGGCAGCAGCTGCTGCAGCTCACCGGCGACGTCGACCTGGGTGTACAGCTCGTTGACGAGGTACGTCGCGACCGCGGTAGTGACCTGTTCGTCGTTCAACAACTCCTCGCTGGTGTTCGCCCATGCGTCAGTGTCGAGCGCGTCGGTGTGCACCCAGGTCGTCAACGAGCTGGCTACGGCCAACACCGTGGCGATCACGATGAGAACTGTCGGTGCCTTGCTCGGCTGAGTCGAGGATGCGCTCACGCCCGATCCACCGCCGGCGGCGACCGAATCGTCGACGTCCATCGGCGCTTCCGTTGATTCCTGGTTCGTCATGTGGGCGATCACGATATTTGGCGGCGTGCACGTCGTCGCCACCCAAAATGGGCGACATCGTGACGTCGAGGCTGTCAGGTTGCCCGCGCACCCGTCGGCCTTGTAGACAACTCGCCATGTCGGGGCCCGTGCGTGGAACCACTGCAGGTCCGTGGCATCACCATCGTCGTGGCGCGTTCACGATGCTGCTGCTGATCGCCGTCGCCGGCGGGCTCGACGCCACCGCCTTTCTCGGCGCCGGTGGCGTGTTCGTCGCCAACCAGACCGGCAACGCGACGTTCCTGGCGATGGCCATTGCGGGCACACACACGGAGAACACGGCGGCGGCGGCGACATCACTGCTGTGCTTCTTCGGCGCCGCGGCGCTGGGTGGCAAGCTGCTCTCGACGATCCCACCCGGGCAGCGCTGGCCGGCACGACTGGCGCTCCAGCACCTCACCGGTGGATTCATCACGGGCGCAACGACGCTTGCTGCGATCTCCTCGCCGCTCGGCGACCGCTCGAATCCGTGATGGTGGTACGTGCTCGCTCCGATCGCGGTGCTCCTCGCTGCGGCCGGATCGATCTCGGTGGTCGCCGACGAAACAGTTCCCGGCGCGCTGCTGCTCACCGCGCTCTTTGCCCTCGGGGCGCTCCTGCTGAGCCGCGACCGGGAGCACCGAGCCGCCCGAACATGATCTGCCCGCTCGCTGATCGCGCCGCCTGGGGACGCTTCTTGCAGTCGTTCACGTCCGGTCATGAGATGATCAGAAGTTCGGGTCGGTGGCGTTCAGGAGTCCCCTCTCGCTTGCGACCACGACAGCTTCGCTTCGTTTCGACACGCCGAACTTCAGGTAGATCGACGACACGTGTGACTTGATCGTGTTTCGAGACACGTACAACCGGTCGGCGACTTCGGCGAGTGTGAGGTTCGTCGCGAGGTACTGCAGCACTCGCAACTCGGCGGACGTCAGGTTCGACGATGGGCGACCCGATCGCGTCGTCGCAGCGTCGACACTCCGCCGCAGCGCAACAAGGTGCTCGGCGATCGGCGAGTCCTCCGGTTGGGTCGCCATCCACGTGTCGACTTCCCGGAGCAGCTCATTCGCAACCTTGATGTCGTCGAGGAGCAGACACGTGTGGACGAGGCCAAGCCGACAGATGATGTTGAACCACGGGCTGACGCCATCGAATCGCCCGAGGTGGCTCCGAGCCAGGTCGCGCGCTCGGACGGCGAGATCTCGGTCACCTGAACGCGCAGACGTGAACGATGCGTAGGCCACGATGAGTGCCGTCGGTGGTCGGTGCTCCGTCTCGTTCCTCGCGACCATCTCCTCGGCCCGACGGGCGACGTCACCGTCGGTCTTGCATCCGCCGCTGATGACGTCGGTGACGAGCGCACAGGTGGCGAGGCAGTTGGTCGCGAACACCGTCGCACCGCTCAACTCGGCGTCGAATGCGGCCTGGCGAAGCACATCGCCGGCGGTGGGGTCACCGCAGAGGAAGAGATTTCCCCCGAGTGTCCAGCCCGCCATCGCCCGCCACCACCCGGCCGGCAGACGAACACGGGCATGGGCAGCCACCCGCACGAGTTCAGCCGGCGAGTGGATCCCGATCAGTGCCCGCATGACCTGCGAGTAAAGTTCGAGCTCGTCGTTCGCGTCGGACGTGGACGGCGTCCGCAGCGCCTGCTGGAGCGGATCACCCCACCGGAGTGCCTGCTCCACGTCGCCGGCGTGGAGTGCCGCGATCGTTGCGAGGGTCCGCAGCTCCGGCGACGCAGCGACGCGCTTGTCGCCGAAGATGGCCAACCAACGACGTGCGGTCTCGTACAAGCCAGTCGACATGTGCACGGCTCCATGGTCGACGACGAGCCGCTCGCAGAGGTCGAGGTCTCCGGCTCGACGAGCATGCTGGATCGCAAGGTCGACGTCGCCCTCGGCTTCCCACCAGTGCGCAGCCGCAACGTGGATCTCCCGCCAGCGCGCTCGGTCGCGATCGCGCAGGTCCGCCGCCAGCCATCGCGCGAGGAGCGAGTGCATCCGATACCAGTCGCCGTACTCGTCGAGCGGGAGTACCGGGGTGCCGGCACGGCGCAGTCGCCGAAGGGTCGCCGCCGAGTCGTTGCGGCCGAGCACGCTGTCGCACATCTCACCGGTGAAGCGACGCAAGCAACCGGCCTCGAGGAGGAACTGACGATCCCGAGCGTCGAGCCCGGCGATCCATTCGGTCGCCAGGTAGTCGGTGACGTCCGTGATGTCGCCGAGTCGCTCGATCAGCAAAGGATCCGATCGATCCTTCGTGGCCATCACGACGCCGGCGAGGCGCAGCCCGGCCGCCCAGCCCTCGAACTGGTCGCTGATCTCCATGAGTGCGGGTCCGTCGAGCTCGACGTCGAGTGATGCCAGGAGCAACTCGGTTTCGAGCAGGTCGAATGCGAGGTCGTCGACGGTCACATCGATCACGTTTCGTCGAAGCCGCAGTGTGGACGCGTGGTGATGCGCCCGGCCGACGAGCACCAAGGTCGACAACGCATCGAGACGCTCGGCGACGATGTCGACGATCGCCGCCGAGGCTGCGCTGACGAGATGATGTATGCCGTCGATCACGATGAGCAGCGGTTCGTCGCATCGGTCGACCGCCTCGATCACCTCCGCGAGACCCCGTCGAACGTGCTCGGGCCCCGAAACGACGTGCCCAGAGACTTCCTCGAATCTGCGCACGAGCGCCGTGGCCAGGACCAGTGGATCATCGTCGATCCGCTCGAGCTCGAGCCAGAGCACACGCCGGACGTCGGCCTCGGCCCAACCAGCGACCACTGTCGACTTGCCGTAGCCACCCGGGGCGATCACCCGAACGATGCCGCCGGTGGCTTCGGTGACGACGTCGTCCAGCCGTTTCCTGCTGATCGATCCCGTCGATCCGACCGGCCCGGGAAATCGGGAGCGACCACGAGTGGCGATGAGCTCAGTCATGATCCGTCTCCCTTCTCCAATCCGCGATCCTCGATCCTCGATGTATCAGCCGAGCCCACGACGAATCTACCGAGTGAGATCTGCAGCACGGCATGCCCAGCCACGATGCGGCAGCGCGGAGTTCGCTACGGTGACCGCCGTGCAGATCGCGAGCGGACGGCGGGCGGCGCCGCGATGAACCAGCCCGACACGGCTCCTTCGACCGATGCAGCATCGGCACCGCTCCAGCAGTTGATCGGCATCGCGGTCGTGCTCGGCGCAGCCGGAGCGGTTGCGGCGTTGGCGTTCGTCGCGGTCGTCTCGGCCGGTCAGGGCGTGTTGTGGCCGGATTCGATCGATCCGAGCGCGTTCTCCGGGTCGATCCGGATCCCGATCGTCATGACGATCGGGGGTCTGCTGGTTGGTGTCATCCACGCAACGGTGTCGAGCGCTGATGAGGAGAACGTGTTCGTCGCTTTGGCGACTGGCCAGATCAATGCGAAGGCGATCCCTGGTGGCGTGCTGATCGCGCTCGTGACGTTGATTGCCGGGTTCAGCCTCGGTCCAGAAGTACCGACCGGGATGGCAGCTGCCGGCCTCGCAGCGTTGGCGAGTTCACGGTGGCTGTTCCTGCGTCGCAACGCCCAGTTCGCGATGAGCGTCGCGATCTCCGGTGCGTGGGGTGGTTTGTTCACGTCACCGTTCACCGCCGTGCTGCTCAACGTCGAGTTGACGTTCGAACGGCGGGTGGTGCGGTGGGTCACGCTGGCCGCCGATGCGACCGCAGCGATCGTCGGCTTCGCCATCTTCTTCGCGGTCAAGGCCGGTTGGTCCGACCTGTTGCGGCTCCTCGAGCTGCCGGCCTACTCGCTCGGCCTGCCCGAACTGGCGATCGCGGCCGGGCTCGGGCTGCTGGGTGCTGTCCTCGGCACCCTGTTCAAGCTCTCGATGGTCGCAACGCGCAAGCTGGCGGCGCCGTTGGCCGACCGCCCCATCGTGCGGTGCACGCTGGCCGGTCTTGTCCTCGGGTTGATCGCCATGGCGCTGCCGCTCACGCTGTTCCTCGGCACCGAGGGGCTCGTCGACGTCGCCACCGAACCAGCCACGCTCGGTGCCGGGCTCATCGTGGCGAGCGTGATCGCCAAGATCGTTGCGACCACCGGTGCGCTGTCGTTCGGGTTCGTGGGCGGTCCGATCTTTCCGCTGCTCTTCGTCGGTGGTGGCATGGGTGCGGTGATGCATCTGGCGATCGACGACATCCCGCTGGCGTTGGCCGTCACGGCGATGATGGCCGCGGTTCCCTCGGCGGTGATCCCGGTCCCGCTCAGCATCTCCACCCTGACGATTCTGATCGCCGGGGTTGCACCGAGCGAGGCAACCGCCGTCTTCACCGCCGCCTTCGTCGGCCTCATCGCCGGCCGGCTCATCGAGGCCGCCCTCCCTGCGCCCAAGACACCCGCCGCGCCCTGACACGTCGACCTGGCCGAGGTCAGGCGGCGCGATCGGCGAGCGGGCAGATCATGTTCGGGCGGCTCGGCGCTCCCGGTCGCGGCTCAGCAGGAGTGCCCCGAGGGCAAAGAGGGCGGTGAGCAGCAGCGCGCCGGGAACTGTTTCGTCGGCGACCACCGAGATCGATCCGGCCGCAGCGAGGAGCACCGTGATCGGAGCGAGCACGTACCACCACCACGGATTCGAGCGGTCGCCGAGCGGCGAGGAGATCGCAGCAAGCGTCGTTGCGCCCGTGATGAATCCACCGGTGAGGTGCTGGAGCGCTAATCGTGCGGCCAGCGCTGCCTGGAGGCCCATCGCCATCGCCAGCGGGGCCACGACGACCGCGGCGTATGTGTCGAGGGCCGCCAGCAGCGCTCCGATGGTGAGGAGGGCCAACTCGATGGTGATCCCGGTCGAGGTCCGTGCCGGCCAGCGCTGCCCGGGTGGGATCGTCGAGAGCAGCTTGCCACCCAGCGCCGCGGCGCCGAAGAAGCACAGCAGTGATGTCGCCGCCGCCGCCGTGTTCCCCGTGTGTGTGCCCGCAATGGCCATCGCCAGGAACGTCGCGTTGCCGGTCTGGTTGGCGACGAAGACGCCACCGGCGCCGAGAAAGGCGGTGGCGTCGAGCCCGCCGGCGACGGCGATCAGCAGCAGCATCGTGAACGCGCCACGACGATGGTGATGCCACGGACCTGCAGTGGTTCCACGCACGGGCCCCGACATGGCGAGTTGTCTACAACGCCGACGGATGCGCGGGCAACCTGACAGCCTCGACGTCACGATGTCGCCCATTTTGGGTGGCGACGACGTGCACGCCGGCGAATATTTTCCGCACTGCAACCGCCGCTCCTGGCTCATCGAAGGGAAGATGAATGATCGAAGCGCTCGACATGGTTGCTGCCATCGATCCCGTGCCCTGGGCCCGTTCGCAGATGGCCTTCACGCTGGCGGTGCACATCATCCTGGTGCCGCTCGGCGTGTCCTGGGCGCTGATGATGTTGATCGCCAACTATCGCGGCATCAAGAAGAACGACGAGGTGGCGCTGTTGCTGGCGCAGCGGTGGTCGAAGTACATGGCCGTGACCTTCGCCGTCGGTGCCGTGACCGGCACGATGCTGTCGTTCCAGTTCGGTCTGCTGTGGCCGGACTTCATGGGCCAATGGGGCGAAGTCTTCGGTATTCCGTTCGCCTTCGAGGGGTTGTTCTTCTTCACCGAGGCGATCTTCATCACGATCTACATCTTCGGGTGGCGACGCCTGAGGCCCTGGGCGCATTTCTGGACCGGCGTGCCAGTGGTGCTCACCGGGATCCTCGGCAGCACGGCGGTGGTGTCGGCGAACGCGTGGATGAACTCGCCGGAGGGCTTCACGCTCGACGCCGCCGGCAACGTCGTCGATGTCGATCCGTTGGGAGTGATCTTCAACGACGCGATGCCGTTGATGACGCTGCACATGATCTTCGCCGCCTACATCGTTGGTGGATTCCTCGTCGCCTCGGTCTATGCGGTCGGCATGTTGCGTGGTCGCCGGGACCGGTATCACCGGCTGGGGTTGATCATCCCGTTCACCGTTGCCGCAATCGCCCTGCCGTTTCAAATGGGTGTCGGCGACTCGCTGACCCGCTGGGTCTACAACAACCAGCCCATGAAGTTCGCGGCGATCGAGCTCGTGCCGGAGACGTCGAGCGATGTACCCGAGACCATCCTCGGTCGGCTCGACGCCGACGGCACCGTCAGCGGCGGGATCGAGATCCCGGGGCTGGCGTCGTGGCTGTCGAACCCGAGCACCGGGCGCGACACCGTCATCCAGGGCCTCGACTCGTTCCCGCCCGAGAGCATCCCCACGGTGAGCCAGGTCAACACCGTGCACCTCGCCTGGGACGTCATGATCGGGCTGGGGACCCTGCTGTTCCTGATCGCGCTGTGGTGGGCTGGCACCTGGCTGTTCAGACGCGACATGCCACAGAGCAGGCTGTTCCTGTGGGTGGCATCGTCGTGTGGCGTGCTGGCCGTGATCTGCATGGAGGCCGGCTGGGTCGTCAGCGAGGTCGGTCGACAACCCTGGATCGTCTACGAATTGATGACCGTCGAGGAAGCCGCCACGGAGAACACCGGAGTGTGGATCACCTTCATCGGCTTCGTCGGCGTCTACACCGCACTGGCCGCTGCCACGGTGTACGTGCTGCGGCGGATGAGTCGTCGGTTCCGTTTGGAGGGATCCGCTGATCACGACACGCCCTACGGTCCCGTCGAGGCCCCAGAGGCCGTGAGCGAGACCGACCGGCAGACACCGGTGGGTGCACCGTGAGTACCGTCGCGGCGATCATCTTGTTCATCGCGATCATCGGCTACTCCATCTTCGGGGGCGCCGATTTCGGTGCCGGATTCTGGGACCTCACCGCCGGCGGCACCGATCGCGGCGAACAGCCGCGAGCGGTGATCGATCACTCGATCGGGCCGGTGTGGGAAGCGAACCACGTCTGGTTGATCTTCGTGCTCGTGGTGTTGTGGACCTGCTTCCCAGACGCCTTTGCCTCGATCACGCTCACGATGTTCGTGCCGCTGTCGCTCGCTGCCCTCGGGATCCTGATGCGCGGATCCAGCTTTGCGTTCCGTCACGCCCTGTTGAACACCCGCGATCGACGCGCGTTCGGCGCACTCTTCGGAGTGTCGTCGCTGCTGGTGCCGTACTGCCTCGGTGCGATCGTCGGCGGCGTCGTGTCGGGCCGGGTGCCGGACGGCGGCATCGCGGGCGACCCCGTCGACAGCTGGGTGAACTCGACCTCGATCGTCGCCGGCGTGCTCGCCGTGTGCGCCGTCGCGTTTCTGGCAGCCACCTACCTGGTGTGGGACGCCAGACGCCTCTCCCACGACGCCATGGTCGAGTACTTCCGTCGGCGCGCGGTCGGCGCCGGCATCGCTACCGGTGTCGTGGCGCTCGGCGGGCTTGCCGTGCTCGCAAACGACGCCGAGTACATCTTCGACGGGCTCCTGTCGCGGGGGCTGGTGTTCGTCGTCCTGTCAGCGGTGTGCGGTCTGGCAACGCTCTGGTTGCTCGCCCGCACCCAACACCGCGGTGCCCGCCTGACGGCGATCGGCGCAGTGGTCTCGGCGATCCTGGCCTGGGGCGTCGCCCAGTGGGACTACCTCCTGCCCGAGACACTGACCGTCGAAGCCGGTGCGGCTCCGTCGGGCACCATCTGGGCGGTCGCGGTCGCCACGGTCCTCGCCGTCCTGTTCGTGTTCCCTGCGTTCGGGTTGCTCTATCACCTCGACCAGAAGGGCCTGCTGCCCGACGAAGGCATGCCGGACACGTCGCCCACACGGGCAGAGGTCTGAGCACGCGTTCGAGCGTCAACGAGAAGAAGGATCCATGCCCCGTCGTCAACCGATCAGCCCCCGCCTGGCGTCGAGCCACACCCGGCTACGCGGCGCGGGGGTACATCACTCGGTGTGCCCGTACTGCGCGATCGGGTGCAGCCAGCTCGCCTACACCAAGGGTGGCGACATCGTCGACATCGAAGGCGACCCCCGTAGCCCGGTCAACGAGGGTCGGCTGTGCCCCAAAGGCGCGAACACGCTGCAACTCGTCGCCAACCCCCACCGCATCACGACGCTCAAGTACCGGGCACCGAACAGCGACCAGTGGGAGGACAAGCCGATCGCGTGGGCGCTCGAACGGATCGCCCAGCTCGTCAAGGAGACCCGCGACGAGGGCCTGATCGAAGAGGACGGTGCGGGCCTCACCGTCAACCACGTCAAGAACATGGCGATGATCGGCGGGTCGGCGGCCGACAACGAGGAGATCTATCTCGCCTCGAAGCTGCTCAAGGGCGGCCTCGGTCTGCTCGGCGTGGAGAACCAAGCGCGTATTTGACACTCGTCGACGGTGGCCGGTCTGGCCCCCACCTTGGGCTTCGGGGCCGCCAGCAACCCGCCCCGCGACATGGTCAACAGCGATTGCGTGCTGATCATGGGATCGAACATGGCCGAGTCACACCCGGTCGGATTCCACTGGCCGGTCGAGGCCCAACGCAACGGCGCAACGATCATCCACATCGACCCCCGATACACCCGCACCTCGGCGGTCGCCGACGTCCACCTCGCGATCCGTCCAGGTACCGACCTCGCGTTCCTGCTCGGGATGATCCGTCACGTGCTTCACGAGGAGCGCTGGTTCGAGGAGTACGTCGCGCACTACACCAACGCAGCCACGCTGATCTCGGACGACTACGACTTCGACGAGGAGTCCGGGTTGTTCGTCGGCTTCGACGAGGAGACCCACAGCTACCGTCTCGCGCCGCACGCCTGGGACTACCAGATGGAGCCGGGCCCCGATGGTGCGCCGGGCCTGCCGCGCACCGACCCGACGATGACCGACCCGCGCTGCGTGCTGCAGATCCTGCGTCGCCACGTCGACCGTTACACCCCCGAAGCGGTCGCCGCCGTCTGCGGGTGCCGGCCGGCCGACGTGGTCAAGATCGCCGAACTGCTCTGCCGCAACTCGGGACGCGAGCACACGACGAACCTCGCGTTCGCGCTCGGTTTCACGCAACACAGCACCGGCCCGCAGACGGTGCGCGCCGCGGCGATCCTGCAGTTGCTGCTCGGCAACATCGGGCGTCCCGGCGGGGGCATCACCGCCCTGCGCGGCCACGCCAACGTGCAGGGCGCCACCGACATCTCGCTGCTCTACAACACACTCCCCAACTATCTGCCGATGCCTCGGGCTGTCGAGGGCGAGGCGACGCTCGACGAGTACCTCGCCAACGGCCGCTTCCACGGTGCTCGCCGCGGCGACGTCGACGACGGCATGTGGAAGCTCGACACCCAGCAGGGCCCGTTCGCCGACGGGTTCGGCCACTTCATGGTCAGCCTCCTGCGGGCCTGGTACGGCGACAGCGCCACGCCCGACAACGGCTTCGGGTACCCCTGGCTACCGAAGATCGACGAGGACATGTCCGACATGTCGATCTTCCGCAAGATGGACGAGGGGACGATCGAGGGGCTGTTCCTGTTCGGCCAGAACGTCGCCGTGTCCGGGCCGAACTCGAAGATGCGCCGCCGGGCGCTGCGCAAGCTCCGCTGGCTCGTCGTGATGGATCTCTTCGAGACCGAGAGCGCGAGTGTCTGGTACGCCGACCCGTCGGGGCCACCTTCGGTCGAGGTCGGCACCGAGGTGTTCCTGCTGCCGGTCGCCGCGTCGACCGAGAAGTCGGGGAGCGCCACGAACACCGAACGGCTGGTGCAGTGGCACGATCGGATCGTCGAGCCGCCGGGCGACTGTCGGAGCGATCTGTGGTGGTGGTTCCACCTCGGCCGGAGACTCCAGGAGCTCTATGCGGACTCGACGCGTCCCGGCGACGCCTCGATCCAGCACCTCGACTGGGACTACTGCGCCGACGGAGAGGACGAACCCGACCCGCTCCGGGTGCTGCGCGAGATCAACGGCTACCGCTTCGCTACGGGCGAGCACCTGACGGGCCCTGGGGAGATGGCCGGCGACGGCTCGACCGCGTGTGGCAGCCGGCTCTACTGCGGGATCTTCCCTGCGCCGGACACCAACCTCAGCGCACGACTCGACGGGACCACCAACGTCGCCGGCGTGTTCCCCGAGTGGGGATGGGCGTGGCCCTGCAACATCCGCATCCTCTACAACCGGGCATCGGCCGATCCGGCCGGCCGCCCGTGGTCGGAGCGCAAGGCACTGGTCTGGTGGGACGAGGCCGCCGGCCGCTGGACCGGCCACGACGTGCCGCAGTTCCCCGCCACACTCGCGCCGACGTCGCGGCCCGACCCCGGCGCACGGGGCAACGACTCGATCCCCGGTGACGGACCGTTCGTGGTGCACCCAGATGGAACCGCGTGGTTGTTCGCCCCGTTCGGCTTGGCCGACGGGCCGCTCCCCGTCTACTACGAACCCTTCGAGACGCCGGTGGCGGTGTCGATGCATGCGCAGACGATCGACCCGTTGACGAAGACCGTCGACTCGCCCGACAACCCGTACGGCGGGGTGCGCAGCAATCGACCCGACGCGTTCCCGCACGTCGCCACCACGTATCACCTGACCGAACACTTCATGAGCACGCGCTACGACAGCTGGCTCACCGAACTGCAACCGGCGATGTTCGTCGAGATCGACCACGAGCTCGCCGCTGCGCATGGCATCGTCGACGGCGGCTGGGTGGTCGTGTCGTCACCGCGCAGCGAGATCGAGGCCCGCGCGCTGGTGACCGACCGGATCCAGCCGATGCTGGTGCACGACCGGGTGATCCATACGGTCGGCATCGTCAGCCAGTTCGGCTACCAGGGCGAGGCCGTCGGTGCGTCGGCGAACGACCTCACCGCGATGCTGCTGTCGGCCGACGCCGACATCCACGGCGCCAAGTCGTTCGTGTGCGCGCTGCGGGCGGGACGACTCGAGGGTGCGGGAGCTGCGGCTCCGGCGCCGATCGAGACCGAACCAGAGCTCTCCTTCCCGATCGCCGACACCGAGTGGGCGGCACAGCCGTACGGTTGGCAGGAGAAGACATGACCGGCATCCCCGAGTTCGACGTCGTCTACAAACCCTCGTTGGAGGGAACGTCGCGCCCGTGCGGTCTCGGCCTGATCCGGTACGCCTTCGAGCGACCGGCCGCACCGCCACCGGTGAGCCCCATGGGGTTCTTCACCGACACCACGGTGTGCATCGGGTGCAAGGCGTGCGAGGTCGCGTGCAAGGAGTGGAACCTGCTGCCCGCCGACGCCGGCAACGGGTGGCGCCCGTCGTACGACCACACCGAGGCGCTGTCGGCAACCTCGTGGCGCCACGTCAAGTTCATCGAGGCGTTCGACGAACCCGCCCCCGACGCGGGGCCGTCGGCGACGCCGCTGCCACCGTCGGACATCCGTGACGGGGGCGAGTTCGACCTGATTGCGCTGCTGGCCGAGCCGAAGACCGGCCACTGGCTGATGATGAGCGACTCGTGCAAGCACTGCGTGAGCGCGCCCTGCAACAAGGCGTGCCCGACCGGCGCGATCGTCCACTCGGAGTTCTCGAGCGTGGTCATCCAGCCCGACATCTGCACGGGCTGCGGTGCGTGCGTCAGCGCCTGCCCGTTCGGGGTGCCGGACGAGAGCGAACTCGACGGGCACTCGCACAAGTGCACGCTCTGCTACGACCGCCTCGCCGACGACCTGACGCCGGCATGCGCCAAGGCGTGCCCGACGCAGTCGATCAGGTTCGGCCCGATCGACGAACTCCGTGAGGAGGCCCGCGACCGCGTCGAGACGCTCCACGAGCGTGGCGTCGGCTCCGCGTACCTCTACGGCGACGAGGAGTCCGAGCACTACTCCGCGCTGCACAGCTTCTACCTCCTGATCCGCCCGGCCCGGGTCTACGGCCTTCCCGACGACCCGGTCGACCCGTGGACCAACATGGTCGGCGACTACCTGCGCGGAGCCGCCGCGTTCGGCATGGCCCTCGCGACGCTGGTCCTGAGCCTCGTGGTGGCGCGCTGATGGGTGCCCGGACCGCACCCGCGCCGCGAACCGGCTACGAGGACCAGGTCGGCGCCCACGCATCGCCGTGGCGAGGTGCGACCGCGACCGCCGACATCGCGCTGAACAACCTCGGCGTCGGGACGTTCATCGTCGTCACGGTCGTCCGTCTGGTCGTCGGTGAGGACGCGCAGTGGGTCGTCGACGTGGGGTGGCCGTTGGCCGTGGCGCTCGTCGCGCTCGACCTCGCGGTGCTGGCCCTCGATCTCGGCGACCCGTGGCGGGTGTTCCACATGCTGCGCGTGATCAAGCCGGAGACACCGATGTCGGTCGGGGTCTGGTCGTTGTCGGCGTTCATGGCGTGCGCCGCGGTGCCGGCGCTCGTCGGCGCCGTCAACTGGTTCGCCGAACCCGCGTCGTGGACCGGCGACGCTGCGCTCGTGCTCGCCACGATCGCTCTGCTGCCCGCCTCCGGTGCGCTGCTCTACAAGGGCGTGCTCTTCAGTACCACCGCGCAGCCGGGATGGCGTGATGCCCGCTGGCTGGGCGCCTATGTCAGCGTCTCCGGCCTGTGGTCGGGCGCGTCGGTTGCCATGGTGATCGCCGCGGTCTCCGGCGAGGACGCCGTCACCGATGCGACCAAGGTGTCGGCGGCGGTGCTCGCCGTGTTGTCGGTCGGCCCGATGTGGTTGCTGCGACAGGATCTCGAGCCCGAGATGACGAAGCGATTCTCGCTCCGCCGTCGACGCGTGTTCGACATCGTTGCGCTCGTCGTCCCCGTGGTGGTGGCGATCGTCGTCGTGGCGGCACCGGAGGCGGTCGCCGCCAGCGTCGGGCTCGTCGGAGCGCTGATCGTGTCCTGGGTGGTCCGTGCTGCGATCGTCGACATTCCACAGACGGAACCGCTCCGTGCCGACTGAGCAACAGTTGGGCGGCACGATGGGACGGCCCGCGTTGCCGACCGCCGGTCAACGCACAGCTCCGGCCACGGTCGTGCGGGTGCGACACGGCCGTGGGGAACCAGTCACCGAGCGGGTCGACGACGTGCTGATCGTCGAAGCGCCGATGTCGATACAACTCGACGGGCAGGTGATCACGACGACTATGCGTACGCCTGGAAACGACCTCGAGCTCGCCGCGGGCTTCTGTTTCACCGACGGACTCCTGGCGGGAGCGCCAGTGATCGACGTCCGGTACGGGCCGAGACTCGACGGCGAGTCTCCGCCGAACGGCGTCGACGCGACCACCGCCAACAACGTGATCGTCGACACCGCCGGACGTGCACCGGCGCCGAGGCCCCGGCTCGGCAACGTCTCGTCGAGCTGCGGATGGTGCGGCAGCGAACAGATCGACGACTTGTGCCTGCGTCTCGGCCCACTCACCCCGACGCCGCCGATCGATCTGGAGGTGCTCGCCGAGGTGTCGGCCACCGTGCGAGCGAACCAGGAGCTCTTCGGTCTCACGGGAGCAGTGCATGCAGCGGCGGTGTTCGACCGGGATGGCCGCATCGTCGTTGCTCGTGAGGACGTCGGACGGCACAACACCGTCGACAAGGTGATCGGCTCGATGCTCCTCGAGGGTCGGTTGCCGCTCTCAGGCCATGGTCTGTACATCAGCGGCCGTGCGAGCATCGAGATGGTCCAGAAGGCGTGGGCGGCCGGTGTCACGACCCTGCTTGCCGAGAGCGCCCCGACAGCGCTCGCCGTCGAATCGGCCCGTCGAGCGGGCATGACCTTGGTCGGCTTCATCCGAGCAGACGGCTTCAACGTCTACTCGTCGCCCTCCTGGTAGCTCAGGCCGACGCAACGTGGACGTCACTGACCGAGGTGTCGGAGGCGGCGGCGGGGCCGAAGTGGGGGAAGTAGTCACACGCGAGATGTCTGGATCCGAGGTGCACTGGGCTCTGCCGCCCTCGCCGCACGGGGTCATCCTCTCGCTCGAACAGCCTCCCCGATCTCGATGAGGCGCACACGCACAGCGTCGAACACCAGCCCGTCATCGAGCCCGCCACGATCGAGGTGCTGACCGATCGCTGCGACCGCCGCCAGGATGTCCTCGAGTCGCTGACCGTCGCGCCGGCTCACAACGGGATCGCCTCCGCCAGAGCACGCTCGCGAACTGCAGGCTTGAGCGAGTCCGCCGGCACCACGTCGACAACGACGCCCATGATTTCTCCGATCTCGCGGGCGAGACCGCTCAGAGCAACCAGACCGACATCACTCCTCAGGTCGACGAGCAGGTCGACGTCGCTCTGGTCGGAGTCCTCACCGCGCGCCACGCTCCCGAACACTCGCACGTTGTTCGCGCCACGCCGAGCTGCACAATCGATCACGGCTCGACGATGACGACGCAGACATCGACCGAGGGCCGTGTCAGGAAGCCCCCGCCGTAGGGACACCGACGGCCTCACGGCGACCACCAGATCATGACCCGCCGCTTCGACGAGCTTGATCAACATCGCCAACCCGGGCTCGCGTCGATCGGTCTCGTACGCGCTGATCACCGACTGCGCCACCGCCGCTCGGCGCGCCAACTCGGTCTGCGACAGACCCGCCCGCTGACGAGCCTCCCGGATCAACGCCCCAGAACTCATCGCCGCACCCCATCACGGATCGTCTATGCACAGGTCGCCGCGGCACAGACACCCCTGAGCGCAGCGAACCCCCACGACCGTCGGCTCTGCTCCGAGCAGACAGCGACTACGTGGGGGTTCAACTCTGTGTCGGAGGGGGGACTTGAACTCCGGTATCTGGACATCACGTCGAGTACCGTCTCGTCGCATTTAGCCTGGTCAGAGTACGTTTTCAGACCGACTCAATGTCGGCTGGTGTTGTCTGATTCCCGCTAGTTTCGTCCAGTTCGCGGACATTCTGCTGACAAATTGCTGACAAGCGACACCTCGTCTGAGCGCCCCAGCCGGCCGCCATCAGGCGGAGGTGCGATCGAGCAGATGACGGCTTCTTGGCCACCGAGCCGAGGCCGTCATCGTCCTTGGCGTAGATCTGCGATCACATCGAGTTCGAGTCGCTCTTTGGCCGTCTGCCTACTCCGTTGCCTTTGGGTGACCAACGCTGGCGTCTGTCATCCACACCGTACGGCGGTCGTCGTCGATGCAGTACCAGATCCGCCCGCCGGCAGTTACCTCGTATTGCCACTGCTCCATCTCGACGCCGTTGACGGCACGTTCGCCCAGCGAGCCCCGGAGACGATGCTGCCTCGTGTCCGTGTGCCGCGGCTCGCTCGTGATTCGCTCCCAAGCGGTGCGGGTGTTGGACGCAGCCGCCGAGCAGATCTGCTCCCACCCCTTCACAGCGTCATTGGTTGCGAATCGGAAGTCCCAGCCGCCCTTGGCCGGTGGTGGGGCCACACGTTCCTTGCGCTTCGCCATTCACCTACTCCGGAGCCGACACTGCGTCACCATCGGCATCGATTGAGCGACGGAGACGCCGGGCCAGGCGCGGGTCTGCGTGGATCTCGGCTGTTGCCTTCCACTCGCGGAGCAGTTGACCAACCGGTGCGTAGTTCTCGAGACCGGCAACCGCCATCAACGTCGTCGTCAACTCGTCGACGAACACACGTCGATCGCCCTTCGGGAGCAACGTCGCCCACGGAAACACGTCGGCAACCGTCTGCTCCAAGCCGCCTGGACTGTGCATCATCATGTTGCGCAGCAGTCGAGCCAGCGCCTCGAATGCCTCGGACCGTTCGTCATCTCGATCGGCTTCGCTCAGTCTCAGCGACGGCGCATTTCGGCGACGCAGCACCACGTCGTGATCTGCGAGCTCCGCTACGACATCGTTCGGCTGACGGAGGAACTCAGAGAACGGTCGCTCGATCACTCGCATGTCGGCATGATATCTGAACTACATCAGAAGTCAATCCGAACCCGTCGCGCGTCGAGGCCGTCCACTCCCCCAACGAGCCTCTCGCAATGATTGATCGACGCCGACCCACCAACTTCGACAACGGTTCGTACTCTCGACTGTCGATGTGCTCGATGCCCCGACGCGCTGCGCGGACGACAGCTTCGAGTTGGTCAACGGTCCGTTGACGTCGGGATTATCGGGCACAGCACTTGGGCCGCAGTGTGCGGTCGGCTCTAGGAGAGGAGCGGGTTATTGATGGCCGTTATCGAGCGCAATGACTGCTCACGACGGGGTCCTCGATCCAGACTCGGCTGATAGCTGTGGGCGTTGGCCAGCCGCAAGGTCGGCACGTCGAAGTCCGTTCTCATCTTCTCTACATCGGACGGGCAGTCCCGAACGACCTTAAGTGGGGAAGGCTCTGCGGCGACAGCAGTGAGAATTTCGAGGGGCGATCGTCGGAGCATCACCGGTCCAACTACTCCTCCGCCGCCATGACAAGCAACGCCGTCGCAAGCGCTCGTGCCGTAGCGGCATCCATGCCGATGTCGATATCACCGTTGGACTCGACACTCAGCCCAACTGCAATGATCCCATCGAGGTACCGCACTGACCAGTAGGCGGGCGATTGGGACTCTCGATCGGTGAATGTTCCACTTGTCTTCGTCATGGATGCTCCTAGCAGTCGAAGGGGTCGCCTGGGAATCGGCGGCCGCTTGGGGAGTGACTCTTCGCGCCTGCGTCGTCGAGGTGGTAGTGCGGATCGCGGTGAAACGCAGGCGCGTCCGAGTGGTATGGGTGGGCCTCGTAGGTGATCCTCTTTCCGTTCGGGAGGTCCCAAATCACCTTTCCGCGTCCCGGCGTCGTAGGGCCGTCAGGCACACGTGTGCCGGTGATTCCAATCATCGCGTCGAGTTCCTCAGGCGTGTCCGGCCAGAACTGACCAGTGTTTGTGACGCAGCTGTCATTTCCGCCCGATCGTGCGCTTCCTCCGGCGGTGGAGGGCAGGGGTGTGGGGGTGGGTGTGTCGTCGTCTCGATACGGGTTTCCGAGTTGGGTGAACCCTCCGATTTCGGCTTCGAGTTTGGCGTTGATGTAGGCGGGTTCGTTGGTGAGTCGGTAGTAGTCCCATTGAGCGCGATGTCGTAGGAGCGCTTCGTGCATGATGCCGGCCGCGGGTCCGAACAGGAGGAGGGGTGTGGCGACGATGATGCCGCCGGTGACGGCTTGCGGGCCGACGGTGGTGAGTAGGGCGGGTGTGAGACTGAGGCCGGTGCTGCTCGAGCCGGCGACAAGCACGCGGGATGCAGTCAGCAGGAATGGGCCAGGGTTCGGAGGAGACTGCACGAATCCGTAGTTGGCCTGGGGTTGGCGTGGGGTGCCGAGGGGTCCGGATGTGAGGGTTTGGTCGGTGATGCTGTAGAGGCCGAGGGGGTCGATGTTTTGGAGGGGTTGGTTGTTGGCGTAGTGGTAGGGGTTGGTGAGGGTGGTGGTGCCGGGGACGCCTTGGATGGGGTCGGTGGTGGTGAAGGTGGTGGTGGTGGGGTTGTAGTCGCGGTTTCGGAGGTGGATGAGGGTGTGGGTGTGGAGTTCGCCGCGGTAGCCGAGTTGGGGTTCGTGGGTGGTGGTGCCGGTGGTGGGTTGGCCGTAGGGGGTGTAGTTGGTGGCGCGGACGAGTGTGGTGGTGTCGGTGGTTTGGTGGGTGCTGCCGTAGATGTCGGTGGCGAGGGGGTGGGTGGTGTTGCCGGTGCGGGCGGTGGCCCATCCGTGGGGGCTTCCGGTGAGTGTGGTGGTGGTGGTGGTGGGGTTGGTGAGGGTGAGGAGTTGGGGGATGGGGGTGGGGTCCCAGTCGAGGGTGGTGGTGCCGTTGGGGGTGGTGAGGGTGGTGAGGTTGCCGGTGTGGTCGTGGGTGCGGGTTTGTTGGGTGGTGATGCCGGCGGTTTGGGCGGTGATGTCGGTGAGTCGTCCGGCGGGGTCGTAGGTGTAGGTGGTGTTGTTGGTGGGGTTGGTGGTGTGGTTGGTGAGGCGGCCGGCGGTGTCGTAGGTGTAGTTGGTGGCTCCGGCGGGCGGGCTGGTGCAGGTGGGGGTGGTGGGGTTGGTGGTGGCGGTCCAGCAGAGTTGTGAGGCGGCGTTGTAGTGGTGGTGGGTGGTGCCGGTGTTGGTGGTGTGGGTGGTGAGTCGGCCGAGGTTGTCGTAGGTCCAGGTGGTGGTGTTGCCGTTGGTGGTGGTGGCGGCGGTGAGTTGGGAGGCGTTGTCGTAGCTGTAGGTGGTGGTGTTGCCGTTGGTGGTGTCGGTGTTGATGCGGCCGGTGGTGTCGTAGGTGAGGGTGGTGGTGCGGGTGAAGCCGGGGAGGTTTGCGGTGTAGGTGGTGGCGCGGCCGTTGGTGTAGGTGCGGGTGCGTGTGCCGTCGGGGAGGGTTTCGCCGGTGAGTTGTCCGTCGGTGTTGTAGGTGTAGGTGACGGCGGGTGTTGGCGGGTTGGTTGGGTCGTTGTGTTGGTAGTTGTCGAGGCGGATGGTGCCGGTGCCGGAGGTGCGGTTGATGGTGATGTGGTTGGTTCCGGGGGTGGTGACGCCGGTGGCGTTGGTGACGGTTTTGGTCCAGTTGGTGGGTTCGGTGGTGGTGTCGGCCCAGACTTTGACGCGGACGGTGGCGCCTTGGGCTTGGACGCGGAGGCGTCGGGCGCTGGTGGAGACGGGGACGGTGAAGGTGGCGAGTTGGTTGGAGGTGGCGCCGACTTGTTTGAAGATGCGTCCGGTGCTCGAGTTGTTGGTGATCTCGACGCGGAGGTTGCCGTTGATCGAGTTCCGCAGGGTGGTGGTGAGTTTCGCGACGTGGGAAGCGGAGGTGGTGCTCCATTGGTAGCGGTAGTTGAGGTCGTGGTCGCTTGCCGCGGTGGTGAGGCTGGTGAGTTTGGTCGTTGATCCGGCGACGTTGGCCCAGCCGAGGACGGCTTCGTTGTTTTGGATGGAGGCGGTTGCGGAGGCGGTGAGCGCGGTTTGCCATTTGCTGGGGTCTGGTGCGGTGTTGTTGGGGGCGGTGAAGGTGTCCGCGGCTCGGTAGGCGGGGGTGATGGAGGCGAGTTGTCCGGCGGTGTTGTAGGTGTAGAGGTTGGTGTTGCCGTCGGGGTAGGTGAGTGAGGTGCGGCGGCCGGCGTTGTCGACGCTCCAGCTGGTGGTGCGCCCGGTGGGGGTGGTGCGGCTGGTGAGTTGGCCGCCGGGCTCGTAGGTGTAGGTGGTGGTGCCGGTGGCGTCGCTGGTGCTTGCGACGCGCCCGGCGCCGTCGTAGGTGTAGGTGATGGTGTTGCCGTTGAGGACTTGTCGGGTGGCGATGGTGCCGTCGGGGTTGTAGGTGAGGGTGGTTTGACGGCCGGTGGGGTCGGTGATGGACGCGAGGCGGCCGACGGGGTCGTAGGCGCGGGTGGTGGTGTTGTTGATCGGGTCGGTTTGGGTGAGGATCTGGTTGGCCGGGTTGTAGGTGGTGGTGGCGACGCCGCCGTCGGCGTCAGTGACGCTGGTGACGTTGCCGCGGGTGTCGTAGTCGTAGGTGGTGGTGGCGCCGGCGGGGTCGGTGACGGCGGCGAGTTGGCCGGTTGGGCGGTAGGTGAAGTTGGCGGTGCCCTCGTTGCCGGTCTTGCGGGTGAGGAGTTCGCCTCGAGTGGACCAGGTTTGTGTGGTGACCACTCCGGCGGGATCGGTGATGGTCGCGACACGGCCGGCGGCGTCGTAGGTGGTGGTCGTGGTGAGGCCGCTGGGTGACTGGACCGTGACGAGTTCGGATTCGGCGTTGTAGTTGTAGGTGGTGGTGCGGTTGCCGGGAGCGGTGACGGTTGCTTGGCGGCCGGCGTTGTCGTAGGTGTAGGTCGTGACCAGCCCCGCCGGGTCGGTGACCGTGGCGACACGTCCACCCGGTGTGTAGGTCGTCGTCGTCGCACCGCCACGAGGGTCAGTCATCGTGGTCACACGTCCGAGGGCGTCGTAGGTGTAGGTGGTGGTGAGGCTGCCGGGAGCGGTGACGGCCGCAATCCGGCCGTGGGGGTCGTAGGCGGTGATGGTTTCGCGTGCGGTGGCGTCGATGGTCTTGAAGGGTCGACCCGCCGTGTCGTAGAAGGTCTGGGCGGTGGCGCCGGCGTGGTCGGTGGTCGTGGTGGGTTCGCCGTTGGCGTTGTACGCGTAGGTGCTGGTGCGGTCGGCTTGATCCGTGGAAGACGTGACTCTGCCGAGTGGTCCGTAGCCGGTCTCGGCGGTGCCGCCGGCGGGGTCGGTGGTCGCGACGAGTTGGCCGTTGCCGTCGTAGGTGTAGGTGGTGACGTGTCCTGCGGGGTTCGTGGTGGTGGCCAACAGCCCGGCGGGGTTGTAGGTGTTGATGGTGACGGCACCGGTCGGGTCGGTGACGGTGAGGATCCGTCCGGCCGCGTTGTAGGTGTAGGCGGTGACACCACCGTCGGGTGCGGTGCGAGAGGTGAGCCGTCCGTTGGTGTCGTAAGCGCTGGTGGTCGTGCGCCCTGACGGTGACACGACCGAGGTCACTCGGCCTTGGGTGTCGTAGTTGGTGGTGGCGGTGTTGCCATAGGCGTCGGTGACGGTGCGGGGTCGGCGCTGCGTGTCGTAGGTGTAGGAGGTCACGACACCGTCGGGGTCGGTGATCGAGGTGATCAACCCGTTGCTGTGGGTGATGGTGGTGGTGTGGTTCAACGCGTCGGTGACCGTCGCCGGGATCCGTGACGTCCCGAGGTAGGTGTACGTCGTGACGGCTCCGCCCGGTTCGGTGACCGAGGTGACTCGGTTGGCGGTGTCATAGCTGTAAGACGTTGTGCCGGTCGCTGGGTCGGTGACGTTGACCGGGTTGCCGGCCGGGTCGAACACGGCCGCGGCGATCAGATCGGAACGGTCGATGACGGTGTTCAGGTTGCCGCCCGAGTCGTAGCTGCGATCGACACGTTTGCCGTAGGCGTCGACGATGGTCAGCACTCGCCCGGTCGAGTCATGCTCGTAGCGCGTCGACGACCCCGACACGGAGTCCGACACGGTCGTGACGGCGTTGGCGAAGTCGTAGGCAAATGTGGTGACGCCTCCTGACGGTCCGGTCTGCGCCACGACCCGCCCGGCGGCGTCATAGGTGTTGACCATCGCGACCACACCATCGGGTCTGGTGAGCGTCTCGAGTCGGCCGTCGCCGGTGTAGGACATCGTGGTGACGCCGCCGTGAACGTCGGTCACCGACTCCAGCAGCCCGCCGGCGCTGTAGGCGTAGGTCACTGGGCTGCCCGAGGACGGTGTCAGCGCTGCCAAGCGGCCGGAACCGTCGAGAGTGACAGTCACCGACTCCCCGGTCGAGGACACCACGGTCGATAGACGACCGTTGCCGTCATAGGACAACGTCGCCGAGGCCGCGTCGGAGTTGATCTGTTCGATGAGCCGCCCGGTCGTGTCGTAGCGGTCGACGCGGCCGTCGTTGAACTCGAGGCGCAGCATCGGCAACGTCCCACCGCCCGACGGTGACGCCGTGTCCGGTTCCAGCAGTGCGTTCAATCCCTCGGGTTTCACCCACCCGCCCGCACCGTCGGGAGCGAAACGGAACGGGGAACCATCGACCAACGTGACCCGATAGCCGTCGGTGTCGGCAGCGATCGAGGATCCGGTGCCGATCCTCCACCGAGGGCCGACCGAACTGGGCGAGGCGTCGAAGGTGTTGTAAGTGCGCGTCACCGTCAACCCGAACGCGGGCCGTTCTAGATCGACTTCGGAATGCACCAGATTGCCCGACGCCGTGTTGACCGGATCGGCCACCATCTCACCAACCGCCGGCGACACACCGACGGTGTCCGCCGCCGGCGTCGTTACCGGCACCGGCGCCTGACCCCGGAACCGGAACACGTAGTCGCTGAAGGAGGTTCGCCCGACGATGCGGCCCTTGCCGTCGAAGAAGAACCCGGCGACGAACACCTCGGAACCGTTGATGAACGCCCGTTCGCGGCCGTCATCGGAGTAGGACGGATCACCGATCGTTCCTTCATGTGTGGCGCGACGGATGCCACCGGCCACGCCACTCTGGATCGGGTACGACAGATACACCCGACCATCGGGACCCATCTGCGTGCGCACCGAGAACGCCCCGGTCCCGATCACCTTGTTCGGACGTTGGGGGTCCAAGGCGCCCGTCGCAGTGAAATGCCACAGTTCTCCGACCGCCATCACGGCGATCCCCGCAGCACTCAAATGTGACGGCAGATGCGGATTGGCAGGTCGCCACATGACGTCGAACGGGTTCGACGAGAACGACGAATTCGACACGATCCCCGACGCAGAGAAACCGGGCTCCGGGGAACCGTTCGGAAGGTACTTGTACAAGCGATACGTCACCGTCCCCGAACACGGATTCGCAGAACCGCACGCCTCGGTCAGCACGATCACGCGTCCGTCCTCAGCGGCTTCGGTGTCACGAATCAACAGGCTTGCGAAGGTCCGCACCCCGCTCGAACCCCACGCCGTATCCATCACACCTGCCGCCGTGACCCGCAACACATAGCCCGTCCGGCCAGTGCAACCCGACCCAACCGTTTGGTTCGCGACCAGCGCCACCCCGCCAGCGGAGTCCACCGTCACATCACGAGCGTTGTTGAACGACGAACACGTCGGAGTCGACACGACCGCCACTCCGCCAGTACCGAACGTGGCATCCAGCACGCCCGTGGCATCAACGCGCACCAGCAGCACCTCGCTGCGCGTCGGCGAGCTCAGAAACCGGAAGAACGTGAACAGTGTCGCCCCGCCTGGCAAACCCAGCGTCGTGTGACGCGTGAACCCGGAAAGGCCCGCAACAGCAAGCTGGCCGGAATCCCCATCGTCCGAGTACGACGCATCCGGAACACCGCTCTCCAAGAAGCGTTGGACACGCACCCAGCCCGCCCCGACGTTGGCGCTGCCCACCGAGAACTTCGTACCCGGAGCAGGCACCGCCACCCCCGACACCGCCATCACCCCAGTGCCGTTCAACGACAAGTCGAAATCGGACCGCGCCGCTCCCACGGGATCGACCGGCACCACCAACAAGCCGGCCCCCACCAGCAGCGCAGCCACCACGCACGACAACCGCCGACCGGCCAGCCGCAGCACCGAAGCCACAGCAGCGCTTGTCCGACGCAACGATCCCAAAGACGAACCCGACAGCCGCACAGCGACCCCCATACTCGACCAGCAGCCAAGCCGGATCGCTGGGCAGCGAGCGCAGCGTCCCACGCCGAACCCGACCGCGTCAAGTGGCAATCCAACCGCGCTCAGCAAGCACGACTCGAAAGAACGCGTCGGCGTTCCTGCTCCAACACCCGCCGGCCGCACGGCCCGTCTTCAGCGCTCCGACCATGACGACCCGACCGATAATCGCGGCCGAGAACGGACACGGCCGCGTGGCAGTACCGGCGAAGTGTTTGAGGTCCGAGTGGTATCGGCGCGCCGCATATTCACGGTGAGATGGCGGTTCACAGCCCGATGGACGGCGGCTCGATGCCTGACCGGCGCGCCACGCGAGACTGCTCGATTCCAAGGTCCTCCCGGCACTCGGCGACGCTGCGATGGACGAGCTCCCAGGTCAGCTGATCATTGAGCTTCTGCTCCGGATAGGGGCCGATCAGAGTGCGATTGTCGGTGACGTCGTGCTCGACGCGGTATCGCTCGACCGTCGCCACGGTTCGCACCCATTCCCGATCGGGTCGCCCTCGGCCGGGCCGCCGGCCGAGCGACTTGGTGATGTAGGGCGGTGGGTCGGTGACACTGCGTGCGATGGCCTTCTGGATCTCGGCCGTCCAGAACCGCTTCGATCGCCTTGAGTTGATGAGCGTCGGCTTCGTGCGCTGCGAGGTGGCTCTGGCGGCGGTGTTGACTGGTTTCCAGTTCGGCGATCTGGGCGTCGAGGCGGTCGACTCGCTGCTGCTGATTCTGTGCTCGGCTCGTTGCGTACAGGAGAGCGGTGTCCGGCTTTCGTCGTTCTCGAATCGGTCGCTTCCGACGCTCGAGCAATCCGACCTCGGCGTTCAAGTCGGCCAGTTCGTCGATGGCCACGTCTCGGGATGCTCGAAGCGATTCGAGGTCGCGTTGCCTGTTCGGCCCGGCGGTCTCGAGAATTGCCTGGACCCGACGCTTCTCCGCATACAGGTCGGGGGTCGGCCACGCTTCGATCGGCACCGAGGTCATCTCGTCGAGGGCGAGGTGCTTCGTGCGTCGACGGCGGAGTCCTCGGTCGAGCGTCTCGGTTGCCTCGGCGAGGCTGGCGGTTCGTGCGTGCGGACCATCCTCGTCGACATCCAGTGTGCTCGACTTCGGCATGTAGACGTGGTTGGAGAGACGTCCACGGCTGAGCGCTTCATAGGCGAGTTCTCGGTACACCTGGTCGTTCCCGAGAGTCATCGTTCGATCACAGGTGAGGCCGTGAGCCTTGTTGACGGTCATTGCATATGCGTGGCTGACATGTCCGGCGTCGAGGTAGCGGGCGGGGAGTTCGACCTCGCCACGGCGCATGCGAACACGCATCGTGTGAGCCTCGATGTCGACTGCGGTGACCACTCCCCTGTTGCCGTTGCGGACACCGAGGCGCGTGTTGTTCTTCAACGTCATGACGGCGTCGCCGACCTGGAACTGGTGGTGGCCGATGTAGAGCGGCTCGCCGGTGAGTTCGCCTGCCAACTCGGCACGCAGCCGGCCGTGAATGTTCAGCTCGGTGACCTCGGATCGCCGTCCGGCGAGCATCATGGCGTCATCGCCCTGGGTGCGTGCCGCCCACCAGTCGGCAACGAGGAGCGCCTTGGCGTCGGCGGCTGTTTCGCCGATGGTGATGCGACCGTGTTCGCGATAGGCGTCGACGGCGAGCGAGGTGTCGCCGTCGCGGAGTTGTTTGAGTGCTTCGCGTTCCCATTCCTCGCGTTGGCGCCGGTTGTCGCGGAGCTCGATCGTCGGCTGTCGAGCGATCAGGCCTGCGAACAGGCCGCCTGCCGCAATCTCTGGGAGCTGTTTGGGGTCTCCGACGAGCACGACCTTTGCGCCGATTCGTTCGACGTGGTCGAGGATGGCGGCGAGATCTCGGGTACCCGCAGTGCCGGCCTCGTCGATGACGAGCACTGAGCGTGAGTCGAGGCTCCCTGGCTCGTCGTTGTCGATTGCGATGCGGAGTCGAGCGATCGTGGCCGACGGGATACCGGCGGCGTTGGTGAGTTCGTCGGCGGCAACGCCGTTGTGGGCGGCGCCGATCACTCGGTAGCCAGATCGCTCCCAGGCTTCGCGAGCTGCGGCCAGGGCGAACGTCTTGCCGGCCCCGGCTGGAGCGGTGAGGATGTCGACGCCGTTGCCCGATGTCGTCATGTGGATCACGGCGGTCCGCTGTTCGTCGGAGAGCGTCGGCGCTGCGCGGAGCGCGGCGAGGAGGGCGTGGTCGTCGCACACGGCTGCGCCCGATCCGAGGAGCTGGCGTGCGAGGTCGAGTGCGTGACGTTCGGTGTTCAAGAGTTCGAACGTCGACCACCGTCGCCCGACGGGCAGCGACGACAGGACACGGCCGTTGGCAGCTCGAAGGACGGGACCCCGAATGGTGGTGCCGTCGAGCGCAACGACGCCGAGTCGGTCTTCGAGCCCATCGGCCAGCCGCTCGATTTCCTCGACTGGTGCGCCGGATGGCAGCGCGTCACACCACGCTCGCAGGACGTCGTTGCGGCCGAACGTCGAGACATTCTCGGTCAAGCCGGCCGGGCTGATGAGGTGGTCTTCGACCGACTGCCTCGTTGAGTCGTCGACGGGGACGGCGACAGCTCGGCCGATCACGTTCGACAGGTCGGCTGGGTCGAAGCCGATGTCGGCAGCGGTCGCCTTCCAGGTGTCTCGTAGATGTGCGGGGTCGACATCGTGAGACTTGGTACGGCGGGTGTCGAGTGCGGCGATCATCGCGGCTTGCGGTGAGTGCTGGCCGCGGATGGCCATCCGTTCTTCGATCTCGGCGCGCCGCGTCGAGTACGCCTCGAGGACGTTCTGCGGGATGCCGACGATGTCGGCGATCCCGTTGGTCACCGGTCCCCACTCGACGCCGAGTGCCTCGGTCAGGTTGTGACGGAGTTGGGCTTCGTAGAGGTACCCGATCGTCTTGGCGCTCGTGTAGATCCAGCGGCCGTCGATGGTGGCCCACTTGCCGTCGACGCCGCGCACCATGTTCGGCACGAGCACGTGGGAGTGGAGGTGAGGGTCGCCGTTGCGACTGGTGCGATGCCGGAAGGCTGCGGCGATGAGGCCTTCGCATTGGATCGGGTCCTTGCCGGCGTGTCCTCGGCGTGACCAGACGGCGTGTCGTTCAGTGAAGTCGAGCGCCGAGCGAACGGCGTTGTCGTGTGCGTCGCGAATGGCTCGGGCCGTGTCCGGATCTCCGAGTCCGAACAACACGGACACGGACTTCGGTGCTCGAAATGTGAGGTCGTAGCCGGGCACCTTGTGTGGTTGGCCGAGCGGTGTCCCGGTCGACGGGTCATGGCCGGCGAGGACGTGGTGAAGCGCGTCGGGTTCGACGGTGCCGTCGAGGCCGAGCAGGCTGTTGCTGCTGGCGATCCATTGTCCGGGAGCTTCGCCGCCGATGTAGTAGTCCTCGATGCCTTTGGCGACGGCTTCGAGGTAGTACAGCTCCTGGCCGGGCGCAAGCTTCCACACACTCAGCACGGCCAGACGTCCCGCTGCGACGGTTGGCGCGCCTCGCCCCGCACCATGGTGCAAATTCGTGAAGTTGGAGAGGGAGTTGTTTTCAGGGTTCGGGTGGAGGTCATCGATGGTGTCCGGCGGGTGGTTGGTCGAGGAGGTCGAGTTGCTGGTGTTCGGCGGGTCGTTTGCGTCGCGTGGTAGGCGGTTCGGGCGGTGGTGCCGGTTGATGGGTCGGCGGTGTTGGTGCGGCGATCGCGGTTCGGAACAGGACGTCAGGTGGCAGGGAGAGGAGGTAGTGGCCCTTGGCGAATCGACCAGCGCTCGATCGCTCGGCATGGTGCTGGGCGAGACCGTGGGCAGCGAGGCGGCGGAGTGCTCGAGCGATGGTGTCGTTCGAGAGGCCGAGTTCGGTGGCGAGGTCGCGTACGGATCGGTAGGACACGGTCGCCCTGTCCTCGGTGACTTCGTGCTCGGCGAGCGCTTCGAGGACTGCCCACGCGACTGGTCCGACGTTGCGTCTCACCCAGGGCGCTGATGCGCCGAGCGTGAGCTTCACCGAGTCAGCTCGCTGCTCGGTCGCCACGGCCGAGTTCTCCTGCGACGAACTTGGTGAGTTCGATCTTCGAGACTCGCATCATGCGGGCGCCGGCCATGAAGACCGGCAGACCCTCCCGGCCGTGGGTGGCTCGGTAGCGGCGGGCCATCTCGTAGGCGACGGCCGGGCTGATCCGCATGAAGTTGGCGACTTCATGGATCGTCAGGATGTCCGGCAGTTCGTCGAGTGTCGGGTGTTGCATTGCCACACCTCCTCGTTCAGTCTGTTGACGTGTTGACTAATCTGGAGTTGAACAAACTACAGTGATGTCGTTCGCGAGTCAACAGCGACGCAGACTGGTCTAGAGTTGGACAAGGACAAGCAGGAGGTTCGAATGGCCCGCAAGAAGCACGGGGGAATCGATGAGACCGTCAAGATCACGCCGAATCAGATCGTTGCGTTCAACCTCACCGAAGCCCGGCGGCTCCGAGGCTGGACGCAAGAAGAGGCCGCTGCAGAACTCGAGCCGTACGTCGGTGCGCGTTGGTCGAAGGCGACCTTTTCATCGGCAGAGCGCTCGATCGACGGGCGCCGAGTTCGCCAGTTCACCGCCGATGAGATCGTGGCGTTCTCGAGATGCTTCGACGTGCCGATCGGCTACTTCTTCATGCCGCCACGACCGAGCCAGTCCGAGACGCCGGTCCGGTTCGCAACCGCCGAGGACCACGACCTCGGGCTCTCGCTCGCGGAGCTGCTCGACGCGATCTTCGGTACGCCTGGTGAGCGCGAGGTCATGTCAGCTCGCCTGAACGAGTACCTCGGCGAGATCCCGATGCAGGATCTGACCGACGCACAGGATCGGTTGACGTGGCAGGCCGAGGATGCGCTCAATGCCGTGGTGATGAAGCAGCTCGGCCGGTTCGACGAGTGGGAAGCAGCGCTCACCGGGCTCACCAGTCAGGTCCGGAGTTGGAAGAGCGCAGCGAAGGCGGCTGCGGTGCGGCAAGCCCTTCACGAGGAGGGCAAGGATGGCTGATGCAGCCAAGCCGACCAAGCGCGGCAACAGCAAGCCGAACGTCAAGAAGCGCGGTTCTACGTACACGTACTACCTCTACGTGACCGACGCTCACGGCCGCCGTCGTCAGCACAGCAAGGGCGGTTTCAAGACTCAGCGTGAGGCCGAGGAAGCTCGCGTCGCAGCGATGACAGCGAAGGCGACCGGCGCCTACGTGAAGGCGGAGAGGATCAGCGTCGGCGACTTCCTCCTCGACGAGTGGTTGCCGTCTCGTCTCCCGCCGGCGCTCGAGGAGAGCACCTGGCATTCGTACGATCAGAAGATCCGACTGCATGTCATCCCGTACATCGGCAGTATCCCGCTCCAGCAACTCTCTCCGGTCGATCTCAACAAGTTGTATCGGCACCTCCTCGAAGCTGGCCGGCGGGGATCCAATCCGAACCGCCGCCGCTCGCCCGCGGTGTACGAGCGAGCTGTTGCGCTCAGAGCGGACGGTCTCACCTACGAGCAGGTCGCCGAGACGTTGCGCGCCGAATTCGAGGGCGAGAGCAAGCTCAACAAGAACGCCGTCGCCTCGCTCATCCGCCGGGGAGCTCCCACACCGGTAGACCCCGATGCGGTCTCGGGCCTATCGGCAAGAACGGTTCGCTACGTTCACACGATCATGCACGCCGCGCTCAAAGATGCGCTCCGATGGAACCGCGTCGTGCGCAACGTCGCCGACGCCGCCACTCCCCCATCGGTGAGCTCAGCGAGGTCCAAGCGCCCAAAGGTGTGGACCGCCGACCAGCTCCGAGCGTTCCTCGACCATGTCGCCGATAGCCGGTACCTCCCGGCGTGGATCTTCCTCGCGACGGCAGGCTGTCGACGTGGCGAGGCGCTCGGCGTGAAGTGGGTAGATGTCGATCTGGACCTGGGCACCGCCGTGATCTCCCGACAGGTGACGGCGATTGATCACCGGGTGATCGTGAAGGACCTTCCGAAGACGAAGCATGGCCACCTCATCCGCCTCGACGGCGGCACGATCGCGATGCTGCGCCGACTGCGATCCGAGCAAGCCGAGGAGAAGCTCCGGCTCGGTCCCGGCTACAACGACGACGGGTACGTGTTCTGCCAGTGGGACGGCCACCCCTACCACCCCGAGCGATTCTCACGTGAGTTCGATCGCAACCGCGAGTACTTCAACCGGGACCATCCGGACGACCCGCTCCCTCCGATCACGCTCCACGGCCTCCGGCACACATGGGCAACGCTGGCGCTGAGCGCCGGCATCGACATCAAGATCGTCAGCGAGCGCCTGAACCACAGCAGCACCACGATCACCCGCGAGATCTACACCCACGTGACCCCGCCGATGCAGAGCGACGCAGCCGAGCGAGTAGCTGGTCTCATACGGGGAACCTGAGGGGGGCGACTGTTCGCCAGCCACTCACGCCGCACGGCACTACAGCTGAATCGATGTCTCTGACGACGAAACAGCGCCGGTGGCATTCCCACCGTAGGTGGTCGCGTTATGGGCGGCGGCCATGCGAGCATCGCCCCAACACTTCGCCGGAACTCATGCACGGCTCAGAGCGTTCTCGCCTGCGATTACCGGGCGGGTCTGACGGTGCGGGTGACCGATCGATAGGTGCCTCACTGATCGTGGAGGCTGGCAATCAAGAGCAGTGATGATCGTGCGGCGCCAATGACGCCCGAGCGTCTGATTTCGTTGGAGTCGAATTCTCGTGCAGCGTCTCGGAACGCGATTGCCGATGAACGTATGAGGCGCGTCAGCGACTATTCCCCTCGTTGTCGCAGCGCCATCGCCTGCAAGAGTGGGATCGTGGGTGCGGTGGCAGCGAACGAGTTTCCGTACGAATGGGGCTTCCCACGGTTCGTGAAGGTGTTGGCCTTCGTTGCAGTGGCGGGCTTCGCGCTGTTCGCAGGTGACGACGACGTGACCTGGGGTGAGTTTGCCTGGAACATCGCGTTTGGGACTGTCGGCGTCGTAGCGATCGTCGTGTTGTTGATACGGCCTCGGGTGCGTCTGGACGAGAACGGAATGGTGTTGGTGAGGAACCCGATCCGCTCGCACCGTTTCGACGCTTGGGACATTCTCGATTACGACTGGAGTTTCCTCGGCTACATGACCATTGAGCTCTGGGATGGACGAACGATCGGGGCCTGGGCGATTCAACCAGGAAGGGAGGCGAGGACCGCAAACTCGTTTGCCAAAGCTGTCGAACGTTGCCGCGTGCCTGAGGAGTGACTCGGCCGTGCGGACCAACTCGAGCGACACCGCGTCACAGTGCGCATGATATGTGGGTGTCGTTGGGGCGGATCGGGCGGAGCGTTATCGTGCACCCGCCACCGACAGTCAGGTGGTGCAGATCGGGAGTTCGGTGCGCTTGTGTCTTGCCGCGTCGGTTGGTCCGGCCGTGTCTGGAATGCTTTCGTTCGTGCGTTGGATGGCGAGCGCCTTGCTCCTAGTGGTCGTGGCTGGATGTACGGCGGATGCATCTAGCACCTCCGTGATTCCTGAAGCCGTCGAGGTTTCATCAGACCGCCGAACGGTCGCGGTTCGAACGGGGTATCCGGCGAGCCTCAACTGTGGGAAGGATCCCGGCGGGCTGACCGTCGAGGTCGAAGGCGACATCGCCACCGTCGATGCTGTGATGGCCGAGACGGGCGCCGACCGATGCACGCTCGAATGTGGGGCAGTAACGCAGAGCGTGACGCTCAGCGAGCCCCTGCCCGAAGGCGTGCAACTCGAGACACCGTCGAACGCAGAGCCCGGATGCGGCGGTGTGAGCGAACTGTTCGTAGCGAGCGACTCGATCCCTCCCGAGGAGCCCTGTCAGCGGCCGGCGGCCGCTGCGAGCGAAGTCGACCGGTCCTTGATTCCGGTGCCGCCTCCGCCGTCGGATACCGGCAGGGAGGAGTTCGGTGCCGAAGTCATTCGAACTCTCACTCCAATGGTTGTCGGCGCTGATGCCGGATCGACGGTCGCCCAGTTGCGTGCAGCGGGTTGGACCGTGACGGTCGGAGAGCGGACCCAAACATCGACGACGGCAACCCCCGACCTGCTCTGGAGTCGGTTGACGATCACCACGTGCGACGGCCTTGTCGACGAGGTCACGTTCGATTGACCGCATCAGCGCACCGAGCGGCAGTTCGGAGCGGATCAGGTTTGGCGACTTGGTGTCACTCGTCGGGGAAGGCGTCGTAATGTGGCGGGACGCATTCGGCTGCTGAATGGGCTGCTGAACGTCAGCGCAGGCGTGTACTGCAGTAGCACTGGCTCGAGTGGGTCCGCTTCCACGACGAGGTGGTGATAGATCAACCCGCTGTGTTGGGAAGCGAGATCGACTTCCAGAACGCCAGGCGGAACGACCAGTTCAAGGCGCCTGTTCCTGGGACTGATGGTGCCCTCACGGGATCCGTTGATCACCACGTCGAAGGGAGTCCATCGACGGTCGTACAGCAGAACCTTGTCCACGAGCCAGCCCGACCAACGTGGAAGGCCGCCGACTCGAATGACGACCTCGACGGATGGGTCGGCGCGTTCGCCGTGCGAATGACTCACCTGGCACGCAACAGTAGCGCTGGGACTCCCCACGCCGAATGCCCGGTATGTGCGCCTCACGCAAGCGTCGATGTCAGCCGAGGACCGCTCGGTATCGGCACGCGTAATCACCGTGAAGCGGCCTCCGATGGTGACTGACTCCGGCCCAAGTCATGCACCCGATAAACACCGGCCCCTCGCTGTCGAGTGTTGGCGGGTGGGTGTTGGACCCTGCTTCGCCCGAGCAAGTCGGCAGTTCTTGGCGGTGTGCGGTTTAGTTCTCGACGACGGCATCGCAGGCTTCTTGTAGTTCGCTGACGCTGACCGCTGGGGGCGGTGCGGTCTGGAAGGGACGCGTGAGGTCCGCAAGGCAGGTCTGTTGTTGTGCGGTGAGGTCGGACCACCGCAACTGCGTGTACTCGAACACCGTGAACTGGTCCATGGTCGATGCCGTCCAGCACTGAGCTGTCGCGTCGGCCAGGACTGTGTCGGGGTTGAGTTCGCCAGTGGCCTCGAACTCGGACTGGACACCAGTCATGCGATCTTGCATGGCGTCGGTGTAGTCGGCCCATGTGGCGGGGAACTCGATGTTGAGCGCCTCGGAGATGGTCCGGTCTGCGCACTCGGCCTCGTCATCTGACAGGGTGATTCCAGCGCCATTCTTCAGCTGCAACGCAAGTCCGTCGCGAAGTGTGGGTTCCGAGGATGAATCGTCGCTGCAGCTGGACGCCGCAAACAGCAGACCAACAGCGCAGCACAAGCCAGCCAAGCGATGTCGAGCGATGCGACAGGTGCACGTTGCCACATCTGTGGCATCGGCATTGGGCTGCTTGATCTGAACGATGACGCCCGCGGGCACTCGATAACGCGACCGCAGAATCACCGAATCAAACACCCGCCGGCCACTCGGGTTCGGCCCAAGCGTGACGCCGCATATTCCCGGCTTCCGAAGCGGCTTGCTACGTGAGTAGCGGGCTGACCGCAACCCACATTTCGCGGTCGGTGTCGTCGCTTCGGGTGGTGACGAACCCGAGTGATTCGTAGAGATCGATGGCGTCGGTATTGGCTTGGGTGACAGTGAGGCCGACTCGTGCGAAGTGATTCGATCTGGCATGGTCGAGGATCCGTTCGACGGCGGCCCGAGCATGACCTTTACGTCGGCGCTTTGCGGCGATGCTGATGTCGCAGATGTACAGGTCTGACTCGTCGTCCTGCAGTGGGCCGAACCAGACCCGGCCGACATGCTCGCCGTTGCTGATGATGGCCACGAAGCGGTGGCCACTCGTCAGGATCCCGTTGGGCAGGAGTCGCTGGCTCAGTTCTTCGCGCATCCTCTCGATGCCGGCGTCGACGTGGTCTGCTGGAACACGTTCGGCGACAAACTCTCGGATGCTCTCATCGAGGAACGCGTTCGCCTCGTCGATGGCGAGCGGCTCGAACGAGACCATGGTGGCGATCGTAGATCGGCCGGCACTCTCCGGCGGGCGAAGGACCACACGGCGCGAACCGCACATAGCGCGAGCGCCATGATCCGACATCCGCCGATCGTCGGCCACTCGGGT
>CAVSJQ010000006.1:0-9865 GCA_963728355.1 Ilumatobacteraceae bacterium | reverse complement strand
TCGGCGGTGCGGCAGATGAGGGCGAGGCCGGCGGCCATCGCGATACCGCCGACGCGGAGGAACACGCTGTCGGTGTCGAAGGTGCCGGCGTCGTCGCGGGCCAGGATACTCACGATCGAGATCACCCCGATGACCGCGAACGTGATCGCCAACGCCGCGCTCAGCCGCAGCAGCGTCGTCAGCCATGCGTCGCGATCGCCGCCGGTCAACCACATCGCCGCGACAGCCACGAACACGACCGGAACCAGCACCGCTTGGTTCGGCGGCAGCATCAGGAAGCTGAGCACCTCGATGCGTTGATCCCACACGCTGGCGAACGGTTGACTTCCGATACGGCGGACGCGGTCCAGCTGGAATGCGATGAAGCCGATCGGACCGCCGAGCAGCAGCCAACCGGCGATCGTCAGGTTGCGGACGAGGTCGGCCCGGCGTGGGGGCGTCAGCTCAGTCCCAGGCACACTGCAGCCGCTTGATGCCGTTGATGAATGCGCTCTGGAGATAGGCGGGTTCGCCGGTGATGCGCAGCGACGGGAGCCGTGCCCGGATGGTGTCGAACATCACCGTGATCTCGCGTCGAGCCAGGTTGGCGCCGAGGCAGAAGTGAGGCCCTCCGGCGCCGAAGCCGATCTGGGCCGGGTTCGGCTCACGGGTGATGTCGAACCGGTACGGGTTCTCGAACACCCGCTCGTCGCGGTTGCCGGAGTTGTACCACATCACCACTTTGTCTCCGGCCTTCACGGACTGGCCGCCGAGCTCGGTGTCCTCGGTGGCGGTGCGTCGGAAGTGGATCACCGGCGTGCCCCACCGCACGATCTCCTCGACGGCGCCCTTCGAATGCGTGTCGAAGTCGCCGTAGAGCAGGTCGCGCTGGTCGGGGAAGTCGGTGAAGGCCTTCATCCCGTGGCTGATCGCGTTGCGGGTGGTCTCGTTGCCGGCGACGACGAGCAGGATGAAGAACGAACCGAACTCCTGTGGCGTCAGCTGCTCGCCGTCGACCTCGGCGGCCATCATGATCGAGGTGATGTCGTCCTGCGGGTTGGCCTTGCGGTCCTCGCCCAGCGCCTGGGCGTACATGAACATCTCGAGCGACTGGGCCATCAGGTCCTGGTACGACGTCACGAAGTCGGGGTCGCCGCCACCGAGGATCGTGTTGGTCCACTTGAAGATCTTGCCGTAGTCGTCGGCGGGGATGCCCATCATGTCGCAGATGATCTCGAGCGGCAGCGCCGCCGCGACGTGCTCGACGAAATCGCACGTCTTGTCGGGAAAGTCGGCGAGCAGCCGGTCGATGATCTGGTTGGCCTTCGCCTTCACCACGTCCTCGACGGCCGTGATCTCCTTGGGGGTGAATCCCTTCGACACGATCGAGCGGAGCCGGAAGTGCTTCGGGTCGTCCATGTTGATCATCGAGCCGAAGAACTCGTTCATCTCCTGGGGCAGGTCGCCGATGTTCGATCCCTGGCCGGAGCAGAACAGCTTCGGGTTGCGGCTGACGTGCCAGATGTCGTCGTGGCGGGTGACGGCCCAGTAGCCAGGACCGGGCGGGAAGGGAAGATCGGGAATCTCGCGCTCGTCGTAGCGGACCAGGCCCGGCGTGTCGCGCAACGCCTTGAAGGCGCCCTCGCGGAACGATCGGGGAGCGAGCCAGAACTCGGGGTCGGACAGGTCGAACTCGTCGAGGCGGACCTCGTCGTGCGCTGCGATCGTCGTCATTGCGACGACTGTAGGAGAGGGGATGGGTCCGACCGGCACCCGGCCGGATCGTCGCCGGAGTTGAGAACCGCAGCGATCCGGCGTTGACTGGTCCGATGCTGCAGTTCTCCGAGATCGAGCGTGCCCTGGTCGTCACCGCCCACCCCGACGACGTCGACTTCGGTGCCGCAGGCACCGTTGCCGCGTTGACCGATGCCGGCACTGTGGTCACCTACTGTCTGGTGACCGACGGCCAGGCGGGCGGGTTCGACCACAGCATCCCGCGCCGGGAGATGGCGTCGATCCGTCGTGAGGAGCAGACCAAGGCAGCGGCCGAAGTCGGCGTCACCGACCTGCGATTCCTCGGGTTCATGGACGGCACCGTCGAGGTGACGATGGAGCTGCGTCACGACATCAGCCTGATCATCCGCGAGGTACGCCCGCAGGTGGTCATCACCCAGTCGCCGCTGCGCAACCTGGCGTCGACCTACGGCTCGCATCCCGATCACACCGCCACCGGCGAGGCGACGATGTGTGCGGTCTATCCCGACGCCCGCAACCCGTTCGCGTTCCCCGGGCTGCCGTGCGCCGAACTGGAGGACTGGAAGGTCCAGGAGGTGTGGATCCAGGCCGGGCCGATGGGCGGCGACCAGGACTTCGCCGTCGTCGACATCACCGACCAGCTCGAGCGCAAGTTCCGGGCCCTGCGCTGTCACGTGAGCCAGCACGTCGAGCCCGACGCCATGATGGAGCGCGTCGGTGCCCGCTTCCGCCAGCTCGCCGCCGAACACGGCCTCCCCGAAGGCCACAGCGCCGAGCTCTTCCGCGTCTGCGACACCCGCTGACCCATCGCCCCCGTCCGAGCGATGAGCGAAGCGCCCTGATACGGGCTTTTCGCTCATCGCTCCTCGCAGGACCGTGTGGGGAGCGTCAGGTGCGGAACGTGAGGTGGGCGGCGCCGAGGAGGGGGCCGGCGGTGCCGAGCGTGGCGGGGCGGACCGGGACGGCACCGATGGCCGATTGCAGCGCCGGCCCGAACCGGTCGAACGCGCCGGAGAACCCACCGCCGATGACCACGAGATGGGCATCGAACTCGACGACCACCGGCGCCAGGAACGTGCCGAGCCGGGCGCCGTGGTCGCTGACCACATCGGCGTTGGCGGGGTTCTCGACGGCGGTGCGCAGGTCGGCCATGTCAACACCCAGCCGGACCGCGAGGCCGTGCGCCGACAGCACGTCGTCGGCCCGACCGCTCCAGGGTGTGTCGCGCATCGCGAGGTGTTCGACGCCGAAGCCGTCGATGAACTCGACCGGCTGTGCGTGATCGGTGAGGCACGTGCCGAGGCCGGTGCCGACGGTCATCGTCAGCACCCGGTCGACGCCGGCGCCCGCACCGGCGAGCGACTCCCCGGTGCCGGCCGACTCGGCGTCGCGGGCGAATCGGATCGGGAGATCCGACGCGGCCGAACGCTCGCGCAGCGCCGCACCGAGGTCGATCCCGTAGATGGCCTCGAACTTGTGCACGCCGCGCATCCGCGAGATCCCCGCCTCGATGTCGAAGGGCCCGCAGATCGCGATGGCCAGACCGGACACCTCCGAGCCGGCCACGCGCAGGGCGGCGTCGGCGCCTGCGGCGAGGGAATCGAGGACGACGTCGGCGGCCTCGTTGGAGTTGGTGGGCAACACGGCGCCCACGTCGATCATCGGGTCACGATCGTCGTCGTCGCCGAACCGGACGGCACCGGTCTTGATCGACGTGCCACCGACGTCCATCACCGCGATCACCTGGCCCATCGTCGCCCGAACCTATCTGCCAGCGTGCCTGTCCTTTGGGGTCGGGTCCGGAAAGACAGGCTGTCCGTTGGGGTCGGGTCCGGAACGACAGGCTGTCCGTTGGGGTCGGGTCCGGAAAGACAGATGGTCGAAGGAGGGCTTCGATCTAGAGGACTTCCCAGCGGTTGGGGCGATCGGCGTGGACGACGATGGCGTCGTACTGCTTGATGCAGCGGGTCGCTCGCAACACGTACTGTTCGCCGCCGCTGGACAGCTCGGCCAACGCATACCCCTCGCTGGAGTCACGCACGCCAGTGCCGATGCAGTGCAGCGAGGCCAACTGCAGCCCGGCGCTCTCCGCCTCGGCGGCCCACAGGTTGACCAGCCCCTGGCGCAGCGACGGATCGTCGAGCAGGTCCGAGCCGGCGAGGGTGAGGGTGACGTTGCAGATGTGGACCGGCTCGACGTGTTCGGGATCGACGACGTCGCCGCCGAGTTCGCCGTCGAGCATCACCACGATCGGTCCGCCGTTGCTGCTGACCCCGCCGATGAATCCGTAACGCACCAGCGGCAGCCCGTCCTCGCCGGTGGTGGCGTAGCGGATTCGGTCGCCGTGGTGGAAGGGGGTCACACCGACACCTCCACGCCGGCGACGTAGTCGGCGATCACGGCGTCGGACAATTCGGGCCACGCCGACAGTGCGGTGGTAGCCCATTCGTCGAAGTTGCGATCAGCGAGTGCGACGAGTCCGAGGTCGCGGTCGGGGTCGATCCAGAACATCGTGCCCGACCCGCCGAAGTGGCCGAAGGTGCGCGGCGAGTTGCGCGTCCCGGTCCAGTGCGGCTGCTTGGTGCCACGCACTTCGAAACCCAGCCCCCAGGGGCACTGCTCGTAGCGACCCACGCCGGGAACGATACCTGCGAGTGTCGGATAGTGGGTGCGTCGGGCGTCGGCCGCGGTGTCGGCGTGGATCAGCGTGGGACTCATGACCTCGCCGACGAACCGGCACACGTCGGCGAGGTTCGATCGCACGCCCTGGGCAGCCGAACCCTGCAGCGCACTCGAGCGCATGTCCAGAGGGACGAACACCGCTTCGCGGAGATAGTCGGTGAACGACATGCCAGCTGCGTCCTCCACCGTCCGGGCGACCAGTTCGATACCGGTGTTCGAGTACATGCGCGTCGCTTCGGGGCGGGCGATCGGTTCGGTGCCCTCGAACGGGTATCCGCCGGCGTGGGCCAGCAGGTGGCGAAGCGTGCAGCCGGGTTGGCCGACGGGTTGGTCGAGTTCGACGATCCCTTCCTCGACGGCCACCAGCGTCGCCCATGCCGTCATCGGCTTGGAGATCGATGCGAGTCGCTGCACCCGTTCGGCGTCGCCGGTGGTGGCGACGACCTGGCCGCCGCGCAGGACGGCGGCCGAGACGTGAGGGACCGGCCAGTGAGAGGTGAGGTCGAGGGCGGTCACGGCGGTCGACCCCGGACGATCAGGTGAACTGGCGGAGCAGCTCGGCGACCCGGAAGGAGAGGTCGACGCTCTGGCGGGCGTTCAAGCGTGGGTCGCACATCGTCTCGTAGCGATGGTCGAGGTCGGTGTCCGACAGCGCATCGCCGCCGCCGAGACACTCGGTGACGTTCTCGCCGGTCAGCTCGATGTGGATGCCTCCCGGCCATGTGCCTTCGGCACGGTGGGCACGGACGAACCCACCGATCTCGGCGACGACGTCGTCGAAGTGACGGGTCTTCAGGCCGTTGGCGGCGGTGTAGGTGTTGGCGTGCATCGGGTCGCACGCCCACACGACGGGATGGCCGGCGTCGGTGACGGCGCGCAGCAACGGCCGCAACGAGGACTCGATCTTGTCGGCGCCCATCCGGGTGATCAGCGTGAGCCGTCCCGGCAGCCGTGACGGATTGAGCACTTCACACAACTCGAGCACGTACTCGGCCGAGGTCGTGGGGCCGATCTTGCAGCCGATCGGGTTGCCGACGCCGCGCAGGAACTCGATGTGGGCGCCGTCGAGCTCACGGGTGCGCTCGCCGATCCAGAGCATGTGCGCCGAGCAGTCGAACCAGCCGCCGGTGAGCGAGTCCTGGCGGGTGAGGGCTTCCTCGTAGCCGAGGATCAGCGCCTCGTGCGACGTGTACACGTCGACCTGGGCGAGGTTCGGGTTCGACTCGGTGTCGATGCCGCAGGCGCGCATGAACGCGAGCGCCCGTTCGATCTCGGCGGCCACGTGTTCATAGCGCTGGCCGGCCGGGCTCGACGCAACGAACTCCTGGGTCCAGGCATGCACCCGCGACAGATCGGCGAAGCCGCCCTTGGTGAATGCACGCAGCAGGTTCAGGGTGGACGCCGACTGGTGGTAGGCCTGCACGAGCCGCTCCGGGTTCGGCATGCGTGCCGCCTCGGACGGGTTGATGTCGTTGACGATGTGGCCGCGGAACGACGGCAGCTCGACGTCGCCGATGACCTCGGTGGGCGACGACCGCGGCTTGGCGAACTGTCCGGCCATCCGGCCGACCTTCACGATCGGCACACCGACGGAGTACGTGAGCACGACGGCCATCTGCAGGATGACGCGAAGCTTCTCTCGGATGTTGTCGGCGGAGAACTCCTCGAAGCTCTCGGCGCAGTCGCCGGCCTGGAGCAGGAAGGCGCGGCCGCCGGCGACCCGTGCGAGTTCGGCCTGCAGCGAACGCGCTTCGCCGGCGAACACCAGCGGCGGCATCGAGGCGATCTGCTTGAGTGACGCTTCGAGCGCGCCCGAGTCGGGCCAGTCGGGTTGCTGTCCAACGGGACGGTCGTGCCAAGAAGAGGGGGACCAGGTCCCGCGGGCGTCAGGCATGCGGCAAGGCTACCGGCGACGAAAACGACAAGAGCGGTCGGATTGCTCCGACCGCTCCCGTCACTCTTCAGTCTTCTTGGTCAGACGGCGAGAATGCGTTCGGCGTCGTCGCGGAGGCCAGCGACTGCCCGGCTGACCAGACGACGTGCGGCTTCTGCGGTGACGCCGAGCTGCTCGCCGACTTCGCGGAAGCTCTTGCGCTCACCGTCGACGAGGCCGAAACGGGACTCGACGGCGAAGCGGGCCCGGGAGTCGAGGGTGCCGAGCAGCTCGTCGAGCAGCTCGCTGTCGACCAACGTCATCACGTGGTCCTCGGGGGTGCCGTCACCGTTGGCCATCAGGTCACCGAGCGTGGCGTCACCGTCGTCGCCGACCGTCTTGTCGAGGCTGACCGGCGTGGTGAGCCGGTGCAGTTCGGCGTTGGTCTGGTCGAGGGTCTCGCCGTCGCCGGAGGCCTGACGCAGCGCAGCGCGCAGGCTGGCCGAGCGGTCACCGGGGATGCGGATGAGGCTGGCCTTCTGGTCGAGTGCACGGCCGATGGCCTGGCGGATCCAGAAGGTGGCGTAGGTGGAGAACTTGAAGCCACGGCGCCAGTCGAACTTGTCGACGGCGTGCTCGAGGCCGAGGTTGCCCTCCTGGATCAGGTCGAGCAGATCCATGCCCTGGGGGAGGGGATAGCGGCGGGCGATGGAGACCACGAGGCGGAGGTTGGAGCGGATGAACCGGTCCTTCGCCTTGGCGGCTTCGCGGACCTGGCGCTTGAGAGCGACGCCACGCTTGCCGGCGTCGAGCTGTTCCTGCGCTTCGCGGCCGGCTTCGATGATGCGCGACAGCTCGCGCTCGTCTTCGGCGGTCAGCAACGGGACCTTGCCGATGTCATTGAGGTAGAGACCGATGGAGTCGTTCATGATGTTTCCTACAACCGTTCGTGTTCGTGATGATTCCGGGGCCAGGTTGTGTCATCTGACACACTGCATCGGCCATGCGGATCGTGGAGACGCCGGAATTCACACGTGACTGTGAGGTCCAACGAGGCGATCGATGTGCGGCAGACGCCGATAACGAGGGACTTCCCGTGGGAGACCGTCGTAAACCGTGTACTCGGGGGTATATGGGGGAGCGATTTACAGTAACAGACATGTCAACCCCGTGACGGGTCGGTTGCGTCCGATTTTCGTCACGACGACGTAAAATCGGGGAATCGTGCCCGAAACCGATTCATCGTTGCGTCGCGTCGGGCTGTTCGGGGGCACGTTCGATCCGCCCCATGTCGGGCATCTGGTCACTGCGGTCAACGTCCGGCATGCGCTCGATCTCGATGTGGTGGTCATGATGGTGGCCAACGTCCCGTGGCAGAAGGAGGGCAGCCGGGCGATCACGCCGGCCGCCGATCGACTGGCCATGGTCGAGGCGGCCGTCCGCGACGTCGCCGGTCTGGTTCCGGGACGTCAGGAGATCGATCTCGGTGGTCCCAGCTACACCGCCGACACGTTGGCGGTTCTGAAGACCGACCATCCAGACGCAGAGTTCTTCACGATCATCGGCGACGATGCTGCGGCCGGGTTGCGGACATGGACCCGCTGGGAAGAGGTCGTCGAGCGGTCCCGGCTCGTCGTCGTCGATCGTCCGGGCCACCATTCCGATGTCGACGGCGAGATCGACTGGATCCGCGTGGAGGTGCCCCGGCTGGAGGTGTCGAGCACCGACCTGCGCGGCCGCTTCACCGACGGTCGACCGCTGGACTATCTCGTCACGCAGCCGGTGCTCGACGTCATCCGAGCGCGCGCTCTCTACGGAGCGTCGGCGTGACCGCGATCGCCGTCCGCCGGACCCGTCGCACGGTCGTCGGGGGCGTGATGGCCCTGGTGCTCTTCGTGGTCGCGGCGGTGATGTTCGGCGTCGGTGTGCTGACGCTGTCCAATTCGGAGGAGGGCGAAGCGGTCGGCATCGACACCAGGCCGCGGGTCCAATTGCCGGTCACACCGAACGCCGTGCTCGTCGTCACCGACGAGGGGGGCCGTCTCGCCTCACTGGTGGTGATGACGCTGTTGCCCGAGGGTCAAGGCGGCAGCATCGTCACCGTCCCGGCAAACGCCGACGTCACCGCAGGCTTCGGCCTCGAACGACGCTCGGTTGCGTCGGCGTTCGAGACCACCGATCTCGCCGGCTTCGTCCCACTCATCGAGGAGATGCTGTCCATCACGCTGCAACGAGCCGAGGTCGTCGACGCGGCCGGACTCGAAGCGATGCTCCTCGACATCGACGCCTCGGAGATGGTGTTGCCCGACGATGTGATCGACACCAGAGGAGGCGGAGGCGTGATCGCCGCCGCCGGCCCGCAGACCTTCACGCTCCGCGAGATGACCAGCATTCTCGCCGCGATCGACGACGACGCCGAGACCGACATGTCGCATCCGAACGACGTGGTGGTCTGGGAGGCGCTCGCTCGGACCGCACCGGTGGCGGTGCCGCCGGAGCCGGTGGAGCTCGACGACCTGGGTCGGCCGGTCCCTCCCGACGACGTCGCAGAACTCGTCACCCGGCTGTGGCAGGGCGACGTGGCCGTGCGTGACCTGCTGGTCCTCGACGTCGCCGACGCCGACGCCGAGAATCCCACGCAGGTCGACGTCGTGCTGATCGACCGCCGGGACGCTGCACTGGTGTTCGCCCAGGTGTCTCCCGGGTTGGTCTCGACGCCGAACCTCGGGCTCAAGGTCAGGATCGTCGCGAACTTCACCGACGAGGAACTCGCAGAGGCCGGCGGGCTCTACGAATCGTCGTCCGACGTCGTGTTCGAATTGATCGGCCGGCTCCTGTTCCTGTCCGCGAACATCGTGTCGGTAGAGACCGCGTCGACGGGCGTTCCGCCCGTCACGATGATCCAGGTCACCGACGAACGTCAACTCGACGCCACCGTCGAGGCGGTCGAGGCGTTGCTGGGCGAGGTCGAGGCGCAGGTCTCGGACATCGTGCTGGAGGGCGTCGACGCCGAGATCACGCTCGGTATGTCGTATCTGGAGCACGAACTCGGACGCACCACGTCGGTGGAGGTGGACCAAGCGTCGTCCGATCCGTCGTCGCCGCTGTCGAGCGGACCCGAGGTGACCTCGTCGAGTGATGTGCCCGCTACGGTCGAAGGGGATGGATGAACGACATGGCTGACCCGCACGCCGCAACCGACGCCGATTCGAGCGAGGCGTTGGCACAGTGCGCCGCTCGGGCGGCATCGGATCTGAAGGCCACCGACGTGATCGTCCTCGATGTCGGGTCGCTGCTGTCGATCACCGGCTACTTCGTCATCGCCGGCGCCTCCAACCCGCGCCAGGTGCGCGCCGTCGTCGAGGATGTCGAGGCAAAGGTGAAGGCCGAGCTGGGCCGCGTGCCGGTGCGGACCGAGGGTGTCCGCGAGCAGCAGTGGACGCTGATCGACTACGGCGATGTGGTCGTGCACGTGTTCCTGGATTCGGTACGCGAGTTCTACGAGATCGAGCGCCTCTACATGGACGCCCCCCGCGTCCAGTGGGAACCGCGCGCCGCCGAGCTCGACTGACGTCT
>CAVSJQ010000005.1:0-45931 GCA_963728355.1 Ilumatobacteraceae bacterium | reverse complement strand
AGCGACATCAGGCCGCGCATGGCATCAATGTTCTCGAGTGCGCGCCCCGAACCGATCACGACGCTGTAGAGCGGCTCGTCGGCGATCCGAATCGGCATGCCGGTCTCGTGGGCGAGCCGTTGGTCGAGGCCGCCGATCAGCGCGCCGCCACCGGTGATCGTGATGCCGTCTTCCATGATGTCGGCCGCCAACTCGGGCGGGGTCTTGTCGAGCGTGGTCTTCACGGCATCCACGATGGCAGAGATCGGTTCGGCAACGGCTTCACGCACCTGCTCGGTCGTGATCTGGATCGTGCGCGGCAATCCGGAGATCAGGTCGCGTCCGCGGATGTCGGCGGTGAGCTCCAGCTCCAGTGGCCAGGCGGACCCCATCTGGATCTTGATCTCCTCGGCCGTGCGGTCGCCGATCGCCAGCGAGAACTCCTTCTTGACGTACTGCAGGACGGCCTCGTCGAGCTCGTCACCGGCGACACGGATCGACTGCGCGGTGACGATGCCGCCGAGCGAGATGACGGCGACCTCGGTAGTGCCGCCGCCGATGTCGACGATCATGTTGCCGCTCGGCTCGTGGACGGGCATGTCGGCACCGATCGCCGCGGCCATCGGCTCTTCGATGATGTGGACCGGCTTGCGGGCGCCGGCGTACTCGGCGGCGTCCTGCACGGCGCGCTGCTCCACGCCGGTGATGCCGGACGGCACGCAAATGACCATGCGCGGCTTGCTCCACTTGGAGCCGGCCACCTTCTGGATGAAATAGCGCAACATCTTCTCGCACACCTCGAAGTCGGCGATCACGCCGTCCTTGAGGGGTCGGATCGCCTTGATGTGGTTGGGTGTGCGCCCCATCATCCGCTTGGCTTCCATGCCGACCGCGACGGGTCGACCGTCGTTGGCGTTGATCGCCACGACGGAGGGCTCGTCGAGCACGACACCGTGGCCGCGCACATAGATCAGGGTGTTCGCCGTGCCGAGGTCGATGGCGAGATCGCGCCCAAGGCTGAGCGGGTTGTTGCGGGCCATTGGATGGCCACCTTTCGCGAGCGGTAGATGCGGGTTCCGGCACGTCAACCGTGCCAGGCACCGGAATCTTCAAATGTTACAGATTCGGGAAGAAAATCCCGATCTCGCGCTCGGCCGATGCCAGCGAATCGCTGCCATGCACCAGGTTCTCGGTGAAGAGGATGCCGAGATCACCACGGATGGTGCCCGGTGCAGCCGTGCGCGGGTTGGTGGCACCCATCATCGCGCGGACGACCTCCCAGGTGTCCTCGGGGCCCTCGATCACCATCGCGACGACGGGGCCGCGGCTCATGAACTCGACCAGCTCGCCGTAGAAGCCCTTGCCGACATGCTCCTCGTAGTGCCGAGCGAGCGTGTCGGCGTCGAGGGTGCGGATGTCCATGGCGACGATGTCGAGGTTCTTGGCCTCGAATCTCGAGACGATCTCCCCGACGAGCTTGCGCTCGACGGCATCGGGCTTCAACAGGACCAGCGTGCGATCAGACATAGACGGCGAACCTATCTGGGCCGTCGACCCTCCCCACGATCCGCTACCGGGCACCTCCGCTCGGCCCCCACCCACTCCCACGAACAACTCCCCGAAACTCCCCGAAAATGCGCGCGAGATGGCGCTCAGCGGGCCGATCTGCGCACATTTCGGACGGGCCATCGAAACGTGCGCGAATCTGCCCGCCCAAGGCACGCTCGTGCGCAAATTTCGGCTAGTGGTGGGACGGGCGGTCCGGATCGGGGTGGGACGGCGTGGGAGGCGGGGCCGACCGAGTGCACCTAGTTCGCGTAGCGCTGGAGGACCGGGCGGGCGGCGCCGGCGGTGTAGAGGCTGCCGGCGACCAGGACGGCGTCGTCGCCGCCCGCATCCTCCATGGCACGCTGGCAGGCCGCCTCGACGGTGTCGAACACGTACACGTCGTCGCAGCCCAGGCGTCGAGCGGCGTCGGCGACCTCGACAGCAGAGACCCCGCGAGGCGACGGCGCCGTGCAGGCGAAGACGATGTCGAACTCGTCGGCGCGAAGCGCGGCGAGCATCTCCTCGGGATCGCGCAGGGTGCCGACGACGAGGATCCGGCGACCTTCCGGGTCGAAGTCCTCGAAGAAGACCTGGGCGCACGTGTCGGCGCCCGGCGGATTGTGGGCGCCGTCGACGATGGTGAGCGGCTGACGGCCCAGCACCTCGAACCGCCCCGGCATCACCGTCTCGGCGAAGCCCTCCATCACGACGTCCTCGGGCAGGGGAGCCGCGAAGAACGTCTCGACCGCCACCAGCGCCAGGGCGGCGTTGGTGCCCTGGTGGGCGCCGTGCAGCGGCACGTACACATCGGTGTAGATCGTCGTCGGCGTGCGGATGTCGACCAGGCGGCCGCCGATGGCCAGCCGGTTGCCCACCGTCTCGAAGTCGTCGTCGGCGACGAGCACGCTCGCCCCGCCGGCGGCGCGGAAGATCGACACCAGCTCGGCTCGCGTCTCGCCCACCACCGCCGCGGACTGCGGCTTGATGATGCCCGCCTTCTCGCGAGCGATGTGTTCGAGTGTCGGCCCGGCGAACTCGGTGTGGTCCATGCCGATGTTGGTCACGACGGCGACGGTGGCATCGGCCACGTTGGTGGCGTCCCAGCGACCGAGCAGGCCGACCTCGATCACCATCACGTCGACGGCGACATCGGCGAACCAGCGGAACGCTGCGGCGGTCAGGATCTCGAAGTAGCCCGGGCGGCGCCCGACGATGCCCTCGAGATCGGCGATCGCGGCGATCTGCTCGGCCAGGTCCTCGTCGCTGATCGGCTCGAGGTTCCGCACGATCCGCTCGTTGACGCGTTCCAGGTGGGGGCTGGTGTAGGTGCCGACCGTCAGACCGCTGGCGACGAGCAGACGCGAGATCATCTGCGCCGTGGAGCCCTTGCCATTCGTGCCGGTCAGGTGGATCACAGGGGCGGCATGCTGGGGGTCGCCCATCGCTCCGCACAGCGCAGCGATCGTCTCGGTCGACGGCGACGTGATGCGGCCGGTCTTCTCGTAGGTCGCGTGCTCGTCGAGATAGGCGAGCGCCTCGTCGTAGGTCATGGAGCGCTCAGGCTACGGCCGGGCGACCGTGACGCTCAGGAGGCTGCTTTGCGTTGGCGGCCCGTCGACCGCGGCACCAGCGTGGGGTTGACCTTCTCGGTGACGGTGGTCTCGTCGATGACGACCTTGCCGATGTCGGTGCGACCGGGCAGGTCGTACATCGTGTTCAGCAGCACCTCTTCGAGGATCGCCCGCAGGCCACGGGCGCCGGTACCGCGCAGGATCGCCTGATCGGCGATGGCCTGGAGCCCGTCGGGCGTGAACTCGAGTTCGACGTCTTCGAAGCTGAACACCTTCTCGTACTGCTTGACGAGGCTGTTCTTCGGCTCGACGAGGATCTTCATCAGCGCATCGCGATCGAGGCTGCCGACCGCACCGATCATCGGCAGACGTCCGATGAACTCGGGGATCATGCCGAACTTCACGAGGTCCTCGGGCAGCACCTGGGCGAAGAGCTCGCCGGGATCACGGTCGATCGCCGAGCGCACCGTGCCGTGGAACCCGACGCCCTTGTGGCCGATCCGCGACTCGATGATCTGTTCCAGCCCGGAGAACGCCCCGCCGAGGATGAACAGCACGTTGGTGGTGTCGATCTGGATGAACTCCTGGTGCGGATGCTTGCGCCCGCCCTGGGGCGGCACCGACGCCTGGGTGCCCTCGAGGATCTTCAGCAGCGCCTGCTGGACACCTTCACCGGAGACGTCTCGGGTGATCGAGGGGTTCTCGCTCTTGCGGGCGACCTTGTCGATCTCGTCGATGTAGACGATGCCGGTCTCGGCGCGCTTGACGTCGAAGTCGGCGGCCTGAATCAACTTGAGCAGGATGTTCTCGACATCCTCGCCGACGTAGCCGGCCTCGGTCAGCGCCGTGGCGTCGGCGACGGCGAAGGGCACGTTGAGCTGGCGGGCGAGGGTCTGCGCGAGGTGGGTCTTGCCGCAGCCGGTCGGGCCGAGCAGCAAGATGTTCGACTTCGCGAGCTCGACGTCGTCGCGGCGGCCGACGGTGGTGGCCTGGTTCTGGTGCTGGATGCGCCGGTAGTGGTTGTAGACGGCGACGGAGAGGATCTTCTTGGCCGAGTCCTGCCCCACGACGTAGTCGTCGAGGAAGGCGCGCACCTCGCGGGGGTTCGGCAGATTGTCGAAGCTGAGCTCGGCGGTCTCGGTCAGCTCCTCTTCGATGATTTCGTTGCACAGGTCGATGCACTCGTCGCAGATGTACACGCCGGGGCCGGCGATGAGCTTCTTGACCTGCTTCTGCGACTTGCCGCAGAACGAGCACTTCAGCAGTTCGCCGGTGTCGCCGAATTTCGCCACTTGTCGGTACCCCTTCGTGTCGTTGCTGCGCCGTGTGGTTCCGGACCGTCCTCAGCGAGTCGGCCCATCGAAGCCCGACAGTCTGGCGGATCCACCTTCACGAATCGTGGACCTGCCCGACGAATCGGACGAGATCCCCCTCCGATCAGCGGATGGGACCGGTGCGGTCCACAGCCTCACGGGAGGAGATCACTCTGTCGATGATGCCATACTCCAGCGCCTCGTCCGCCTCCATGACGAAGTCACGGTCGGTGTCGGCGTGGATCCGGTCGATCGGCTGGCCGGTGTGGTGGGCCAGGATGCCGTCGAGCAGATCGCGCATCCGCATGATCTCCTTGGCCGCCAGCTCGAGATCGGTGACCTGGCCGTAGCCGACCTGACCGCTCGGCTGGTGCAGCAGGATCCGGCTGTGGGGCAGGGCGAGCCGCTTGCCCTTGGTGCCGGCGGCGAGCAGGACCGCAGCGGCCGACGCTGCCTGTCCGAGACAGATCGTGGCGATGTCGTTCTTGATGAACTGCATCGTGTCGTAGATGGCGAACAGCGCCGTGATGTCACCACCAGGGCTGTTGATGTAGATGTTGATGTCCTTGTCGGGATTCTCCGACTCGAGATGGATCAACTGCGCGCAGAGCAGGCTGGCGATCTGGTCGTCGACCGGGGTCTGGAGGAAGATGATGTTGTCCTTCAGCATCCGGCTGTAGAGGTCGTAGGCGCGCTCGCCACGACTCGTCTGTTCGACGACGTTGGGGACGAGGTAGTTCACCGCATCGAGATTCATGACGTCTCCTCTTCGCTGTCGTCGTTACTGGACTGGTCATCGGCGTGATCATCGGCATCTGCATCATCGGCAGCCGACGCCGTGGCGGCTGCGTCGGTGGCGGCGATCACGGCAGCGGCGGCTGACTGCACGTCGACGTCTCCTGCGGCGTCGTCGTCGTGCTCGTCGTCGTGGGTGTGGCCGAGCAGGGTGTCGCGGTCGATCGGGTTGCCGTCCGGGTCGACGAAGTCGATGTGGTGCAACAGCCAGTCGAAGGCCTTCGACTTGCGGATCTGAGCCGCCAGCTCCGGCACCGCCTCGTTCTGCTCGTAGGCCTTGCGGATGTCTTTGGCTCTCTGGCCGTACTGCATCGCCATGCGGGCGTACTCGGCGTCGAAGTCGTGTGGTTCAACCTCGATCGACTCGGCCTCGGCGACGGCGCGCAGTGCGAGGTCGACCTTGACCGCCTCGACGGCGGCGCCCCGCATCGACTCGATGAAGTCCTCGGGACCCTGGCCCGTGGCTGCGAGCCATTGGCCGAGATCGATGCCCTGAGCCTGGAACTGCTGGACCACGCCCTGCACACGCTGGTTGAGGTCGGCATCGACCATCGCGTCGGGAACCTCGACGTCGACGAGTTCGGCGAGCGCCGCGTTCATCGCGGTCACCACGCTCTGGCGGGCGGCGTCCAGCTTCTGGTCGACCTGAGATTCACGCAAGCTGGCGTTCCACTCGTCGACGGTGTCGAATTCGCCGATGTTGTCGGACACCCAGTCGTCGGTGAGCTCGGGCACGACCGACACCTGGACAGCGGTCACCTTGACGACGAAATCGGCGGGCTCGTCGAGCCCCTTCGGCGTGGACGTGAACGTGATCTCGTCGCCGGCGGAGACGCCGGTCAGATGCTCGTCGAAGTCCTCGGTCACCCATCCCTGGCCGAGTTCGTAACCCCAGTCCTCGGTGTTGAGACCCGACAGTTCCTCACCGTCACGGGTGGCCGCCAGGTCCATCGTGAGGTAGTCGCCGACCTCGGCCGGACGGTCGGCGTCGGCGAGAGTGGCCGTGCGCTTCAGCTCGGTTTCGTGGATGGCGGCGAGGTCGTCGTCGGTGACCTCGAGTGAGGGCAACTCGACGCGGAGGTCGCCGTAGCCCTCGACGGCGATCGTGGGACGCACCTCGCAGGTGGCGTCGAACTCGACGGGCCCCGACTCGGCTCCGTCGGTGATCTCGACCTCAGGGGTGGCGATCAGGTCGACCTGGTGCTCACGGACCGCTCTGGCGAGGTATTGCGGCACGGCGTCGCGCAGCGCCTGTTCGCGAGCGGCACCGATGCCGATGCGGGCTTCGAGGACCTTGCGGGGCGCCTTGCCGGCACGGAATCCGGGAAGGTTCACCTCCTTGGCGATCAGCTTGAAGGCCCGGTCGATGTCGTGATCGAACTCCGCCTCTTCGACTTCGACGTACAGCTTGACTTTGTTGCCCTCGAGGGTCTCCACGGAACTCTTCACAGAAGGGCGAGTGTACCGGTGGCCCCTGGATTCGGAACGAGGGTGCACCGCTTGACCGGCCGTCGCGGTCGTGGAGTCGCGCGTTGACCGCTCGACCGGGCAGAATGGCGCCGATGGAGTACTGGAAGCCGCATGCCCTGGCCACGCCGCACCCGAACCAGATCGACCTGCGGATGAACGACAAGGTCCGCACGATCGTGGAGCTGCACGGCGTCCCGTTCGGCACGGAGGGCAAGGTCATCCTGGCGAACGGCTTCAACTGGCAGCGCTACCGCGTCCTGTTCGAGAACGGCGCCGAGATCGGCGACCTCGACAACCGCCAGATCGAGCCCATCGGGCGGGCGGCCAAGCGCCTCGAGAAGGCCGCGAAGAAGAGGTAGCTCGCTCGGGCGTCCGACACGCACGGATGGGAAGCTTCCGGCGTGCGACTGCCACGAGCGATCGAGCTGGAGCCCGATGCGCGCCTGGCCCTGGGGCAGATTCTCGGGATCATGTCCGACCAAGCGATGTCGGGCGCCACCTCCCGATGGGATGTCGAACGGCTGATGGAGGTGGAGGTTCGCCTCGGAGTGATTCCCGGCCAACTCGGCGTCGACGAGGAGACGACCACCGTCACAATCGGCATCGACGATGCGGCACTGCTGCTCGACGGGATGGCGTTCACCGAGATCGCGTCGGCCGACCTTCCGTGGATCGAGATGGTGCGTTGGACGTCGGACTTCGTCACGAGCCAGCTGCGCAGCCACTGGACCGAGACCGAGTGGCTGGAGATGGCCGGGGGTGGCTGCTGATCCGGCGACCGAGCGGATCATGGCGGTGCAGCGCCTCGGACTCCCATGGCCCCTCCGGACGAAGGCGAGTCCGTTCGCCGTCCCGGTTCGACAACTTGGAGGGAACGAGGTGCGAGACAACGGGTTCTCTGACAGTGTGCGCCGGGACCGCCGCGCGTGCTCGGGCACGGGCCGACCCTGAATGGAGACCCATGCGACCTCTTCCGATCGCCCGTTGGAACGACCTGCCCGATCGCGAGCCCGTCGGTGCCCTGGTCGGCAACGTCGACCTCGTGATCGTCCGTTACGACGACGAGCACTCCGTGTTGTACGGACGCTGCGATCACCGCGGGGCACTGCTCGCCGACGGGACCGTGCGAGGCGACGACCTCGTGTGCGGAGTCCACGGCTGGGATTACGGCTTCCGCACGGGAATCAGCGCCTACAACAACGACGAACGCCTTCGGAAGTTCACCTCGTGGGTCGCGGACCACCAGGTGATGGTCGACGCCGACGAGATCGGCGACTGGGAACTCGACCATCCACAGCCCTACGACCGCAGCGCGTACCAGGGCGCCTACCAGGACGTCCACGGCGGACCCGCGGAGCCGCACGTTGCAGCGATCCGCGAGCTCGCGGCAAACGGCCTCGACCAGGTCGGCCACCACGGACCGATGAGTGCGATGGGGGTCCCGCACGACCGCCTCCCGGCGTGGGACGACATCCAGATCGTCACCGCCCAGCTGGCGCAACGCCCGCTGCTTGACGACGCGGTCGCCACCGATGTCGTCATCGGGGCGACGGCTGCCGCTCCCCTACGCCTCGACATCCCGCTGTTCGTGTCGGACATGAGCTTCGGTGCATTGTCACAGGAGGCGAAGGTCGCGCTCGCGCGGGGCGCCGAGCGTGCCGGGACCGGCATCTGCTCGGGAGAGGGCGGCATGCTCGAGGAGGAGCGAGAGGAGAACTCCCGCTACTTCTACGAGCTGGCGTCGGCCAAGTTCGGCTGGTCGCTCGACAAGGTGCGCGACGTGCAGGCATTCCACTTCAAGTTCGGCCAGGGCGCCAAGACCGGCACCGGCGGCCATCTGCCGGGCAACAAGGTGGTCGGCCGGATCGCCGAGGTCCGCGGCCTCGACGAGGGCACCGACGCCGTGTCCCCCGCCACGTTCACCGACCTGCGCACCATCGGCGACTTCCGTGACCTCGCAGCGCAGGTGCGCGAGGTCTCCGGCGGCATTCCCATCGGGGCCAAGTTGTCGGCCCAGCACATCGAAGCCGACCTCGACGCCGCTGTCGAGATCGGCGTCGACTACGTCATCCTCGACGGTCGAGGCGGCGGTACCGGAGCGGCGCCGGCGATGTTCCGCGATCACATCTCGGTGCCGACGATCCCGGCGTTGGCACGCGCCCGCAGGCACCTGGACACCTCCGAGTCCGCCGTCACGCTGGTGATCACGGGCGGTCTGCGCACCCACGTCGACTTCGTCAAGGCGCTCGCGCTCGGCGCCGACGCAGTGGCGATCTCCAACTCGGCGCTCCAAGCCATCGGGTGTCTCGGGATGCGGGCCTGCAACACCGACAACTGCCCCGTCGGGATCGCCACCCAGAAGCCCGGCCTGCGCCAACGCCTCGTCGTGGAGGACGCCGCCCGGCGACTGACGCGTTTCCTGGAGTCGACGGTCGAGCTGATGACGGTGCTGGCGCGGGCGTGCGGTCACGCCCGTCTCGCCGATCTCTGTCCCGACGACCTCACGACGTTCGATCGCGACATGCACCACCTCGCCGGCATTCCGTACGGCGGCGTACGCGCCTGAGCACGCGCCGCCGACGCCAGGACGAACGTCCTGGGTCGGACCAAGCGGCGATGGGCGGCGATCATCGCCGTCAACTTCGTCGGCCCGATGCTCTACTCCGCCCGCGGACGGCGCTCACCAGCGACCGCACGTTGAACGGCTGCGGTCCGATCGTCGATCGACGCGACGCTGCGTCGGCGTGGGCAATTGCGCAGTCGGGTAGGTGTCGGTCATGGAATCTGCTCGACGCGATGCATCACCGGTGGCGGTCCCGGTCGGCAGCGCGCCGGAGGCGCCCCGCCCTGTCGGACTGCGGCGGCCGTGATCTCGTTGTGGGAGGCGCTCCTCATCGCGCGGCTGCCGGCCGCTGGCAATGCGGGAGGCGACCTCATCGCAGAGTGGCGCCCGGTCAGCCAGCGCACCTTGTCGTACGCCCTCCACGCTGCGGTCGGCATCGTCCTCGCCGTGGTGGGAATCGAGCTGGCTGCGGACGCCATCGACACCTCGGTGCCCTGGATTCCGATCGCTGCCTTCGTTGCGGGTGGCGTCTTCTTCATCGCCGTGGATCACGCCACCGACGTCCTGGGCGACCGGCGTGGCGGCGGCGTTTCGGGACCATGGCTGATCTACTTCGGCGTCGCCATGGATCTGTTCTCCCGACGGGGTCATGATCGGCGCCGGCTCGACCATCGCGTTCTCGGTTGCGTTGCTCATCGCGCTGGGCCAGGTCGCCGCAGACGTGCCAGAAGGTTTCGCCGTGATCGCCACCATGCGAGACAGGGGCATGGCTCGGAGCACCCGGCTGTTGGTGTCTGCTTCGTTCGCGCTGTCGATTCTCGTCGGGACCACGGTCAGCTACCTGTTTGTTCGCGGGCGGTCGGAGATCGTCCAGTTCTCGTTCCTCATGTTCGCCGCCGGGGTCCTCGTCGCCGTCGTCGTCGAGGAACTGGTACCCGAAGCCCACGAGACCGACGTCGACCCACACGGTGCGACGTTCAGCCTGGTGGCAGGGTTCGCTCTCTTCGCCACCCGCGCCGCGTATCTCTGAGTGCGGCGAGGCGGAGCGACGTCCGACGGGCACGAGTGCAGCCGCCGTGATACGAAGTGGCATGGCCAGCGAGCAGGATCACCCGGAACCCGTCATCGTGGGGACGTTCGCGAGTGTCGGCGAGGCCGAGATCGCGCAGGCAAGGCTGCGCGCCTACGGCATCGAGAGCGCTCTCGTCGACAACGACGGCGGCGGCACGATCCCCGTCGACAGCGACGACGGCATCGACCTCGAGGTCCGTGCCGCTGACGCTCGGGCAGCCGCCGACGTCCTCGCCGACACCGGACCCGACACACCACCCTCCTGACGGTCCCCTACACAAGCGCTCGTCTCCTGGTGGGACAGCCGTTGTCGTGGCGCGGTCGAGATCGGACTTCGTCGTCGTCACCGGCTGTTGCGCCGACGTTCAGTCGCGCTCGAGTTCAGGGAACGAGGCGGTCCACTCGCTAGCCGAGACCAGCTGGAGACGTCGGGCAGCATCGAGAACCTCATCTTGCGAGGCGCTGCTGCGCACGCTGATCGTGCGGCCCGATTCCGGCGCCCAGGTCACGACGGTTCCGGAGGCGTCCCGGCCCTCCTCGCTGATGATCGCCCAGCCGGTCGTTCCGTTGACGTCGACGGGCTCGACTCGGTCGGCGAAGGTGGCGGCATCGAACAGCGGCGATCCTGTCGTCGTCTCGACGGTGAACGTCGATCCGTCCGGGGACGTCAACGTGAACGATGTCTCCGAGACCTCGGCCGAGTCGGGCGGGTCGAACACCGCGACGAGCACTTCGGACCTGATGTCGTTGGCCAGCATGGCGTAGGCGTGCACGAGATCGGAGGGTGAGCTGACGACACGCCATCCGCCGTCGTATTCCTCGTGCGCGAACGTCATCGAGTCGTCGAGGCGACGGTACGACTCGCCCACCGACGTGACCACCGGCTCCCACTGTGCCCCCGGCAGCGGTGACTGCGGATATCGAGCGACCGAACGCAGGTCGCCGAAACCGCCGCCGTCGGCAATCCCGTAGAGCCTGCCGTCCGTGATGAAACGTTCGTCGGTTGCCGGCATGTCCGGATCCGGGGCTGGTTCGGTGACCGCACCGTCACCGAGTCGCCAGCCATCGACCGGCACCGGAAGCACGAACAACGCCGTGTCGGCAGCCGAGTCGTCCGGAGCGACCATCCACGCTCCGATCCCTGCGGCAGCAATCACCGCAACGGCCAACACACCCATCACCGCAGACGTCCGTCGAGCGGGGCGCAAGCCTCGATGGCCCTCGGGCATCACCTGTGCCGTCGACGGAACCAACTCGTAGGTCACCGCATCACCCTTGACGCCAGCGTGGCAGGTGTCAATTCATCATGCGATCTGTCGTCGCGTCGAGCAGCGCCGTACAACCGCATGGAAGCACTCGGCGAGTCCGGTTGCCCTCCCGCTTGGTCTCGCACTCAGCCACCGGCCTCGGTGAGGCACCTTCGGTCGTCACCGGACCCGAGGTCGCCGACGACGAACCACCCGCTGTCACGTTCCACCACCTCGACCGTGACAGGCAGCGTGGCGGTCTCGAACTCACCGTCTACCGTCAGCGGGCCGGTCGAGTACGTCGAACCGTCCTCGATGTACACGTCGGCCTCGTCGTAGACGAACGACACCTGGTCCGGCCGTTCGGGGAACTGGACCTTGATGCAGGCCTCCCATGCAGCACGGCGCACCGTGGACTTCAGTTCGGGATCGAAGATCGCCCACATGCGTGGCAGATCGGCGGACGTCAGACCACCGAACCACTCATCCACCGCGTCGGCGCTGCTGACCGCGCCTTCGACGACAACCGCCTCCGACGTCGTGGTGACGGTGCTGGCGGACTCTGGGTCGGTTGCAGCTGTCTCAGCGGGCGACGACGTGTCCATTGCCGAGGCCGTCGAACGATCCGGCACTGTCGCCGCATCTCCGTCGCCCTCGGAACCACCAGCGCAGCCAACAACCAGGAGAATCGACATCGCCATGCCAGCCATGCGGATCATGTACAGCCACGATACCCACGAGCCTCCTTCGCGCCCACGTGTTCACGGTCGACGACGAGACGATGTCAGTACGATCGCACGGATGGTCCGGCATTGCGTTCTCCTCAGATTCGCAGCGGCGGTCAGCCACGGCGACAAGGACGCGATCTTCCAGCGGCTCGCATCCCTGCAGAGCGCAGTACCGGGCTTCGAACGGATCGTGTACGGCGCCAACTCGAGCGTCGAGGCCCTCTCACAGGGGTTCGACGACGGCTTCGTGATCGACTTCGTCGACGCGGCCGCACGAGACTCCTATCTCGTGCATCCCGACCACAAGAGCGCTGGTGCAGCATTGGTCGCGATGCTCGACGGTGGGGCCGCCGGCCTCGTGGTGTTCGACCTCGACGACGATGCACCCAGATTTTCGCCCGGCGCCGCTACGAGCCGATGAGGCCGTGCCACTCGGTGACCGTCACGGAGACGGCCGGTCGGGCCCTTCAGTGACAGCGTGAGTTCGTCCGTGTCGTCGATCAGGAAGTGCACGTCGCCGTCCGGGCGTTGGACGGCGGGCTGGGCGAGCCGATGACGGAGGTGGCGGCCCCAGGCGGCGTTTCCACGCTGAGCCGCCAGTTCGGAATATTAATTTTTCTAGTATATAGTGGGAGTATAATGGTCGGCTATCGTGGGTGCATGGCCGGTGTGACGACGAAGTATGCGTGTCCGGCTCGCTTCGCCGGCGGGCGTGCTCGATGAGCACCTTCTTGTTGCCGACGGTGCGCGCGTTCCCAGAGGTGTTCACCGAACACCTCGAATTCGGCCGATGCCCTCGCCCCCTTCAACTCCCGATCCCCGAGCTCATCGACCTCGCCGACGGCCGGCCGACGTACGACGAGTCGTGCTGGCGCGAACGGTCCGGCTGGAACCCGACCGCCGAGAGCGAGCCTCGCCCGGAGCGTCGACCATGACGCCGTCGCACCCCACCAGGAAGGCGAACCTCTTGATGGCAGGCATCGTCATCCTGCTCCTGCTGATCTCGGTGCTGAGTGTGGTGGGTGGCCGATGAACGCACTCCAACAGCAAGCACGCGCGCTCGGTGACCCGACGCGCCACAAGGTGTTCCGCTACATCGCCGACGCGGAACGTCCCGTCGATGTGGCTGAACTGACCGAACATCTCGGGTTGCATCACAACGCGATCCGCCAGCACCTCGCCAAGCTCGTCGAGGCGGATCTCGTGTCGGAGGCCACCGCGCCGCCGGCAGGGCGTGGTCGACCGCGACTGCACTACACGGTGGTCCCGTCGACGGAGAGCCGCTGGGGCGTCACCGGCCCGTACGAACGACTCTCCGTGATGTTGACCGAGATCATTCGAAGTGGCGACTCGCCAGTCGACGTCGGGCGCCGTTTCGGCGCCAGGTCGCGCGTCGCCGGGAACAGCGAGACCGATCCGGTAACGAGCTTCGTCGATGCCATGGAACGCCATGGGTTCAAGCCGACCCCGACCCAGCGAAGAGAACAGATCGACATCGTGTTGGGAGCCTGCCCGTTCGAGACGACGGCGTTGGCCGACCCCGACACCGTGTGCGGCCTACACCTTGGCCTGGCGGTCGGTATGGCCGATTCACTCGACGGGCTCGTCGTCGACGAACTCATCCCACGCGATCCACGTCGAGGGACCTGCCGCCTGCGCTGTCACCTCGAATCGTGATCGGGCCATCGGACATGCTCGGCGACCCGATGCGCGAGCCACAGGAGTTCCTTGGCACACCAGGAACAGCCTCGCACGACACGTATTTCTCGCACGACACGTATTTATGGCATTTACTAGAATTATTCAACGGTCTGCCGTAGGGTGAGACGCACGAGGTCCAGCCGAGATCGAGCGGCCACCTCACACATCTCCGAACGAAAGCAGGGGACCATGCAGACGACGCTGAGAATCGATGGGGCGAACTGCCCGACGTGTTTCAACGAGACGCTCGACGATCTTGCCGGGCTCGACGGCGTACGACGTGTGCACGGCTCGCTTGCCGGTCCGTGCATCGAGGTCGACCACGACGTCGACGTGGAGGCGATCACCGCTGCCATCCGCAACCGGCTGCATGGCGTCGCGATGTTTGCCAACGAGATCCGGATGGTTCCCCTCGAGCCGATGGCCATGTCGACCTGTACGCACCATCGACATGCCGAGTCGTCGGAACCGACCGCATCGCTCGGCGTCGACGAGCGCCGCATCGATCCGTCGATGACGCTCGGTGAGATCGTCACACTGCGCCCGTCGCTGGCCGCCCACCTCGAACGGCGCGGTCTCGACTACTGCTGCCATGGCGGTCGAACGCTCGCCGAGGCATCTCGCGACGCAGGTCTGGACGCACCGACTGTCGCCGAAGAGTTGTCAGCGGTTCACATCGCCGAACCCGCCGCGGAGTGGGTCTCGCTCGGCTTGGTCGAACTGGTCGAGCACATCGAAGCGGTCCATCACCGCTACCTGTGGGCCGAGATGCCTCGGATCAGCGAACTGGTCGACAAGATCGTCACGGTGCACGGCGATCGGCACCCCGAGCTGGCCGAGGTGCAGCGGCTCTACTACGAGCTGCGCGCCGATCTCGAACCCCACCTCGTCCGAGAAGAGAAGCAGCTGTTCCCGATGATCCGAGAGCTTGCCGCCACCGCGCAGCAGTCCGACCGACAGGCACTCCTCTCCCAGGTCGAATCACTCGCCGGCGAGCACGAGACGGTCGGTGGCCTCCTCGACGAGCTGCATCGCATCACGTCCGGATATGCGAACCCCGCCGACGGATGCGCGTCCTATGCCGCCTGCTATCGGGCGCTGGCGCAACTGGAGGCCGACACCCACCTCCACCTACACAAGGAGAACAACGTGCTGTTCCCGGCGGCCCGGGCCGCGTCGACCGCACCACGCGCCGTCGACGCCCCGAACTGACGTCCAGCGGGGCGGAGCAGCCGCGAGTGCGGACGCCGACGATGAGTACGAGGCCTGGAGAAGCACGATGAAAGACACCCCACGACCGGAGCCGACCCGGGATCTCGACACTGCCGACGAGATCGCCGAGATGGTCCGTCGCTTCTATGCAGACGTCGCCCAGGACGACCTGCTCGGCCCGATGTTCCACGACGTGGCACGCGTCGACTGGTCCGAACACCTGCCCAAGCTCGCCGCCTTCTGGTGCCGGGCACTGCTCGGCCAACCTGGCTACGAGGGCAACCCATTCCGCGCCCACCAGATCGTCCACTCAAGACGTCAGTTCACGCCGGCGCACTTCGAGCGGTGGTTGAGCCTCTTCCACGAGACGCTCGAGCTCGGCTGGACCGGTCCCAGCGTTCGCCGCGCCCTCGATCTGGCCGACAACGTCGCTCGCGTCCACAGCCACCAACTGCTCGGAGAGGCAGTGTCCATCGTCTCGGGAACATCGACCTGGCGGGCACTGGAATGACAAGAGGCGTGCCACTTCGCCCCCAACCGCTGAGCGCCGACGCTCGCAGGACCGTCGGCCGCGCAGCGCCTCGACGCGTGGCCGACGTCCAGTTCCAGACCCGACGTGGCCTACTGGTCGCGGCCGGGTTCGTGGTGGCCGCAGTCATCGCCGGTCTCTTTCGCGTCGGCGCCGACTGGTGGTTGGCCTTGCACCTCTTCGTCGTCGGCGGCCTGCTGAGCGCGATCTCCGCCGCCACGCAGATGCTCGCCGTCACCTGGTCGGCCGCCCCCGCACCCCGACCCCGCGTAGCCGCCGCCCAGCGCTGGGGCCTCGCTGCCGGCGCCGTTGCACTGGTCGTCGGGCGCGAGACCGATCGGACGTGGATGTTCGTCGCCGGTGGCACGATCGGGATCGCCGCCATGCTCGGCCTCGCAGCCATCTTGCTGCACATCCGCCGACAGGCGGTCACTCCACGGTTCTCGCCGGCCGTCGAGGCGTACGTAGCCGCAGTAGTCGCCGGTGCGACCGGCATGTCGATCGGTCTCCTGCTCGGCACCGGGCGAGCCGGGCGCAGCTTCATCGAACTCCGTGATGTCCACCTCACGCTCAACGTGTTCGGACTGGTGGGCCTCGTGATCGCCGGCACGCTGCCCTACTTCGCCGCCACGCAGGTACGCAGCAAGATGTCGCCGCGCGCCACGCCGACTGCGATGCGCGCAACGTTCGCCGCACTCGCCGGTGCCACCGCGATCGCTGCCACCGGTCACCTCGTCAACCGACCCGGCGTCGCCGCCGGCGGACTGATCACCTACCTGCTCGGGCTGCTCGCGATCGCAGCGATGCTGCCGATCTACTCTCGCAGCCGCCTGCGGTGGGCGGGACCCCGCCTGCTGCAGCTGGGCACCGGCGTCGCCTGGTGGGCCGCCATGACCGCCGCAGTGGCCCTCGTGACCATCCGAGACACCGACGACCGAGCGATCCTCCAGGCCCTCGTGGTTGGTGGCTTCGCACAGATCCTCGTCGCCTCGCTCGCTTACCTCGGCCCAGTGTTGCGGGGCGGCGGACACCAACGACTCACGGCCGGGTTCGCCAGCACGAGCTCATGGGTGTCACTCACTGCCGGCAACATCGCCGCCGTGGCTGCGCTGTCCGGCCACCACTGGACGCTCGCAGCCGCAGTGGCCATCTGGACCATCGACTTTGCGATCCGCGCGAGCAGGGTCCTGACCCCGACAAGGAGTATCGATCATGTGTGACTACTGCGGGTGCCGGCGATCCGGACCCACCGCTGAGCTTGCGGCCGAGCATGAACGACTGCTGGAGCTGTCCGACGTGTTGGACACCGCCCTGCACGAGGGCACCGACACCGCCGTAGTGTTCGCCGAGTTCCACCGCCTGCTGCACATGCACGCCGCCAAGGAAGAGGTCGGGCTGTTCGTGCACGCCAAGTCGTCGACTGCTCTGGGCGACCGGATCAATGCGCTGTGCCGCGACCACGACGACCTCCACCGGTGGCTCGCCGACGGTCCCACTGGCGCCGACGTGAGCAAGGCACTGCCGCTGCTCGCCACCCACATCGACGACGAGGAGTACGACCTGTTCCCCCACATCATCCATGCGCTCGACCCCGAACAGTGGGACGAGATCGAACTCGCCCACCGCGCGGTCGAAGCCGTCTGGGACCAGCCGGACACACCCGGAGAAACGTGAGGGGATGAGGACCGGTGGACGGGATGGGGAGATTCGAACTCCCAGGCTCCTGCTGACGACCTCCTGCCAGCGGCAGTACGCCCCCCGGCGCGACGTATCAACAACCGAGAGATGTATCAGCGACGGGCGGATGTATCGGTGTCGGGTCGTTCGTGGTTCCAGGATCCGTCGTTGAGATCGATGAACAGAACGAGACATGCCCAAGCGGCTCGCTTGTTGCCGTCGGGGAGCGGATGATTCCATTCGAGCCGACATGCCAGCACTGCAGCCTTGTCGTGGAGGTCCGGGTAGAAGTCGGTGTCGTCAAAGCCGGCTTGCGGTGCGTGCAGTGCGGAGTCGGCGAGGTCCACGCGGCTGGCTTTGATGAGGGTCGCGGCGTCGATGCCGGTGACGTGTTCGGCGAGGAACCAGAACTCAACGAGGCTGAGGTAGCGGGTCACTTCGCGAGGCGGCCGGGGATCTCTCGGTCGCGCTCGAGCAGCTTCTTGGCGCGTGCGGTGAAGTCGCCGTCGGCTCGGACTCGCTCGATCTCGGCGGCGAGCGCGTCGATGATGACTTGGTTGACGCTGTCGCCGCAGACTCGGGCGACGGCTTCTGCGGCGTCGGCGAGATTGTCCGGCAGCCTGACCATGGCCTGCGTTGTCTTGGCTGCGTACTTGCGCTGGGCGGCCTGCTTGGACACGCCGAGCATCGCTTGAATCACCGGCATGACCTCTGAATCACCGACATGACGACCGGATTCATTGAGCAGTAGCCTGCGCTGCGTGCATGTCCGCCAACACGAACCTGACGCGTGCTGGCGGCGCCCGAGGATCGATGTGTTCAGGTCCTTCCGGTGAGCGATCTTGTTGCGATTCGCGACCGTGCACGGTTCAGCGGACCGACCATGCGTTCGGGCGTCGTCGAGCGTTCTCGCCTGGACGAGCGGTATGCGTCGGCGACTGGTCAGGTGCTGCGCGTCCTGGCACCAGCGGGCTACGGCAAGTCGACGCAGGTATTGCGTTGGGTCGTCGACGACGAACGACGAGTGCGGTGGCTCGACCTCGAACCCATCGACAACGATCCACTCGTGCTCGCCCATGCGATCGCCAATGGGTTCACCGATCGACCATGGGGCGCCGTCGATCTCGGCGCCGATGTCGGCGTCCGATTCGATGGTATCGCTCAGTTGATTGCGGCTCCCGATGAGCCATTCGTCTTGGTCCTGGACGATGTCCACCACATCGTCAGCGAGGAGTCCGGCGACCTGATCGATCTGATCATCGACCATCTCCCGTCGCATTCGACGCTGATCCTCGTCGGCCGTTCGCAACCGCGCTCCGAATCGATTGCCCGCTACCGCCTTGCTCCCGGTGTCGTCGACGTCACCGCCGACGAACTCGCCTTCGACCTCGCCGAGACCGAGGAGATGCTGATGATGCTCGGCCTCCAGCCGGACATTGACATGGTCGCCGAGATCGCCGAGCAGTTCGAGGGATGGCCGGCCGGGCTCCGACTTGCCGGCCAGGTCCTGGCGACCCGCCGAACGGGTATCGACATCCCCGTGGACAAGCTCGGCGACCTCACCTACGTGACCGACTACGTGACCCAGGAGTGGTTCGGGTCCCTCGACACCGACGATCAGACCTTCCTCACCGAGATCGGGTGTCTGGGACGCTTCACCGGGGACCAGTGTGATGCGATTCTCGGTCGACGCGACTCCGCGTCGACGCTGCGTAGGCTGTGCCGCGACGAGTTGATGCTGATCGGGCTGGACCAGCACGACGAGTGGTACCGCATGCATGCCGTGCTCGCACGGTGGCTGTCCGCTCGGCTCCGTAGCGTCGACCCCGACCGCTGGGGCAAGATCCACGTGGCTGCCGCGACCTGGTGGTCGAACCAGGGCGACACCGACCTCGCCATCGAGCATGCCGCAGCGGCGGGCGACCTCGATCTCCTCGAGAACTTGGTGCTGCTCCAGTGTGGGCCCTACGCGGCACGCGGCATGTACCGGACGCTCGAACGCTGGCTGGAACACTTCAGCGAATCACACGTTCTCCGATCGTTGCCGCTCAAACAGGTCCAGGCGGTGCTTGCCGTCGGCTTCGGCGACGGTGAGCGGGCGCTCGGTTGGGTGCGGCTCTGTCGGACCGATCAGGTCCCGCTCGAGCCCACGCCCGGGAGCATCGCTGAGCTGCTCGGCCACCAGACCGATGCGCTGTTGGCGGCGCTCGAGAACCTCCCAGCGAACGAACTGATCCCCATCGCTCGCAGTGCCTACCGCCACTTGCCGAACGGTGAATGGCGAGCGCTGGCCTGCTTGGCCCTCGGCGCGAACATGTACCTCTGCGGCCAGGAGGGCGCGATCGACCTGATGCGCGAGGCACTGTTCGAGAACGAGATCGCCCGGGCCACCACACTGCAGGCAACCGCTGCCGCATCGCTCGCCATCGTGCTCGACCTCGAAGGCTCCCCCGACGAGGCCGCGGAGCTCAGCGAACGAGCGATCCGCTTACTCGCCACACCACTCGGCAAGGACGCGTCTGCGACTGCGGTGTCATTGGCGCTCGCCTCGCTCGTGGACGCGCGATCAGGGCGTCATGACGACGCCGTCGCACGCCATGGTGCAGCTCGGCTCAAGCTGGCGAAGTTCGATCGGTGCGCACCGTGGTTCAACATCCTGGGGCTCGTCCCGCTCATCCGCGCCAACCTGCTCCTCGACGACGCGAGATCCGCGCTCGACCTCATGCACGAGCTGGAGCGGAGGATGGGAATCCAGGACGACAACACGCCGCTCGCCAGGCACGTCGGTGAGTTGGGTGCCACGGTGCGCGTGGCCAATGACGTCTTCAGCGATCGGTCGTGGGCGCTGACCCCCGCCGAGCTGCGCATCGTGCAATACCTGCCGACCAACCTCAGCCTCGTGGACATTGCGAAGCGGGTCTACGTGTCGCGGAACACCGTGAAGAGTCACACCAACGCCATCTACCGAAAGCTCGGTACGACCTCGAGAGCCGAGGCCGTCGATCGCGCACGCGCGGCCGGCCTCATCAACGAGACGCCCATCTGAGGGCGAGGCTCGGTTCTTCGGCGCACGTCCGACGGCCGCGCTCGTCGTGGCTGCTCCGGGTGAGTGACATGGTCGATCGCTTCCCGCGTTCGTCGGCTGGAACTCAGGGCGACAGCTGGGTCGGCCAGTCTCCGGAGGCGGACCATTGCTGACCCGCCGCCTGCTGGCGACTCTGGAAGTCCGCCAGGCACTTGCCCGACAGGAATGCATCGATCGAGCAGTTCTCGCCAGCCGGGGCAGTGAGTCCCATGCCGTTGTTCTGGTCGACCTGGGCGTCGGGCGGGTCCTGCGGCAACGGCAGTGACGAGTCCGTCGACTGCGGGCACGGTGCGCCCTGGGTGACGTCGTTGGCGCTGAGTGCGTTTTCCCAGTTCTGATTCTGGCCCTTCTCGCGGATGAGGAGCATGTTGGGCGCAAGGTCGGTCTGCTTGCCACTCTTCAGCAGGTTCCAACCGTTGGCCTTCACGACTGCGGCGATCTGGTCGATCTGGTCCTGCGTGGCCGTGTCCGGGTAGAGGACGACCGTGGCGCTGCCGTCGGGATTCTGGGCGAGCTGGGTGTTGCCGAGCTGCGAGTTCTGCAGCGTTCCGAACGCGTCGAGCTGCTTCTCGGCCCCGTAGATGACGATGCTGTAGAAGCTGACGTCGTAGTCGTCGCCGGTGTTCAGGGTCGACTCGGTTGCGCCCGTGTAGTCGGGGAAACTCGGTACCTGTGGGATGTGGACCAGCGACACCACGTCGTTCGGGAGGTTCGCCATGACGTACCCACCGCAAGCGTCGGGAGGATTGCCCTTCGGGGGGGCGGAACTGACGTCGGCATAGGGTGCGTTGGTCGCGACGTTGCGGTAGAACTGCACCTCGTTCGGCACCGGCGACGGCGGGAACTCCTCCCCCATCGCACCGGAGAACGACCCGGTCTGCACGAGGAACTTCGGCAGGTCGTCGAGGTCTTCCTTCGACGGCGGGTTGGCGTCGGCGAAGGTGATGACCGGGCTGTTCGTCTCGGCGTCGTACCAGAATTCTTGGGGCAGCTGGCTCTGGGAGCCGCAGTCGTCCACCGGTGTAGAGGTGAGTTCGCCGGTCGACGAATCGGTCAGGAACGCCGTCATCGTGGGATACGGCGTGTTCGTCGGGCCGGCGAAACCAAGACGGTCGTAATCGCCGAGGCCGTCGTTGCCGAACGACCAGTAACTGCGCGACACGAACGAGACGCCGGGGCTGTCACCTTGCGCCGGGAGCAGCGCGACGTTCTTGCCGTCTGCCTGCATGTCCGACACCACGCTGGACGGTGTCGTGCTCGGCATGAAGTACAGCGTGAACGAGCGCTCGGGCGCGAGAATCGGATTGCCGTCGACGAACGGGTTGGTCGAACCCTCGTCGGGGAGGATGTCCTGGTCGCCCACCTTGTACACCGGAACACCGGCGGTGGTGTAGAGGTACCAGGCCATCCAGTTCGAGTACGGGAAGTCGCCCTCGACGACGTAGGCCCACTCAGCCGTTTCGCTGTTCAGCTTCTGCCCGGCCGCCGTGTAGCCGGCGGAGAAGCTCGGCTGGATCGGGTAGAAGTCGGCGGACGATGCGTCGACGACCATCGGACAGTCATTGCCGGTCACGGCCGGATCGGCGGCGCGAGGAGTCGACGAAGCCACCGATGACTCTGTCGACGCCGGCTCCGATGTTGCCGGTGTCGAAGCGGGGGACGTGTCGGGCTGCGACTCGGTGCTGGCCGAGTCGCCGTCGGACGAACAGGCGGAGACGAACAGCACGCCGGCGGCAACGCCGATCGCCATGGTTCGCGTGCGCCTGCGTCGGCTCTGGTAGTGCTTCATTGCGGTTGGTTCCTGTCTGTCGCCGGGCTCATGGGCGAGCCCGTGTATTCGTTGGGTGGAGATTCGTTCGTCTCGTGGCGGCCCGATGCACGTGTTCGGCGATCAGCGCCGACACAGCGGGTGCCTGGTCCTCCTGGAGGAAGTGCCGGGCCGGCACGATCGACATCGACGCCAGACCAGTGGCCCCGAGCGTGCGCCAGCCGAAGCGCTTCATCGTGAGGATCGGGTCCCTCGCGCCCCAGACGACCTGCACCGGATACGGGGCGGAATCGACGTGCAGGAGCGGCCGGTAGTCCTTCTTTTCGCCACGGGCGGCGTGCAGGCCCCGCATGATCTGCAGGTAGGCCGCGCCGTCGTCGGGACCGAGCGCCAGGTCGCGGTACGCGTCGACCTCGGCCTGGGGAACGGCCGACCGGTCGAGGATGCCGACCCGGTACATCATTTTTCGCCAGACGGCCGCCGAACTCATCGGTCCGCCGACCTTGCGGGTGAACCGTGCGAGGAACTCGCCGGGGAACGGCGTGGAGTCGATCTCGGGGATCGTGTTCAGCACCGTCAACGACTGCACCCGATCGAGCAGCCGGGAGGCGGCTTCGAACCCGATCGGCCCGCCGGCGTCGTGAACGACCAGGTGGAACCGGTCGATGTCGAGTGCATCGATTGCGGCGGCGACGAACAGGCCGAGGCCTCGCAGCGAGTAGTCGAAGTCCGTCGGGCGATCCGCGAGGCCCAGCCCGGGGAGGTCGAACGCAACCGGCCGGAGCCCCCGACCGGCGAGTTCTCCGATGACCTTCCGGTACAGGAACGACGACGCCGGCAACCCGTGGACCAGCACGACCGTCTCACCCTCACCATCGGTGCGCACGAACGAGCCGATGCCGGCGACGTCGAAGAACGACCCTGCCGCCCGGTGGACGTCGATCACGGAGGCGACGTCTGCGGTCACGTTTCGATGGTACGAATCGACCGTGTCGAGCTCACCACCTCATCGGGGTGAAACGCATCACCGCGGAGCGTTGATCGCTGGCGGTCCGAGGAGGCCGAGCTGCTCCGCGGCGCCGACCGCTTCGCTTCGTGACGAGACACCGAGCTTCCTGAAAACCGATGACGTCTGCGACTTGATCGTGTTCCGGGACACGTAGAGACGCTCACCGATCTCGCTGTAGGTGAGATGGGTGGACAGCAGCGGCACGAGCCGAAGCTCGGCTGCCGTCAGCGACGATGCGCCCACGAGGGTTGGGCCGGCCCCGTGGAGCTTGCCACGCAACACGTCGCAACGGTCGATCACCACGTCGAGGCCGGATCGCGCACCGAGGACGTCGTTGATCTGGCGGAACACCGCCTTGGCGCCTGCGGGGTCGGCGAGTGCGACGTACGCCTCGGCGAGTTCGACCAGGAAGACGGCGCTGAAGGGCACATCGGGAAAGCACAATGGTCGGTTGCGCACCGCCAGCGCCAAGTGGCTGCGAGCTTGTTCGAGGTTCCCACGCCGAATTGCAACTCGTGCGGCAACCGCGTGGACGACCGTCAACTGGGCGTGCATGTCGAGGTGGGCTTCGGTGGCGATCGAAACGGCGTCGTCGGACAGCGCGTACGCCATGTCGGTGTCCCCGCACCCGAGCGCACTCGAGGCACGCAGTGCCAGCGCAGCGAGTCCGGTCGGGATGCCGCCGTACCGAAAGCAGGTTGCGGCGGCGCTCGTGAACAAAGCATCGGCTGCGCCCGTCTCGGACTGCAGTAGGGCGGCGACACCCTCCAGGAGGATCGCGGGTCCCTGGAACTGGCTGTCATGCCGAAGCAGGCGCGTGGCCGTCGCTGCGCTGACCCTCATGCCGGGTGCGCCGTCGCGGCACCGGCACGCGTCGACCAGCGCAAGCAGGCCGGCGACGGGGCTCCCGTCCGGGGCGAGCGCGGCGGGGTCGCCGGCGGCGGCTGCCGCGGCAAAGAGATCGGCGTTGGAACCGTTCCCAGCGAGCGCCTCCTTCAGCGCCCAGGTCGCCGCGACGTGCGGAAACCGTTCGAGCAGGCGACGCTCCTCGAACCAGGAGACCCAACGGGTCAACGTCTCGATTCGTCCGGCGGCGTAAGCCGGCTGACAGATCCGTCCGTACACCCGTGCCGCTCGATCAGGATCGTTCGCCGCGAGGGCGTGATCGATCGCGTTTTCGGGCTCGTCATGAGCCTCGAACCATGCGGCGGCGCGGTCATGGAGCGGCCCGATCAGGTCGGGTTCGTTCCGTTCGAGGTCGGCGCGCAGCAGCTCCAGAAGGAGGTGGTGACAGCGATACCGGCGACGCTGTCGATCGAGCGGAATCAACAGCAGATTCGAACGTTCGAGCGATTCGAGCATGCGCTGGGAGCCGGGGTTGCCGATGACGGCGTCACACAGCGGTCCGCTCAGCTCCGAGAGGATCGACGTGTGTGTGAGAAAGGTGACCTCAGCCGCGGACAGGTTTGTGAGGACCTCGCTGCGCAGATAGTCCGCGACCATCCGGTCGTCTCCCTGCAGGGCGACGCGGTGAGCGCTGGCGGCTCGTCCGGATCGGCTGGTCAAGGCGCCGAGGTAGAGGCCGACGGGCCATCCCTCCGTGCGCTGCACCAGTTCGTGAATCTCCGCCGCTTCAATGCCCGCGTGTACTTCGCCGAGCAGCGCAGTCGCCTCGGATTCGTCCATCGCCAACTGCTCGACGCCGATTTCCTCGACGGCGCCCTCGGCTCTGAGCCTGGCCATCGGGAGTGGCAGCTCAGCGCGTGACGCGAAGGCGATTCGACACCCTGGCGGCAGGTTGAGTGCGACCGTGGCGAGCAAGTCGCCTGAGCGCGGGTCGGTCACCGATTCGGTGTGGTCCACGACGAGACCGAATCGACGTCGCCGCGAGGACACGAGCATTGCCAGGCGACGCAGGGACCAGTTCGTGTCGACAGCGGCCTCGGCCAACAGCGACCGGCACAGCTGCGGGTCGGCTGGCTCGATCCGATTCATGATGGCGACGAGGTACTCCAGCAGAATGGCCGGATCGTTGTCGTGCGCGTCGAGGGCGAGCCAGAAGACGGGGACGTCGCTGGCGGCCGCCCACTGACCGAGCAAGGTGGTCTTGCCGTAGCCGGCGGGTCCGACGACCGCAACGACCGGGGAGTCCGTCGCCGTCAGTCGCTCGACGAGGGCAGGCCGAGAGATGATCCCGGGACGGGTCCACGGCGCTTGGAACTTCGAATCGACGAGTCCGGGGTCCTCCCACTGAACTGCGCCATCGATGACCTCAGTCGGGGCAGCCAGGAAGCCGTCGCTCACCATGACAGCTGATCGTACAGACGGCTCGCGAACGTCTGCGCGTGGCCGGAGCCACAGCTGTCAGCTCACGCTTCAGCGTCGGCGACTCCCAGCTCGGCGTCGCCGCCGGTGCCTCGGCCCAAGCGAACGAGGAGATCATCGCGTTTCGCGCGCCCGCGCTCGGTGCCCAGGATGTAACCGAGGGCGACGGCGAGGAGCAGCGCTGCAAACGGCACGGTCACTTTCATGGCTGATCTCCTTGGTCGAGCGGCCACCAGTTGGAATGCACGGTGGATGAAGTCGGAATCATGCTGACGGGATCTCGAGCCGGCCGGAGTGAATGGCGTTCTCGAAGGCACGGAAGTCAGCCAGGTTCTGAGCGGCGTACGCCTCAGAGAAGGCAGCGATGGCGCTTGCGAAGCGGCGGCCACCACCGAGGTAGGCCGCGATCGCTGCCGCGTCCCCGGTTCGAGCGTGAGCGTGTGCCAACGTCGTGCCACAGAGCTTGGCGTAGAAGCCGAGTTGCCGGGGGGTGGCACCCTCGACTTCGACCGACCCCTTCCAATCGCGCAATTGGCGGATGTAGTAGTGACGTTGCTCGAGTTCGCCGGTGGTCCATCCGAGAAAGATGTCCGACTGCGCCTGCGACAGCCGCTGACCCTCGACGATTCGCTGACCGTGGTTGTCGTACGGACTGGGTTCGAGGAACTCCTGGAGGACGGACGCCTGGGCCTCCTTGGCCTGGAGGAAGAACACATCATCCGGCGAGCGCCCCTCGAACAGCAGGATGAGGCATCGTGTACCGACGCTGCCGACGCCCACCACCTTCAGCGCGACATCGACGAGCGTGTAGCGGGCCAGGAGTGAGCGGCGCGCGTCGTTGAGCGTCGACAGGTACGAGTCGATTGCGGCGCGAGCGGTGGCCTCGACCTCGATCGGGTCGTACCCGGCCGGCAAGGATCTGATCGGATACACGACCGGCGGCTGGTCGATGATCCGACGGCGACCGTCGACGATCTCGGTGAGCTTTCCCACCGCCTGGCGACCATCCTTCTTTCGGGCACGCTTCTCGAATCGATCGACCCGTCGAGCGAGATCTGCCTTGGTCATCCCCGCCTCTGCTCGGACGTCCTCGATGGTCAGCAGGCGATTCCACAGGTCGAGGAATCCCATCTGGCTGAACTCAGCCATCGACTGCTGGTAGGCGCCCGTGGCGTCGGCGGTGAGCTCCTTCGACAGCTTGGCTCCGAATCCGAGGTGCTGGGCAGCGATGTAGACGCTGGCGGCAAGCCGCTTCACGTCCCACTCCCACGGCCCGCGAAGCGTCTCGTCGAAATCGTTGGCGTCGATGACGAGCTGCCGCCCGGGAGATGCGTACGCGCCGAAGTTGGAGAGGTGCGCGTCGCCGCCGAGTTGGACGCTCAACCCGCTGTTGGGGGTGGTGGCCAAGTCGGCCGCCATGATCCCTGCGGCTCCTCGGTAGAAGGTGAACGGCGACGCGCTCATCCGGTCGTGACGCACCGGAACCAGCCACGGCACACGGGTCGCGTTCTGTGCCTCGATCATCGCGATCGGGTCGCGCCGCTCCGAGGCGGGTTCCCACTCGGCATGTGTCGATCTCGGGACGGACTTGCGGGCGACGCGCCCGAGCTCTTCGGCCGCCGAGTGCGCGCTGCGCTCGGCGAGGGACTCCTGCAGCACCACCATCAGTCGATGCTGAACCAGGCACGAACCTGGCCCTCGTGGTCGACGTATCGGTCGCCGGTGACGTCGACGATGACCTTGTCGATCTCACCGCCGACGAACTCGAAGGGTGCTTGATAGTTGGGCGAGACCGCGGAGGCGCTGTCTCTACCGACACAGATCCCGTCACCCGTCAGGCAGAAGTAGCCAGGTTGCGTGACGATGGGACCGGAGCCGACGGCGTGGTCGTCGACGTACAGGGAGAGCGTGCCGGCCGTACCAGGCATCGCCGGGTCGGAACTCGGACCTTCGGCCACGAACTCGGCGATCAGCACATGGCTGCCCGCCGAGAGCTCGTCGTCGGCGACGACGTCCTGCAGGACGGTGCCGATCCAGTTGAACGTGTAGTGCAACCGGCGATCCTTGACGTACAGCGAATGTCCACCCGGAACGCCGCCGGCGGCCCACACCACTCCCTGCGCCTCATCGGTGTCGATGCGGACTCCCGCGGCGATCGTGTATGAACGCCCCGGAAGCGCCGGACCGGCGGACTCGGGGACGTCCGCGCAGTTCGGGTAGAAGATGTAGCGGTCGCGATCAGGTGCGCCGCGGGGACGCTCGGCGAGGACCTGCTCCAACGCGCTGCGGTCGTCCAACGGAAGACCGTTGTAGATGCCGGCGTTGTAGAACCACAAGTTCCTGAGTGCCTCGAGGCGATCCGGATGCTCGGCGGCAACGTTGTGGGTCTGCGATCGGTCGACCTCGAGATGGAACAGCTCCCATTCGTCTCGATCGAAGTTCCCCCAACTCGACAAGGGAGGATGCACCGTGGATGCGAGCCAGCCCTCGTGGTAGATCGAACGCTGGCCGAGCATCGTGTAGAACTGCGTCGCTTTGCCGGGCGCCGACGAATCGGTCAGCGCCGCCGCGAAACTCTCGCCCTCGATCGGGCTCTGGAGGTACCCGTTGATCGTCTGGGGCGGTTCGATGTCCAAGAGGTCGTAGATCGTGGGCACGACGTCGACGGCGTGGACGTACTGCGGCCTCGGATCGGTGTCGGCGGGGATCTTGGCCGGCCAGGACACCAGGCACATGTCGGCGACTCCACCTTCGGCGCCAGCCCACCGCTTCCAGTACGGGAAAGGTGTGTCGAACGCCCACGCCCAGCCCGTGTTGTAGTGGTTGTTCGACGCCGGCGTACCGAGTTCGTCGATGTGCGGCAGCGTCGTCGCGGCGGTGTCGGGGACGCCGTTGAAGAAGCGCCACTCGTTGAAGCTGCCGTTCGGGCCGCCCTCGCCGCTCGCGCCGTTGTCGGACACGACGACGATCAGCGTGTTGTCGATCTCGCCGGACTCCTCGAGGAAGTCGAGCACTCGGCCCAACCGGTCGTCGTTGTACGAGATGTAGCCGGCGAACACTTCCGCCATCCGGGTGAACAGCCGACGTTCGTCGTCGTCGAGGCTGCCCCACGGGCGCACGGTGTCGAGCAACGGCCAGGGTTGCCCGTCGGGGCCTGTGCGGTTCGGCTCGCCGTGCGGGTTGATCGGTGAGAGTTCCGTGTCGGCGGGGAGGAGGCCGAGTTCGATCTGGCGTTGCAGGATCCCCGCACGAATGGCCTCGTAGCCGTCATCGAAGACGCCTTTGTAGCGGTCGGCCCACTCCGTCGGAACGAGGTGCGGTGCGTGACCAGCCTGGGGAGCCAGGTACATGAAGAACGGCTTGTCGGGATCGATCACCTTGGCGTCGCGGATGAACTCGACCGCCTTGTCGGCCATGTCGTCGGCGAGGTGGTAGCCGTCCTCGGGACGAGCGGGGGGCTCGATTGGATGGTTGTCGTACACGAGGTCGGGGAAGAACGAGTTCGTCTCGCCGCCGAGCCAGCCGTAGAAGCGCTCGAAGCCGCGACCGAGCGGCCACCGGCCTTTGTAGGCCGCCAGATTGCACTCTTCACCCGGCGTCAAGTGCCACTTGCCCACGCAGTAGGTGTTGTAGCCCCGCTGGGCGAGGACCTCGGAGATGAACCCGTTCTCGAAGGGGATACGAGTGGAGATCCCGGGGAATCCCGATGCAAACTCGGCGATCGTCGCCATGCCGTTCGACGTCGCGTTCCGCCCCGTCAGGAGCGACGCCCGGGTGGGCGAGCACAGTGCGGTCGTGTGGAAGTTGGCGAACTTCACACCTCGTTCGGCAATGCGGGCCATGTTCGGACACTGGACCGGGCCGCCGAACGTGTCCATGGTGGCGTAGCCGAGGTCGTCCCAGGCGAGGAACAGCACGTTCGGTGCGCCCTCGGGAGCCTTCGGAGCGAGAAACGGTTCCCAGTCGGGTTCCGAATCGCGGATGTCGAGGGCAATCTTGCCGTTGAAGTGTGTCGTCATCGTCGTGTCCGGCGCTCAGGCCAGCAACTTCGCCTTCTGTGCTGCGAACTCCTGCTCGGTGATCACTCCGCTGTCGCGGAGGCCAGCGAGCTTCTCCAGTTCCCCGGCCGAGCTGCCACTTCCGGCGGTCTCCTGAACGTAGGCACGGAACTGGGCGTCGCTCTCCTGAGCAGCATCGATGTCACGCTGGGTCATGTCGCGGCCGTGGGCAATGAGATACACGAACACACCGAGGAACGGCACGAGGATGACGAAGATCGACCAGACCGCCTTGCCCCCGCCACCCATGTCCCGGTTGCGGAAGATGTCGGCGAACACGCGAAACAGCAGCATCAGCCAGGCGAAGAACAGGAAGAAGACGAACATGGACCAGAACAGACCCAGCAGCGGGTAGTCGTATGCGAGCATTTCTCACCTCCGAAGTACGCGGGAGGCCCATTGCCACCAGCAGAGACAGCACCGTCGCATACTCGAGGTCGAACACCTACACCCTGAAGGGGTGAAACGCGTCTCGCCATTCCTCCGCCGCCACGTCAACCGACCTGCGAGTGCAACCACACCTGGTCGACGTGGTCGTCCCGAATCTGAATGAGCGGCGGCCCCACCCTGATCCGAAAGCCGAGCCATTCCTCGAACAGGGCCCGGGGAACGCGGAGGACGATCAGCTGATCGCATCACACCTGGTAGATGTGGTCGGGATGGGGAGATTCGAACTCCCGGCCTCCTGCTCCCAAAGCAGGCGCGCTAACCAAGCTGCGCTACATCCCGGACGTGGACGACGATGCTACTGACCGATCGCCGTCACAGCGCAATGGCCGTACTGGTCGACTCGGGCGGCGCCGGCCATTGTCGTCGACCGACGACCAGACCTGCTGCTTCGACGGCGTCACGGAGTTGATCGACATGCAGATGGTGTCGCCGATCTCGGGGGTGCAGGTTGGTCATCACGGCCACGACGTCGAGATAGGCGGCCAGGAACAGCGCCGAGTGTCCGGCGGCAGGGCCGGCGAGCGCATGGGCGAGCTCGTGGGCAGCGGTGGCCAGCGTCGACTGCTCGGCCGACAGGCGGATCACGGTGACGTTGCCTTCGATCCGCCGAGCACTCGACGACCTCGCGTCGCGGCGTGCGCTGACGACACGCACGTCGGGTGCGGGCCACCATGCACCACCGGCGACGGCGCCGATCGCTGCAGCCACGTCGTCGAACGGCTTGATCGACTCGAGGTCCGTGCCGTCGAAGGCAGCGAGTTCGGCGGCGTACAGCTCGGCGCGTCCGCAGTCCGCCTTCACCCCGCCCCCAACGCTCGGCGACCTTCGACCCGGCGACGCCCGAGGTCGGCCCGCTCGGCTGCGACACTCCCGGCACTCCATCCCGTGAGTTCGGCACCGGCGGGGCTGCGAGCCGTCCGGACGCGACCGAACCGCTGTCCGACGAATTCGTCCACGCGCTGGCTTCGCGCCAGCCGCGCCGGCGACAGCCCTCCCCCGTCGGTCACCGTCGTCGGTGACGCAGCCTCGGCAGCGCGACGCACCTCGTCGAACGACGTGGCGACACGATCGGCGTACCCGAACAGGAACGACCGCCGGAAGCTCTGCGTCGCCGCCGCCGTGGCGCGCCGTTGACCGGACATCTGTGCGGCGGCCTGCGCATGCAGCGACGTGTACATCACCTCGACGACGTCGAGGTCGGAGGAATGTCCGGCGACGTAGGCGATGGTGCCGGTCGGGGTGGCGCCGAAGACGACGCGGGCATCGTGGGCGTCCGCCACCGCCATCAGCAGTGCGAGCCGACCGCGCACGTACGCACCGCGACCGAGCGCCATCTCCCGGACGGTGAGATCGTCGCCGTCGCTCTCGACGAGCGATTCCGGGCGGATCCGATGCCGAGCAACCAATTCAGCCGCCTTGCGCGAGAACGCATCGGCTTCGTGGACGTTGGACGTGGCCGCCGCTTTGTCCATGAGCTTGCGCACCCGCGACACCAGCGTGCGGTCCACATCGGGCGAGATGCGGTCATCACCCGGCAGCGATGAAGACATATGATCGTTTGACTTCGGCATGGGACGGTGAGCGTAAGGGTATGGCCACACGAGAAGAGACGAGCATCCACATCGACAACGACCACGTCGATGGGCGTACCCTCCGGCGAAACCGCAACCGAGCTGCGGTGATCTCCGCGCTGCTCGCCATCATCCGAGAGGGCAATCTGCATCCCGGTGCTGCCGAGATCGCCGACCGCGCCGGCGTGTCCCACCGCTCCATCTTCCGCTACTTCGAGGATCTGGACGACCTCGTGCGGACGGCGATCGACCAGGCGTTCGTCGAAGCCGGCCCGCTCGCCGGCATTCCTGACATCGGCGTGGGCTCACTGGACGAACGGATCGCAGGGTTCGTCGACGCCCGGCTCGCACTGTTCCAAGACGTCGACGGACCGATGCAGCTCGCCCGGATGCGCGCGCCGACCATTCCTTCGATCGATGAAGGAATCGCCGCGATCGCCGACGTGTTCCGGCAACAGATCGCGGAGCACTTCGCCCCGGAACTCGACGCCGTGGGCGACGATGAACGTCCGTTGCTGGTCGACGCGATCCTCGTGTTGACGAGCTACGACTCGTTCACGATTCACGTCCGCCTGTTGCACAGCGACCACCAGCGGATCCGTGCCGCTCTCGTGTCCGCCCTGACGGCGCTGTTCAGCTGACGTCGCGGCGCAACGCCGCTAGGGTGTCGGCTCTTGCGGACGTAGTTCAACGGCTAGAACCTCAGCCTTCCAAGCTGATGATGCGGGTTCGATTCCCGTCGTCCGCTCCACGCGAAAGTCCAGGTCAGGAGTGATTTCCTGGCCGGGATTCGTGTAACATCGGGCCCCGGAAACGGCTGTCGTGCCTACACGTGCCTACAAGTTGGCATCGAGCACGAGGAGGCCGTCATGGCCCGAGCCCGTTCCTTCGGCAACATCCGCCAGCTGCCCAGCGGCCGCTACCAAGCGCGCTACTGGCGCCTCGGGAAACAAATCGCCGCTGACTCGACGTTCGCCAACAAGACCGAAGCCCGGCGCTGGCTCGCCACCGTCGAGGCCGACATGATCCGAGGCGTCTGGGTCGATCCCGACGCCGGTCGAATCCCGTTCGGCAAGTACGCAACGCGGTGGGTTGCCGAACGGCCGGTTCGTCCGCGGACGCGCGAGATCTACGAGGGCCAGCTCCGCCACATCGTCAATGTGTTCGCCAACGTGCACCTCTGCGACGTCCACCCCGTCGACGTGCGGACGTGGCACGGCCGGCTCGCAGCGAGCGGCCTGCACCACAACACGGTCGCGAAGATCTATCGACTGTTCCGTTCGATCATGACCACCGCCGTCGACGACGGGTTGATCGCCCGCAATCCGGTCCGCATCAAGGGCGCCTCGGCCGAGCGGATGGTCGAGCGCCCCCTTCTGACGTGGGACGACGTTCGAGCACTCGCCGGCGCGATTCACCCGAAGTTCGAGTGCCTGGTCTGGACGGCCGCGGCGAGCGGCCTGCGATTCGGCGAACTCACCGGCCTGACGCTCGAACACGTCGATCTCGAGCGCCGCGAGTTGCGCGTCACTCAAGCCCTGCACGACATCAAGGGTCAAGGGCCGACGCTCGGGCCGCCGAAGACCGAAAGCGCCGTCCGGACGGTTCCCCTGGCCGAAGTGATCGCGAACCGCCTGTCCGTCCACATCGAGCAGTACGTCGGAAGCATCGAGCGCGATGAACTCGTGTTCACGTCACTCCGAGGCGGCCCGCTGCTCAATACCTACTTCGCTCCGCACTGGTCGAAGGCACGAGATGCGGTCGGTCTGCGCCACGTCCGCTTCCACGACCTCCGCCACCTCGCCGGGACGGAGGCGGCTACGGCTGGGGCATCACTGCGGGAAGTGATGACGATCATGGGGCACGCGTCGAGTGCCGCCAGCCTGCGCTACCTCAAAGCATCAGACCACCGTGGCCGAGAGATCGTCGATGCTGTCGGTCGCCGAATCGAGAGCTGACTCATCGTGGGGACGAACGACGCGCGACTTCGAGTCGCCGCTCGAACTCCTCCTCGTGGCGACGGCGTGCTCGTTCCCGACTCGCTTCCTGCAGCCCCCTCGTCCGCCGCTCGTCGACGTCGCGTTCCCACTCAGCGAGTTGCTCGACCAACCAATTGATCCCGTGCGGGTCGTGCGTGCGCATCCTGCCGAGTGCTCGTTCGTACTTCTGGGCAAGAATCCACCGGCTCAGCACCAGATCGTCGTATCGCTCTTCGACGCGGAACAACTCGGCGCGCAAGACGCCGATCGTTGCGTCGCAGTCGGAGTGGTCAACGACGCGCTCCGGAGCGACCGCAGTCGGCGGCATCGGGACCGCTGCGACTACCGGGGCGTCGATCGACATGCGCTCATCGTCGTCACGACCGCGGGCACCGCTGGATCGCGGAGTCGTTCGCTGCGATGCCGCTTCTCGCTCGGCGCGCTGCGCAGCGCGAGTCGCCCGCATCCTCTCGGCGTCGGATGCCCACTTCCTCGGCCGCCCAGGCATCCGCATCTGCTCCCCGATCTGAGGCTCCTCTCTCTCGGAAACCTCTCAGACTCGAGTTCCCGCTTCCCGGAAACCCTCCCAAGTGCCGTTCCCGAGTTCCCGGAAACCCTCCCGACTACCGGTTCCGGTTCCCGGAAACCCTCCCAGGGACGGTCTGCGCCCCATGTCCACGACCGGTCGCCGCGCCGTGATTATCGAGCACTGCACTGGGGCCGTTCCCGAGTGGCCCGGCGGCGCCGCGGAGTGTGATTCTGCGTGACGAAGTGTGCGGTTCGTCGTACAGTCGCTTCCAATGTCTCAGTCTGCGATTCCCGACCAGGGAAAGCGAGAGAGGCAAGTGCGCCTGATGATCATCATCGGGCTCGCAGCCGCAGCCGTGCTCGGTGGTCTGGCTGTATCGATTGTCGGGAGTCGCCAGGTCAGCGACGACGCGGACGATCTACGTCAAGCTGCGAGCATGGCCATCGTCGATCCAGGAGAGATTGCACTCACCGCCTACGCGACCGAGTCCGACCCGGTGTCCGAGGCACTGGGCTCCGATCGGATGGTCTCTCTTCAACAGCAGACAAGCGGACGCTGGTGCGTCGAGACGGAGGTCTCAGCCTTGCTCAGTTCGGAGACGGTGTTCTTCGTGATCGACGACGACGGCCGGTTCATCGAGACACCCGACTGTCGCCGATAGCTACTCGCACTGAACAAAGTGTGGCGTCACGCTTGGGCCGCGATGCGGCGCGGGCCATGCGCGATCGCCGGTGATTATCCGCTCGATATCGAGCGGTCTCCCGGCAACGGCCGGCGCTTGCGTCCAGCGCCGATACCGGGCATTCTGCGCTGGTGGGAACTTCCGATCGAATGCCATCGTCTAAGCGACGTATGCAGGGTTTCTGGAAGCTTGGACTCGCCTCATTGCTCGTGGTGGGCGCCGCCTGTGGAGAGTCCGCCGATGACGCAACGACCGGGGCCGTCACAGCCGAAGCCGCTTGTGCGTTCGCGTTCAACGAAGGGACACTCGCGGAGCGAAGCTGGGCCTTCGACGGCACGCTCACTGCATTGTCGACCGGCACCGACAGCCAACTTGGCGGCGTTCCGACTGCGACCTTCACGGTGAACCGCTGGTACAAGGGCGGTAGCGGCGACGAGGTCACGGTCCAGTATGAACAAGGTCCGATCTCGGAGTACGCGCCGACGACAGACACCGGCGCCCGACTGCTCGTCACTGGCGAGCCACGCTGGGGAGGCGAGCCGCTCGAGGATGCAGTCGCGTGGGGTTGCGGGTTCACCCAACGATGGACGCCGTCAGCAGCCGAGCAATGGTCAATCGCATTCGGAGATTGATGGGAGACGAACTGCCGCTCGGTACTAGCGATCGGTTCCACTTCAGTCAGTCTGCGTGGATGCGGACCGCTGGATCGATCGGGCTTCTCGTAACCCTGGTCCTTGCCAGTGCGTCAGGCGGTGGTTCGTCAGGTGCCGAGTCGGAACGGTCGTGCCCGGCACCCATCGACAGGGCGCCACGGAGAGGTGAGTGCACCCTTGTCGACTGGGACGCGACCTCGGCGACGGGCAACGTCGTCGCACTGGAGTACTACGTGAATGAACCGGGTTGCTCGCTCGCGCTCAACAGAATCGAAGTAGACGAGACTTCGGCGGACGTCACCCTGCGTGTGATCGTTGGCTTCACCGGTGACGACGGCGCATCGTGCCCCACGGCCGTTGCATCGCGCATGACGACCGTGACGCTCGACGCGCCTCTCGGTGCTCGCCGCTTGCTGGGGTGCCGACCTGCGGGCTCGTTTGTTCCCGCTGGTGGGTACAACGAACCGGCAGCACGAGACGCTGTAGTCGACTGCACACCGGGCGACTGACCCGCCCCGAACTGCCATCCGCGCTCCGCTCCGTAGCGTTGCGTCGGGCCGACACGACGACGTGATTATCGGGTGCTCGGCTGGGGCCGTGATGCGGCGGCCACCATTCGCGCTACTTGGTGATTACGCGTGGCCAAGTGTGCGGACCCATGCAGTTGCTCGCAGTGTCGAGAACCGGTTGCGAGCGACTCAGGCTAGCGATGGTTAGTTCAGTGAGGTGTTGCTCGCTGGTGTGCGGCATGCGGCGCTGTGCTGAGACCCACCGCCGCCGAGGTGCGGTGCTCGTGTGCGCGGGCGGTGTGCGCAAGCACCAGTAGGACCGGGCTCACACACCCAGCTGCGAGGAACGCAGCCGGCACAATCATCGGCGCGATGGGCAGTGTGCTTGTCGCGATGCCTGCGATCACCACGACCACAGGGCCGACCCACCCGGGTGTACCGGCAGGAACGACGACGAATTCGGTGGGGTTCACGGTGTCGGCCGGCACCAGCACGCGAGTTGCGATCCAGTGCCGTTTGGCGAGACCGGCGCCGAGCAGGGTGCAACCAACAACGACGGCTGCCCAACCGGCTGCGACCGTGTGGTCGACGATCCGGACGAACGAAAACGAGCCGATCGTGACGGAACGAAGGGACCGTTCCGGGAACAACAACGTGACGGCCGCGAATGGCGCGACGACGAGCAATGCCACCGCGACACCAGTGAGCACGGGAGCGGCTCGACGGATCCGCCGTGGTGCCGGCACCCAGTTCACGACGACTGGTGGCACCCATGTCCGGGTGCGTGGGTCGTAGCCGTGCCGCTTGAGGGTGCGCCGACGTTCGAGCCCAGCGGTCACGCTCGCCGCGATCACCCAAACCAACCAGAAGAAGGATTCAGGCAAAGCAAACGACCCGTCGGAAACGCGCCACACGGCGACCCAGATCAACGCGAGAGGACTCACAGTCCACGCCGCTCGGCGCGCAGGGAACCAACCGCCGAGATCGTCGAACATCCACGAATGCCAGCGCTGATCCAACCGACCGCCAAGCAACCGGTACCTCAGGTACGGGCCGAGCGGAGGACGAGTACGTGCCCGCTCGCGCCAACCAGCGACGACCACATCGATGAGCGCGGCGGTCCCGTACGCCTTGGGATCGCCCGCGAGATCCGCTTCCTGGAACGTCGATTCGATCTCGGTACAGCGCTGTGCCCGGAAACGTCTCGGAAAGGCGTGCAGCGCCCAGCGGAGACGACGCGATGCATTCACGTCGCCCCCGCCAGCCGGCGACGCGCAGCGTTCAGAAGCTGATCACGGCGTTCGAGTTCAGCAACCAGCGCCCGACGGCCTGCATCGGTGAGTCGGTAGTAGCGCCGTGTACGTCCGTCGACGACATCTTCGGCAGCGACCCGCACCATGCCGTTGTCCTGGAGCCGCTCGAGCGCGCCGTACATGGTGCCAGTACCGAGGCGCACGCCTCCGTCGCTGAGTTCGCGCACCTCAGCCAAGATCGCATATCCGTGAAGGTCACCGTCTGCCAACACCGCCAAGATCGAGGTGTCGACATCCCCGAGCGGCTTCGGTCCACGACCCACGATCGCAGTATAGGTCGCCACACGACTTATACCGGCAGCTCGCAGCAGTATCCCCTCTCACCCAGGTCTGAACTCAGCGACGGGTGCCCCCAACGCCGGGTCGGTGAGCGGGACTATGCAGCACCGCAGTAGGGCCTGATTGATACTCGAGGTGCGTTGCGGCGATTGTCGTAGCGTTCAGGGCGCCGGTCGGCGGGCTCTGCTTTGGGCCTGTCACCTTCGGGTTGACCTCACTGCGATATGTCCGTCGGCCGGTGTTTCTGATCGAGGTGTGGCTCGAAAGAGGCGCGAGCTGAATGAACCCGAATCAGGAGTGCCCACCTCGGTTTCCATCACCGAGAGAAAGGCATCATCTGATGACGATCATCATTGGCATCGATCCGCACAAGGCGTCCCACACCGCTGTCGCGATCGATCACACCGAGGTTGTGCTCGACGAGTTCCGGCTCCGCGCCTGCGCGACCCAGACCGAGCGCCTGCGGGCGTGGGCAGCTCCGTTCCCGGATCGGACGTGGGCAATCGAGTCCGCCCGCGGGCTCGGCTACCTCCTCGCCCAGCAGCTCGTCGCGGCGGGCGAAACGGTCGTGGACGTGCCGGCGGTGCTGTCGACACGAACCCGTCTGTTGGGTTCAGGCAAGTCACAGAAGAACGACCCGAACGACGCCCGGTCGGTTGCGATCGCCGCGTTGCGCAATGACGGTCTGGGCCGCGTCCGCGGCGATGACCATCCCCAGGTCTTGAAGCTGTTGGCGAAACGGCATCGTGATCTCGCCCGACAGAAGAGCCAAGCGAGCTGTCGTCTGCATGCGTTGTTGATGGAGTTGGCGCCGGGCGGCATGGCCAAGGAGATGACCGTGACCAGGGCAAACGACATCCTCGACGGCGTGATCGTCGACTCGCCGACCACGCAGCATCGCGTCGAGGTGGCACGAGAGTTCGTTGCCGACATCGCCCACTATGAAGCCCAGATGAAGGCGTCACTGAAACGGTTGCGGCCGGCGGTGGCGGCATCGGCAACATCGTTGACCGAGATCCGCGGTGTCGGCGTGGTCGTTGCTGCGCTGATCATCGGCCACGTCGGTGACGTCTCGCGCTTCAAGTCGCCAGCGCACTTCGCGAGCTACAACGGCACCGCCCCGATCGAAGCGTCCTCGGGTGAGCGTCGCCGGCACCGGCTGAACCAGCGCGGTAACCGGCAGTTGAACTACGCGCTCCACGTCGTCGCCATTGCGCAGCTTCGCTACCCGTGTGAGGGACGCGAGTACTACGACCGCAAACGAGCCGAGGGCAAGAACACCAAGGAAGCGATCCGCGCGTTGAAGCGTCAACTCTCCAACGTCGTCTACCGGACCCTGGTCGCCGACGCCCGCCGACTCGAGCAGTGATCGACGGGCCCGGGAGGACAATTAGGCACGACACGAATCCAGCGTGACCGGCTCAACATCCTGAATGGCCGGCTCTTCGGATAGGTCACTCCCGGACCCGCCCCCAACCCTACGACGAAGCCTCCGGCTCCGCCAGAGGCACGATCGAACGCGCCCGCAGACGCCTCAGAATCTGGGGGTTGACACAAAGAGGCTTCGCAGTGTGGCGGCCACTATTGACGAAACCCGCCGATTACGCGTCACTAAAGTGTGCCGCCCCTTGCAGTCGCCTCCGATGTCTCATCGGCCGACTCTCGACGAGGAACAGCACCCAAGGCCGGTCGGTGGTTACGGTTCGGTCCGTTCGCCGGGCATCGGAGTGAGCCAACTGATCCCGGTGACGTCGTCCCAGTTCTCCGGGTGGTCGAGGACTGCATCGGTGCGGCGCCAGTTGATGTTGCTGGATGAGCGCCTGTCCCCGACGATCGTGATGACCTGGTCGCCTTTCGAGAGCCGCCGAAACTTGCCGGTGACGATCGCATGGAAGTACTCGTCGACGACGTCGATCAGGTCCTGCGAACCCGAGTCGCAGGCGTCGCACCCACAGTCGGGAAGGAACATAATCGGGAGTGTCGGGCTTCCGACGCCGAGCGTGAGCCCGGCGTCATCGCAATCGCCGAGCCGGTGACGGGCGATCACCACCGGTAGCGCCCCGACTGCGTTCGGCATGATCATGACTGGTCGACGAAAGTCGGTCTGCGGTGGCTCAACCCATTCGACCCGAGCCTGAGAATCAGCCAGGCCGAGCTGGGCAACTGCTTCGGCCCACGCCTCGGCTCGCGCGCCGACAATGCGATACCGCTCAGCGTTGGTCACACGCTCATACTCGCTGTCGTCCGGCTGGCGGTCTGGATGCGGATCAGGCCACCTCGTCAGGTCGAAAGACAAGCGCTCGAACGCGCCCTCGACCGCTTCGATCAACTCGTCCTCGCGCACCTCAACAGTCTCGTTCTTCCGCACGCCAATGTCCGTCGCCCATGGGGCTCACCCGCCAGCACCATCGCAGCCTCAGTAACTCTCGTTGTGGATGTGAACCACCGTCGGCAACTGTGTCGGTGTGCTCATTCGTCGCATCACGGCCCTCGATGGGATGCTCCTTCGGCGAGTTCGTCTGGAGGCGCTCAAGGATGCTCCGTCGGCATTCAGCTCCACGTTTGACCTCGAGGCGGGGCGGACAGATGCGGAGTGGGTGGAGCGAGCAGTTGCAGGATCGCGCGGTCGCGACCGTGCGACATTCTTCGGCATGGTCGACGATCAGGTCGTCGGTCTCGTCGGCGGGTTTCGACCGGAGGCGTCGTCGACAGCGGTCGAGATGGTGTCGATGTGGGTGGCACCGGATGCTCGTCGATCCGGAGTCGGAGCGGCCCTCATCGACTCCGTGCGAGCGTGGGCCGTCGAGACGGAGGCGATGAGCATCTGGGCCGGGGTAATGCGTGGAAACGACGCCGCTACAACGTCTCTACAGCTCGAAGGGCTTCGCCGAGCGTGGCAGCATCATGCCTCTTGCATCCGACGCCTCACGCTCAGAGGTTCGGATGGAGCTGTCGCTGACCGAGTAGACCCGACATCGCGTCATCGCGATCGTCGGCTGGAAGTCGATGGTCTCGCCGTGGTTGGCATGTCGTTTGTCCGCCCGTCATCCCGGCACGCACCCAACGGGCCACGATGCTACGACTGTCCCCGAACGCCGGCTGTGGGCGTGGTCGACAGGATGTCAGATCGCCGCCGTCTGGTTGACGCCGAGTCGGTTCGGTGTATGAAACGCTGATGCAGTGATCAAGAAAACTGTCGACCAGTCCGGCAAGGGGTGGTTCACGGGTCCGTGGGAGACCGATGTCCCGGTGGCGCTGGGATACGCCGACGCTGCCGTAGACGACCCTCACGTGCACCAGTCGATGTACGAGGTCTACCTCGTCGCCCGTGGCACATCCATCGCCGTCGTTGACGGACAACAAGTCGCCCTGCAGGCTGGCGATCTGCTGCTGGTCGAGCCGGGCGAGGCACACACATTCGTCGAGGGCAGTGACGACTATTTCCACTTCGTCGTTCAGGCGCCGTTCGTGGCTGGCGACAAGCGAACTGTCTAGCGGAAAGCGCTCGTCGTAAACGCGTCCCAGAACGCCCGGACGGATTGGGCAGCACCGTCTCTGTCGCCGGGACACGGCCGCCGGCGTGGTCGAACTCGGGGGGACGATTCGCGCAAGGATGGACGCTGTGCATGAGCGCAGGCGGCAGGCCGCACGAGTCCTGCTGGTCGACGACGACGCGATCCTTCTCGTCGAAGTGGTCCCCGCCACGTCGGCGGCGTTCTGGTTGACCCCAGGCGGGGCCCTTGAACCCGGAGAGACCGCTCGCCAGGCGGCAGCACGTGAGCTGCACGAGGAGACCGGGATCGTCGTTGCGCCAGAGTTCTTGCTCGGACCAGTGTGGCGGCGGGTGCATCGTTTCGAGTGGGACGGAAACTTGATCCATCAGCACGACGAGTTCTTTTTCGTGCGCCATGACGGCCTCACCGAAGCAGTGCTGAACAACGTCGACCCGGTCGAGGCCGCGACGAGCCGCAGTCTTCGTTGGTGGCGTCTCGACGAACTCGCTGCGTCGACATCTGAACGGTTCGTTCCGGCGTCGCTTGCTCACGACCTTCGGCTGCTGCTCCGCCACGGCCCGCCCGGGAGCCCTCGAGATGTTGGTGCGTGACAACGCCGACCGGCGCACAGATCGCCGTTTCCGCCGGGCTTGAAGGTGCCACCTATCGCCGGGTCTGGGACGGGATTATCTCGCGCACCACTTGGGCCGTGATGCAGCGCGAGCTGTGTCTTTGGAGCCGGATTATCGGGCGCCGATATCGGGCGCTTCGCCGCCCGTCCTCGGTCGCCATCGACGAGAACTCACGCGGAGTCGATCGACAACTCAGCGCTGATGGATCGACGCTCGCGTCGCGCCCGTCATGCTCGACACGAAACCGGCAACCCCGACGGCAACCCCAACCACTGAGAGGCCCGCCGCATTGCCCAGAACATCGATCGCCGACAGCGACACCCCGCCGAACACACAGGCAAGAACTGCGAAGAGCAGGCGACTGGGCTCGACGTCGTCGAGATCCCATGCACGACGCGCCGACCTCATCACCAACCAGGCCGAAATGACAACGATCGGAGGGCCGAGCGCGACCGTCACAACTACCACGAGCCATCCTTCAGGCTGCCCAAACATGTTGGTGTCGCTCTGTGGCAGCGAATCAAGCCAGGGATCGATCCAGAAACGGCCAACTGCGTACAACAGGGCCAAGGCGAGCAGGGCACCACCCGCCGCACCAACGGCCGCCAGGCCACCGGAGCCGATCTTCGAATCTGTCAGGCTCTCGAATGGACGACTCACGTCATGTCATCGGCTCCGAATGACCAAGCTCAAGTCGTATCCGGAGAGCGTTGATTCCAAATGGAAGCCAATCGCCGTTCTGATTCCGCCCTACGACTCCTCGGCGTCATGGTCGTACTCCTGGAGGCGAAGCGAACCGACTCCGGGTGTCTCAAGAAGGTCCGCGAGCTCACGTATGGCAATTCGACCTCCGCCTCCAGGCGCTGGAGAAAGCCAGCTACGTCGAACTCGACAAGGTGTCCGAGGCGGGGACGCCCGGCTTGGACGGAAATGTACGTCAGACTGCGGCGTCACAATTGGGTAGATATGTGGCGCGATGCACAGTGTCGGACGGGTGATCATGGGTGGCGAAGTGTGCGCATCCGGGCGCCTCATCATCAAGACTGGGACGCCTCTCGGACTGCTTCGCGGAAGGAGCGTGCCTTTCATGGCCAAGAGAACTATTTCCAGTCGCAGTCGTTCACTAATTCGGCATCGCCGGGTCGGTCGCCGTTCGACGTGTGGAACGGTGCGCGGAGGCTGACGGAAACGTCCGTTCCGTCGCCGGGTTTCAGTGGCTCGTTGATCTCGATCGAGAGACTTGCTTCAAAGTCGTCGAGCCACTTGCGGCCGCCAATGCGGACGTTGTCGGTGGGGCTGCTCTCGATGCACTGAATCGTGATCGTTTGCCAGCCATCGTCTTCGATACTGCGGGCAAGGTTGCGTCCGATTACTTCGAGGGACGCATCATCCGGGAACTGGAGCTGCAGAAGTGCACCGTTCGGCCCGCCGTCAAGGTATTGGGGGTTCTCTCTTTCGCTGACCAGTCCGATCGGCTCTTGTACAACGGTGGCTCCATCAGGCCGCTTGGCCATGACCGGTTCGGCGAGCAGACGTTCGACGCGCTCCTCGTCCACCTGGTTGGAGCCGGACTCGCAGGCGGCGAGGCCGAGTCCAATTACGACGACGACAATCGTTGCGAGTGCTCGGCGTGATCGAGGCCTCATGGGTTCACGGACGATCGATGTCGGCTTCACGACGATGTCCAACCTGAGTTTGACATTGATTCCCCCGGATGCACCCGATCGGTTTGCCGGCGCGACTGGTGACGACGCAAATTACACCGAACCGTTTCCCGCCATTCGTACTTGCTGACTTCTTGAGGTGCCGCACGCAATGCGACCACCAACAGTCGCCCGTTTCGGCGTTTGGCCACCGGGGATTATGCAGTGTGCGACTTGGGCCGTGATGCTGCGCGCCAGCACGGGCGTCGACCGGTTTACGGAGCGCGCGTTATGCAGCGGTTCGGCTCGGTCGACCTCGATCAGAATGCCGGCTATCGATCGGGTCGATCGAGCGTCGATTTCAACACTCTGATCGGGTCCGGGTGAGGAATGGCCGACATGTGCCGGCGTCTTGACCGCAGGGTCGACGGACGTTTGGAGGCTGTGACAGACCGTTGGCGTCGTTTGAGCGACGAGTTCGAGTCCCATGTGGCATCGTCCCGAATCGGTTGGTCCGATGCTCGACCGCAACGCTCCGCCCGCGAGCGCCGGGTCGTTGGGATCTGTACGTTTCGGCCGTCGGAGGTCAGGTGTCGATGGCTGCTTCGGCGCGTTCGATCCAGTCGAGGACGTGGGCGAGGTAGGGCTCGGGGTTGTCTTCCCAGCTGTAGTGGCCGGCGTCGGGAATGACGTGGAATTCGCTGTTGGGGAGGGCATCGGCGAGTCGTTGTGAGTTGCCGACGCCGACGAAGGTGTCGTGTTCGCCGTGCAGGACGAGGACCGGGGTCTCGATGGCGGGTGCGACCTGCTCGAGTGCTGGCGTCTCGTCGGGGTAGCTGCCGAGGAAGCCGACCTGTCCGCGGAGTTTGGCGAAGCTGGTGGAGCCCTGCTTGTAGTCCGCGAGGCGGACCTTGTCGGGATTCTTGGTGCGCTCGTAGCCCATGCTGTTGGCGAGGGCACAATAGATCCGACCGCCGATGGCGCCCCCGGCAGACAGGGTGAGGAGTCGAAGGAGTCGGGATTTCACGAAGAGCCGGAAGAAGAGTTCGCCTTCGATGTAGCCGACGGCCCCGGCGTCGCCGAGTACTGCGGAGCGCAGGCGCCCGGGGTGGTCGGCCATGAAACGAACAGCGATGGGGGTGCCGATGTCCGGGCCGACGTAGTGGGGGTTGGCGAGGTCGAAGTGATCGAGGATCTCGGGCAGGAACCCGGCTTGTTGGCTGACGGTGGTGAGTTCCTTGTATGCGCCGGACCCGCCGTGGTTTGGCAGGTCGACGGCAACGACGTCGAACCGTTCGCAGAGTTCGTCCCACCAGTCGCCGTAGGTGAGCACGCTCATCGGTTGCGGTGAGGTGAGGAGCAGTTGCGGTGCGCCGGGCTGTCGGGAGGCGGCGTAGCGGATGGTTCGTCCGTCGATGGTGGCGTGTTGCAGTTCCATGGTCGTCTCTCGTTCAGGCTGTGGTGGGAGGGGTGTCGTGCATCCAGGCAGCGATGTGTGCTGCGAGGTCGGCGCCGGCGTCTTCTTGGATCATGTGGCCGGCGTCGGGGTAGTCGCGGTGTGGTTGTCCTGCGGCACCTGCGATCTGGTCGCGGGTTGCTGCGATCGCATCGGGGGTGGCGAAGATGGGGTCGAGGAGCCCGAAGCAGCCGAGCACGGGCCGATCGAATGCGTCGACGTTCGCTCGGGCCGCTTCGTTGGTTGGTGCGTCGCCGATGGTGTTCACGAGCGATGGGAACGTTCGTGGCCCTGCCATGTGGATCCGGCTCGGGAACGGGGCGTCGTACGCGGCGAGTTCAGCCTCGGAGAGCTCGATGTTGACGCTGGCGCGCATCACCACCGATGGCATGAAGTCTCTGCCGACGAGGGCATAGGTCGCCCATGCCTCGAACATCCCCATGCCGCCGCCGGGGCTGATCACGTGGGGGAACTCGAGGTCCTGGGGTTCGAGCGAGTCGGGCAGGTTCAAGACCTTCATGCCCTCTGGCATGACCGGGAGGTTGCCGTTCGCGACGACGATGCGCGCAAACCTGTCGGGCCGGTTGCCGACGGCTCGCAGCCCGATGAGCGAACCCCAGTCCTGGACCACGGGCGTGATCGCCTCGAGGCCCAGGACGTCGATGAACTCCTCGATCCACGCAACGTGCTGCAAGAAGCGGTAGTCGGCGAGTTGCACGGGTTTGTCGGACTTGCCGAACCCGATGTGGTCGGGTGCGACGACTCGGAAACCGGCATCGGCGAGGACGGGGATCATCTTGCGATACAGGAAACTGGAGTCGGGTTGACCGTGCAGCAGGAGCACGACCTCCCCGTTCGGATCACCGGCGTCGACGTAGTGCATCCGCATCCCGTCGACGTCGGCGTAGTTCGGCTCCCACGGATAGTCGGAAGGTTCTCGAAGTACTCGTCGGGAGTTCGCACGAACGGGCGCCCGGTCGTGGTCCAGAGGATCTCGGCGTCGTCGGCGGAGACGTCGGGTGGCAGAACAGGGGTCGGGTCGGGGTGCATGGGAATCTCCTGTGTCGGGGCGCAGAGTGGGTGATCAGCGGA
>CAVSJQ010000004.1:0-322948 GCA_963728355.1 Ilumatobacteraceae bacterium | reverse complement strand
GGGGTGGTCATCAACTCACGAACGCGGTGCCGTCACGTTCGGTCGCTATTCGCAGCCGATGCCGTCTTTGTCGCGGTCGAACTTCGATTGGAACCCTGGATCCCCCGGGTAGATCGGCGCCGCGCCGGCCGCCCGCACGGCGTCGCAGTTCTGGTAGTAGATGTTGGGAACTGCTGGAGGTGGCGGCGGTGCGACCGTGGTCGCCGGGGCGACCGTGGCGACCGGCGCAGGCGTTGTGGCCGGCGGTGGGGTTGCGCAGAACGCTGGGCCCGTCGCATCCGCGGCGACATAGGCGTCTTCACGGGCGTGACGTCCATAGCCGTCGCGTGAGTCGTAGCGAGCGATCGCTTGGCCAGATTCGATCATGGCGAGGTTGGCGTCGACCCCGCTCTCCAGGTCGAGATAGCGAAGCAGCCGTCCGTACCTGTCGACGTCATCACGAGCGCCAGGCGTCAGCGTGACCGACTGTCCGTCCACGATCACGGCGAGCGTGATGCTTGCGTCCTGGTACCCGCACTCGCCCCGCTCGGGGGTATCGATGCCAATGAGTCGGACCGTCGTCCCGTCGCTCATGTCCACGGTGTCGCCATCGACGACCCGAGAGACGAGGAGCGCCTCAGGCTCAGGAGCCTGCGTGGTCGTCGGCGCCGGCACCGTGGTCTCGGGTGCGCTGCTGGTGGTGGTTGGCGCCTCGGTAGTTGCCGGAGCTTCGGTGGAAGCAGGCACCTCGGACTCGGCAGCTTCTGCCGTGCGTGGGTACGTCAGCCTCAGCCTCGTCGGGGTCTGGCAGCACGGCGCCGAGCGCCGTCAGAGCAACCAGCAGACCACCCGCAACGACTGCCGCCTTGCCGAACTTGTTGCGACGCTGCCAGAAGTTCGGCGTCGCTGGCTCTGGCGTGGGGAGGGTGGGAGGAGGAAACCCGGTCATCAATTGGTCGCTTTCGTGCGCGGAGGAACCCGTCGAAGGGAGATGTGCACATGGGGTATCGCCACACGACCGTGAGGAGTTGAGCCCCGCGCTCCGGTTGTTCGATGACCCATTCATCCCGGTCGAAAGCACCCATAGCGGCCCGAACCGCTTAAGCCAGTGACCTTCGCTGCCGATGCAGGCTCACCACCGTCCATGGCAGGAGGTTGGGTGGCCATCTTCAAACCATCGCTCTGCGACGTCGGTCAGCTGGTCACGCCCCTGAATCGTGGCGAGCAGTGCGTCACTCGCGCTCTGTCGTCCCTCGACGACGGTTGGACGATCTACGTGCAGCCCCGCATCGCCCACGACATCCCGGACTTCATCGCAGTGCACGATCAGTACGGCGTGTGCGCGATCGAGGTGAAGAACTGGGCCCGTGCCGGATATCGGCAGACCGATGACGGAGCGATCGAGTACGGCTCGTGCGAATCAGGGTGGAGCCGATCGACGGAGATGCCCCGCTACCAGGCGTACCGCTACCGCTCGACGATCTTCGACCAGTTCTTCGCGCTCCCCGGCGACAACTCGAAGCCAACCGAGGCCGTGCGTGCCGTCGTCGTGCTCCCTCAGTACGCCAACGTCGATGCACAGAAGTTGCTTGCGAGACCGAGCGTGACTGACGACGAACTCACGATCAAGGTCTGGGGCGGCGACGGGCTCAAGCAGTCGATCGAGAAGATCGTGAAGGGCGTCGGCTGCCCGCGCCCACGTACGGAATCGATCCAGCGAGTCAAGCGTCACCTGGCAAAATCCGAGATCCTCGCCGAGTTGCAGAACCCCGCGCAGCTCAGCCGCGACGCCAAAGACATCGCCACCAACCCGAGGAACGCACGCATCCGGCGCGTCCGCGGGCCCGCTGGATGCGGCAAGTCGTTCGGCCTGGCGGCGCGAGCGGCATCGCTTGCAGCCGCGGGTCGCCAGGTCCTCGTGCTGTCCTTCAACGTCACGCTGTCGAACTACCTGCGCACGCTCGTCAATGCCCGCTGCCAGGAGTACGGAGCGAACTCGACGCTCGTGACCGTCACCAGCTTTCACGGGCTATGTCATCGAATCGTCGACGACGCTCAACGGGCAGGCGTCGAGTTGACCTGCCCGCCCCACAGGGACGAGTTCGACGCGCTCGTGATCAAGGCCGAGCAAGCCCTGAGCGAGGAAAGCATGCCTCGCTTCGATGCTGTGCTCATCGACGAAGGCCAGGACTTCACGCTCGAATGGTGGAACCTTCTTCGCCACCACGTTGTGAGATCAGACGGCGAGATGCTGCTTGTAGCTGACCCGACACAGGATGTGTACGAGAAGCAGTCGTGGACCGACAATGAACGGATGCTCGGCGCCGGCTTCTCTGGCCCTTGGACCGAGCTGAAGGGCTCGTACCGAATGCCGGGCGACATCGTGCCGATCGCCAATGCATTCGCCCAGCGCTACCTGACCGGTGAACGGCTCTCGGGCGAAGTCCTGGCTGACCACGACGACGTCGTCCAACGATCGAGCACGACCCAGCGCCGCTGGTTCAACATCGACCGGTCACGCGAGCTCGGAGGTTCCATCGGCCACGAGGTAGTCCGGCTCCTTGTCGAGAATCCGACCTTGTCGCCCCGTGACGTCGTCTTCCTTTGTGAGAATCACGACGACGGAGTCGATGCGGTCGAAGAGATCGAGACCGCCGGATACGCGGTGCACCACATCTTCAGCAAACACAAGCCTGCTCGGGCGATGCGCAAGCGGCGCTTCTGGCCCGACGCGGACGGCGTGAAGGGCTGCACAGTTCACAGCTTCAAGGGTTGGGAAACTCCAGCGCTCGTTATGGGGATCCGACGCAGCGAGAGCTCCCGACGGCTCGCTTACGTCGCCATGACTCGGATCGCTGGTCGCGCGAGCGGGAGCGTCGGCTACCTCTCCGTGGTGAACAGTGATCTGAATATCGCCGGCTTCCAGTCCACGTTTGAGCACTGGGCGGCGCCCCGGGCCGAGCTCCGCGTGCTCTGATCGACCTACGATCGGTACCACCCGGATGGTCCAGCCGATGGAGCGCCACATGCCAACATCAACGGGTGGGTGACGAGGGTGCATTGACTGCCGGGCTCTACGACGAGCTCGTCACAGACGCGCTGCAGAGCATCGTGAACCGGCTCGAGGAAGCATCACGAGCCCGCCTCGATCCGTTGCCCCCAGCTGAGGCTTCATCGAGACTCGCCGAACACGTCGGGCGAGTCGTGTCCATCGTTCTTGAGTCGCTGAGCGACGACGAGCGGACAACCACGGGCTTGGCGATCGTCCAGGACGTCGTTGATCTCCTGGCTGCTCGATCTCCTGACTCACTCGACGATCTCAGACTCACCCCGCCTGCGATGCTGCTCTCAGCCGTCGAGCCCCGGTTGCCTGACGGCCTATACCAATCCATTGACCGGCCGCTCACCGCGCTGCGAGACACCACACTGCTCGTCAACGCCCCTGGCGAACCGCGGGTGCTGCACGAGTTGATCGCTGAAGTTCCCTCAGCGCACAGCATCGACGTGCTGGTCGCCTTCGTGCGGCTGTCGGGCATCGCCCCCATGCTCACGGCGCTTCGCCGCCACCTTGAGAACGGCGGCCGAGTTCGAGTCCTCACGACCACGTACACCAACAGCACTCAGGCCGAGGCGCTTGAGGCCCTCACCGATGCCGGCGCCGACCTACGCGTCTCGTACGACCAGACCACCACACGTCTCCACGCCAAAGCGTGGATCTTCAACCGAGCGCGCGGGCAGTCAACTGCCTACGTCGGATCGTCGAACCTCACCCACAGCGCGATGGTGCCTGGGTTGGAGTGGAACGTCCGCCTGTCATCTGCCCGGAACCCGGACGTCATCGCCAAGATGGCGGCGGTCTTCGAGACGTATTGGGCGAGCGGCGACTTCGAGCCATTCGATCTCGATCAGTTCCGTGAACGCACGGCTCGATCCGATGATCGAGGGACCTCGGCGATACCCCCGACCGAATTGTCCTTGCGACCCTTTCAGGAGCGGATGCTGGAGCGCATTGAAGTCGCTCGCGCCCACGGTCATCACCGCAACCTGCTGGTCGCTGCAACTGGCACCGGTAAGACCGTCATGGCTGCGGTCGACTACCGGAATCTGAGGAAGACGCTGCCTCGCGCCAGGCTGCTTTTCGTCGCTCACCGCCGAGAGATCCTCGACCAGAGTCTCCTCACCTTCCGCCACGCACTTCACGACGCATCCTTCGGCGAGCTCTGGGTGGGATCACACCGTCCGACGGACTTCGAGCACGTCTTCGCATCGATACAAAGCCTCACGGCATCGGGCGTCGATTCCATTGACCCGACGCACTTCGACATCGTCGTGATCGACGAGTTCCACCACGCCGCTGCGCCGACGTACCGCGCCATCCTTGAGCGCCTCCGCCCGCGGGAGCTGCTCGGCCTCACTGCGACACCGGAGCGCACCGACGGGTTCGCCGTCCAGGACTTCTTCGACGGACGGATCGCCGCCGAGCTGCGCGTGTGGGAAGCGATCGATCAGCAGTACCTCGTGCCGTTCGCTTACTACGGGGTGCACGATGGACTCGACCTGCGGGAGGTGCCGTTCAAACGGGGCACCGGATACGACGTGACGGCGCTCACCAACGTCTACACCGCCGACCACGTCTGGGTGGGCCAGGTCATAGAGCAGCTGCGGCGGCGCGTCGGCGATCCGTCCAACATGCGGGCCCTCGGCTTCTGCGTGAGCGTCGCTCACGCCCGGTTCATGAGCGACGAGTTCAACCGCAGAGGGATCGCCGCCGTGGCGGTGTGGGGAGAGACACCCGACGATGAGCGCGACCGGGCGCTGCGGGATCTGCGCAATGGGAAGGTGGCGATCGTCTTCACGGTCGACCTGTTCAACGAAGGCGTCGATGTCCCCTCGGTCGACACCATCTTGATGCTGCGTCCCACCGAGAGCGCCACCCTGTTTCTCCAGCAACTCGGTCGCGGTCTTCGAAAGGCTGACGACAAGGCGCTCTGCACGGTCCTCGACTTCGTTGGCCTGCACCGCAAGGAGTTCCGGTTCGACCTCCGCTACCGCTCACTGCTCGGAGGGTCACGCTCCGACCTTACGAAGCAGATCGAACGCGACTTCCCGTTCCTGCCATCGGGATGCCATATGGAACTCGACCGGGTCGCTCGCGACGTCGTTCTCGCGAGCATTCGATCTGCTATCCCGAGCAACTTCCCTCAACGTGTGGCGGAGCTGCGTTCGATCGGAGACGTGTCGCTCGGTGAGTTCCTCGACAAGAGCGGTCTCGAGCTCACCGATGTCTACTCAGGATCACGTGGCTGGTCAGAGCTCCGCCGGGCCGCCGGTTTCTTGCCAGCAACCACTGAAACTCACTACCACAAGACGTTCGCGAGTGCTCTCTCCCGACTCCTCCACGTCGACGACGACGAGCGTCTGCAGGCCTACGCCGACCTTGTGTCCGGCGAGGACGTCCCCGACCCGACGGCACTCCCGACCCGTCAGCAGCGATACGCCAGGATGCTGCTCTCCTCGATGTACCACCAGGAAACGCCGTCAACCGTCGGCGAAGCGATGCGCGAGCTTTGGCGTCACCGGGATGTCTGCGCCGAGTTGACGGAGCTCGTCGATGCACTTCGTCGCAACGTCGCCCACACCACTCTTCCCCTCGATCCCGACGGCTCGGTTCCACTTGAAGTGCACGCCCGCTACACCCGACGGGAGATCCAGGCTGCCTTCGGAGATGGAAGCGGCTTGATTCCGCCGCGCTGGGACAGCGGCGTCAAGTGGCTCGCCGATTCGAACGTCGACCTCCTCGCGTTCACGCTGGACAAGTCGAGCGGCGACTTCTCCCCGACCACCCGATACCGCGACTACGCGATCAGCCGAGAACTCATCCACTGGGAGTCCCAGTCGGCGACCTCACTTGCCAGTCCGACCGGCCAGCGATACCTCAACCACGAAGCGCTGGGAACCAAGATCGTGCTGTTCGCACGGCTCCGCGCCGACGACCGCTCCCTCTGGTGTCTAGGACCAGCCACGTACGTCAGCTACGAAGGCGAGCGCCCGATCGCCATCACGTGGCGATTGGAGCATCGCCTGCCAGCCGACCTCTTCACCCAGTTCGCAGCTGCTGCTATCGCGTGAAACACGGGGTACAGGCGACCCTGAACCCACCGGTCTGCACGGCTACTCCGTCGATCAAGCGGAGCGTCGCCTACCCCTTGCCGACCTGCGACTCGACCCGAGCGGCGAGTTGACGCAGGAGTCGAATCTGCTCGATCGCATTCTCTTCGTCGCTCCCTGCGGCAACCTCGCTCCACCACGAGCCATCGTCTTCGGGGAGGAAGACCTGACCATTCCGTCGGGGCAGATCCAGCTCTGTTGCGTAGTCCCAGTACTCCATGCTTTGGAGACCATCGATGAGCAGCAGCGCCTCGCTTCGGCTCACGCTGAACAAGACCGTCTCAGAACCATCCTGATCACGGGGCAAGTTGTCCACCCGACCACGCTCTCGAGGAATCAGACCGCTGTCAAGCTGGCCGCCAAGCCCGACCTTTCCGCATTGCGCTCGCTGGGGTTCGACGAGCGCTGGCCCGTGACGATCGAGGTGTTCGGCGCCGACTCGCCATGCGAGGCCTGCTTCTGGGAGGCGCAATGACTGCGCGGGATCCGGTCGACAGGCACTGTGTGTATGGTATGCGCATGGCGAGAGTGAACGTGTACCTCCCAGACGACCTGGCGGCCCAGGCCAAACAGGCTCAACTCAACGTCTCGGCGATCACGCAGGACGCGATCCGTTCCACGCTCGCCGCATCGGCCACCGACAACTGGCTCACCGGACTCACCGCCCTCGACCGCACCGGCATCGACCACGACACCGCTGCGCACTCGGTCGCAGCGGCGAAGGACGAATTGTGGGGCGATGCCTGACCCGCGGGTCGTGATCGACGCCTCCGCGATGGTCGACCTCTTGTTGCGGACCCCGGTCGGCGAGGCCGTCGGGAAGACGCTCACGGCAACCGCGTTGCACGCTCCACCGCACTTCGATGTCGAGGTGCTCGCTGCCCTCGCCCGGCTCCATCGAGCCGGACACCTCTCCGAGCCGCAGGTGGACCAACGCCTGGAACAACTTCGTGCCGCACCGATCGAACGACACGCTGCGGACGACCTGATCGAGCCGGCCTGGGCGATGCGCCACAACGTTTGGATCACCGATGGCGTCTACCTCGCCCTCGCCGCCGCCCTCGACACCCGGGTGGTCACCACCGATCAAGCACTCGCCCGAGCCGCACCCGATCGGACTCGTCTCGTCGGCCACGACAACCCCAACCCTGCCTGAGCAGACCTGCCAACCAGCACCTCCCCGATAGCGGACGTCAGCAGCGGCACGATCACCGCAGTGGCCGCGAGCTGACCGACCCTCGACCACTTGGTGACGGTGCCCACACCGAGCCCCGATTGGACGCAGACGCGCAGCGCGCCCGCTCAGCAGTCGACTGCCACTCGGAGGGCTGCGCAGGCCTCGATGAGACGCATCGGGTCGAGCGCGCACTGTCGCTCGACGAGGTATGCCTTGGCAACGACACGAAGATTGTCGAAGCTCGCGACACATTCGGTCGGCATGCCGTCGCTGGTTCCGAGTCGGAGCTCGGTGGGGATGTCTCGGATTGTTCGTGTCACCGGCGCCGCGAGCACGCTGTTCAGGACGGGAATCGCTGCTGTCCGCGTCATCACGAGAAAGGGCCGACGACCGACGTCTTCGATCTCACCCCACCAGATCTCACCTCGCCGCGGCTCGGTCACCACGGCTCCTCGGCAATGGCGTCACGCATCGAAGCGATCGCTGCGACAGTCTCGGCGTCGGTCGGCGGCGTGCGCTGATAGCCAGCCACGATCGAGTGATCGTCTTGGCGTCGTCGATCGAGTTCCACAACTGCCTCGATACCTGCGCGCACCGCTGCAGCTCGAGTCGCGTACACCCCACGGTCCACAAGATCATCGAGGACCTGGAGCTGTTCGACGGGAAGTCGCACGGCGATCTGCTCGGTTGACATTGGCAGGAGCATACCGAAACGGTAGTCAATTCGGTATGCGACGCACCCGAGCCCCACGCCGCCGACGCACTACCCTCCGCGCACGATGAAAAAGTCCGTCACGAGCTGTGCCCTTGTTCTCACGATGCTGATGGTCGGAGCGGGGTGCGGTGGGAGCGACGACTCATCCACCGAGTTGGTCGAAGGCGCCTCCGACGCCGTCGAGGACGGCACGTCGGAGGCCGACGCGACCTCCGATGCGCAGCCGGACGACTCCGGCGATGAGGCGGCGGTCGGGTTCGGCGAGCTGATCGAGGGGACCTTCCTGCTGTCCGGCGCCGCAGAGGAGCAGTACTTCTCGACCGATGAGGAACTCGACTTCCGGATGAGCGGCGGCTGCCAGGACGGTGCGTTCGGATTCGGGGCCAACGTCCAAGATGTCGGCGGTACGACCACGTTCGCGACGTTCGGCGCGCAGGGGCAGGAAGATCTCTCCGGCGGGGCCACGGGCGAATTCGATCCCGTCGACCTCGAGGTCACGGTCTTCCCCGGCGGTGACATGTCCGTGTCAGAGCGGTACGAAGGGCCAGTCAAGATGGTCATCTCGGAACACGACACCGGCGGAGTCGACAGCGACCTCAACGCACGACGGATGACCGTCACCCTGCTCGGGACCATCCCCGGCGACGAGGGCGACGTCGACGTCGACGTCACCTACCGCTGGGTGATGGGCTGCCCCTGACGCAAGCGGCGGTTGTGGGACTTCATCGTCGACACGTGGACGCCACAGACGATGCTCTCAACCGGAGTCGCCGTACGACAGCGAGGCGACGATGTTCCCGTTCTCGTCGCGGAGGAACACGGTGTCGCCGCTGTTGTTCCACACGGCGCTGCCCGACGCACACCAGTAGCGGGCGGTCTCGTCGTCGGGACCGCAGCCGCTGAACAGGGTGACCTCGGCGCCAGGCTCCAGGCGCAGGTCGTCGAACGTGTAGCGATGCGACGCCGATTCGTCAGCGACCTCCCAACCGTCGAGGTCAACCGTGTCGGCGCCGGTGTTGGTGAACCGGACCCACTCGCCGTTCAGGTTCACGCCGTCGTCGCCGGGCGCGTCGGCGTTGACGTCGATGACGATCTCCACGCCGTCGAGATCGCTGGCGCCACACGCATCCGGCGCCCAGAGGCCACGACCCTCTCGCTGCGCGGTCCGTTGCAGCTCGGCGTAGGTGTCGGCGCGGGCGTCGTCGGGCGGATACCGCCTGGCGATGGCGAAGCCGTCGGCAACGAGTTCGGCGCCCACGTCGACACCATCGGCGGTTTCCACGTAGCGCAAGGCGCGCCCGAACTGATCGACGTCGGATCGATCGACGACGAGCACCAGGTCGTTCCCGGTCACCAGCTCGGCGAGGGCATCAGTCGCCTCGTCGCTGAAGCACTCACCCGACTCAGGAGTGTTGACGCCGATGATCCGGACCTCCAGCTCCCCGAGCGGACCCGAGACGTACAGCGTGTCGCCGTCGACGATCTCGGTGCTCCGCCAGGCATCCGTCTCCTGAGTTGGACTCGCCTGCGGGGCGGTCGATGAACCGGCCTCGACCGGAGGTCCTCCCCCGCCGGCGGCGCCGTCCGAGCTCGCCGACGTGCAACCGGCCAGCAGCGCCACAGCGATCAGCCCGACCAGCGCAGCGCCGCGTACTTCGTGTCGTCGCAAACTGATCGCACCCGTCCGCTCGAGCACCGGCATCGCCGACACTTTCCCACCGGTCGAGTTCGAATCACAAGACGTCAGGACGAAGGCTCGCGCCGGGATCCGGTGCTGCGCCCGCGAACTCGGTGACACCGGCGTGCGCATACTGATCGCACCGACTCCCTCCTGCGCAATTTCGATCGCCGAGGAGAACATCATGCATGCGAACCACCAGCCGACACCGCTCTGCGGTCCGGTTCCTGACGGATTGATGCGAGTCAGCGCCGACATCCCGCTCGAGATGTTCGAGGAACTCCGGCGTGCGAGTCGACGCCACGGAATGCACGTCTCCGAGCTGATACTCGCGGCGCTCTGTTTCGCCGCAACGCAGCCATGAGCCGCCGCCGTCGCCGGGCACTTGCGAACGAGCGGGAGCAGCTGCAAAATGCATGCATGCCAGCGATCACCATCCGAGACGTCCCAGACGACACCCGAGACCTGCTGGCGGAGCGAGCGGCTGCGTCAGGCCGATCGCTCCAGCAATACCTCCGAGCCGAACTGATCCGACTCGCTGAACGCCCCGACAACCTTGCCATCGTCACCCGGGCCCAGGATCGTGTTCGTCAGGCCGGCGGAGGGTTGGACGGCGAACAGATCCTGGAACTGCTCGACGCCGGGCGCGCTGACCGCACGTGACCGGCACCCTCGTCGTCGACGCCTCGTTCGTCATGGCACTCCTGTCCGACAGCGACGATCGCATGACGACGTGGGCAAACGACCTCATCGACGGAGCGGACCTCGTCGCGCCGCATCTCATGCCGGTCGAGGTGACCAGCGCTTTGCGGATCGCAGAACGCCGGGAGGTCCTCACGCCCGAGCAGACTGCGCTCATCCACCAGGATCTGCTCGACCTCGGCGTGGAGCTCTACCCGTTCGAACCGTTCGCTTCGCGAGTTTGGGCGCTTCGCCACGCAGCGTCGCCGTACGACGCGTGGTACCTCGCCCTCGCTGAGCGCCTCGAAGTTGCCCTCGTCACCCTCGATCGCCGGCTGGCCCGCACCGCCGACGCTCGATGCGGGTTCACCTTGCCGCCCCATTGAGCACAGCGCGGCAGCGATCGACCGGGGCGGCTCAACTCCATCTTCGACACCGCTGCCGGACCGTCGGCTCGTGTGACAGCCGCCGGGCGCAGCGCCGTTCGACGCCCTACCGACTCGGGGGTCGCAGCAGTTTGCCGGTGGTGTTGCGGGGAAGTTCGTCGACGAAGGTGACATCGCGGGGCACCTTGTGACGAGCCAGCCGAGCGGCGACGAACGATCGGATCCCGTCGGCATCGATCGACCCGCCGGGCCTGCGCACCACCATGGCTGCCAGCCGCTGGCCGAAGTCGACGTCGGCAACGCCGACCACCATGGCGTCGACCACGTCGGGGTGTGACAACAGGATCTCCTCGACCTCGAGCGGGAACACGTTCTCGCCGCCGCTGACGATCATGTCGTCGGCGCGCCCGGTCACGAACAGCCGGCCTTCGGCGTCGAAGTGCCCGACGTCACCCGACGACATCAGCCCGCGGATCCGTTCCTTCGTTCCACCTCCGGTGTACTCGGTGAACTGGGCGTCGCTGCCGACGATGATCAGGCCGGTCTCGCCCGACGCGACGGGTTCACCCCGCTCGTCGACCACCTCCACCACGGTGCCCGCGATGACCCGGCCCGCGGTTCCGGGTGCGGCGCGCAGATCCTCCGGGGTCGCGAGCGTCGCCTGGCCGACCTCGGTCGAGCCGTAGACGTTGTACAGGTTGTCGCCGAACCGATCCATCCACTCCGTCGCCACGACAGCCGGAAGAGCGGAGCCGCTGCAGGCGACGATCCGCAACGACGACAGGTGACGGTCGTTCGTGTCGGCGGCGAGGATCCGCTGGAGCATCGCCGGCACGACAGCGAGCACCTGCGCTCGCTCGGCGGCGACCGCGTCGAGCGTCTCGTCCACGTCGAATCGGCGCACCAACACGGCGGTCGACGCCGTGGCCGCCGCGATCGTCAACTGAGCGAGCCCCCACGCATGGAACAGTGGCGTCGGGATCACGGCAACATCGCCGGCCCGATACGGAATGCGTTCCAGCACCCCGAGCGCCGACGACAGCCCGGCGGGCCGTCCCGCACGGCGCGCACCCTTCGGCGTGCCCGTCGTCCCTGACGTCAACAGCACCGGAGCGATCGGGAGCCTCGGCGGGAGCGGTCGCGACGATCCCATCGCGCGGACGTCGTCGATCGACCGGTGCGATCCCGATGTCGAGTCGCGGTCGCCGTCGGCCACCACCACGTGACCGTCGAAGCCCGAGGCCTCGACCACCGAGACGAGGTCGCTGTCGACCACCACCGCACCGACACCGTCAGCACCGCCCTCCCGACGCAGCACCTCACCCAGCTGCGGGGCAGCGAAGCCGGTGTTCAGGTACACGCACGTGAGGCCCACCTTCGCCGCGGCGATCGACACGTCGACGAAGTCGCGGTGGTTGGTGCACAACACGCCGAGATGGTCGCCGTGGGCCAGGCCGAGCGAGCGCAAGCCCTGACCGAGCGCCGACGAGCTCCGGTCGAGCTCACCGAACGACACCGTGCCGCGGTGATCAACGATCGCGGTGCGCCCGCGATGCCGCACCGCCGCAGCCGCGTAGAGCGCGGCGAGGTTCGGCCCCCATCGGGTCAGCGCCGCTGTGGTGGCCGCGATCTGCCGCGGGTCGAGCCAACCGAGCCGGCGGGCGAGTCTCACGCTGTCGGTGACGGCCACGACACCAGACTCCCCGCTTCGGGCCCCATTGCACGAACTCGACGGCCGAGGCGTCGTCGAGTGACACGGACCGTGCAACAGTGTGGTGATGGCAACGATTGCGACACGCCCGACCGGCGAGGACGTCACCGCCTTCCTCGACGCGGTCCCCAACGAACGCCGCCGCGCCGACGGCCACGCGCTGCGTTCGCTCCTCGAGCGGGTCACCGGAGCACCCGCAACGATGTGGGGCCCATCGATCATCGGCTTCGGCAACACGACGTACACCAACACCACCGGCACCAACGAGTGGTTCGTCGTCGGCTTCTCACCGCGCAAGCAGGCGCTGACCATCTACGGGATCCACAACGGCTACGAGGCGCCGGATCCGCTGCTCGACGCACTCGGGCCACACTCGACGGGCAAGGGCTGCCTCTATCTCAAGAAGCTGACGGACGCCGACCCAGCAGTCCTCGAGCAACTCGTGCGCAACGCCTGGGAGTCCGCCGGCGACAGCTGATGACCAGGTCGGCGCATCCCGGTCTGCGACCCATCGTGGTGCGCCGGACCAACCACTGCCGGCGACGTCGGTCGTACTCGACGATCGGCGAGACTGACCTCGTGCTCACCCGTTTCGCCATCGTGTTCGTGGTCGCGGCGACGGCCGTGGCCGGCTGCGGCAACGAAGACAGTGCATCGGAACCGGAGCCATCCCCGACGCCAGCGAGCATCGCGACGACCGCTGAGACGAGCGCCGGCGAGCAGCTGTTTCCCGACATCGTCGACGTGGTCGTCACTGCTCAGGGCGACACCTTCCAGTTCGACGTCACCGTCTCGTCGCCGTACGACACGCCCGAGCGCTACGCCGACGCCTGGCGGGTCGTCGCCCCCGACGGCACCGAGCTCGGCGTGCGGGAACTCACCCACGACCACGCCGCTGAGCAGCCGTTCACCCGGTCGCTCACCGGCGTCGTGATCCCACCCGACGTCGACGGAGGTGACCGTCGAAGGACGCGATCTGGTCAACGGTTGGGGCGGCGCCACGATGACGCGTCACGATCGAGCGCTGAAGCTCGCGATCTGTGGCAGCTGCGTCCCGGAGTCCGGGACCCACGGGGCGCAGATCGGGCGAGCTACCGGGCGTCGGGGAGCAGCGTTGCGTCGGGCGGGATGCGGAGGGCGGTCATCTGCGTCGACTGCATCACGAGACGATCCTCGCTGTCCCACGCTTCGCAGATCTCGTCGGCGTACCCATCGTGGATCACCTGCACACGGAACCGCAGCCGCAACGGCCCCGGCGCCGGGATCGCCCGGTTGTAGACCGTGATCGCCAGCGTCGGCACCCACCCCGTCTGCACCACACCGAACGTCGCCGGCGGCATCACGTCGGACGCGTAGAGCAACCCGACCGTGTCGAACACGTCGTCGACCTCGTCACGCAGGTACGCCCGGAACTCGCCGCCGCCGTTGGCAATCGGCCCGTCGGGCGTCATCTTGAAGCCGGCGTCGGGATCGAACTGCATCGAGTTGCCGCGCTGGCCGGCCATCGGCGACGGCGGCAGGTCCTCGAGGGGTGGGAACGGGCAGGGAACGATCTCGCCCCAGAACGGCGCCGTCCCCTCGTGCAGCGTCCCGAGCGTGAACTGCGCCCGCACACCCAGGACTCCATCGACCCCGATCGTCGCGTTCACCTGGCTGGCGGTCTTGCCAATCCGGTCGATCTCGGTGGCGATCTGCGCCGGGCCGAGGTCGGGCGACGACAGGAACTGCGCCGACGCGGAAATGACGTGCTCGTGCGTCGAGCCGGCCTCCCGGGCAGCGTCGAGCGCGGCACGACCAAGACAGGCGAGCATGTAGCCGCCGTTCGGCTTGGTGCCGGCGATCGCGTATTCGTCGACGAGCTCGACGTCGTAGTGCCGGCGTCCGGCGTCATCATGGCCACGTGGGACGATCGAGGTCGCCGCTTCGAAGGTGGTGGTCATCGCAATCCTCGGTGGGTGGGGGTTCAGATCGTGCGCCGCTGCGCATCGATCCGCCGGAGGCTATCGACGCGCACGAATCTCGGTGAAGTGAGTCCCGGAATCCGGGACTGAGCTCACCGAGTTTCGGATCGGCGCCATGGTTGCGTTCGGTGTCATGGTTGCGTTCGGTGTCATGGCCGCGTTCGGTGTCACAGTCCCGTTCGGTGACGGCGTCGCGTTCCTCATCGGTCGACTGACCCCATAGGGTCGTCCCCATGCGGATCATCGTTGTCGGTGCCGGAGCGGTCGGTGGGGTCGTCGCCGCCAACCTTGCGATCGCCGGCACGCCGGTCGTCGCCGTCGCCCGCGGCGAGCACGCCCGGGTGATGCGCGAGTCGGGGCTGCGCTACGAGTCGCCCGGCGGCACGACGATCGTCGAACTACCGGTCGCCGCGTCGATCGGCGAGATCGACATCACCGACGACGACGTGTTCGTGCTCGGCGTCAAGGGCCAGGACACCATCGGCGTGCTGAACGACCTGCGGGCTGCCGGCGTCACCGACCAGCCGATCGTGTGCATGCAGAACGGCGTGGAGAACGAACGCCAGGCGCTGCGCCTGTTCCCCAACGTGTACGGCATCTGCGTGATGCTCCCCGCCGACCACCTCGCCCCCGGCGTCGTTCGCGTCTGGACCGCACCGAGCTCCGGACTCCTCGACGTGGGTCGCTACCCGCACGGCATCGACGACCTGAGCGTGCAGCTCGCCGCCACGCTCGAAGCGGCGACCTTCGGCTCGATCCCACGCGACGACATCATGAGCTGGAAGTACCGCAAGCTGCTGATGAACCTCGGCAACGCGGTCGAAGCGGTGTGCGGCCGCGCCGGCTTCGGGGGACGCCTCGGCGAGATGGTGCAGGCCGAAGGCGAGGCGGTGCTCGCTGCTGCAGGGATCACGGTGACCACCGTCGAGGACGACCTGGCCCGCCGCGGCGACGCACTGAAGATCCAACCGGTCGGCGACGACCAGCACCGCGCCGGCGGGTCGTCGTGGCAGAGCCTGCGACGCGGCACCGGCACGATCGAGACCGACTACCTCACCGGCGAGATCGTGCTGCTCGGCCGACTCCACGACATTCCGACCCCGGCCAACCGGGCACTGCAGAACCTCGCCGTCGAGATGGCACTCGCCGGAGAGGCGCCGGCGTCGCGGTCCGTCGACGACGTGCTGACGTCGATCGACGCCACCTGACCGTCGATACCTCGTCGGTGAGGCGTCGACGGCGGAAGATCGAATCGCTCACCTCGCGAAGCGGTCGAGGACGTTGGCCGTCACCTGCCTCACCGCGGGGTCGGATGCGAGACCGAACACCCAGTCGGTGCTGCCGACGGTGACCACCTCGCCACCGTCGGGCCCGAACGGGCGACACGTCAGCATCACCGCATTCCCGTGGCGGACGCGGGCGAGATTGGTGTCACCGGCGTCGCCGTAGAGCCGAGTGGCGATGAACTCGGCGTCGCCCTGGTCGCTGAGCGCCGAGATCGACGCCGGGTACTCGCCGACCCTCAGATTGCTCGACGGCGTGAACGCGACGATCTCGATGTCGGAGGGCAAGCCGGGGTGCGATCGAGCGACGGGCAGCTGGAGGTCGTCGAACGTGAGCGGACAGCCGAGCGTCTCGTAGCCGACGACACCGTCGGCGACGCCCAGCACGTCCCCGTAGCCGAGCCCGGTGCCATTCAGCATCCAATGGTCGTCGCGGTACACCACGAACCCGCCGACGCCGCGCGGCGTGGCCATGCCGAAGCGGTGATAGAGCCCGAACGCCGAGCCGGCTCCGAGCAGTTCCCACTCCGGTCGCCCCACCAGGGGGTCGGCCCACATGCCGGTCATCCCGGTCGGGTCACGGGCCTCGACCACCGGATCGTCGAGGTGGGCGGAGTACTTGTGACACACCATGGCGAGCCCGCCCGGGCCATCGTCGAGGCGAACCTGCCAGAACATCGTGTTGCCCGAGAAACTGGCGAAGTTCCGACCACAGCGGACATGGTCCTCGACCGCGCGGCGCTGCCCGGCCGACCAGTACTCGTCGTGCCCCACGCTGAGGACGGTCTCGTACCCGGCGAGCGCGTCGGGATCACGCTCGAGATCGGACGACACGGCGTAGTCGAACCGGTGACCCGACCCCTCGGCCCACTCCACGAACCGACGGGCGTGGGTGAACCACCCCGCCGACCCGATCGCCGCCGGGTAGTCATGCTCGGTCCGGTAGCGCTGGAAGATCGAGCCGTCGACGTCGGGTTCCTCACCCCACCGGACGGGTCGCGCTTTGCGGTCGTCGCGATCGACCTCGGGCCGGCACAGCATCCCGCGTCCGAAGGGTCGAGCGTGCGACACCGTCGTGGCCCCGGTGTAGAGGCTGCGGCCGCCCCACGTGTTGTAGGCGTGCCAGGTGTTGGTGTCGAGCACGAGCAACGCACGCGCCTGCGGCGGATCGCCGGCGCGGCGCCGGACGACGAAGCAGGCATGGGCAATGTCGTGCGCGGCGGGAGCGCCCTGGGCGGTGAGGGTGACGAGGTGGAAGCCGGGTTGCCAGTCGTCGCCGAGCGGGATCTCGATCGTGGCCGGCCAGCGACATCCGGCCGAGTCGGCGTCGGGCGGCGGCTCGACGAACCGTCCGGGCACGTCGGCGGCTTCCCATCGCCGCACCCGGGTGCCACCCCACCGCTCGACGACGACGTCGAAGCGCGGGCTGTGCGTCGACACGTGCAACGTGACCGTCTCACCGATCCGATAGCTGAGCCGGCCGGTGTAGCCCTCGATGTCGTCGTGGAACGTCTGGTCGTCGGCCATCCGTGGAACCTACCGATCAGCCGAGCCGCGCCCCGAAGAACCGCCGTCCGGCAACTCTGTGACACCCCCATGCGCATGATGACGGTATGTCGGACGTGGCGATCAGCGGGCGGGTTGGAGCGCTCGTCGAGGAGCTGATGGAGTGCAGCGACTCCGACCTCGACGACCGCGTTCGCTCCCTCGAACTGGAACGCCGGAGGATCGAGGCCGAGCTCGCCCTCTGCGCCGGTGAGGTCGATCGGCGCCGGTCGTACCTCGACGACGGGCACCGCTCGCTGAAGGCGTATTTGCGAGCCACGTGCAACTACTCCGACGCCGAAGCCGCCAGGGTCGGTCGCCTCACCGCGGCTGTGGGCGACGTCCCCGGCCTCGCCGAGGCACTCCACGATGGCCACGTCGGCACTCCACAAGCCAACGAGCTCGCCGTCGCCCACACCAACCGCCGGGTCCGCGACCGGCTGCGCGAGTTCGCCCCGATGTTGCTCGATCAGGCCGAGCGCCTGAGCTTTCGCGAGTTCCGCACGTGCGTGAAGCGCTTCGTGATGCTCGCCGACCTCGACGGCGCCCACGACGACCTCGACGAATCGATCCAGAACCGGCGCGCCCATGTCGTCAACCTGAACGGATCGCTGTGCCTCGATGCCGGCGGTGGCGACCCGCTCGTCAACGTCGAGCTCGAAGCGATCTTCCGTCGGTTCTGCGAGCTCGAGTACGACGCCGACGTCGCTACCCGTCGCGCCGAGCACGGCGAGCATGCCGACGAACACCCGCTCGCCCGCACCGCCACGCAACGCGGCTACGACGCCTTCGTGGCGATCATGCGCGGTGCGCTCGCCAACCACGAAGCCGGCCGCCCGGCACCCGCGACCGAGCCGTTGGTCAACATCCTCACGGACCACCGCACGTGGGGGCGCCTGCTCGCCGAGGCCGGCCTCGCCCCCGACACCACGCTCGCCGGTGAGCAGGTCGACCCGTTCACCGGGCTGGCATCACCCGACGAACTGCTCGCCGAGCTGATGGCCGATCCCGACTCGATCAGCTCGCGACGCTGCGAAACCTCCACCGGACAGATCCTCGACCCGCACACCGTGCTGCGAGCAGCGCTCGCCGGGCACATCCGTCGCGTCGTGCTCGGCGCCGACAACCTCCCGATCAACCTCGGGCGCAAGGCCCGGGCGTTCACCGGCCCCGCACGCGAGGCCGCGAAGCTCCTGGCCGTGCAGTGCGACCACCTCGGCTGCGGCCTGCCCGCCGAACTGTGCGAGGTCGACCACTCCGTCGAGTGGCACGAGGGCGGCGGTACCGATCAGGACAACGCCGGTGTCAGATGCGGCGGCGACAACCGGGCGAAACACCGAAAACGATGGCGCACCTGTCGCGACATCCACGGACGAAATCACACCATCCGAGCCGACGGCACGATCATGCTGCCCGTCGGCGTCCGGCCACCCGTCTTCCCCGACGAAGCGAGCGACGAATCAGGCGACGACGCGAGCGACGAACCGACCGCCTTCGAGACCGCCGACGAGATCGCTGAAGCCACACGACTCGCCCGTGCACGAGTGCGAGCACTCGGGTGCGTCGCATGAACGATCAACACGCATACCACTCAGTCGGCACCATCACCGTCGCGAGCATCTCGTACTACCTTCAGCAGCCATGACGACAACGCGGACGACCTTCACGCTCGACGAGTCGCTCGCCGAGCAGGCGCGGCTTCTCGGCATCAACGTGTCGGCCGCAGCCAGGCACCGCGGTGCGTCAGCAGTGCGGTTGGCCCTGACCGAACGCGATCGGGCCGCCTCTCAGACCAAGCCCGAGAAGGTCGACGGATTCTGGGTCGACGCCGAGGCCTGGGGCGACGAGTGAATCGCGGCGACGTCTGGCTCGCCGAAGTCGGTCGCAAACGTCGGCCAGTGCTCGTCCTCACCCGCACCGAGGTCATCGACGTTCGTTCGTTGGTCACGGTCGCGGAGATCTCGACGTCGGCACGAGGGCTCGCTGCGGAGGTCAGCTTCGATCACGTCGCGGCGGGTCACGACCGGGCATCCGTCATCAACACCGATGGCCTGCACACCGTTGCCCAGTCGACGCTCACCGACCGAGTCGGCGAGGTCGACGACGCGACGCTGGAGCGTGTGTGCGCCGCCGTGAGCTACGCGCTCGGTTGCTGATTCTGCTGCGGCTTCGCGGAACGCTCCCGTCAGCTTGCCCGCTCGACGAAGGAACAGAGCGCTGAGATCAGCGCCATCTCCTCGACGTCGCGTGCTCGGGTGTCGAGCAGTTCGTCGGTGCACACCAGGTAGGCCAGGCACCGCGCCCGGCTGATTGCCACGTTCAGGCGGTTCTTCGAGAACAGGAAATCGGCGGCGCGGGGCATGAACTCCGACGACGACGTCGTCATCGAGAACAACACCACCGCGGCCTCCTGGCCCTGGAACTTGTCGACCGTGCCGACCTCGACACTCCTCGTCGCCGGGTCGACACGCAGTGCCTCCGTGATGCAGCGGCGCTGGTCGTTGTACGGGGCGACCACGATGAAGTCGGCCATCGTGAGCGGGCGGGTGACGCCGTGCTGGTCGGTCCACGGCTGGCCGAGCAACTCCTCCACCTTCGCCACGACGATCGCTGCCTCCTCCGGCGACTCGGTGGAGCGGCCCTTGTGCTCGGCTCGCAGCCAACGCAGGCCCGTCTGTCCGGCAGCCGACTGGCCGACGCACGACTCGTGGCTGTGCAGCTTGCCGCCGTACATCACCTCGGAGATGAACTCGCACACGTCGGGGTGCATCCGCCACGTCGTCTCCAGCAGTACGCCACGATCGGCCGGCACCGTCAGCGCATCGCCGAGCAGGTGCTCCAGCGCGCTCGCACCGGCACCTCCCGGATGGCTGGCCTTGCACACCTGCGCCAGCTGCTGGGGATCGCCGAGGAGGATCACGTTGGTCGTCGAGATCGTCGCCGCCAACGTGTCCGCCAGGCCGAGCTGGCCCGCCTCGTCGACCACCAGCACGTCGACCGGGTGGTCGCGCATCGCCTGGCTGGCGAACAGCCACGTCGTCCCGGCGATCACGTTGAAGTCGCCCTCGGCCACCCGCTGGTTCTCGTCGACGTACTGCACGCCGGCAACCGAGCCGCCCTTCGCCTTGCGCACCGCCCGCAGGTTCTCCGAGTCGCCCCCCTCGTCGAACCGTTCGACCACGGCGTGCATCAGGTTGTCGATCGCTGCGTGGCTCATCGCCGTCACGCCCACCCGCAGGCCGGCGTTGATGAGCGTGCGGATCATGTGCGCGCCGGTGTACGTCTTGCCGGTGCCGGGCGGCCCCTGGATCGGCACGTAGCTGCGGTCGAGCCCGGTGGCCCACCGGCAGACCGCATCGACGCCGCCGACGAACTGGCCACCGTCGGGCCCCTGCCCGGGCGTGAACATCGGGAGGTCGCGACGCAGAATCGCATGGGCGACCCGGTCGGCGCGACCCGCCAGCATCTCGTCGGCCAGTCCCTCGAGTGCGTTCAGCTTCGCTCCCTCGCGGAACCACTCGTAGTGGACGAGCGACGACGGGTACACGCCCTTCTCCGCGGCGTCGCCGTCCCACGTGACCGCCAGCTCGCCCGCGGCCGTGTCGATCTCGGCCACCGTGAAGAACACCCACTCCTGCTCGTTGACGGCGACGATCAACTTCGAGCCCCGCGTGATCTCGACGTCGATCGGCTGGGGCGGGAACGTGAAGCGCGCCCACGGCCACTTCGACGGCTTGCCGTTCTTCAGCACCTGAGGCTCGAGACCCCGAAACGTCAGCCGGGTGATCGCCGACAGCGACTCCAACTGGTCGGCCTCGTCGGCGATCGACAGGCGGTATGCGTCGGCGTTGACGACCAAACGCTCGCGACGCCAGTAACCGAGCAGGTCGCCCATCAGGTGCTCGACCGTGCCGGGCCCGAACGCGTGGAGCGCTTCGATGCGGGCGTCGAGTTCGGCGTCGGGCTCCTCGCGGCCGAGCACGGCCGGCCGCCACGGCATCTCCCCCGGACGTTGGTGCACCAGCCAGTCGCGCAGGGCCCGGGTGGCGCGCACGTCGTCCTCGTTGTAGGCGGCGATCCGATCGAGGTTGGCCTGGTCCTTCGACGCCATCCATCGCTCGTACTCGACGACCGCGCCGGAGCCGCGGTCGATCTCGTGGCCGCGCTCGTAGTCGGTGAGCCGCTCGACGTGCTTGAGGCCGTAGCCCTCGACGCCGACCTGCATCGCGCCCTTCACGATCGGCAACAGGTCGACAAACAGCCCGGTGGTGATCATCTGTTCGAGCGCCAGTTCGGCGACGCCGTGCTCCTTCACGAGCCGCTCGAGCGACGACCGCTCGGTGTGGTTGTAGTGGTACACGTGCATGTCGGGGAACTGCACCCGACGGGCGCCGAGGTGATCGATGAGCGCCTTCGTGGCGACCGCCTCCTCGTCCTTGTCGTGCGCCCAGAACGCCTTGAACTCCCACGCGCCCGCGGGCGTGCACTCGATGAGGCCGAACAGGAAGAACAGCTCGGCGTCGGCGTGCCAGAACGGGTGGCCCTCGAAGTCGAGGAACACGTCACCGTCGTCGGGGGCCGGCATCGCCGCGAACCCGATCGGATCGGCAGCGTCGAGATCCTCGACGAGCGGGTCGGTCGCCGACGGCGCCTGCAGCAGCTCGAACGGCGGCGTGTCGTCGGGAGCGTTACGGGCCTGCACCTGCAGGCGCGCCTGGCGCACGAACGTGTCGCGGCGGGCCGCATCGAGGCCGGTGATCTCGCGATCGAGCTCGGCCAGCGCGGCGATCGTGGTCACCCCGTTCTGCTGGAGCAGCAAACGATCGGCCGCGCGGAGGCCGGCGACGTGGACGAGCGAATCGGCGGCGCGCCACTGGGCCTCGCACACCAACTCGAAGTCGCAGAACTGGCAGTGGTCACACGGCTTGGGCCGGGTGTCGACCTCGACGCCGTCGGTGAGGAGCTTCGCCAGCTGGCCCCGCATCCGGCGCCAGTACGGCAGCACGTCGGCGACCCGGATCCGCTCGGCGCGGCCGGAGCCAAGTTCGATCGACACGAACTCCGGCAGCACGCCCGTGCTCGCTTCGATCGCCTCGGCGTAAAAGCAGAGCTGCAGGACGTGGCCGGGCTTAGCTTCGTTGCGGGCGAGCTTGGCGTCGATCGGCTCGTAGGTGAACGTGCCGGTCTCGGGATCGTCGACCCGACGCAGGAAGTCGGCGATGCCGCGGATGCCCTCGTGCACGAACGGCATCTGGAACACCACGTCGTTTTCCCGCGCTAGGGAATCGGCTGAGCGATCAGCCCACTGCTGGAACGACTCCGTCGGCTCGCGTTCCGGGACCTCGAACACCGAAAGCCCCTCGGCCCGATAGCGGGCCAGCACCGCCCGCTCGTGCTCGAGCCCCTTGTCGAGCAGCATCTGCGCCATCTCGCCGAACGTGCTCGACTCGACCGTGCGGGTGCCCGCCTCGACCTCGTGCTGCAACGTGAGGAAATGGGCGCAGTCGAGCCACGCCGTGATCTTCGAAGGGGTGAGGAGTCGGTCCACCATGGGTTCAGTGTGACCGATGGGTGTCGCAGTGACGCGATGACCAACTCTGTGACACCGCCGCGCGCATGCTGGCGTCACCGGCTCCCCTGATCGCCGTCGGCGGCAGATCGACGTCGACAAGATGCTCGACCCATGAGGAGTCACCATGAACGCAGAGCACCCCACCCCGTTGTGCGGCCCGGTCCCGGACGGACTGATGCGCCTCACCTTCGACATGTCCCAGGAGATGTTCGACGAACTCCGATCGCCAGCCTCCGCCGCGGCGTGCCACTCGACCGGATGATCATCACGGCGCTGGTTCTCGCAGCGACCGCCCCGTGAACCGCTCCGACCCGAACGAGTGTCTCGTCCTGCGCCAGCCGGCTGGGTGTGGTGGTGTCGAATGCGAGCATTTGACTCCATGACGACGCGGACGACGTTCACGATGGACGACTCCCTCGCCGACGAGGCACGACGCCTTGGTGTCAACGTGTCCGCCGCGGCACGCGACGGCGTGACTGCGGCCGTACGCGCCGCTCAACTCGAACAGGACCGGGCGGCGTACCTCGCGAAGCCCGAACAGGTCGACGAGTTCTGGACCGCTGCCGAGACCTGGAGCGCCGAGTGAACCGCGGTGAGGTCTGGCTCGCCCAGGTGGGACGCAAGCGCCGCCCAGTGCTGGTCCTCACACGAACCGAGGTGCTCGACGTGCGCTCGTTGGTCACCGTCGCCGAGATCTCCACCTCCGCGCGCGGGCTCGCCGCCGAGGTCTCGATCGATCACGTCGCCGCCGGATTCGACCGGGAGTGCGTGGTCAACACCGACGGCCTGCACACCGTCGCCCAGTCGACACTCACCACCAGGGTAGGCGCCGTCGACGACCTGACGCTCGACGACGTGTGCCGCGCCGTGAACTACGCCCTCGGCTGCTGACAGGCAGCTCCTGCCGAAGCGCTCACCGAACGCCCGGAGCTACGGTTACGCGATGACGAATCCCGTTGCCTCCATCTCGTCTCCCCAGCAATGAGAACCGTCGGCAACATCCTGTGGCTGATCCTCAACGGGTTCTGGATGGCGATCGTGTGGGCGGTCATCGGGGTGCTGCTGTCGATCACGATCGTGCTGTTGCCGTTCGGGCGGCAGTGCTTCAAGCTCGCCAACTTCGCCCTTTGGCCGTTCGGGCGCACCGCCGTGCCGTCACCCACCGCCGCCCGAGGCGGTCTGATCGGCAACATCCTGTGGTTCATCCCCGGGCTGTTCCTGGCGATCGGCTACGCCATCTCCGGGGTACTGCTGTGCATCACGATCATCGGCATCCCGTTCGGGATCCAGTCGTTCAAGTTCGTGCCGCTCGCACTGTTCCCGTTCGGCAAGGAGATCGTCCGGGGCAAGGACCTGCGCGACGATCTCGGCGTGGCCCGCGCCTCCGCCTGAGCGTGCGGCGACCCCGGTTCACGCCGGCCGGCGCAGCTCCCAGATCCAGAGACTCGGCAAACCGAGCGCAGCTGCTCGCAGGGCGTCGATGTGGAACGCCGCCGACGGGTCGGTTGCGATCTGTTCGTCGGTGAACGGCGCCTCCACACAATCGACGACCTCCAAGCCGGCGCCTGCGAACGCACGCAGCCAGCTGGAGGCACCGTGGCGATGGTTGCGCACGAACGCCAGGCTTTGCCCCGGGCCCACGCCGCCGTAGAACGCCTGGCCGCCCAGCACACCGCCCATCGGATGGGGATCAGACACGACGAGCGTGCCGCCGAGAGCCAGCACGCGTGCGAGCTCCGCCACGGCGACGGAAGGGTCCTCGAGATGGCAGAGCGCCAACGACACGACCGCCAGGTCGAAGGCGCCGTCGTCGAACGGCAGGTGCTCGACGTCGCCGACCTCGAACACGGCGTTCGGTACCTTGCGGCGCGCCACGTCGAGCATCTCGGATGACTGATCGATACCGGTCGTGATGCATCCGTGGGCACGGAGCAGGCGGGCGTGACGGCCGGTGCCGCACGCGGCGTCGAGCGCACGACGACCGGGCGCAGCGAGCCGCTCGAGCAGCGGGACGACGACGGTCTCCTCCAGCTCGATCATGGGATTGCGACCGTCGTAGGTCGGCGCCCACTCGGCGTAGCCGTCGCTGACGGACCGCTCGGCCGGCGTCACCTCGAACGAGTGCGTCGGCTCGTGCGCCTTCGTCAGGATGTCGGCCAACTCGGCCATCCGCGTCGCGTTCGTCTCGCCGTCCGCATACCAGTGGCGCATCAGGCCCAGTCCGACCACGCCGGCCAGGTAGTGGTCGAAACGTACGGGGTGCATCCACGAACGGTACGCCGCCACCGCCGTGCCCGATCGGTGGGTTTCACCCGACCGTCGGTGGCGCCCAAGGAAGATGCGCATCAGCGCCGACATCCCGATCGAGCAGTGGGAGTACTCCTGCTGGCGAGCCGACGCCGCGGCGTCCACGTCGACCACCTGATCCTCGCTGCGCTCGACTTCGCGGCCACGGCATGAGCTCACTCGGTCTGCGGCCGCCCAACGGAATGCTCACCAGACGCATCGGACGTCTCGATGACGCGCGCAGCCGCATCTGCAATGCACTCGCCGCCCGCGCCGACTGCTGAACCCGAAGGCAGCGGAGATCCTCGTGCTGCCTGCGTCACACATCGCAAGGCTGGGCTGACGGCAACCGACGGGCCGGCGTTCGTGCGGCTCGAACGGCGTCCCGTCCGGCCGTCGGGAGCATCCTCGATTCTGCGTCTCAGCGATGGCGGTTGGCCATCCAGCTGCGGTGTTTCAGCGCTGCCTTTCGGGCGGCCTTGGCGAGCTTGCGGTCCGGCAGATGCGCGCCGAGGGTGTCGAGGATCTCGATGGTCTCGGGCTGGTCGTGGCGCCACAGGTCCTCGAGGAAGTCACCGTCGATGGCGTCGTACGAGGTGAGGAACAGCGCGGCGAGCGTGTCGGGTTCGTCGAGCAGCGTCGAGAGCATGTCGACCATCGGGCCGACGTCGAGAAAGGCTCCCAGTTCGTCAGGGGCGGCGAGGTCGTTGCCGACCAGGAACATCGCGGCGTGGCCCGACAGCGGCGAGTCGAGCATCTGGCGAACCACGGGGGCGACGTCGCTCGACGGTTCGAGGGCAGCGAGCAGCTCCATCGTCACCAGGCGCTGTTCGGGCAACTCCGCATCCATCGCATACTCGGCGAGGGCTGTTGCCCGGTCGTGGGTCGATTCGTCGGGCCGCCAGCGGCGGAGCAGCTCGTCGGCGTCGGTCACTGTGGTGAGCAGGGCGTTGACGAGGTCGGCGGCGCCGGCCGCGTCGAGGTGGTCGAGGGTGGGGAAGTCGTAACCGGCGATGCGGATGTGATCGACCATGGTGAAGCGGCCCAGCGGAGTGAGGCGGAACGAGCCACCTGTGCGCACCGAACGTCCATGGCCGTCGGTCGTCTCGACGCTGTGGTGCCACTCGACGATGCCGGCGAACTCGAGCAAGGCGAAGACCGCAGACACCTGTGCGGTCACGTACCGCGTCGTGAACTCGGGGCCCGAGAACAACGTACCGCTGTGTCGGAACTCGGAGCCGACGAGGTCGATCGCCTGCTCGACGATCGGCTCGACCTCGATCTCGATGCCTTCGGGCAGCGCCAGGGCAAGCCAGTGGGGGATGCCATCTTCGATCAGCGCCGTGATCTCGTAGAGCGGTTGCCAGTGCGCCGCGTCGGAGAGCGGCCGCAGATCGATGACCCCATCGATGATCTCCTGGGCCCGCTCGACGGTGGAGAGTTCGAACCAGTCGGGGTCGACCTTGACCTTGGTCTTGAGGCGCTCGAACGCGCCGGCGGCTTCTGCAGCGTCGAACACGAGGGTCAGCTGGCGCAGGTCGGTGGACGTGCGGACCGGTTCGGGGCCGTCGTTCCACGGAAGGTGTGGTTCGAATTCGTCGTCGGTGCCGAGCAGGCCGACCAGCATCTTTGCGTCAGCCAAGCGTAGGTTGCCCGCCGACGTGACGGCGATGCCCTTCGGTCCGATGTGGTCGATCATGGCGTCGACCATCGTGATCAGGCGCGACGCAGCAATACTCCGTTCGACCTCCTCGGTGCTCGGGACGATGGCGACGACCGGGAGGTTGATGCGCTTCGGAGGTCGTCGGCCCGATGCGCCGTCGGTGAGGGCGGTGCGTCGGTCCTTCGGGAGGGCGTTGAAGGCGTCCATCCGCTCCTGAAGCAGCGCCTGGAGTTGTTGGTCGTCGAGATCGTCGCGTTCGAGCATGCCCGCGAGGTCGACGAGCGGGTCACCGTCGGCGCCCGTGAGCGGTGTCGACAACATCGACTTGGCCAGCCCGAACCTCGAGGGGTCGCCCATCGCCTCGACGACCGCAGGGCCGAGCGACATGGCGCGCCCGATCAGCGCAGCGGCGCGGTCGGGACCGCCGGCCAGGCGATCACGTGCGCCCATGTGGAGGAAGAAGTCGGCAACGGCCGTACAGAGCTCGGCGCCGTCCTCGGGCGACGCCGAGTACTTGCGCGGAGCCCAGTCGACCAGGAACTCGTCCACGTCCTCGAGGTGCCAGTCGTCGAGCTGGCCGCTGGAGTAGGTCCAGCGCCAGTCGAGCAGCAGTGCGATCGAGGACACCACGTCGGCGATGTCACCCGGGTCAGCCCCGTCGGTGCGCATCGAGTCGTCGATCTCGGCGAGGAGCTGCTCCTTGGTCGCCTGGTACCCGTCCTCGTCGTGCTCGCCGAACCGCAATCTCATCGAACCGATGATGCCATGGCACCGACGAGCCCCGAAGTCCGCGCCCGGCAACTCTGTGACACCCCCATGCGCATCATGGTGGCATGTCGGAACCGGCGATCGAGGAGCTCGTGGCGGAGCTGATGGAGTGCAGCGACTCCGACCTCGACGACCGTGTCCGCTCGCTGGAATTGGAGCGCCGGCGGATCGAAGCCGAGCTGGCACTCACGGCCGGCGAAATCGACCGGCGCCGGTCGTACCTCGACGACGGGCACCGCTCGCTGAAGGCCTACCTCCAGGCCACATGCAGCTACTCCGACGCCGAAGCCGCCCGCGTTGGTCGGCTCACCACCGTCGCCGCCGGGCTCCCGGGCGTCGCCCAAGCCCTCCACCACGGCCACATCGGCACCCCACAGGCGAACGAACTCGCGGTCGCCCACTCCAACAAGCGGGTCCGCGACCGGCTCGGTGACTTCGCCCCGATGCTGCTCGAGTTGGCCGAACGCCTCCCCTTCCGCGAGTTCCGAACCTGCGTGCAGCGCTTCGTGCTGCTCGCCGACCTCGACGGCGGCCACCACGACCTCGACGAATCGATTGAGAACCGTCGCGCCCACGTCGTCAACCTGAACGGATCACTGCATCTCGATGCCGGCGGCGGCGACCCGCTCGTCAACGTGGAACTCGAAGCGATCTTCCGGTACTTCTGCGAACTCGAATACGACGCCGACGTCGCCGCCCGCCGCGCCGAACACGGCGATCGGGCCGAGGACCATCCGCTCCCCCGAACCGCCACCCAACGGAGCTACGACGCGTTCGTGGCGATCATGCGCGGGGCCCTCGCCAACCATCGGGCCGGACGCCCGGCGCCCGCAACCGAGCCGTTGGTCAACATCCTCACCGACCACCGCACCTGGGCACGCCTGCTCGCCGACGCCGGGCTCGCCCCCGACTCGACGCTCGCCGGCGAGCAGGTCGACCCGTTCACCGGGCTGACATCACCCGACGACCTGCTCGACGAGCTGATGGCCGACCCCGACGGGCTCGACTCGCGTCGCTGCGAGACCTCCACCGGCCAGACCCTGCACCCCCACACCGTGTTGCGAGCCGCGCTCGCCGGGCACATCCGCCGCGCCGTGCTCGGCGCCGACAACCTCCCCATCAACCTCGGTCGCAAGGTCCGGGTGTTCACCGGAGCGGCCCGAGACGCCGCCAAGCTCCTCGCGGTCCAGTGCGACCACCTCGGCTGCGGGCTCCCAGCCGAGCTCTGCGAAGTCGACCACTCCATCGAGTGGCACGACGACGGCCCCACCGACCAGGACAACGCCGGCATCCGATGCGGCCACGACAACCGGGGCAAGCACCGAAAACGATGGCGAACCCGTCGGGACACCCACGGTCGAATCCACACCATCCGAGCCGACGGCACCATCATGCTCCCCGTCGGCGTGCGCCCGCCGGTCTTTCCCGAGGATCCGGACGACGAATCGCAGGCACCAGCGCCGCCCGGCGTGGAACGAACCATCGACGCCTGGGTCGACGACGCCACCGACGACATCGAGCGCCGCTGCCGAAGCCTGCGACGAACCGCGATCTCCCACTCGATCGCAGTGGACGGATTCGACACCGGGACCTCCCTCCGCCACCTCCGGGCGCCCGCCTTCGATCCCGGTCGTCCGACTCCGGCCCGAACGACCGAGCCGCCGGTGCGAGACTGAGGACATGGCGTTCGGACAATCGTCGGGTCCTCCCGCAACACACAATCAGCTGCGTGAACTGACCGAGCTGCTGCAGGCTGCCGGACACTCCGACTTCCGCGACGCCCGCGGGCCGATGGGGTTCACACAACGCCAGGCGAACGGCAAGTTCACCCGCGACGAGGCCGACGAGTTCATCGCAGCGCTCCACGAGGCGGTGCACGAAGCGTCCGAGCCAGCAGCAGCTGCGACCGTGAAGCCGAAGCCGGCGCCACGCAGGCAATCCACGCCGCAGCTCGAGACGTTCTCCGACGAGCAGCTCGCCGCCGAACTCCAGCGACGCGGCTGGGTGGTGATGGAACCCTGAGCGTCAGCTCGCCCGCCCGACGAACGAGCACACCGCTGAGATCGACTTCACCTCCTCGACGTCGCGGGCGAGCGTGTCGAGCAGTTCGGCGGAGAGGAACGCCAGCCACCTCGCGCGACTATGTTGTCCGCCATGTGGAACACCTCCACCATTCGGAATTCAGCCGGCCGTGCTGGAGCCGAGGCCGCGAGCTGGCGGCCAGAACCGCCGGCCACCTGCAGCGCCGGGACCGCGGGCGGCTCGCAGCCCGGCGGCGCATGAGGGTTCGAAGGGTCGGCGTGGTTGACTCCGAGGAGCGTCGTCGTTCCGTTTCGTGGACCCGCCGCCGAGGAGTCTGAGCAGATGTCAACGGTCCAATCAGTCGAGCGAGCGTTCGCGGTGCTCCGTGCGCTCGCTGCAGGCCCGGCCGGGGTCTCCGACGTCGCCGAACGAACCCGACTCCCGAAGAGCACGGTGTCTCGTCTGCTCGGCACGCTGGTCGACGTCGGCGCAGTCGCTCAGGCGGAGTCGCTCGGCGAGTATTCGCTCGGTGAGCTGATGCTCGATCTCTCGGCCGCGGCGAGTCCGGGTCGCAACCTGGTCACCATCGCCCGTCCGAGTCTCGAAGATCTCGTCGAGCAGGTCGGTGAGGCCGCCGGTCTCTCGATCCTCCACGGCGGCGAGGTGTACTACCTCGACCAGGTGGAGGGATCGCACGAGGTGCACGTACGCGACTGGACCGGCGAGACCATCGACGCCCATGCCGTGCCCTCGGGTCTCGTCCTGATGGCGGGCGCGCCCGACAATGTTCGTCAGCGACTGCTCGACGGCCCGTTGCGGCGCTGGACCGACAAGACCGTGACCGATCCGGTCACGTTGGCACACCGGCTCGACGAGGTGCAGCGTCTCGGCGTCGCGTGGGGCTACGAGGAGCTGTCCGAGGGGTTGAATTCGGTTGCGGCGCCCGTGGTGAACCCGTCGGGCACCGTGATCGCCGCGGTACACGTGCACGGCCCGTCCTACCGATTCCCGGCGCCGGGAACGGCCGCCGTCACCGCGAATGCCGTCGTCGAGGCTGCCGGGCGCATCTCGGCACGCCTGTCGGGCCTCCATCGCCCGTCCGTCACGACGGCCTGACCAACCGTCGCTCCGGGAAGCCGCGCGTGACGAGCCGACATCGGTCTGTTACGTTTCCACCATACGGAATACATCCGTATGTCGGAACTTCAGCGACCGAGTTCTCTGTGGGGGCATTGTGAGCGACGACAACGGTGACGATCTCGATCTCGCGACGCTGCCGGACGACGAGCTGGTCGACCAGATGCACGACGACCTCTACGACGGCCTCGCCGATGAGATCGTCGAGGGCACCACGCTGTTGCTCGACCGGGGATGGACCGCGGAGCGCGTCCTCAACGATGCGTTGGTGGCGGGCATGACGATCGTCGGCGTCGACTTCCGCGACGGCATCCTCTTCGTCCCTGAAGTCCTGCTCGCCGCGAATGCGATGAAGGCAGGAATGGAACTGCTCCGTCCCCTCCTGGCCGAGACCGGCGTCGAATCGATCGGCAAGATCGTGATCGGCACCGTCAAGGGCGACATCCACGACATCGGCAAGAACCTCGTTGCGATGATGATGGAAGGCGCCGGCTTCGAAGTCGTCGACATCGGCATCAACTGCGACGTCGACAAGTACCTTGCGGCGCTCGAGGAACATCAGCCCGACATCCTCGGGATGTCCGCGTTGCTCACCACCACCATGCCGTACATGAAGGTGGTGATCGACACGCTCAACGAACGCGACCTCCGCGACAAGTACATCGTGCTGTGCGGCGGCGCCCCGCTGAACGAGGAGTTCGGCGTCGCCATCGGTGCCGACGCCTATTGCCGAGATGCGGCCGTGGCCGCGGAGACCGCCAAGGAACTCGTCTCGATGCGTCGCGGGCGGGTGGAGCCGGCTGGGCCGTCGGTCAGATGAGTGGCGCCACCGCAACTCGAACTGCGACAGCCGATGGCCCGCTGATCGTCGCCTGTGCTGCACTGACCTCCGACCTCCGTGCCGTTCTCGGCCAACTCGGTCTGAGCGACACCGCGGAGGTCCGGTACGTGAAGGCCTCGCTCCACAACCGTCCCGACCTCATCGCCGACGCCGTCAACGAACAGATGTCGGAGTGCACGATCGATGGACGGACGGTCCTGGTCGGGTTCGCCGACTGCGGCACGGGCGGCGGCATCGACGCCGTCGTCGAGTCGCTGCACGGCCGCGGGGCCACGGCAACCCGGCTGCCAGGGGCTCACTGCTACGAGTTCTTCGCCGGAGGCCGGTTCGCCGAGTTGCACGACCGGTCGCCGGGCACGTTCTACGTCACCGACTTCCTGGCACGGCACTTCGATGCGTTGGTGTGGGCAGGGCTCGGCCTCGACCGCCACCCGGAGCTGGCGACGGCCTACTTCGGCAACTACACCCACCTCGTGCTGCTCTCGCAGACCGACGATCCCGAGGTCGTGCTCCGTGCTCGGGCCGCAGCGCAACGCCTGGGGTTGCAGTTCGATCACGTGCACGTCGGTCGTGGCCCCCTCGTCGACGCCGTCTCGGTGAGTGTCTCGGTGACCGTCTCGCCAACGGTGCGAGCCCGGGTCGCGTGATGGCGCGTCGAGCGGCCAACCCCGAGATCGTCACGATCTTCTGGCGCGACATCCCCGCCCAGGTGAACGGACAGCGCGGACGTGACCGCCACCAGATCGTGCTCCCCGCCAAGTTCGCGCGGGCGATCGACCGCGCCAAACGAAAGGCGAGGATCACGACCGCCGACCAAGACGTGGCACAGTGGGCACGGACCACCATCGTGTGCGCCCCCGACGCAGACGTCGGCGCCGAGGCACAGGTCGAGGCCGACCGACTGATCGCCGCGTACTCCACGGAGTACCTCGGGCGGCTCGCCTACGCCGGTGGCTTCGTCTCGGGTCTCGCCGACACGGCGCCCGATCGGGCGGCGCTGCTCGACCTCGAGGAGCTCGCCGACGCCCACGACGCACGAGGAGATCCACCATGACCGACACACTCGTCAGCTCCGCGACCCGCGAAGTCGCGATCGGCTTCGAGCGGCCCTTCGTGATGATCGGTGAGCGGATCAACCCGACCGGACGCAAGTTGCTCGCCGAGGAGATGAAGGCGGGCGACTTCAGCCGCGTCGAGGCGGACGCGATCGCCCAGGTGGCCGCCGGCGCGCAGATGCTCGATGTCAACGCAGGCATCCCGCTGGCCGACGAACCGGCATTGCTCGCCACCGCGGTGCAGCTCGTACAGAGCGTCACCGACGTCCCCCTGTCGATCGACTCGTCGATCATCGAGGCGCTCGAAGCGGGCCTGGCGGTGTACCAGGGCAAGGCGCTCGTCAACTCGGTGACCGGAGAAGACGAGAACCTGGAGCGAGTGCTGCCACTCGTCGCGAAGTACGGAGCAGCCGTCGTGGCCATCTCCAACGACGAGACCGGGATCTCGGAGGACCCCGACGTCCGGTACGCCGTCGCCACCAAGATCGTGCACCGGGCGGCCGACCATGGAATTGCGGCGTGCGACGTCGTCGTCGATCCACTGGTGATGCCGATCGGAGCGATGGGCACGGCCGGCCAGCAAGCATTCCGCTTGCTGCGTCGGCTGCGCGAGGAGCTCGGTGTCAACACGACGTGTGGAGCATCGAATGTCAGTTTCGGTCTCCCGAACCGACAGGTCGTGACCGGGACATTCCTCGCCATGGCGATCGCGTCGGGGATGACGTCGGCGATCATGAACCCGCTCCACGCCGAGGTCAAGGCGGCGATCATGGCCGCCGACGTGCTCAGCGGCAACGACCGCGACTGCGCAGCGTGGATCCGGGCCCACCGCGATCCCGCTGCCGGAGAGGGCGCCGGCGGTGACCGCGAGGGTCGTCGCCGCCGTCGCCGGACAGCCTGAGCGACGACGTGTCCGACCACCGGATCGTCTTCACGCCCTCGGGGCTCACCGGCACGGTCGCGGACGGGACCACCGTGCTCGCCGCCGCCCGGCTCCTCGGAGCTGATCTCGACTCGGTGTGTGGAGGACGCGGCGTGTGTGGTCGTTGTCAGGTGACACCCGGCGTCGGAGCATTCGCCAAGTGGGCAATCGAGGCCGTCGACGAGTCGTTGAGCGCGCCCGGAGACACCGAGCTCGACTACCGAGGGGCGCGTCCGCTGGGGCCGGACAACCGCCTCGGATGCGCAGCAGCGATCTGCGGCGACGTGGTGGTCGACGTTCCTGCGACGAGCCAGGTGCACCGCCAAGTCGTCCGCAAGGACCTCGACCTCCCCGAGATCCGCATCGATCCGCTGTTCTCGCTCTGCTTCCTCGACGTCGCCGCGGTGACGCTGGGCGACGACATCACAGCGGTCGATGCGGTCGTCGGCGCGCTGGGCGCGCAGCATGAACGCTTCGACGTCATCGTGCCCGCAGCGGTGCTTGGCTCGATCCAGCCGGCGCTCGACCGTGGGCACGGTTCGGTGACCGTGGCCCTCGAACCGGACGGATCGCTCGCCGCGATCTGGCCGGGATTCGTCGACGAGATCTACGGCCTGGCGATCGACGTCGGGTCGACGACGATCGCCGGCCACCTCTGCGCGCTCCTCAACGGCGACGTCATCGCGAGCGGTGGTCGCATGAACCCGCAGATCCGCTACGGCGAGGACCTGATGAGTCGCGTCAGCTACGTGATGATGAACGCGGGCGGCGCCGCGACCCTGACCGGGTCGGTCCGCACCGCACTCGACGAACTGACCGCCGAACTCACGGCGAGCGCCGGGGTGCAAGCCGATCGGGTTCTCGAGGTGGTGCTCGTCGGCAACCCGATCATGCACCATCTCGTCCTCGGCATCGACCCCACACCGCTCGGGCAAGCGCCGTTCACACTCGCGACCAATCGGTCGGTGACGGTGCCGGCCGCGGACCTCGACCTGCGGTTGCCGTTCGGGCGGTGCTACCTCGGGCCGTGCATCGCCGGCCACGTCGGAGCCGACACGACCGCGGCGATCCTCGCCGAAGGCCCGCATCGGTCTGCCGGGATGCAGCTCCTCGTCGACATCGGGACGAACGCGGAGATCGTGCTCGGCAATCGCGAGCGGCTCTTCGCTGCGTCGAGCCCGACCGGGCCCGCCTTCGAGGGAGCGCAGACCAGCAGCGGTCAGCGTGCGACCACCGGCGCGATCGAACGCGTCCGCATCGACGCCGACACGCTCGAGCCGCACATCAAGGTGATCGGCACGACGCCCTGGTCGGACGAGCCGGGATTCGACGGCGGCATCGCGTCGTCGGGCGTCACCGGGGTGTGCGGCTCCGGCATCATCGATGTGGTCGCCGAGATGTTCCTCGCCCGCATCATCGACCACCAGGGGGTCATCCGCACCGACCTGATCGGCCGCAACGGCCGGGTCGTCGCCGACGGACGCACGGCCGCCTACGTGCTCTGGGATCGAGGGGAGACCAGGGTCGCGGTGACCCAGAACGACGTTCGGGCGATCCAGCTCGCGAAGGCAGCACTCCGCGCCGGGATCGACCTGCTGATCGAACGCGCCGGGCATCCCGTCGTCGAGCAGATCCGGCTCGCCGGGGCGTTCGGGGCACACATCGATCCCCTGCACGCTCAGGTGCTCGGCCTCGTGCCCGACTGTCCGCTCGCCGCGATTCGTTCGGTCGGCAACGCCGCCGGCGTCGGGGCGGTCGAAGCGCTGCTGTCGGGCGAACTCCGGTCCGAGATGGAAGCGACCGCGCGCGACGTGGTCAAGATCGAGACGGCCACCGAACCGCGGTTCCAGGAGCTGTTCGTTGCGGCCATGGCGTTCCCGCACGCCACCGCCCCGACCACCCACCTCGGCACACACGTTGCGCTGCCGGCGCCGCCGGTTGCGAACGCAGTCCGGCGACGAGGGCGGCGCCATCACACCATCGCCCCGACGGAACAGCCCGAGGAGACACGACCATGAGCGACGACACCCCGGCACCAGGCGAGACGGAAGCAGGCGAGGGGGCAACAGGCGAGCGGCGCGGTCGCCGGAGCGGCGGCCGCGAGGGTCGTCGCATCCAGCGCGCGGCGAGCGCGCCCACCGTCGACCCGTTCCTCACCCGATCGCTGCAGCCGTTCGAGCTGGTGTCGGACGAGGGCCTCTCGATCCTCGAGCACAATGCCGACACGATCCTCGAGCAGGCCGGTATCGAGGTGCGTGACCATCCCGGGGCCATCGAGCGCTTTCGTTCGGCCGGCGCCGAGGTCGACGGCACGCGGGTGCGGTTCCCTCGCGGGATGTGCCGCACCATCGTGCAGGCGACGGCGCCGGGCGTCTACACCCAGCACGCTCGCAACCCGGCGCGCAACGTCCAGGTCGGCGGCGACGCCACGGTGTTCGCCCCGAACTACGGCTCACCGTTCGTCTTCGACCTCGACGATGGCCGCCGGTACGCGACGCTCGCCGACTTCGAGAACTTCGTCAAGCTCACGTACATGTCGCCGCACCTGCACCACAGCGGCGGCACCGTCTGCGAACCGGTCGACGTGCCGGTCAGCAAGCGCCATCTCGACATGGTCTACGCGCACCTGCGTTGGAGCGACAAACCGTTCATGGGGTCGGTCACCGCCGGCGAGCGGGCGCAGGACTCGATCGAAATGGCCCGCATCGCCTTCGGTGGCGACCTGGCCGACCGCACGGTAATGACCAGCCTGATCAATGCATCGTCGCCGCTGGTCTGGGACGCCAGCATGCTGGAGGCCGCCGAGACCTACGCCGCAGCGAACCAGGCGTGCATCGTCACCCCGTTCATCCTCGCCGGGGCGATGGCCCCGGCGACATCGGCGGGCGTCGCGGCGCAGACGCTGGCCGAAGCGCTGGCCGGGATGGCGTTCGTGCAGCTCGTACGCCCCGGCGCCCCGGTCGTGTTCGGATCGTTCGCCAGCTCGATGTCGATGCAGACCGGTGCGCCGACGTTCGGCACCCCCGAACCGGCGATCGTGCTCTACACCGTTGCGGCACTCGCTCGCCGGCTCGGTGTGCCGTTCCGGTCGGGCGGGGCGCTCACTGCGTCGAAGATCCCTGATGCGCAGGCCGCGTACGAGTCCTCGGCGACGCTGATCCCCACGTTGATGGCCGGGGTGAACTTCGTGCTGCATGCAGCGGGTTGGCTCGAGGGAGGCCTGGCGATCGGCTACGAGAAGTTCGTGCTCGACGCCGACCAGCTCGGGATGATGGCGACCTTCGCGAAGGGGCTCGACCTGAGCGAGAACGGTCAGGCGGTCGACGCGATCGTGACCAATCCGCCCGGCAATCACTTCCTCGGTACCGCGCACACGCTCGCGAACTTCGAGTCCGCATTCCATCGTTCCGACACCGCCGACAACGCGAGCTTCGAGCAGTGGACCGACGAGGGAGCGCTCGACGCTCCCGCCCGAGCAAACGGGATCTGGAAGTCGCAGCTCGCGTCCTACGAACCACCGCCGATGGACGACGCGGTCGAGGCCGAACTCGACGAGTTCGTCGCTCGCCGCAAGGCCGAACTCCCGGACACGTTCGCATGATCAGCACCTGTCACCTGCCGCTCCACTACGAGTTGGTCCCGACGAAGTCGTTCGACCAGGCGGTGGCAGACCTCCCCGAGCGCGCGCACGTGTCGGTGACCTGTTCACCGGTCAAGGGCATCACCGCCACACAGCAATCCACCGTACGGTTGGTCGGTCTCGGTCACCATGCCGTTCCCCATCTGGCCGCGCGGATGGTCGAGGATCGCGAGCACGTGAGGAAGCTCGCTCGGTGGCTGCGTGACCACTCGCTCGACGAGGTGTTCGTGATCGCTGGAGACGCACCCCAGCCGCTCGGGCCGTACGAAGGAGCGCTGAGGTTCCTCCACGACCTCCTCGACGCCGATCCCGGGGTCAGGCGCGTCGGTGTGACCGGCTACCCGGAGGGCCACGCATCGATCGACGAGCGGGTCGTCGCCGATCAGCTCGCCGTGAAGAACGAGCTGCTGCAGTCGGCGGGGATCGACGGGTGGGTGTCGACGCAGCTGTGCTTCGACCCGGTCGCGATCCGTCGCTGGATCCTTCGACAGCGCCAGCGCGGCATCGCTCTGCCGGTTCGCCTCGGCGTGCCCGGTGTCGTCAACCGGACGACACTGTTGACGATGGGGGCGCGCCTCGGAATCGGTACCTCGTTGCGTTACCTGGGCAAGAACCGCTCGGCGATGACGCGGCTGATGGCACCTGGCGGGTACGACCCGACGGCGCTCGTCGCAGCGTTCGACGGCGAGCTCGACCTGCTCGGTATCGAGGCGTTGCACTCGTTCACGTTCAACAGCGTCGCCGAGACACGGGCCTGGCACGACGACCTGGCCGAGCGGGAGTAACGCTGCTCGACCCGCCGCTCACACCCGCCGGCGGAGGATCTCCTCGGTGATCGCGGGAACGACGACGTGGAGGTCGCCGATCACTGCATGGCCGGCCTTCTGCACCATGTTGGCGTCGCCGTCGGTGTTGATGGCGATGATGTGCTTGCTCGCCATCGCCCCGACCCAGTGCTGGATCGCCCCGGAGATGCCACAGGCGAAGTACACGTCCGGGGCGATCCGGGTGCCGGTCTGGCCCACCTGGTCGGCGTGGTTGCGCCAGCCGTTGTTGGTGACCGCACGTGAGCAGCCGACGACGCCGCCGAGGGTCGAGGCGAGCGCTTCGAGCGCGTCGAATCCCTCGGCGGAACCGACGCCTCGACCTCCGCCGACGACGACCGGTGCCGTGGCGAGGGTGATCCCGGCGGTGCGTTCGACCCGACCGGTCACCATCGACCTGGTGAGCGCTCGGTCGATCTCGACGGGGAGCGACGAGGTCACGGCGGCGGTCGGTGTCGCGGCGGGGACCGGCTCGATCGAGTGGTGGGCGATGGTGACCAGCGGCATCTCGGCGTCGAGTCGGGCCTGTTCGAGGAGGGACCCTCCCCAACGGACCCGCGTGAGGTCCGCACCCCCGTCGGTCGGACGCACCTCGACGCAGTTGGCCGCGAACGGCGCATCGAGCCGCGCGGCGACCCCCGCCATGACCTCATTGCCCCGGTCGGTTCCCGTCGCGATCAGCATCGACGGCGCAAGTGCGCGAACGGCCTGGGTGACGCAGTCGGCCCAGATCTCGGGGCCGTAGTCGGTGAGCAGCTCGTCGGTCACGAGATGAACGACGCCGGCACCGAACTCCCCGAGGCGATCGACGGTTCCGGCGGCAATGTCGCCGATTGCGAGCGCCTCGACGGGAGCGTCATAGGCGAGCGCGAGGTCGCGTGCACCGGTCATCGCTTCCAACGTGGCGGGAACCAGGTCACCGCGGTCGTGTTCGACGACGACGAGCACGGGGGCGGACATCACAGGACGCCGATCTCGTCGAGCAGATCGACCACGGCAGCCGCGGCTTCGGGTCCATGTCCGAGGATGACGGTGGACGATTCGCGTTCCGGAGGACGTTCGAGCATGACCTTGTGGAGCCCGCCTGCGGCCGCGTCGACCTCGACGGTGAGGATGTCCACCTTCTTGGATGCGAGGCGACCTCGCATCGTCGGGTAGCGGGGGAGGTTGATGCCTTCCTTGATCCCGATGACGGCGGGCAGGGTGAGCGCGTAGGTCTCGAGCCCCGCGTCGGTGGCGCGTTCGATGTGGACCCGGCCGCCGTCGACCGTGAGGCCCTTGGCGCCGTTCACGGTCGGCCGGCCCAGCGCGTGGGCCACCCGGATCCCGACCTGGAATCCGCCGGCGTCGGCGGATTCGTTCCCGAACAGGATGAGGTCGAACGGTCCGTCGGTGGCTTCGAGTTCGCCGATGACCGAGACGATGCCCGACGCCGTTCGCTGTGGATCCCACTCGTCCGACGCGGCGGCGAGCACACAGCGGTGGATGCCGACGCTGGCGGCATACCGGAGCTGTTCCTCAGACGTGGCAGGACCCAGCGTGAGGACGGTCGCTTCGCCCCCATGTTCTTCGACGAGTTGCGCGGCCGATTCGACGGCGCACTCCTCGTGCGGGCTGGTCGTGAACGCGAGGTGGGTGGTGTCGACGGCCTGACCATCGGCGGTGATGTTGATGCGAGCACCGGGCGCCGGCACGCGCTTCACGCAGACGAGCACTCTCACTGCGGATCGGACTTCATGCGCTCGTCCGTCGGGTCGAACAACGGTTGGCTGCCGACACGCGCGACGCGGACCGGATACTGCTCGTTCATGTAGACCACCCCGAGTTCGTTGCCCTCCACCGCGTGCTCGACCGGGAGGTACGCGAGCAGCAGGAACGTCCCCAGCGACGGTGCGGCGCCCGCGGTCGTGACTCGTGACGCTCGACCGTGGGCATCGACGATCCGTTCGCCGTCGAGCGTGACGATCGGTTCGTTGCCGCCGGTCGGAAATCGCTCGATGCCGCTCGCGGAGGTGTGGTCGGTCATCTCGAGCGTGCACAGGAGTGCCACCGGATCGGCGTCGCGAGCTTCGAGGTACGCCGCCTTGCCGATGAAGTCCGCCGACTTGACCTTGGGGCGAGCGAGTCCGGCCTCGACCGGGTTGTACTCGCTCTCCAACTCGGCGCCCATCAACCGGTATCCCTTCTCGATCCGACCGGTCACCGCATACACGCCGATGCCGACGGGGCGGATGTCGAACTCCTGGCCGGCTTCCCAGATCGAGTCCCAGACGCGCAGTCCGTGTTCGACGTTGGTGTACACCTCCCAGCCGTTGTCGCCGACGTACGAGATACGGAGCATCGTGCACGGGACGCCATCGATCAGCACGTCGCGGACCGCTCCGTAGGGGAAGCCGTCCTGGGTGACGTCGTAGGGCTCGTGCTGGCCGGTGACGATCTTGGCCATCGTGGCCTGGGCCTTCGGGCCCCAGACGCCGACGGTGCACATTCCCGACGTCCGGTCGGTGAAGGTCACCGACCCGTCCGCTGGCAGGTTCCGGGTGAACCAGTACCGGTCACGGCCACCGTCGAAGGCACCGGTGACGACGCGGAAGTGGTCGTCGGCGAGACGCACGATCGTGAGGTCGCTGCGGAACCCTCCGTCGGCGGTCAAGAGCGGCGTGTAGACCGATCGGCCGACGGCGACGTCGACCGAGTTGACGGTCATGTGCTGGAGGTAGTCGAGTGCGCCCGGGCCTTCGATGTCGAACTCGTTGAACGCGGTGAGGTCGACCATGCCGACGTGGTCGCGCAGGTGGAGGTGTTCGGCGTTGGTGATCGGCGACCACCAGCGGGCGTCCCACTCGTGCGGTCGTGGTCGACACTGGTCGGGGTAGCGCTCGAGGAGGTCGGCGTTGAACTCGAACCACTGGGGACGCTCCCATCCCCGCGCGTCGAAGAACACGGCGCCGAGCGTCTCTTCGCGAGCGAAGAACGGGCTGCGGCGCATGTTGCGCTGGCTGGCCCACTGCTCGCGCGGGTGCACGATGCCGTACGTCTTGTTGAAGTGCTCCGCACAGCGGGCGTAGATGTGGTGCTCGGTCTTCTCGTGGGGAGAGAAGCGGGCGATGTCGGAACTGTGGGGGTCCGCGATGCGCGGATAGCCGTAGGTCATCCATTCGGCGACCAGTTGGGCGATACCGGGACCCTCCTTGATCCACACCGCGGCCGCCGACCACAGGTTGCGCACCTCCGGGGTCTCGCCGAGCACCGGCATGGCGTCGGGGGTCAGCGACAGCAGTCCGTTGATGGCGTACTTGATCTCGGCGTCGCCGAGCATGTCCATCAGCTCGATCGCTGCTTCCATCTGCGGATCGAAGTCGTCCATCGTGAGCGGGAGTTCGGTCGGCGAGAGCGGCGACTCGTCGTTGGAGGGGATGTCGTCGGGGTGGTGGAAGATCGGACGGTGCGCATACGAGCCCACCTCCATCGAACCCGATGACTGCCGCTCGTAGCAGAACGTGTCCATGTCGCGGATGATCGGGTACGCGAGTTCGGCGTTGCTCTCCTGCAGGATGTCGATCGGTCCCACATCGGCCATCTGGTGCACGGCCGGAGTCAAGGGGATGTTGGCGCCGGCCATCGCCGCGATCCGCGGACTCCACACCCCGCACGCGATCGCAACGTGCTCGCACTCGATGCGGCCCCGGTCGGTGACCACGGCGCGCACCGTCCCGTCGTCGACCTCGATGTCGAGAACCTCGGTGTTGGCGAACACGGCGACGGCGCCGGCATCGACGGCTTCCTCGCGCATCAACGTGCCCATCTGCAGTGAGTCGACCACCGACACCGACGGCGTGTAGAAGCCACCGAGGACGATCTCGTCGTTGATGAACGGCACCATCTCCTTGATCTCGGCCGGCGTCAGGAGCCGACTGTCGATGCCGTAGGCCTTGGCCGACGTCATTCGTCGGTTGAGCTCCTCGAGGCGCGCCTCGCCTCGCGCGACCTCGATGCCGCCGCACTCGTTGTTCACCCCCCGTGCGACGTACTGGCGCTGGCTCTCGAGCGTCAGCTGCGCCATCTCCTTGTTGTGGTCGGTCGGGAAGATGAAGTTCGACGCGTGGCCGGTCGAGCCGCCCGGGTTGGGGAGAGGGCCCTTGTCGAGCAGGACCATGTCGGTCCAGCCGAGTGCGGCGAGATGCCCCACGAGGCAGTTGCCGACGATGCCGGCGCCGATCACGACACAGGTCGCCTTCGCTGGTACTTCGTTCATGTGCTGCTCCCCGATGGTCCCGTGATCCCGTGGCAGACCGCTCTACCGACAACTGATATATCAGTACACTACTCACATGGAGTCGCTGAGTTCACGGGCCTACGCGGAGATTCGGCGCCGAATCGTCCGTCTCGAATCGGCGCCCGGAACCGTGATCGACGAACGGGACCTGCAGGACCGGCTCGGCATCGGTCGGACCCCGGTACGCGAAGCGCTCCAGCGACTCGCTCGCGACCAGTTCGTGGTGGTGATGCCGCGTCGCGGGATGCTCGTGTCGTCGATCGATGTGTCGGAGCTGTCGATGCTGTACGAGACCCGGGCGGTGATGGAGCCGTACGCCGCACGGCTGGCATGCGCTCGCGGCACCGAGGAGCACTGGGCGGCGATGAGCGACACGATCGACGAAGCGCCGTCGGCAACCGCGGACGAGACACTGCTCGACATCGATCGACGATGCCACGAGATCACCTGGGCGGCGGCGAGCAACCGCTTCCTCACCGACAACCTGGACATGCTCTACGCGCACAGCGACCGCGTGTGGCACATGTACCTCGCCGCGGTCGCCGACACCCGACACGCCGTCGCCGAACATGCCGAGATCCTCGATGCGCTCGCCGCCCGTGATGCTGATCGGGCAGCAGCGCTCGTGGAGGCTCACATTCGCTCGTTCGACGAACAGGTACGCCGGGCCGTCTCCGCCCGGCTCGACCCGCCGTTGTCGGCCGGTACGCCGCTGAACGACATCGCATGACCTCCGGACCGGCACCCAGGCCGAGCGGTGTGCGACATGGCTGGAGTGTGACACCCCGACCGGGGGCCTGACCGAATGCGTGGTCAACTTCGACAACATCACACCATCCCCCGAGCCACCTTCCGGCGACGGGTCGCCGACCGCCACTCCTTCCGGCCACGCGGGAGATCTCGGCAGCGTGGCGGGCGGCCCGGTCGGCGCCCGACTTCGGCCTGTTCGTCGCCCCTCGGTCTGCAACCGATCGTCAGGAGGCGTCGATGTCGGCGGCGACGCTGGAGGCCAACGCCGTGAGGCGGCGCCGGAAGTCCTCGACGGTCGGCTGGTCGAACTTGAAGCCCTTCGGGGCGAACTTCAGCACCTCGGCCCAGGCAGCGCGGCGCTCGACCGCGGCACGCGATCGGCCCGGCACGGCCCGCCCGAGGTAGGCGGCCATGCCGTCCCACAGTCGGGCCACCACGCCCTCGATCGCCGCGACGACCTCCGCGCTCTTGAGGTGCAGGATCTCGTCGGAGTGCGCCGACGCGGACATGCGCTCCCAGAGATCGCCTTCCGAGCGCTGGAGGAAGGCGTCGAGCTGTTGCGCTGTCGTTCCCGGTTCATCGAGTCCTGCGAGCGCTCGCTCGACCTGCACCTCGAAGAGATCGACGAACGCCGAGGCGAAGATGTCCTCCTTGTTGCGGAAGTACTGGTAGAGCGCGGGCCGGGACATGCCGGCAGCGTCGGCGATGTCGGCCATCGAGGTGCCGACGAACCCGTGCTCCGAGAACCGGTCGATCGCCGCGGCATGGATGACGCACCGCTTCTCATCGGCTATCCAACCTCGCCAGCACGCCCACCGCCGAGATCGCCGCCGTGAAGGGCTGGAGCGACGAAATCGTCGAGATGGCGAAGTCGTTCCTCGTCTTCGGGGGTCCCGACACCGTCGGCGAACAGCTCCAGGCCATGATGGCGACGGGCATCGACGGGCTGACGCTCAATCTGCCAGTGAACGGCCACAAGATCGACCGCATCCACCTCCTCGGCGAGCTCGCGCTCGCGGCCACGGCATCCTGACGCCAGGTGGTGCCCGTGACGGCACCCTGCGCTTCTCGAGCACCGACGGCCGGCGTTCGACCCACCGACCTGGATCTCGGTGACGCCGGCACTGCCGGCCGTTGCCGTCGACCTACGATTCGATCATGGCGACGGTGAAGCAGGTCGAACGCCGGATCGAGAAGATCGAAGGGTTCCGAGTCCAGATCCTCCACGGACGTGACCGGCGCGACGTGCGCGGCGACAAGAGCGGGGTCACCCAATACCCGTACGAACGGGCACTCAAGGGATCGAACCACGTGAAAGCGTGGCGTGACCACCGCTTCGCCAGGCACTACCCCGGCTTCGAGGTGCAGGTGCTCGACGCATCCGGCCACGTCGTCCACGGCGGCACACTGCTGACGACGGTCCGCGACACGTACCTCGACGGCTGAGCGGCGCGGAGTTGGACCGGCCGATCGGAGTCAGCGAGGAGCCCGGCCGCCGCAGGGGCAACCGCCGATCCCACCTCGACCCGTGACCTGTCGACGGCATTCTCCCGGTATGGCATCGACGACGATCAAGTTGAGCGTCGCTCCGCTCGATCCCGACCGATCGCCTCCTGGAGCGCGTCGGCAGGGTCACCCCCAGCGTGGCCGCATCGGTGCAGCGCGTCACCCGCCACATCCTGTGATGGTCGATCGCAACGGTCGATCGACCGCTGCGACGGCTGAGGTTGCGGGATCTGGCGTGGCCGATGCGAGCGGGGCATCGCCGAGGCGGAAGGATGGTCGTCGACGGCGAAACCCCGATGAGGAGTGGTGACGGATGAGAATCGGACTGACCGGCGGCGGACGCGACACCGACGCGGTGATCCGCCAGGCGCAACAGGCCGAGTCCGACGGGTTCACGTCGCTGTGGTTCCCGGGCTCCGTGCTCGGCGATCCGCTGGTAGCGATCGCGCTCGCCGGACGGGCCACCTCGACGATCGAGTTCGGGACCTCCGTCGTGCAGTCCTACACCTGCCATCCGGTGCTGCAGGCGAACCGGTTCGCGTCGGTTGCTGCGGCGATCGGGACCGCCGGACGGCTCACCCTCGGCGTCGGGCCGTCACACGAGCCGGCGATGCAGCCGCTCGGCTTCGACTACCGCACGCCGGGCCGCCACACCGACGAGTACGTCCAGATCCTCGCCGCGTTGCTGCGCGGCGAGTCGGTCGACATGACGGGCGACGACTACACCGTCGCCTCCGGACCGCCGGCCTTGGTCGACGGGCAACCGATCCCCGTGCTCGTGAGCGCCCTCGGCCGGCGCCTGCTGCGCGTCGCCGGCGAGCACGCCGACGGCACGATTCTCTGGATGGCGAACGCGACAGCGGTGGCCGACCACGTCGCACCCCGCATCACCACGGCAGCGGACGCCGCCGGGCGCCCCGCACCGCGGATCGTCGCCGGACTCCCCGTCGCCGTGCACGACGACGCCGCCGAGGCCCGCGACACCGCGGCACGCGAGTTCGTCGTGTACGGGACGCTGCCCAACTATCAGCGGATCCTCGCCCACGGCGGCATCTCGTCGCCGGGAGACGCGGCGATCGTCGGCGACGAGGCCAGCGTCGCCGAGCAGATCACCGCGCTGTTCGACGCCGGAGCAACCGATTTCTGGGCGGCCCCGATGCCGGTCGGCGACGACCGGTCGGCCTCGCGAGCCCGCACGCGGGCCCTGTTGCAGGAACTCGCTGCCTCCTGATCGCCGGCCACCGTCCGGACACGGGTGGTGGGCAATGGGGCGACGGCGAACGACGACGCTGCGTTCTCCGTCTGCCTCACGAGCGATCGGGTCCTCAGCTGCCGCGGAGGTACGTCAGCACGGCGAGTACCCGGCGATGGCCGCTCTCCTCGACGTCGAGCCCGAGCTTCATGAACACGTTGGAGATGTGCTTCTCGACCGCGCCGTGGGAGATGACGAGCCGTTGGGCGATCCCGCCGTTCGACAAGCCCTCTGCCATCAGGGTCAGCACCTCGCGCTCCCTCGGCGTGAGGCGGTCGAGATCGCGGGTGCGCTGGGACCGTCCGAGGATCTGGCTGACGACCTCGGCGTCGATCGCGCTGCCGCCGCCGGCGACACGGCGCAGCGAGACCAGGAAGTCGTCGACGTCGATGACCCGGTCCTTCAGGAGGTAGCCGACGCCGGCGACGTCACCGGTCAACAGCTCGCCGGCGTACCGCTCCTCGACGTACTGGGACAGCACGAGCACGGCGACGTCCGGATGGCGCCGGCGGATCTCGATCGCGGCCCGCAGGCCCTCGTCGGTGTGGGTCGGCGGCATCCGCACGTCGACGAGGCATAGGTCAGGCGAGTGCTCGGTGACCGCATCGAGGAGTCCGTCTGCGTCACCGACGGCGGCGACCACGTCGAACCCCGAGTCGGTGAGCAGGCGCACCAACCCGTCGCGCAGCAGCACCGAATCGTCGGCGACGACGGTTCGCAGCCGATCGGTCGCCACGTCAGCCACGATCGACCGCCGTGTAGCGGGGGATCTCGGCGACGAGCGTCGTCGGCCCACCGACCGGTGACGTGATCGAGAACGTGCCGTCGACGGCGCGCACCCTGGCGCGGATCCCGAGGATGCCGGTGCCGCCCGCCGGGTCGGCGCCGCCGGCACCGTCGTCGTGGACGGTCACCCGCACGTTCGCCGCCACCCTGGCCACGTGCACCGACGCCACCCGGGCGCCTGCATGCTTCAGGACGTTGGCGATCGCCTCGTTGGCGATGAAGTACACCGTCTCGGCGACATCGGTCGACAGGTCGAGGTCGGGGTCGACGTGGACCGAGACCGGGATCGACGACCCACCGGCGACGGCGGAGAGGGCGGCGTCGATACCGCGGTCCTCGAGGATCGCAGGGTGGAGGCCGCGCCCGAGCTGGCGCAACTCGCCGATCGAGCCCTGGACCTTCTGGCGGGCGCTGACGATCAGCTCCTTGGCGGCGTCGGGGTCACGGTCGACGTGGTTGATCGCCATTCCCAGGTCGAGGCCGATCGCAACGAGCTGCTGCTGGACGCCGTCGTGGAGATTGCGTTCGATCCGGCGTCGTTCGCTCGCCACCGCGTCGAGGATGTCCTGGCGTTGGATCGAGAGGTCCGACACCCGCCGTTCGGCGGCTGCGAGCCGATCGACGCCGAGGAACCAGGTGTCGATCTGAGCCTTCAGGCCGGCCGTCCAGATCGCGATCCGCGGGATTGCACCGGCAGCGACGACCACCAGCGGGAGCGCGAACAGGTTGAACGCGCCGACCCCTGCCCCGCCGAAGATGCCGTCACCGAACACCACCTGCACGACGAGCGAGAGCGGGAAGCTCCCGAATCCGAACAAGAGGAACGCGAGCACGACGTTGACGGCGACGAAGCCGACCTGCCGCCAACGGACGGGATCGGTGAGTGCCCGCGAGATCGCTCGCGGGCCGACGCCTCGGACCGGCACGACCGGACGCGGTTCGATCTCGTGGCCGGCGAAGGCAGCGAGCCGACGCTCGACGCCGGTGAACGCCTCGACCACTCCGAAGAACGGCACGATCAGGAGGAAGCCGACGACCACGAACAGCAGCCCGAACGTGATCGAGCCGAACGCCACCATCGCCGCGAACAGGAACGGCGACGCAAGGGCACTGGCGAAGAGGAACACCAGTGCCCGCCATCCCTCCGCAGCCGCCAGGGGGCGAAACCAGGTCTCGGCGAGATCGCGTGCCCGGTCCCAGTCCCACCCCTCGCCCGAGGCGTCCGCGGGCGGTGCCGGTCGTCCTCCCGCCGGCGGCGGCGTCGGGGCGCCGGGCCGGATCGGCGGCGGGAGCTGGTTCACGGCGCCAGTCTCGCGCCCGGCGCTGGTTGCCGGCGATGACTCGCTCGCCGACGACATCATCGGATCGGTCGCCGCGCTCATGCCGCACCACGCAAGGTGACCGCGAGCGGCCGGCGCCCGACGCTGCGGGCGACGACGGTGGCGAGCAGCACGAGCACGGCGACGGTGCCGACGATGATGAACGGGATCGCTGCGGTGGCGTCGACGACACCGATGTCGACGGCATTGCTGGCCTCGAACGAGCCGATGATGCCGCGTGTGCCGAGGGCACCGAGCGCCAGACCGCCGGCCACGCCGAGCAGACCGATGGGCACGAGCTCACGCACGAGCAGCCCCCGCAGGCGTCGACGGCGGGCGCCGATCGCCTGCAGCGCCGCGAGTTCGTGGCGCCGCTCGTAGAGGCTGACCGTCATCGACGAGATGACCGCCAGCGCCGCCACGCCGGCGACGATGACGCCGATGGCGCCGAAGATCATCACGATCGCGTCGCGGCCGGCCCGGCTCTCGGCGGCCATCTCGTCGGCGGTCGTCACCGTGGTCGCCACCGGGAGGTCGAGCGCGGGCGCGGGATCCGACGACCAGATCACGTTGGCGCCTCCTGGCACCCCGAGATCCGTCGCCAGGACGTCACGGTCGACATACAGCGCCCGTCCCGCGTCCTCCGCGGTTCCGACGATCAAATACTCGGCCGGGCCCGATGCCAGGTCGATGGTGATCAGGTCGCCGACGTCGTGTCCGCGGCGATCGGCGAAGCCGGCGCTGAGCATCGCCTCCCGAGAACCCGCCGACGGCCACCGGCCGCTGGCGAGTTCGCTGTCGAAGTATCTCGTGTCCGAGCCGAGACCGAAGACGTCGACCTCCCAGTCGTCGATCTCGCCGAACGAGTACACCCCAGCCTCGACGTCGTCACGTTGCGCCACGGCAGCGGCATCGAACGGCAGGCCCGGGTCGCGGGCCTCGGTGAGCGACTCCCACGTCCACGGCGCCGTCGTGGCGTCGTTGAACCCGTTGACCGACGTGACGAGGCTCGGCACGAGGAACGCCGCGGCGACCGCAGCGGAGATCTGGACGAGGATCGCCACCGTCCGCGCCGGGCGTCGGATCGAGGCACGGGCCGCGAGTCGACCGAACAGACCACCGGTGGGGATTCGAGCGGCGAGCCGCTGAGTCACGCTGTGGCCGTACGGCGACCCGTCGCGATCGCGCAGGGCCTCGGCGAGTGGGCGCCGGGTGACCCGAGCGGCGGCTCGTGCCGCAACGAGCCGGGCACCGACCAGTGCACCGATCGCGCTGGCTACCACGACCCACCAGTCCACGGCGAGGTCGGGGGTGACGCCGACGAACTCCTGGAGCACCATCCGGGCGATGAGGTTGCTGATCAGCACGCCCAGCGGCAGACCGACGGCGAGCGCCACGGCGGTGATCGCGATCGCGATCCTTCGCAGGCGACGGCGCAGCGGCCGCGCCCGGCCACCGAGGGCACGCATCACCGCGACCTCGCGGGTGCGTTCGGTGATCAGCGTGGTCGTCGTCGACGCGAGCAGGACCAGCGCGACCAGGCCGGCCACGATGCCCAACAGGCCGATCAGTGTGCTGACCTGCTCGATGTCGGCATCGATCGGTGTCGAGCCGTCGGCCAGGTAGACGGGGAACTCGGTGAATGCGTCGCCTCGGTCGGCGAGCACGTCACGCGTGGCGTCTGCGATCGCCCGGAGTTGGTCGATGCCGTCGTCGGCGGCGGTGATCACCAGGCGGTTGGTCCCGCCGGTGCGGGCGACCACCGAGTCGAGGTCGGCGTAGGCGACTGCGGAGTCCGACCACCACAGGGTGCCGCCATGGCCGACGATCTCGAACGTCGTGCCGCCGACGACCATCCGGTCACCGATGTCGCCGAAGCGGGGGCTGGTGACGATCTCGTGTGCGTCGGCCGGCATCCGGCCGTCGGTCAGCTCGAGCACGTCCATCGTCTGGTGGTCGACGTCGAGACCGATCAGATCGGTGTCGATCCCCGCCGTCGACACGGCGAGCACGGCGGCTCCCTCGGCGGCGACGACGCCATCGAGCTGAGCCACTCGTGCGATCTGATCGGCGTCGAGTGGGGTGGTCGCCACGATGATGTCGGCGAGTCCGCTGCGCTCGGCGGCGGAATGGAGTGTCCCCCCGGCGACGGTGGGGACCGCGAGGACGCCGATGGCCCCGACTGCGAGCGCCAACGCGAAGATGCTGGCGAGGATCCGGCCGGGGGCGCGGCGGAACTGGTGCAGGATGCCGGACATCTCAGTTCGCTCCCCGCTGGCTGATCGACTCGATCCGCCCGTCGATCATCGCCACGACCCGGTCGGCGTCGTTCGCCAGCGTCAGGTCGTGGGTGATGAAGACGATCGTCGTGCCGTGGTGGGCGAGCCCGGTCAGCAGCTCGAACACCGCGTGGCCGTTGGCCTGGTCGAGGCTGCCGGTCGGCTCGTCCGCCACCAGCAACGCCGGCTCGCGGACCATCGCGCGTGCGATTCCGACGCGCTGCTGCTCGCCGCCGCTCATCTGTGCGGGCAGCTTGCGCGCCAGCCCGTCGAGGCCGACCCGCTCGAGCGATTCGCGTGCACGAGCACGACGTTCGCGACGACCGACCCGCCCGGCGCCGAGCTCGATCGCGAGTTCGACGTTCTCGAGCACGGTGAGTGTCGGCAACAGGTGGAAGTCCTGGAACACGATCCCGACGTGTTCGCCCCGCCAGGTGGCGAGGCGATCGGGACGCATCCGGTCGATGCGGTCACCTCCGACGACCAGCGAGCCCGAGGTCGGCTGATCGATGCCGGCGAGCAACGAGCCGAGGGTGCTCTTGCCGGAGCCGGACGGACCGATCAGCGCGACGAGTTCCCCCCGGCGAAGATCGAGGTCAACGTCGGAGATCCCGATCTGCGCTGCGTTGCCGCGGCCCCAGATCCGGGTCAACGCGCGCGCCTCGACGAGGGCCGAACGGCCCCCGGGGGCGGGGGCCGCGGCGGGCGACGGTTCGGACAGGAGGAGAGGCGTTGTGCTCATGAGGTCATCGTGCGCCTCGCGGGCGCAGGGCGACATGGAGCACGCCGGCGAATCGGTGGTGGGGTTGTCCCCACCCCACACATAGCCGGCGCCGACATCTGACGGGGTTCCGAGGTGCCCACGACGCGACTCGGCGGCGAACTCGGTGCCGTGAGTTCCGGTGACCGGGACTGGAGCCACCGAGATCCCGAGCGGCCCTGGGTGCTCCACTGGCACACCCAGCCCACCTTCCGCAACCTGGCAGCGGGCGCAGGGTTGGAGGTCAGCGCCGTGTTCTCGTTCGACGGTTCACCTGCGGCGGCGGACTCCACGGAGTTCGCCTTCGTGCTCCGCCGGGGGACGTGATCGTCTCGCAGCGGCCGTCGGTCAGACCGGTGGCCCCGCGCTGACAGCGTCGGTGTCGAGGTCGTCGCAGGTCAACACCCAGTCCACGCTGAGCTCGACCAGCATCTCGTCGTAGGTCGAGCCGTAGCGCGCCAGTCGCGGCACGGCCACGATGCCGTCGCCACCGTGGCTGCGATAGTGGGCCATCAGCTCGGTCAGCTCGGACTCCAACGCGCCCTCGTCGCTGCCGGCGTACATGCCGGGCCACTGCGGCATGAATCCCTCCCACCGCGCGGCTCGTTCGACGGGTCGCGTCGCCGGCCAGGACGCAGCGAGCAGCAGCGGCGGACGGGGCTGGCGCACCGGACGGACGTTGAGGGCCACTCCCTCCAGATCGAACCAGTCGTCGTGGCGGGTGACGGCCTCTCCCTCCAGCAGTGCAGCCAGCACCTCCAGCGCTGCCTCGTGGCGGGCGGAGAGCGGTCCGCCACCTCGCCGCACCGCGAGCGCCTCGTGCTCCACCGGATTGCCGAGCCCGACGCCGAGCAGAAGCCGACCGCCGGACAGGGCGTCAACGACCGCGGCCCCACGGGCGACGGCGACGACATCGCGGGCGACCAACGGAATGACCCAAGTACCGAGCGCGATGTTCTCCGTTCGAGCGGCGATCGCAGCAAGCTGCGTGAACGGCTCGGTGTGCCCCTCCATCACGGCATCGCTGAGGAAGACGCCGTCCCATCCCGCCGCCTCGGCTTCGATCGCCAACTCGAGAACACGGGCAGGTCCGTGATCCCCGTTGCGGATCCAGAAGGCGTGCTTCGGTTCCTCGTGCATGTTTCCCCCTCTTCCGGGATCCTAGGCACGACGTGCGGTGCCTCGGAGACGAGCCCCGCTCGCGGACCGGTGCAGCGCTCAGCGCCCTCGCCGACTGCTGATGGTCGTCAGCGGGTCGTAGCGGGCCCAGATCGGCGCGCCGACCGGGGTGGCGTGAGTGCCGGCATCCGGGACTGAGGTCACCGAGAACGCTTCGAGTTGCTCGCCGACACCGACGGAGCCCACCGCAACCGCCACGACCGGTTCGAGTGACATCGGGCGGCGCCCTGCCGATCCGGAGGGCGCCGCCCGGTGTGCGGATCGATCAACCCATCAGTTGGTCGTAGGCGTTTCGGTTGGCGTACGACACGGTCACGTGGGTGACCATGCCGTCCTCGTACTCGAGGATGTGGGTCATGTCGAGGTCGAACGCGTCACCGTTGTCGGAACGATTCCCGACCCAGTGGTAGACGATGACGCCCTGCGTCCCGTCAGCGGACACGAACTGGTCGACGATCTCGCTCTGATCACGGTCGGTCACCTGGGTGACCCACTGGTGCAGTGCGAGCATTGCGGGCCGATTGTCGACGGTGTCTCCGTAGGTCGCATTGACGAACACCGCGTCATCGGCGTACAGGGCATTCATCGCCTCGGCGTCGCCCGCCTCGTACGCAGCGATGAGTTCTTCCTGTACCTGTTGGGTCTGTTCCACGGCGCTGTCGGTCGAGTCGCCGTCCGACCCACAGCCGACGGCCAGCGGGAGCACAGCGAGTCCGATCAGCAAGCCCTTGATCTTGTTGTTCATCACACACTTCCTTTCTGCTGAGAGCGGGTGGTGAGTGCTCTCACCTCCCGATTCGAGTGTCGGACCGCCACCTCAAGGCGATCTCAAGGAAGCGGGACGTACAGCTCGACGGTGTTGCCGTCGGGGTCGAGCAACGTGCAGACCGTCGCACCCCACGCTGTGTCGTGCGGAGCCGACAGGACGCGGTGGCCCGCTGCGACCGCCGCACGGTGGATCCGTTCGAGCTCGAGCACGTCCGAGCACCGCACGCCGGGGCGGACGTGACCACCCCGGCGCGACGGCACAACGGGCTCCGACGTCCACGCGACACTGGCGCGGTCGAGGCCGATCACCGCGAACCGGGAACTGGTCGCGTCGGACGGGCCCACACCGAGCAGCTGATAGAAGGCCAGGGACCGATCGAGGTCGTCGGTCACGATCGTGAACACGTCGATCGCGGACATCACCGTCTCCTTCCCATCACGCTTGGGTTCACGCTTCGAGGGTGCCGGCGCGACCTCAAGACGTTCCAAAGGACCCTGGTCCAATCCGGGACCTCTTCGTACGGTCATCACATGCGGTACTGCGTCCTCGGGCCGGTTGCCGCCGTCGACGGCGCAGAGCAACTGCCACTCGGCGGTCCACTACAGCGCGCCGTGCTCGCCGTGCTCGTGGCTGATGCCGGGCATCCACTCGCTGCCGACCGGATCGTGACCGACGTCTGGGGTGACGACGCCGACGACCGGGCAACGGCCTCGCTCTACACCTACGTCTCCAACCTCCGCCACGTGCTCGGTCGGGAACGCATCGTGCGGGACCCGACCGGCTACCGGCTCGACCTGCTCGACGGCGACTCGATCGATGCCGTCGAGTTCGAGACCGACGCCGGCCGGGCGCGCCGGCTGCTCCCGGACGACCCCGCCGGGGCCACTGCGCTGCTCGACACCGCGCTCGCAGCGTGGCACGGTCGCCCCTACGAGGGAATGGAGGACGTCGCGTCGTTGGGCCCCGTGATCGCGCAGCTCGAGGAGCAACGATTCCGCGCGCGGGCCGATCGGGTGGACGCCGTCCTCCGCGCCGGCGACATCCCGCCGACGGGCGAGGTCGAGCAGCTCTGTGAGGAACGTCCGCTCGACGAACGGGTCCGTGCCCTGCTGATGCGGACGCTGTACCGGGACGGGCGACAGGCCGACGCACTGCGGTCCTTCCGCGACATCCGCCACCGTCTGGTCGAGGAACTCGGAGTCGAACCGTCGAAGGCGCTGGTCCGGCTCAACGAACAGATCCTGCTGCAGGACACGTCACTCGATCCCGTCGGCGAGCGTGCGCCGGGCCACCTGCCGACGTTCCTGACGAGCTTCGTCGGCCGCCGCGACGACGGTGAGCACCTGAAGACCTTGCTCGGCGAACACCGCCTGGTGACGCTGACCGGACCCGGCGGGGTTGGAAAGACACGCCTCGCCGTCGAGGTCGCCGCGATGCTGCGGCAACGGTTCGGCGACGGCGTCTGGCTCGTCGACCTGGCCACGGTGACTGCACCCGATGCGGTCGCACCGGCGGTCGCCGCGACGCTGCATGTCCCGTTCGACGATCCGGCGCAAGCGGTCGATCAGATCGCGGCCGTACTCGACTCGTGCGAGGCGCTGATCGTCCTCGACAACTGCGAGCACCTCCACGACGCGGTGGCCGGGATCGCCACGCACCTGCTGCGAGCGACGGTTGGGGTGACGATCCTGGCGACGAGCCGTGTCCCGCTCCGCGTCAACGGCGAGTCCCGCTACGCGCTGGCCGGTCTCGAGGTGTCGGCGGACGGCGGTCCCGGTGACGCCGAGCGGCTCTTCCTGGAACGGGCTGCGGCCGTCGCCGACCGAACCGCCGATCGTGCCACCCACGGGGACGAGGACGCCGTGCGGTCACTCTGCCGTCAGCTCGACGGCATCCCGTTGGCGCTGGAACTCGCAGCGGCGCGTCGAGACGTGTTGTCGACCGAGGAGATCACCGATCTCCTCGTGCGCCGATTCGCCGTGCTGGTCGACCACCACCAGCCACGCGACCTGCATCGGTCACTCGAGGCGACCGTCGGCTGGAGCTGGGGCCTGCTCGATCCGGTCGAACGTCGAGCGTTCGCAGAACTCGGCGTCTTCGACGGCCCGTTCACGCTCGACGCGGCGACCGACGTGTTCGCCGGTGTCGACGACACGGTCGAAGTGCTCGCCCTGCTCGAACGGTTGGTCGCCGCCTCGCTCGTCGTGCGTGTCGCCGGCGCCCCGACCCGCTATCGGCTGTTGGAGACGCTGCGGGCCTACGCGCACGACCGGCTCGACGACGCCGGGGACCGCGCCGGGGTCGAGCAACGCCACGACGACCACTACGTCGCCCGCTGCCGATCGCTGGCCGACGAGTTCTTCGGCCGCGGCCGCGTGGCTGCCACCGAGGCGATCGGGGCGGAACTCGCCGATCACCTGTCGACGTGGCGACGCCGCATCGAGCGCGAGCCTGTTCGCGTCCTCCCGCTTGCGTGGCCGCTCGGGAACTACTGGATGTTCGAGGGTCGCCTCGGCGAGGGCGAGGCCGAACTGCGACGGGTGCTCGACGCCACGTCGTCGGACACGTCGGTCGCCAGGGCCGACGCCCTGATCATCGCCGGGTGGATCGAGACGTTCCGCAATCGGATGGACGTCGCCATCGGATGGACCGACGAGGCACTCGGTACGTACCGGGCGTCCGGCGACCAGCGTCGGATCGCCTTCGGACTGGCCCGAGCGGGGCACTGGGCGTTCGCGAGCGGTGACGGTGGCCGCGGCGTCTCGCTGCTGCAGGAGTCGCTGGCGCTCTGCGACGAGATCGGCTTCGACGACGGCAAGGCCTGGCCGACCGTGCTGCTCGCGCAGGCCCGCCGGTGGTCGGGCGACGAGAGTGCCGAGGTGCGCGAGATGCTGCTCGACGCCCGGCGGCGCTTCGTCGAGACCGCAGAAACCTACGGCCAGATCCACGCCGACATGCTCCTGGGCTCGTGCCAGGAGTTTCCGCCGCAGGAGCGACTCCGATTCGGCGAGGAGATGGTCGAGCTGTCGGCACGACCCGGCGGCGAGAACCTGATGCGGCCGATCGCGTTCCACAACGTCGCGTATCCGCTGCACCACCTGGGAGAGACCGAGCGGGCGATCGAGTTCAATCGAGCGGCGGTTCGCTCGTCCCTGGCGACGGGGGCGACGATGGATCTCGGCTTGGCGCTCATCCAGGCCGCAACGTTCGCCGCGGTCGACGGCCCGCCGGATCGAGTCGTGCGGCTCGCTGCCGCAGGACGCGCGCATTTCGGGATGGCAATGGCGCCCTTCCAGCACCGGTTGCTCGATCCGTTGCTCGCCGACGCCCGCCGACGGCTGGGCGACGACCACTTCGACGAGCTGGAACGGATCGGATCAGCGCTGTCGGCCGAGGAGGCCGCCCAACTCGCGCTGGCATGACGGGCTCCGGCGAGTCGGTCTCTCCGTCTCGAACCCTGATGCGGGGTCAGCGCAGCGGTGCGATGACCTGTTCGGAGAACCGGAGAATCGGCTCGGTCGAGGCGGGGTTCCCGAAGTCCATCACGAAGTGGTCGACGCCCGCATCGCGCCATCCGGCGATGAGCTCGACGTACTCGGCCGACGCTGCGTCGGTCTCCGGCAGCGGTCGTTCGATCGTGATCGCCGTGCCGATCTCCGAGGGGTCACGGCCTGCCGCCGACGCCGACTCGTGGACGATGTCGAGCTTGCGCCGCCACGTGGTCACGTCGCGCCCGCCGTTGTGCCACACGTCGGCGACCCGGCCCGCCAGCGGAAGCCCGACCTGCTCGCCGTTGGCGCCGATGCACACCGGCGGCACCACCTCGGGCAACGGCGGCGCTGCGGCACCGGCGATCGAGAAGTACTCGCCGTCGAAGCTGGGGTCGTCCTCGGTCCACATCAGCCGGCAGATCGCCACGACCTCCTCGAGCTGGGCGTAGCGCACCGACGGCTTGGGGAAGTCGTAGCCGTAGGCCTCGTACTCCTCGGCGCGCCACCCGGCACCGATGCCGAGCATGAACCGGTTCTCGGAGAACACCTGCAGCGTCGCCGCCATCTTCGCGGTGAGCGCCGGCGGCCGGTAGCCGTGGCCGAGCACGTGGTGACACAGCTGCACGTCCGGGAACTTCGCCGCCAGCCAGGTGAGCGACGTCCAGGCCTCGACGAACGGATCGGTCTTCTGGTCGAACCCCCAGAAGTGGTCGGCGACCCACATCGAATCGAAGTGGTCGTTGACCGTCGGCAGGATGTGCTTGGCCTGCTCGACCACGATCGGCTTGTGGTCGCTCCACCGGTTGCCGATGCACGGCGAGAGCCAACCGAAGCGGACGGGACGAGATGCTGCCATACGACGAACCTAGCGACCGGCCCCTCACACGCCGGGTGCCCGTCGGTGCCGTCGAGCGTCGCGTCTCGGTGGCCTGAGTCCCGGATCCTGGGACTCAGCTCACCGAGATCGCCTTCCGGACACGGCGAGCGCCACCGACGACGATCGCCCCCGTCGCTACGGTGGGGTCATGGAGCCGGCCGTCGAGCGCCTGATCGAGCACTACGGGCTCGAGCCGCTGCCCATCGAGGGGACGCTGTTCGCCAGCACCTACCGGTCGGCGGCGGACACGCCCGACGGCGGTCCGGTCGGCACGGCGATGATCGGGTTGTACGCCCGCGATCCACTGTCACGGTCGCTGTTCCACCGGCTGCCGACCGACGAGATCTGGCACTTCTACGGCGGCGACCCGATCCGCCTGGTGTTGCTGCATCCCGACGGCGCGTCGGCCGACGTCTGGCTCGGAGCCGACGCGGACGCCGGCCACCTGGTGCAGCACGTGGTCCCGGCCGGCACGTGGCAGGCCGGCGAACTCCACCCCGACGGCACCTACGGGCTGTTCGGTTGCACGATGGCGCCCGGCTTCACGGGCGCCAGGTTCGTCGCCGCCACCCGCGCCGAGCTGCTCGCCAGCCACCCCGACCGGGCCATCGACATCGAACGGCTCACCGTCGCCGACGGCCACGCCACCACGATGCCCGACGGTTTCGCCACCTGACGGCTTCGCCACCTCACAGCTTCGCCCGGCAGATCATTCCGGAATACGTCCCGGAATCCGGAACTCATTCCGTTCTGAAACGGCGGCGCTGCCACGGATCGCCCGGGGCGCACGTTGCCGGCGATGCGGTCAGCGTCAACGTGAAGCTTCGGGGCAGAGCAGGTCGTCGGCGAGGGCCGGCATCCTCGCGTCGGAGCCGTCGCGCAGGTTGAGTGCGACCACCACCCCGTCGGATCCGTCCGGCGACACCAGCGCGATCGACGCCGTTCCGTTGACGCCGCCCTCGTGGCCGTAGAAGGCGCCGCACGTCAAGCCGTAGGAGGCGAGCCCGAGTCCGTACGTGCCGTCCGACAGCGCGGTCGCCGCACGGATTTCGGTGACGAGCTGCTCGTCGAGCAGGTCGCCGCCGACGATCGCCTGCATGATCGTCAGCAGTTCGCCGGCGGTCGAGATCACCCCACCGCTCGCGCCGTTGCCGAAGACGGTGAGTTCGTCGGTGATGTCGACGAGGGAACCGTCGTCGATGTCGGTGCCGTACCCGTGGATCTCGGGCGTTGCGAGATCGGGCGGCGCCATCGTGGTGTGCTCGAGTCCCAACGGCTCCACGATGCGCTCGCGCAGGAGATCGGCGATCGGCTGGCCGGTGACCTCCTCCAGCACGATCGCCGCGACCTGGTAGTTGACGTTGCTGTACTTGAAGTCGGTGCCCGCCGGGAAGTCGCGGCCGTGCGCCTCGGCGGCGGCGACGAGCAGGCGGGCCGGGACGATGACGTCCTCACCGGCGAGGTAGCGGGCGAGGAGCTCGTCGGCCTCGGTGATCTGGGCATCGTCGGTGAGCAGGGCAACGTCGTCGGCGATGTCCTGATTGTTCGTTTCGTCGAAGATGCCACTCGTGTGTTCGAGCAGCATGCGGACGGTCACCGGCGGCTCGTCCGCGAGCAGGCCGGGCACGAGGTCGTTCACCTGGTCGTCGAGCGACAACTCGCCACGCTGGACCGCATCGAGCACCAGGGCGGCGGTGATCGGCTTGGTGATGCTGGCGATGCGGAACCGCGCATCCGCCGTGATCGCTGTGCCGTCGAGATCGGCGGCGCCGGCCGAGCCGCCGACTCGCTCGCCGTCGACGGCGATCAGCGCCAGTGCACCTGGCGCGGGGTACTCGCGCAGCTTGCCGGCGAGCGTGTCATCGATGCGCTCGGCGTCGAGTGCGACGGCCGTCGACTCCGTCTCTGGTGACGTGGTCACCTCCGGCGTCGGCGCTTCCGGCGCGGTCGCTTCCGGGGACGCAGCGGGATCCGACGAGCCACCGCAGGCGGCGACAACGCCCAACAGCAACACACCGATCATCCGATGCCACAGACGTCGCCGATGCCACATACGTCTCGGTGTACTCCCGAGCCGCCAACGTCACCAGGGCCGAATGTCGATGCTGCGTCGGCCGAGTGAGGTCGTCGGCGGCGGCACGGTCGTCAGGCCGACGCCACGGTCCGTTCGAACAGCTCGAGGGCGGCGGCGGCGAAGGCGACCATGTTCGCCTCGCGCTGGTCGAGACCGGTCAGCAGGTGCCGCGTGGCGTCGACGTGGCCGGTGACGGCCACCCAGCAATGACCCGCGGGGTCGCCGTACGGGTTGGCCGGCCCGGCGGCACCGGCCTCACTCAGCCCCCACGAGGCGTCGAGGCGCGCCGCAGCCGACCGGGCGAGATGGTCGGCGAACCCTTCACTCGCACCGCGCATCCCCGGCGGCGCGTCGACCGCACCCTGCATCCACGCCCGGTACGCCACCGCCGTGTACACCACGGCCCCGCCGAGGTAGTACGCCGACGCACCCGGCACCGACAGCAACGCTACGGACACCAGCCCGCCCGCCGATCCCTCGGCTACGGCGACCGTCTCGCCCCGCTTGCGCAGGATGGCGCCGATGCGGGCGGCGGGATCGGTCAACGAGGCGTCGAGCATCCCGCCAGCATCGCGTCTCTCCGTCGTCGTGCCAGCGCCGGACGCTCACGTTCGGGCGGTGTTCCTCTCGGGCGCCGGATCTGTGCGCCGTACGTTGCGGAATCCACAACGGGTCTCACGCGGATCGTGGCCGATGTTCGGTTCCCATCCCCGCGGTGATGAACACGGCTGTGGCGTCACCGTGGACGTCGGCGGTGTGCCACGTGCCCGGCGGGTTGATCGCATACTCGCCGGCACCCAGAGTGACGGTGGCCGTCGTGCCGTCGGCGTGCACCTGGTGGACGGTCATCGTTCCCGCCGTGCACAGCACGACCTCGTGACCGAGCGGATGCATCTCCCACACATCCCACGGTTCGTTGAACGTGTGCATCGACACCAGCCGAGCATCGGCGCCGTCGGTGGCGTCGTGGCGTTGTCCATAGCCGGCGTACCACTCCATTGCACCGGTGAATTCCGGTTCGACGACGGCGCTCGCACCGAGGCCGAGGTGGATGGGATGGACCGAGAGATCGACCGCGTCACTCATGCACTCACACTCGCGCACACCGGCCCGCTGGGAAACCCCTCGGCGACCGTCCGGAATGGATCCGTGCCGACGCGGGTTGGGCCGGCTACTCCCACCGCACCCACCGCAAGGACCCTGGCGATGCCCGACTCCCCCTCCTCCACCCCACGCGTGCGCACCGGCACGCCTGACCGGATCATCGTCAACGCGCTGGTGGTCGACGCCTACATCGGCGCGCACGACTTCGAACGACGCGAACGCCAGCGCGTGCGGTTCGACATCGAGATCGACACCGTCGACGACTACGCCGAACGGGTGCGCACCACCGGCGCCTACGTGTCGTACGCCGACGTCGTCGAGTTCGTCGAGGCCCGAGCCGCCACCGACGACCACGTCGAGCTGGTCGAGACCTGGGCGGAGGCCGTCGCCGACTTCGCGTTGCGCAACGAGCTCGCCCGAGCGGTGCGGGTCACCGTCCAGAAGCTCGACATCTTCGACGCCGCCGACGGCGTCGGCATCGCCATCGAACGCGACGCACGTGAACGCGACGCACGTGAACGCCACGCAGGTGAACGCCACGCAGGTGAACGCGACGCGAGATGAACGACGCCTCGGGCGATTGACGTTGCCCGCTGGACTACCGTCTCGATTCGAGGGCGCACGCCGCCTCGACCGAGAGGGGCATCATGGCCGACAGCGACACCACGATCGGAGCGACCGCAATCGGAGAGCTCTACGGCGACGGCGCCCGAGCGCTCCAGCAGGCCTTCGACTCCGAACGACTCGCCGGTGCGCTCGAGGCGTTCACCGTGCACGACGCCCTCACCGACGACGACATCGAGCTGGTCCGCGCCCAGTCGACGGTCTGGATCTCGACGGTCGACACCGACGGCTGGCCCGACGTGTCGTACAAGGGCGGCGACGTCGGCTTCGTCGAGGTCGTCGACGCCCACGAACTGCGCATCCCGAGTTACGACGGCAACGGGATGTGGCGAACGCTGGGCAACATCGTCGACGACGGCCGGGTCGCCCTGCTGTTCGTCGACACCGAACGCCCGTGGCGGATGCGGGTCCACGGGCGCGCCACCGTCTCGGTCGAGCCGGCCGACGTCGAGCGCCACCACGGTGCGCAAGCGGTGATCGTCGTCCGGGTCGCCCGCGTGTTCCCCAACTGCGGTCGCTACATCCATCGCGGCGGCGAGATCTCGAAGTTCGTCCCCCGGCCCGACCAGGCCGCACCCATCCCCGACTGGAAGAAGATCGAAGCACTCCATCCCGTCCTCCCCGCTCGGGACCAGGACGCGATCGCCGGCGACGACGGTTCGCTGGACGGCTCCGACGGATCCCAGGCTTGACGCCGGGCGCATTCCCGAACTGTCACATCAGGCCCGGCACGGTGTGACAGTTGGGGGGTCGGGTGCTCCGGGCGCAAGACTCGTGTGTCTGTGCCCACCGACCTCCTGCGCACGCGGTGCCTGATCGCCCTCGGCTCCAATCTCGACTCCGACCTCGGCGACCGGCTCGACAACCTGCGCGCCGGCGTGGCCGGCATCGACGCCGCCGAGGGCATCGAGGTGGTCACCGTGTCGCCGCTCTACGAGACGGCACCGGTCGGCGGCCCCGAGCATCAGGGCCCGTACCTCAACGCTGCCCTCGCTGCCGACACCACGCTCGACGCGGCCGACGTCCTCGCACTGCTCCACCGGATCGAAGCCGACCGCGAACGCCGGCGCATCGTGCACTGGGGTCCACGCACCCTCGACCTCGACCTGCTCGTACACGGCACCGTCGTCTCCGGCATCGACACGCTCGAGCTGCCACACCCCCGGATGCACGAGCGCCGATTCGTGATGGTCCCCGTGTGCGACATCGCGCCGGACCTCGTCCACCCCCGCCTCGGTCGCCCGATGCGCGACCTCCTCGCCGACGTCCCCGTCGAACCCGGTGACCTCACCCGTATCGACGACACCTGGTACGACGCCTCGCACGACGCCTCCCACGATGCGCCAGCACCCACCACACCATCGGAGCCCCGACCATGATCATCCCCGACGTCCTGCTCCCGTTGTGGGAGGCCCACCGCGCGGCTCTCGAGCATCCGGTCCGCACGATCGAGATCGCCGGGCGCGTCTTCGACGACCGGCCGTACCAGCTCGGCGTGATCAACCTGTCGCGCGACTCGTCGTACCGCGAGAGCATCGCCCACGGCGTCGATGCCGCGCTCTACCGCGCCCGCCGGATGACGATCGAGGGTGCAGCGATGATCGACATCGGCGCCGAGTCGACCGGCACCAACGCCGACGTCGTCGACGTCGACGGCCAGCTCGCCTCGCTGCTGCCCGTCGTCGAAACGCTCGTCGGCATCGGGCTGCTCGTGTCCGTCGAGACGTACCACACCGACGTCGCCGTCGCCGCGCTCGAGGCCGGCGCGCAGGTGATCAACCTCACCGGGCGCGTCGACGACCCGGCCCTGTACGAGGCGATCGCCCGTCACGGCGCCGGCCTGATCCTCTGCTACACGCCCGGCGAGACGGCACGGTCCGACGCCGACGTGCCGCCCGTCGACACGATGATCGACGAGCAGATGACCTTCTTCCGCGATCGGCTCGACCTCGTGACCGGCTCGGGCGTCGACAAGCTGTGGATCGACCCCGGCTTCGGCTTCGCGCTCAACCTGCCCGACGGCCCCGAGCGGGTGCGCTACCAGACCGACAACCTGCTGCAGTCGTTCCGCTTCCGCGTGCTCGGCTGGCCGGTGTGCGTGACGATGGCGTCGTCGGTGTACCTCTTCCACGACGAGGCCCGCGTCGCCGAGACCGGCATGGCGGTGCTGGCCCTGCTCGCCAAGGCCAACCTCCTGCGCAGCCACGAGGTCGCCCGAGTGCAACCGATCCTCGACATGCTCGAGATCTGCCGCCCCGGCGCGCCGAGCGACGGCGCCTGACCGTCCGGACCAGCCTGCTGCGACGCTTCAGATCGGAATGGGTCCCGGAAAGCGGGAGCTATTGCGGAATGAACTGCACGCTCCCATGCAGCGACGGCCGGGGCCTCGTACGGATCCCATAGGGTCGTCGGGATGAGGATCATCGTGGTCGGAGCCGGAGCGGTCGGTGGGGTCGTGGCCGCCAACCTTGCGCTGGCGGGGACGCCCATCGCCGCCGTCGCCCGCGGCGAGCACGCCCGAGTGATGCGCGAGTCGGGCCTGCGCTACGAGTCGCCGACGGGCACCCAGGTCATCGAGCTTCCCGTCGTCACCGCGATCGATGAGATCGACGTCGACGGCGACGACGTGTTCATGCTCGGCGTCAAGAGCCAGGACACCGCCGGCGTCCTGAACGACCTCCGCGCCGCCGGCGTCACCGATCAGCCGATCGTGTGCATGCAGAACGGGGTCGACAACGAACGCCAGGCGCTGCGCCTGTTCCCCAACGTGTACGGCATGTGCGTGATGCTCCCCGCCGACCACCTCTCGCCCGGGGTGGTACGCGTGTGGACGTCGCCGCGTTCCGGGCTCCTCGACCTCGGGCGCTACCCGCACGGTGTCGACGAGCTGAGCGTGCAGCTCGCCGCAACCCTCGAAGCGGCCACGTTCGGCTCGATTCCCCGTGACGACATCATGAGCTGGAAGTACCGCAAGCTGCTGATGAACCTGGGCAATGCGATCGAAGCGGTCTGCGGCCGACAGGCGTTCGGAGGTCGCCTCCACGAGATGGTGCAGGCCGAAGGCGACGCGGTGCTCGCAGCCGCCGCGATCACGGTCACCAGCGTCGAGGACGACTTGGCCCGCCGCGGCGACGCATTGACGATCCAACCGGTGGGCGACGAGCAGCGCCGCGCTGGAGGATCGACCTGGCAGAGCCTGCGACGTGGGACGGGCACGATCGAGACCGACTACCTCACCGGCGAGATCGTGCTGCTCGGCCGGCTCCACGGCGTCGCGACGCCGGCCAACCAGGCACTGCAGCAGGCCACCGCCGAGATGGCCCGCACCGGCGAGCCACCCGCGTCGCGCACCGAGGACGACGTGCTGCGATCCATCGACCGCACCTGAGTCCGCCGCGGATCGAGCGGGGCCGGATCTCGGTGGCGTCGGTCCCGAGATCCGGGACTGAGCTCACCGAGATCGGGGGACCGGCGGGGCGGGCATGATGGGCACATGGAGTTCTCGACGATCATCGAACCGTTCCGGGTCCACTCGGTCGAACCGCTGGTGATGACCACGCCCGAGCAGCGGCGCGAGGCGCTCGCTGGGGCGGGCAACAACCTGTTCTCGCTGCACGCCGAGGACGTGCTGATCGACCTGCTCACCGACTCGGGCACCGGTGCGATGTCACGCGATCAGTGGGCGGCGATCCAGCGCGGCGACGAGAGCTACGCCGGGTCGCCGTCGTGGTTCCGGTTCCTCGAGAGCGTGCAGGACCTGTTTCCGTTCGACCACGTCATCCCCACCCATCAGGGACGAGCGGCGGAGAACATCCTGTTCACGGCGATCGGTGGCCCGGGCAAGATCGTGCCGAACAACACCCACTTCGACACCACCCGCGCCAACGTCGAGTACACCGGCGCCACCGCCGTCGACCTCGTGATCGCCGAGGGCCGCGACCCCACCTCGCTGCACCCGTTCAAGGGCAACATGGACCTCGACGCCCTGGAGGCTCTCCTGAGCGAACACGGCCACGGAGTGATTCCGGTCGTGTTCGTCACGATCACCAACAACTCCGGCGGCGGCCAACCGGTCTCGCTGGAGAACCTGCACGGGGTGCGGGCACTGTGCAACGAGTACGGCGTCCCGCTGTTCCTCGACGCCTGCCGGTTCGCCGAGAACGCCTGGTTCATCCACGAACGCGAACCCGGCCACGGCGACCGTGAGGTCCGCGACATCGTGCGCGAGATGGCCTCACTCGCCGACGGCATGACGATGAGCGCCAAGAAGGACCCGCTCGGCAACATCGGCGGCTGGCTGGCGATGAACGACGACACCCTCGCCGATGCGTGCCGCACCCTGCTGGTGATCACCGAGGGCTTCCCCACCTACGGCGGCCTCGCCGGTCGCGACCTCGATGCCCTCGCCCAGGGACTGCGCGAGTCGGTGCAGCACGACTACCTCCGCTACCGGATCCGCTCGACCGCCTATCTCGGCGAGGCGCTCGCCGACGCCGGTGTTCCAGTCGTGCAGCCGATCGGAGGACACGCCGTGTACATCGATGCGGGACGGCTCCTCTCGCACATCGACCCGCTCGAGTACCCCGGCCAGTCGCTGGCGATCGCGCTGTACGAAACCGGTGGCGTCCGGGGCTGCGAGATCGGCTCGGTGATGTTCGGGCTGCAGCCCGACGGCAGCGAGAAGCCTGCGACGATGGAACTGGTGCGCCTCGCCATCCCCCGGCGCACCTACACCCAGAGCCACATCGACTACGTGATCGAGGTCGCCCTCGCAGTGGCCGCCGAGGCCGAACAACTCCGCGGCTACCGCATCACCAGCGCGCCGCGTCCCCTGCGCCACTTCACCGCCACGTTCGAACCCGTCGGCTGAGTCAGCCGGGTTCACTGCGACGGGCGGTGTCCGACGACGTCGCCGGGCTCGACGGCGATCCCCGTCTCGCGTTCGGCGACCTCCCAGAGCGTGGCGATGGCGCCGTCGCTGCCCGGCCGGATCAGCGGCTTGAGGACCGGCGGTCCGTTGGTGACGAACAGCGGTCCGTAGAAGCCGCCGCCCGGGGCGTCGGGGTCGGTCGCCGCCCGCAGCTGGCTCAGTGCGCCACGGTCGATCGACATGCCGAACAGCTTGACCCACTTCTCCGAGAGCGCTCCGGCCACGCCGCCACCACCGAGCTGGTGCGTCGTCGTCTGCAGGTCCGAGTTCGTGAATCCGGGCTGGGCCGACAGGGCCTTGGCGTCGATGCCTGCCCGGTCGAAGCGCTGCTGGAGCCCGACGGCGAGGTGGCGCATCGCCAGCTTGGTCTGGCCGTACATGCCCCAGGCGCTGTACCTGTCGCGCATGTGCGGATCGTCGGGGTCGATCGCACGGCCGCTGTGCTGAGCCGTGCTCGACAGCGTCACGATCCGTGCGCCCGGGGTGGCGACGATGATTGGCAGGAGACGCCCGACCAGCGCCCAGTGCCCGAGCACGTTGACGCCGAACTGGGTGTCGAAGCCGTCCTCGGTGGTGCTCTGCGGAATCGCCATCACGCCGGCATTGCACATCAGGATGTCGATCCGATCGTGCGTCGCGGCGATGCGGTCGGCGGCCGCCTCGACGGAGGCGAGCGACGCCAGGTCGAGTTCGACGATCTCCAGCGACGCCCCTGGATGCGCGGCGAGGATCTCGTCGTGGGCGCTCGTCGCCTTCTGTTGATCGCGCGCCGCCATCACCACGTGGGCGCCCTTCGCGGCGAGCGCCTTCGCCGACGCGAGCCCGAGCCCGCCGTTGGCCCCCGTGACGACGGCGACCTTCCCGGTGAGATCGGGGATGTCGTTCGCGCTCCACGTCATGGGTACGAACCTACTGACGGTGCGCTCGGGCAGCACCCCGACGAGTTCAGCGGTGACCGTGGCCGAGTGCGCTCAGCGCTGCGATCGCCGAGCCGCGGGCGCCGGCCATGTCGAGATCGGCCACCAGTGCGAACGAGGCGACCGCACGCTGCTCGTCGCGCAGCACGGTGTGCTGCGCGACCCGCTCGATGAACCAGTCCCGAAACGCCGGCTCGGTCTCGATCACGCCACCGCCGAGCAGGTAGACGTCGGGGTCGGTGAAGTTGGCCCCGATCGTGAACAGACGTCCGAGCGCCATCGCCTGCTGCTCGAAGATGTGCAGTGCCATCTCGTCGCCGCGTTCGGCGAGGCTGCGCACCTGCTTGGCGGCATCGAGCAGATCCATGCCGGCGACTTCGTGGTCGGGGTACTGCGTCAACCAGTACGGCAGGAGATTCTTGAAGATCCCGGTGAGCGACGCCACACTCTCGGCGTCACCGACGAAACCGCAGTTGCACTGTGGGGTCGGCTGTCCGTCGGCGAGCAGACCGTCCATCGGGATGTGGACGTGTCCGAGTTCGCCCGCCATCCCGGCTGCGCCCTTGACGATCCGTCCGCCCTCGACCAGGCCGCCGCCGAGCCCCGTCCCGACGATCACCGAGATCGACGACCGCTCTGCGCCGACGGCGCCGAAGTGGCGGTGATGGGCGTACAGCGCGGCGGCGTTGGCGTCGTTGTTGTAGACGACGGGCAGGCCGAGCTCGTTCTCGAGCGCCGTCCTGACGTCGAAGCCCCTCCAGTCGTCATGGCCGAAGTTGGTGCCGCCGCGTGAGGAGATCACCCCGTCGGCGGTTGCCGGCCCGGGCGTGTCGAAGCCGACGCCGAGAACCTCCTGTGGGGTGATGCCGGCCAGCTCGATCGCCGCCCCGAACGCCTCGCCCAGCGCGGCGATGGCGGCGCCGGGGCCCTCGGTGACCCGGCTCGGCAGCTCGACCAAGCGATCGATCAGGAACGTCCCGTCACGATCCATCACCGTGAACTTGTTCGCCGTGCCGCCGTTGTCGAGCCCGACCACACAGGACGCGGAGACGTTCATGCCGGCACCCGCGCGCCCGCCTCGATCGACCACGACGTTGACGGAGCGGTTGCGATGATCACGAGAACCGGATCCTACGCGCCGAACCCGCCCCGACGGGTGGCGACGGCGAGGCCGGTTTCCCGAGGGTTGTACAGTTTCGGACATGCCGATCTTCATGGATGTCCACCGTGATCTCGGCGACGTGACCGAGGACGACATCCGAGCGGCGCACCAGCGCGACCTCGAGGTCCAGGACGACCACGGCGTCCGATTCCTCACGTTCTGGTTCAACCAACCCGACGGCCACGCCTTCTGTCTGGTGGAAGCCCCCGACAGGGAGTCGGCGATCGCTTGTCACAAAGCGTCACACGGGTTGGTGCCTCACGACATGATCGAGGTGGAACGGCCGACCGTGAACCAGTTCATGGGCGACTGGGAGGCGAACGTGCCCGACATCGCACGGATCGCCGGTCCGGGATCGAGCCTCGACTCGGGGTTGCGGGCGATCATGTTCACCGACCTCGAGGGGTCGACCGCCGTGAGCAGTCGTGAAGGCGACGGCCGCGCACTGGAGGTCATCGAGCGTCACGACACCATCGTACGAACCGCCCTCGCTGCCGCGGGTGGACGCGAGGTGAAGCACACCGGCGACGGCATCCTCGCCTGTTTCAACCACATCAGCCGGGCGGTCGATTGCGCGGTCGCGATTCAACGAGCGTTCGCCGAGATCGGTGACGACCGGCCCGGTGGTCGGGTGCGGATCGGCATCAGCGCCGGCGAGCCCGTCGACCGCGACGACGACCTGTACGGCGCCGTCGTGAACCTCGCCGCTCGCATCTGCGGGCACGCCGAACCGGGCCAGATCCTCGTGTCGGCCGCCGTGAAGGAACTGGCGGTCGGCAAGTCGTTGGGCTTCATCGATCGCGGTCCGATCGCGCTGAAGGGATTCGACGATCCGGTCCGGCTCTATCAGGTCGGCTCGATCACCTGACCCTCAGTGATGGAGGCGTGAGGCCGGCTGGCAGTTGGGACCGGCGGTCGCGTCGACGCGGGCGAGCAGCGCTTCGCACGGCGGCTCGAACTGCTCGGCGAACCAGTGGGACCGCTCCTCGCCGAGCAGCTCCCAGGGCAGCGGCGATCACGGCGTCGGGACCGGCGGCGGCCAACGGCCAGGTCAGGCCCGGCGTCGAGCCCGCTCAGTAGTTGACGATCGTGCCCATGTAGGGGAGCCGGGCGAGATGCGGGGCCCGCACCACGCGCTCGACCGCCTCGGTTGCCGAACACGTCCCGGCCACCATTTCTCGGGCGAGCGCCGCCACCACCACCGGCGCCGCGAATGACGTGCCGCTCCACGTGGCCCACTGTTCGAAGTCGTCGGAATCGATTCCGTTGATGCGCGGCGCATCACCGTCGAACTTGGCGAAGAACGAACTGACGAGGTCGGTGCCGGGTGCGCAGGCATCGACCCATGGGCCGTAGTTGGAGAACGGTGCGGGGCCGGTCGGGCCGAGCGCTGCCACACCGATCACCGACGGCAGTGCCGCTGGGTACTGCTCCACACACGAACCCTCGTTGCCGGCAGCCGCCACGAACACGACGCCCTCGCACCGGTGGTAATGGTCGATGACCGACTCGAACATCTCGTCGCGCCCCGTCCCACCGAAGGAGAAGTTGACGATCGCCGGCTCGAGCGACGACATCATCTCCGACAGCGTCGGGCCGAGCGTCGACACGTCGACGTCGCCCTCCGGCTCGAAGACGCACTTCACGTCGATCCGGCAGCCGGGCGTGAGCTGTTCGATGATGCCGGCGATGAACGTGCCGTGCCCGGCCACCGGATCGAGGTAGTTGTCGGCGGGCTCCTGGCCCATCGGCTGCGATGGTAGGTCGGGATCGCCGGCGATTCGGGCGAGCGACGCCGGCGCCGTGCCGAGCTCCGTCGGGCGCAGCCCATCGGTGTTGTCCGACCCGCCGGCGAGCCCGCTGTCGAGGATGCCGATGATGACGGCCTTGGAACCGGCACCGGCCAGCTTCGGGCGCACCGGAAACATTCGACCGGAAGCCGGCAACACCGAACTCATCGGCGGCTTGCCGGTTGCGACGAGATTCAGCTCCTCGGCATTGGCATGCCAAGGATTCGCGCTCCACGAGTTCGCGTGCCACGGATTCGCATGCCACGGGTTGGCGTGCCACGGATTCGCACCCCATGGACCAGCCGAGGTCCCGGTGGCCACGGCCGGATGCGGAGGACATCCACAACAATCGGCTCCGCTCGCGAAGTACACGAAGTCGAGCTGCACGCGGTGCCCGGCCGCCTCGAGCCGCTCGACCGTCGTGGGCGCATCCGCAACGCCGCTGATCAGATACCACTGGCCGAACGGGGGACCGGCGTCCGGGTCGTCGCCGGTCGTCGGGAACACCGGAGCGGACTTCGCGAACTCCGGCGACCTTCTCAGTGCGTCGTACGCCGCCTGGTCGACGAGCACACGGCCGGGCCGATAGGCGATCGGCGGGTCGCCCGGCAGCACGGCGATCCGGTCGCGATACCGACGTCGATCCTCCTTGCTCCTGTCTTGGCTTCCATCTGTGGCCATGGTCATCCTCCTGTGTTCGACGGCGACGCGGCCCGATTCCGCAGCGTCGCTTCCGTCTCGTCGGCGAGTTGCTCGGCGGGACTCGACTCCCCGTCGATCCGGGCCCGTTCGAACGCTGCCTCGCCGAGTTCCTGACGGGCGGACTCGAGCAGCGCGACCCGCTGCTTCGCGTCACCGGCGTACAGCAACACGCCTTCGCGAGCGAGGATGGAATCGGCCGCCGATTGCAGCCGGACCGCCTCGGCGGCCTCGCCGTCCTCGAGCGCGAACCGCGCCGCCACCATGTGTGAGTACGCGATCAGCGTCCCCTGTCCGATCGAGCGGGCCAGTTCCAGCGCGGCGAGTTGGTGCCGTGCCGCCTCCTCGGTCTGTTCCAGCGCCATCAGCACCTCGGCGTAGTTCCCGTGCGTGGCAGCCAGGAACGTGTCGAGACCGGCGGCTTCCTCGGCGCGCAGGCAGTGGTCGAGTGCTCTGGATGCCCCGGCGAGATCGCCGATCGCGTTGCAGGCGAGCGCCAGCAGATTCCAGACCCGAGCCTCCCCACGCGGTGTCGCGAAACCGGCGCCGAGCGCATCCTCGGCGAGCCGGGCAGCGGTCTCCGGGTCGTGCGAACGCAGCGCGATTTCACCCCTGGTGCGCACGACGCCCATGTCGTCCCACTCCGGCACGCCCACCCGTTCTGCCAGCGCAGCAGCGCGATCAACGATCTCAGCGGCATCGGCGACCTCACCGAGACGGAGATGGAGATCGGCCTGGAGCGTGAGGAGTGCGACGAGATCTGGTCCGGGGCCGGGCCGCTGCTCGACGCAACGGGCAATCTCGGCGATCCCGGAGCGATACGACGACGTGATGTCGTGGTACTGACCGATCGACCACGCCAGCGAACGGGCGACCGTGTCGTCGATCGTCGGGTGGAGGACCACCGCCCGGACGTTCTCCAGCTCGATGTCCATCGCTGCGACCCAGCCCCTCGAAGTCGGATGGCCCGGCCCGAGCGAGTCGAGCAGCGCGTCGGCGAGCCGTTGTCGGGCGGCCGCCACTTCCGTCTCCTCCGCGCCCTCGAGCACGTAGGAACGCACCGTCGACAAGAGCCGGTACCGGGAGCTTCCGGCCGCGACCTCACGAACGACCAGCGACCAGTCGATCAGCGACCACACGAGCTCCGGTACGCGTGCCACCGGGAGGGTCTCGTCGCCGGCGACGGCCTCGGCGAGCGCGACGTCGAAGCCGTCGGCGAGCACGGCGAGGCGGGTCAGCACCCGGAGCTCGTCGGGGTTCAGGAGGTCGAGGCTCCAGTCGAGCAGACGATCGAGACTGCGCTGGCGGTCCGGCACCGTGGGATCGCGGGTCGACACGACGGCGACGGCGGTGCGCATCCGTTCGGTCATCTCGGCGGGCGTCAGGAGATGCGACCGAGTGGCCGCGAGTTCGATCGCGAGGGGCAGCCCGTCGACCGCCCGACACAACCCGACGACGTCGCCGAGATCGGCATCCGCGTCGAATCCACTGCGTTCGACGAACAACCGGACGGCGTCTGAAGCGGCATCGTCGACGCCGAGCGGATGGAGCCGGTACAGCGACTCGCCGATCAGACCGAGCGGGATACGGCTCGTGGCGAGCACGCCGAGGCCGGGGCAGTTCTCGAGCAGCACGTTGACGACCTCGCAGACGGGCGCGATGAGGTGCTCGCAGTTGTCCAGCACGAGCAGCATCGAGCGATCGGCGAGATGGGCCACGACGTCGGCCTGTGCGTCATTGCCGAGTGCCGACGGTGCGCTGATGGCCTGGGCGATCGCCATCGGCACCACCTCTCGCTCCGAGAGTGGTGCCAAGTCGACGAACCACACGCCGTCGGGCCACTGCTCGACCAGATTGAGACCCACCTCGATCGACAGCCTCGTCTTGCCGGCGCCTCCCGGCCCGAGCAGGGTCACCACGTTGCCCGGCCGCAGCAGCTCACCGAGGTCGGCCTGCTCGATCACGCGATTGACCAGCGACGTCGTGGGACGCACGAGATTGTGGCTGTCGGCGGGCCGGACCCTCGGTGGCCGGTCGTCGCCGTCGAGATCCGACGCCGACACGCGGTACAGCACGATCGGCTCGTCGAAGTCGCGCACCCGGTAGCGACCGAGGTCGGTGACCTCGATCTCGGCGTCACCGAGGAATGCGATCACCTCCGCCGTCGCCAGGATCTGCCCGCCATTCGCAGCGTCGACGACGCGTGCCGCCTGGTGCACGGCCAGCGCCCGGTAATCGTCGTCGATCGGCCGGGCGTAGCCGGTGTGCAGACCCATCCGCACCTGGATCCGCTGGTCGGTCGGCCAGACGGCCCCGGCCAGCGCTCGTTGGCCGTCGACCGCCGCAGCCAGCGCATCGGCAGCGTTGGCGAACGCGACGAAGAACGCGTCGCCTTCGGTCAACACCTCGACACCGCGGTGTCGGTTCCAGACGTCGCGCAGGAGACGATGATGGAGGCCGAGGAGGTCGCTGTAGCGCTCGCCGAGATCGCGCAGGATCCGAGTGCTCCCCTCGATGTCGGTGAACAGGAAGGTGACCGTTCCCGACGGCAGCCGCTTGACCATCCACGTGCTCCTCGGCGATCGACTGTTACCCCTTCGAGTGACACTAGCCGTCGGCCGCGGGTGCCTTCACGGGGATTTTCCAGCCTGCTTCGTGGAACCGACGGGCTGCCGCAGATCTCCGGTCGATGTAGGGTCCCGCGCTGAGGCGCTCGTCAGAGCGCCAGCGGGTGTGGAATCGGGAGGGTCGGATGGGCGTGTTGAGCGAACTCGGATACGTGGTCGAGCCGGCGAATGCCGCACAGCGCGTCACCCAGAAGATCGCAGCGAGCGGCCCTGGCTCGTGGGTGTTCCAGAAGACGCTCTACGTGATCGACCGGCCGCTGTTCCGGGCGAGCAAGGGTCGCTGGTCGGGGCCCGGCCTGCTGGCCGGCCTGCCGGTGATCATGTTGACCACCACCGGCGCCAAGACGGGTCTGCCGCGCCAGATGCCGCTGGTCGGCATTCCGATGGGTGACGACATGGCGATCATCGGGTCGAACTACGGCCAGGAGCCCACCCCCGGGTGGGTGTACAACCTGCTGGCGAACCCGGCGGCGGCGGTCGCCCACCGCGACCGTTCCGTCGAGGTGATCGCCCGTCCCGCAACCGAGGCCGAGACCGACGAGGCGTTCGACAACGCGGCGCGCATCTACCCGGGCTACGCCAAGTACCGGGCCCGCGCGAGCCACCGCACGATCCGCGTCTTCGTGCTCGAACCCGCGACCCGCTGACGCCACAGCCGGTCGATCGCTCGACTACCAGTCGACTACTCCCAGTCGACCTCGGGCGTCGGCGGGAACAGGTCGTCGCGTTCGGCCGCCAGGCGGTCGCAGTCCCAGTCGGCGTCGACGCGTCGCAGGATGATCGGGCTCTTGGAGAGGTCGTCGTACTGTCCCCAGTTCGCGGGCGAGCTGGCGAAGATCGGGTCGCTGGCTCCGATGACGAGTTGCTCGGAGTCGTCGGTGACGACGCCGGTCAGCAGGTCGGGTTCGACGAGGAACGCCTCGTAGGCGAAGATCTCGCGGCGGGCGATGTAGAGCTCACCGACCAGGTCCTCGGTGACCTCGATCGTCACCGTCAGACCCGGCTTGCCGTCGCCGTCGTCGTCGACGATGCGGGGATCGTTCGGATCGGTCGGCAGCGCCTCGTTGAACGGGTCGTCGAGCCGGATGCCGACCGGCGTCGGCGTCGCCGGTCGCCGGATCCGCAGCACGTCGTCGACGACGTCGACCTCGAGCGTCGCCGGCGGCGGCTGGATCGCCCGGGTGGCCGCATCGGACAGCGAGGTGCGGATCGGCTGGTCGGTGCGCTGCTCGGAGAAGCAGAACGATGCCTGATCGACGATCTGCCCGTCGACCTCGGTGAAGTCGTTGAACCCGTAGCTGATGATCAGCGTCTTGAGGACGTCGTCCTCGTACGCCACGACGTCGTAGTGGGCCCACCGACCGACCAACTCTGCGCCGAGCACCGTCTCGGGCTCCGTCGTCTCGGGCTCCGTCGTCTCGGGTTCCGTGGTTGCGGGCTCCGTCGTTGCGGGCTCCGTCGTCTCCGGTTCCGTGGCCGCCGGTTCCGCCGTGTCGGCATCCTCTGAGGCAGCAGCGCCTGCGCAGGCTGTCAGCGCGACGACGATCAGGACCGGAAGCAGGCGCCGCACCCGCCACACGGTAGTGGTGGAGCTTGCCGGACCGGGTGCAGGCGATCACCCTTCCTCGTGCGATCGCTCACCACATCGGGTGACTTCGTGGAGCGCAGCGTTTGTCGATCGCCGATGCGGGTACAGGAGGCCGCAGCGGCGGCAGGGCCCGGTGAGAACCGGGCCATGCCGCCACAGGGCACCGACCGCCGACCGACAGCGATCTGTGCGCGATCCGTCCCGGAAACCGGAACCAAGGCGGCACTGATCGCCGTGAGGAGGCGTGGAGGGTCAGGCGTGGAGACCGTCGACGCGGGCGAGTACGTCCTGGTCGTCGTTGTGGGAGTGCGTGAAGCCCAGCTCACGCTCCCGACGCACGGTGTCGACCGAGCGGTACGCGTTGATGTAGGCCCGCCGCCAGCTCGACGTGGTGGTGTTGCCACCCGAGCCGTGCAGCACGCCTTCGTTGTGCACGGTGATGTCGCCGCGACAGATCGGGACCGGCACAGGTCGGTCGTCGGGGCGCAGGTCGGTGACCAGCGTGTGCTGTTCCGCACGGCTGGTGCCCGCCGGACGGTGCGGGCGGACCGGCTCGCGGTGGCTGCCCGGCAGGAACTGCATGCACCCGTTCTCGATCGTCGAGTCGTCGAGCGCCAGCCAGCACGTCGCGGTGCGGCGGTCGTCGGTGTTGATCCAGTACGCCTGGTCCTGATGCCAGGCGAACACCGCATCCTCGCGTCCCGGTTGCTTGGCGAGCAGTTGGTCGAAGTCGAGCGTCATCCCCTCGCCGCACAGTTGCTCGGCGATGGAGCGGCCCACCCGCTCGAAGGTGTTGTCCTGCCACTCGGGGAAGTACACCCGCGGCAGCATCACGTTGAAGATCACGTAGCTGGTCGGGTTGGTGCCGAACTCGCCGGTCACCATGTCGTTCAGGTCCCTACCGTCGACGGAAATCTCGCCGCGCATGAACCCGTCGTACACCGCATCGAGCTCTGCCAGCTCATCGGCGGTCAGCACTCCGGGAAGATGGACGTACCCCTCGCGTTCGAACCGCGCGAACTCGTCGGCGGTGACCGCATAGTCGTCGCCGGATCGCATCCCCATGCGTCGGACACTACGCCACGGCCCCGTCACGATCGGCGGCCACGCAGGGTCGCAAGTCCATTGTCAGGCGCCATCGACGGGTGGAAACTGATCGGACACGAAAGGGGTTTCCATGCGAACGCGGGACCGGATCAGGAACGTGGCGCTCGTCGGCCACAACTCGAGTGGCAAGACGAGCCTGGCGGAGGCGTTGCTCCACGGGGCGGGGGCGATCACCAGGCAGGGCACGATCGAGAAGGGTTCGACCGCGCTCGATCGTGATCCCGAGGAGCAGGCCCGCCAGCAGTCGGTCTCCCTCGCCGTGGCGTCGTTCGAGTGGAACGACCATCACATCAACCTGATCGACACCCCCGGGTACGCCGACTTCCGCGGCGAGGCGCTGCTCGGCATGGCCGTCGCCGACCTCGCTGTGTTCGTCATCGACGGGGTCGCCGGCGTGCAGTCCCAGGACGAGGTGCTCTGGCGCCACGCCGCCGAGATGGGCCTGCCGAGAATGATCTTCGTCAACAAGCTCGACCGGGAACGGTCGTCGTTCGATCGCACCCTCGCCCAGGTGCGCGAGGTGTTCGGTTCGCACGCCGATCCCACCGAGCTGCCGATCGGCGAGGAGTCGAGCTTCCACGGCGTCACCGACGTGCTCACCCACCACGCGTTCGTCTACGACTCGGGACACGCCGAGGCCGTCGACGTTCCCGCCGACCTGGTCGACGACGAGCGCGCCGAGCACGAGCACCTCGTGGAGGACGTGATCGAACTCGACGACGACCTGCTCGAGCAGTACCTGTCGGGCACGGAGCCGACGCCGGAGCAGCTCGAACATCTCCTCCACGAGGCCGTCGACCAGGCGCTCGCATTTCCCGTGTTGTGCGGTTCGGCCACCGAGTCGATCGGCGCCGACCAGCTGGCGGACTTCATCTGCCGGGTCGGCCCGGCGCCCGGCGACCGCGGTCCGGCGCTCGTCGACGCCGCCGGTCGGAGCGTCGAGATCGTCCCGGATCCCGACGGCCAGCCCCTCGCCGCCGTGTTCAAGACGACGATCGACGAGTTCCTGGGCCAGATCTCGATGCTCAAGGTGCTGTCGGGCACCATCCGCGTCGACGACGTGCTCGTCAACAGCCGCTCGGGAACCAAGGAACGGCTGCACCACCTCGTCACGCTCGTCGGCGGAACCCAGACCCACATCGACACCGCGACCGCCGGTGACATCATCGCGGTCACCAAGCTGGCCGACACCCGCACCGGCGACACGCTCGCACCCGACGGCACCCCGGTGAGCGTGCCGGTGCCGGCGCTGCCACGCCCGGTGTACGGCGTGGCGATCTCGGCCGCAAAGCAGTCCGAAGAGGACCGTCTGGCGACGACGCTGCACCGCCTACTGGTCGAGGATCCGACGCTCGACGTCCACCACGACGACGAGACCGGGCAGACCGTGCTGAGCGGCGGCGGCGAGACGCACGTGCGCGTCGCACTGTCGCGCATCGAGCGGGCCGGCGTCGCGCTCGAGGTCGACGACGTGCGCGTCGCGTACCGGTCGCGGCTCGCCGCCGGCGTCGAGGTGGAGGGCCGGTACAAGAAGCAGAGCGGCGGCCACGGACAGTTCGGCGTGGCCACCGTGCGCTTCGAGCCGTTGCCGCTCGGGTCGGGATTCCGGTTCGACAGCGAGGTGACCGGCGGCGCAATCCCGAAGAATCTCATCCCCGCCATCGGCGCCGGCATCGAGGAAGCGATGACCCGTGGGGCGGGCGGCGACTTCCCGATCGTCGACCTGCGCGCGGTGTGCACGGGCGGCAAGCACCATGCCGTCGACTCCTCGGAGATGAGCTTCAAGATGGCGGGATCGCTGGCGCTGCGCGAAGCGGTGGCGAAGGTGGGCATCGAGGTGCTCGAACCGGTGAGCGACATCGATGTGCGGGTGCCCGCCGCCCTCCAGGGCGACGTGCTCGGCGACCTCACGTCACGGCGGGCACAGGTGCTCGGCACAGATACTGACGAAGCCGGCGTCACCACCATCCAGGCGACCGTGCCGACCGCCGAGATCCTGCGCTACGCGATCGATCTGCGATCGCTGAGCGGCGGGAGCGGCTCGTTCACGGTCGAGCACCACGGCTACCAGCCGCTGCCTGCCAATCTCGTCGCCGAGGTCCCGACGACCGACTGACCCGGTCACCGGGGCGGGCGGCTCAGCGGGCGGGCTCGACGCGCCACACGTCGCCGTCGGAGCGGACGTAGCCGGCGCACGGCTCCCAGTGGGTGCCGAGCACGAGGACGCCGGTGTCGGCACGTTCGGCGAAGAAGGCACGGCGCGTCGCCTCGGCCTGCGACGGGTCGACATCGAACGCACTGCCCCACTCGGGATGCGCTGCCTGGCAGACCATGTGCGACAGGTCGCCGGTGATCACCGCGCGCTCGCCACCGCTCTTGATCAGCACGCTCACGTGGCCGGGCGTGTGTCCGGGCGTCGGCGTTAACGACACGTGCTCGGTGAGGCGGACGTCGGTGGCGACCAGGTCCACGAGTCCGGCGTCGATCACCGGTTGGATCGAATCGGCACGGAGCACCTGATCCATCCCGGCGTCGTCGCGCTGCCAGTGCTCCCACTCGACGTCGGCGAACAGGTAGCGGGCGTTCGGGAACGTCGGCACCCAGACGCCGTCGACGAGGCGGGTGTTCCAGCCGACGTGGTCGACGTGGAGGTGCGTGCACAGCACGGTGTCGATCGACTCGGCGGGGAAGCCCGCTGCGGCCAGATCGTAGAGGAAGGAGCCAGAGCGCATGTTCCACGATTCGATCGGGCGTTGCTTGTCGTTGCCGAGACAGGTGTCGACCAGGATGCGACGGTCGCCGGATTCGATCACCAGCGCCCGGATCGTCATGTGGACCTTGCCCTCGGCGGTGGCGTAGTCCGGGATCATCCACGCGATCTCGCCGATTCGCTCGGCTGTCGCGTCGGGCAGCAGCCAGTGCGCCGCCGACGTCGTCGTCAGCTCGGCGACCTCCGTGACCCGTACGTCGCCGATCTGCCACATGGCTGCGAGCTTGCCAGGTGACCGCCGTGGCAGGACGAGCCGTACGCACCCCATCGACGTTCCCATACACGTTCCCATACACGTTTGTGTCGAGTTTCGGGTGGGGCGACCCACCCGAATCTCGACACAAACGGAAGATGGTGACCGGATTGGCTCACTCGGTGCGGATCGCCTCGAGCACCGCACGCCGGGCGGCCCGGCGTGCGGGCAGTGCGGCGGCGAGCGTGCCGGCGGCGAGCGCCCCGATCACCACGGCGACGAGCGTCCCGATCGGGACGACCGGTGCGACGAAACCGTCGTCGGACAGTGTCGTCAGCGCCGCCCAGGTGCACCCGACGCCGAGCGCCAGTCCGAGCACCGTGCCGAACAGTGCGATCACGATCGACTCCAGCCGGATGCTGCGGCGCAGCTGACGCCGGGTCATGCCGACCGCCCGCAGCACGCCGAGTTCACGGGTGCGTTCGTGCACGGACAGCCCGATCGTGGTGGCGATACCGAGCACGGCGATCACCACGGCGAGACCGAGGAAGCCGAACACCAGGTTCAGCACCATGTCGAGGGTGCCGGCCAGTGAGGCCGCATACTCCGCCGCCGACTCGACCGTGGCCGTGGGCACGTCGAGCAGTGCGGACTCGATGGCAACGAGACCGCTCGGCGACGCCGAGACGAACACGAGCTGATCCAGCCCGTCGCCGTGTGGAGCGACGACCTCGTAGGGCGCCACCACCGACGACACCGCGGTCGTCTGTTCGAACACGGCGCCGACGCTGAGCGGGATCGACGCACCGTCGGCGAACGTCACGTCGACGACGGTGCCGACCGTCCAACCACGGGACTCCGCGGTCCGGTCGCCGACGGCCAGGCCATCGGTGGCGAGGTCACCCTCGAGGACCGACAGTGCCAACACCTCGCTCGACGCTGCAAGATCGAGTCCGGCGATGTCGCCGGGTTCGCCGTCGAGGCGAGCCATCGTCTGCTGCATCGGCACCACCGAGTCGGCGACACCGGAGGCGGCTGCCGACTCGGCGATGGTCGTCGGCAGACCCCAGCTGGCACCCAGCGGCCGGATGACCGCATTGGCCACGACCACGTCGTCGACGTCGCCGCTGACCGTCTCCTTGGCCGTCGAGGCGAACATCGCCGCACCGGCGACCAGCATCACGCCGACCGTCAGCGCCGCTGCGGTGGCAGACGAACGCTTCGGATTGCGGGTGGCGTTGGCCGCCGCCAGGCGACCGGCCGCACCGAGGCGCCGCATCGGCGCCGCCAACAACGCCGTCACCGGCCGTACGAGCACCGGCCCCAGTGCGAGCACCGCACCGAACGCCGCAACGGCGGCGAGTCCGACGAGCGGGGCGGAGCCTCCCGAGGCGCCGGCGACCAGGCCGGCGACGCCGACCACCGCCATGACCGCACCGACGACGGTGCGACGCCGAGAGGAATCACTGCGCTCGATCGATGCGTCACGCATCGCATCGACAGGGGCGACGGACGCCGCCCGGCGGGCCGGGAGCAGCGCCGCACCGACCGTCACGACGATCCCCGCCACCAACGACACGACCACCGTCGACATGGCCACGACCGGAGCCCGCGACGGGAACTCGAGTCCGATCGCAGCGAACAGCTTCGTGAGTCCGACGGCGACACCGAGACCACCGGCGAGTCCGACGGCGGCCGCGACCACGCCCAGAACGGCGGCCTCCGCCACGACCGATCCCAGCACCTGACGACGGCTCGCACCGACCGCACGCACGAGTGCGAGCTCGCGGGTGCGTTGGGCGATCGTGATCGTGAACGTGTTGGCGATCGTGAACGATCCGACGAACAGGGCGATCACGCCGAAGACCATCAGGATCGTCTCGAACACGCCGATCGCGCTGCTGATGTCGTCCTGCTGCTGGGCGACCTGTTCGGCGCCCGAGCGCACCTCGGCACCCGGCGTCACCCCGGCGATCGCAGCGGTCACTCGATCCTGGTCGGCGCCGTCGACGCCGCGGGCGAACACTGCGGACATCTGTCCGGGCTCCGCCAGATGGACGGCGGCCGCCTCGTCGTCGAAGAACACGAACGCCGTCCCGCCGAGCGATGCGCCGCCTGCGAACTCGGCGGTGCCGGAGACCGTGAAGCTGGTCCGTCCGAGCCGGGTCATCACGTCGACGTGGTCACCGATGCCCAGACCGGCCTCGTCCAGCGTGCTCGTCTCGAGCACGACCTGGTCGGGCGATGCCGGTGGGGCACCGTCGACCATGCGGAACATGGTGAGATCGGCGTCGTCGATCCAGTTGAGGCCGACGCTCTGCATGAGGTCGAGTGCCTTGCCGTCGGCGCCGATCACCTCGGCGTACGACTCCCAGTAGGGCGCTGCAACGGCGACGCCGGGAACCGATCGAACGGCGTCGAGGATGCCGACAGGAAGCGGAGCCGCTGGCGACATCGGGTCGGATGCGTCGAGCGGCTCGCCGAGCACGACCGTGTCGACACCGTCACCGATGTCCTCGATGGCCGAGGAGAACGATGCGGTCATGGTGTCGGCGAGGATCATCGTCCCCGCCGTGAATGCGACGCCGAGCACGATGGCCAGCGCAGTGGTGAACAGTCGCAGCTTCTTGGCGAGCAGCGAGCGGATGGTGAGACGGAACATGGCGATACCTCGTGAGTCGACGGGCGGGTCAGCGACCGAACCGCTTCATGCGGTCGAGCACCTGAACGGCGGTGGGGGCGGACATCTCGTCGACGATGCGACCGTCGGCGAGGAAGACGATGCGGTCGGCGTAGGACGCGGCGACCGGATCGTGGGTGACCATGACGACCGTCTGGCCGAACTCGCGCACCGCGGTGCGCAGGAAGTCCAGGATCTCCGAGCCGGCGCGGCTGTCGAGGTTGCCGGTCGGTTCGTCACCGAAGACGATGTCGGGACGGCTGACCAGGGCGCGGGCGACAGCGACACGCTGCTGCTGGCCGCCGGACAACTCGGCGGGCCGGTGGTGGAGGCGGGACTGCAGCCCGACGGTCTCGACCACGGCATCGAACCAGTCACGGTCGACCTTGCGACCGGCGAGATCGAGCGGCAACACGATGTTCTCCCGCGCCGTCAGCGTCGGCACGAGATTGAACGCCTGGAAGATGAACCCGATGCGATCGCGCCGCAGCCGGGTGAGCTGGTTGTCCGACAGCGTCGACAGCTCGACCCCACCGACCGACACCGAGCCGGACGTCAGGGTGTCGAGACCGGCGACGGTCTGCATCAGCGTCGACTTGCCGGACCCCGACGGACCCATGATCGCCGTGAAGCGACCACGCTCGAACGAGACGGTGACACCGTCGAGTGCGTGCACGGCCGAGTCACCACGACCGTAGGTCTTGACGGCGTCGATCGCTCCGGCGGCGATGTCGGTCGCGGCTGCCGGGGCCGGCACTTCGCGAGGCGGGTGGGGAAGGGCGGTGATCGTCATGGGAACTCCTCGATTCGACGTGGATGGGACGTGGATGGAACGAGATCCACTGTCGTGACCGAGGGGCCTCACCGTCGTCCCACCACCGGACGGTTCGGGAACGGCGGCGCCGGGGGGACATGCGATCCCCCCGTGGGGGGACGAAGGCGATGCCGCCGGGTCGGTACCGTCGGAGACGTGATCGAACGGTTCCGCCCCGACCGGCTCGCCAACCGTGACACGTCGTGGTTCGCCGCCGACGCCCTGCTCGCTCTGACCCTCGGCTACCTGTCGATCGAATCGATGCGCGCCGCCGGGTACGTCGAGCTCTACGGCGCCGTAACCGGGCTCACCTGGGTCTTCGCCCTCGGCCCCACGGCGCTGATCCTCGTGCGCCGGGCTGCGCCGGCGACCGCGCTGGCGGCCGCAACCGTGATGTACCTGGTCGCCGCAGTCGACCTCGGCGAGAGCAACGCGATCCTCGCGGCACCGTTCCTCGCGTACACCGTGACCCTGACCCGTCCGCCGAGGATCTCCACGATCATCGTCGCTGCGGCGGCGATCCCCGTCTCGCTCACCGCCTTCTACGGCCCCGGCCCGATCGAGCCGGCAGCGCTGCCGGTGATGCTGGTCTTCTTCGCCTTCGGCTGGGTGGTCGGACTCCAGGTGCGTCGCAACCACCTCCGCCAGGAGCAGCTGGCCGCCGAGGCGCGAGACGCCGCGCGGCGTTCGGCCGAGGTCGCCCAGCAGGCCGTGGCCGACGAGCGCGAGCGCATCGCCCGCGAACTCCACGATGCCGTCGGCCACGCCGTCAACGTGATGGTGATGCAGGCCGGAGCCGCTCGACTCGTGGCGACCGAACCGCGGGCCGTCACGGCGCTCGGGCAGATCGAACGGGTGGGCAGATCTGCGCTCAGCGATCTCGACCGGATGCTCGGGCTGCTGCACGGCGACGGCGACGAGCCGGCACCCCTGGAGCCCGCCCACCGCCTCGCCGACATCGCCGGCCTCGTCGCCGGCGTCCGCTCCGGTGGTGCCGACGTCCATCTGCACGACGAGTGCGGCGAGGCGATCGACGCATCGGTCGAACGACCGATCGGTGCCGCCGCCTACCGCATCGTCCAGGAATCGCTGACGAACGCGGTGAAGCACGCCGGCCCCGCCCGCATCGACGTCACGATCAGCTGCGACGACGACGAACTCGTGGTCACCGTCGCCGACGACGGGCGCGGCGCGGCGGCCCAGGTGCCGGCGAACGGCGGACGAGGGCTGGTCGGCATGCACGAGCGCGTCAACGTGCTCGGCGGCGAGCTGACCGCTGCACCGGCGATCGGCGGCGGCTTCCGGGTCGAAGCCCGCCTTCCACGCCAGCGGGTGGACCGATGACGATCCGGGTGCTGATCGTCGACGACGACCTGCTCGTGCGCACGGGCCTGCGCATGATGATCGAGACGCAGGACGACCTCGAGGTCGTCGGCGAAGCGGGCGACGGCGCGGAAGGTGTCGAACTCGCGTCGGCGCTGCAGCCCGACGTGGTGCTGATGGACATCCGGATGCCGGGGATGGACGGCCTCGAGGCGACCCGTCGGATCGTCGCGCTCGCCCCCACCGGCGCCAGCGACGATGACGACGATGTCGATGACGACGAGAACAGTGACGGCACCGGCGGCTCGCGGGTGCTCGTGCTGACGACGTTCGAACTCGACGAGTACGTCTACGAAGCGGTCCGGGCCGGTGCGAGCGGATTCCTGCTCAAGCGCACGCCGCCCGAGGATCTGATCGCCGGCCTGCGGGTCGTCGCCTCGGGTGATGCGCTGCTGGCGCCGTCGGTGACCCGCCGGTTGATGAGCGAGTTCGCGCGGGCGACCGCCGACGGGCCCGCGGCGACCGACGTCAGCAACCGCGAACTCGATCGGCTGACCGAACGCGAGCGCGAGGTCCTCGTGCTCATCGCACGAGGCCTGTCGAACAAGGAGATCGCGACCGAGTTGTACGTCGGTGAGAGCACGATCAAGACCCACGTGAAGCACATCCTCATGAAGCTGTCGCTGCGCGACCGCGTCCACGCCGTCGTGTTCGCCTACCAGACCGGCCTCCTGGAACCCGGGCCGCCGGGACCGTGACCGGCCCGGCGCGGTGACCGCTCAGCGGCGCCAGGGGCGATCAGAGTCGAAGAGGTGGAGGTCGAAGCGCTGGGAGAGCTCCTCGAAGACGCGCAGGCCGCGCACGCTGTTGCCGATCTCGTCGAGGCGCGGGGAGAACACCGCCGTGCCGCCGACGTCGGGCAGCATGCCGAGGATCCCGCCGCCGACACCGCTCTTGGCCGGGATCCCGACGTCGAACGCCCACTCGCCGGCGTAGTCGTACATCCCGCACGTCAAGGCGACGGTCAGCATGTCGCGGGTGACCTCGGCCGGCACGACGCGTTCGCCGGTGACCGGGCTGATGCCGTGGTTGGCGATCGTCGCACCGATCAGCGCCAGGTCGTGTGCCGACACCAGCACCGAGCACTGACCGAAGTAGAGGTCGAGCGTCTCCTCGACCCGATCTTCGATGATCCCCCGACTCAGCATCAGGTAGGCGATCGCCCGGTTGCGGTTGCCGGTGTCACGTTCGGACGCCCACACGTCGTGATCGACCGTCGGCCTCCGACCGAGGTACCGCTCGAACATCGCCCGGATCTGCTCGATGCGCTCGTCGACCGTGTCGCCGGGGACGAGATCGGTGACGGCGATCGCGCCGGCGTTGACCATCGGGTTCGGTGCCCGGTTGGTCGCTTCGTCGAGTTCGATCGAGTTGAACGCCTCCCCGGTCGGCGCCACCCCCACCCGCTCGAGCACCCGGTCGCGGCCGTGGGCCTCGAGGGCCAGGCCGTACACCAGCAGCTTCGAGATCGACTGGATCGTGAACTCGTGGTCGACGTCGCCGACACCGATCCGCTCGCCCTGCACGGTCATCGACGCAATCGCGAACCGATCGGGATCGACCGCGGCCAGCTCGGGGATGTACGACGCCGGCTCGCCGTCCTGCAGCGGGGCGAAGCGATCGTGCAACTCGGCGCAGGCCTGCTCGAACCATGCCCGGCGGATCTCCCGTTCGTCACGGTCGTCCCGCTCGTCGCGCTCGTCGCTCACACGCCGGATCGTACGGCTGCCGTACGCTGACGGGGTGACCCAGCTGGCCGGGCGGCTCCGCGTCGTGATGATCGTCATCGATGCCATGCCGCACCGGCACGTGAGCCGGACGCTCACCCCCAACCTGTGGCGCCAGGCGGCCGCCGGCGGGCGGGCACCGATGGGTGCCGTGTCGCTGCCGGTGTCGGTCACCTACGCCAACCATGCGGCGTTCGTCACCGGTGCCGACCCGATCGTCACGGGACTGCACGGCAACCATGCGTGGACCGACGACCGGGGCTGGGTCGCCGCTCCGAGGGAAGGTCCGCGGGCCACCACGCTCTTCGAGCTCGTCGGAGCCGTTGGCGGGAGCTCGGCGATGGTCGCCGGTGACCAGAAGCTGGTCGCACAGATGGGCGGGGCACGAGCCGACGTCGTGTGGCCACCCGATGGTCGACTCCCCGAGGGCACCGACCGCTGCGCCTTCGGCTACGCCTCCGACGCCGCCGTGCTGTCCGCACTGCAGCACGTCGACCTCGGCGTCGATTTCGCGCTCGTCCACCTCAACGAACCCGACACGACATCGCATCTCCACGGTCCCGACTCGACCGAGGCGTTCGAGCAGTACCGCGCCACCGACGCCGCCTACGCCGAGGTCATCGCCCGGCTCGCCGACGGATGGGGGCACACGCTGGTGCTGACCGTGTCGGATCACGACCAGGAGACGATCACCGACTTCACGCCGGTGGAACTCGCCGAGGCGCTCACCGCCGTGGGATCGGTCGCGGTGGCCGAGGAGGGAACCGCTGCGCTCGTGCACCGTGGATCGTCGGAGGCGAGCATCGATGACGAGGCGCTGCACCGTCTGATGCGATCGGTGGACGGCGTCGAGTCGGCCTGCGCGCTCACGCCCGAGGTGTGGATGGCGTGGACCGAGCCCGGCCGGGCGTTCGGAGCGCCGCCGATCCCGATACACGGCCAGCACGGCAGCCCTCGGTGCCGGACGCAGATGGCGATCGTCTCGGGCGGTGATCCCCGCGTCGGCCCCGTGGCCCGGCGCATCGAGGGCCAGCAGCCGTCCGTGCTCGACTGGGCGCCGATGATCGCCCGGCTCCTCGACGTCGGCGCCGCCGGTGCGGCTGGCGAGTCCGACGGGATCGGCGGGATCACGATCGGGACGACACCGTGAGCCCGGCGGTCGACGTCGCCTCGTTCCGGCGTGACGGCTGGCTGATCGTGCGGGGGGCGCTGACGATCGACCAGCTCGATGCGCTCGACGCCGCCGTCGGGCGGCTGGAGCGTTGGGCCGGCACCGGTGGCCCCGGGCTGCACCACTTCGAGCAGACCGACGCCGGCGCCGTCCTGGCGCGCAGCGAGGACTTCGTGCACCACGACCCGGTGCTCCACGACGTCATCTGCGGCGGACCCGTCGTCGAGGTGCTCACCGCACTGTTCGGTGAAGAGCCGGTGCTGTTCAAGGAGAAGATCAACCACAAGCAGCCGGGAGGCGGCGGCTTCGCCCCCCACCAGGACGCCACCGCCTACCGGTTCGTCGACCACCACATCTCCTGCATGGTGCCGCTCGATCCGGCCACACCGGCCAGCGGCTGCCTGTACGTTGCGCCCGGTTACGAGGGCGGCCAATTGTCCACCGACGAACGTGGGCGCATCGAGACATCGACCGCCGACGACCTCGCCTGGCAGCCGGTGCCGTTGGAGCCGGGCGACCTGCTGTTCTTCGACTCGTACACCCCGCACTACAGCGACACCAACACCACCGCGCGAGCGCGCCGTGCGGCCTACCTGACCTACAACGCCGCGTCGCTCGGCGACCACCGCGACCGCTACTACGCCGACAAGCGCGCTGAGTTCGAACGGGCCGGCGGCGACTTCGACGGCGAACGGGTCCGCATCAGCATCAGCGACGACTTCCTCGGCCGACCGGTCACCGGAGATCGCTCGTGAATGCACTCGACGGACTCTTCGAGTTGTACGCCTCGCCGGCGGCGTTGCGCATGTACGACGAGGACGTCACCGAACTCGACCACGCACTCCAGGCGGCGGCGCTGGCGCAGGCCGACGGTGCCCCGGACCAACTGATCGCCGCCGCCCTGCTCCACGACGTCGGCCACCTCGTGTCCGACGACAACGTGCCGCTCGACGACGATCTCACCGAGGACTTCCACCACGAACGCGTCGGTGCCCGGTATCTCACCCGCTGGTTCGGTGCGGAGGTCACCGCGCCCGTCGCCCTGCACGTGGCGGCGAAGCGGTACCTGTGCGCCGTCGAGGAGGGCTATCTCGCCGATCTGTCGCCGGCGTCGCTGCGCAGCCTGCAGCTCCAGGGCGGCCCGATGACCGACGCCGAGACCGAGGCCTTCGAGCGCCTGCCCCACCACGTCGAGGCGACGCTGGTGCGGCGGTGGGACGACCGCGCCAAGGTCGCCGGGCTCGCCGTCGCCGGCCTGGAGGAACACCGCACGCTCCTCGACGGGCTCCTCAACCCGCGCTGAGCGCTCCGTCGAGAACCGCCGCGTTCACCACATCCTGGAATCGGTGTGCCGCCCAGCTCACGGGCAGGCCGTCGTCGTCCTCCGTCACGACCTCGATGTAGACCGCCACGACGCCGCTGTCCGGGTCGATCCAACCGTCGATGCCACCCGCCCCACCGTGACGGAAGCTGCGCGGGCTCGAGGTGCCGCCGCCGAAGCGTGGCCAGGCCTCGTGGCCCGTGACGCCGAAGCCGAATCCCCACGACGCCTCCGGCTTCGTCAGCCCGGCGAGGTCCACCTCGATGCCCGGGATCTGATTGGTGGTCATCACGCGGACCGCGTCGCGGCTCAGTACACGGGTGTCGCCCACCATCCCCCCGTCGAGGAACATCTGCCAGAACCGTGCGAGATCGGGCGGCGATGCGAAGCAGCCGCTGGCACCGTCGTCGCTGCCCTCCCACAGCGGATGGTTGGTCGACAGGGGAGACTCGGCGTGATCCGGCCCGAGGGGGATCCCCGGCGGCCGTTCGATCAACCGCGTGCGCAGCTCGTCGTCCACGATCATCGCACTGCTCGTCATCCCGATCGGCTCGAAGAGGTAGCGCCGCATGGCTGCGTCGAGCGTGCCGCCGGTGACGCGGCGCACGATCTCACCGAGCAGCGAGTAGTTGAAGTTGCAGTACTGCATCCGCTCGCCGGCGGGCAGTCGGCGGGGGACGTCCCAGCCCGGCCACAGCAGGATGTGGGTGAGCGGGTCGGTGCCGTCGGGAATCGAGGCGATCGCCTCGTCCAACCGGGCCACCCGCGCGGCGACCTGATCATCCTCGCTCCAGCCCGAGGTGTGGGCGAGGAGGTGGAACACCATCACCTCCTCGTGGTCGTCCGCGAGTTCCGGCAACGTCAGCGACGCCGATTCCGTGATCCCGATCATCCCTCGCTCGGCGAGCGCCATGATCACCGCCGCGGTCATCGGCTTGGTCTGCGATGCGATCGGAAACACGGAGTCGATCGTCACCGGCGGTCCGCCCGGTCGGGCATCGCCGACCGCGTGGGTCCACACCACCTTGCCGTGCCGGGCAACGAGCGCCACGGCTGTCGGCGTCAGGCCCGACTCGTACTGGCGGTCCATCAGCGCCGCCGCGTCCGCCAGCCGGCTCGCCGACATCCCCAGCTCGGCGGGGTCGTGCAGCTCCATCGAGAGCGTCATTCGATCACCGCCGCCGTGATCACGTCCTGGAACCGGTGCCCGATTCCCGAGATGGGTTCGTTGAGCGGGCTCATCTCGGTGACGACCTCGAAGTACACAGCAACGATCTCGTGCTCGAAGTCGACCCAGTACGAAACGCCCCCTGCGCCGGGGTGAGCCGCCGTGCCGGCCGGCAGCAGGCCACCGCCGAAGTACGGGAACGGCCGCGTCTGGAGCACGGTGAACCCGTAGCCCCACGACCCTTCGGGAATCAGTTGCGGACCGAACTTCGCCGGGGTGCCGGGGATCTGGTTCGTCACCATCGATCGAACGGTGGACGGCGCCAGGAGCCGCCGCCCGTCGTGCACACCGCCGTCGAGGATCATCTGGCCGAACACCGCAAGGTCCCTTGCCGACGTGTGCACCGCCGCAGCGCCCGAGTCGGACGACTCCCACACAGGTCCCTGGAATGGCAGCGGGGCATCCGGCCCGAGTGGCAGACCGGCGGCACGCGTGACGAGGTGAGGACGCAGATCGTCGCTGACGATGGCGGCACTTCGCGTCATGCCGAGCGGTTCGAACACTCTCGACCGCAGCGCATCGTCGAACGTGGAACCCGTCTCCCTGCGGACGATCTCGGCGAGCAGTTCGTAGTGCGAGTTGTCGTACTGCATCTCGGCGCCGGGCGCTGCAACGCGGATCGGATCGAGCGCCAACGACAAGAATTGGTGGGTGACGGGATCGCGACCCGGTGGTGGCTCGGTCATCTCACCGGAGGACCGGTACCGGAAGAGGCGACCGCTCATCTGCGCCGACTCCCACCCGGCCGTGTGGGTGAGCAGATGGTGGACGAGCACGTCGCCGTCACCGGGTCCGGTCAATTCGGGAACGTAGGTGGCCACGGGTTCGTTGATCCCGATGCGACCCTCCTCGACGAGCATCATGACGACCGCTGCCGTCATCGGTTTACAGCACGACGCGATCGGCCACACGTCGTCGACGTCGAGCGGCTCGCCGTGGGGTCCTCGCACACCGAACGCCTCTGCGAGCACGACCTCACCGCGACGCTGGACGATCGCAACCGCCGACGGCGTTCGGCCGGTCGCCACGTGGTTCGCCACGAGATCGCGGGCCCAGCCGACGCGTTCGCCCGACATCCCCACACGCTCTGCGTCGACGATCTCGATGGTCATCCGTCAGCTCCCCTGGCACAACACTCGCATGTTTCGATGTGCACGCCGATCACCGGACTGGTCGTCTCAGCGACGACCACCGAGCGGGTACGGTCGCGAGGGACGTCCAGGGCAGGAGGCGAGCATGGTCGACATCCACGGGTTCTGTGACGAGCGGTTCCGACCCTTGGAAGCGGCGTTCCGGCGCAATCTCGACAGCGGGCTCGACAAGGGTGCGTCGCTTGCCGCAACCCTCGACGGCGAGTACGTCGTCGATCTGTGGGGCGGCACCCGCGACTACGAGATGGCTGCGCCGTGGGAGTCCGACACGGTCGTTCGGGTGTTCTCGACGTCGAAGATCGTGTTGATGATCATGGTCCTGATGCTCGTCGACCGCGGCGAACTCGACCTCGACGAACCGATCGCGGCACGGTGGCCCGAGTTCGCCAAGCACGGCAAAGGCACGATCACGACCCGTCAGGTGCTGGTCCACCGGACCGGACTCCCCGGATACGGGCGGCCGGTCACCTTCGACGACGTCGGCGACCCGGCGCGCATGCGGACCATCCTCGAGGATGCCGAACTCTGGTACGAACCCGGGACGATCAGCTGCTACCACGCCCAGACCTTCGGCGATCTGCTGGCCGAGGTGATCGCCCGAGCGAGCGGCGTGTCGTTCGACGACTTCTGCGAACGCGAGATCGCTGCACCGCTCGGCGCCGACTTCCACTTCGGTGTGCCGGTCGCACAGGCGGAGCGGATGTCGGCGATCTGGCCACCCGACGGGCAACCCGAGCCGCCGACGCCGATGGCCGAACGCGTCCTCGACGAGTTCGTACCGGCGCACGAGTGGGTCGACCCGACGCTCCTGGCCGCCGTGATCCCATCCAGCGGTGGCATCTCCAATGGCCGGGCCCTGGCACGGGTCGGCACGATCATCGCTCAGCGCGGCACCGTCGACGGACGCCGGTACCTGAGCCCCGAGATCATCGCGAGCGCGGGCACCGAGCAGAGCTACGCCGAGGACGAGATGGCCGGCTGGGTCCGGTACGGGCTCGGGTTCGGTCTCCACACCGACGACTACCCTGCGCCGACGCCCACGACGATGCACTGGGGCGGCTACGGCGGATCGTTCCTCACGATGGATCCCGACACCGGGATCAGTTGTGGCTACGCACAGAGCCAGCTCCTCCTCGACGGCGGACCGTTCCTCGATCGGCGTCGCGTCGAATTCTGGCGACTGCTCGGCGAGATCTCCGCCGCACTCTGACGTCCGAGCACCTGGGACACCTCCGGGCGGATCAGGTCGACGGTGCGAGCGGGTGACGCTCGAACCACGAGCGCAGCTCCGGGTCGACGATGCGGTCGCCGAGCGTGTGGAACTCGGCGTCGGCCATGGCGAGCACGGTCGTCGCATCGGGATGTTCGAGCGAGTCGAGTGCCAGACCCCGTAGACGCCGGAGTTGCCAGAGCAGCGCTCCGAACCCCATCGGTTCGGCGAGAGTGAGGCCCCGCTCAGCGGCCTCGAGCGAGGCGGGAGCGTTGCCGAGTTCGTGATGGGCGTGCGCCACGACGAGGAGGGCCCGCACCTGGTCGGCGATCGGTGCCTGACCCTCGGTGGGACACGCCGGTGCCGCCAGCTCCAGCGCCCGTTCGAAGTCGTCCTCGGCGAGGGCAACCTGAGCGCCGGTGAGCCCGTGGTGCCACTCGCCGAAGATCCTGGCGTCACGAACCGCTGGCCGGAGGTCCGGCTGCCGGCCGGCGTGAGCGGCAACGACCGCCATCAGCGACCCAGCCCAATACTGCATCCACACTCGGCTGACCTGCTCGGCCCGGGAGAGCGTGTCGTCGAGCGACTCGAGTGCGGGACCCCACGCACCAAGGCGGGTGAGGAACACCGAGCGCGCCAACGATGCGATCGCCTGGCCGAACGGGTGGGCATCGTCGGTCACCTCCTGGGCGATCGCTGCATCGACCTCGTCCCAGCGGCCGGCTTCCGTCAGCGCGATCGCCTTGATCGAGCCGTACTGCACCGGTGCTGACCCGATCAGCTCGGCGAGTTCGATGCCACGGTCGCATGTGGCGATGGCGTCGTCGAACCGGCCCATCGCCGAGTACTGCCACATCATCCAGAAGCAATGGGCGTTGAGTTTGACCGGATCGCGACGCTCCTCGAGACGCGCCAGGAGCGCTTCGGACTCGGCGAGATTCCGGGACGTCCCGCTGCGATGCAACGACGCCGCGGACGCATCGAGGATCAAGTCCTCGTCGCCGACCTGCTCGGCGAGTTCGCGGGCCTCGACCATGTTCGCCGTAGCCGTCGCGCGATAGTCGGCCCAGTAGTCGGTGAACCACGTCGTCGGCAGCAGTGCCCGAACCATGCTCTCCTTGTCGCCATGGGCCTTGGCCGCTGCGTAGGCCGCCTCGTAGGCGTCGCGCGACACCTCGGCCATGCCGGTGTTGTCGAGCGACATGATGTAGTAGGCGCGCCCGCGGGCGAGCTGCACGGCGATCTCGCGCTCCGGGTGGTTCCCGTCGGCCACCGCGGCGACGAGGTGCTCCACGTCGTCGAGCCCCTCGGCGGCGCGGTACTGGTCGTTCAGCAGCTGCACCCGCTGGAGTCGCAGCGTGAAGCGTTCATCCGGATCGTCCGTGAGAGCGAGCTCACCGTCGAGCACCGCGAGGGCGTCGTCGACGCGACCCGCCCCGCGCAGCGCTCTGGCCTGCGTGCGAGACAGTTCGAACCGCCCATCACCGTCGCCGACCAGCGCCACCGCCTTGTCGAGATGACGCAGCGCGTCCTCGAAGGCGAGTGCGGCGAGGTTTTGCTCCGCCGCACCGACGAGCGCAGCGACAGTGCGCTCGAGGGGCGCCACGGAGCCGGCGGACACCAGGTGGTGCGCCAGCTCCACCGGCGACGCCGAACTGCGCTGCCCGATGGCATCGGCGATCCGCAGGTGGACGCGCTGGCGGCGAGCCAACGACAACTCACCCACCAGCGTCTGGCGGATCTGCTCCTGCACGAACAGGTAGTCGGCCGGGTGATCGGCCGGGAGCTCCTCGATCAGGTGACTGCGCTCGGCCGCTTCGAGGGCGTCGAACAGATCGTCCTCGTCGGCGTTCGAGACGGCGGCGAGCGTGTCGAACGTGAACGTCCGTCCGATCACCGCTGCCGACGCCAGCATCTTGCGGTGCTCGGAACCGAGCTGGTCGAGGCGCCGATCGAGGATGAGGCGCACGCCCTGCGGGACCTCGGTGTCGCCGATCTCGAAGCCCGATCGCCATTGCCCTTCGTCGTCGAACAACCGGCCGTTGTCACGGAGGTGGCGGAACAACTCCTCGGTGAAGAACGGGTTGCCCTGCGTCTCGGAGTACACCAGATCGACCAACTCCTGAGGTGCGTCACTCCCGGCGCGAGCGGTCAGCATCGTGCGAACCTCGTCGACGGTCATCGAACGGGGCCGCAGATCGATCGCACCGACGTCACGGAACAGCGGACCGATCGCGGTCGTCAGCGGTCGACCCGGCTCGAGCTCGTCGTCGCGGAACGTTCCGATGATCAACAGCGGGAGCTGCGCGGCTCGACCACCGAGATGGCGGAGCAGGAGCAGCGTCGACTCGTCGGCCCAGTGCAGGTCCTCGTAGGTGAGCACCATCGGTCGACTGTTCGCCGCCCGCTCGATGAACTCGCCGATCCCATGGAGCATGTAGCGGCGCTCCTGCTCGGGCGTCAGCTCGGGTGACGGTGCGATGTCGTCGTACCGTTGCCGCAGCGACGGGAGCAGCTTGGCCACCTCGGGCGCGTTCACCCCCAGTGCCGTGCGGAATCCTTCGGGCGACGCCGTGCGGGCCGCCTGCTCGAGATGGTCGATCGCCGGCTGATACGGGGGCGGCGACTCCATGTCGAGGCAGTTGCCGGTGTAGACGACCATTCCGAGGCGCTCGGCCATCGCTGCGGCCTCGCGCGTCAGGCGGCTCTTGCCCAGGCCCGCAGGGCCGCCGATCAAGACGATGCCGCCATGGCCATCGACCGCCGACTCCAGCATGGTTCGCAACGTCTCGCGCTCGGTGGCCCGACCGATGTAGGGCGTCGGCACGGTGTCGGCGAGACCGGACTCGACGTCGTCCTCCTCGGCAGGCAGGGGCACGAGGTACATCCGCCACTCGGCGGCGATGCCCTTCAACTCCGCCGCACCCTGGTCAACGAGCTCGTCGCGGGCGGTGCCCAGCACGCCGTGGACAGTCTCCGACGCCAGGATCCCGCCGGGCGGAGCGAGGCCCTCGATCCGCTTGGCGATGATCACCGTCTCGCCGTGAAGGTCGCCGTCCTCGTCGATCACCTCACCGGTGTGCAGCCCGATGCGCATCTGCACCGCGGCGTCGAGGCCCGTGCGATGGAGTTGGCGCATCTGCACCTGCATCTCGCGGGCGGCGGCTACCGCGCGGCGCGCCGACGAGAACGCAGCCATCAGACCGTCGCCCATCTCCTTGATGAGCGCACCGCGGTTGGATGCCACCACCTCGCGCGCCATCTCCTCGACCTGGCGTCCGATCCCACGCGCCGCATCGTCACCGAGCGCCTGGTTCAGCCGGGTGGACTCGACGAGGTCGGTGAAGAGCACCGTGACGGTCCCCTCGGGGATCTCCTGTGCGCTCACGGCCCCCCGCCGTCATGTGTCACCACACGTGAAGTGTAGGTGCACCATGATTCCGACCGGGATTCCCGACCGGTCGCCGACGGTGAGCGGTTGCGGGCACAACGGCCCTGGCGCCGGCGGCGTGGGGTCCGTACGGTCAGCGAACATGGACTTCGAAGTTGGAGAGAAGATGTCCACCATCCTCGAGATGGTGAACGGGTTCGTCGATCGGGAGCTCGTGCCCATCGAACAGGAGATGCTGCACGGCGACCCTGCAACGCTCGACGGGCTCGTCGCCGCCGCGCAGGAGAAGGTCCGCCAGATGGGGCTGTGGGCGCCCAACCATCCGGTCGAACTCGGCGGGCAGGGGCTCACGATGGTCGAGCACGGCCTGCTCAGCGAAGCGCTCGGACGATCGCCGCTCGGGCACACCGTGTTCGGGGCGCAGGCACCGGACGCCGGCAACATCGAGATCCTGCACAAGTACGCCACGCCCGAACAGCGCGACCGGTTCCTGCGTCCGCTCGTCGCCGGCGAGATCCGCAGCTGCTTCTCGATGACCGAGCCGGAGACCGCAGGATCGAATCCCGTCCTGCTCGAGACGACCGCCCGCAAGGACGGCGACGACTACGTGATCAACGGCCAGAAGTGGTTCACCTCCTCCGCCGACGGTGCCGCGTTCGCGATCGTCATGGCGGTCACGGACCCGGACGCGCCGCCGTACCAGCGCGCGAGCATGATCATCGTCCCGACCGACACGCCCGGCTTCAACCTGGTGCGCAACGTCAGCGTGATGGGCCACGCCGGCTCCGGACACGCCAGCCACGCCGAGGTCATCTACCAGTCGTGCCGTGTCCCCCAATCCAACCTGCTCGGCCCCGAGGGCGGCGGCTTCGTGATCGCCCAGGACCGGCTCGGGCCCGGTCGAATCCATCACTGCATGCGCTGGCTCGGCATCGCCAGCCGCTCGTTCGACATGATGTGCCAGCGGGCGAACGCCCGGGTGATCACACCCGACGGTGAGACGCTGGCGGACCGTCAGGTGATCCAACACTGGGCTGCCGAGCTCGACGCCGAGATCCGCGGTGCCCGACTCCAAACGTTGCACGCGGCGTGGATGATCGACACCGTCGGTGCCAAGGCCGCACGCGACGAGATCTCGGCGATCAAGTTCTCCGTCGCGAACACGATGCTGCACGCCGTCGACACCGCCATCCAGGTCCACGGTGCACTCGGCGTCACCGACGACACGATCCTGTCGTACTGGTACCGCCACGAGCGCGCCGCGCGCATCTACGACGGCGCCGACGAGGTCCACAAGACGTCGCTCGGCCGCAGGATCCTGCGCCGCTACGCCTGACCGTCCGGGCGCGTGGCGACATGAACGACATGAACGACATGAACGACGACATCGAGGGCAGCGACGCCCGCCACGACGCCCACCACGAAGACGGCGCGCTCGCCGCATGGCCGCGGCTGACACGACGTGGCTTCCTCGCGGCGACGGTCGCAGCGGCGCTTGCCGCGTGCAGCGACGACGGCGCCGACGACGACGCATCGAGCACCGGCGACACCACCGCCACATCGACCACCGCCGAGGCTTCGGCGCCGACTTCGGCCGAGCCGGCGGCCACCGCCACAACCACCGCCGCGACCACCGCACCGACGATCACCTCGGACCCGTTCACGCTCGGCGTCGCGTCCGGGGACCCGCTCGCCGACTCGGTGATCCTGTGGACACGGCTGCTGCCCGCCGACGCGCTGCCCGCCGACGACATCGACGTCGCCTGGGAGATCGCGCTCGACCCCGATTTCGCCGAGGTCGTTGCCGCTGGCACCACGCCGGCGGTGGGCGCTCTCGGACATTCGGTGCACGCCGACGTGGGCGACCTCGACGCCGACACCGAGTACTGGTACCGCTTCACCGTCGGTGAGTACTCGACGCCACCGGCGCGCACGCGCACGTTCGCTGCGCCCGGGACGATGCCGGAGCGGTTCCGCTTCGCGTTCTCGTCGTGTCAGAACTGGGAGCAGGGGCGCTACGCCGCCTACCGCGACCTCGTCGAGCAGGGCGACCTCGACGCCTTCGTGTTCCTCGGCGACTACATCTACGAGTACGCGACCGGCGGCTACGCCGACGACCGCGGCAGGACCACGGGGCAGGACTTCGAGTGCGAGACCCTCGAGCAGTACCGCGAGCGGTACGCGCTCTACCACGGTGACCCCTTCCTGCAGGACGCCCACGCGTTGGCGCCGTGGATCATCACGTGGGACGACCACGAGGTCGACAACGACTACGCCGGCGACATCTCCGAGGGCGACGACGACCCGGCGGCATTCCGGGAACGGCGCGCCGCGGCCTACCAGGCCTGGTACGAGCACATGCCGGTGCGGCTCGCTCCTCCCGACGGGCCGGACTACGACATCTACCGGACGTCGGCGCACGGTGACCTCCTGCGATTCCACGTACTCGACACGCGGCAGTACCGCTCCGACCAGCAGCGCGGCGAACCGTTCGTCGACGCGTTGGGCGACGCCGTGCAGGTGCGCGACGAGGCGCTGGCCAGCGACCCCGCCCACACGATTCTCGGCGACGAGCAACGCACCTGGCTGATCGACGGGGTGTCGGCGTCCGAAGCGGTGTGGGACGTGCTCGCCCAGCAGGTCTTCATGTTCGGCGGCAACGCCCTCGCCGGATCGGCGCCGCCCGTCGTGGTCGTCGACACGTGGGACGGGTACGCCGGTGACCGCCGGATCGTGCTCGATGCGCTCGGCGCGGCGGCGGACAACCTGATCGTGATCACCGGCGACTTCCACTCGGCCGCCGTCGCCGACCTGCGCGCCGATCCGTTCGACACCACGCTGCCGGTCGTCGGTTCGGAGTTCATGGCGTCGAGCATCTCGTCGTCGTTCTTCGACGACGACGAGACGGTCGAGACGCTGGTCATCGGTGCGCTCGCGGCCAACCCCCAGCTGAAATGGTTCGATGCCCGACGTGGCTACACGGTGTGCGAGGTCACCCCGCAACGTTGGGTGTCCACCTACCGTGCCGTCGCCGACCAGTTCGACGAGACGTCGCCCGTGTCGGACATCAGCTCGTGGGAGGTCGTCGCCGGTACGCCCGGCGTCCGCCAGCTGAGCTGATCCGCTGCCGGCGTCGCTACTGTCACCACGTGCGCTACCTCGTGTCGTCCGATCTCCACTACGGGCTCACGCAGCTCGACTGGATCGCCGAGCAGGCACCGGAGTTCGACGCCGTGGTGCTGGCCGGCGACCACCTCGACGTCGCCGGCCACGCCGACGTCAACGCCCAGATCGCCCTGCTGTCCGCCTACCTCGACTCGCTCGCCGACGAGACGACGATCATCGCCAACTCCGGCAACCACGATCTGACGAGTCGCCGAGCGCACGGCGAGAAGGCGGCGGTGTGGCTGGACGACCTCGACCCCAGAGTGATCACCGACGGCGCATCGGCGCTGGTCGGTGATGACCTGGTGTCGGTGTGCGCGTGGTGGGAGGGTCCGATCACGCAGGCCGAACTCGACGCCCAACTGCACGACGACGCCGAGCGGCGGCCGGCCGCCGGTCGCTGGATCTGGGTGTACCACTCGCCGCCAGATGCGTCACCGACGTCGTGGTCCGGGCGGCGGCACTACGGCGACGAGGTGCTGAACCGTTTGATCGACGAACACCATCCCGACCTCGTGCTCACCGGCCACGTCCACGAGTCGCCGTTCCATCCCGACGGTTCCTGGTACGACCGCATCGGCACCACCCTCGTGTGCAACGCCGGTCGACAGCCGGGTCCCATCCCCGCCCACCTGATCGTCGACACCGGTGCCGACGAGGTGATGTGGTGGAGTTTCGAGGGCAGCGAGACGATCCCGCTGACCTCTCGATAGCCCGCTGGGCCCTCAGTAGGGTGAGTCGGGTTCGCGGTCGGAGCCGAGGTCGACGTCGCGCTGCTCGTGCGAGAGGAGACCGTTCAGGACGGTCGGTACGAGCCCGAGGGTTCCGGGCCGGTCGGCGAACTGTTCCTGGAGGTCGCCGAGGAACGTCGTCACCCGATGCAGTCGTCCCGCGAGGGTGATGGCGAGGTGTTGGCCGAACTCCGGGATGTCGCGGAACAACTGCTCGGCATCGTCGACGCGGCGCACGACACTCGGCTCGACGGCGATCACATCCGCCGACGCGGGTGTGCCGAGCAGCAGGCTCAACTCGCCGACGATCGCGCCGGGACCGGCCAGTCGCGCCAACGTGGCGCCCTCACGGCGGACCTCCAACTCGCCGGAGACCAGCACGAACAGCGCCGGGTCGGAGTCGCCGAACGCGATGATGGACTCGCCCGCATCGACGTGACGCTCGGGTGCAGTCTCGGTCAACCGCAGGACATCGAAGGAGGCCATCCGACGAGTCTGTCACCACGAACGCCGCATGCGCGACTGCTCAGGCGGGACTGTTCAGGTGGACTCGACCGCACCCTTGCGCACACGCAGGCGCGCCGTGCTCGATTCGGCGACCGGGAGCAACGTGGCCGCCGTGCCGAGCCCGATCGTCGGCATGTTCCCGTAGATCGCCTCGTACTCGCCCGCGCGTACCAGGTACGTCTCGTGCCAGATGCCGGTTCGGTCCGACTTGCCGACGCGTCGCCAGTAGTTCCGCCACGGCTGGAGGTGGGGATCGTCGGCGTCGCGAGCGAACGCCTCGAGGTGCTCGAACGATCGCCAGTACTGCACGATCGTCGGATAGCCCATCTGGTAGCCCAGCAGGCCCTTGTCCGGCTGCTCGCTGAGGTACTTCAGCATGTGCCCCATGCCGCGCCGACCACCCAGGTCACCGAACGACCGCACCAGTTGCCACACGCTGTTCGGGCGCGCCCCGATGAGGAACACGACGAAGTCGCCCTCGATCTCCGCGGTCCATCGACCGGTGTTCACCTTCGCCATCGCAGCGTCCTTCCCCTGGGCCTACGGAAGTGTTCCACATGCGGTCACTGCATCGACGTGACCACGGCCAGCGTCTCGAGTGCGGCGATGGCGGCCTGCGCGCCCTTGTTGGCGTCGTCGTCACCGGCGCGGGCGATCGCCTGGGCCTCGTCGTCGACGGTGAGGATCGCGTTCGTGATCACGATGTCGGAATCCAGCGACAGCTGCATCAGGCCGGCAGCGCTCGCATCCGACACGACCTCGAAGTGGTACGTGTCGCCGCGTACGACCGCGCCGAGCGCCACCACGGCGTCGAACCGTCCGGTACGCGCAGCGGCCCGGGCGGCCTGCGGGATCTCGAGCGCACCGGGCACCCAGAACGTGGTGATCGCCGCTTCGTCGACACCGTGGTCGACCAGCGCGCGCCGGGCGCCGCGTTCGAGACGTTCGACGATCAGGTCGTTGAAGCGGGCACACACCAGGCCGACACGGCGGCCGGCGCCGTCGACGGTTCGCGAGTCGGGCGAGTTCGGCGAGCGCAGGTTGCCGCTCACGGTGCCTTCACCACCGGCGTGGCGTTCGGGAGAAGATCGTCGGGGAGGAGATGACCCATGCGGTCACGCTTGGTGCGCAGGTACTGCTCGGCTTCCGGATGCACGGCGAGGTGCAGCGGCACCCGTTCGGTGATCGTGAGGCCGAAGCCGTCGAGGCCGCCGTACTTGGCCGGGTTGTTGGTCAGCAGCCGCAGGTTGCGAACGCCGAGATCGACGAGGATCTGCGCGCCGATGCCGTACTCGCGCCCGTCGACCGGCAGGCCCAGCTCGAGGTTGGCGTCGACGGTGTCGAAGCCGGCTTCCTGCAATCCGTAGGCGCGCAGCTTGTGGCTGATGCCGATCCCGCGGCCTTCGTGACCGCGCAGGTACACCACCACGCCGCGGCCCTCGAGGGCGATCAGGCGCATCGACTCCTGCAGCTGCGGGCCGCAGTCGCACTTCACGCTGGCGAAGATGTCGCCGGTGAGACACTCGCTGTGCACGCGCACGAGCACCGGTTCGTCGCCGGCGACGTCGCCGCACACGAACGCGAGGTGGGTCTCGCCGTCGAGCGCGCTCAGGAACGAGTGACAGCGGAAGTCGCCCCACACGGTCGGTACGCGGGCGTCGGCGACGTGCTCGACCAGCTTCTCGTGGCGCCGCCGGTACCGCACCAGGTCGGCGATCGACACGAACGTCAGGCCGTGCTCGTCGGCGAAGCGACGCAGGTCGTCGCCGCGCGCCATCTCGCCGCCGTCGAGGACCAGTTCGCACAGCACGCCCGCCGGTGCTCGGCCAGCCAGGCGGGCGAGGTCGACCGACGCCTCGGTGTGCCCGGTGCGCTTGAGCACCCCGCCGGGGCGAGCACGCAGCGGAAAGATGTGGCCGGGACGGTTGAACGCCGCAGCATCGACGTCGGTGTCGGCGAGCGCCCGCAGGGTGGCGGCGCGGTCCGACGCCGAGATGCCGGTCGTGGTGCCCTCGGCGAGATCGACGCTGATCGTGAAGGCGGTGCCGTGCGATTCGGTGTGCTGCGAGGCGACCACCATCGCCTGCAGGCCGAGTTCGTCGCAGCGCTCACCGGTGAGACCGACGCAGATGACCCCCGAGGTGTGACGCACGAAGAAGGCGATCGCCTCGGGTGTCGCGGCGTCGGCGGCCATGATCAGGTCGCCCTCGTTCTCGCGGTCCTCGTCGTCGGCGACGACGACGATCTCCCCGCGGGCGATCGCTGCGATCGCGTCCTCGATCGGATCGAAGATGCTGTTCGCCGGGTCGGCGGCCGGGCGGACCGTCGAGTCGGCGGTCGGGTCGACCGTCATCGGGGTGCTCCTGTCTCGACGTAGGCGGCCATCAGCCGCTCGACGTACTTGGCCATCACGTCGACCTCGATGTTGACGAGGTCACCGGGTCGTCGGGCGCCGAGCGTGGTGACGTCAGCGGTGTGCGGGATGATCGCGACGGTGAAGCCGTCGTCGAGGGCGTCGACCACCGTGAGGCTCACGCCATCGACGGTCACCGAGCCCTTCTCGACGAGGTAGCGGGTCAACGACTCGGGGACGCGGACGCGCAGATCCGACACGGGATCGACGATCTCGCCGACACCGTCGACGTGACCTTGCACGAGATGGCCGCCGAGGCGGTCGGACATCTTCACCGCTCGCTCGAGGTTGATCCCGTCGCCCGGTCGCAGCGACCGGATGCTGGTGCGCGAGATCGTCTCGTCGGACACGTCGGCTTCCCACCAGTCGTCTCCGAAGGCGACCACGGTCAGACAGCAGCCGTTCACCGCGATCGAGTCACCGATCGACACGTCCTCGACCACACGGGTCGCGGCGATGCGCAGCCGGCCGTCGTCGAGCGACTCGAGACGCCCGAGCTCTTCCACGATTCCTGTGAACATTCAGGGTCCTTCCTTCATGCAGGGTCGTCCTCAGATGGGACGTCCAAGGGAGACGACCGGGGGACGAGTTCGATGCGCAGGTCGTCGCCGACGCGTCCGATGCGGTCGAAGCGTCCACGCCAGATGTCGCCGATCGTCGATGCGGTCGCCGTGCCGATCGCCGTCATGGCGTCGGAGCCACCGAACAGCGCGGGCGCGAGGTACAGCACGTAGCGGTCGACGAGTCCCGCCGCATGGAACGATCCGACCACCCGGGCGCCACCCTCGACCATCAGCTGGACGACACCGCGGGCGCCGAGGTCGTCGAGCAGCTCCTCGAGGCCGCCGGACCACTCGATGCACGGATGCACGCGAGCGTCGGGCGGCGCCGACCCGAGGACGACACGGAGCGGATCGGAGCCGGCGACGTGACGCACGGTCAGGGCGGGATCGTCGGCGCGCACGGTGCCGGCGCCGACGAGGATGGCGTCGCTCTCGGCGCGCAAGCGGTGGGCGTCGCCTCGCGCCGCCTCGCCCGTGATCCACTGCGAGGTGCCGTCGGCAGCGGCGATGCCACCGTCGGCCGACATCGCCAACTTGCAGATCACGTACGGCCGACCGGTGCGGCGATGGTGCAGGTACGGCGCCAGGAGCGCATCGGCGTCACCGGCGAGGAGGCCGACGTCGACGTCGAGGCCGGCTCGTCGGAGCGCATCGAGTCCCGAGCCGGCGACGAGCGGGTCCGGGTCGGCGATCGCCACCACCACTCGACGGATACCGGCGGCGAGGATCGCCTCGGTGCACGGCGGTGTGCGGCCGTGATGAGAACAGGGCTCGAGGGTGCAGACGAGCGTGGCGCCGACCGCATCGGGGCCGGCCGCATCCAACGCGACGATCTCGGCGTGGCGGCCGCCGGGCGGTTCGGTGGCGCCGACGGCGATGAGTTGACCCCCGGGCGAGATCACGGCGGCACCGACCCACGGGTTGGGCGAAGTCGTCGCCCGCACCGCCGCCGCAGCGGCGAGCGCCGCACGCATGGCGCCGGTCAGCCCGGCGGCGTCGGTGCTGCTGTCCTGATCGGTGCTGTCGTCGGTGCTGTCGTCGATCGTCATGGGGTCCGTCCGTACGGCGGGGTGCGTGCGCGTACGGGAACATGACGACGACGATCAGCGCCCAGGAAGGCGCGGACCACTGTCGTGGCGACCTGCTCCCATCCGGACTGTGACCGTCGGCCCCGGAGTTCCACCGGATCGGCCCCCCGACCGGAGTCGAGGGGTTCGCGGGCTTTCACCGCCGGTCGGGACTTTCACCCAACCCCGCAGGTATTCAGTTGTGACATCGACGCTAGCGCTGGGACGGCCGGAACGCCGTCTCGTGCCCGACCCCCAACCGACCGGCGCCATCCGAGCGATGAGCGAAAAGCCCGGGCGGTTCGCTCATCGCTGGGGACGTGGGTCAGCGGAGGTGACGGCCGCAGAGGGGCCAGGGGCCGGGGCCGCGGTCGTTGTAGAGGGCGAGGGCCATGGCGTCCTGTTCGGCCGGCGATGCCGCCGCCGGGTCGACGCCGACGAGATGGGGCGCCGAAGCCTCGGCGACCGAGTCCCACGTCGGGCGATCGAACTGGTAGGCGCCTCGGTACTTACCGGACGCATTGGTGATCGCATAGTTGCCGCTCGATTCACACTCTCGCAGCGCCGCCCACTGCTGGAGGCTCGGGCCGGTTGGTTCCGGGGGGACGGGGAGCGCGTCGGTCGGCAGCGCGAACGCTTCGAGCATGGCACGGTGCATCTCGTAGGTGGTGCGCGAATACCAGCCGTCGACGGTGACACCCAGCGTCTGCTGCAGCAGCGCCACGCGGGGACCGAGCTCCTGCCAGGCGTACGTGTCGGTCAGCGCGGCGACGGCGGGGTCGACGGTGCGCTCGGCGGGCACTTCGGGCGACACGACGGCCGGGGCGTCGATCGAGTCGGTCAGCCGGTCGGCGGGAGCCGGTTGGGCCGGCGCCAGTTGGGCGGGGGCGAGCAGCGCGGCGCTCGGCGATTCCAGGCCGGCGACCGAATCCAGGCCGGCGACCACCGTCGGCGCGATCTCGGTGTCGTCGAGCGCGCGTGCGACCAGCGGCGTGCCGCCGATCACGAGGAGGCTCGCGAGCAACACCATCGATCGGTGCATGGCGCGTCTGGGTACACGGATGTGGTGAGGGGGGTGGGGGGTCATGACACTCCTTGGCGGGCGGGGACCGGGGACGGTCCGCACGGCGTGAGGGCGCAGGGGATCCTGGGCCGAGCCTGGTGTTCGTCACCCGCAATGTTACGAATCGGTGACAGAAGCGCAACGTCGCCGACATGCGCCATCGGTCACAGCGTGTGACCTCAGAGCGTGACGCTCCGACCACTCGGCCTCGGACGCCGGCGCAGCGCTTGTACGGCGCTCGCACCGCTGGGGCTGCCGGGCGCACGGCCGGGTGATGCGAGACTGCAGCATGTCGACCGATCCCGCCGCCCATCTGTGGATGCACTTCACCGCGTTGCAGCCGCGACACGCGCCGCCGCAGATCGTCCGGGGCGACGGCTGCTACGTGTGGGACGACCAGGGCAAGCGGTACCTCGACGGACTGTCGGGACTGTTCACCGTCCAGATCGGCCACGGCCGCGCCGAACTTGCGGACGCCGCCCGGGAGCAGGCGGCGACACTGGCCTACTTCCCGGTGTGGGGCTTCGTGCACGAACCGGCCGCCACGCTCTCCGCACGCCTCGCGGCGCTCGCGCCCGGCGACCTGCAGCGGGTGTTCTTCACGCCGTCGGGTGGTGACGCCGTCGAGACGGCGATCAAGCTGGCGCGCCAGTACTGGAAGCTGCGCGGGCAACCGATGCGCACCAAGCTGATCTCGCGCTACCTCGCCTACCACGGCACCTCGCTCGGCGCGCTCAGCCTGACCGGCGTCCCGTCGATCAAGTCGGTGTTCGAGCCGTTGCTGCCCGGGGCGATCAAGGTGCAGACGCCGTACCGCTATCGCTGCGGCGACTGCATGCACCTCGACGCCTGCACGCTGCGCTGCGCCGACGATCTCGCGCTGCGCATCGAGATGGAAGGTCCCGACACTGTCGCCGCCGTGTTCATGGAACCGGTGCAGAACACCGGTGGCGCTTTCGTTCCGCCCTGACGGTTACTGGGCGCGCGTGCGCGAGATCTGCGATCACTACGACGTCCTGCTCGTCAGCGACGAGGTGATCGGTGCGTTCGGCCGGTTCGGGCACATGTTCGCCAGCGACCGCTACGGCTACCAGCCCGACATGATCACGTTCGCCAAGGGCGTGACGAGCGGGTACTCGCCACTCGGTGGCGTGATCGTCAGCGACCGCATCGCCGAGCCGTTCGTCGATTCGCCGGTGACGTTCCTGCAGGGCCAGACCTTCGGCGCCCACCCGGTGTCGTGCGCCGTCGCCAATGCGAACCTCGACGTGTTCGAGCGTGAGGACCTGTGCGGTCATGTCCTCGCCAACCAGACGCTGTTCAAGACGATGATCGAGGGCCTGCGCGACATCCCGTTGGTCGGCGACGTGCGTGGCGACGGCTACTTCCTGGCGATCGAACTCGTCGCCGACCAGGAGACACGCGGCACGTTCACGCCCGAGCAGGCCGACTGGCTGCTGCGCGACCACCTCTCGCCCCGGCTGTTCGACGCCGGGTTGATCTGCCGGGCCGACGACCGTGGCGAGCCGGTGATCACGCTGTCGCCCCCGCTGATCGCGGGCGAGGAGGAGTTCGCGTTCATCGCCTCGACGCTGCGCGACGTCCTGACCGACGCCGCCCAGGTGTTCCGGACCCGGCGCTGACGCCACACGACGATCGAGGAAGTGCTCGAGTCCCCCCGATCGAGCGATGAGCCAACCGCCCAGATCCCGTCACTTCGCTCATCGCTGCGTGCGGGTGCGAACCGCATCGGCCCGGCGAGCATGATGGCGCGATGACCTCGCTCTCGCTCGGTGTACACGTCGGCCAACAGAACGCGACGATGGCGGAGCTCGTCGCGCTGTGGCGGCGACTCGACGGTGACGTCGACTGGATCTCGGTGTGGGACCACCTCTACGAAGCGCCGCCGGCCGGCGGGACCACGCCGCACTTCGAGGCCGTCGCCACGCTCGGCGCACTCGCCTCGGTCACCGAACGGGCCCGGATCGGGTGCCTGATGTTCTGCGTGCCGTACCGCAACCCGGCGCTGTTGGCGAAGGCCTGCGTCGCCGTCGACCACATCTCCGGTGGACGGCTCGAACCCGGCTTCGGCGCAGGCTGGCACGAGCCGGAGTTTCGCGCCCACGGCTACGACTTCGACGACGTCGACGTGCGCTTCGACATGCTCGGCGAGGGACTGGAGATCATCAGCTCGATGCTGTCGTCGACCGAGCCCGGCGCGACCACGACGGTGCACGGCGAGCACTACCGGGTCGACGAGGTCACCTGCGTCCCCGGCCCGTTCGACGGATCGATGCCGTTGTGGACCGGCGGCCGGGGACGCACCCGCACGCCGGCGAACGCCGCCCGGTTCTGCTCGGGTTGGAACGTGCCGTACGTCGATCCGGCGGAGTTCCGGCGACTCAACGACCGGCTCGATGCGGCGTGCGAATCGATCGGGCGCGATCCGGCGACGTTGGAGCGGTCGGTCAACCTGGCGTTCCATCTCGGGGCGACAGCGAGCGACGCCCAGGCCGAACTCGATCGCATCGAGCAGCAGTGGGGCGCCGAGGTCGCGCCACGCGTCACCGGCGGGGCGCTGACGGGCACGCCGGACCGAGCCGTCGAGCGCATCGCCGAGTACCGGGCCGCTGGAGCCGACCTCGTCAACGTGGCGCTGCGTCTCCCGGTGCAGAGCGAGGCGCTCGAGGCGTATCTCACCGAGGTCGTCCCCACCGCCCGCACCATCCCCTGACCGCACCGCCCACATCCGGGCTTTTCGCTCATCGCTCGGGTGATCGGCGGGCGGGTTCGTGGCGTACCGTCGGGCGATGATCAGACTCACGGCCAGCGACGGACACGAACTCGACGCCTACGAGGTGCATCCGGACGGTGCGTCGGCGTCGATCGTGGTCGTGCAGGAGATCTTCGGCGTCAACGCCCACATCCGCTCGGTCGTCGACCGGTACGCCTCGTTCGGGTACCGGGCGATCGCTCCGGCGCTGTTCGACCGGGGTGAGCGAGGCGTCGAACTCGGCTACGACGACGCCGGCAGGACCCGCGGCATCGAACTGGTGATGCCGATCGCGTTCGACGCGGCGATGCTCGATGTCGCCGCCGCCGTCGAGCACGTGAGCGACACCGGGCCGGTCGCGGTGATCGGCTACTGCTTCGGTGGCAGCGTCGCCTGGATCGCGGCGTGCGACCTCCCGATCGCCGCCGCCGTCGGCTACTACGGCGGCCAGATCCACGCGATGATCGACCGCCGACCGAAGGTGCCGATGATGCTGCACTTCGGTGAACTCGACCACGGGATTCCACTCGATCAGGTGTCGGCAATCGCCGAGGCGCACCCCGACGTGCCGGTGCACGTCTACCAGGGCGCCGACCACGGGTTCAACTGCGACGCCCGAGCAACACACGACGCCCGGTCGGCAGCGATCGCACTCGGGCGGACGCTCGAATTCCTGGACGATCACGGCATCGTCCCGTGAGCATCCGATCGCAATCGAACGGAGAATCTGTCACACGAATGAACTACTCTCGGTGTGCACCCTAGGAAGCAGCGGATGGCCACGGAAGCACACCACCCGCCCGCTCGGACGGGCCCAGACAGCGGCGGATTCGACATGCTGACCGCCTTCGTGCCCCGACTGGCCGTCGAACTCGGCCGAGGTCCTGTGCCGAGTTGGACCAGCGTCCAGGGATCGATGCTGTCGGCGGACATCTCGGGGTTCACCGCACTGTCGGAGAAGCTCGCCGGCAAAGGCAAAGCCGGCGCAGAGGAGATCACCTCGCTGATCAACACCTGCTTCGCGGCATTGATCGACTCGGCGTACCGCTATGGCGGCGAGGTGATCAAGTTCGGTGGCGACGCCCTGCTGATCCTCTTCCGCGGCGACCACCACGAACGTCGAGCCGCCGATGCCGGGCTGCGCATGCAGTGGGCTCTGCATTCGTCTCCTGTCGCCAAGCGGGCGAACCTCACGATGACGGTCGGGATTGCGGCTGGGCCTTTCGACGTCTTCCTCGTTGGGTCCGGCTACCGCGAGTTGCTGATCACCGGTCCCCGGGCCAGCGAGGTGATCCGCCTCGAAGGCGAGGCAGCGAAGGGCGACACGCTGGTCGACCCGGTGATCGCCGAACGACTCCCCGACGGCATGAAGCTGCGCGAGGAGCACGGCGGATGGGTCATCACCGGCTCGACCGGCGACGAGCCGAGCGGGCCGGGCGAACGCGATCTCGGCCACGACGACCTCGCGCCCTACGTGCCGGCCGCCGTGGTCGAGCAACTGGCGGCGTTCTCGGTGACCGGCGGCGAACACCGTCTCGTCTCGGTCGGATTCCTGATGGTGATTGGCGTCGGTGGCCTGCTCGACCGGGAGGGTCCTGAACCGGTGGCGGACGCACTCCACCGGCTCGTGGACGACGTCGAGCGGATCGGCTCGATGTTCGGCGTGACCCCGCTGCACACCGACATCGCACCAGACGGCGTCAAGTTCGTCCTGTGCGCCGGGGCACCGGTCAACCCGGGCGACACCAGCGACGCACTGCTCCAAGCGGCGCTCCAATTGGCAGCGGTCGACTCCCCGTTCATCCTGAGACAGGGCGTGCAGACAGGCCGCGTGTTCGCCGGCTTCCTCGGGAGCGAGTTCCGGCGGACCTACACGCTGATGGGTGACCCTGTGAACACGGCCGCACGCATGCTCGGCAGAGCCGACGATCGTGACATCGTGGCGGTCGTTTCCGTCGTACGAGACACCCGCACCGTGTTCGTCACCGAGGAACTCGAGCCATTTTTGGTGAAGGGCAAGACCGAGCCGATCATCGCCCACAAGGTGCTCGCGGCCTCCGACGAGGTCCGGCGCGACACCAGCGGAACCAAGCTCGTCGGACGCCAACATGAACTCGCGGTGCTCACCCACGCGATCGGCGAGTTGGGCGAGGTCGTGATCCTCTCGGGCGGCGCTGGCGTCGGCAAGTCGCGGCTCCTCGACGCTGCATGGACAGCGTCGGAAGGTCTCCAGATCTTCCAGGGGGCGTGCACCCCGTACGGGGCAGCATCGCCGTACAGCGTCTTTCGCCCACTGCTACGAGTCGGCTCCGGGATCGACCTCGACGCCGATCCGTTTCACGCCGGGGAGCTGTTGGAGAAGATCGTGACGCAGGCTGCCCCAGCGCTGCTCCCGATGCTCCCGTTGCTCGCCGTCCCGTTCGGCGCCAACGTCGCGCCGACCCCTGAAGCTGACGCCGTCGATCCCCAATTCCGGCGGGCACGCACCCATGACGTGGTCGTCGAGTTCCTCGACACCGTGCTGGAGGGGCCGGCCTTCCTCGTCGTCGAGGACATCCACTGGATCGACGACGCCTCAAGCGAACTCCTGAACCATCTCGTCTCCGCCGCGGCGTCGCGGCCCTGGGCGAGCGTCCTGACCAGCCGCCCCGAAGGTGGTTGGCAGGCACCGCAGGGCGCCGCCCACGTCTCGGTCATCGAACTCGAACCGCTCACCGACGCCGAGATCCGCACGGTCGCACTCGATATCGCCGATCGACCGTTCTCCGACGCCGAGCTCGACCTCATCGTCGCACGCTCTGGCGGCAATCCGCTCTTCACGATCGAGCTGTCCCGAGCCGTCAGTCGGGGAACCGTCGACGAGCTGCCGGACTCGATCGAGGGCCTGATCACGACCCGGATCGATGCGCTCAACCCTGAGCAACGGCGACTCGTGCGGGTCGCTGCGGTCTTCGGTCGGGAGTTCGACATCCTCCAGGTCTCGGCTGTCGCCGGTGCGGACCTGACGACGACCGCCGGCCTCGACGAGTTGATCGAGCACGATGACAGAACGCTGTATCGGTTCCGTCACGCCATGTATCGAGACGCCGCGTACGAGGGTCTGCCGTTCCGCGAACGCACACGGTTGCACGAGCGCGCCGCGATCGTGCTCGAAGCCGACCATGAACAGCCCGAGCTGATCGCCTCGTTGCTCTCGCTCCACTTCGCGCAGGCACACCTGCACGACAAGGCCTTCCACTACGCGCGGCTCGCAGCAGCCGAAGCGGCGGCAGCGTTCTCGCACGGCGATGCGATCGAGCAGTACGAACGGGCGCTCGACGCTGGCCGCTACTGCGCCGACGTCGACGTGGCAACGCGTTGCGATCTCCTCGTCCAACTCGGACGATCGAAGGAGTTCCACGGCGATCTCGCCGGGGCCGAAGCGACCTATCGCCGGGTCGGTCGGCTCACCGATGACGTCGATCTGATGGTCAACTGCCTGCGCCGGCGCGCTCGGGTGCGCCAGAAGCAGAATCGACTCACCGATGCGATCCGGCTGCTGAGACGTGCCGAGCGGCTGGTGCAGCAGGAGATCGGTGCACCATGGGCCGAGCGACGGATCGCCGAGCTTCACCTCAGTCTCGCCGGGATCCGCACCGATCAGGGGCGACTCGCTGACGCCCGCCGCGAGGGAACGCTTGCCGAGCAGCACGCGATCGCTGCCGCCGACGATGCGCTGAGGGTGCAGGCGTACGGCGCGATCGTGGGTTCACTCTCCGACTGGTCCGAGGCGGAGCCATACGTCGAGCTGGGCCTCGGCCACGACGCCCCCGACGATGCCCATGAAGCCCGTTCGATCCTGGCGATCAATCTCGGGATGTGCGCGTTCTTCGCCGGTCGCTGGCGTGAGGCAGTCGAGTTCTACGAACTGGGCCGCGAGAGCGCCTTCCGTATCGGCAACGTGACCGGCGCAGCGCTCGCCTCCATGAACGCGGCGGAAGTCCTCGTCGACCAGGGGCACATCGACACCGCCCATGCCGCGCTCGTCGAGGTACGGCGCGTGCTGAAGGCGTCCGGCTACGCGGCAGCGCTCTCGTATGCGGACCTGCTCCACGCGATCGTTCAGATGCGCAAGGGCGAGGTCGAGGCAAGCATCGGTGAGCTCGAACGGATCGCCGCCGACTTCCGCAATGGCTCGATGACCATGTACGCACTGGAGACCGAACTCCGTCTCGCAGAGGCGCATCTTCGAGCGGGGAGACTCGACGTCAGTCGAGCGATCGCGGAGCGAGCGCTCGAGGAGGCGGCGACGCTTTCCCGGCGAGGTGTGGTCGACGTGCGAGCACTTCGCATCCGCGGGCGGATCGCTCTGCTGGAAGGGCACCGAGACCTCGCGATCGAGCTGCTCCGGTCAGCGGAGCAGACCTGCCGAACCGAGGCGCTGCAGTTCGAACTCGCCCTGACGCTCGTGCCGCTCGCGGCGTGCACGAACGACGAGTTGCTGCTCACTGAGGCGGAGACGATCTTCGACGCGCTGGGCGTCACCGAAGCCGGCCGCTTCCGACCGGCGGTTCAGGAAGCGGTCAGCCGAGCGAACTGAACGTCATGATGACCGTCGTGCCCGCGCCGCTCGGGGCCCCGCTGAGTGCGACGTCACCGGAACCGGACTCGCCCTCGAAGCTCAGGACCGTGATGGACGCAGCGGGCGTGTCGTCGCTCACCAGCCGGAAGCCGGCGGTGGCCAGTTCCTCGCGATAAAAGTCCGCCAGATCTTCGACCGACTGTTCAGAGGCTCCGCTGAATCCAGCGGCTCCGTCGGTCGACGAGGAGAGTTCGACGAGCAGGTCGTCCGGTACCGGCAGTTCGGCCATCAAGGCCGGAACCTCACCCTCGCCGATCTGGACGGAGCCGTCGCCCGTATCCAGTTCGAGCACCGTCTGCCCGAGCGGCCCCGTGCTCTCGCCTCCGGTCGCTGGTTGTTCGAGTGCACCGAGTTCCTCCTGCGCTGCAGGAGAGAGTTGCGTCACCGGTGGGGAGTCGTCGGTCGCATCCGGCATGGGCGAATCGGTTGTCGGCGCCACCGAATCGTCCGGTGAGGCGATCGGCGCGCCCGAGTCACCTCCGCCCGAGCAGGACGTCACCATGACGACTGCGACCGCCAGCAATGCTGTCTTCACCGGCGAACCACGATGCCACCGAGCAGGACCCGGTCTCCCGCATCGGTTCGGACGTCGTCGGGCACACCCTCGTACACCGTGCCATTGTCGTACACCACCTCATCGGTCTCATCGTCCCAGATCGTGATCTGGAAGAAGTCGACACGGCCGTTGTCGATTCCCTGTACACGCATCCGGTAGCCGCCTCGGCCGTCGATCCGGCCGATGCCCTCGGAGACCGCGATCGTGTCGTTGACCACAAGATAGTCGTACGCGGTGGACTGGAACGAGAAGCCTCCGACGAGCCGGAGTTGGGTCTGCCCGACCGGAGTCGTGGAGTTGTTGCGATACCGCGCGTCGTAGCCGAAGAGGCTGATCGTGCCCCAACGAGGTCCATCACCGAAGTACGACTGAGGATCGCTCCAGAAGACACCGGATCCGCTGACACGCCCGCCCCGCGGATCGAAGACGACGACGAAGTCGTAGGTTTCCGTCGAGGAGAGACCGGAGCGGTCGGTGACGGTGACGTCGACGCTGTAGACCCCTGGCACCGCATACATGATGGTGCCGGTCGCTGAACCCGGAAATCCGGGCGTTGGTCCCGTAAGCGCACATGTCGACTCCGGCGTGGCCCCGGAAGCTGCCGAGGTTGCGACACAGGGAGCGGCCACCGGGGCGCCGGTGAGGTCGGTACCCCAGTCGAACTCCACGGTGTAGTCGTCGAGTGACAACTCCGGGTCCTCGAACTCGACCGTGATCGTCGACTCGCTTCCGATCGCTTCCGGGGTGACCGGACCGATCAGTGACGTGATCGTCGGTGCCACTGCACTGGCCGTGAACGCGCGCGTCACCGGAACCGACGGTCCAGTCGTCGAGACGGCATCGTCTGCCACCACCGACAAGGTGTACTCGCCGGCGACGGCGATGATGCGTTGTCCCGAGATGACGCTGATCGCGTCGCCGCCGGAGTCCGTGGTGAGCGTCCCTTCACACGACAGCAGGCTCGGGTCCTGGCAACTGAACGCAACGGTGAAGGGCGACCCGGCAATCACGTCGCCGGTCGGTGACGTGATCACGACGGACGGCGAAGTGTCCCCGGCATCGATCTTGACCGTGCCGGCCGCCTGCAACCTGCTGCCCGCTGACTCGACAATGAAGTTCCGGATCCCGTTGCCGGTGATCTCGAAACTGGTCACGCCGGGCTCGAGCGCGATCGGCGTCCGGCCATCGAGACGGTAGGAGAACGGGCCTGCGAGGGTCGATGTGATGTCGACGGTGACCGGGCCGACGTACCAGTCGGATCCTGGATCCAGGTTCGCCGGGCGTGGGACTGCCCGCAGCGCGGCGTCCTGGGGCGGCGGCTGCTCGCCCTCGCAGGACGACACGAAGCCCGACGCCTTGTTGCTCATCACCCGGACGTTGCCGGCGTCGTCGAAGATCTGGACCAGGTACTCGAGCGTCTCCGTGCACGAGTCGAGCAGATTGGTCCCGCCGCTCCATCGACCGTCGTTCGACGGCGTGAGATTGAACGAGCGCCACGGCGCCGGTGAATCGACGGTCGCGCCGGCGAGGTTCTCGACGACGGCGACCACGACACCCGCCACGTCGTCGTCCGGCGTTGAAACCGTCACGCTGAGCGCTCCGCTCGACACCGTCTGGTTGACGCTGCTCACGGTCGGTGCAGTCCAGTCGTCGGACCGGCTGTGCAGGGTCTGGATCGACAGATCCTCGTAGAGCACCTGATCACCGGAGCCATCGAGCTCAGTCGCGGTGAAGCGACCAGGCTGGATGGCGACGTAGTCGCGGAGACCGAATTCGGTGTCGGCCTCGCTCACACCGAGCGGGGCGATCGGGAACACCGCATCGATCGGCTGGATCTCCGGTTCGACGGCACCGCGATTGATCGTCGGGGTGTTGTACACCGGGTCGATGGGGCTGCCGTCAGCGGTATAGGCAAGACCGCCGAGCAGGATCGCCCCGTGGAGGCGGTGCTCCGGGATTCCGTCGTCATCGGAGTCCGGGCCGGTCGCATCGACCGAGGTGACCGGCTGCAACGGCTGCCCGCTCGGTGCGTACGACTCTCCGTCGATCTCGAAGATCGTTCCACGCTCGCCGCGCTCGGTCCGGTCGATCTCGAACTCGGGGTTCAGCGTGCCCGTCCGCAGACCGGCGATGTCAGTGCCGGTGAGCACGAGCCGGTTCGGGGCGCTCGTTGGCTCCGGCGGGTTCGCGACGTCGGGTGTGCTGAACGGCAGACCGTAAAGGATGGCCTGCTGCAGCGACTTCTCGTCGTAGACGCTGATGGCGGACAACGGCGCCAAGTACTCGTTCTTGGCCAGGGTGAGCGCTTCGCCGATGGTGTAGTTGCCGTCCAAGCGGGACGCGAAGGTGCTGAGGAGGCGCTCGGTGAGCTGGATGCTGTCGGTCGAGCCGTAGCCGAATCCGGACTGCGCGAGGTACGCGGATGCGCCGGCACCGGCGAGCGACTCGGCCCAGCTGGCCCCGAGCGCACCCGGGATGAACTCGTCGGCGGTCAGGCCCGAGTGGCAGCCGACGGTGAACAGCAGCGAGCCGGTGAAGTCCGTGGTCCCGATGTCGTCGACGAAGAGTGCGTCATCCTCGTTGCTCGTGGCCGAACCGTTCGCCGACTGCGTGCCCTGGTGACTGAAGTGTCCGTTGATGACGCCGATGCCGGGCGTCGAGGCGTTCTGGGGGAAGAACTTGGCATCGAGGTCCGCCGCCGTCCAGTCCTCACGGATCAGGTCGTCGTCGACCGCGACCTGCACCGGTCCCAGGAAGCGGCCGCCGGGGCCGAGCCGGTCGGCGATCTCCTCGGAGGAGTCGGCGAGGAAGTCGTAGCCGGCGACCGTCGCGGAGTCGACCCGGATGGTCCCGTCACGGTCGACGAACGATTGGAGCTGCCCGATGATTTCGTCTGGGGTCTCGACCAGTCGGCCGACCGCCTTCTCGGCCACGTACAGTGCTCGATCGTTGACCAGCGTCGGGCGGGTGTCGACGAACGGGTCGTCGGAGAAGAACGTGCCCGCCTGCAGCGCGGCGTAGAGCGGGCTGGAGGTGTCGCCGCCGAACGTCGAGGCGTAGCTCTGCTCGTTGCCGATGAGCGTTCGGTCGGCGATGCGGGCGAACGGGATGATCCGGTCGCTGCCGACGAGCACGACGTTGTCGATACCCAGGTTGGCGTCGTAGACGTCGCCGAGTACGTCGATGGTCTCGCGAACCACGTCGTTGGCCAGACCGATCTCGCACGGTGCGGCGTCCCACGCCGAGTAGGCGGAGCCCAACTGCGCTTCCGCCCCCAGATCGAGCACACCGGCGCTCAAGCCCAGGTCAGCGAGGTCTCCGCCGAGTGCAGCGTTCAACGCTTGGATCTCCGCGACCACCTGATCGGCCGCGGCATCGCCGTACTGGCGAGCCATGCGGTCGTGGTTGATGACGAAGAGCGTGTCGATGTTGCTCGGGAGCGGCGCCAGGGCCGGCGCCGACCCGCCCGGGTTGGGGAAGACGGTCGCTGTGGAACACACGGGTGGCGCGACCACCGGAGCGTCGGAGAGGAGCCGGAGTGCGTAGGGCACGTCACTGAACGCTGCCGTCGTACGGGCTGACGACGAGGTAGTACCGACCCTGGACGAACGTCGGCACCGGGGCGAGGTTCTCCGAGTTGGTCCCACGGCTGGTCGATCGGGCGATGACGGACAGCGGGCTTGGCGGCTGGTACTGACCGGCGTCGCTCAGCGTCGACGAGGTCGCTCCACCGAGGATCGAGCTGTCGGAGTCGCCGACCGAATCACGGGTGCGACCGCTCGTTGCCGAGAGCGGCGTCGTGCCGGGCCCGATGATCGTCAGGTCGTAGTCGGCGGGCAGGTTCCACAACACGCCGCCGACGCGTTGACCGGGGGTCGTCACGTCGAAGGCGAAGATGTCGACGTCGGTCGCGTTGGAGATCTGCGACAGCACGATCTGATCGGTCTCGATCTGGGGCTGGACATCTGCCTGCGACGGCGTGTTGTTCGGCTCGAGCGCCTCGCGATACTCGACGGCGGCGGAGTCGAAGGCGAACAGGTCGACGCTGGCGAGTTGGGCTGTCGCCGCCGTGACCAGCGTTCCGACCCGTTCGGACGACCGCGTCTCAAACTGCAGGGTGTAGGTCGTGTCGGGGAGCAGGTTGGCGATCTGCCAAACGAGGGTGTCGCCGAAGGTGGTCGGTTCGAGTTCGGCGAGTTCGTTCTCGCCGAGATCGAAGCCGGCGATCGCCGCGGAATGCTGCACGTAGCGGCTTCCCTCGGGCAGCGTGACGACGATCCGGGTGCTCTGCGGACGGTTTCCGCCCTCCACTGTGATGTCGACGTCGAATTGCACGGTTGCGCCGCTCGCGTAGTCGGCGAGGTCGATCGCGCCGAGGTCGATCTCCTCGGTTCGCTGATCGGTGATCGGCTGCGCCGCGGGAGGAACTCACCCAGGGTCACACCGGTGAACGCTCCGATCACACTGGAGACCGTGAACGCTTCGGCTCTGGGCAGCGGATCGGTGCCGGCACTCCCGACGATGTCGCCCCACAGCATGCCCTCGAGCCGCGACGCGGTCGGGTAGCGGTCGTCCCCGTCGAGGACCTCCCCGAGCGTCGTCGATGCCGCGGTCGACGTGATGCTGAACGGTTGGTCGGTGGCGCTGCGAAGGTGTTCGAGACGGAGTGGCCGAAGCAGCGGCCAGGTGTCGCCGACCGTGAGGCCGGGCGCAGCGTCGACGAGCGTCGAGACGGCGAGCGTGTCGACCCAGAGTTCTCCGTCGAACAGGCCGTCCTTTGGGGTCCCATCGTCGTTGACGAGCGGGATCTTGCCGGTGAGGTCGCCGACTTCCAGGTCGCTCGTTGCCGCCCAGTTGGCGACGGCAGCTTCCAGGTCCTCGAGGTCGAGGCCCGCGGCGAGGCCGGCGAAGTCGACGAGGCGCCACCCGCTGAAGACGAGCCGCTGGTCGGCGATCGTGGCCTGGTCGTAGGCGGAGAACAGCTCGACCGGGATGCCGTCGGGGGCGAACCCGGCATCGGCTGCGTCGCCGAGTGTCAGCGGCGAGCCGTCGACATCGACGAGCCCAGCGCTGAACGCCCGCAGGGCTTGCTCGGTGAGGTTCGGGTTGGCGCCAATGAGATCGGCCAGCCGAAGGCCGAAGAGGCCCGGCTGGACGTCGGCCAGGGCGAGGTCGGCGGGGAGCGCTCCGGCATCGAGGCCCTCGCCGAGGGTGAAGCCGTTGGGCTGACGACAGTCGATGACGTCACAGTCGAAGACGGGGTTGTCGTTCGCGTCGACCCAGCCGACGAACGGCTCGAGCGGGAGGCCGAACAGGAGGTTGGTTCGATCGAGATCGGAGAGCAGATAGCTGCCCAGCGGCTGCCCGCCCGCCAGACCGTCGAGCGGGATCGCCGTCACGGGTGCGCTGAGCCCGAGTTCGGATAGTGGTGATGCCCGGAACGGCGAGGCCCGGAACGGTGAGGCGTCGAGCGGTGAGGCCCGGAACGGTGAGGCGCGGAACGGCGACGCACCGAACGGGGACACACCGAACTCCGAGGCCCGGAACGGTGACGCGGCGAACGGGCTCGCCCGGAAGGGGCTCGCCCGGAAGGGGCTGGCACGGAACGGGCTGACTCCGAACGTCGACGCGGCGAACGGGCTGGCACGGAACGGCGACGCACGGAACGGGCTGGCACGGAACGGCGTCGACCCGATGTCGGATGCCCGGAACGGCGATGCGGCGAAGGGGCTCGCGCGGAACGGGCTGGCGCGGAACGGTGACGCTCGGAAGGGTGACGCCCGGAACGGGCTCGCCCCGATCGACGACGCCGCGAACGGTGCCGCACCGAAGGGGCTCGCCGCGAACGGGCTCGCCGCGAACGGCGCAGCGCCGAACTCGGCTGCGCCGCCGAGCAGTTCGACGAGGCGATAGTCAGCGAGGGCCCGTCCGTTCGGCAGGATGATCTCGTCGAGCGGCACCGACAGCACTGGCGCGTTCAGGCCGAGGGCACCGACCTGAATTTCAGCGACGTCGGGATCCAGCGGGGCCTCGTTGGTCACGAGCAGGCTGGCGCCCGCTGCGGGGGCGACCCAGGAGTAGTCGGCCAGCGGTGAGTCGGGTTGGAACTCGAGATCGAGCGCCGAGACGCTGTCGGTGCTGTCGATGCCCAGGTCCTCGGGTGAGAGCGCGCCGAGCGGGGCCGCCTGACCGAGTTCACCCAGCGTGACGTCCAGGAACGCGTCGGGGACGTCGACGGTCGACGGGAGGTACGACGGGAGGCTCTTGGACGGCACGAGCGGCTGAGATGCCAGCGGGACGTCGCCGATGTTGAGCTTGCCGAGCGGGGTCGATCCGATCGGGGTGCCCGACAGATCGGTGGCGCCGTCGATCAGGGCGCCGAGGAAGTCCGCCTGCTCGACGTCGACACCGGCGAAGCTGAGCACCGGCAGCGTGAGTGGTGCGGAGCCAAAGTCGGTCGCACAGTCGAGACCGGCGTCGGTGACGAGATCGCACCAGAATGCCTGCACACTCCCGGCAGAGTCGGGAACGGGAAGCTGGTCGACGGGCACACCGGCCAACAGCGCGGCGTACGTCGAGATCGAGCCCAGTGTGCTCGCCTGCAGACCGAGATCGCCGAGGCGGACCTGGTCGAGCACGGCCGGGTAGTCCCGGTAGATGTCGAGCAGCGTGATCGTCTGTTCGACGAGCAGCGGCCCATTCGGACGCAACAGTGCGGACCACCCACCGTTGCGGGGGATGTCCGACAGCAGGATCGTGGACAACAGCCCACGGGTCACGGGAGCCGTGTCGAGGGCCAGGTCGGCCAGCGTGACGTCGGCCACCGGCGTGGACTCGGTCGTGTCGGAGCGCAGGTCGATCGTCTGCAGGTCGGCGCGGGCGTAGTCGGCCGTCGGGCCGCCGTAGCCCTGGAACACCGACGAAGGGAGGCTGGAGATGTCGATCGCATCGACACCCACCTCGGTCGATGCCGTCGCCGACGTGATGTCGAGCGACAGGCCGGAGGGCGGCACCGTCGGCGGCACGGGCTCGGGGATCTGGAACGAGTACACGCTGCCGGCGTCGTTCGGGTCGTCGTCGCCCGGGGCCCCGGCGATGGCCGTCAGACCGTCGAGTTCGAGCGCGAAGCCGATGCGGTCCCCGAACCTGCGACCGCTCGCGACGAACTGCCCGGTCGGTGAGGCCGGGAATCCGGACCCCGCGTCCTGGAAGACGAGGACCTCACTGCCGGCGCCGGGACGGCGCACCGCGATGGTTCCGTCGTCGATGTCGACGTAGTCGTTCGGGCCCTGGTTCACACCGACGACCAGGTTCTCCCGGAAGCTCCACGTGGACGTGGCCGGGCCCGTCAGCGGGATCTCGACCGTGCGAACCGTCATCGGGTCACCGGTGCCCGAGCCGTCGAGGCCGGCAGCGACGATCACGTTGACGTCGACGGCGACCGCGCTGCCGACGGCGTCGGCTGGGAGCCAGTCGACGCCCGACGTCACCTTCTCGGCGGGATCGAACCCGCTCTCGACCTCACGCCAGATGTGCACGGCGCCCGCGTTGTTGCCGGTCGCGTTGTCGTCGCCGGGCGCTCCGGCCACGATGAACGAGCCGCCCGCCGACGCCGTGGCGTCGACGGAGTACCCGAGCGCATCACCGGCGCCCGACGTCGGGGCGGAGCCGGGTGTCGTCTGCAGCGCTGCCGGCGCGCTCCACCCGCCCTCGCCGAGCGCGGTGATGTACACCGCACCCGCACCGGAGGCGGCTTCGGGAGCCCCCACCACGAGGCTGTCGCCGAGCCAGGCGAGCGACGCTCCGAACGCGTCCGACACGACCAGCGGAACGTTCGGCAGCGCGATGGGTGACGTCGCCTCCGCCGCGACGCAATCCGCGTTGAAAGTACCCCTCGCCTTGGTGTTCTCGGCGAGTGCCGCTGGTGAACCGTCGGGGTTCAGCGTGGTGACGACGGTCGTTCCCGATGCCCACGGCGCCGTGAACTGGGAGTTGCCGGCAGGTGCGACACCTTCCCCGAACGCATCCTGATCGTTGCGGACCCGATACCGCACGGGGAAGTCGTTGCCGTTGCGGATTCTCCACGTGGCGAGCCAGGTCGAGTCGTCGCCGGGCTGCCGACAGAGGGTCTCGAAGGTCAGCTGCAGGTTCACCGACGGCGGCGATGCCGGTTCATCGACGGAGATCGGACCCCCCAGAGGGAGCCAGCCGGAGTCGCCGCGTTGGAACACCCAGACCCGACCGGGTTCCTCGAGACCGCTCACGCGGTCGGACTCGCCGACGGCGAGGAGGTTGCCATTCAGCGCGAGGGAGTCACCGAACGCCCCGCCCGATTCCGGGGCGGGCGAGGTGACGACGTCGCGCAGGGTCCAGATGCCGTCTTCGCCGCGCCCGTAGACGTACACCATGCCGGCACGATCGAGGCCGCCGACTTCGGCGAAGGGGGCCGACGCGACCATGCGGTCACCGTCGATGTCGACCGCCCAGCCGAACTCGTCGCCGGCGAGATCGGTCGCGGTGACCGACACCTGAGCACACTGCAGCCCGATGGCATCGATGTCGGCGCCGGTCCAACCCTGGAGTCCGTTTGCGAACGATGCGTCACAGGCAACGGGGGCAGCCGGGCCACCAGACGTGCCCCCCAGCAGGGGACCATCCGCCGGCGTGTCGGCGCCGACCGAACCATCGGGCTCGACGACGTTGCACGCCAGGACGACGTTGTCGACCAGGTCACCGGTATTTCCCGACAGGCCGGTGACCGCCGAGCCGTCGGGACACGTGCCGGTCAGGGGGGTCGGCTGCGGGGGGAACTCGGATGATTCATCGCCGCGCGTACCGAACTCGTCGGCCTCCAGGGCCGGACCGGTGAGTGAGGCCGTGCCGCCGTCGAACTGGACGACCCGACAGAGCGGGATCGCCGAGCGCAACCAGCTGCCCTGCGTCGTCTGGTATACGGACAGGCCGGTGAGCAGGCTGCCGACGGGGCACGGAGCGAAGCTCTCGCCCCCTCCGACATCCCCGAGTAGGCCGCTGTCGGCGACCTGCTCGATGTCGAAGACCGGTGCGCCGGCTTCAACGCGGATCAGTTGCGCGTCGGTGATGATCGGGTCGATCGTGATCGGGTACTGGGCCGCGGCAGTGTCGACGCGTAGTTCGATGGCGCCGTCGACGACGGCCATCTCGGCGGGCAGATCGGTCCCGGTGGCGTCGAACGCGATCAGGCCGCGGTACCACAGGGTGCTGCCGTCGGCGCGTCCGATCGCGATCGTGTCGGCCTCGACGAGCGAGGGCGTGCCCATCGCGACGTCGACGGTGACGACCAGGTCGTCGGAGCCGGAGACAGGCGCGTCGATCGTGTAGCCGTGCTCGATTCCCTCGGACACCGTGCGGTACCACTCGGTGACGTCGCCCCAGTCGTAGGACACCTCGTTGTCCAACTGTGCGATCACGACGTCGTCGACCCGCGCACTGAGGTCGAGGTCGCCGATCGTGGACGTGGCGAATTCGATCATGGGCTCGCCGCGGCCGGTCGTGACGGCAGCGGAACCCTCGAGCAGCGTGATGGCCATCGAGCCGCTCGGCAGGACAGCGGACCGCGACAGTGCCTCAGCCGTGGTCGTCGGCCCCGAAGCATTCTCGCCCGTCGGGGAGTCGCCAGCGCGCGACGAGACCGGCATCGTCGGGCGTCGTGACGCTCTGTTCGATCCGCTCGGCAACCATGACGGCCGTCAGGGCAAGTACCGCGGACACGAGGACCGCCAGAGCACCCGAGCGTCGGCGCGGGCGTCCGGGCGCCGGGTGGTGCGTCGGTACGGTCCCGTTCTCGAACACCGCGCTGCGGCTCATCACCTGTGTCATCCGAATCCTTCTTCCCCCGCGAGGTCTGCGTGTTCCGTCACGCCAGACGACAATCGTTTAGCACGCCACGAATCGAACGCGCCACCGATTCCGGCTGAACCCGTAGCCCTGTGCCCGATGTCTCCATCGAATGCGCCACTGAGTGTCCAGCACCTCACTCAATGTGCCGTTGCGGCCGCTGAGCAGAGCTGGCACTGACGAACCACGCCGACCCGTGCGTGACGACGCTCAGGTCTTGTGCAGCACCTTCTCGCGGAACACACGCGGGCTGTAGGCGGTGACCACGACATCGGTGATCGCCCGCACCGACGCCGAACGTGGGAAGCCGAGGAACGGACCGAGCTCGCCGAAGTACTGGTCGGGACCGAGCTTGGTCAACAGCTCCTCGCCGCCGTCGGCGAGGACCCGGATCACCTCGACGTCGCCGGACTTCACCACGTACACCAGGTCGGCCGGATCACCCTGTTCGAAGATCGAGTCGCCCGCGGCGTAGGCGACGTCGTGGGTCGGCTGCTCCTCGTGCTGGTCGGGCGGCACCATCTGCACGATGCGGTCGGCGATCGGCACGAGTCGCGAGTCGTGGGTCGACACGATGATCATCCGTCCGTCGTCGCGCAGGCTCTGCAGCAGCCGGATGATCGCCTCGGCCTGGATGTGGTCGAGGTTCGCCGTGGGCTCGTCGGCGAGCAACAGCGGCGGGTTGTGACCCAACCCGCGGGCAACCGCGACGCGCTGCATCTGGCCGCCCGACAACCGGCTCGGGAGGTGGTTGGCCCGCTCGGTCAACCCCACCTGCTCGAGCAACTCGTCGGCGCGGGCGAACGACTCCTTGCGGCCGTGGCCGGTCAGGGTCAATGGCACGGCGATGTTCTCGCGAGCGGTCAGCGACGGGATCAGGTTGAAGGCCTGGAACACGAATCCGATCTGCTCGCGCCGATAGGTGTCGAGCTCGGCGCCCTTCAGCCCGGTCACCTCGGTACCGCCGAGCGCGATGCTGCCGCTGGTCGGCGTCAGGATGCCGCCGAGGCACGACAGCAACGTGGTCTTGCCGCAACCCGACGGGCCGAGCAGCACGACGAGTTCGCCGGCCTGTGCCTGGAACGACAGGTTGTCGAGCGGTCGGATGGCGTAGCCGTCGTGGATGAACTCGACGACGAGGTCCTTGACGGTGAGTGGTCCGACGGTCATACCCCTGCTCCTGCGAACGCTTGCGACGGATCGGCCTTCAACACCTTGCGCATGCCGACCGCCCCGGCGATCAACGCCATGACCACCGCGAAGACCGGCAACTGCCAGAACGCCCGTGCGGGCACGGTGACCGCCAGCGGGAACTGGGGAGCGAGGAAGATCTGGATCACCGCCGCGACCCCGACGGCGAGGAGCGCGACCAGCACCGCCTGCAGGGCCAGGCTGCCGAGCAGTGCCGTGTTCGGTGCCCCGACCGCCTTGAGCACGGCGAAGTCACGCTGGCGCTCGAGTGCCGACAGATAGACGACGGCGCCGACGATGATCGCGGCGACGATCCACAGCAGCGCTCGGACGAGATCGATCGACGAGATCGCACCCTCGAGCGGTTCCAGCACGCTCGCGGCCACCTCGTCGGCCGACATCGTCTTCGAACCGGGAGGAATCGCCGACGGCTCACCATCGACGAGCACGCCGCTGATCACCTCGTCGGAACCGAAGGTCAGCTCCTGCGCGTCCGACAACACGACGAACACCACCGGCAGCCCGGCGAGCAGCGTCGTGCGCTTGGTCTCCCCGACGATGGTGAACGGCTGACCGCCGACCAGCACCTCGTCGCCGACCGACAGGTCGAGCGTCTCGTCGACGACGGCCTCACCGGGCGCCGCGACCGCGCGGCCGTCGGTGGTCGGCGGGGCTCCGAGCGCATCCACCTCGTGGCCGACGAGGATCACCTCCACCGCCTTGGCGCCGGGCTCCTCGACCAGGCCCGACCGGGAGGTGACCACCGGTGCCTTGTTCTCGGCCTCGACAGCATCGATCGCCGACGCCGGCGCCGCCGACAGCGCCGTGAACGGCCCGGCGACACCATCGGGAATGACCCAGTTGTCGGCGCCCATCGCCTCGACGGTGTCGTATGGCTCACGGTTGAACTGCTCGACGAGACCGGTCATCACGAACAGCAGGGCGAACACCACCGCCGCGAGCACGATCACCACGATGAACCGGGTCCGCCGGTACACCAGGTCTCGAAAGGTCAACAACAACATCAGTCCACTCCCAGTTCGGATCGGGTGGCTGCCCACTCGGTCACCGTCTGCAACGACGCTTCGTAACCGGCGGCGGCGACTTCGCGCGAACGCTCGAAGTCGAGCAGCCCGATCCCGGGCAGGTGCATGGCCACGACCAGGTCGATCGACCCGTCCTCCATCGACGCCTTCTGATTCCGGACGGCTCCCGTCAACATGCTGCGCAACAGCACGGATGTGAGGCTCGGATAGATCGACTTGCTGCGTCCCAGTGATGCGCTGAGCGCCTTGAAGCCCGAGACCGACAGCCCGAAGTCACCTCGGGCACGCGGGCCCTGGTCGGGGGCGACGTCGACGGCGATGATCGTGCCGATCGTGCTGTCGTCGCGCATCACCTCGAACGGCATGTTGTTCAACACGCCACCGTCGACGAGCAGGTCACCGCCGTATGGCACCGGCGGGAGCACGCCCGGGATCGCCACGCTGGCCCTGACCGCCACGGCGGTACTGCCGGAGCGGTGCACCTCGAGTCGTGACTTCGTGAGGTTGGTCGACACGCAATAGAACGGCACCCAGAGGTCCTCGATGTCCCACCCGCCGAGCGTCGCATCGATGTTGTCCATGATCCGCTGACCCTTGACGATCGAGACGACGGGCAGCGTGTAGTCGAGCAGCTTGTGGAACTGCTGCTCGACCAGAGCGAGCAGCGGTTCGCCTCGTAGGTCGAGCGCGATCGCCGCCGCAATGGCCGAACCCATCGAGCAACCGGCGACCTGGTCGATCGGCACGCCGCACTCCTGCAGCGCCTGCAAGACGCCGAGGTGGGCGAAGCCGCGGGCGCCACCGCCGCTGAGCACGAGCCCGTAACCGTGCCCGCTGGCCAGGCGCGCCAGCCGGGCGACGTCGCTGGACGAACCGGACCGTACGTGCACCACGTCGTCGGCCCGCGTGAGTTCGAGCAGTCCGGCGGTTCGGCGGGGGCGGTCGGCTGAGGGCGGATGGAGCACGGCGAGCATGCGGCCCACGTGATCGGCGTCGTCGATCGTGGCGAAGATCTTGGAGATCAGCGAGCGTTCGGCGGCGTCGGGATTCGGCGAACAGACGACGACGACCCGGTCGGCCTGTCGGAGTGCGCGACGGGTCCACGCCGTGACCTCGGGATCGGTCTGGAGCACGACGTGGTCGTTGCCGACGTCGGCCTCGTGCATGAACTCGGCGAGGCGCGGCACGCCCACGTTGTCGGTGGCCGCCTGCGAGATCGCAGTGCGGTTGAGCACCCGGTCGACCCGGTCGCTCGACAGATGTTTCGCGGTGCCGAAGCGGGCGATCTCCTGCACCATCTCGACGACGAACGCGTCGGCGTCACACGGTGCCGTGACGGCGACGGTCAACGACGATGCCCGGTCGAACTTGCGCTGTGTCGGGCTCCGCATGCGCGTGAGGATGCGCCGGGTGACGTTGAGCATCATCGACGGCGATGTCGCCACCAGCTCCTCGAACGTGCCGGTCGAGAACGAGGCGAGCGTCGTGTCGCGAACCGCTCTGACGGTGGCGGACCTCGGCGCCCGATCGAGCAGGCCGAGCTCACCCACCACTTCGCCGCGCCCGAGTTCGGCGACCAGGGTCTCCTCGCCGTCGTCGTCGACGAGCACCATCACACGGCCACCGACCACGAAGTAGGCGGCATCGGCCTCGTCGCCCTGGTGGAACAGCACCTCACCGGCCTCGAGCCGGCGCCATCCCACGCGGTCGACCACCTGCTGGACCAGGGTCTGATCGGTGCTGCCCATCAGCTCGGCGATCATCGTGGCGACGTTCGTGCGGTCGACGCGTTCGCGCGCCTCGTCGGAGACCCGATCGGCCATCTCGGGATGGGCGTTCAACCAGTCCTCGAAGTCGACGCGGTCGATCTCCAACACCTCGACCGGGCCCAGTGCGCGCAGCGTGGCGGTGCGGGCGCCTCCTGCCACGACCGTCACCTCGCCGATCACGCGGCCGGGTTCGATGACGCCGACGACGACCTCGCCCTGTGGCGTGCTCTTCGACGCGGACACCTGACCGGACTGGATGTAGTACACGGTGTCGGCGGCGTCGCCCTGCTCCACGAGTACGTCGCCATCACCCAAGGAGAGCGAGCGCGCATGCGACGCCAGACTCTCGATCAGGTTGTCCTCCGGTGTCACGCAATCCCCTCGCCGCTCTCGTCCCGCATCCCCCCGATGCGCCGGGACCGACAGTAGCCACAGCGGGTCGGCCGCCGGGAACTCCGACGACACGCGCCGAGGCTCTTTCTCGTGAACTGGTGCCGGAATCGATCGGGAACGGGTCGGCGCGCACCGCATGCGGGGGCAACGCTCGGTCGGCAGCGGTCGCCGGGTGCGAGGTAGGTTCGCCCGCAATGACGGACACGACAGAGATTCGACGGCCTGGATCGATCCTCGGGACCCGTGTCCTGCGCACCGAGGATCCCGGGTTGCTGACGGGGAGTCGCACGTACCTCGCCGACCTCGCGCTGCCGGGACGGCTCCACGCCGTGTTCGCCCGGTCCGACGTCGCCCACGGCATCATCCGGGCGATCCACACCGACGACGCCGCCGGCATGCCGGGCGTGATCGAGATCCTCACCGCCGCCGAACTCGGGGTCGCCCCGCATCACGGGTTCGCCACCGTGCATCCCGACTTCGCCCGCCCTCCCCTCGCGGACGGTCGGGTGCGCTTCGTCGGCGAGCCGATCGCCGTCGTGCTCGCCGAAACGTTCGAACAGGGCGAGGACGCCGCCGAGCTGATCTGGGCCGACATCGAGCCGCTGCCCGCCTACATCGGCGCCGAGGATGCACTGGCCGCCGACGCCGAGGAGATCTTCCCCGGCCACGGCTCGAACCAGGCGATGGTGATCGTCGACAAACCTCGCACCGACCTGTCGGTCGCCGACGTGGTGGTTCGCGGTCGCTACGTCAACCAGCGCATGGCCGTGGTGCCGATGGAACCCGACTGCTGCGCTGCGGAGATCGACGACGGCGGTCGCCTCACCTTCTGGGCGTCGACGCAGATGCCCCACGGCCTGCACGGCCAGCTCGCCGCTGCGCTCGACATGGAGCCGGCCGACATCCGGGTGATCACCCCACAGGTCGGCGGCGGCTTCGGCGGCAAGGCCGGCATCCACGCCGAGTACACCGTGGTCGCCGCGGCCACTCGACGCACCGGCCGGCCGGTGGTGTGGGTGCCACCGCGCAGCGACGACATGAAGGCGCTGCCCCACAGCCGCGGCCAGATCCAATACGCCGAACTCGGCTGCACGCATGACGGTGACTTCACGGGCCTGCGTGTCCGACTCGTCGGCGATGCGGGCGGATATCCCAGCGTCGGCGCGTTCCTCCCCGGGGGCACGCGGCGCATGGCGCAGGGCACCTACGCGTTCCCGACGATCGAGTTCGACGTGGCGGTCGCCGTCACCAACACCACACCGATGGGCGCCTACCGCGGCGCCGGACGCCCCGAGGCCACCGCACTGCTCGAACGGCTCGTCGACCAGGCTGCACTCGAACTCGGCATCGACCCGATCGAGATCCGCCGACGGAACTTCCTCGGCGACGACGTGTTCCCGTTCCGCACACTCACCGGCAACACCTACGACTCCGGTCGCTACGAGTTCCCGCTCGACCGGGCCGCCGAAGCGGTCGGCTACGACGAGTTGCGCGCAGAGCAGGCACGACGGCGCAAGGCCGGCGACGAGACGTTGCTCGGGATCGGGGTGGCCGCCTACGTCGAGATCACCGCCGGCGGCGGGTCGGACGAGTTCGGCGCGATCGAGGTGCACGACGACGGCACGGCGACGATCTTCGCCGGCACCCAATCGCACGGGCAGGGCCACCAGACTGCGTACGCCATGCTGGTCGCCGACCAGACCGGCATCGCGGTCGACAGGATCACCCTCGTCGACGGCGACACCGACCGCGTGCGCACCGGCGGTGGCACGGGCGGATCGCGGTCGTTGCAGCTCGGCGGATCCGCGGTCCGGGGAGCGACCGAGGCGATGGTGACCAAGGCGAAGCAGCTCGCCGCCCGGATGCTCGAGGCCGACGAGGCCGACATCGTCGTCGACACCGCCAACGGAACGATCGGCGTGGCCGGTGTGCCGGCGCAGGCACTGACGTGGGGAGAACTCGCCAGCCGGGCGAGCGACGACGGCGAGCAGCTCGACGGCGAGTTCGACTTCCACCAGGAGGGAGCGACGTTCCCGTTCGGCGCCCACATCGCCGTGGTCGAGGTCGATTCGGAAACCGGCAAAGTGCGTCTGGTCCGTCATGTGGCCGTCGACGACTGCGGCACCGTGCTGGCGCCGCTGCTGGTCGAGGGCCAGCAGCACGGCGGTATCGCCGCCGGCGTCGGCCAGGCGCTGTTCGAGGAGGTGTGCTTCGACGACGACGGCAATCCGGTCACCTCGAACCTTGCCGAGTACGCGATCCCGTCGGCCGCCGAGCTGCCGTCGTTCGAGGTGCACTCCACCGAGACGCCGACGCCGCTCAATCCGCTCGGCGCGAAGGGCATCGGCGAGGCGGCCACGATCGGCGCCACCCCGGCCGTGCAGAACGCCGTGATCGACGCGCTCGCCCACCTCGGGGTGCGACACATCGACCTGCCCTGCACGCCGGAGCGGGTCTGGCGCACGATCCGCGATGCGCACGCGGGGAGCCTCGCGGATCCGTGGAGCGAACCTCCGGACGTGTTCGCCCGCCTGCGCGCCGATGCGAACGCTCCGGCGGACGAGGACGCTGCGGGCGCTGCGGCGGCCGACGGCATCTGAACGCGGCGTCACCCCTTCGGCTGAAATGCTCCGCGACTAGCGGAGCTACCTACTGGTCGGTAGGGTGATTCGGGTGAATGAATCCGAGATCCTGCACGAGCTGACGCCCGTCGCCGAAGCGCTCCTCGAGCGCCATCTCGCGACCACCAAGGAGTGGTTCCCCCACGACTACGTGCCGTATGGCCGTGGCCGGGACCACGAACCCGGCGAGCAGTGGACACCCGACGACGCCGACCTGGCCGGTCACGAGATCGGGCCCGAGGTGCGCAGCGCCCTGCTGGTCAACCTCCTCACCGAGGACAACCTGCCGTACTACTTCCGCTCGGTCGAGCGGATGTTCGGCCAGGACGGCGCGTGGGGCACGTGGGTGCGTCGGTGGACCGCCGAGGAGGGTCGCCACTCGATGGCGATCTACGGCTACCTGATGACGACACGGGCGATCGATCCCGTCGAGCTCGAGCGCTCGAGGATGGCGCAGGTCTCCGGCGGTGAGACCCCCGACCCGCCACTGCACGAAGGGTTCATCTATCTCGCCCTGCAGGAGCTGGCCACCCGGATCTCGCACCGCAACACCGGTGCGCTGCTCGGCGACCCGGTCGGCTACGAGGTGATGAAGCGCGTCGGCAGCGACGAGAACCTGCACCAGCTGTTCTACCGCGACCTGGCCGCTGCCGCGATCGAGGCCGATCCGAACACGATGATGGTCGCGATGGAAAAGCAGGTGCGCAGCTTCGCGATGCCCGGCACCGGCATCCCTGACTTCGACCGCCATGCCGCGCTGATCGCCCGCGCCGGCATCTACGACCTGCTGATCCACCACGAGCAGATCCTCGTCCCGGTGGTGCTGCGCCAGTGGGGCGCCGACAAGATCTCCGGGTTGTCGGGCGAAGGCGCCGCCGCCCAGGAACGTCTGATGAAGCGGCTCGCCACGAGCGAGAAGGTCGCCAAGCGCTTCGCCGACAAGCGTGACGCCGCCCTCGCCAACGCCTGACCCGCAGGCTCAGCTCCCGACCAGAACGCTCTGCGATGAGCCAACCGCCCGGATACGGGCTTTTCGCTCATCGCTCGCAGGACCTGGGCCCCACCGATGAGCCAACCGCCCGGATACGGGCTTCTCGCTCATCGCTCGGCGGGGGTCGGCGGGCAGACTGGGGCCGATGACCCGGTTGTTCGTCGCCGTGTGGCCGCCCGAGCGGGTGCTGGAGCAACTGAACGATCTCGAGCGGCCGCGCGACCAGGGCGTGAAGTGGGTGAGACCGGAGAACCTGCACATCACGCTGCGGTTCCTCGGTGACGCCGACGTCGACGAGGTCACCGACGCCCTCGACCACGTCGCGCTCCCCCGAGCGATGGCACGACTCGGCCCGTCGATCGACGTGCTCGCCGAACGATCGCTGGTCGTGCCCGTCGCCGGCGTCGACGATGTGGCCGACGTCGCGCGAACCGCCACCCGCGGACTGGGGACCGAACGGGACCGGCGTCGGTTCGTGGGGCACCTCACCGTCGCGAGGCTCGCTCGTCGGGCCCGTCCCTCGCGTAGCGCCGGCCGATTGTTCGAGACCTCCTTCGAGGTCGACGAGGTCGCACTGGTCGACAGCACGCTGACCCCCGAGGGAGCGGTGTACGAAACCGTCGCCTACTGGCCGACCCACTGAGTGGCAGGCTGCACCCGTGAGCCGCGAGCGCATCTCCCAGGGCAGCGAGTTCGAGGAGTCGATCGGCTATTCCCGCGCCATCGTCGACGGCCGGTGGGTCTTCGTCGCCGGCACGACGGGGTTCGACTACGCGACGATGACGATCTCGGACGATCTCGTCGACCAGGTCGAGCAGACCCTGGCCAACATCGACGACGCACTCACCCGGGCCGGCTCGGGCGCCGCCGACGTCGTGCGGGTGCGCTACCTCCTCCCGAACGCCGACGACTTCGAGACGTGCTGGCCGTCGCTTCGTCGCTACTTCGGTGACGCGCGGCCGGCTGCGACGATGATGGTCGTCGGGCTGTCGGACCAGCGGATGCGCATCGAGATCGAGGTCACCGCACTGAGACCCGGTCCCGGGTCCGACTGAACCGGTTGCGCGGTGCCAGGCACCGGCGTGACCGGGTCGTCCGCATCGAATCGGATGGCGCCGGGATGGTACGACTGCGCCATGGGGGATCTGCTGACTGCGCTCGCCGCAGCACAACCGGACAAGACCGCGATCATCGACGACCGGACGGGGGTCTCCGGCACCGCCGACGTCCGCACGACGACCTTCGCCGAGTTCGAGAACCGGGCGAACCAGCTCGTTCACGTGCTCGACGGTCTCGGTGTGCGACCCGGCGACAAGGTCGTGTGGTGCGGCCAGAACTCGACGGGCATCTTGGAGCTGACCAGCGCATCGCGCAAGATCGGCTCCACCGCCGTCCCGCTCAACTATCGACTCTCCGACGAGGAGGCCGCCTACGTCGTCGACCACTGCGACGCCACCACCGTCTACGTCGACGCCGAGTTCGCCGACTTGTTCCAGCGGATCCGCGGCGAGATCCCGAAGGTCACCAACCTGCTCGTGTTCGACGGTGACGCACCGCCGGGAATGACGGCGGTCGACCCGCTGATCGCCGCTGCGCCCACCGACGTGATCGAACGGGTCGACGTCGACGAGGGCGGCGCCACGATGACCTACACCTCGGGCACCACCGGCAAGCCGAAGGGAGCGTTCCGTCGCACTGCCGCCGACCCCCGAGCGGGCGCCGCGCTGATGCAGCACATCGGCTACCGACCCGACGACATCTATCTCACGACCGGGCCGCTGTACCACTCGGGTCCCGGCGGCTTCGCGGCGAGTGCGATCGCCATGGGCCAGACCGTGGTGCTGCAGCGCAAGTTCGACCCCGAGGACTGGTTGCGCATCCTCCAGACCCATCGGGCGACGTCGACGTTCTCCGCGCCGACGCCGATCCGGATGATCTGCAACCTGCCCGACGAGGTGAAGGCGAAGTACGACCGGTCGTCGATGCGGGTGATGATCGCCAACGCGGCGCCGTGGAGCTTCGCCCTCAAGCAGCAGTACGTCGCCGACTTCCCGCCCGAGTCGCTGTTCGAGATCTACGGCTCGACCGAGTTGGGCGTCAACACGGTGCTGCGGCCCGAGGACCAGATGCGCAAGCCTGGGTCGTGCGGCAAGGAGGCGCCGATGGTCGAGATCCGTCTGTACGACGAACTCGGCAACACCGTCACGGACACGGGCCCCGATGCGACCGGCGAGGTGTTCGTGCGCTCGACGGCGGTGTTCGCCGACTACTACAAGCAGCACGACAAGTTCGAGGAGGATCATCGCGACGGGTTCCAGACCGTCGGCGACATCGCGTACCGCGACGACGAGGGCTTCCTCTACATCTGCGACCGCAAGAAGGACATGATCATCTCCGGCGGGATGAACATCTACCCCGCCGAGATCGAGGCGGCGCTGGAATCGCATCCCGACATCTACGAAGCTGCGGTGTTCGGCATCCCCAGCGATGACTGGGGCGAACTGGTACATGCGGTGATCGTCAAGCGCGAGGGCTCCGGTCTCGACGACGAGGGGGTCAAGGCGCATTCACGCGAGCACCTGGCGAGCTACAAGATCCCGCGGTCGATCTCGTGGCTCGACGAGCTTCCCAAGACCGGTTCCGGGAAGATCCTCAAGCGCGATCTGCGCAGGCCGTACTGGGAGGGTCGCGCGAGCAACGTGTGAGGACCGGGTGCTGCCGCCATCATGGGGTGCCGTGCCGACCTCACCGACGCTCCGACACGACTGGCGCGAGGTGCCACACCGGCGACGACTGCCGGAACACCATCCGCAGCGCGCGGAGATCCTGCGGCGCCACGACGCGGCGCTCGAACGCGGCGAGCCGGTCTACGCGGATCCGGTGAGCGGCTTCAGCGTCTTCACCGCCGAGTTCCTGGCGTCACGCGGGTACTGCTGCGAGAGCGGTTGCCGCCACTGTCCGTACGTCGACTGAGCCCTACATCGATCGAGACCTGCGTCGACGGAGCCATCTCACTGGGCGAGGAGTGCGTCGATCTGGCCGAGCGCCTCGCGCATGCCCTGCTCGGCGCCCATCGCGAGCGTCTGCTCCATGGCCTCGAGCGTCGGGAAGGTGCTGCGAATCGTCATCTCGGTGCCCGCGGCGGTCTGGGCCAGCTCGATGCGCATGACGTTGACGGGCATGTCGGGATTCGGCTCGCCGTCGTCGTCGGCGAAGCCGTCCTCGACTTCCAGACGGTTCGGTTCGACGACCTCCCTGACACGCCACCAGCCGTGATACTTCTCTCCGTCGGGCCCGGTCATGTGGTAGGCGACGGTTCCACCCGGCGTCAGATCGAAATCGGTGAACGTGGCGGGGTGCGTCGGTGGTCCCCACCAGCGTTCGAGTTGGCGGGGATCTGCCAGCAGCTGCCACACCCGATCGATCGATGCGTCGAACTGCGAGACGATCTCCATCGTCAGGGCGTCGTGATCCTTGCGGACATCGGTGACGGTCATGGTGGCGTGGTCTCCGTTTCGGGTGGATGTGGGGCTCGGGGATCGTCGAGGAGTCGTTCGAATCGATCGAGGCGGTCCCGCCAGACCGACTCGAGCTGGTCGAGCAGGCGCTGGACCCGGCGCACGGTGTTCACGTTGCACCGCACCAGCTGCTCGCGACCTCGCCGCCGCTTGACGACGAGGTCGGCGCGTTCGAGCACGGCCACGTGCTTCTGGACGGCAGCGAAGCTCATGTCGTAGTGACGGGCGAGTGCGGAGACCGAGGCGTCCGCCTGCATCGTGCGCCGGACGATGTCGCGACGCGTGCGGTCGGCGAGCGCCTGGAACATCCGGTCGACGTCTTCGCCGCTCAGCTCATCTACAACCATTCGGTTGTACGTTAGCGGAGCCTGGCGAGCTGCGCAACCACTACCGGATGCGGCGACGGACCGTGACGCCAGGGGTCAGACCCCCGGCGTCACGGTGGTCGACCCTGGGCCGCCCGAGCCATCGCTTCCGTCATGAACCCGACGGCCCGGCCGTTCGCCAGCGTGCGCTGAAGATGCCACGCCCAGCCCAGAGATCCGGACCGTGTCCGCGGGCGGAGGTTCCTCCGGCGGCGCCGACCGCCTAGCTTCGAGGTCATGGCCTCTGCGAACGGTGTCGTCGAAGCGATCCTGAAGTCGCCGCTGCACCGGTTGCTGTCGGGCAAGCTGCTCCTCATCCGCTACTCGGGCAACGGCTCGGGCAGCGAGCACACGCTGCCGGTGCAGTACGCGGACACCCACAACGGACTCGTCGTGGCCGTCGGCGATCCCGACACCAAGACGTGGTGGCGCAACTTCACGACCATGGGTCAAGCGCAGGTGCTGCTGGCCGGCACGTGGACCCCGATGACGGCCCATGCACTGCTCGGCAGCGAGGATCCCGATGCCGTCACCCCATTGCTGCGCTCGTACGCCACCCGCTTTCCGAGCGTCGTGAAATCGCTCGACGGCGACACGCTCGAAGAGCGCGTCGAACACGCCGTCATCGTGTGGCTCCGCCCCGCCGGTTGAGCCTGCGGCCGGCCGGACGCTCAGCACCCCAGCGACGACTGACCGCCCCGATCGACTTCGGTTCGATGGCACCTTCGACGGGCCGGATCGGCCTTCGATCAACTCTGTGACACCCCTTGTTTATGGTGGGATGTATGGAGGTCGCTGGGGTGGTGGAGCGGGTGGGGCGGATCTCTGCGGTGCGTTCCAACCCGACCGCTGATGCGGATCTCGTCCAGTCGGGCCTGGTGGCGATCCGTGAGGTGCAGGCATGGTGCGACGCCCAGCACGCCGGCCTGGTCTCTCGCCTTCGTGATGTCGATTCGTTCCCCGAGCAGCGCATCGCCAAGGCGTCGAGGAAATCGCTCGGGCAGGCGGCGAAAGCAACCGAACGCTCCACGACCCTGTCGAAGACTCCGAAGCTGGCGGAGGCGTTGGACGACGGGGCGATCACCGCCGATCACGTCGACGCCGTCACCCGTGCGTCCAAGCAGCTCGACGGTGCCAAGCAGGCCGAGTTGATCGACCGTGCCGACGGGCTCGCGAATGTCGCCAAGGCCGGCACCGTCGACGAGTTCGCCCGTCGTCTGGAGTTGGAGCGCAAACGCCTGCAGGACGATGACGGCATGGATCGCCTCGCCCGTCAGCGTCGCAACGTGCGTGCCAGGTCGTGGGTGGATGCCGAGGGGATGTGGAACCTGTCGGTCAAGTTCGACCCCGTCACCGGCGTCAAGGTTGCGGCACGGATCGACGCGATGGTGCACGCCATGTTCGGCGAAGCGGTGCCCGAGGAGTGTCCGGATGATCCGATCGAGAAGCAGCGTCACCTCGCCGCCCACGCCGTCGCCCGCCTGTTGTTGGACGAAGCACTCGACGACCACAACAGGAGCGACAGCGACACTGGCGAGGGCAGCGCAGGGCGATCTTGCGCCGACGGCGCTGGACCGATCGGCCCGACCCGCCCTGCACCGCTGCAACCGCCGCGACCACGGCCGGCCAAGCCCGAGTTCGTGGCGGTGATCGACGCCGACGCCCCCGGCCATGGCCCCGTCGTCGAGTTCTCCATTCCCGTCGAGATCCCCGCCCGCGTCCTGGCCACCCTCGCCGGTGACGCCGACATCCACACCGTCGTCGTGCGCAACGGCATCGTGCTGTACGCACCCGGCGAACTGAACCTCGGACGCAACACCCGCCTCGCCAACCGCGCCCAACGCCGCGCCCTGCGCGGCCTCTACCGCTGCTGTGCGATCCCCGGCTGCACCGTCGCCTACGACCGCTGCAAACTCCACCACATCACCTGGTGGCGCAACGGCGGCCACACCGACCTCGACAACCTCCTGCCCGTCTGCGCCGTCCACCACACCAACATCCACCACGACGACTGGCACATCGAACTCGGACCCCACCGCCAACTCACCCTGCGACTCCCCGACGGTTCGATCCACACCACCGGCCCACCCACCCGACAACCCGCCGCCTGACCCCACCAGGCCCAGGCAGACCGAGAGCCAGCCGACCGAGCAGAGCGAGCCGGGAGCGCAGAGCCCACCGAACACAGCCCTGGGTTGTGTCAAGGTGGTGAGGATGATGCATCTGGACGTGCAGCAGGCGACGTTCGGCGAGTTCCTCGTCGTCGAGCATCTCCACTCGGACGCGGAGGTTCCCAGATGACCGGCCACGAACGCGACGACGTTGCGATCGGTCCAATCGACTCGTCACTCGATGACGCGTCGCCACCACCGCGCCGTTCTTGGTGGCCGGCGCTGATCGGTGCCGGGCTCGTGGCCGCAGCGTCCGTCGGCGTGATCGTCATCACCGCAGACGACACCGATCCGCTCCCGCCGGCGACCTCGCAGGACCGGACCGATCCGGCCCCTCAGCCGACCGCCAGCAGCACACCAGCCACCAGCACACCAGCCACCAGCACGCCGGAACCCGGCACGACCAGCCCGGGACCATCCGACGTGTCGGTGCTCGTCGACGGCGGCTGCATCACCGTGACCACCGCCGCCGGCAGCGCCACCGGTTGTCCGCAGGACGGGCCCGAACTCGACCAGCTCGAACAGCGCACCTTCGTCGCCGACCTCGACGGTCCCGTCATCATCACGTCGGGGTCGTCCGATCCGCTCGCCGACCTCGATGCCACGGTCGACACCGGCAGCTTCGCGACCAGATGCGGGTGGGACGACCTCGCCCCACGCGTGCCCACCGGTGGACTCGTCGAAGTCGTCGTCTGCAACGACACCGGCGTGATGGGAGCCACGACGCAACCGGTCGACAGGCAGAATGGGTCGATCTCGTACTTCACGCTGCCGACGCCGTACGTGCCCGACGGCGCCGACCTCGGTTCCGGCACCCCGATCCCGGGGCTTCCGGGAGCGCTGGCCTTCGTCGCTCGAACGCCGGACGCCGCGACGTGCAGTCTCCTGCTGCTCCCGGACCGGTCGGCGTGGAAGGAGACGTGCGGGCTGCTCGACGGGCTCGATCCCACCATGGCGCTGGTGCAGCTCGATCCGAGTGAACTGACCGAGATCTCGATCGACAGCGCAGGGTTGGTCACCTCGGCCCGAGCCCTCGATGCGATGGCGCCGAGCAGCGGCTGCACGATCGAGTCTGCCAACGGCCTGCTCGCGGCGGTGCCCATATCGAGCATCGTCGGGGGCATCGGCTGCATCGACGACAAGGCATCGCTCACGACAGGGTCCGTCCTCACTCAACAGGGCCCGCCCGACGGTTCGATCTGGTCGGCGCTGCGCAGCGGCGGCGTCTGGTCGATCACCGACAACGGCACGGGTATCGACGACGACGTCTCCTTCCCGGTCGTCGCGTTCGACACGTGGTCCGGCTGGCCCGAGTCGACCGTGCCCGGCTTCCGCTCGTACTGGTGGGAGCCGATCGTGGCGATCCCGACACAACCGACCGTCGACGCCCTCGCCGACCAACTACTCGGCACGGTCGGCACCCTCGGCGTCGATCCCGAGTTCCCGTTGAACGAACGGCTCGTCGCCGTGCAGCCGGACGGTCTGCCGCTGATCGTCGCGCAGGTCGACGTCGGTGGCGACGACTCGGTCGCCGGCGCGGTGATCTACGTCTGGCTCGACCAGGAATTCGACGACGCCGGCCCGGTCGGTTGGCGGGCCGGTGAGGTGCTCGCCGGTGAGGTCTGTGCCCGCGGCGGATCGGCCGGCCGGGAGCTGTGCATCTGAGCTGACACCGTCGGATCGGTCAGCCGTCGGCGACGGCCACTGCGAGATCGTCGACGAATTCGTAGCCGTCGACGCCGACCAGTTGCCTCGGATCGAGGCGGATCTTCGCCGACCGCGAACCAGCGCCGACCACGATGCGGTCACACGCCAGCACCCGGGCGTCGAGCCACACGGGAAGACCGTCCGGCAACCCGAAGATGGTCACGCCACCGATCTCCTGACCCGTCAGCTCGCGGGTGAGCTCGGCGGGGGCGAAGCTCAGTTTGCGCACACCGAGCCGCCGCCGGACCGCACCGTTCACGTCGAGACGTGTGTGGGCCAGTGCCACACAGACGGCGTGATGCCCCTCCGGCTTCCTCGACGCCACGAGAATCGCATTGGCCGACTCCTCGAGCGCGACGCCGTACGCCTCACAGAACTGCGCGGTGTCGGCCAGCTCGGGGTCGCAGTCCATCGCCTCGTACTCCATCCCGAGCCGTTCCAGATCGGCGATCACGTCGGGGTGGGCGCTCACGTCGCCTCCCGTTCGACCAGCGCCGGCTGGAGACCGTCGTCCGGCTCATCAGGCTCCGCCTGCTCGAGCGGTCCGACCGCCGCGCCGCCGACGGCCGCCCGGGCGGCGCCGACCACTCGGCGACCCAGCGTGTCGAGGAGGAGCGCGACCCACAGGAGTATCAGCGCCACGATGCCGTCGAGCCACCAGTGGTGTCCGGTCGCCGCAATCACCAACATCGTCACCGCGAGGTGGGCCATGCCGGTCCATCGCCAGCGGCTGGTGGTCGCGGCGAGCGCTCCGAACGCCACGACCGCCGCCCACGCCACGTGCAAGGACGGCATCGCTGCGAACTGCGACGACACACCGGTGCCGGCCTCGCCGTAGACGTCGAGGCCGTAGAGCACCGACACGTCCACGTAGCCGAGGTCGGTCAGGAAGCGGGGCGGCGCCACCTTGACGAAGCGGATGAACAGACAGAACGCCGTCAGGATGGCCAAGGCGTTGCGCCAGTGCGGATAGACGTCCCGATGGCGGGCGTAGAGCCAGATCAGGAAGACGATGATGGCGGGCACGTGGGCGACGGCGTAGTAGTAGGCCGAGAACCGGGCCAGCAGATCGTGGTCGAGCACGACACGCTGCAGCGACAGCTCGCTCGGTAGCCGAAGGAACTCCTGCACCGCCACGATGTCGTAGGCACGGTCGATCGCACCGTCCGCCTGGGTGAGCGGTAGGTTCTTCGCCATCCGCCAGATGGAGTACAGCGAGGCGACGAACGCAAACTCCAGCGCCGCCGGACCGACGACGTCGCCGAGCCGGCTCTGCGGCGACCGCCGCAGCGCCAGCGCGACAAGGCCTGCGATCGTCGCAGCAACCGCCGCCTGACTCCACGTCGGCCACATCACCGAGGATCAGCCTGCCGTGGCCGGAGGGGATCCGCAAGCCGGAGGACGAGAGCGGGCGAGACCCTCAACTCGGCACCCTCAACTCGGCGTGGCGAACACCATCGTCCAGTACGACTGGCCATCGGCCCCGAAGGCGAGCCCGACACCGATGTCGACGTTCGACGAGAGGATGTTGCGGCGGTGATCGTCGCTCGCCATCCATGCAGCCATCACCGACTTCACATCGGTGAAACCGACCGCGACGTTCTCGGCAAGGACGCTCCAGGCGTAGCCCGCCCGATCGACGCGCACGTCGATCGTCGAGCCGTCGCTTCCCGTGTGGCTCGACTGGCCCTGGCGCGCCTGGTCCTCGGAGTGGCGCCGCGCGGCCACACCGAGCCGTTCGTCGTAGCGCACCGGCGACAGGCCAGCCGAAGTGCGTTCTGCGTTCACCGCCGACAACGTGTTCCGCAACATCGGCGCCAGGCCAGGTCGTGGCGGAGTCACCCTCACGGCCACAGCGAGCGGGCCGTTCCGCAGGGACACGGCCATCGACGACGGGGCTGCACTCGACGACGGCGCCGCCGACGGCCCCGCGATACCGATGAGGAGCACGGCGAGTGACACGCCGATCCGACTGATTGTCATGTACCCCGTTCTCCCGTCCGCCGCTGATTCGTCGGATACACCCTAGACCGGCCGGGAACCTGCGCTTCGGTCGGCCCTCGACAACACGGCACCAACCGTGATCGACTGCCTGCGATGCGAGACGGCGCTCCTGACGACACCAGCCCAGACCTCGAGGTGCTCACCACCGTGGAACGCCGAGTGCTGTGGCTGGCGACACGCATCATCGACCACGCCAACCGGCGACCCACCGCCACGGGATCCGACGTGAAGGTCGGCGGGCACCAGGCGTCGAGTGCGTCGATCACCACCGTCATGACGGCGCTCTGGTTCGGCCACCTGACCGGCGAGGACAAGGTCGCCGTCAAGCCCCACGCCGCACCGGTGTACCACGCCATCAAGTACCTGACCGGCGAGCTCGACCGCTCGTATCTCACGACGCTGCGCGAGCGAGGCGGACTCCAGGCCTACCCGTCACGCACCAAGGATCCCGACGTCGCCGACTTCTCCACCGGGTCGGTCGGGTTGGGTGCCGTGGCCCCGCTGTTCTCGGCGCTCACCCGACGGTACGTCGATTCGCACGTCGGCGCCCGACCGCCGGCCCGGTTCTTCGCACTGGTCGGCGACGCCGAACTCGACGAGGGCAACGTCTGGGAGGCGATCGCCGATCCGGCCACCCAGGGGCTCGGCAACTTCACGATGGTCGTCGATCTCAACCGCCAGAGCCTCGACCGCGTCATCCCGGACATCGCCGCGACCCGCCTGAAGCGCTTCTTCGAGGACGCCGGCTGGCACGTCGCCGAAGCCAAGTACGGGCGTCGCCTGACCGCAGCGTTCGCGGAGCCGGACGGCGACGCCTTGCGCGCTCACATCGACGCCCTTCCCAACGAGGCGTACCAGCAGCTCTTCTCCCTCGGGCCCGCCGAGGCGCGGCGCAAGTTCCTCGCCGACGCCGACCCGGCCGTTCACCGCATCGCCGACCGGCTCGACGACAGCGAACTGCAACGGCTCGTCACCGACCTCGGCGGCCACGACCTCGGCCTGTTGATCGACACCTATCGGAAGTGCGACGCTGCGAACGATCGGCCGTCAGTGGTCTTCGCCTACACGATCAAGGGCCACGGCCTGCCGATCGCCGGTGACCCGATGAACCACGCCGCCTTGCTGAGCGCCGAGCAGATTGACGACCTGCGAGCATCCGTCGGCCTCGACGCAGCGTCGGAGTGGGACCGCTTCGATCCGGCCTCGCCGGCCGGCAGGCTCTGCGCGGCGGTGGGCGGCGACATCAACAACGAGCCGACACCGCCACGTCCGCGGCTGCCCATTCCCGCCGCAGCGCGCCCAGCGGTGACCAACGGCGCGGTGTCGACACAGGAGGCGTTCGGGCGCGTGCTCGCCAGCCTCGCCGACATCGACCGAGTCGGCGAGCGGCTCGTCACCACGGCGCCCGACGTGTCGATCTCCACCAATCTCGGTGGGTTCATCAACAAGCGCGGCGTGTACTCACCGACCGAGCGCGACGACCACGGCGGCGCCGACCGGCTGCTGAAGTGGGCGCCGTCACCGAGCGGGCAGCACATCGAGCTGGGCATCAGCGAGATGAACCTGTTCATGCTGCTCGGTCAGCTCGGCCTCAGCCACGATCACCACGGCCATCACCTGCTGCCGGTCGGGACCGTCTACGACCCGTTCGTGCTGCGTGGTCTCGACGCGTTCATCTACGGCCTCTACAACGACGCCCGGTTCGTCGTCGCCGGGACCCCTGCCGGCGTCACGCTCGCCCCCGAGGGTGGTGCCCATCAGTCGACGATCACGGCATCGGTCGGCCTCGAACTTCCGAACCTGACCGCCGTCGAGCCGGCGTTCGCCACCGAGGTCGACTGGCTGCTCTGTGACGCCCTCGACCGGCTGGCGCGAACCGATGGGACCAGCACGTATCTCCGACTGTCGACCCGGCCGGTCGACCAGGCGCCGTTCGCCGCGGCACTCGAACGCATCGGCAACGACGAATTGCGGCGCCAGGTGGTCGGCGGTGGCTACCGGCTGTTGGAACCCGAACCCGACGACCGCCGGTCCGGGGTGACCCTGGTGACCACCGGTGTGATGGCGCCCGAAGCGTTGGCAGCCGCAGCCGTACTCGACGACGAAGAGGTGTGTGCGACCGTGATCCAGATGACGAGCCCCGACCTGGTGTACCGAGACTGGCGCGCGAGCGTGACCGAAGCGTCGAGCGCGGCGCTCGGGCGGCGTCGTGCATGCCTGCTCGACGCCCTGGTGCCGCCGCGCGAACGCCACCGGCCCATCGTCACCGTGCACGACGCCGCGAGCCACAGCCTGGCCTGGATCGGCGGCGCGATCGGTGCGCGCCACTACCCCCTCGGCGTCGACCGCTTCGGTGAGTCGGGCACGATCGACGATCTCCACGAACTGACCGGCATCGACACCGGCAGCATCGTGAACACGGCCCTGCTCGCGATCTGCGACTGACGCTCAGGAGCTGTCGAGCTTCCAGTCGACGAGTGCACTGCCGATGCTGCCGACGAGCATCCCCGTCGCTCCGACGATGAACAACCAGATGCCGATGACCTTCGCCGACTCGAACAGGAACAGCACACTGCCCACGAGAAACGCAGCGTTGCCGGCGATGCCCAGTGCGGTGTGGACGACGGAATAGCGGCGGGCGATCACCGCGAGGAGCTCCCAACCCTTGGCCCGAGCTGTCTCGGTGGCGGTGTTCGTGTCGGTGTTCGTGTCGGTGTTCGTGGTGGTGGTGGACCGTGAGGACATTCGCGTGGCGTTCCCGACCCGTCGGCGACCGAATCACCGGTGCCGCGATCGTCGGTTCGCAGCGGGCGACGAGCCGTCGAAGCCCGGCGTGTCAGCGGGCGTAGGCGGTGACGGTGTCAGCGGCGTCGATCAGCCAACCGGGGACGATGCCGACCACGATCGTGAAGACGACCGCCGCGAGGATCGCCACGCCGGTCGAGAACGGCACGACGATCCCGTGTGCGCCCTCGGCGGGGTCCGACGTCCACATCGTGTACATGATCCGGAGGTAGAGGAACGCGGTGATGACCGCAGACACCATGGCGATGATGGCGATTGCGTAGCTGTCGACCTCGACCGCTGCCTGGATCACGCCGAACTTGGCGACGAACCCGGTCGTGAACGGCACGCCGGCCTGTGCCAGCAGGAACACCGTGAACGCCAATGCCAGGACCGGGCGACGCCGTGCGAGTCCCGTGAACGAGGCGAGGCTGGTGTCACCGCCGGAGCTGCGCGACACGACGGCGACGACGGCGAACGAGCCGATCACCAGCACCGAGTACAGGAGCAGGTACAGCACCACCGACGGCATTCCGGGGCCGGGATCGGCATCACCGGCGCCGTGGGCGGCCGCCTCGACACCGACGAGGATGAAGCCGGCGTGGTTGATCGAGGAGTAGGCCAGCATCCGCTTGACGTTGTCCTGCACGACGGCGAGGACCGCGCCGACCACCAGCGTGATCAGTGCGAGCGTCCAGATGATCGGGCGCCAGTCGTCGCGGTAGAACGGCAGCGCGATCACGAGCACCCGCAGCATCGCCGCGAAGGCGGCCGCCTTGCCGACCGATGCCATGAACGACGTCACCGGCGTCGGTGCGCCCTGGTACACGTCGGGCACCCACACGTGGAACGGCACGGCGGCGACCTTGAAGCCGAGCCCCACGATCAACAAGGCGATGCCGGCCAACGCCAGCGACTCGTTGCCGAACGGGTCGACACTGCCCTGCAGGGCCGCCACCATCTCGCTGATGTTGGTGGTGCCCGTGGCGCCGTACACGAGCGCGATGCCGTAGAGGAAGAACGCCGACGAGAACCCGCCGAGGACGAAGTACTTGATGCCCGATTCGGCGCTCTCGTTGCTGCGTCGGTTGCTGGCCGCCAGGACGTACATCGCCAGCGACAGCGTCTCGAGGCCGAGGAACAGCACGATGAGATCGTTGGCCGACGCCATGACGACGCCGCCGATCGCGGCCACGAGGTACAGGGCGTAGATCTCGGGGCCGTCGTTGGGCGTGTCGCGCAGGTATTCGTCGCTCAGCATCGCGACGAGGATCACGCCGATGCAGATCGTGATCGTCAGGAACATCGAGAGGGTGTCGAAGGCGATCACGCCGCCGACGAGCGTGCTCGTGCCGTTGTCGGTGATGTCGTCCCACTGGACCATCGCCAGCACCCCGGCGGCGCCGGCGATCGTCGCCGTGGCGAAGGCGTACAGGCCCTTGGGCCACTGCGGCGTCAGTGCGCCCGCCAGCATCAGGACCAGCGTGCCACCGAGCAACGTGAGCATCGGCGACAGTGCGAACCAGCCGACCTCGGGCCCCACGAAGGTGTCGAGTTGCTGCAACATCACCCGTCGCCCTCCTCTTCGCCGTTCGCAGGCTCCTCGCCGCCGTGCTCACCGATGCGGATGGTGGGCTCCGGCTGGACGAAGTCGGTGTTGTTCTCGACCCGTGCGATCAAGGCGTCGATGCTCGGCTCGATGCGATCGAGGACCGGCTTGGGATAGACGCCCATGAACACGATGAGACCGAGGAACGGCAACAGGACGAGCCCCTCTTTCACCTTGAGTTCGGGGAACGACCGGTTCTCCTCGTCAGGCTCGCCGTGGAACACACGTTGGTACGCCCACAGCAGGTACAGCGCAGCGAGGATCACGCCGACCGTGGCGACGACGGTCCACCAGCGAGCGGTGAGGAACGACCCGGTGAGGATCAGGAACTCGCCGACGAAGCCGTTGAGCCCGGGCACGCCGATCGACGAGAGCATCACGACCATGAACCCGGCAGCGAAGATCGGTGCGACCTTCTGGATGCCGTTGAGTTCGGCGATCGAGCGGGTGTGGCGCCGCTCGTAGATCATGCCGACGAAGAGGAACAGCGCACCGGTCGAGACGCCGTGGTTGATCATCTGGATCACGCTGCCGGACATCGACTGGGTCGTGAACGCGAACGTGCCGAGCACGATGAAGCCCATGTGCGCCACCGACGAGTAGGCGACGAGCCGCTTCAGGTCGCTCTGCATCGTCGCCGCGATCGCTCCATAGATGATGCCGATCACCGCGAGCGTGAGCCAGAGCGGACGGCTCCAGAACGACGCCTCGGGGAAGAGGTAGACACCGAAACGCAGCAGGCCGTACGTCCCGAGTTTCAGCATGACGCCCGCCAGCACGATCGAGCCGGCGGTCGGCGCCTGGGTGTGGGCATCGGGGAGCCACGTGTGCACCGGGAACAACGGCACCTTGACGGCGAAGGCGATGGCGAACGCGAAGAACAGCCAGCGTCCGGTCGATGCCGCGAAGTTCGCTCCCTCGGCGATCTCGACGAGGTCGAAGGTGGTGTAGCCGAGGTCCCGGCTGGCGATCGCCACCGTCGCGATCAGGCCGACCAACATGAACGCCGAGCCGAGCATCGTGAACAGGAAGAACTTCGTCGCCGCGTAGACACGGTTCTCGTAGCCCCACCCGGCGATGAGGAAGTACATCGGCACGAGCACGATCTCGAAGAAGACGAAGAAGACGAACAGGTCGAGGCTGAGGAAGCTGCCCATCACGCCGGCCTGCAACAGCAGCAGCCAGGCGAGGTAGGGCTTCTCGTCGTGGTGCGGATCGACGCCCACGATCGCCAGCGGGAACAGCACGCCGCTGAGCACGACGAGGAACAGCGAGATGCCGTCGACGCCGAGGTGCCACGAGATGCCCCACGGTTCGATCCAGGTGTGCTTCGACACGAACTGGAACCCGGCCTCGCCGGTCTCGAACGACGCCATCAGCCAGATCGACATCGCCAGCGTGCCGACGGTCGACAGCAAGGCGATCACCTTGGGGATCTCGGGTCGTGACTTCGGCGTGAGGGCGACGAGCAACGCCCCGACCACCGGGACGAGGATCAGGGCGGTGAGGATCGGGAACGCGATCGGTCCGGTTTCGGCGGCCAACATCACAGGATCCCTCGAATCACCACGAACCACCCGAGCAGCAGCACCACGCCGATGCCGATGATCGCCGCGTACTGTCGCACGTAGCCGGTCTGGCCCTTGCGCACTCCGGTGGCGGCCTCCTTGACCGCCACGCCGACACCGTTGACGGCGCCGTCGACGACCTTGGCGTCGAAGTCGGTCACCGCCTCGAACCCGTCACGACCCGGCTTGCCCATGAACCACGACACTGCGGCGTCGTAGTACCAGCCGTTGGCGAACAGACTCGGCTCCCACGGCTTGATCCGCTTCTTCTGGTACACCAGCCACGCAAGTGCGAGGCCCCCGAGCGCCGCCGCGACGGCGATCGCCACGAGGATGTACTTGTTGTCGTAGGCCCAGGTGCCGGTGATGTCGGCCTCGCCGAATTCGATCACCGGTTCGAGCCAGTGCTCGAGTTCGGCACCGGCACCGCGCGGGATGCCGAACAGCCTCGGCAGGTTGAGGATGCCGCCAATCGCTGCGAGCGCAGCGAGGACGACGAGCGGGATCCACATGATCGGCGGCGACTCGTGCGGCTTGAACTCGCCGTGGGCGTGATGGGTCTCGACCGGCTCGTCGCCCTCGGCGATCTCGGGAGCCTCGTCGTCGTTGGCGAGGCTCGTCCAGCGGGCCTCTCCGAAGAAGACCATGATCACCTGGCGTGTCATGTAGAACGCGGTCAGCAGTGCGGTGACGATGCCGACGATGTAGAGGGCCGGGCTGTCGGCGAGCGCGAACAGCAGGATCTCGTCCTTCGACCAGAAGCCAGAGAACGGCGGCACGCCGGCGATGGCGAGCCAGCCGATGATGAACGTCCCCGCCGTGATCGGCATGAACTTGCGCAGGGCGCCCATCCGGCGCATGTCCTGTTCCTCGTGCATGCCGTGGATGACCGAGCCCGCACCGAGGAACAGCAGCGCCTTGAACGATGCGTGGGTGATCATGTGGAAGATCGCGGCGACGTAGCCGCCGGTGCCGACCGCCAACATCATGTAGCCGATCTGCGACACCGTCGAGTACGCCAGCACCTTCTTGATGTCGTTCTGCGCGAGGGCGATCGTGGCGGCGAACAGCGCCGTGATGGCACCGACCCACGCAATCGTCGTGGGCACCCAGTCGTACGACGCGGCGATCACCGGGTTGATACGCGTGAGCAGGAACACACCGCCGGTGACCATCGTCGCGGCGTGGATGAGCGCCGACACCGGCGTCGGGCCCTCCATGGCGTCGGGCAGCCACAGGTACAGCGGGAGCTGGGCGCTCTTGCCGGCAGCGCCGAGCAGCAGCAGCATCACGATCGCCGAGGCGGTCGTCGCCGCCAGTTCGCCGGTCTCGGCGCTCTCGTTGAGGACGGTGTACGACAGCGAGCCGACGGCGGAGAACGTCAGGAACATCGCCACCATCACCCCCCAGTCGCCGACGCGGTTGGTGACGAAGGCCTTCTTGCCGGCGGTGGCGGCGGATTCACGTGTGTGCCAGAACGCGATCAGCAGGTACGAACAGGTACCGACGCCCTCCCAGCCGAGGAAGGTGACCAGCAGGTTCTCGCCGAGCACCAGCAACGTCATCGAGAACACGAAGAGGTTGAGGTACAGGAAGAACTTGGAGAACTTGGGGTCGCCGTGCATGTACCCGACGGCGAACAGGTGGATCAGGCCACCGATGCCGGTCACGAACAGACACATCGTGATCGAGAGCGGATCGGCGAGAAACGCCAGGTCGACCTGGAAGTTGCCGACCGGGAGCCACGAGAACAGCGTGACGACGGTGTTGCGTTCGTCGACCGGCTTCGAGACGAGGTCGAAGAAGATCAGCACAGCGGACGCGAACGATGCGAACACCATCGCGGTCGCGAGGTAACCGGACCGGGGATCGCCGAGGCGACGCCCGAACAACAAGATGAGGAGGAATCCGGCCAGCGGGAAGGCAGGGATCAACCACACGAGGTCAGCCATGGCGTCAGCCCTTCAGTTCCGCGAGGTCGTCGGCGGTGGCGCCGGGGCGGCGGCGCAGGATCGAAACGAGGATGCCGAGGCCGACCACGACCTCGGCGGCGGCGACGACCATCACGAAGAACACGGCGGTCTGGCCGTTGATGTCGCCGAGCTGGGTGGCGAGGGCCACGAAGGTGAGGTTTGCGGCGTTGAGCATCAGCTCGACACACATGAACATGATCAGCGGGTTGCGACGGATGACCAGCCCCATTGCGCCGATGGAGAAGAGCAGCGCGGCGAGCAGCAGGTACGACGACGTGGCGACGGCGGCGATCATGAGCCCAGCCCTGGTGAGCGGCAGATCATGCGTCGCTGCTCTCGGAGTCGGTGGCACCGGCGCCGCGCGGCCACTTGCGGGTGAGCAGGACGGTTCCTGCAACCGCCACGATGAGCAGCACCGACGTGAGCTGGAAGGCGAACACGTGGTCGCCGTAGAGGTTGGCGGCGAGCTGCTGGATGTTGGCGTCGTTGTTGCCGGTGTCGCGAGCGGTGTCGATGCCGGTGCCGGGGTTGATGACCAGGGCGTCCTCGGCGCGCACGATCGCCGCCCCCAGCAGGCCGACGAGGCCGAGCGCCATCACGCCGGCCAGCGGCCGTTGGATCGGGATCGGCTCGATCGAGAGGTCCATCGACTCGTCGATGCCGAGCAGCATGATCACGAAGAGAAACAACACCACGATCGCACCCGCGTACACGATGACCTGGACGGCGGCGAGGAAGTTGGCCTCCATCGCGACGAACTGGACCGCGACGCCGAACAGCGTGAGCACCAGCCCGAGCGCTGCATGCACCGGGCTCTTCAGCGCGATCACACCGATGGCACCGCCGAGGATCATGACCGCGGCGGAGAAGAAGACGACGTACTCGAGGAAGGTGGTGTCGTTCACCGCTCGACCACCCGAACGGTCTTGGACGCATCGCGCAGGTCCTGCGTGGGCTCGGGTTCGCGCACGCCGTAGCCGAGTTCGCCGCTCCAGCCCGCGTGTCCCTCGAACGTTGCGTCACCCGACGGCGACGTGGCACGCATCCACCCGCTGGTGAACAGGTCGTCGCCCTCGCGCCAGTCCTCCCAGGGCAGCTTCTTCGGCATGCCCTCGTCGTCGACGACGAGCTCGGCCTTGGTGTAGATCGCGTCCTTGCGGTTGGTGAACGAGAACTCGAACAGCTTCGACTCGGTGATCGCCTCGGTGGGGCACGCCTCGACACACATGTCGCAATGGATGCAGCGCAGGTAGTTGATCTCGTAGATCCAGCCGAAGCGCTCGCCCGGCGACGTCGGGTTCTCCGGATCGTTGTCGGCACCGCGCACGTAGATGCAGTCGGCGGGACAGACGCCGGCGCACAGTTCGCAGCCGATGCACTTCTCCATGCCGTCCTCGTAGCGGTTGAGCACGTGACGGCCGTGCAGCCGCTCGGGGCGCGGCAGCTTCTCGTCGTGCTCGACGTCACGGGCGTCGTCGCCACGCCGCTTGGCACGCCGGCCACCGGAGTACTCCGTGGTGACGCGCTTGCCGCCGAAGATGCGGTGCTGGCGAATCGTGACGCCGAATCCTTCGAGGTATCCCATCAGACGTTCGCTCCCTTCTGGGTGCTTCGAGTGGCGGTGTCAACCGGTTCGTAGCCACTTCCTGCCGCGACGCGGTTGCGGGCACTGACCTTGAGCGCGGCGCCGAACAGCGTGACCGCGACGGCGCCGACCGCGAACGCGATCAACACCACGCGCAAGCTGTCGCCGAACTCGCCGTCGGGTGAGAACTCGCGCAGCGCGGCAAGGAGCAGGAACCAGCCGAGCGCGATCGGGATCAGGATCTTCCAGCCGAAGTCCATCAGCTGGTCGTAGCGCAGCCGCGGCAACGTCGCACGCAGCCACACGTACAGGTACAAGAAACCCATCAGCTTCACGAAGAACCACAGCGTTCCTTCGATCGCGCCGGGGATCAGCGGGATGTCGAACAGCCCCTGCGGCCCACCGAAGAAGAGCGTGACCATCACGGCGCTCATCGTGACGACACCCATGAACTCGGCGAGGAAGAACAGCGCGAATCGGATGCCCGAGTACTCGGTGTTGAACCCGCCGACGAGCTCCTGTTCGGCCTCGACGAGGTCGAACGGCGGGCGGTTGAGTTCGGCCGTGGCGGCGATCAGGAAGATGACGAACGGCACGATGCCCGTGGAGATGACGTTCCAGTCGACGAAGCTGTTCTGGCCCTGCACGATGCCGTTCGTCGACAGCGTCCCCGACGAGAGCAGGACGGCGGCGAGGCTGAGGCCGAGCGCCGCCTCGTAGGAGATCATCTGCGCCGAGGCGCGCACCGACCCGAGCAGCGGGTACTTCGAGCCACTCGACCAGCCGGCGAGCATGATGCCGTAGACGGCGATCGACGACAGTGCGAGCACGAGCAGGATGCCGATCGGCGGGTCGGCGAGTTGGACCAGTGTGGTCTCGCCGAAGATCTCGACGGTGCCGTCACCACCGTCGGAGAAGTCGCCGCCGAGCGGGATGACCGACCAGATGAGGAATCCCGGCACGAACGACAGGAACGGAGCGAGGCGGAACACGATGCGATCGGCGCGCGTGGGCAACAGATCTTCCTTGAAGAAGGCCTTGATGCCGTCGGCGAGGCTCTGGAGGATGCCCCACGGGCCGGCCTTGTTGGGGCCGACACGGTTGTGCATGCCCGAGACGACCTTGCGCTCGTACCAGATCATCAGCATCGTCGAGACCAGGCCGAGGACGAAGATGATCAGCACCTTGGCGATGATGATCAACAGCGGGGTCCAGAGCAGGCCACCGTCGAGCAGCGGGTCGGTCGCGAACATCAGATGCGCTCGATCCTGACATCGGTGGTGGCGGCGGCACCGTCGACGATGTCCTCGATCGTGCCGGCACCCTGATTGAACGGCGACCACACCACACCGCGCGGCACGCGAGGGTTGGCCGTGATCGGCAGCACGCTGGCGGCTCTGGCGCTGACGACCTTGACGTCGTCGCCCTCGGCCACCCCGAGGCTGTCGAGGTCGAGCGGATGGACGTGCAGCGCTGAGCCTGGCGCCAGCTTCGCGAGCGACCGCGACATCTGCGTCATCACTGCTCGGTCGTACAACTTGCGACTCACCACCAACCGATAGTCATAGCTGTTCCGACCCGGTGCAGAGAAGGACACGTCGGGCAGCGCCCCCGGTTGCGGTGCCGTGAGCACGCCGTCGGGCTGCTCACGGAGGGTCGTGGCCGTCACCGGGGAGAAGGTCGCAACGGTGGTCGAGAGCAGTGCGGTGACATCGTCGACGGTCGACACGCCGCGCAGCGGATGGTCGGCTCCGAACGACTGGTCGCCGATCAGCAGGCCGAGTTCGACGGCGATCATCCAGTCGGGCCGGCTCGTGCCGGTGGCGGTGACCTGCTGGGCCAGCGTCGACACGCGGCCTTCGATGTTGGTGGTGGTGCCAGCCTTCTCGCCGTAGGCGGCTGCCGCGAGCACGACGTCGGCATGCTGGGTGGACTCCGTTGCGAACGTGTCGATCGAGAGCACGCGTCGGGCACCGGCGATCGCGCGACGAGCCAGGTCGGCGTCCGGGCAGTCGTTGAGCGGGTCGGCGCCGAGCAGCACGAGCAGCTCGAGGCGACCTTCCGCGGCGGCACGCAGGGTGGCGAGGCCGTCGTGGTCGGCGTCGGCCGGGGCCAGCCCGACCGAGAGCGCACCGACGACGTTGCCACGCCGCAGGGCGGGCAGCACGGTGGCGCCGGGGCATCCGTCGAGGATCGTCTGCAGCGCCGCGACGGTCGCCTCGGCCGACTCGGCCAGGTTGGGACGACCGGCGACCACGACGACGTTGCCACTGCCGAGCTGTTCGGCGATGTCGGCATCGGCGAGCGCCTTGGCGACGGCGGCCTGCTGCGTGCCGGGCTCGTAGCGGATGGACTTCCAGGTGTACGGCGACATGCCGGTCTCGATCGTGGAGAACTCGATGATCCGGGTGTCGTGCTTGTCGGCGGCGTCGCGCAGGCGCAGGTACAGCACCGGGAGCTCTTCTTTGAGGTCGGGTCCGAGCAGGATGACCGTGCCGGCGTGCGCCGCATCGTCGATCGTCGCCCGGTCGAGTCCGAGGATCTCCGCCGGCAGACCATCGCCCAGCTGGGCGTCGCGATGGGAGATGCCGATCGAGTCGGCGAGCTGCGCCCAGGCGAACGCATCCTCGTTCGAGCCGCGTGCGCCGCCGAGCAGTCCGATGCTGTCGGGTCCACCCTCGGCAAGTGCCTCGGTGATGAGCGATGCCGCCGCGCGCAGTGCGACGTTCCAGCTCGCCGGGACCAGGCCGGTGGCGGACTTCACCATCGGAGCCGCGAGGCGCTGGCTGGAGTTGACCGCTTCGAAGTCGAAGCGGCCCCGGTCGCACAACCAGCTCCAGTTGACCGGGTCGGAGTCGACGCCCTGGTAGCGCAGGAGTTCGTCACGGCTCGACTGGATGACCATGCGACAGCCGACCGAGCACGTCGTGCAGGTCGATTCGCGTTTCGACAGGTCCCACGGCCGTGCGGCGAAGCGGTACGGCTTGGCGGTCAACGCCCCGACCGGACAGATCTGCACCGTGTTGCCCGAGAAGTACGAGACGAACGGCTCGTCGGGGAACGTCATGACCTGGGTGTCGTTGCCGCGGCTGATGAAGTGGATCAGCTTGTCGCCGGCGACCTCGTCGGCGAACCGCGTGCAGCGATCGCACAGGATGCACCGTTCACGGTCGAGATAGACGAGGTCGCTGATCGGGATCGGCTTCTCGAAGTGGCGCTTCTCCTCGATGAAACGCGACTCGCCGGGACCGTGGCTCATCGCCTGATCCTGTAGCGGGCACTCGCCGCCCTTGTCGCAGACGGGGCAATCGAGCGGATGGTTGACGAGCAGCAGCTCGATCATGCCCTCCTGGGCCCGGCGCACCTGTTCGGTGTCGGTGCGCACCACCTGACCGTCGGCGACCGGGGTCATGCACGACACCACCATCATCGGTCCGCGCGGTCCCTCGACCTCGACCATGCACTGGCGGCACATGCCGACCGGCTTCATGCGCGGGTGGTAGCAGAAGTGTGGGATGTACTCGTCGGCGAGCAACGCCGCCTGGATCACCATGTCGCCCTTGTGCGCGGGGACATCGTGACCGTTGATCGACAGGGTGACGGCGTTCGGATCCGGTTCGGGTTCGGGATGTTCCTCGACGGTTTCGACGCCCTCGGGTGCCTCGTCGACCGCGGCCTCGGTGGACTCGACGTCGGTCGGTGCCACCTCGGGCGTGTCGGGCGATGCCGAATCGGTGCGACCCTTCGTCTCGTCGGTCGTCTCGCCGGAGGTGTTGTCGCCGATGGTGTTCTCGTCGGTGGTGTCGTCGCTCACTGTTCGGCTCCGGCGGTGGCGGGTTCGGCGGTGACGGGTTCGGCGGTGACGGGGATGCCACGACGCTCGGTCGCCGGCGACACGATCGCCTCGAATTCCTCGGGGAACAACGTGATCGCCGAGTGGATCGGCACGTAGGCCGACGGGCCGAGGAAGCAGATGGTCGTCATCTTGTACGGGAACGGGACGGCCTCGAGGCCGAGGCGTTCGCTGGATGCGTGTGGCATGTCACCCGGACAGATCGTCTGGCCGACGTCGAGGATGGTCTGCAGGTCGGCATCGGTGCCGTGGCCGTCGACGATGCGCTGCACCAGCCGGTACAGCCACGTTCCGCCCTCGCGGCACGGCACGCACTTGCCGCACGACTCGTGAGCGTAGAAGCGCACCAGCGTGAGTGCGGCGGCGGGGATGTCGGTGGTCGAGTCCATCACCATCACGGCGCCGGAGCCGAGCATCGAGCCGGCGGCGCCGGCCTGCGGGCCCTCGAACGGCACGTCGAGCTGGTCGGGCAGGAACCAGGGGGCGGAACCGCCGCCGGGTACGAATGCCTTGAGGTCGTTGCCGTCGCGGATGCCCTGCGCGAAATCGTCACCGTAGAGCAGGTCGCGGAAGGTGGTCGAGCCGTTGACGATCTCGTACACGCCGGGGCGCACCACGTGACCGGACACGGCGATCATGCGGGTGCCGGGCGAGGTGGGCGTGCCGATGGAGGTGTAGGCGGCCGCGCCCTCCTTGGCGATGAACGGCAGGTTCGACAACGTCTCGACGTTGTTGACGATCGTCGGCTGGCCGTACAGGCCAACCGCCGCCGGGAAGTACGGCGGCTTCAGGCGTGGCATGCCCCGCTCGCCTTCGAGCGATTCGATCAGCGCCGTCTCCTCACCGACGATGTAGGCGCCGGCGCCGTAGTGCAAGACGACGTCGACGCTGAAGTCGGTGCCGAGGATGTTCTTGCCGATGTATCCGGCGGCATACGCGTCGTTCAACGCCTGCGCCACCCGTTCCTGTGCGAGCGGCATCTCGCCACGGATGTAGAGGAAGCACTGCGACAGTCCTGCGGCGTAGCAGGCGATCAGCGACCCTTCGATCAGCTGGTGCGGATCGCACTCCATCAGGAGCCGGTCCTTGTAGGTGCCGGGCTCGGACTCGTCACCGTTGACGACGAGGTAGCGCGGCCAGACGCCCTGCGGCGTGAAGCCCCACTTGACGCCGGCGGGGAAGCCCGCGCCCCCACGACCGAGCAGCGTCGAGTTCTTGACCTCCTCGGCGATTTCGGCGGGTGCCTTCGCGAGCGCGGCGCGCAGGCCCTCGTAGCCGCCGGTGGCGAGATACCGCTCGAGCGTGTGGCTGTCTTCGTACTGGAAGCGCGACGTCACCACGGCAGGTCGGTCGCTCGGGTAGTACCCGGGCGCCCACGGATAGGGGCTGACGACGCGGTCGGTCGATTCACCGGTGTGGTTGCTGGTCATGCGGGGCTCACTTGGATCCAGGCCGGGCCGTCGGTGACGTCGTCGGGGTGACGGGCGCCCACCACGCGGTCGGCGGGGATCTGCTGGCGGTTGCGCCCGAGCGTGCCGTGCGGGGGCACCTCGGCGTCGAGCTTCCCGGAGCGCAGATCGGCGACCAGTTCGTCGAACGCCTCCGGGGTGACCCGGTAGCGGTGCCGGTAGTTGACCTGCAGCGTCGGTGCCTCGGTGCACGCCGCCTGGCACTCGGCGTGCTGCAACGTGATCAGACCGTCGGCGGTCGTGGAGCCGGCACGGACGCCCAGCGTGCGCTCGGCGTGGTGCATCAGGTCGTCGGCGCCCATGAGCGCACACGACATCGTGCTGCAGACGTTGATCAGGTACGTGCCGGTGGGCTCGAAGCGGAACATCTCGTAGAACGACGCGGTGCCGTACACCTCGGCGGGGGTCACGTCGATCAGCTCTGCGACGTGACGCATCGCCTCCTCGGTGACGTAGCCGTTCTGCTGCTGGCTGAGATGCACCAGCGGGATCAGCGCCGACTTCTTCTTGGGGTACCGGGCGATGATCTCCTTGGCCACCACCACGTTGTGGTCGTTCAGTCGACTCACCGATCCACTCCGTTCACCTGACTCACCTGTCGACCCCGCCGAGCACCGGGTCGACGCTACTGATCACGGCCACCGCATCGGCAACCAATCCGCCGCGCATCATGTGCGGCAGACACTGGATGTTGACGAAACTCGGGTCGCGCACGTGCATCCGGTACGGCGTCGCGCTTCCGTCGCTGACGATGTAACACCCGATCTCGCCGCGTGGCGCCTCGATGCCGACGTACACCTCGCCCTCGGGGACCTTGAAGCCCTCGGTGAAGATCTTGAAGTGGTGGATGAGCGCCTCCATCGACTCGTCGATGCGCGCCCGCGGTGGCGGGGTCACCTTCTTGTCCTGGATCCGGAAGTCACCGGCGGGCATGCGGTCGAGGATCTGGTGGACGATGCGCATCGACTCGCGGATCTCGGCGAGGCGGATCGCGTAACGGTCGAACGCATCGCCGTACGAGCCGACGATCACGTCGAAGTCCAGTTCGTCGTAGTGCATGTAGGGCTGATCGCGGCGCAGGTCCCATTCGACGCCGGTCGAGCGAAGGATCGGGCCGGTGGCGCCGAGCGCCAACGCCTCCTGCGGTGTGATCACTCCGACGCCCTGGAGGCGCTCACGCCAGATCGGCTGCCCGGTCATCAACGTGTCGTACTCGTCGAGCCGCTCGGGCAACAGATCGAGGATCCGCAGCACGCCGTCGCGCCACCCTGGGGGCAGGTCCGCGGCGACACCCCCGGGGCGGACGTAGTTGTGATTCATCCGCAGCCCGGTGGTCTCCTGGAAGAACCGCAACACCTCTTCGCGCTCGCGCCAGCCGTAGATCATCATCGACACCGCGCCGAGGTCCATGCCGTTGGTGGCCATGAACAGCAGATGGCTGGCCATCCGGCTCATCTCCGCCATCAGCATCCGGATCCAGACGGCACGTTCGGGGATGTCGCCGTCGATGCCGAGCAGCTGCTCGGTCGCCATGGCGAACACGAGCTCGTTGGCGATCGGGCTCAGGTAGTCCATGCGGGTGACGTTGGTGCCACCTTGCGCGTAGGTCAGATGTTCGCCGGTCTTCTCCATGCCGGTGTGGAGATAGCCGACGATCGGCTTGCACCGCAGCACGGTCTCTCCCTGGAGTTCCAACATCAGCCGCAACACGCCGTGGGTCGACGGGTGCTGCGGACCCATGTTGATGATCATCGTCTGATCCTCGTCGGGATCGTCGGGGAGATCGCCGAGCCGGGCCGCGTCGGCCTCGGACATCCGCAGCACGGCGCCGACCTCGCGCATCAGCTCCTTGGCGGAGAGCTCGCTTCGGGGGCGCAGCTGCTGTTCGCCCTCGTCGGTGCCGGCGACCGAACGCTGGTAGTACGCGGTGGTCGTGTCGGGGGTCGTCGTGTCGGTGCTCGTCGTCTCGGACATCAGGTGTTCGCTCCCTTGAACTGCACCGGGATGCGGCCGATCTCGTAGTCCTTGCGCAGCGGGTGGCCGACCCAGTCCTCGGGCATCAGGATGCGGGTGAGGTCGGGGTGGTCGGAGAAGGCGATGCCGAACATGTCGAACACCTCGCGTTCCATTGCCTCGGTGCCGGGATGGACGTCGAAGAGCGTCGGCAGCGTCGCATCGTCCTCGGGCACCTGCACGCGCAGTCGCAGGCGGCGCCGGTTGCCCATGTCGAGCAGGTTGACGACCACCTCGTAGCGCTGAGCGGCCTCGGCGTCGTCGGGAAGCCGACGGTCGGTGAACTCGAGGTAGTCGACCGCGGTCAGGTCGACACACATGCCGTAGCCCTCGTCGGCGAGCGCCTTCACCGTGTCGAGATACTGCTCGCGAGCGACGTGGCGGACGTCCTGGTGATCGCTCACTTCTTCGCTCCGAGCAGGACCGGCGTCGGCGACGCACCGGGCTCGATGTACTCGACATGCACGTTCGCTCCGGCGCCGGTCTCGCTGCGACGCTTGAGGATCTGGCCGTTCTCGATCAGGCCGTGCAACGTCTCGATCGCGTGGATCAGCGTTTCGGGTGTGGGCGGGCACCCGGGGGCGTAGACGTCGATCGGCACGATCTGGTCGACGCCCTGCACGATGGCGTAGTTGTTGAACATGCCGCCGGTGGACGCGCACACACCCATCGAGATGACCCACTTCGGTTCCATCATCTGGTCGTAGACCTGGCGCAGTACGGGCGCCATCTTCTGGCTGACACGCCCGGCGACGATCATGATGTCGGCCTGACGCGGCGAGGCACGGAACACTTCCATCCCGAACCGCGAGATGTCGTAGTGCGCGCCGCCGGTGGCCATCATCTCGATGGCGCAGCAGGCGAGCCCGAACGACGCCGGCCACGACGAGCGCGCCCTCGACCAGTTGACCAGGTCCTCGAGTTTGCCGGTGATGACGTTGTGCGACAGCCCGCCGAGTCCGTCGTCGAGCACATCGTTGACGATGCCCATGGTGCTGACTCCTTTGCGTTTCGCTCGTGCGCCGTCAGGCAGCCGCACCGTCGCCGGCCGGCACACGTCCGTCGGTGCCGACACGACGAACCGTGGTGGTTGCCGTGCGTTCGGGTGACACCATCGCGGCATTGGCAGCAAGGTCGCGATAGCGATGGATGGGGCCCCAATCGAGCCCGCCCCGGGCGACTTCGTAGACGAAGGTGGCGAAGAACACGACCGAGAAGGCGAAGATCGCCCAGAACCCGTAAGCGCCGAGCGTCGAATGCGACACGGCGTACGGGTAGACGAAGATGATTTCGATGTCGAACATGATGAAGAGCATCGCCACGATGTAGAAGCTGACCGGGAACCGTTCCGGGGGTTCCCGGCTCGGCACGATCCCACACTCGTAGGGCGCCTCTTTCGCGACCGATGGGCGCCTCGGTGCCAGCAACCGCGAGGCAGCGAAGCTGAGCACGCCGAAGATGACGGCGAGGAGCAACAAGACGACGACGGGGAGGTACTGCCCCACTACTGCCTCATCTCAGACGCCGGCTCCGACCTTCTCCTGCTCGGCGTCGCTGGTGGCGTCGGCTGGTGCATCGATCTTGGCGGGCGGCAACGGTTGCTCGAGGTTCGACTTCAACACGCGGTCACGGCGGTGCAGCAGGTAGCACAGCGCCAGGAAGACCGCTCCGGCGCCGATCATCAGGACCGCTGCGGGCTGGCGGCGGGCGCCGAGGTCGCGGACCATGTAGACGTATTCGCGCTGGCGATTCTGGTCGATCTCGGGCCGAGCGGGTGCCCGGCCGGGCTCGGTGCGCACCGGCACGAAGGGCGCAGCTTCGGCGACGACGTAGTGCGGCGTGTGGAAGAACGCCAGGAAGTCGAGCGTGTCGTTGATCTTCGGATACCGCTCGCCGCCGGTGTCGAACACCTCGACGATCTCGAACTGGCCCGCGGCGAAGGCACCCTCCTCCACGAGGAGTTCCGTCGCCGATGCCTGGGCCTGGCCGAACGCCGGTGAGGCCTTGTCGAGCAGCACCCACCCCTGATCGAGGAAGGTGTCGCGGACGATCTCGGCCGATTCCGTCGGCGTGGCACCCTCGGGGACATCGGCGTTGGGATCGAGGACCCCCGATGCACCCAGGGCGTCGACGTCCTGCAGCACGCCGGCGCCGGGAACCGCCTGCCAGGTGGGGTCGGGACCGCGAAGGCCGATCCCGTAGACCATCCACACCATGCCCATCAGCATCAGCCAACCGAACAGGCCGGCGAGCGCCACGAGGAACGCCAGCCGCGTTCCCATGTTGGTGGCCATGATGCCGTAGACGCTGCCGCAGAGGATGACCACGCCGATGATGACGGTGAGGAGACCCCGGAGCTCAGGCTCCCACGCGATTGCCAACAAGGTCATGGTCACAAGCTCCGTACGTATTCGACGATGTCACGGATCTGCTCGTCGGTGAGCATCGTTCCGAAACCGGGCATCCGGCCGCTTCCCTGGCCGTTGAGACCATAGAGCTTGCCGTACTCCGAACCACTCTTCAGGAACGACACCAACTGCTCGTCGTCACGGAAGTGGGCGTTGACCGAGCCGCCGGTGAGGTTCCAGCCGAATGCGCCCTGGCCGGACACGCCGGGCTGGCCGTAGCTCCAGCCCAGGGTGTGGCACCGGGCGCAGCTGTAGGCGCCGCTGGCGAGATCGAGGTTGAACAGGGCCTGACCGATGCTCTCGGCCTCGCCTGCCTCCACCGCGCGCTCGGCTGCAGCCTGGATGTCGGCCTGCAGACTGGCGGGCAGGCTGCCCGAATCGCACACGAGCGGATCCTCGCCCTCGGCGCAGTTCTCGCGCGGGATCTGGATGCTCTTCATGTAGGCGATCAGGTTGTCGATCTGCTGGGTGTTCATCGGGCCGCCGCCGACGAGGCCCCACGGCGACATCGGCGAGAAGGGACGACCGTAGTTGAGGATGAAGCGCACCTCGCTCTCGTCGAACCGGTAGAACACCGTGTTGACCGCCGGCGCCTTCCAGTTGACCGCCTGCACCTCCTGGGTCACCGGGTCGGTGACCGTGAACGGTGCCTCGCCGCCGACGCCGGCCATGCCACCGTGGCAGCCGGCACAGTTGAATCCACCCTCGGCGGTGGGCGCGAACAACTGCGAGCCCCAGCTCGCGAAGCGGTTGTCCCAGCCCTCCTGCGCACCGGCCTGCCGGCTGGGCTCGAACACCCAGTACAGCGGCAACGCCACGACGATGATGCCGAGCATGATGACGCCGAGGAGTTGGACACGCTCGAGGCGCGGCCCCTCCAGCGTCTCGTCGTCGTAGTACTCCTTGCGGTTGGCGGCGAGCTCGATCTCGGCGCCGACCTCCCGGCGCCCGGAGATGACGTTCGAGATCCCGTACAGGACCCAGCCGCCGATGATGATGACCAGCCCGATGACCCCGATCGTCGTGGTGGTCAAAGCGAACAGTGGTGCCATCAGTGCTCCCCGCCGCTGGTGCAGTGCGGACCCTCGGCCTCCTGGCCGGTGGTGTTGGTGCCGATCGCCGGGCCGGGGATCGTCGTGCCGGTGTCGATCGTGACGTCGCCGTTGGCGGCGATGGTGGCCGGGTGACGGTCCATGCCACGCGGCGCCGGGCCGGCCTTCTTCTCACCGACACGGTTGTACTGCGAGCCGTGGCACTGGCACTCGAACCACTGGCTGGTGGCGCACTCGGGCACACGGCAGCCGAGGTGCGGGCACTTCTGGCTGAGGATGGTGAGACCCTCGCGCATGGTCACGAGGAGCGTCTCGGGGTAGACGGTCTCGGCGAGCGGAAGCGCCTCGGCCGGGTACGCGGTGATCCACGAACGGGCCTCGGCGGCGTAGAAGAACCCGCCGCCCTGGTTGATGCCGTCCTTGATGTTGCCGATCTTGCCCACGGTGATCGAACCACCGAAGCCACCGGTACCGCTGGGCCACAGGAAGGCCACGAAGGCCGCCGCGGCGAACCCGGCGAGGCTGACGCTCATCAGCGACACCGTGGCGCGGTTGAAGAACTGGCGGCGGCTGACACCGATGATCTCGGGGTCCGGCGGAGTCCATGCGACGACCTCGGCCTCCGACCGCACCGCGACCTCGCGGCTGCTGCTGCGAGCGGCGACACCGGCGGCCTCGACCTCCGAGGCGGTGGTCTGCGTCGAGACGGGCTCGGCGGACCGGCGCGCGGACTTGTCCTTCTGGACGGTCTCGCCCGACAGTGCACCCGCGCCGCGGACGTCGCTGCGACGGGCGAGGGTGAAGAACGAAATCGCGCCGAGGACGACGACGACTCCGATCGCTATGGCGATGATTGCTGCAGTACTCATGACTGGGGGGTCTCCTTTCGCAATCTCACAACTCGAAGAACAGGCCTTCGACCCACGGTAGGACGAAGTTGAAACCAGGGCCTCGGAAGAACGAGCCGATCAGCACGAGCACCGCCCAGAACATGAGGTGCACGGTCATCAGACCGGTCATGAACTTGCGATCCTCGGGCTTGTTCGACGGGTTCCGGTCGAGATAGGGCGCCAACACGAGGGCGATCAGGCCCACGCCGGGCAGCGTCACACCTGCGACCATGGGGTGGAAGTAGGTCAGCAACTCCTGCAGACCGAGGAAGTACCAGGGCGCCTTGGAGGGGTTGGGGGTCTGGTTGGTGTTGGCGAGCTGCAGCAGCGGCGCATGGACGAACACCGAGAAGATGAACACGAACGCCGTCATCGCCAGCGCCGACACGAACTCCGCGGCGAGCAGGTGCGGCCAGGTGTGCACCTTGTCGACCGGCGTGGCCTTGACGTCTTGGATCGACCCGGACTTGACGACGGTCAGCAGCCGCTGCGTATGACCACCCGGTCCGGCGCCGACCGGCACCCCGCCGGCGGCGGCGGGAGCGGCGACGACGGCACCGACCTTGTCGGCCACCGCGACGGCGCCACCGCCGGCGGGTGCCTCGTCGGTGGCGCCACCGGCCTTGGCGGCCTTGGCGGCCTTGCTGCGCTGCAGCAGGGCTTCGGGAATACGCGAATCGGCGGGTGGGGCCTCGGATGCCGCCTCGGCGGCGGGCTCGGACGCGGCCGGTGCGGCCTCGGCCGACTTCTCGCGCGCTGCCTGCGCTCGTTTGAGGAGATGCTCTGGGATCTCGGTCATGGGGCTACCTCATGCTCCAGTCAACAGGGCGAATCACAACGGACCGGAAATTCCGCCGTCCTTGCGGACACGCCAGAAGTGGATCGCCATGAAGATCACGATCACGAACGGCAGGAACAACACGTGCAACACGTACCATCGCAGGAGCGTCTCCGCTCCGATCTCGGCACCGCCCAACAGGACGAAACGGACCTCCTCGCCGAACACCGGCGTGTAGCCCATCATGTTGGTGCCCACGGTGACCGCCCACAGCGCCAGCTGGTCCCACGGCAACAGGTAGCCGGTGAACGACAGCAGCAGGGTGAGCGTGAGCAGGATCACGCCGATCACCCAGTTGAACTCGCGCGGCGGCTTGTACGCGCCGTGGTAGAAGACGCGGGCCATGTGCAGGAACACGGTGAGCACCATCAGGTGCGCGCCCCATCGGTGCATGTTGCGCACCAACAAGCCGAACGTCACCGAGGTCTGCAGGTTCTGGATGTCGTTCCACGCTGCCGTTGCCTCCGGCCGGTAGAAGAACATCAGGAAGATGCCGGTGACGGTGAGCAGGATGAACAGGAAGAAGCTCAACCCGCCGAGACACAGCGTGTAGCTCACCTTGACCGCGTGACGCTTCACCTTCACCGGGTGCAGGTGGTACAGCACCGAGTTCATGATCACGTAGCTGCGGTTGCGCGGGCTGTCGGTGTAGCCCTTGCGGAAGATCGAGCCGGGCCGGAAGATCGAACTCCACGCCTGGCTGCCCTGCACGGAGTCGACCGTGGAGTTGACGCGGTCCTTCACCGTGGGGCGCGGTTTGTCGTCGATGTTTGTCGCCATTTCTCAGCGTTCCCCGGCCACGCAGGCCGCGTTGTGGCGCTCGCTCGCTGGCGCTGCGCTCGCTCGTACAGGAGATCGGGTCATGTTCAGAGCCTCATGCCGTAGCCGTAGCCATGGTTGTTGGTGCGGACGTGGGAGTTGCCTGCGGCCGTGGCGGTGCCCGCCTTGCCGAGAATGATGACGCCGGTGGGGCATCGGTCGACGCACAACGCACACCGCGTGCAGATGTCGTCGTCGATCGTGAACATGAAGGCATCGGACGGGTCGGTACCGGGCTGCTCGGTGCCGTCGGCCTCGGTGACGGCCGACGTCGACACCATGTGGATGCACTTCCACGGGCAGATGTCGACGCAGCCCTCACACGCGATGCATTCGCTCTGGTCGATGTGGATGAACTGCTTCGGCTTGACGGCCTTCGACAGGTAGTCCGCGTCGACCTCCACCAACGTGTACTCGTCGGTGTACGGCATCATCGGGGGATTCGCGTCAGTACGGGCCATGGATCATGCCTTCTTGACGAGCGGGCGGCCGTAGGTGGAGGTGGGGAGTTCCTTCGGCTTGACCTCGCCGCGCTTCTGCCACCAGATCGCCAGGTAGATGTACATACCGAACAGCACGACGTGGATCAGGACGGCGACGATGTCGCGGACCGCTTCGTACTGCAGGGTGATCGGGTTCCACCCGCCGGCGGACTCGGGCTTGAGGATGCCACCGGGCCCGAAGATGATCTTGTCCTTCGACCAGCCGAGATCCTTGTCGGCGTGGTCGATCCACTGGTGCGGCAGGATGCCGAACGCCAGGAACAGCACGCCGAAGATGTACGTCGTGGCGAGCATCGCCTCGCCCCACGAGAACGGGGCGTCGACGGGCCGGCGCTTGCCGTAGGGGATGATTGCGAGCGACAGCACGAGCGTGGCGACGAGCGCCGCCAGGAAGGCCTGATTCATGCCTGGCCACTCGAGTGGGGCGATTGCGATCATGTGTGCGGTGGGTCCTGTCGTGGTGGAGCTGCGTGCGGTGCCCGAACGACCGTGACGACCGGCGAACCGGTGTGCCACGGCGAGCCGGGACATTCGCCAACGAACTGTAGTCGTCGGCACCAGATGTGCGAAGTCTGGCACGCAAGTCTTGCGGGCGCGCCAGGTTGTGCGTAAGTGCATCGCGATCGATCCCACGGCAGATTCCCGGATCAGGGCGACGGCCATCTATCATCTCCGAAGTGACCGAGATCCCCGAACATCTCCTGAAGCGGTCGCGCGAGCGGCGCTCCGCGATCGGACAGGGCGGCGACGCTGCCGCCGACGCGCCGGGCGACGCCGCTGCTGCCTCCACCGCTCCGGCCACCACGCCCGCCACCACCACGCCTGCCGCGGCGCCGGCCGCATCCGGGCCCCCGGCGCGCACGGCGCCACCGGCTCCGGCTGCACCGCCGCCACCCAAGCCCGAGCCGGTCTACGTGCAGGCCGCCAAGCGGCGCCGCAAAATCCCGTTCTGGGCGATGGCCACGCTGAGCCTGATGCCGCTGTGGGGGTTCATGTACGTGCGTGCGGTGACCGAGCCGCCCGAGGTCGTCGAAGGTCCTCTCGGCATCGGCGCCGAGGTCTACAGCAGCTGTGCCAGCTGCCACGGTGCCGCCGGTGGCGGCGGTGTGGGCTACCCGTTCTCCGGTGGTTCGGTCCTCGACACGTTCCCGCACATCGAGGACCAGGTCCGCTACGTGTACTACGGCACCGAGGGCTACAACGCCGCCGGCGTCGAGATCTACGGCAACCCCGACCGCCCGGGCGGGCCGCACATCACGGGTAATCGCGGCGTGATGCCCGCCTTCGGCGGCCAGCTCACCCAGTACGAGATCGTCTCGGTGGTCTGCCACGAGCGGTACTCGCTCGGCGGTGCCGACCCGACCAGCGAGGAGTACGCCGACGAGTACGAGACCTGGTGCTCCGAGGAGTCCCCCGTGTTCGCCGAACTCGAGGCGGGCACCTACGACTTCACGTCGCCCGACGCCCCCGAGATGGGCGGCGCCGAGATCATGCCGATCGGCCCCGAGCCCATCGCCGGCTCGCCCGCATCGGCCGGCTGACGGCAGGCACCCTGGACACCGACGTCCTCGTCGTCGGGGGCGGCCCGGCCGGAGCGTCGGTCGCCACGTGGCTGGCCCGGTCGGGCCACCACGTCACGGTCGTCGAGAAACGCCCGGTCGCGAGGCACAAGGCGTGCGGTGACGCACTCACCCCGCGGGCGCTGCGAGAACTCGCCCTGCTCGACGTCGACCCGATCGCCCTCGGCGGCCACCGTCTCGCCGGCGTGCGGCTGGTCCACGGCGATCGCGAAGTGACCTCCCCCTGGCCGCGACACCGCGACCTGCCCGATCACGCCACTGCGCTGCGGCGCGACGTGCTCGATGCACACCTGCGCCGACGCGCCGGCGAGTCGGGAGCGATCGTGCTGATGGGCCATCAGGCGACCGCACCGATCGTCGAACGCGGCTTCGTCCGCGGCGCCACCCTCATCGTCGATCCCGAACTCGACCCCGGCGCGGCGCAGCACGACGTGGTCCGTGCCCGTTTCGTGGTCGTCGCCGACGGCGCCAACAGCAGCTTCGGTCGCCACCTCGGCACCATGCGCCAGCGCAACTGGCCCTACGGCATCGCGACGCGCACCTATTTTCGCAGCGCCCGCGCATCGGAGCCGTGGATCGAGTCCGATCTGGGCATCCCCGACGCCGCCGGCAACCCGGTCGCCGGATACGGGTGGGTGATCCCACTCGGCGACGGCACCGTCAACGTCGGCGTCGGCGTGCTGTCGACGTATCGCGACGCGCGCGGCATCAACGCACTCAAGCTGCTCGATTCGTTCGCCCGTCGGATCGCCGACCGCTGGGAACTCGATCCCGACGAGCAGCTCAAGGCGCCGACGCGTCTGCGTGTGCCACTGGCCGGTTCGGTCGGCCCCAAGATGGGCCCGACGTTCCTCGTCGTCGGTGATGCCGCCGGTGCGGCGAGCCCGTTCAACGGCGACGGCGTCGATGCCGCGCTGATGAGCGGACGCTTCGCCGCCGACGTGCTCGACGACGCCCTGTCCGCCGGAAACTCCACCACGCTGCAGCGATATCCGACGATGCTCGCCGACGAACTCGGCCGGTATCACCAGGTCGGTCGCCTGGCGGCCCGCTTCCTCGGCCGCCCTGCGATCCTGCGGCCTGCGCTTCGGCTCGGCGTGCGCAGCGACCGGATCGCCGGCGCCGTGCTGCGCATCGCCACCAACGAACTGCGCGACGGCCATCCGGGTGGCGCGGAGCGCGCCTATGCGCTGGCCAGCACGGTCAGCAAGTTCGCCCCCAGTTGGTAGTCGAGGCCTCACCGCACTCCGGTGATGGGGAGCGATTGGTCGGCCTCGACGCCAGGCTCGTCGCTGGCGCTTCCCTCGCCGGCCCGCCTTCTCGGTCCTGGTGTTGCTTTCGTCAGCCCTTCTGGCGACGTCGGCGCAGCGCGTTGGGGATGCGCAGGGTGACCACCGACAACGCCAGGATCACGGGATAGATCTCCAGGCGCCCGAGGAGCATCTGCGCCATCGCGATCGCCCGGCCGGGCGCCGGGATCGAGAGGAAGTCGTTGGCATGGTCGAGTGCGCCGAGGCCCGGGCCGACGTTGCCGAACGCGGTCGCCGACGACGACAACGACGTGATCATGTCCGGACCGGTCGCCGAGATCAGCACGGCGCCCCCACCGAAGATCGCCAGCGCGAGCACCATGAAGCCGACCACCCGCCGCGCGACGTCGTCGGGCAGGATGCCGTTGCCGATGCGCACCGGACGCACCAGGTGCGGGTGGAGATGTCGCAGCGCCTCGCGGTGGGCGGCGCTGGCGATCGCCATCGTCCGCACGATCTTGACGCCGCCGGCGGTCGAGCCGGCCATCGCCCCGACCGGCATCGCCAGGAGCAGCAACAGCTGAGCGGTCTGGCTCCACAGGCCGTACTCGGTGGTGACGTACCCGGTCGTGGTCACCGTCGACGTCGTCGTGAACAGCGCGTCTCGGAACCCGGCCGCCTGACCGCCGTCGTTGCCCGACGCGACGAACGCCCAGGCCGTGATCCCGGCGACGACGAGCAGGTACACCTTGAACTCCGACGAGCGCAGCAGCGGACCCGGGTCACGTTTCAGCGCACGGTAGTAGAGGGTGAAGCTTCCTCCGGCGAGGAGCATCGCCACGATGCAGATCCACTCGATCGCCGCCGAGTCGAACGCACCGATCGAGTCCTGATACGGCGAGAACCCCCCGGTCGAGACGGTCGTGAAACTGTGCGACACCGCGTCGTACAGGCTCATGCCTGCCAGCCCGTAGAGGGCGGCCAACAGGATCGTGAACCCGACGTAGACCGTCCACAGGTGCCGGGCGGTCTCGCGCACCCTCGGGGTCAGCCGCTCGCCGGTCGGCCCCGGCGCCTCGGCGGCCAGCAGGCTCATCCCGCCCGAACCGACGGTCGGCAGCACGGCCACGACGAGCACGATCACGCCCATCCCCCCGATCCACTGGGTGGTCGAGCGCCAGAAGAGCAGGCCGTGCGACGTCGCTTCGATGTCCGGCGTCACGGTCGCGCCCGTGGTCGTGAAGCCCGAGATCGACTCGAACAGGGCGTCGTCGATCCGATCGAAGTGTCCCGTCAGGAGATACGGGATCGCGCCGGCGATCGCCATGGCGATCCAGGCGAGGGAGACCGTGGTGAACACGTCGAGGATCCGGATCTGCTTGGGCACGATCGTCACGCGCCACATCACCGAGCCGACGGCCCACACCACGGCGCCGGTGGCGATCAGCGTCACCACATGCGGTCCGCCGTCGATCGCTTCGACCACGCCGGAGATCCCGATGCCGACGCCAACCACGGCGATCGTGAGGCCGACCACGTTCGCCACCAGCGACGAGTAGCGCCCGGGCGACAGCAGCCGCTCGCCGCGCCCACCGAACCAGGGAACACGGCCGGACGAATGGGTGGCCAGCGTCACGCCGAGAATGCCTTGCGGGTCACCGCGAGCGCATCGGGCCGCGAGAACACGACCACGTTGTCGCCGGCGTGCAGCAGCGTGTGACCGCGGACGATCTCCGCGCGGCCGTCCCGGCGGGTGACGGCACCGAGCAGGACCGAATGGCGCAGGTGCAGATCGGCGACCTGCGTGCCGTCGGCCGAGCTGCCTGCCTCGATCTCGAACTCGTTGACCTCGACGTCGCTCTCCAAGAACGTCGCCACCGACGCCGTCCCGCCGCGGATGTGGCGCAGCACGGCGTTGGCCGATGCGGTACGCGGGCTCAGCGCAGCGTCGATACCGAACTGGCGCACCAGCGGGAGCAGGGCGAGGCGGTGCAGGACCGCCACGGTGAATGCATCGCCCTCCGCCGCCGCATAGGCGCAGGCGAGGACGTTCGAGGCGTCGTCACCCGTCGCGGCGATCACCAGATCCATCCGGGCGACCGATTCCTCCAACAGCAGTTCGGTGTCGGTGATGTCGCCCTGCACGACCGTCACGCGGCCCAGCCGCTCGCTCAGCGCCTTGGCGCGAACGGGATCGTTCTCCACCAGCACGACGGTGGCGCCCTCGCTCTGCAGCCGGTCGGCGACGCGTGTTCCGACCGCACCACCACCGAGCACCATCACCCGGCGGGCCTGGCGGGTGGCGGCGCCGAGCAACTCCATGATCTCGCGACGCGCCGACCGCGTCGTGAGCACCCGGACATGGTCGCCCGCCTCCAGCACCTGGTCGCCACGCGGGATCACCGTTTCGCCGTCACGGGTCAACGCACCGAAGAGGAACTTCCAGTCGGGCTCGAACGAGCGACCGATCTCGGCGAGATCGTGACCGACGAACGGGGACGTCTCGCCGACGACGGCGCCGAGCACGAGCAACTCGCCGTTCGACATCGGGTAGACCTCGTCCGCGCCCGACACGTGGGCGAGCTCCATGATCTCGTCGGCGGTGTCAGCGTCGGGATCGATGATCACGTCGGCACCCATCGTCGCCAGCAGCTTCGCTCCGAGCGGCCCGCGGAGTTCCTCGGTCTGGATGCGCACCACCGTCTGTTCGACGCCGAACTCCTTGGCCAGCAGCGAGGCCAGCAGGTTGACCTCGTCGTTCTGCGTGACGCCGGCGAGCAGGTCGGCGTGCTCGATGCCGGCGGCTCGCAACGTCGACGGCACGGTGGCGCTGCCGACCACGACCTGGACGTCGAGTTCGGCGCCGATCGCCGCCGCGATCACCTCGTTCTGCTCGACGACGACCACGTCGTTGCCCTCGGCTCCGAGCCGCTGGGCGAGATACCAGCCGACCTCACCGGCACCCACGATGACGACATGCATCGGTTCAGCCTGCCTGATCGCAGGCCGCGCGAACGAACACCGGGCAGAACATCGCGCGACGGTGACGTTGGGTCAGGCGGGAACCGAGACCGACTGGATCAACGCTCGGGGAGCGCCACGCAGCGCTTCGGTGGCGTCGGAGTCGGGGAAGTCGTCGCAACACGCCTCCGCGCGCTCGACGTAGTCGCGCGCCGTGTCGACGGCGGAGGCCAAGCCGTCGTTGGACCGCACGATCGCCAACGCCTTGTCCTGCGCCGCCGCGTCGAGCGGCGAGCCGAGCAGATCGGCCAACTCGGACGCCGAGGGGTTGTCGAGCGCCAGCGTGCGCAGCACCGGGAGCGTGTAGACGCCTTCGACCATGTCGTGACCGGCGGGCTTTCCGAGCTGGGCGTCGGTGGCGGTGATGTCCAAGATGTCGTCGACGATCTGGAACACCGTGCCGTAGGCGTTGCCGTACTCGGTCAGCGCCTCGATGACGGGACGGTCGTGGCCGGCGACGATGCCACCGATGCGCGCGGCGGTGCCGTACAGCGACGCCGTCTTGCCGTGGATCGAGGTGAGGTAGCTGGCCTCGGTGCGCGAGCGGTCGTAGGTGTGGCGGAGTTCTTCGATCTGGCCCTCGCAGAGCCAACCGATCGTGCGGGCGAGCAACCCGGCGACCTCGGTGCCGAGCGACGCTGCGATCTCCGACGCCCGCGACAGCAGGAAGTCGCCGGCGAGGATGGCCTGCAGGTTGCCCCACTTGGCGTTGACGGTCTCGACGCCCCGACGGGTGTCGGCTTCGTCCATCACGTCGTCGTGGTACAGCGAACCGAGGTGCACCAGTTCGCACGCGACGCCACCACGCACCACGTCGTGACTCGCCGGCGCACCGAAGATCTGGGCACCGGCCACCGCCAACACGGGCCGCAGTCGCTTGCCGCCGGCGACGATCAGATGCGACGCGATCTCGTTGAGGTAGGCGTCCGGCGTGACGACGGCGGCGTGCATCGCGTCCTCGATGCGCTCACGGTCGGCGTCCATCGACGGAAGGGTCAGCAACGGCGACATGCCGTTGGGGGCCAGCACCTCTTCCTGGGACACGTCGGACAGGCTAGGCGCGCCCGGCGTAGGACGCACGGACGAGCCACCCGGAGCATCCCGGCGTCGTCGGGCCGCCCGGGTCGGCCTGGCGCCGCTGCGCCCCTATCCTGTGTTCCATGTCTGCCACGGCGACCGCTCCCGCCATCCTGCCGAAGGCGAACGAACCGTGCTGGTGCGGCAGCGGCCGCAAGTACAAGCGCTGCCACAAGAAGTCCGAGGGACGGGTCCTGCCCGGTGTCGTCAGCCCGATGCGCAGCGTCCCCGACGACATCGCTCGGCCGCCGTACGCCGACACGGGCCAGGTCGTCCCCTGGGACGAACCGCGCATCAAGAGCGCTGAGACGATCCAGGCGATGCGCCACGCCGGCAAGGTCGCCGCCGAGGTGCTGCGACTCGCCGGCGAGATGGTGGCTCCCGGCGTGACCACCGAGGAGATCGACATCTACGTGCACGATCTGTTCGTCGAGCGCGGTGCGTACCCGTCGACGATCAACTACCACGGCTATCCCAAGGCGTGCTGTACCTCGGTCAACGAGGTGATCTGCCACGGCATCCCCGACTCGCGTCCGCTCCAGGAGGGCGACATCTGCAACATCGACGTCACCGGCTGGATCGGGGGCGTCCACGGCGACACGAATGCCACGTTCTTCGTCGGCGACGTCGACCCCGAGAGCCGTCAACTCGTCCAGGTCACCGAGGAGTGCACCTGGTACGGGATCGAGGCGGTGAAGCCGGGCCGTCCGCTCAGCGACATCGGCCGGGCGATCGAGGACCACGCCAAGAAGTACCGCTACGGCGTCGTGCGGGCTTTCGTCGGCCACGGCATCGGCGAGCAGTTCCACACCGACATCCAGGTGCTGCACTACTACGACTCCCGCGCCTCCACCATCATGCGGCCCGGCATGACGTTCACGATCGAACCGATGATCACCCTCGGCACCGTCAACTACAAGGTGTGGGACGACGACTGGACGGCGGTGACCAGTGACGGCCGGCGCACCGCACAGTTCGAGCACACCATCCTCGTCACCGACGACGGCTACGACGTGCTCACGGGCGGGCCGGGTGCGGTGAGTCCGACGGCCCCGTGGAACCGCTGACAGCACCGTCCTGACCGGCCGTACGGTCTCCCGTTGCGCTCTCAGCGGGCACGGCGAACAACCACCACAGCGCCAGCGCCGCCAGTGCGACGCCGCCAACCAGGGCCGCGGCGGTGGTGAACCGGTCGAGCCAGAACGGCGCATCGGTCGGCACGATCGCGGCCGACAGTCCGTCACGCTTGACGAATCCCCACACCGCCAGCTCGACACCGACGAGCAACATCGCGGCGTCGGCCGCGAAGCGCCGGCCACCCACCGCGAGCACCACGCCGATGGCCGCCGACACCGCAGCGATCAGCGGTAACACGATCCAGATCGGGCGTGGGCCGGTTGCGCCCGGCAGCGAGTTGTACTGAGCGAATCCGACCACCACCGTCAGCAGCACCAGCGGCACGCTCGCTGCGACCGCGGGAAACCGCCGGCCCCGTGAGAACCAGGCACCGGCGGCGACACCGACGCCCGCGACCGCGCCGAGCCACATGGCGATCGGTGAGGGATCGGGCTGCCACGTGCTGATGACGGTGACCTGCACGGTGTCACCGTCGACGACGATCGGGATCACCGCCTCGAGGATCTGGTCGCCGACACCGAGGCCGAACGGCCGGGCGGTCTGCATCCAGTGCGCCCGGTGGTCGTGCCACGCCCAGTAGCCCCCCGTCGCCACCTGGTCCCAGCTCGGCTCCGCGTCGGCGCTGGCGCCGGGCGGCACACCGTCGTTGCCGTACCGGTTCGCATTGAGGTACGTCGCGGGCGAGTTCTGGTTCTCGAGCACGACGCCGTCGGGTCGGAACCACAGGTAGTCCTCGCCCTGGTAGCCCACGACCATCGCCTCGGTGCCCGGCTCGACCCGCAGCTCGACGAACGAGTCGCCGCCGATGATCCCGACGTCGATCTGCGGCGTCTCGGGCTCGACCGAGCGGACCTCCGACCGGTAGTCGGTCGGACCCGGCGGATCGGCGAGGGCCGGCGAGGCGACGACCGCCACGAGCCCGAGACCGGCGATGACGCCGTGCAGGAGTCGCCGCGGCAGCCTGCGGACGAAGCAGGACGACGGGGTGAGGGCCGTGCCAGGCATCGACATCACGCCGTGACGACGAGGAGGAGCTGACCGCTCGGATGGACGGTACAGACGCCCTCGAATTCGCCGGGCGTGGAGAACCGTTGGGTCAGCGTCTCGTTCGCTCCCACGAAGAACGGGCCGACGGTGTGTCCGCGATCGTCCTGGTTCTCGATGCGGATGGTGTCACCGACGTTGACCTCCAGTCGGGCCGGCAGGATCTCGAGCGGTGTGCCGGCGTCGAGCGCCTCGCCGGCACCGGCGGGGATCACGTAGTCGAATGTCGCCGTCTCGCCGTCGGACACCACCTCGGCTCCGGGCTGGGACGGGTCGTCACCGCACCCGGCGAGCACGCCACCGAGCACACCCCCCAGCACGAGGGCGATGCCTGCTGCCGGACGCAACGGTCGCCGGCGGTTCGTGGGTGTGCGATTCATGCGCCCTCCTGTGCGGCGAACAGTTGCTCGACGTCGGCGGCCATCTCCGACGACGAGGTCCCGAACGGCCAGGTCACCACGAGGCGTCCCTGATCGTCGACGAGGTAGAGGAACCCGCTGTGGGACACCTCGATGCCCCCATCGTCGTCGGTGACCACGTCGTAGACGACACCGAACGGTTCCGCCGCGGCAGCGAGGCGGTCGGCATCGGTGGTGCCCGCCGCTTCGGCGTCGGCCACGAAGCTCTCGACGTACCCCGGCAGCAGCTCGTTGTCGCGGTCCGGGTCGACGGTGACCATCACGGTGCTCACCTGCGCAGCGAGATCCTCGGGGAGGCGGCGCAGCGTGACGACCCAGTCGGCCATGGTGGTCGGACACACGTCGGGGCAGTTCGTGTAGCCGAAGTAGACGGCCTTGAATCCACCGGGTTCGCCGCGAAACGCCACCTCGGTGCCCGGCTCGGTCAGCGACGGCAGCGTGGTCGCGTCGACCACCGGTGCGGGATCGCGGACGATGCCGGCGAGTTCGCGCGGCGCGGACGGAGCCGCGCTCTCGGACGTGGCCGTGGGTCCCGTCGTGACGGCCGACCCCGTGGAAGCGCCGGTGGAGTCGGCGTCGCTTCCACAGGCGACGAGCACGATCGCCATCGCTGCGGCGAGCAGGGCGGCCGGCGTCGACATGCGCCTGCGGCTGTCCGGCGGTTCACTCATCTCACTCATCGGCGAGCGTCTCGATGAAGGCGACGATGTCGGCGATCTCGGCGTCCGACAGGTTGTTGGCGGGCATCCGCAACGTGTAGTCGGCGACCAGTTCGGCAGACGGATCGGCGATCGCCCGGGTGAGGTAGGCCGTGTCGGCGACGACGGTGCTGCCATCGGCGAGTGTCACCTCGGAGCCGGCGAGACCGGTCCATTCGGGGCCGGCGCCGCCGCCGAAGTTCTGGCCGTGGCAGCCCGCACAGCCCCTGCTGCGCGACAACTGTTCGCCGATGGCGGGGTCGCCGACACCATCTCCGGAGGCGAGACCATCTGCGGACGAGTCCGTACCGGCGACGGCACCCGATTCCGCGACGTCGGCGTCGTCGCCGCAGGACACTGCGGTGAACGCCATCACCATCGTGACGGCCGAGGCGGCCCCGAGCCGCGCCAGTCTCGATGTCGGGGTACGTACCCGCTCGCTCACGTCGTGTCTCCCGTCGATGTGCATGTTCGGTGGGGGGTGTTCATCGTGCGACTGCTCCATCGGAGCTGCTACCAGATTCGCGCATCATCGCCACCAAGTCGCCGCGTGCGCGGGCGACGCGTGACCGGATCGTGCCGATCGGGCAGTCGAGCACTTCGGCGGCCTCGTCGTAGCGCAGGCCGAGCACCTGCGTCAGGACGAAGGCGCTGCGACGTTCGGTGTCGAGCTGTGCCAGGAGATCGTCGAGATCAACACGTCCGGACATGTCCGGTGAGGTCAGCGATCCGTCGAGGACTCCGGCGGTGGTGTCGTCGAACACCGCCCGATCGAGCCGGCGGCGGCGGCCGGCACGACGCGTGTGATCGACACAGGTGCGGCGCGCGATCGTGAGCAGCCAGCCACGCGCCGACCCGTCGCCGCGGAAACGGTGGATCGAGCCGATGGCACGCTCGTAGGTCTCCTGTGCGAGGTCGTCGGCGAACTGGGCGTCGCCGAGATACCGACACATCCGCCAGACGTCGGCCTGCGTTTCGGCCACGAACCGGTCGAGCGCCATGCGGTCGCCGTCGCGTGCAGCGACGAGCAAGCGGGTGAGGTGCTCCACACCGACAGTGTCGCAGCACGCGGCCGATTCTGGGCAGTGACCATCGTCAGCTCGCGTCGATCGCAGCAGCGGGAACCATCTGCTGTCGGGGGACGACTGTCAACACCATGGAGCCGACCGAGACGCCAGAGAGCGACGGGCCGCAGACCGCGTGCGCGCCCGTCCGCGAGACGCTGTCGGCGCGTGCCGACGGTGAGGCCACGGGCGGCGACATCGCCGTCGCCGATGACCATCTCGCCCGCTGTCCGGCGTGCCGGAACTTCGCAGCCGACCTCGAGCGCATCGACCGCATGGTGCGGATCCGCCCCGCGGAGCCGGTTCCGGACCTCGTCGCCATGGTCACCGCCCGAGCGCGGCCCGCTCGACTCGGTCGGGGCGGCTGGCTGCGTCCGGCCCTCGCCTGGGTGGCGATCGTGATGCTGGTGCAGAGCCTGCCGGCACTGTTGCTGGGGGAGACGTCCGGCACGAGCCCGCATCTCGCCCGCCATCTGGGTGCGTTCGGTGCGGCGCTCGCGGTCGGCTTCGCGTACGCCGCCTGGAAGCCGTACCGTGCGTTCGGCCTGCTGCCGTTCACCGCTGCGCTGGTGGGGACGACCACGGTGAGCATCGTCGCCGACATCGTCACCGGGTCACGGACACCACTCGCCGAGTTGATCCACGTCACCGAGCTCGCCGGACTCGCCCTGTTGTGGATGGTCGCCGGGTCACCCGGGTGGCGCAGCCGACACCCGGGCGGGCGCCGGCACGTGCCGCGCCTCGATCCGCTGCAGTGACGACGTCCACCAGTCGAACATCGCCGGAGCGTCCACGATCCCGTAGGCGACGTCGACGGCGGCACCGCACGCTCTGACGTCGCCGGCGCGCAGGGCGCCGACCGCAGGCCCGAGATCACCGCTCGGCCAGGGCAGCTCGGCGAGCGTCACCGGGGAGAGCCGGATCGCATCGGCGGACAGCCCTGTACCGGCCCCCCGATGCCACAACCATGCCGAGGCCAACGGCGAGGTGAGCACCGCAGCGATCTCCCACGCCGACCGGCCGAGGTCGGCCACCGGTCGTCGATCTGCATCGTCCCAGTGCGCACCGGTCGGATACACGCCGAGCACGGGCACCGCCGGCAGCCACTCCCCACGCGGATCGCACGCCGCTTCGACGACGCGGGTCTGATTGGCGACGAGCACCTTCGGAACGAGACGACGTCGAGCCCACCGCACCATGTGGTCGTCGAGCCGGCCGAGATCCACCCGCGGTCGTTCGTAGCGCTGCTTCGCGAAGGTGACCGACCGCTCGCCCCACCATGACCGGCCCGGATCGACCAGGCCGGAGGTGATGAGGCGGGGTCCCTCGTCGTGATCGCCGACGCCGGGGATCATGCCGTAGTACTCGTCGCGGAAGTTGGCGTTCAGACGGGCCCGATCGCCGAGACATCCGTCGGTGCGGACGTCGTCGGGCACCTCGGGCACACCTCGACGGCTCGTGACGACGTGGGTCCAGTTCGACCGTCGATCCACCGGCTCCGGTTGGCCGAACTGGAAGGCCAGCACGCACACGTGCACCTGGGCGTCGAAGACCCGGCGACCTGACCACCACGACCAGACCATCTGCGCCCGTGACCCGATCGAGTCGCGGATGGCTGCAGCGTCACGCGATCCCAACATCGACTGCGGCAGGACCATCGCCACGCGGCCGCCGTCGGGTTCGACCAGCTCACCGGCCAGCGCCAGGAACTCCACGGCGGCGTCGGCGTACGGCCCGCCGCCGCGTCGGCTGGTGCCACCGCGGGTCGTTGCGGACGCCAGCTGCGAGAGGAACGGCGGGTTGCCGATCACCAGGTCGAATCGCTGCGACGGCCAGGTGGCCGACAACGCATCGGCTTCGAGAAGTACGGCGTCTGCAGGCAGCGCCGCGCGCGCCGAGGCGATCGCTCCGGCATCGACGTCGCAACCGGTGAGCATCGAGGTCGCACCGAGTGCGCCGATGCGTCGCCTGGCCGCCGCCAGGAACCGGCCGTCGCCGCACGACGGGTCGAGCACGGCGACCGGATGCGACCGCTGCCCGACGAACGCCGGCGTGATCACCGACTCGACCACGGTCTCGACCAGATCCTCCGGGGTGTACCAGGCACCGAGCTGCTTGCGAACGCTGGACACCGGCGCAGACTACGTCCGACGACGTGATCGCCTGCAGGTCTGCGGGAGTCGGGGCCTTGGGGCGGCGAGCACCGCGGGATCTACAGTCGTCGCCGTGACCACCACCGCGAGCGGCGGACCGCCCTCGGCGGCGAACGGCGTCAGCCGGTACCACGACTTCGACCGGCGAGCATGGTCCGAACTGCGTGCCGCGACGCCGCTCACCCTGGCCGAGCCCGAACTCGAACGTCTGCGCGGCATCAACGAGCGCATCGACCTCGACGAGGTCGCCACCGTCTACCTGCCCCTCAGCCGACTGCTGAACCTCTATGTCAGTGCCACCCAGGACCTCCACCGGGTGTCGGCCACGTTCCTCGGAACGATCGCACCCAAGGTCCCGTACGTCATCGGCATCGCCGGCAGCGTGGCCGTCGGCAAGAGCACGTTCGCGCGCATCCTGCAGGCACTGCTCGAACAGTGGCCCGACCACCCCAAGGTCGACCTGATCACCACCGACGGCTTCCTCTACCCGAACCGCGTGCTCGACGAGCGCGGCATCATGAACCGCAAGGGGTTTCCCGAGTCGTACGACACCAAGGCGCTGCTGAAGGTGCTGCGCGAGATCAAGAGTGGCCGCAACGTGGTCGAGGCGCCGGTGTACAGCCACGTCGTGTACGACATCGTCGCCGACGAGCACGCCGTCGTCAGCGGTGCCGACATCGTGATCATCGAAGGGCTGAACGTGCTGCAGACCCGCAGCGGGGCGCCCGAGTTCGTCAGCGACTACTTCGACTTCTCGATCTACGTCGACGCCGCCGAATCCGACATCGAGCGATGGTACGTCGAGCGGTTCCTGGCCCTCCGGGCGTCGGTGTTCCAGGAGCCGGATTCGTTCTTCCGGTTCTACGCCGAGTTGAGCGACGACGAGGCGGTCGACACCGCCAAGCGCATCTGGCGCGAGATCAACGGCCTCAACCTGCGCGAGAACATCGAGCCGACGCGCGAACGCGCGTCGCTGATCGTGCACAAGACCGGCAACCACAGTGTCGACCGGGTGCGGTTGTTGCGGTTGTAGAGGCCGAACGGAGGACCTGGCTCATGGACACGATCAGCGATCACGACATCCTGCTGCGGGCTGCCGAGCTCGCCGACCGGGAGTCGATGCGCACGTGGCGCAGCGATGATCTCGACGTCCAGATCAAGCCCGACGGGTCACCGGTGTCGGCGACCGACAGGCTGATCGAACGGCTCCTGCGCGAGCTGCTCGCCGAGCATCGCCCCGACGACGGCATCATCGGCGAGGAGCAGGGTGTCAGCGGCTCCGGAGCCCGGTGCTGGGTACTCGACCCGATCGACGGCACGAGCAACTTCGTCGCCGGGCGCAGGGCATGGGGCACGCTGATCGCCCTCGAGGTCGATGGGCGCTCGACTGCCGGCATGGTGTCGATGCCCGCGCTCCGACGCCGGTGGTGGGGCACGGTCGACAATGGCGCCTTCTTCGCCGACGAACAGATGGTGGACCCCCGGCCGATCGGTGTCAGCAGCCGGTCCGACGTGGAGGCGATGCGCTGGTCGAGCGGCCCGATCGTGGACGAACTCGACGGCGACGAACGACGCCGCCTCGCCCGGTTCGACGGCCTCGGGCACTACGTGGCGCAGCACGAATGGACCACGTACCCGGCGCTGATGGTCGCCGAGGGCTCGCTCGACCTCGCCGTGCACTTCGGCCAACACTGGGACCACGCGGCACTCGCCGCGGTCGTCGTTGCGGCCGGCGGCACCGTGACCTACGACGACCCAGCCCCCCACGGCGCCCGCTTCGCCGCCACGTACACGAACGGGCACCTCACCCTGCCCTGACCGACCCGAGCGAGCGATGAGCGAAAAGCCGGTATCAGGGCGGTTCGCTCATCACTCGAGGTGGTACTGCGACAGCGATGAGCGAAAAGCCCGTATCGGGGCGGTTGGCTCATCGCTCGGACGGACGGTCAGAGCTCGGTGAGGCCGAGCCAGATCGGGACGTCGGCGATCGAGGCGAGCTCGACGACGTCCTCGTCGTGATGGTCGACGCGTTCGTGCTCCCAGGTGATGTGGTACGGAACGTGGATGGCGTGACCGCCGATGGCGAGCACGGGGAGCACGTCGCTGCGCACCGAGTTGCCGATCATCAGGAACCGGTCGGGTGCCACACCGAGCCGCTCGATGATCTTGGCGTAGGTGTCGGGGTCCTTCTCGAGGACGATCTCGATGTCGGTGAAGTGGTGGTCGATGCCCGAGGTGGTGACCTTGCGGGTCTGATGCACCAGATCGCCCTTGGTGATCATCACGGTGCGAACGCGCGGCGACACGGCGGCGAGCACCTCGCTGACGTGGGGCAGCAGATGCACGTCCTCGAGCAGCATCGACCGCCCGAGGTCGGCCAACTCGCCGATCACGAGGCTCGGGACCCGACCCTCGCTGACGGTGATCGCCGCACGCACCATCGACAGCGTGAAGGCCTTGACCCCGTAGCCGGTGACCGACAGATCCGCTCGCTCGACGGCACGCAGCGCCGCATCGACGTCGACACCGTCGGCGACGTACGGCGACACCAGCTCGGCGAAGCGGCGTTCGGCGTGAGTGAAGGAGTCCTCGCTGCGCCACAGCGTGTCGTCGGCGTCGAAGGCGACGACATCGAACCGGTCGATCCGAGGGGTCACCGGTGGATCGCGTTGAGGTAGTTGTAGACGGTGATGCGGCTGACGCCCATCGCATCGGCGACATCCTCGACGGCACGGCGAAGGATGAACGCGCCCCGCTCGTCGAGCATGCGCACCGCTCGTTGCTTGTCCTCGCGCGACAGCTGCGGGAGCCGCCCACCGAGTTCGGCCTCGACCGCGTCGATCAGCCGGTCGAGCGCACCGTGGAGCGGCGGCATCCGGACGCCGGCGATCGTGCGGCCGTCCCACACCGAGCGCGACGTCGCTGGCCTCCATGTCGTCGGGGGCCACGAACGACGCCCCGAGCGCCTCGACCACCGGCTTCACCGATCGGATCAGAGGGTGCATCGCCGGGCGGCCGTCGGCGCCGGGCTGGTGCACCGTCGACCGCGGTGACCTCGTCTCGCTCATTCGTCGTCCCTCCCCGGGACGGCGAACGCCGGTGGCCCCGTGGGCACCTCGCGTGCCACGTGCAGGCTGACGTGGGTTGCACCGTTGGCCAGCGCCGCATCGGACAGTGCGCCGAGCAGTGCGCCGACCTCGGCCAGATCGACGACGACCGACGACCCGAACGGACCGACCTCGACGTCGAGCCCACGGGATTCGGCCGCAGCGATTGCGGCGGTCACGTGCGGACCGGGCCGACCCTCGATGAACGGCTCGATCGTGAACTCGACGTATGCCACCCGAGTCAGCGTAGAGGCTCGGGATTCAGCCGCGAGCCCCGAGCAGCCGGCGCAGTTCATCCGACATCGCGATGCAGTCGCGACCGGCGAGTCCGAACGCCTCGTTGAGCTTGCCGAGCGCCTGCTTGAAGCTGCCGTTCCAGTCCTCGACGAACTGGTCGTGGGCGGGGCCGGTCCAGGCCGTGCCGTTCAGCACACCGTCGACGGTCGACATCACCTGCGTGATGCTGTCGATCTGCCGGTTGAGGGTGCTGCCCAGATTGGTGAGCTGTTCGGGGTTGGCGCCGTACATGGTCATGGTCGCTCCTTCCGAGCGACGACCCGGTGCCGGCGCTCGACCGATCAGTGGGCGGTCACCTCACCGCAGAGGAAGGCGTACCATGCGTCGATGGCCGACCACTCGAACGATCCGGCAACCGACACCGATCCGATGATCCGATCGGTGAAGGCCCACGCCCAGGACCTGCTCGGCGACACGATCGCCTTGCGCCGCACGCTGCACGAGTGGCCGGAGTTGGGCAACGACCTGCCGATCACCCGCGACCGCGTGTTGGAGTCGTTGGAGGGTCTCCCGCTGTCGGTGACGACGCACGAATCGACCAGCGGAATCGTCGCTCTGCTCGAAGGCTCCGAGCCCGGTCCCACCATGTTGCTGCGCGGCGACATGGACGCCCTGCCGATGCCCGAGGACACCGGACTCGATTTCGCCTCGCACGTCGACGGGTGCATGCACGCCTGCGGACACGACACCCACACCGCCATGCTGTCGAGCGCCGCCCACCTGCTCAGCGAACGGCGCGACGACATCGCAGGGCGCGTGCTGTTCATGTTCCAGCCCGGCGAGGAGGGCCACCACGGCGCCCGGTTCATGCTCGACGAAGGCCTCCTCGACGTACCGCAGCGCGCCGACGGCACCGAGTCACCGGTCGATGCCGCCTTCGCGCTGCACATCACCTCGGCGTTGCCGAGTGGCTGGGTGAGCAGCCGTCGAGGTCCGATCATGGCGTCGGCCGACACGATGACGATCCGGGTCACCGGTCGCGGCGGCCATGCCAGCGAGCCGCACCGGGCTCTCGATCCGATCCCGGTGGCCTGTGAGATCGTCCAGGCGCTGCAGACGATGATCACCCGATCGATCGACGTGTTCGACCCGTCGGTCGTCACGGTCGGACGGATCACCGCCGGCACGACCAACAACGTGATCCCCGAGGTTGCCGAGATCGAAGGGACGATCCGCGCCACCAGTGAGCGGACGCGATCCAAGGTCCACGACGGCATCCGCCGGGTGGCCGAGGGCGTGACTGCGGCCCACGGTTGCGGCTGTGACGTCGAGGTCGTGTTCGGCTATCCGGTCACCTTCAACGACGACCGGTTCGCCGACTGGGCGCTCGAGGTGGCCGCCGACGTCGCCGGCGCCGATCACGTCGTGAGGCTGCCGCATCCGGTGATGGGCGCCGAGGATTTCAGCTACGTGCTGCAGAACCTGCCGGGGGCGATGATGTTCCTCGGCGGTACGCCGGCCGGCGAGAACCCGGCGACCGCTGCACCGAACCACTCCAACCGCGTGATGTTCGACGAGTCGGCCATGGCCACCGGCACCTCACTGTACGCCGCCGCCGCGCTCCGCCACCTCGCCCGGACCTGACCTGGCCTCACCCGACCCGCACCGATCGTCAGCGGGAGCGGCCGTCATCGGCGGTGGTGCGACGCAGGCGGAGCGTCACGATCTGGAACGGTCGAAGCGTGAGGGCGACTACGCCGTCGCCGACCTCCTCGCCCGACCGATGCTCTTCCAGGAGGTTGCAGCGCCACGCTTCGGAGATCCGACCCGGCGTGGACACCGCGATCCGGGTGCGGTTGCCGACCGCTTCGTGGACGCGCACGATCAGGTCACGGGAGCCGTCGTCGGCCAGCTTGACGGCATCGACCTCGACCCCGGCTGCCACGCCGCCGTCGGGTCCGGTGATCTCGACGATCGGAGGGGCCGGAGACGTGCCGCGTCCGTTGCTGACGACGCGCAGCGGGGCGTTCAACCGGGCGGCGCTGTCACGCACCTCGGCGAGTCCGCGGCCGTGCGGACGGATCGCCAACGTCACCTCGTGATGGCCCCGATCGGCGTGCGGGTCGGGATACCTGGCCGCCTTTGCCAGGCTGACGCGCACGCCACCGTCGAACACGCCGTGGCCGTAGCGGCCGGCGTTGAGGACGGCGACACCGAAGTCGGGTTCGGCGACGTCGACGAACCGGTGGGCGCAGACTTCGAACTTGGCGGCGTCCCACGGGCTCGACGGATGCGTCGGGCGCGCAACGACACCGAACTGGATGTCGCACATCGCGACGTCGCTGCGCACGTCGAGCGGGAACGACATCGAGAGCAGGTGCTCGTCGTGGTGCCAGTCGAGTTCCACGTGCACCAGCAGTTGCGGACTGCCGGCGCGCAGCTCGTAGGTCACCGACGAACGTGACGGCCCGAACGCGCGCGTGACACGGAGCTGTCCGACCAGTGGGCCGTGGTCGAGGATCGACACCTCGACCGCGTCACCGTCGGCGAGGCCGGGGCCGGTCAGCGGACGGCCGCCCGAGCGGGTCCACGATTCGAGGTCCCAGGCGTCGTATTCGACCGGTTGGTCGACGGCGAGTTCCAGTGCGGCAGCGATCTCGCCGGCGGGCACGATCTCGCGGGCGTTGGCCAGGTCGATGATCGAGGTGATGTTGCCGAGCGCATCCCAGCGAACCGCGAGGTGACCGTTGGTCATCGAGGAGTCCGACATGACCACGCGGTCGTCGACCGGGCGCGCGTCGAGCGGCGCAACGGCGAGCGGCGGCACGACGACACGCACGGCGGTCCGTCCGTCGGCCAACGTCTGGCCGTGCTCGGCGCCGAGTGCGGCGAGGTGGGAGGCGACGTCGGAGGCCGCCCCGGTCGGAGCATCGAGCACGACGACGCCGTCGACGGGAGCGTCGGACGGGTTGGCGAGCCAGTGCCCCGGCGCCACGGCATCGCCGAGCAACGCGGCGATCCGCTCCTCCAGCTCGGCGGACACTCGGGCGAACACCCCCTCGGCGTCGGCGTGGACCCAGGCGATCGACGAGCCAGGAAGGATGTCGTGGAACTGCTGGGTCAGCACCTGCTTCCAGAGATCGTCCACGTCGGCGTCGCGTCCGAGCGTGGCGGCCCACAGCTCGGCCTCGACGAGCAGCCGCTCGCACCGACGGTTGCCGAGCTTGGTGGCGATCTGGCTGGTGAGGGTGCCGCGATGGGTCTCGAAGTAGAGCTCGCCCCGCCACACCGGCGTCGATGCACCTCGGTCGACATCGCGTTCGATCCGCTCGAACATCACCTCGGGCGCCCCGACCTCGAGCGTCGCACGCGAGTCGATGTGAGCGAGGCGACGTGCCCGTTCCAACATCTCACGGGTCGGGCCGCCGCCGCCGTCGCCGTGCCCGAACGGCATCAGCGAGTCGGTGCTCCACCCGTGGTCCTTGAAGTTGGTGATCGAGAAGGCGAACTCCTCGGGCGTGATCTCGGCGTTGTACGTGTCGACCGGCGGGAAGTGGGTGAGCACGCGTGAGCCGTCGAGCCCCTCCCACCAGAACGTGCTGTGGGGGAACGTGTTCTGCTTGTTCCAGCTCAGCTTCTGGGTGACGAATCTGCGCATGCCGCCGGCGGCGAACACCTGGGGGAGGCCGGCCGGATAGCCGAACACGTCAGGGATCCAGACCTCGGTACAGCGACGGCCGAACGTCGCCTCGAAGTACCGCTGACCGAACACGATCTGGCGCACGAGGCTCTCGCCGGAGGGCAGGTTCATGTCGGCCTCGACCCACATCCCGCCGACCGGCACCCACTGCCCGCGCTCGACGCGCTCGGCGACCCGCGCGAAGAGCTCTGGGTGGTCCTCCTCGATCCACGTGTAGTGCTGGGCTGACGACGCGGCGAACACGTACTCCGGGTAGTCGTCCATCAGCGCGGCCGCCGACGCGAACGTGCGTGTGCATTTCCGCCGCGTCTCGCTCATCGGCCACAGCCAGGCGGTGTCGATGTGGGCGTGTCCCACCGCAACGGCGCGATGGCGCACCGCGTCACCGAAGTCCTCCGCCATCGCGGGAGCGATCACGCGACGGGCGGCGGTCACGTCGGGGATGCGGTCGAGCGTGTCGGCGAGAATGCGCAGCAGCCGGGCGCGACGGGGGTCGTCGACGGCGAGTGAACGCATCACGCCGTCCAGCACCTCGATGTCGTAGGCGAGGGCCTCGGCGTCGGCGTCGACGACCACCAGCGACGCCCGTCGGAACCGGTAGAGCAGGCGGTCGCCGGCGGTGTCGGGCGAGCCGAGTGGCGAGGGCGTGAACTGCGGGAACATCGGGTTCGACGCCGCCTCGACGTGCAGGGTGACCGGGCCGGCGACGGCATCGACCCGGTAGTTCGTGCGGCGGGGGTGGATGCCCTGCAACGGCATGAACGTCCCGTCTCTGCGCAGGTCGACGACCATGCCCTCGCACTGGAACCCAGCAGCGCGCTGGTGGAACCCGAGGTCGATCACCGCCTCGACGCGACCACCGACCCAGTCGGCGGGGATCTCACCGGTGAGACGGAACCACGTCGTCGCCCACGGCGCCCCCCACGACGAGCCGGCCTCGAACGGCTCCAGATGATCCGGGTCGGGACCGGCGTCGATCGCCAGCGGGCGTTGGTGCCGGTGCACGAGCGGGAGCACCCGCTCCCACAGTTCGCGCTGGATCCGCTTCTCGACGAGGTCACGATTGGCGTGCACGCCGCGACCCTACTTTTGCGGCGGGTCCGACTCGCTCGGTGCTGTCGGATTCTCGGTCGGGAACGAGATCGCGAACATCGCCGACTCCTCTGCGTCGGGCGACGCCGCCGCGCGACCCCGGAATTCGGCGAACAGGTCGTCGAGCCGGTGGACCAGTTCGAGACGATCCTGTTCGACGAGACGAAGGCGCAGCGACCACACCGCGACATCGTCGACGACGCCGCTCTCGACGGCTCCGACGAGGTCGGCACGGGTTGCGTCCATGACCGAGGCCAGCGACCGAGCGAGGTCCTGGGTGTCGCGCACGGCGTCAGGGCCCACCTGGAAACTCCGGGCCACGGTGCGGTAGCGGCGCTCGAGGGCGGCGCCGACGCGGCGCGTCGCCACCACCTCGATCAGACCGGCCGACTCCAGCACCTTGAGGTGGTGGTAGAGGCGCGTGACCGGGACGTCGAGTTCGGCGGCGAGTTCGGCGGCGCTGTGCGGCGTGCGGAGGTGTCGGAGCAGTGGGCCCCGGACGCGGTGCACCAGCTCGTCGAGCGGATCGGTCGACTCCAGCTCGACGACTGCCGGCAGCGGTGCGCCATCGGTGAGATCGGTCCAGCCACCCGTGTCGTCCGACTCGTCGATCACTACCGAAGTCTACGTTCAAATCACTTGAACATTCTTGTTCAAACTGTTTGAATGATCGTCATGAGCCATGACCAACCCACTCCTCGACCACTCGGTGCCACCTTCTGGCGGATCTGGTCAGCCCAGACGGTGTCGACGCTCGGCAGCGCCGTCGCCGGCGTCGGCATGGCCGTGTACGTCTTCCTCGAGTCCGGCAATGCGCTGTGGCTGGGGGTGCTGATGGCCGCCGCCGGCCTGCCGTTCGTCGTGCTCGCACCATTGCTCGGGCGGATCGACCGGTTCGACCGGCGGGCCGTGATGATCGCCGGCGACTCGGTCGCGGCCGTCGGCACGCTCACGGCCTTGGCGTTCGCGCTGGGAGGCAGACTCGAGACCTGGCATCTCGTCATCGCAGCGGTCATCGGTGGGGTCGGTACGGCCATCCAGATGCCGGCCGCGCAGGCTGCGGTGCCATCGCTGGTCGACGACGACCAACTCGACCGCGCCAACGGATTCGCCCAGATCGGTCCGGCCGGCGGCATCGTGGTCGCTCCCGTGATCGCCACGTTCCTCGTCGCGCGCTGGGGGATCACCGCAGTCCTGATCGTCGATGCAGTGACGTTCGCCGTCGCCGTCGCGGTCACCGCACTGACGCCGTTCGGGCACCGACCCGGTCGCGGCACTGCCGCATTCGTCGCAGACGGCGCCGATGTGGAGCAGGCCGACAGCGAGACAACGGTGGCGGGCTGGACGCCGGTCTTCGACTGGCTGCGACGATCGGGCCGAGGCATCGCGGCGCTGATGGCGTTGACGGCGACGGTGAACCTGTGCCTGGGCTTCTTCAACGTGGCGCTGGTGGCCGTCGTGGCGACGATCGACGAGCAATGGGCCGGCCTGCCCCTGGCCGTCGGCGGTGTCGCCATGCTGGTCGCCGGCATCGTGATCGGTCGACGTGGACTGGCCGAGCGGAGGGTGCCGGCCCTCACGTTCGGGATGTTGATGCTGGCGGTGGGGTGCGCCGTCTGCGGGCTGCGGCCGTCACTGGCCGTCGTGGCCCTGGGCACGGCGATCGCACTCGCCGGCGTGCCGGTGCTGAGCTCCGCGTCGACGACCATGCTGCACGAACGGGTGCCCGCCGCGATGCTCGGTCGGATGTTCGCACTCCGGGGCGGCATCGGCCGGGCGCTCGATCCGCTCGGTGCGGTCGTCGCCGGTGTCGGCATCTCCGCCGTCGCGGAGCCCGCCATGTCGTCCGACGGCGCGCTGCACGGAACGGTGGGACGGGTGCTCGCCACCGGCGACGGACGGGGCGCCGCGCTCGTGATGATCCTCGTCGGCGGTGCCCTCGCAACCCTCGCGATCATGGCCAGGTCGAGCGCATCGCTGCGCCAACTCGACGTGCCCCGACCTACGGGCGATGCCCGTCAGGTCGAGGTCGTACCGCCGACGCCGGCCGAGGCTGTCGGTTGACGAGCGGTCAGCCGAACGGGTGCTCAGTTGACGGGTGCTCAGTTGACGGGTGCTCAGTTGAAGGGAACGACGCGGACGTCGAACGCTTCGTACCCGTTGCGTCCCTCGCGGACCTCGAAATCGACGCGGGCGCCGTTGTCGAGGGTCTTGAAACCATCGTTGAGGATCGCCGAGAAGTGCACGAACAGGTCCTTGTCGCCGTTGTCGGGCGTGATGAAGCCGTAGCCGCGACCGGAGTTGAAGAACTTGACCGATCCCTTGGCATCGCCGGGGTCACCGGTGGGCACGGGACGGCCGGTCGGCGCTGCGGTGCGCTGCTCGGGGCGTTGCTGCTTCGGCGCCGGTCGAGTGGCCGACTCGTCGTTGCGGGGAAGGCGAGTGACGCGATGCTCGGCATCGACACGCTCGGTGCGCGCCGTGTGAGCCACCTCGGGTGCGGGATGGATGACCAGCGTGTGCACGGCGGCCTTGGTGACCGGCTCGTCGATGCCGATACCGCGCTGCATCTTGAGCGCGTCCTTCTTCTGGCTGTGATCGAGCAGCGACACCACGGTGCCGGTCGCGCCGGCGCGGGCGGTGCGGCCCGAGCGGTGCAGGTAGGTCGAATCCTCGGCCGGCGGGTCGTAGTGGACGACCGCGTTGACGCCGTTGACGTGGATGCCGCGAGCGGCGACGTCGGTGGCGATCAGGGCTGATGCCTGGCCCTTCTTGAACGATGCGAGGGCGCGGTCACGCTGGCCCTGGCTGCGGCCGCCGTGGATCGGCTCCGCGGTCACGCCGTTGCGACCGAGCTGCTTGGCGAGCCGGTCGGCGCCGTGACGGGTCCGGGTGAACACGATCGTCGACCCGAGCCGCTGGATGACGTCGGCGGTGGTGGACACGCGCTCCTCGCGGTCGACCAGCCAGAAGTGATGCTTCGCGGCGTGCACGTCGGGGCCCTTCGGGCCGACCTCGTGGCGAACCGGGTTGTGCTGGAAGTCGGCGACGAGCTTGGCCACCGGACCGTCGAGGGTGGCCGAGAACAGCAGCACCTGCCGGTTGGAGCCGGTCTGCTCGACGATGCGGCGGACGGCGGGCAGGAAGCCCATGTCGGCCATCTGGTCGGCCTCGTCGATCACCACGGTGGTGACGTCGCGCAGGTCGATCGCTCGCATCTGGATCAAATCCTCGAGGCGGCCGGGACAGGCCACGACGAGTTCGACACCGCGGTCGAGCGCCTTGCGCTGGCCGCCGTAGCCGACACCGCCGTAGATCGAGGCGGCGTCGTGACCGGCGGCCTTCGCGAAGGGGGTGAGCTCGGCCATGATCTGCTCGGCGAGCTCGCGGGTCGGTGCGAGCACGAGTGCGACGGGGCGCTTCGGGCGGGCGTCGGTGAGCCCGGCGACGAGCGGCAGCCCGAAGCCGAGGGTCTTGCCGGAACCGGTCGGCGCACGGCCGGCGACGTCGCGACCGGCGAGTGCGTCGGGGATGACCGCGGCCTGGATCGGGAAGGCGTCGTGCTTGCCCTGGCTCTCCAGGCGGCGCACGATCGCATCGGGCAGGCCGAGGTCGCGGAAGGCAATCGCTGCATCGGCAGCGTCGGGGGACGTGACGCGCGGGGCGTCGTCGATGACGGTCATTTGGGGGGACTCCTCTATGTAGCTCAACAGCGCAAGACCGGAGCAACAAAGAATCCGAGTGCGCTCACTGGTCGGATCTCGACCAGCGCCAGCCCGTAACCGTACCGGCGTCGCCGCCGTTTCCACCGTGACGCCCGTCCGCACTCCACTATGACGCCCGTCCGCGCCACGCGTCCGACGTCCGCTGCCTGTCCGGACCCGACCCAACCGAGCGGAAATGACAGGCACGTCCCTGCGCTCGCCGGTCAGCTGGGCGGACCGGGAGGGGCGAGCTGGTCGCCGAAGACCATCTCCATCACACCGTGGAGGTTCGGTCCGCGCCGGAGGTGATGTCCGCCGTCGGCACTGATGCACATGCCGGTGATCCACGAGCTCTCCGGTCCGGCCAGGAACCGCACGAGCGAGGCGATGTCGTCGGTCGTGCCGAGGCGATGCAGCGGCATTTGCTCGAGGTAGTCGTCCACGATGTCGGGCACGCCCGTGAGGCCGGCGGAGATGTCGGTCGGCACCAGACTCGGCCGCACGGCGTTCGCGCGGATGCCCGACGAACCCAGCTCGTCGGCGACCTGGCGCACGAGCATCTCGAGGCCGGCCTTGGATACGTTGTAGGGCGCCATGTAGCGGTGCGTCGACACCGCAGCGATCGACGACATCGCCACGATCGAACCGCCGCCGCTGGCCGCGAGGTGCGGGACCGCGTGCTTCATCGTGAGGAATGCACCGGTGAGGTTCGTGGCGACGACCGCGTTCCAGTCGTCCAGCGTCGTCAGGTGGAACGGCCCGGCCGATCCCGTCCCGGCGTTCGCGACGACGATCGTCAACGGGCCGAGTGCAGCCGCAGCCGCACACGCCGCCTCCACGCTCGCCTCGTCGGTGACGTCGCAGGCGACCGTCGCGACGTCGAGGCCGGGAAACTCCGCACGGAGATCGTCGGCCGACGCCGCCAGCCGTTCAGCGTTGCGTGCGGCGAGCACGACGGCGGCACCGTCGGCTGCCAGCGCACGAGCGCAGGCGAGTCCGATCCCGGAACCGCCGCCGGTGATCAGTGCGACCTGTCCGGCAAGTGGTGCAGCGACTGCGTCGTCAGGCATCCGAGCAGTGTGGCCGACCACTGCGGCCGGGGACGGATCGGTCCATCTGGCTCCGTCCCGTTCGGTGGCGAACGCCGCACATCGGGCACGATGGTGTGGTGACGACGCTCTCGCCGACAGCTCGACCGCTCGCTGGGATCCGGGTCCTCGACCTCAGCCGGGTGCTGTCCGGTCCCCATTGCACCCGGATGCTGGCCGACATGGGCGCCGACGTGATCAAGATCGAACCGCCCGCCGGCGATCTCACCCGGTTCGCCACACCGCGACGGCACGGCCTGTCCAGTTACTTCGTGCAGCAGAACGTCGGCAAGCGCAACCTGAGCGTCGACCTGGCGACGCCCGAGGGCGTCGAGATCCTGCTCGAACTCGGCGACCATGCCGACGTCCTGGTGGAGAACTACCGCCCCGGCGTGATGGCCCGTCTCGGCCTCGATGCCGACACGATGCGCTCGCGCAACCCACGCCTGATCTACGCCTCGATCTCCGGGTACGGGCAGACCGGCCCGTGGGTGAAACGCCGCGCGTACGCACCGGTCGTCGAGGCGGAGTCGGGGATCATCGCGTCGCAGGGCAACGCCCGCGGCGGTGAGTTCGCCAAGGACCCGCACAGCCACGCCGACGTCTACACGTCGCTGGAGACAGCCTCCGCGATCCTCGCTGCGCTCTATCAGCGCGAACACACCGGTGAGGGGCAGTGGATCGACGTGTCGATGGCCGAGACGATGCTGTACGTCAACGAGCACCTCCACGACTCGCTGTGGGACGGCCACGACGACCCGCAGTGGATCCGCAGTTTCCGCCCCGGCGACTACCTCGTGCTGACCGTCGCCAACGGCGAGTCGCTGGTCGTCAGCGGACATCCCGCCGAACGCGGCACGTTCGACTTCTTCATCGCCGCGATGGGCCGGCCCGAGCTCGCCGACGACCTCCGCTTCGTCGACGTCGCCAGCCGGCTCGCGAACTTCGATGCGCTGCGCGAGATCATCCGCGACCACGCCGCCTCCGTTCCCGATGCGGCGACGTTCGAGGAGCAGTTCTCGAAACACCGCCTCGCGGTGGGTCGCGTGCGGCAACCGGGCGAACTGACCGACACCGACTGGGCGCGCGAGCGCCACGCGGTGGTCGAGGTCGACGACCGCGGCGGCGGCACGATCCGCGTGCCGAACGTTCCCTGGCGGTTCAGCGCCTCGCCCGACGTCGGCGTGTCCGGGGTGCCGAAGTACCGCGGCGAGGACAACCGGGCACTCCTCGGCGAACTGCTCGGCTACGACGACGACCGCCTGGACCAGCTCGAGGCCGACGGCGTGCTGTCGAGCCGACTCCCGGACGGCTGACGCGATGGCGCTCGGGTTCCCGGTCCCGCCGATGAAGGCGACGATGGGCTCGACGGGCGCCGTACCGGAGAGCGACGACTGGGCGTTCGAGATCAAATGGGACGGCTACCGCACGATCGTCCACGTGGACGATGGCGCCGTCCGCCTGCAGAGTTCGGCGGGACACGATGTGACCGCGCGCTGGCCGGAGTTCGACGATCTCGCAGGGTCGATCAACGCATCCTCCGCGATCCTCGACGGAGAACTGGTCGTCTTCGGCGACGACGGACGGCCGCGGTTCGACCTCGTCCAACGCAGCGGCGTCGGATCCGACCGCGAGGCGGTCCTCCAGTTCTTCGACGTGCTGCAGATCGACGGCACCGACACGATCGACGTCCCGTACCTCGACCGGCGCCGCCTGCTCGAGCGGCTGGTCGAGCCCGGCGACAACTGGTTGGTGCCGTCGTTTCGCGTCGGTGACGGTCCGGCGCTCGTCGCGGCCACGGCCGAGCAGGGACTCGAGGGCGTGATCGCGAAGCGGGTCGACTCCCGTTACCGGCCGGGCACCCGGACCAAGGACTGGCGCAAGATCAAGAACCGCACGGCGGTCGAACTGACCGTCGGTGGCTTCACGGCAGGCACCGGGAACCGGGCGGGGACCTTCGGCGCGCTGTTGGTCGGCAGGCCGACGGCCGACGGGCTCGCATTCGCCGGTGGCGTCGGCACGGGCTTCGATCAACGCACCCTGCGCGACCTCCACGACCGACTCCTCGCCCTCGTCGTGGATCGATGTCCGTTCGATCCCCCACCACCGAAGTCGGTCACGCGCACCGCGACATGGGTCGAGCCGGTGCTGCATGCAACCGTCGAGATCGCCGAGTTCACCAACGATGGCCTCGTGCGCCACGCCACCTTCGTCGACCTCACCGAGTGACCCCACCAAGCAACTGCGCCAAGCAACTGCGCCAAGCAACTGCGCCAAGCAACTGCGCCGAGTGACCGGCCCGAGTCACCGCGCGCGCCAACCATCCCGAAACTTGTGCGGATCTGCCCGCTGAGGGCGTCCCTCGGCGCATTTTTCGGGTTGGAGGGTGGTTCCGTCGGGGCGTTCGAGCTGACGGAGCGACGAGCTGACAGAGTGTCGACGTGATCGAACGGACCGATGCGCTGGAACTCGACGCCCGGGATCCACTCGCTCGGTGGCGCGATGAGTTCGTGATCGCTGATCCCGACCTGATCTACCTCGACGGGAACTCGCTCGGGCGCACTCCCAAGCGCACCGTCGACGCGCTGCACCGCGTGGTCGAGCAGTGGTCGGGCGATCTGATCTCGTCGTGGTGGGAACACGACTGGCTGAACCTGGCGCTGACGGTCGGCGACGAACTCGCGCCGCTCCTCGGTGCCCGGCCCGGTGAGGTCGCCGTGCACGAATCGACCACCGTGGGCATCTTCCAGCAGGTCAACGTCGCGCTCGACCTGGCCGACGAACGCACGAACGACACCCGCCGTCGCCGGGTGATCGCGGTCGCCGGCGACGACTTCCCCACCGATCGCTACGTCGTCGAGGGGATCGCCAGGCTCCGCGACGTCGAGGTCCGGCGAGGGCTCGACGACATCGACGGCGTCGATGTCGTACTGCGCTCACTCGTCGACTACCGGACAGCCGAATTGACCGCCCTCGCCGGCGAGACCGAGCGGGCGCGGGTGGCAGGCGCGGTGACCGTGTGGGACCTGTCGCACGCCGCCGGCGTCCTCGAGCTCGACCTTCCCGGTGCCGGTGTCGACCTCGCGGTCGGCTGCACCTACAAGTTCCTCAACGGTGGGCCGGGTGCGCCGGCGTTCGTCTACGCATCCGAGCGGCTCCACGATCGGATGACGCAGCCGATCTGGGGCTGGTTCGCACAGTCCGACCAGTTCGCCATGGAGCGCCCCTTCGACCCGCGACCGGGGATCGGTCGGATGCTCAATGGCACCCCGCCGGTGCTCGGGTTGACGGCAGCACGCGAGGGCATCCGGCTCTCGGTCGAGGCGGGCATCGGATCGATCGCCGACAAGGCCCGATCGCTGACCGGGTTCGGTATCGACCTCGCCGACCAGTTCGGCTTCGACAACGTGACACCGCGCGAGGCGCACCGACGCGGTGGGCACATCGCGATCCGTCGGGCCGACGCCCGGGCACTCCACGAGGCGCTGCACCGACACAAGGTGGTGATCGACCGTCGCGATCCCGACATCCTCCGATTCGGGATGTCGCCGCTCACGACACGCTACGTCGACGTGTTCGGCGCCTTCGCGACTCTGGCCCGACTGGTCGACGCAGCCTGACCGCGACCTGATTGCGGCAGACTGGACACCATGAGCGTCGTCAAGATCAATGCCATCACCATTCCCGAGGGCATGGGCCCGCAGCTCGAAGGTCGCTTCGCCGGGCGGGCGAAGATGGTCGAGCAGTTCGACGGGTTCGAGGACTTCCAGCTCCTTCGGCCGGTCGAAGGCGAGGACCGCTACTTCGTGTACACCCGCTGGGCGTCAGAGGAGCACTTCCAGGCCTGGATGAACAGCCAGGACTTCGAGCGCGGCCACGGCTCGGGCCAGGCCGACGGCAACCAGCCCGCCGACGGCGAGGCACCGCGCAAGCCGGTCGCCCAGGGCGCCGACCTGATGAGCTTCGAGGTCGTCGAGCACGTCGTCAAGGGCGCTTGACCCGGCAACCCTCGCATCTCGTGAACAAGATGCGCACCTGGAACGCACCTTGTTCACGAGAACGCAGCGGGCTGGGCCCGCCGGCGGCTTGTAGCCTGCCGTACCCGTGGCACTGATCGTCCAGAAGTACGGCGGCACGTCCGTCGCCGACCCCGACCGCATCAACGCGGTCGCCGACAACGTCGCGTTCACCAAGAAGCGCGGCAACGACGTGATCGTCGTCGTGTCGGCAATGGGCAAGGCCACCGACAACCTGATCGCACTCGCCGACTCGGTGTCACGCACCCAACCCGGCCGCGAGATGGACATGCTGCTCACCACCGGCGAGCGCGTCACCGCAGCGCTGATGACGATGGCGCTCGCCGATCGCGGGATCGAGGCGATCAGCTTCACCGGCAGCCAGGTCGGCATCATCACCGACACCGCCCACCGCAAGGCCAAGATCGTCGAGGTCAAGGGCGACCGCGTCCGCCAGTCGCTGGGTCAGGGCAAGGTCTGTGTCATCGCTGGCTTCCAGGGGGTGAGCACCGACAAGGAGGTCACCACGATGGGTCGTGGCGCGTCCGACCTCACCGCCTCGGCGCTGGCACAGGCGATGGGCGCCGACGCCTGCGAGATCTACACCGACGTCACCGGCGTGTTCACCGCCGACCCGCGCATCGTCCCCCAGGCCCGCAAGCTCGCCAAGGTCCACTTCGACGAGATGCTCGAGATGGCCGGCGCCGGCTCGAAGGTGCTGGCGCTGCGCTCCGTCGAGTTCGCCCGCAACCACGACGTTCCACTCCACGTCCGTTCCGCATTCACCTGGGAACCCGGCACGTGGGTCACCAACGAGGAGGCCTCGATGGAAGATCCGATCATCTCCGGTGTCGTCACCGACATGTCCGAAGCCAAGGTCACCGTGTTCGGTGTCCCGGACCGGCCGGGCATCTCCGCCGCTCTGTTCGAGCCGCTGGCGGCCGCCAACGTGAACGTCGACATGATCGTGCAGAACACCTCGACGCAGGGCACGACCGACATCAGCTTCACGATGCCGATGGCCGACATGGGCGAAGCCGAACAGATCGTGTCGAGGGTCGCCTCGGAGATCGGGGCGACCGGGGTGTCGCACGACAACGACATCGCCAAGGTGTCGCTGGTCGGAGCCGGCATGAAGTCGGCGCCCGGCATCGCCGCGAAGATGTTCCGGGTCCTCGCCGACGAGGACGTCAACATCGAGATGATCTCGACCTCGACGATCCGCGTGTCGGTGGTCTGTTCGGCGGGCGACATGGAGCGCGCCGCCCGCGCCCTCCACACGGCGTTCGGTCTCGACTCCGGCGTCGACTACTCCGCTCCGCTGCCCGAACGCAAGTAGTCCACCAGCATCGGCAGGGCTACAGGCCCCGGATCGACCCTGTGTGACGTGAGGCTCAGGTGACCCACGTCGCTTGACCCGTGCGCCCGGCACGGCCATCGTTTGTGTCACTCGGGTGAGCAACTCATGGGGGTACGGACATGACGGATGAAACACGCCTCGGACATCGCGCGGTCGTGGTGGGGAGCGGCATGGGCGGTTTGTTCTCGGCCCGCGTGTTGTCGGACCACTTCGACGAGGTGATCGTCCTCGACCGCGATGAGGAGCCGACCACGGCCGAGCCTCGCGGCACCGTCCCGCAGGGTCACCACTTCCACGTGCTGCTCCCGGGCGGGCTCGATGCGATGAGGGAGTGGTTTCCCGGCTTCATCGACGATCTCGTCGACACCGGTTCGGTGGAGATGCAGATCGGTCGCGACTTCTACGTCTACACACCCCAGGGCAAGTCGTACAGCCTCCAAGCGCACGTACCGGATCCCGTCGAGGGCGGCGAGATGACCTACGTCCAGACCCGACCCCAACTCGAGTTGAATGTCCGGCGCCGTGTCGCGTCGGTGCCCAACGTCAGCTTGCGGTACCGAGCGCTGGTCGACGGCCCGATCACCGCCGACGACCGGGTCGTGGGTGTGCAACTCCGCGACGGAACATCGATCACCGCCGACCTGGTGCTCGATGCGAGCGGGCGCAACAGCTGCACCGCTCGATGGCTGCCCGACCTGGGTTTCGACACCGCTCCGGAGACCTACGTCAACTGCGACGTGTCGTACGCATCGGTCGTCTGCGAACCGTCGGACTGGAATGCGTTCGACGGGTCGGTGTTCTTCGTCATGCCGTCGGGCGAGGGCGTCCACGCCTCCCGCGGCGGTGCGATCGTCAAGCTGCCCCACGGCAAGTGGCTCGTCAACCTCGGGGGTAGGTACGGCGACACCCCGCCGACCGGCTGGGAGGACTTCCGGGACTTCGGGCGCACGTTGATCGTGTCCATCTGGGACGAACTGGTCGACACGGTGATCCCGTTGACGGACATCAAGACCTATCGGATGCCGCGTGCGGTCCGCCATCACTACGAGCAGATCGACCGGTTCCCCGAGGGGCTCCTGCCGATCGGCGACTCGGTCTGCTTCTTCAACCCGACGCACGGCCAAGGCATGTCGGCCGCAGCGGGCCAGCTCCGCGGCCTACAGGCCCTCCTGGCCGAGCGAGCCGCCGACGGGCGCGGCCTCGACGGGCTGGCGATGGAGTTCTTCCCGGTCGCGGAGGACTGGGTACGCGGCCCGTGGATCCTCGCCGCAATGAGCGACTTCGCGAACGCGGACTGCACCGGTGACTTCCCCGAGGCGGACCTTCCCGATCTGATGTTGCTCGGCGAGGCGGCGCAAGCAGCAGCGTCCTCTCCGGAGGCCCGCCGGCTCGTCAACGACATCGGGATGCTGCGCCAGCCATTGTCGGCGATTCGCACGCTCGCACACGCCTGACACGAACCTCCTCGCCACAACGATCTCGTCGGGGGTGTCGGCGACATGGGCCGCTCGCGGGTCAGATGCGATTGAATGTCACGCGACATGGGTGACGTCTGGCCTCAGTTGCTCCTCGTGGCGATCCTCGTGCTGGTGAACGCTGCGTTCGCGGGCACCGAACTCGCCCTCGTGTCGTTGCGGGAGAGCCAGCTGCAGCGACTCGAGGAGGGCTCCGCCACCGGGGCGGTCCTCGCTCGGCTCGCCCGCCAGCCGAACCAGTTCCTGGCCACCATCCAGATCGGGATCACGCTTGCCGGGTTCCTGGCGTCCGCCGCCGCCGCGGTCTCCCTGGCCGAACCACTGGAAGCGCCGCTCAGCTTCCTCGGTGGCGCAGCCGGGCCGGTGTCGGTGATCCTCGTCACGCTCATCCTCGCCTACTTCACGCTGGTCTTCGGAGAGCTCGCCCCGAAGCGGATCGCCATGCAACGCGCCGAGAAGTGGGGCATGGTGATGGCCCGGCCGCTCGACGTCCTGTCGACGCTCACCAAGCCGGTCGTCTGGCTGCTGTCGAAGTCCACCGACGTCGCCGTCCGCCTTCTCGGCGGCGATCCCGGCCGCCAACGCGAAGAGGTCACGGGTGACGAGCTGCGCGACATGGTCGCGATCCACGAAACGTTCCCACCGGAGCAACGTCAGATCATCGACGGGGCCTTCGAGATCGCCGAACGCACCCTCGACGAGGTGATGGTGCCGCGCAACGACGTGGTCGTCATCGACGCCGACGCCACCTGCGCCGAGGCCCTGAGCCTGCTGGTGGAGAGCGGGCACTCCCGTGCGCCCGTCGCCGAGAAGCACAACCTCGATCGGACGGTCGGGATGGTCCGGTTGCGCAGCCTGCTCGGCCGTGGTGACGAACCGGTCACCTCGGTGATGTGGGAGATTCCGGTGTTCCCCGACGCCGCCCGCGTCCTCACGGCGCTACGCGAGTTCCAGGCGCGACGTACGCAGATGGCCGTGGTCGTCGACGAGTACGCGCGCTCGCTCGGCATCGTCACCGTCGAGGACCTCGTCGAGGAACTGGTCGGCGAGATCTGGGACGAGACCGACCCCGCCTCGAGCGCGGTGGTGCGCGAATCCGACGGCTCCATCGTGCTGCCGGGCACGTATCCGGTCCACGACCTCGTCGACCTCGACGTCGAGTTGCCCGAGGGCGACTACACGACGATCGCCGGGCTCGTCCTCGACCAGATGAACCGATTTCCGCGGCCCGGCGAGACGCTCGACGTCGACGGTTGGGAGATCACGATTCGCACCGTCGGTCGACACCGGATCACCCAGGTGGCGCTCCGACCGGTCGACCAGGGCGACGATCAGCGCACCGTTGCGATCAGCCAGTAGTGGCGCGGGTTGATCCCGTCGAACTCCTTGTTGACCGCTCCGTGCCCGGTGATCCTGCTCTTCGGATTGCGCCAGATCTCGATGTCCTTGAGCAGGGGTGACAGCGGGCCGATCAGTTCGTCGGGCTGCAGCCGGTTGGCCTGCCACCCGAGCCGGGCGGCGAGGCGACGCTGCGAGAGCCACGGCCCGAACTTCGGGATCCGGAACAACCCCCGGGTGACCGCACCGAGCGGCAGCAACAGCACGTCCTGGGCGCTCCGCGCCCGGTAGTTGAGCACCACGCGCCCGCCCGGCCGCGTGATGCGCACCGCTTCGGACGTCAGCTCGAGCGCGTCGTCGGGATCGCAGTGCTGGAGCGTGATGTAGCTGAACGCCACGTCGGTGGAGTTCGGCGGCAGGTCGAGCGTGTGACCGTCGATGACATGGCTGGTGCGGAGACGATCGATCTTCCCGAACCGGCCGACCGTCTCGATGCACCGCTCGAGGAAACCGGCGTCGAGATCGCAGGCGACCACCGACGCGTACTCGCGTGTGAACGCACATGTCATCCGGCCGATACCCGAGCCGATCTCGACGAGCGCCTTCTGGTCGGGGGTCCGACCCTCCGCATCGGGCTCTCGCAGACCGAACACGGTCAGATATGCGGGCACCTCGGAGTCACCGGTCGCCACGAACTGCTCGAGCGTCAACTCGCTGCCCGTCTCGTTGTTGAACACCCAGCCCGTGGCGCGCACGACGTCGTCGCCGCTCACCTGCTGCTCGCTGGTCCGCCCCGCCGCCTTCCAGGGGACGAGCTGAGGACGGCGACGCATGACGACGATTGTGCCAGAGCCATCGACGATCCACCCAGCGCGTGCGATCGGAAACTCGCGCCGGGCACGCCGATGCCGACCGTTATCGTGCGGGTCATGTCTGCAGCACTTCGCGTCGGTGTCGTCGGAGCAACCGGTCAGGTCGGAGCGGTGATGCGCCGACTGCTCGACGAACGCAACTTCCCGGTCGCCGAGATGCGGTACTTCGCGTCGTCCCGATCCGCCGGCACCACCCTCCCATGGAAGGGCTCCGACGTCGTCGTCGAAGACGCCGAGACCGCGGACCCGAGCGGCCTCGACATCGCCCTGTTCTCGGCGGGGGCCACGTCGTCGCGGACACTCGCCCCGAAGTTCGCCGACGCCGGCGCCATCGTGATCGACAACTCGTCCGCCTTTCGCATGGACCCCGACGTGCCACTGATCGTCGCCGAGGTCAACGGGCATCTCGCAGCCGATCCACCGAAGGGCATCATCGCCAACCCGAACTGCACGACGATGGCGTTCATGCCGGTGCTCAAGCCGCTGCACGACGAAGCCGGGCTCACGCGACTGATCGTGTCCACCTACCAGGCCGTGTCCGGTGGTGGACTGGCAGGTGTCGACGAACTCGACAAGCAGGTCCGCGAGGTCGTGGATCGCGCCGCCGAACTCACCCACGACGGTGCCGCCGTCGACTTCCCGGCGCCCACCAAGTTCGTCAAGCCGATCGCCTTCAACGTGCTGCCGATGGCCGGCTCGATCGTCGCCGACGGCTCCTTCGAGACCGACGAGGAGCAGAAGCTGCGCAACGAGAGCCGCAAGATCCTCGACATTCCCGAGCTGCCGGTGTCCGGCACCTGCGTACGCGTGCCGGTGTTCACCGGCCACTCGCTGTCGATCAACGCCGAGTTCGATCGGCCGATCTCGGTCGAGCGTGCCACCGAACTCCTCCGGACCGCCGTGGGTGTCGTGCTGTCCGATGTGCCGACACCGCTCGAAGCGGCCGGACAGGACCCGTGCTACGTCGGCCGGCTCCGCGTCGACGAAGGCGCCCCCGACGGTCACGGTCTGGCGATGTTCGTCAGCAACGACAACCTGCGCAAGGGTGCCGCCCTCAACGCCATCCAAATCGCTGAGTTGGTCCAGGATCGGCGATGACTGCGTTGCGAGGGCGTTCGGACGGGTTCGGCGGTCAGCAGGTGCAGGGGATGGAGTGGCACTTGGGGCAGCCGGAGGCGTAGCGCTCGATCGCTTCGTTGAGGTCGACGCCCTGCTGATTGGCGAGGGTGGCCACCCAGGCAACGACGTCGCCGAACTCGTGCACCCGTTGTTCGTGCGTGCCCTTGCGGACGGCCTGCGCCAGCTCGCCGATCTCCTCGGTGAGCCATGCCACGGAAGCCGACACGCCACGTTCGCGATCACGATCGCCGTAGGTGCGTTCGATCACGTCCTGCAACTCGGCGAAGTCCACGACCGGCGACGGTAGCGCCGTCAGGACCCGACGGCCAGCGCCGTTCCCAGTTCGAAGGTGGGCTGGAAGTCGACCATCCGCGGATCGGCGTTCACCACCACGAGATAGGACGTGTCGAAGCCGGTGACCGCCGACGACACCCGCGTCATCGAGGCGTACGCCAGACGGCGCGAACGCTCCTCCATGGCGACACCCACCACGACGGCCGGGCTCTGCCACCCCTTGAAGCTGTGGACGGTGCATCCCTTCACCGCGTCGGCGTCGGGCCAGAACCGCCCCTTGCTGCGATGTCGTTCATCGGGATCCCGGCTGTACACGTGGTGCACCGGATACCCGGCCTCCTCGATCACGCGCGCGGCGGCCAGACCGTCGTGGTGGTACTCGCAGAGATAGACGACATCGCGAGGAGTGAGTTCAGGCTGCTCACGCAGGAGGCGAACGACCTCCGCGCCCACGGCCAGGCCGAGCTCGGCGACGCGCTCGACGTTGCGCCACGAGCGGAATGCGGCTGCCACGTCGCCGACGACCGCCCCCTGATCCGCCGCGATCTCCGGCACCACCACGTCATCGCCGATGAACGCCCGGGCGAACTCGTTCGTCGAACGCACCAGTTCGGGCGCCATCCGGTACGAACTGGTCATGCGGATCCAGGGATCGGTGAACCCTGCAGCGGTGCGGGCGTCCGGATCGTCCCACGTCGACTTGCCGTACAGATCGACCGTCGAGTCGGCAACGAGCAACATCTCGCCGTCGGGACGCACGACGTGACGGCGCAGCAGGTTCCACCAGTCGACCGTGAAGTCCTGGCCCTCGTCGACGAGGACAGCGTCGAATCGCCGCTCGTAGCCCGCCTCGAAGACGGCATGCGTCTTGAGGACCGTCCTGACCGGCCACGTCCCGCGATCGGGTTCGGCGACGATGATGCCGGCCTGGGCGGCGTCGTCGACGACGCGCGAGCAGAACGTGTGGAAGCTGGTGCACGTCACGCGCACCGGATTGGCTCCGTATTCGGCGCATCGTTCGACGACGAGCCGCCGGAGATGGCTGGCGAGCGTCAGATTGAAGCAGAGCACGAGGACGCTCTTGCCCTCGGCGGCCAGACGGGCGGCGCGTGCAGTCAGCGCGAACGACTTGCCGCTGCCGGCGGTACCCGCCACTCCGCGGACGTGTGCCCCACTGGGGTTGGCGGCGACCTGGCGCGCGTGGTCACTCAACTGGACAGGCGCAACGGTGTCATGGTCCATGCCGTCGACGACGAGCTGACTTTGCAGTCTCTCGATCGACGACGCCGATGCCGGCGTCGAGCCGGGACCGTCGACGAGGAACGGGAGCCGGTGGGTCAGGTCGTCACCCGACCAGACCAGCACCGTGTTGGCCGGATCGCCGAGACCCGACGCCAGCAGCGCCCCTGCTTCGGCACCGGTGCACCACGGCAGCACCACGACGGACCGAACGGCGCCGCTGGGATCGCGGGGGTCGCCCGGAAAGGCGAAGAACTGCTCGTAGAGGGTGCTGCGATGGCGGCGAGCAACGGCGAGGGGTTGGCCGGTCTCCGGGCTCCAGACGCCATCGGATTTGAGCACCTCGATGTCACCGTGTTCCTTGCGACGATGGTCGGTGGAGCGCCAGTCGACCACGTCGACGGTGATCGCACCCCGAACGTCGTGGACCAGGACGAGATCCGGGACGTCCTGGCCCAGCTTGGGCCGGACGTAGACCGTCCAGCCGTCGGCCAGGGCGGCGAACGCCTCGACGACGACGCGTTCGGATTCGCCGAGCGGCTCGAGGAGTTCATCGAGATGGTCGATGGAAGGTCGGATGATGGCCACTACAGCTCTCCGTTCGAACAGGCGGACGCGCTGTCATCGGCAAGGTCGAGCCCCGACTTGAGGACATCTGCCCGAGACGTCCGCCTGAGGGCAGCGCGTAGATCCGTCAGGCGAGGATCGAGAGGCCGGCGCCGAACACGTTGGCGCCGAGCACCACGAACAACACCGACATCACCGTGGCGTTGTTGGCGGTCAGCCACTCCTTCATGACGGTCAGCGTTCCCGCCGCCTTCGAACCGAGGAGCAGGTTGAGGATCACCGGCGCCGCAACGGTCGACGAAGCGACCGCCACGAACAGCACCATCACGACGTACTCGTCGCTCGTATCCAGACCGCTGCTGCCGATCGTGGCGGCAGCGACGATGGTCAAACCGAGGTTCTTCGGATTCACCGCCGACAGCAGCACGCCGACCGCCAACGCCTTCGCTGCGGTGAAGTCGTCGATCTTCGCCATCCACGTCGGGACGGCGGCGACCTCACCGTGTTCGGGGCGACTCCTCCACTGCTTGACGCCGAGTGCGACGAACAGCGCGCCGATCAGCAACTTGATCCAACCACTCGCCGTCGACGGGGCTCCATCCGACGTGGTCACCCCCGAGGCGAGCACGACGGTGCCGACGACCAGGAGCCCGATGATCCACCCGGCGAGGAACGACAAGCTGTTCAGCTTGGCTGCCTTCGAGAAGAGCATGAGAATGACCGCGATGATCGGCACCGGGCTGATTGCGACGCCGACCGCCTGGCCGAGAATTGCTCCGAATGCTGCTCCCATGATCCGAGTCCTCGGTCAGTTCGTCTCTCGCCGGGTCGCGTCGACGGACGTCTGCCAGCACGGATTGGAGATCACAGTACGACGAGTCGCCGCGGTGCACGTCCCCCAGATCGGATGATCACCGCCAGCAGGCGATCTCATCCCGAACGGGTGATGACGCGGCGCATCGCCAGGGGCGAACATCATTCGCGACACACCGGCTCGCGACCAGTGCGACCGTGGCGAACAGGAGGAACGATGAGCGACACCGAACTCGACGAGATGGGACCGGTCGACTATCTCGTCGTCGAGTTTCCCGAGGGACAGGCCAACTTCAGCGGCGAGATGGCCGCGGAACTCGCCGTACTGAGCGAGGCGGGAATCATTCGCATCCTCGACCTCCTCGTGCTGATCAAGGACGCCGACGGCACGGTCGATGCCCACGAGATCGACGACCTCGAAGGGGCCAACGAGTTGGTCCGTCTCGAAGCGGAGATCGCCGAGATCCTCGCAGCGGACGACGTGGTCAACCTGGCCGAGGCCATGGAGCCCGGCAGCGTGGCCGGTGTCGTCGTGTGGGAGAACCTGTGGGCAGCCCCGTTCGCCTCCGCCGCACGGCGCGCCGGCGGCCAGCTGGTCGCTTCCGGCCGCATTCCGATCCAAGCCATCGTCGCCTCGCTCGAGGCCGACGAACTCACCGAAGGAGCATGACCATGCCACTCCGACCAGTACGCAGAGCCCGCCGTGGTGTCATCGGCGCCCCCGTGGCCCGCACCGCCGCCGTCGTGGGAACCGCCGCAGTAGTGTCACACGGGGTGAACCGACGCCAGGACCGACGCCAGGACCGCCGTCGCTGACCGCATCACCGCCACCACATCCGAATCCATGTGCGCCGCCGCCGGCGACGGCGGCGCACTCGACAACGAGCAGGACCACATGAACGACGATCCGATTTCCCCGAACGAGGACGCGACGATCGGGCCTCGATGGCTTCCGGCGCTCCTCGTCGTCCTCGCCACCATCCTGGCGGTCGTCACGACGATGACGACCTGGGCGCGAACGCAAGCCCTTGACACCGACCAATGGGTCGAGGTCAGCGGCGAGCTGCTCAACGAGCCGCAGGTCCAACAGGCGCTCGCGCTCTACGTCTCCGACCAGCTCTTCACCAACGTCGACGTCGAAGCAGCGCTGGAGTCGCGCCTTCCCGAGAACCTGAGCGGGCTCGCCGGCCCGCTCGCCGGCGCGCTGCGCGGACCGGCGACCGATGGCATCGAACAGATCATTGCGTCGAGCCGATTCCAGTCGGTCTGGCAGACGGCGAACCGGGTCGCTCACGAAGCGGCCGTGCGGATTCTTCGTGACGACACCCCCGACAGCGTCTCGACGGCCGACGGCGCGATCGTGCTCGACCTCGGTACGGCAGTACGAAATCTCGGCGAGCAGATCGGCATCCCCGAGGCGGCGCTCGATCGCTTGCCGGAGGACGCCGGACAGATCACGGTGATCCAGTCCGACGAACTCGCCGAAGCCCAGAACGTGGTCAAGGTCCTCGACTTCACCACGTGGTTCCTCTACATCGTCATCGTCGCGATGTACGTCGCAGCGGTGTACCTCGCCGTCGGGCGGCGCCGACAGATGCTGCGATCGGTCGGCATCGCCCTGATCATCGGAGGTCTCAGCGTCCTGCTCATCCGAGCCATCGGCATCCGCACCTCGGTCGAGGCCTTCGTCGAGGACGCAACGAACAAACCGCTGGCTGAGCTCGTCGCGTCGGTGATGACGGTGCTGCTCCGGCAGATGGCCTGGACCGGCGTCGTGTACGGGGTGCTCATCATCGCCTTCTCCGCGCTCCTCGGCCCCTCTCGATGGGCGGTGGCCACCCGGCGCTGGATCGCCGGCGTCACCGAATCGACCGCAGCGGTCGTCGGCGTCTGCTTCGGCGCCGTCCTCCTGCTCCTCTGGTGGAGCCCCGGCGGGGCCTTCGACCGCTGGATCACCGCACTCGTACTCGTCGGTCTCGTGATCGGGGCCATCGTCGCCCTGATCCTCACCGGTCGGCAGGAGCTGGCGGCAGATCCACGGATCGACGACGATCCCACCCCGATGGACGCGACGCCCACGCCGACCGACGAACTGGTGTCGTGACCGCCGGCTCGGGAACCCGCCCGCACGGTTCCGGCAGATCGGCGTCCGGCGAATCCCCCGATGTGGGCGATGCGAGTGACGTCGGGTCGACCCTACGGTCGGGTCGTCCGATTCACCCGCTCCCAGGAGACCCCAATGCTCGCATACGACTATCCCATCCTCGGCGTGTTCTGGTCGATGTTCATCTTCTTCCTGTTCTTCGCCTGGCTGATCCTGCTGTTCCGGGTGTTCGCGGACATCTTCCGTTCCGACATGGGCGGGGCGGCCAAGGCGGTGTGGTCGATCTTCGTGATCCTGGTGCCGTTCCTCGGGGTGTTCGTGTACGTGATCGTGCACGGTGACGGCATGCGCCATCGCGACGTCGCAGTCGCCCAGCAGAACGAGGCGGCGTTCCAGGCCTACGTGCAGCAGGCTGCGGGCTCGGGTGGCGTCGCCAGCGAGCTGAGCAAGCTGTCGGACCTGCATGCGTCGGGTACGTTGACCGACGCCGAGTTCGAAGCCCAGAAGGCGAAGCTCCTCGCCACCTGATCGGCGCGAACACGTGATGCGGTGGCACCGGCGGATCGACTGGAGGCCACACGACCTCGGATGGCGGATCGCCCTGCTGTTCATCGTCGGCTCGTCGCTGTTCGCGATCGGCTCGTTCCCGCCCTACGCCCAATTCGTCGACGGCCGGGTGGTCGGCATCACGTTCGTGCTGGGCTCGCTCTTCTTCACCGCCGCCGCCTACAGCAGCGTCGTCCAGGTGATCAACACCGGACGTCGACCCGCTGATCCGGCGAAACACTGGTCCTGGTCGCCACGGGGCGCACTGTGGTGGGCAACCGTCGTGCAGTTCGCTGGCACGTTGTTCTTCAACTTCAGCACCGTCACCGCACTGGTCACGACGTTCACCGTCGAGGAGACCAACCGCCTGGTGTGGGCGCCCGACTTCTTCGGCTGCATCGCGTTCCTCGTCGCCAGCCACCTGGCCTGGATGCAGCTCGGCGGCCGGTTCTGGTACGCCGACAGCGACGATCCCGTATGGTGGTCCTCGCTGCTCAACTACGTTGGCTCGGTGTTCTTCATGGCATCCGCACTTGCTGCGTTCACGTTGACGACGACCGGCGAGGCGATCAACACCGCGGTCGTCAACTCGGGCACGTTCCTCGGCGCCATCTGCTTCCTCGTCGGCGCCTACCTGCTGTTGCCACCGGCGTCGACGTCGGCCAGACGAGGCTGACATGCGCCGCACCACCGGTCGAGACGGCGCACCGATCGAGGTGACCCTGCGCGAGAGGTTCCGCTACCGGTTCGACAACGTCCTCGCCAGGGGCACCACGGCGGCACTCGCCTGGCTGGGCGTCGTGACCCTCGCCGCAGTGTTCTTCAGTGCTCTGCTGTTGGCGCTGTTCGGCGTGACCTTCGCGGGCAGTGCGGAGACCGGGCTGATCGAGGACACTTGGCAGAGCCTGCTGCGCATCCTCGACACCGGCACGATGGCGAGCGACGTCGGCTGGGGACGGAGAATCCTGGCACTCGTCGTCACGCTGTTCGGCGTGCTCGTGGCCGGCACGTTGATCGGCATCATCGCCGCCGGTGTCGAGGATCGGATCGACAGCATGCGTCGCGGCCGCAGCACGGTGATCGAGTCGGGACATCTCGTGATCCTCGGGGGTTCGACTCGACTCCCCGTGGTCGTCGAGCAACTCGTCCTCGCCAACGCCGAACGGGGCCCGAACACGATCGTCGTGCTCGCGCAGACCGACCCGACCGAACTGCGGCGCGCCGTGCTCGACGCCGTCCCCGATCTGCGTCGCACCCGCGTGGTCTACCGGTTCGGCGATCCGAGCGTTCGGGCCGACCTCGCGCTCGCCCGCATCGGCGAGGCTCGGGGCGTGGTCGTCCTCCCCGACCACGAGGGCGACGATGTCTCGGTGGCCCAGACCGTGCTCGCCGTCGCCGCCGAACTCGGTGACCTCCACGAACTCCCCATCGTCGTCGAAGTCGCCGACTCGGTCACCGCCCGACGGCTGGTCCACGCATGTGGACCGACGGTGCATCCCATCGTGACCGCCGAGGCGATCGCTCGAACCGCAGCGTTCGCCCTGCGCCACCGTGGACTCAGCAAGGTCGTCAACGAGCTCATCGACTTCCACGGCTGCGACCTTCATGTCACCGACCGCCCGGACCTGCGCGGCGCACGGTTCGACGAGACCGTCGGCATGTTCCGCAACGCCCGACCACTCGGGATCGCGCGGCGTGAGGGTCGTTTCGATCTCAACCCGCCGGCCGAGTCGACGTTCGACGACGGCGATCGGCTCGTCGTCATCGCGCACGACCTCGAGCGCATCGAGCCCGCCGAGCACCCGACGCGCCTTCGCCGGGGCGGACCGACCGAGCTCGACGCGGCGTCGGTGGAGGAACACATCCTCGTGCTGGGATGGAATCAGCTCGGTCCCGATCTGCTGAGTGGGTGGGCCACCGCAGCGTCATCGGCCTCCACCGTCGAGGTGGCGTTCGACCCGCGAATGATCGACCCCACCGACGTCGTCATCCCGCAGCTCGGCACCGACGTCCGCGTCTCACCCGTCGAGGAGGCATCCTCGCTCGTGCTCGATCCCGCGCTGACCACCATCGTCGTATTGGGCTACGCCTCGATCGACCGTCATGCGGCGGATGCCCGCACGATGCTCGACGTCATGCACCTGCGACGACGGCACTGGCCGGCCGATCGGATCCCACGGCTCGTCGTGCAGATGCTCGACGACGACCACGCCGACCTCGCCGTGCTCACCGGGCCGGACGACTTCCTCGTCAGCGCGGCACTGGGCAGCCAGTTCATCGCCCAGCTGATCGAGCAGCCCGAGCGCCGAGCCGTCCTCCTCGAGCTCTACGGTGGCGACGAGGCGTCGATCCGCATGATCCGCTGCGACCGACTCGGCCTCGCCGGCACGCACACGATGGACGAGATCGTTGCGGCCGCCTACGCGACCGGTGTCCTGGCCATCGGATGGCGACGCACCGCCGACGGCTCCGTGGTCCTCAACGCCGACACCGGCACCTCCGTGACGCTCGACGACGACGACGAGGTCATCGTCGTCGGCTAGCCGTGCGATCCGTGCAGCGTGCGAGCCGTGCGAGATCACCCACAGTGGATGGTGACGGCGGGAGGAGTGTCGGCAAACCTGGGCGCACTCGAGCACAACGGAGACTGACATGACCGCCACCCACGATCGCCACTCGCGCACGATGCTGCCGATTCCCGATCGCCCTGCTCCTGGCCTCACGACGTACGACGCCAAGGATCCCGCAACCTCGTTCCCGCCGATCGAGCCGCTGCTGCCTCCGACCGGGGCCCCGAACGTGTTGATCGTACTGCTCGACGACGTCGGCTTCGGCGCGTCGAGCACGTTCGGCGGTCCGTGCAACACCCCGACGGCGGACCGTCTCGCGGCCGGCGGGCTGAAGTACAACCGCTTCCACACGACGGCGTTGTGTGCGCCGACCCGTCAGGCGCTCCTCACCGGCCGCAATCACCATTCGGTGGGGATGGGCAGCATCACCGAGACGGCGACGTCGGCGCCAGGGAACAACTCGCTGCGTCCGAACACCAAGGCTCCGCTGGCGATGACCCTGAAACTCAACGGCTATTCGACCGCACAGTTCGGCAAGTGCCACGAGGTCCCGGTCTGGCAGTCGTCGCCGCTCGGACCGTTCGATGCGTGGCCGTCCGGTGGCGGCGGCTTCGAGACCTTCTACGGGTTCATCGGTGGCGAGAACAATCAGTACGAGCCGGCGCTGTACGACGGGACGACAGCGGTCGAGCCACCGGCGACCGCCGAGGAGGGTTATCACCTCACCGAGGACCTTGCCGACCGTGCGATCGGCTGGATTCGCCAGCAGAAGGCATTGATGCCCGACAAGCCGTTCTTCACCTATTTCGCCCCCGGTGCGACGCACGCTCCCCATCACGTTCCACGCGAGTGGGCCGACAAGTACCGCGGTCGTTTTGACGACGGCTGGGACGTCCAGCGCGAACGGACCTTCGCGAAGCAGAAGGAACTCGGTGTGATCCCCGCCGACGCCGAACTCACCGCTCGCCACGACGAGATCACGGCGTGGGACGACATGCCTGATGATCTCAAGCCCGTGCTCGCGCGACAGATGGAGGTCTACGCCGGCTTCCTCGAACACACCGACCATCACGTCGGCCGGATCATCGATGCAATCGACGACCTCGGCGTGCTCGACGACACGCTGATCTACTACATGATCGGCGACAACGGCGCGTCAGCCGAGGGCACCATGAACGGTGCCTTCAACGAGATGGCCAACTTCAACGGCATGGCCGCACTCGAGACCGCCGAGTTCATGCAGTCGAAGATGGACGACTTCGGCTCTCCCGAGTCGTACAACCACTACTCGGTCGGCTGGGCCTGGGCGATGAACACGCCGCTGCAGTGGACCAAACAGGTGGCCTCCCACTGGGGCGGGACGCGCAATGGCACGATCGTCCACTGGCCGAACGGCATCGAGGAGCGCGGCGGTCTGCGTGAACAGTTCACCCACGTCATCGACCTGGCACCCACGATCCTGGAGGCGGCCGGGTTGCCCGAGCCGACGATGGTGAACGGCGTGCAGCAGTCGCCGATGGAGGGCACGAGCATGCTCTACACGTTCAACCAACCCGACGAACCCGAGCATCACGACCTGCAGTACTTCGAGATGTTCGCCAACCGCGGGATCTACCACCAAGGGTGGAGTGCGGTCACCAAGCACCGCACTCCGTGGGTGATGGTCGGGGGCGACCTCCCCGCGTTCGACGACGACGTCTGGGAGCTGTACGACGGCTCGTCCGACTTCAGCCAGGCGCGCGATCTGTCGGCGGAGCATCCGGAGCTGCTGGCGAAGCTGCAGCGGCTCTGGTTGATCGAGGCGACGAAGTACAACGTCCTCCCGATGGACGACCGCACCAGCGAGCGTCTCGAACCGGCGATGGCCGGTCGTCCGACCCTGATCCGGGGCAACTCCCAGCTGTTCTTCCCCGGGATGGGCCGACTGTCGGAGAACAGCGTCGTCAGCATCAAGAACAAGTCGTTCTCCGTCACCGCCGAAGTCGACGTTCCGGCGAGCGGCGTCTCCGGAGTGATCATCGCCCAGGGAGGCCGGTTCGGTGGCTGGGCCGTGTTCGCGGTCGAGGGCAGCCTCACCTTCACCTACAACGTGTTGGGAATCCAGCAGTACACGGTCACGGCCACCGAGCCGATTCCCGAGGGCCACCATCAGGTCCGCGCCGAATTCGCCTACGACGGCGGCGGCCTGGCGAAGGGTGGCCTGGTCACGCTGTATCACGACGGCAATGCCGTGGGAAGCGGTCGGGTCGAAGCCACCCAGCCCATGGTCTTCTCGGCCGACGAGACGACGGACATCGGCTACGAGTCAGGAACGTGCGTGTCGTCGGCCTACACGGTCGAGACCAGCAGGTTCACCGGCAAGCTGCACTGGGTGCAGATCGATCTCGGCGATGACGACCACGATCACTTCATCGACCCCGACGAGCGTCTGCGCATCGCCATGGCACGCCAGTAGGTGCTCCGCCGATCCTCCCGGGATCGCCGCCGGCCGATGGGTCGGAGCGAGCCCGGGGTCGGCGTTCAGCCGTCGATGGCGACGAGACGGCCGTCGTCGACCGCTCGGCGAAGCGCCGCATGATCGGCCTCGTTCCGATCGGCATACCGATCGGCGAACGAAACCATCGCACGATCGAACCGGTCGCTGCTGCCGAGATATCCGGCGATCGCCGCTGCGTCCCCCGAGCGTGCGTGAGCGAGCGCGAGCGTCCATCCGCACACCGCTGCATAGATCTTCAACGAGGTGGCGTCGATCGTCTCGAGATCGGCTGAACCCTTGGCATCCCACAACTGTCGCAGGAAGAAGTCTCGTTCGACACCGTCGAGCCCGAGACCTCGATGCCACCCGAGGAAGATGTCGCTGGCGCCCTGCATCAGACGCTGACCTTCGACGACCCGTTGACCGCTCGTCGCACACTCGCTCGAGCCGAGAAACGGCTCCAAGCACGACGTCTGGGCCTCCTTGATCTGCAGCAGGAGGGGATCGTCGTCGTCGCGTCCCACGAGCAGGAGCACCCACGCCCGCGTACCGACGCTGCCGACACCGACGACCTTGCGGGCGAGGTGAACGTAGCGGTAACGGTCGAGGAGACGGCGCCGGTCGGGATCGAGCGTCGACCGGTACGAGGAGATCACCGCAGCGGCCCGATCGGGGACAAGCGTCACCTCCTGGGGCGGAACCAGCTCGTCGATCGGCACCAGTGTGGGCGGATCGCTGCGGAACCTCGGTGTGCCGTCGACCACCTCGGTGAGCTTCGCCATCGCGCGCAGGCTGTTCTTCGACCTGGCCTTGCGGATGACCTGCGCGAAGCGCTTGCGCTCGGCCGCTGTCGCGTCGTCGCCGAAACGATCGCTGATGTCGTCGACGTCCAAACGCTCGTACCAGAGGTCGAGCGTGGCCATGCCCGCGAAATCGTCCATCGCACGCCGATACGAGCGAACGGCGGCGGCGACGATCTTGGATCGCTGCGAGGACCCGATGCGGCGGTTTCGTCCGGCGACCTCGAAGCTGGCGGCCAGACGAGCGACATCCCACTCGAACGGGCCGGGGAGCGTCTCGTCGAAATCGTTCAGGCTGAACACGAGCCGTCGATCAGGGGCCGCGTAGATGCCGAAGTTCGCCAGGTGGGCGTCGCCGCAGAGTTGCACGGTCAGTCCGGTGTGGGGCAGCGTGGCGAGGTCGCCGGCCATGAGTTGGGCACCGCCTCGGAAGAACGCGAACGATGACGTGAGCATCCGGCCGTAGCGCAGCGGAACGAGGGTCGGTTCTCTCGTGGTGGCCTGGCGCTCGAGCGTGTCGACCGGATCGGCGCGGTCCGCGCTCGCCTCCCAGGTTGCCAGTGACGTTCGCGGTACTCGCTGACGAACCGACCGGCCCAGCTGGACGCGATCGTCCATCGAGGTGCGATCGGCGACACGCGAGTCGACGATTTCGGTAGCGGTCATGGGCACTCGCTTCTGTGAGGTCGTGGGTCGATCAACGCGGTTGCCCCAGCTTGCGCACCTTCGGGAGTACGTAGTCGCCGGTCAGCATCGGGCCGACCGGCTGGTAGCTGCGCAGGATCGGGCGGAATTTGCCGCTCGGTGCCGGCAGCCAGTTCGCCACGTGCCCCCTGACGGTCTCGCGTGCTGCATCAGGATCGTCACCGAATCGTTGGGTCCCAGCTCGAGACCGGGTGTGCGGTCACCGATCGAATAGCGGTCGATCTCGTTCGCCACCAGGTAGTAGTCCGGCTCGTCGTACATCGTGAGCGACCAGAACGCATCGACCTGTGGCTGCGGGTCGAGCGTGAGTTCGTACGCGTGGCTTCCGTCGAGTTCGTCACCGTTCTCGTCCTGCCAGAGGAGGTCGTACCTCGCCTCGTAGCCGTGGTTGCCCCACAGGCCGAGGCGGGCGGCGATGGCCCGGGTCACGTAGGCCGTCGTGCGGTCGGCGATCTTCCACTCGGGGGCGTCGACGGTGCCGATGCCCGTGTGGTCGAGGTTGTAGTCGAATCCGTGCATGGCGCCGCTCCATCCGTCGACCATCTTCAGCAAGGTCCTGCTCAGCTCCTCGAGCTTCGCGTCGCCGCGCCGGCGACCCTCGACGAGTGCCGCAGCGAGGTCGGGGGCCGGGTCGACCAGCGGTGACGAGGTCCCGGTGAGCGATCAGCCGCTGGGTTTCGACGAGGTTGTAGACCAGCGGATAGCCGTAGAGATAGGTCTTCACGTCTGCGGCGGTCAGATCGGTGTCGAGCATGAGTCGAACGTACTCATCGTGCGACCGGTTGCTCATCGCCCGTCATGGACGATTCGGGGCCAACCAACAGGAAGTGGACGCTGACGACCAGCACCCAGAACGGGAACACGAGCGTCATCCACAGGCTGATGCCGGGGCCGAAGACCTGGAAGATGGCGAGTCCGTAGGTCAAGCCGGCCATCCAGCGCGGGACGGCGCCCGATCGCCACCAGATCGTGCCGGTCGAGAGCATGAAGACACCGGCCATCCGGACGCCGAAGGTGTTCGACAGTGCGAACACCGCCTCGCGGGCGAACTCGTAGCCGCCGGATTCGAACATCCGCTCCGGCGCCGCCTCGTAGGAACCGACGAGCGCAGCCCCCAGAGAGGCTGCGGCGAAGAGCATCGCCAGGTACACCATGCCGCTGCCGAACATCACGCTCGCGAAGAACCGGTCCTCGCGATCGCCGAGGCGATCACGGACGACGCCGATGAACCAGAGGAACGCGATCCCGGCGAAGGGCACGAGCCACAGAGCGAGGTTCACACGGGATCGATTCGAGTCGAGCCACTCGCCGGCATCGCCGCTCACCGGCGGCACCGCCAACCGCAACAGCACGGTCGACGTGCCGAACAGCACGGCGAACAGGATGCCGGCGACCGCTGCTGCCCGCGGCGTGACCAACCGGGCACCGACATCGGCAGAGCGGCCGTTCACCGGTCGATCCGTGCATCCCGGCGACACCACACTGCGCACATCGCCAGCCACAGTACGACACTGCGATGATGCGGGCATCCACCGCTGTGGGTGATGCGGCCACGTTCCGTCATCGGCCACCCGATCCCGTGGATGTTCCGCACGGCCGAACACGTCGATTCGATCCGCAGTACCCTCCGCTGCGTGCACGATGACCACCGAGACGTCAGTCTCGGCCGCCCATGCGCCAGCTCGGACGTGGTCCGGTTCGGATGAACGATCTCGTCTCCATTCGTGACCGCGCACGGTTCAGGGGACCGACGACGCGGTCGAGCGTCATTGCGCGTTCGCGCCTGGACGAACGGTACACCTCGGCGAACGGCCAGGTCCTCCGCGTCCTGGCGCCCGCCGGATTCGGCAAGTCGACGCAGGTGCTCCGGTGGGTCGGCGGCGACGAACGGCGGGTTCACTGGCTCGACCTCGAGCCGATCGACAACGATCCACTGGTGCTCGCCCATGCGATTGCGGCGGGCCTGCTCGCCCGCCGACCACACGAGCCTGGGGTGGTCACCACCGACGGGACCGCCCCGTTCGCCGACCTCGCCGAGCTGGTCGCCGCCCCGATCGAGCCGTTCGTCCTGGTGCTCGACGACGTCCATCACATCGACGGCGTGGAGTCGTCGGGGGTCATCGATCTCGTCATCGATCATCTTCCACCCGACTCGACGTTGGTCCTCGTCGGCCGGTCGCCGCACCGTTCGGACGCCGTCGCCCGCCACCGGCTCCATCCGGGTGTCATCGACGTCGCCGCCGACGATCTGAGCTTCGATCTCGCCGAGACCGAGGAGATGCTGGCGGCACTCGGCCTCGAGTCCGACATCGACGTGTTGACAGCGGTCGACGAGCAGTTCGAAGGGTGGCCCGCAGGACTCCGCCTGGCCGGCCAAGTGCTGGCGACCCACCGAGGACACCTGGGCGTCCCGTTGGACAAGCTCGGCGACCTCGCCGACGTGACCGACTACGTCACGCACGAATGGTTCGGGGCGCTCAGCCCGGACGACCAGGTGCTCCTCACCGAGGTCGGGTGCCTCGAACGGTTCAGCGGGGGGATGTGCGATGCGGTGCTCGATCGCACCGACACGGCGGCGGCCCTACGTCGGCTCTGCCGCAGCGAGCTGATGCTGATCGGGCTCGACCAACACGACGAGTGGTACCGCATGCATGCGGTCCTCTCGCGTTGGCTGTCGTCGCGCCTGCGCAGCGTCGACCCGGCCCGGTGGAGCGACATCCACGTGGGCGCTGCCACGTGGTGGTCGAATCAGGGCGATGCCGACCTCGCCATCGAACATGCGGCTGCTGCAACCGACGCCGACCTCGTGGAGAGCTTGGTGATGCAGCACTGTGGGCCCTACGCCGCACGCGGCATGTACCGAACGATCGAGCGTTGGCTGGAGCACTTCGACGACACCCGAGTCCGTGACTCGTTGCCGCTCAAGCAGATGAAGGCGGTGCTCCACATCGGCACCGGCGGGGGCGAGCAGGCGCTCGGTTGGACGCGACTCTGCCGGCCCGCGTCCGAGGCTGCCGACCGGAGCCCACGGCGCGTCGCCGGGGTCCTCGCCCACCAAACCGATGCGTTGTACGCAAGCCTCGAGAATCTTCCGGCGTGCGATCTGATCCCCGTCGCAGAGGATGCCTACCGCAATCTGCCGCACGGCGAGTGGCGGGCACTGGCCTGCTTGGCGCTCGGGGCGAACAGCTACCTCTGCGGCCGTAACGGCGCGGTGGACCTGATGCGCGAGGCCTTGTTCGAGAACGAGGTGGCGAAGACCACCACACTGCAGGCGACCGCTGCGGCGTTGCTTGCGATCGTGCTCGACCTCGAAGGGTCTGCCGACGAAGCCGCCGTACTGAGCGACCGGGCGATCCGTCTGCTGGCCACGCCGCTCGGAAAGGACGTATCAGCGACGGCGGTCTCGCTGGCGATCGCGTCGCTGTTCGATGCCCGATCGGGCCGGCACGACGAAGCGCTGGCCCGCCGCGATGCCGGTCGCCGGAAACTGGCCGGGTTCGGCCATTCCGCACCGTGGTTCGGCACGCTCGGCCTTGTCCCTCTGATCCAGACCAGCCTGCTCCTCGACGATGCTCGGACAGCGCTCGACATGCTGCACGAACTCGACGCCAAGATGGAGATGCAGAATCCAACGACCCCGCTCGCCCGGCACATCGACGAACTCGGTGCGACCGTGCGGGCGGCCACCTCCGTGCTCGCCGACCGGACGTGGGCGCTGACGGCCGCCGAGTTGCGCGTCGTTCAGTACCTGCCCACCAATCTCAGCCTTGCCGAGATCGCCACGCAGTTGTTCGTCTCGCGCAACACCGTCAAGAGCCACGCCGCAGCCATCTACCGCAAGCTGGGAACCACGTCGAGAACCGAGGCCGTCGATCGGGCACGAGGAGCCGGCCTGATCGCCGAAACGTCCCCCGTCATCTGAGCGACGTCACTGCGTCACCGCCTGCCCCGCCGGAACCCCGCCGACGGGAGCACCGTCGGGGCAGACGTGTGTCAGGCCGCGGCGTTCTCGAACGCCGCGTCGAGGGCGCCGTCCGAATCGCCGACGGCGGTGGATGCGACCACGCTGTCTGCGTTCGTCAGCAGGGCTTCGATGTCGGTTCCCTGCGGGTTGACGGCCACGATGACGAGACCGGCGTTGCCGGCCTCCAGCAGGTCGTTCATCTTGCGCACCTCGTCCTTCGGGATGTTCTTCCAGAAGTGCCCGGCCAAGCCGCCCACGCCGGCCCAGACCGCCGTCGTGGCAGCGAGCGGGCCCAGGAACACGATGCCCAGAGGCGCGGAGATCACCGTCAACGCTCCACCGAGGACGCCGGTGCCCCACGCAGCGTGCTTGGCGCTGGTGTTGTGCCGATCGATCTTGAGTTCGCCGTCGGCGTCCTTCGAGACCACGGCGACGGCGAGGTGGTCCAGTTGGCCCTCGCTCTTGACGCCATGGAGCGTGTCGAAGTCCTTCTCGGCGGCTTGCTTGTTCGCGTAGGTCGCAACGGCGACCGTGACTGGCTTGTTGCTCATGTTCTGACTTCCTCTCAGTTGGCGCCGAGGCACGACGGCGTCCGGCGGACACCGTTGCTCACGGCGGTGGCGGAGCAGGCATCGATGTTGCGACGACCTGCCCATGGGAACGTACGGCCAGCTCGGCACGCAGGGCGTCACCCAGAGTGGCTGATTCGTACCGGGACACGGCACTGTCGTCCGTGCCGATGTGCGACGGTCACCGTGGAGCCGATGTCATCCGTGTGACGATGTCCCGATGAGATTTCTGCTGCGACGTGCGCTCGAGCGCTTCCGCGCCAATCCTGCGTCAGCGAGGGCCGCCATCTGGGCGGTCATGAGCGTGACGGTCTCCGCGGTGCTGGTGGGTGCACTGCTGATGTGGGCCTTCGACCGCAACAACTTTCCGACGTACGGCGAGGCCGTGTGGTTCACGCTGCAGACGGTGACCACCGTGGGGTACGGCGACGTCACACCGACAAGCGGGCTCGGGCGAGGTGTGGCGAGCATCGTGATGCTCACCGGAATCGGACTGGTCACGGTGGTGACCGCCGCCGTCACCTCGATCTTCATCGAAGCCGCACGGGTCCGGATCGAGCGAACCCGCGCCGAAGCGGAGTCCGACGCACCGCATCCACTGGAGCGGGTGGCCGACTCGCTCGCCGAGATCGCGGCACGGCTCGAGCGTCTCGAGGCCGCCCACCGCACCGACGAAGGAGAGGGTTCCGACCCATGAGCCGACCCGTTAGCGAGGCGAAGCACGAGCACCCCGCGATCCACCTGTCCGATCTCGGATCCGGACGCCTGGCCACACGCGCATTCGCCGTCGGCTCGCGTCCGCCGCGATTCCGACGTCCGACCGATGCGGTGCTGCTCGTGGTGTCGGTCGTGCTCATCGTCGTCACGGCGTGGCAGATCGACGACGTCGGCGATTTCGAGCGGGCCTTCGCCGGCTGGCTGTCCACCCTGCCCGGAGTCCTCGATCTCCTGTGGAGCGGCGCATTCGACCTCGCTCAGCTCTGGGTGCTCGGCATCGGTCTGCTGGCATTGGTGCGCGGCCGCTGGACGCTGCTGCGCGACTGGGGGGTGAGCCTTGCGCTCGCCGTCGCCGGGGTCCTCGCCGTCGGGCGATTCGTCGACGGCTCGTTTCCGTCGCTGGCCGACGGCATCGGCTCGGCGAACGCAGCCGACGGGTTCCCGTCGTTGGCGCTGGCGGCCAGCGCGGCCGCCATCTCCGTGGTGAACCCGTACCTCGTCAGTCCGCTGCGCAAGAGCGGCCGGTGGCTGATCGGCCTGGCTTGGCTGTCCGCGCTCGTTCTCGGCGTCGCTGCTCCCGGTGCGGCACTGTGCGCCGTGGCGATCGGCTGGGCCGCAGGCGCGGTGGTCCATCTCGGCTTCGGCTCGCCGGACGGGACACCCTCGCTCCACGACCTCGGCGAATCGTTGCGATCGATCGGGGTCGACGCCGAAGCGACCGACGTCCACGTCAGCCGCGGCGTGGTGCTGGCCCGAGCGACGACGCCCGATGGCCGACAACTCGACGTTCACGTCCACGGCCGCGACTCGTGGGACAGCCAGTTCTTCGTCAAGATGTGGCGCCTGCTCTTCTATCGATCGGGCGGCCACAACGTCACGGTCAACCGCCGGCAACAGATCGAGCACCAGGCGTATCTGACGCTGTTCGCGCAGCGCGAACGGGTGTCCGTGATGCCCTTCGTCGCGGCGGCGATGGACAGCCGCGGCGACGCCCTCTTCGTCTCGGAGCGGTTGGGGAGCGGGTTGGGCCAGGGCGACGACGTGGTCAGTGACGAGTTGCTGGCCGATGCGTGGCGTTCACTCGAGCGGCTGCACGCCGCAGGCGTTCGGCACGGGGGCATCACCCCGGACGATCTCCAGGTGTCGGACGGGCGCGCCTACCTGGGCAACTTCGACCGCGCCACGATCGCCTGGGACGACACGTCACGCCGGCTCGACGAGGCGCAGTTGCTGGCGTCGACCGCGGTGGCGGTCGGCGTCGACCGGGCCATCGGCGCCGCCAACGACGCGCTCGGCGTCGAACGACTCACGGCGGCGACCACGTTCGTCCAACCAGCCGCGATGATGCCGTCGCTGCGCAAGGAGGCTTCGGCGGCCGACCTCGACATCGACGATCTCCGCAAGGCCGTGATCGCGCACGTCGGCGGCGAGGAACAGGAACTGCAGACCCTCAGGCGGATCTCCGTCGGCAACGTCGTGATGATGGCGCTGCTCATCATCGTCGCCTACTCGCTCATCGGTGCGATCCAGAGTGTGGGTCTCTCGTCGATCGTGGACTCGATCGCCGCAGCCAGCACCGCCGGTCTCCTGCTGGCGTTCGTTCTCGGGCAGGTGCCACGGGTCGCCAGCGCCTTCGCGGTGTCGAGAGCTGCACCGCTGCCGATCCCGCTCGCCAGGCTGACGTTGCTCGAGTTCGCCATCACGTTCGTGAACCTGGCCGTGCCGTCGACGGCAGCGCGCGTTGCGGTCAACATCCGCTTCTTCCAACGCAACGGCCTCGACCGCACGACGGCCATCGGCGTCGCCGGGCTCGACAGCGTCGCCGGGTTCGTCGCCCAGATCACCTTGATGCTGGTGATCGTCGGCTTCGGACTCGGCAGCCTGAACATGAACATCAGCGCCAACGCGCCGGACTTGAACGGGCAACTCGTCCTGCTCGTCCTGGTGGCGATCGTCATCGGCGTCGCCGTGGTCGCCTTCGTCCCGAAGTTCCGCGATCCGGTCGTGGCGGTCCTGAAGACCACGTGGGCCAAGATCGGACCGCTGCTCAGCTCTCCGCGACGCCTGATCTCGGTCATCCTCGCCAACCTCCTCGTGCAGCTGCTCTTCTCGCTGGCGATGTACACGGTGTTGCGGGCCTTCGGTCAGGACGTCGGGTTCGCCGACGTGGTGCTGGTCAATGTCGCGGTCGCCCTGTTCGCCGGCCTCATGCCCGTGCCGGGTGGTGTCGGGGTGACCGAGGCGGCACTGGCCGCAGGGTTCACGGCGATCGGCGTCGACAGTGCGACGGCCATGGCCGCAGCGATGACGTACCGGCTGATCACGTTCTACGCCCCGCCCTGTCTCGGCTACTTCGCGATGCGCTCCCTGCGCGCTCAGCGAATGCTGTAGCCGCACGTCCTGCATCTCACCCGATCAGGGCGAGGACGCAACCCATCGAAGCGAGCACGCTGCAGAAAGGTCCATCGGGCCGCCTCCACTGCCATGGCTGCTCCGTCACGTTCACTCGTCCAACTGCTCAACCCGCTCACGGCGCTTCGGACCGGCATGCGAGTGCTGGGCAACGCCGAAGGTCGCATCGAACGCCGGATGACCGTGTCCGAGGACGGTCATGCCCACATCGAGGTGCGGGGCGCGCACCTTCCCGAGCACGAGGCCCTCGCCGCGGACGCCAAGGCCGCAATCGAACGACTCGACGGCGTCGAATGGGCCGAGGTCGATGCCGTCGTCGGTCGACTCGTCGTCGTCTTCGACCCTGCGGCGATCGATGCCGACGATCTGATCGGAACACTCGAAACCGTCGAGGAACTCCACGACGTCGCCGACGAGCGGTTCCCGCACGACCGCCCCGACCATCCGGCGGATCGCACACCGATCCACCTCAACGTGTTCGGCATCGCTGCGGACGTTGCAGGACTGGGCTACGCCACCGCGGCCCAGGCCCTGCACGTGATCCGTTTGCCCGGCGAGATTCCCGGACTCGTGAGCGTTGCCGACAATGCTCCGCGCGTTCGTCGGTTCCTCGAAGGTCGGCTGGGTCCGCCGACCGCAGATGTGGTGATGTCGACGACGAATGCGGCGGCCCAGGCACTCGGTCAGGGCCCGCTCGGCCTCATCGTCGACATCGGCCACCGGTCGATCAAGCTCGGTGAGCAGCAGTCGCGCAACGCGACGTGGACACGACGCGAGTCCGAGCTGGTGCAGGGTCGGCACAGCGTCGGCCACCCCGCCGAACCCGTCGAGCGACGCCCGGTCGCCCTTCCGAAGGGTCCGATCGAGTCGTATTCCGATCGCGTCGGGTTGGCGTCGCTCGGTGCCACGGCCGCAGTGCTCGGCGCGACCAAGGATCCGCGCCGAGCGTCGAAGCTGCTCCTCGCCGGCATCCCGAAGGCGGCGACGCTCGGACGCGAAGCGTTCGCCGCCGAGTTCGACCGGCTGCTCACGCGCCACGACGTCCTCACGATGGATCCGCTGGCACTCCGACGGCTCGATCGCGTCGACACCCTGGTCATCGAGGCACAGACCGTCACATCGGAGATCTGGGCCGTTGCCGACATCGTCGGCTTCGACGCCAGCGCCGACCCGGTGGAGCTGGCACGGCGGACGTCCTCCCTATTCGACCGCGATCGCCCGCACGAGAAGCGGAGTTGGCGCAGTTGGCGACTCGAGCTCCTCGAGCAGTCGGACTCCGCACTGCCCCGCGGCGCCAAGAATCGCGCTCGCCTCCTCGGGGCGGGCGGACGCAAGGTGCTCGGGCTCTGGAAGAACGACACCCTCCTCGCGCTCGTGGCGACCCGACCCGAACCGGTGGCGCTCGCGGACGAGATCGTCGATGCCGCCCGCTCCGCCGATCTCGAGGTGGTGCTCGCCGGTGGGACCGACGCGCTCGCAGACCGGCTCGGCATCGACCGTCGGCTGACGGCGACCTCGCTCGTCGACGAGATCCGCGATCTCCAAGGAGGCGGTCGCGTGGTGATGTACCTCGGCTGCGCCTACACCCGCGCGCTGCGGGCCGCCGACGTCAGCCTCGGCGTGGAACGAGAAGGCCATCGCATCCCGTGGGGTGCGCATCTCGTCGTCGGAACGAGCCTGGAGAATGCGTGGCGGGTTGTCAGTGCCGTCGACACCGCTCGCGAAGTGAGCCGACGCAGTGCGCTCCTCGCCTTGTCCGGCGCATCCACCGGTGGGCTGTGGTCGTTGCTCGGCCCGGCGCGGACGGCGACCGAACGGGCGCTGCTCCCGATCAACGGCACTGCGCTGGTCTCGATGGGGCTGGGCGCGACGGCAGGTCGGCGGGCGGCTGCACAGCGGCCACCTCGAACCGCGCCTCGCGATCCCTGGCACGAACTCGACACGTCCGAGTCGCTCGCTCGACTGGGAACCACGACGAGCGGTCTCGAGGCCGCCGAACGCAATCGACGCAACGCGACGTCGACGGCACAGGCCCGCCAGGGACCGATCGGTCTGGCCCAGGCGCTCGCGGAGGAACTCGCGAATCCGCTCACACCGCTCCTCGGGCTCGGTGCGGCGTTGTCCGCCGCCGTCGGCTCCGCCGTCGATGCTGCGCTGGTCGGTGGCGTCGTCGGGACGAATGCGCTGGTCGGCGCCGCCCAGCGGATGCAGACCGAGCGGTCGCTGCAGCGTCTGGAGCGCTTGGGCGACTCGATGGTCACGGTACGCGTCGCCGGCGCCGCCGTGCAGGTTCCCGGTGACAGGCTCGTGGTCGGCGATGTCATCGAGCTCCAGGTTGGCGACACCGTGCCGGCCGACAGCCGCATCCTGTCGGCAGACAACCTGGAGGTGGACGAGTCGACCATCACCGGCGAGTCGCTACCCGTCGCCAAGTCGAACATTGCGACGCCGGGCGCCCCGATTCCGGAGCAGAGCTCGATGCTGTTCGAGGGGTCCTCGATCGCGGCCGGCAGCGTCACGGCACTGGTCGTCGCCGTCGGCACCGACACCGAGACCGGGCGCAGCGCGGCGGCCGCTGGAGACCCGCCGCCGTCCGGTGTCGAACAGCGACTCGGCTACCTGACGAAGATGACCCTGCCGGTGTCGCTCGTCGGTGGCGCTGCGGTCACGGGTCTCGGACTCGCACGCGGACAGCCGATGCGTGCCGCGGTCGGTACCGGAGTGAGCCTCATGGTCGCTGCCGTGCCGGAGGGACTCCCCGCGCTCGCCACGCTCTCGCAGGTGGCCGCCGCACGTCGGCTCGCGGGCAACAACGCCCTGGTCAGAAATCCGCGCGCACTCGAGGCACTCGGACGAGTCGACCAGATCTGCTTCGACAAGACCGGCACGCTCACCGAGAACTCGATCCGCCTCGTCCTGGTCTCCACCAACGGCACCGACCAACTGCTCGGCGAGCTGTCGGACGAGGGGCGCAGCGTCGTTGCGGCGGCGGCGAGGGCAACGCCCGCATCGAACGGAAACGGCCCGCTCCGTCACGCCACCGACCAGGCGATCCTGACGGCGGCCGAAGAGGTGGGCATCCTCGATTCCGACGGGGTTGCTGGCTGGACTCGTCTGCAGGAGATCCCGTTCGAGTCGCGTCGCGGCTACCACGTGGTCCTCGGGTCGACCGGACGGTCACGACGGCTGATCTCTGTCAAAGGCGCACCCGAAGTGGTGCTTCCGCGGTGCGCGACGTGGCGTCGACGAGGTGGAAGCGAGCCACTGGGCGAAGCCGCACTGCTGCGTCTGCACGACGATGTGGATCGGTTGGGACGGCGCGGGCTCCGGGTACTCGCCGTGGCCGAGACGACGGGGACGTCGATGGCGACGATTTCGGTCGACGACGTGCCCTCGGACATGGAGTTCATCGGTTTCGTCGCCCTCGCCGACCCGGTTCGTCCGAGCGCAGCCGCAGCTGTTCGCGCTGTTCGCGCTGCAGGCGTCAACGTCGCGATGATCACCGGCGACCACGCGAGTACGGCTGAGGCGATCGCCGCGGAACTCGGCATGCTGAACGGCGGCCGGATCGTGGTCGGCTCCGAGCTCGAAGCGATGGACGACGATGCCCTTGACAAGATCATCGCCGAGGTCTCCGTCTTCGCCCGCGTCTCGCCGTCCCAGAAGGTCCGCATCGTCGAGTCGTATCAACGCACGGGACGCTCGGTCGCGATGACCGGTGACGGCGCAAACGACGCATCGGCGATCCGCCTCGCCGATGCCGGCATCGCCCTCGGCGGCGGGAACGGCAACTCGGCAGCCCGCGCTGTCGCGGACGTCGTCGTCACCGACGACCGGATCGAGACCATCATCGACGCCATCGTCGAGGGCCGAGCGATGTGGGAATCGGTCCGTGCCGCCGTGGCGATCCTGGTGGGCGGCAACCTCGGTGAAGTGGGATTCATCCTCGCCGGGACCGCCATCGCCGGCCGCTCACCGATCAACGCCCGCCAGCTCCTGCTCGTCAACCTGCTGACCGACATGGCGCCCGCGCTGGCGATAGCGCTGCGCGAACCGCCCGACAAGACCCCCGAGCGCCTGCTCCACGAGGGTCCTGACGCCTCGCTCGGGGACGCCTTGATCCGCGAGATCGCGATCCGCGCCGGCGCCACCGCCGCGGGCGCGACCGCAGCGTGGACGCTGGCGAGCCTGACCGGCACACCGACGCGCGCTCGGACGGTTGCACTGGCCGGGCTCGTGGGCACGCAGCTCGCTCAGACACTGGTCTCGGGTGGCCGGAGCCCGACCGTCGTCGGGGCGACGGTACTCAGCGTCGGTGCGCTCGTGGTGACGATCCAAACTCCAGGGCTGAGCCAGTTCTTCGGTTGTCGTCCGCTCGATCCGGTCGGGTGGGCAACCGCCACCTCTGCGGCCGTCGGCGCCACCGGCCTGTCCGTCGGCGTGCCGTGGCTGATCGAACGAGTGGGGCGACACATCGCCGACCACGAGCGCGCCGTTGGGCTGCTCGGTGCGGTCGAGGCCATCGACATCGGGACACGTCACGACATCGTCGAGGCCGCCGCCTCGGTGTGATGCCGAGGCCGGCCGGTCTCGCACGACCATGGACAACAAGCATGAGGAGGAGAAGCAATGGGAGCAATCGAGACGACCTTGATCGGTGGCGTTGCAGCCGTCGGCGGCTGGTTCGCTTGGAAGAAGATGCACGAGTGGAGTCCCGACGGTGCCGGTGCCGGTGATGCGATCGCCCGGAACGGGACCAACGTGTCGAATCAGTTGGGGCGCGTGACGGAGTGGACGGGTGTGGTCGCCGGCGGAGCGATTCGCACCGGCGGTGAACTCGTCGCCAAGGGCGCCGGCCTCACCGTCGGCACCGCTGGCGCCGTCGTGAGCAAGGCGGTGCCGGGGCGCCCGAAGCGCGCAGAGCAGTCGGCGACACCCGTCGTCGAGCCGCCCCCAGCGGAGCGGTCGTTCGCCGAGAAGGGGCCGGCCAAGACGACGGCGGCCAAGAAGACGGCGGCCAAGAAGACGGCGGCCAAGAAGACGGCGGCCAAGTAGGCGCCGGCCGCGCCCGCCGGCAGCTGAGCGGGAACGAAACGTTCGTCACGGCTTCCTCAGACGTTCATCCGACGGCCACCGCGCCGCACCGGCAGGGTCATCTTCGTGTCGTAGGTTCGACGGCGAATCTCAACTCCACGGAGGTCTCCCATGGAAGCGTTCCTCGCCCTGATCGCCGCTCAGGTCATCATCCTCTTGGCCGAGCGTCTACTCGGCCACGTTCGCACCATCGCTGTGCGGGCCTGAACGCGCCCAGCGGGCCTCGACGGGTCTTCGCTGGTCGCAGGGTTCGCCCGGTGCTACGACTCTGCGTTGACCTCGTAGGAGCCACCGGTGTCGGCGATGTCGCTGCGCAGCTCCGCCTCACAGGAGTCGTCGAGAAGCTCCACCAAGGCGCAGTTGACGCCCTTCGGGGTGATCGACCACCTGCTGTTGACCTGCGCTGTTGGGCCCGGCATCTCCTGTCGGCGTCAGCAGCCCGCAAGTTCGCTCCGGCGACTGTAGGAGACTCTCGGGTTGGCGAAGCTTGCTCAGAGCCCCCGTCGTACTTCGACCCGACCGTCACGCTCGGCTTGCTCGAGCAGCGCGTGGTCGCGTTCGGTGAGGTCGGCGTAGGCCTCGGAGAAGTCGGCGATCGCCTGATCGAAGACGTCGCCGGAGCCGAGGTACGACGCTATCGCGATGCGGTCGCCCGACCGGGCGTGGGCGCGCGCCAGCGTCCAGCCGCACATCCTGGCGTACACCGACATGGTCTGAGGGGCCATCGTCTCGACGGATGCTGAGCCCTTCCAGTCCTTGAGTTGACGGACGAAGTAGTCGCGGCGTACCCCGTCGACGCCGTCGAAGCTCTGCCAGCCGAGGAAGATGTCGCTCGTCGCCTGCATGAGGTGCTGACCCTTGACCACGCGCTCGCCGTTCGTCTCCGCATCGCTGAAACCGACGAACTCCTCCAGCACCGATTGCTGTGCTTCCTTGGCCTGCAGGAACAGCGGGTCGTCGTCGTCACGGCCGGACAGCAACAGGATCCACGCCCGCATCCCGACGCTGCCGACCCCGACGACCTTGCGGGCGACGTGTTGGAGCTGGAAGCCCTCGAGCAGTTGCCGCCGATCGGGCTGCAGCGTGGAACGATACGCCCGGAGCAGTTCGTGCAACTCGCTCACGATGAGGTCGTGAACGTCGCCGTCGAGCAGGTTCTCGATGGGTTCGATGAGCGGCGGGTCGCTGATGATCCGACGTGATCCGTCGACGACCTCGGTGAGTTTGCCCAGTGAGTGCGAGCTGTCACGAGTCCGCGCCTTCGCGATGTTCGCCGCGGCCTGCTTGCGCACCGAGCCGCTGACCGAACCGCGCAGCTGGGCGTAGAGGTCGTCGACGTCCAGCCGGGCATACCAAACCTCCAGGTTCTTCTTGCCGGCGAAGTCGGTCATCGCCGCGCGGTATGCGGCGACGAGGTCGAGGAGGACGCGGCGACGCTGCTTCTTCGCGTAGCCGTTGTCACGGCCGGCGATCGCGAAGCTGGCCGCCAGACGCTTGACGTCCCACTCCCACGGACCCGGCGCAGTCTCGTCGAAGTCGTTGATGTCGAACACCAGACGTCGTTCGGGGGATCCGAACACGCCGAAGTTCATGAGATGCGCGTCGCCGCACACTTGCACGCGCAGGCCCGACGACGGCGTTCGCGAAAGGTCGGACGCCATCACCAGCGCCGCACCGCGATAGAAGGTGAACGGCGACACGAGCATCCGCCCGTAGCGAATTGGTACGAGCTCCGGAACTCGTGTGGCTGCCTGGCCCTCCAGGAGTGCGACCGGGTCGGGTCGGGCGTCGTCGACGGTCAGCTCGGCATGGCTCGACCGAGGCACGAGACGCCGGGCTTCCTTGCCCGACGCAACTCGCTCCTCGACGGTGGGGTGGGCCACCTTCGGTGCTGCCTCCTCGACCACCGCTGCGCCACCGGCTCCACGTCTTGCTGCCACGACTCACTCCTGAGGTTCAGTGCACCATGCGGTACTGGCACAACGTAGTCACAACCCCGGTGGTTCGAACAGAGCCGAAGCGCTCTCAACGATCCAATGACTCCAGCCCCGGCCGAAAAACCGAGGTCCACGACCGAACAGCTCCACGTGCTGACATCGGAGTGCCCGACGTGCAGACAGACAACTCCCGTTGCTCGTTGGTCGGGGTGAGAGGATTTGAACCTCCGGCCTCCACGTCCCGAATGACGTCCTGCCATGACATCGTGTGCCAACTCATGTCGGTGCATGCCGATCTAGCTGGGACTTCGCGATTCGACGTGCCAGCGTGTCCCGCTCAGTGCCGGTTGATGTCAGGGAGTTCGGCTCCCAAGATGGCTTCCAAGATCCGAACTGCGGACGCCCGACTCCGGTCAACGGTGGCGTCGTCGTGTACGACTTCGGGGCGAAACTGAAGGGGTCGGATCCGGCACGATTTCCGCAGTGTGCGGCTTGGACCGCAGCCTGCGGATGGCGTGGGCTGATCGAGCGGACTACAGAGCCGGTGTCGTCGGTCGGGCAGGTGACGCGAAGTATTCGGGTAGCGACCCTCAAGCAGAAATAGCTACATTGAAGTCATGGAAGTAGCCACATCTCGTTCTGAAGTCGGGATACGTGACCTGAAGAACGGACTCAGCGCATACATCGACCGCGTCCGCAACGGCGAAGAGGTCATCGTCACCGATCGCGGCCGTCCCGTCGCCCGGCTCTCATCGCTCGAAGCCGCCCATGACCACCTCGCCGAACTCATCGCGGCGGGGATCGTTCGAGCCCCGACAAGCAGCAAGCGCCACACACCACGAAAGCGGATCAAGTCGAAAGGCCCCGTCAGCGACCTCGTCGCCGAGCAGCGGCGCTGAGCCCGGTGATCACCTACATCGATACCTCGACGTTGCTCAAGCTGATCATCGACGAGGAGGGCTCCGAGCGTGCCATGACCATCTGGTCCTCCGCCGCCGTGGTTGCGTCGGTGAACCTGCTCTCGGTCGAGGCCCGCGCCGCGCTCGGTGCCGCGAGACGGGTTCGGCGTCTCACCGACGCACAGCACCGCTCCGCCGTCACCGAGCTCGACGCGCTGATGAGCGATCTGCACATCGTGCAAGTGACAGATGAGCTGGTGGCGAGCGCCGCAGAACTCGCAGACGAAGAGGGACTTCGTGGCTACGACGCAGTTCACCTCGCTGCTGCGCTGACCGTCGAAGCGACCGTGTTCAGCAGCGCGGACACTGCGCTCTGCGCCGCCGCTGAACGCCGTGGACTGCATATCGCCAACCCCCTCGGAAGCTGAGACCGGCGCACGGCGGCCGTCGATCGTCGGGCGGGATTATCTTGCGTCACGTAAGGGCCGTTCTGTGGCGCGAACTCCTGTGACGCAACTGCGTTACGGGGCGGGTGTTATCGAGTGCCTTGAACGGCACCTCGGGGGCATGGTCATCCGGTGATCGCCCGGGCGTTTGGTGCGCGACGTGCTGGCGGAGTGACCAGAATCAGAGGCGCGCCACGACGGTCGACTCGGGTTATCGGGCGTGCATTATCGAGTGTCCTGGACCCGGTCGACATACGTCGTCACCTCTTGCGGTGTCATGTGAACAGGTCTCGGTTCTCCTCGGCCCAAGCGGCGATGCGTCTGGACTGGTCGAGGGTGCCGTCCCGGACCCAGGCGGCTTGAGGTTCGAGTCCTCGTTCGTCCAGCTCGTGGACGTGGGCAATGGTGAGGTGTTGGCGTGCGATGACGGCGTTGACGAGTCCGACGGTCGAGGTGAGCCCGTAGGCGTCGGCGAAGATCTCCAGGCGCGCTCGGCGGTCCGGAACTTCGGGGGAGTGGTGCCAGGTCTGTGCGGTGGTGTCGTCACGAAACGGGACGGCGTACTCGAGCACGTAGGCGATGTCGTTCCTGCACGGCCCCGGTGCGGCGAAGTCCCAGTCGAGGATCCCGACCGGGTCGTCGCCGTTGTAGACGAGGTTCCAGGGGCCGAAGTCGTTGTGGCACACCACCTCGGAAGGCTCCGCAGGTGGCAGCGCCCACTCGAGGTCAGGAGCCGGCCGAAAGTCCCGGACTGCGTCGTGATACTCGTGCAGCAGACGTGCGAAGCGTCGCAGTCCTTGTTCGCTGTGGATGCGGTACCAGCCGATCGCTGCGGATTCGCCGGGGATGTAGGTGACCACTTCGCGTCCCTGCGAGTCGATCCCGCCCGGGCGCGGTGAATACGGGAACCCGACATCGTGAAGGTGCTGCAACAGGGCTTGGACGGCGGGCGTCCACCACCCGGCCGGCCGACGCACCGTCGGGCTTAGAGGTCAACGAGACCGGTCGCGTAGATCGTGTGGTGATCCCGGTTCGCTCGCAAGAACGACGTTTCATCCACACCCAACTGACGCACCGCCCCGACCCGGTTGGGGTCGTCGACGAGCTCGCGGCATCGCCACCGACGCTTCCAAATTCGCAGTCGTGTCGACCGGCCGAAACACTCGAGATCGCGGACGTCGACCCACATCCGATCCTGTGACTCAGCCCGACATCCACAGCGCTCACACCACGCTCGAGGCTCGGTCGTCTCGACCTCGATGGTCACCTCACCATCGGCCTCGAACACGCCCGTGACGCGCACGCCGGCGAGTCCAAGCATCGCCTCGGCCAGGCCACTACCGTCAACCATCGAAGGGATCTCCTCAGAGTTGAAGTCGTAGAACAACTCCAACGATGGCGGGATCCCTGCACCCGATCGCGGACCCTCACACCAAGCTCTCTCCCCACTTCAACGAGAAGAGCCACGAAACGACAGCGACGGCGCACTCAGCGCCACCGATGACTGCCAGGATCTGGTTCGCATCACCTTGGACGATCCCATCGGAACTCGCCCGACGACTCGCCCTGATGACACCTCGATTCCATTCGTCGAAGTCGACGTCGACGAACCCTGAAACCATCCGGTCGAACAGCGCCCAACCCTCCGGAGCCGGCGCCATCCGCTCCTCGCTCCGACGATCCCTGTTCAGACGCTGCGCCACGCCTCCATCAGTCTGCGGGATCCACTTGATCATGGACGCGATCGACCCACCAACATCTGCAATGACCCTCAACGCGGTTCGGTGACTATAATCGTGGTCATGTCTGAGACGCTGCCGTTGGCGAACGTGAAGTCGAAGTTCTCCGAAATGGTCGACCGAGTCGAGCACACCCACGATCGGATCATCGTCACCCGCAACGGTCGCCCCGCCGCCGTGCTCATCAGCCCCGAGGAACTCACATCGCTCGAAGACACCCTCGAACTGCTCTCCGACCCCGAAGCGATTCGCGAACTCGACGAGTCACGACAGGCGTATGCCGCTGGTGATTTCGTGACCGGTGACGAACTCCGCAGCCGCTACCTCACCAAGTGAGCGCAGAGGAATCCGGCTACACACTGCGTGTCACCGGTCCCGCTGAACGACAGCTCAACCGGCTCCCCGAAGGCACTGCAGCCGCGATCGTCGAATTCATGCTCGGCGCACTCCTCGAGAACCCGCACCGGCTCGGAGGCGCACTTCAGCGCGAGCTGGCGAGGATGCGTTCTGCTCGACGCGGCGTCTACCGCATCATCTACGAGATCGATGACACCGAGCGACTGGTGATCGTCTACCGCATCGAACACCGCGCCACTGCGTACCGGCCTCGCTGATCGAAAGGTGCTCGGTAATTGCGTAGCCCAACGGGCACCGGGGCGAGCGGTGACCGGCGAACTGTGCGGCCTCGAGGCGCGCTTGGGCCACCACATAATCACGGTCCGAGCGGAAGCAAGGACCCATCCGGGAACGGCACCTGCCGCTCGGGTCGACCCGCTTAGTATCAGCCGGCTTCGACGACTGCTCCGTAGCGCTGCTGTGCAGCCTGTGCTGAGGTGCCGAGGAGTTCGCCGATGCGCTGCCACGAGACGTTCTTCGAGCGCGCCGCAGTGACGGCGTCGACGATCTGACGTTCGCTACGCGCTCGTGCGAGCGCGGCGCGTTCGAGCAAGTACTCCTCGACCGAGCGCTCGTCGGCGGGGTCGGGTTCGTAGTCCTCGAACCGCTTGGCAAGTTCGTCGGCGTGGTCGAGGATCTCTTGGATTGAGCGGGGCATGTCAGGTCTCCAGGAACTTGGGTCGAGCGGCCATGGCGTGGACGATGAACTCGACACCCTCGGCGGCGGGGACGCCGATCTCGAGCATGCGGCCGGCGGTGTCGGCAGCTACCAGCATGTCCAAGTCTTCGAGGTCGAACACTCTGATCGGGTGTCGGTAGGCGTGGAGAGCATGTCGTCGTCTGTGATCCCGTGCTTGCGAGCGCTCGCCAAGATCACTGGATCCACGACCATCAACTTACCTTGATGCGGCGACTCGTGGTGGTCCGCTGGATGTCGCCTCGACCGCAAGAAACTCGGCGGGTGGCGTCTACATCTCGATGCCCGAGAGGCCGATCTCGGGGCGGGCTACTTCGATGGTCGGACGCTGGGGACGGAGTTTCCAGATCGCCTCGTCGACGGCGTCGTAGCTCACGCCGTAGGCGGAACGGTCGTAGCGACCCGGCCAATCGCCGATTCCATCCCGGATGTCGAACGCTGCCTGGTGCTGGTGTACGCGACCGGCCGCTTGATCCCATGCCTGCGCCTTCTTGGCGCCTCGGGGCCGCGGTCCGAGCGTGTCGACAATCGCTGCTGGTTGTTCGAGCCGGGCGATCCTGGTTCGGACTCGCTGGTCGTGGGCGAGGCGCTCGTCGATCTCGGCGACGCGCGACTCGAGTTCGGGTCGCCGGCGGAGGAACTCCTTTGCCTCGCTGGTTCGTTGGGCGAGATCGGTCAACCTGCTCTCGGCCGCCGCGATGATGGCGTCGGCTCGACGGATGATCTCGGGTTGGCGTTGCAGCTCGCGCTGCGCTGCTTGGATCTCGTGCTCGTGCTTCCTGCGACGAAGTGGTCGGTCGTGGGTCTCGATGACGTTCTCGGCCGCTCGGTACTCGGCTTCGGCCCGAGCCTTGGTCGTGCGGGCCTCGGTGATCTCGGTTTCGAGTACGTGGCCCGGACCGCTGTCGCAGGCCCGTGACCAGGGGTTTCGTGGTCGGGGTGAGAGGATTTGAACCTCCGGCCTCCACGTCCCGAACGTGGCGCGCTAACCAAGCTGCGCTACACCCCGTAGCGGCTGGCCATGCTATCCAGCGGGCGCGGGTTCTTCCTCGGTCGAATTCTCCGACGGCAGTGGCACCATCGGTTCGACCGGACCGGCATCGGCGGGCAGGCCCTCGGTGTAGGAGCCTCCGGCGAGGAGCGCATCCGCGGCACGACGCAGACGGAGCGCGTCGAGCGGCTTCACCAGCCAGCCCTCGGCTCCACTGCGGCGGGCGAGATGGAGGTCGGCGCGGCGGTCGAGCAGCATCAGCACCGGGACGTGGCCGACCACACCGGCGGATTCGTCGAGGCGCAGCGACATCGTCACGGCCATCGCCCCCATCGAACCGATCTGGAGGTCGAGGATCGCCAGGTCGGGCATGCGTTCGGACACCTGGCCCGACACCGCTCGCCCCTCTCGGCACACGGTGAAGCGGACGTCGTCGTCGCCGAGCGCAGCGATGACCTCGTCGACGATCCAGTCGGCATCGGACGCAAGCAGGATGTGCACGACCCAGACGCTACCCCTCGACGACCGGATGGTCGAAGAGATGCCCGGCGATCACCATCAGCCCGTCGAGGTCGTGCACGTCTCCGTCGAGCAGCGGGAGCACGACGAGGCGGTCACCGCCGACGATCTCGGCGAGCGGGGCGATCACACCGAGTTCCAGTTCGCGCAGCGTGCGCAGTGCGGCGACGTTGTCCCACAGCGTGGCGAGCTCGTCGTCGCCGGCGCCCCGAGCCTCGCTCGCACTGGCCGCGGCGTCGGCGGCCGTCCCGCGACCGAACTCGGGATGGGTCCGGTTGACGATCGCCGACGTCACGCCCACCCCCTGGTCGATCAACTGGTTCGCGAACCAGACCGCCTCGTCGATGGTGTCGTGGCGCGGCGCGGCGACGACCACGAACGAGGTGCCGGGGGCGCGGATCAGGCGCACGACGTCGTCGGCGCGTTCACGGAAACCGGTCTCCATGCCGGCGAACGCCTGGAAGAAGGCCACCGAGTCGGCGAGGACGTCCGAGCCGACCACTTTGCCGATCGCCCGCAGGACCGGCTGAGTTGCGGTGCCGATCACCTTCAGGCCACCACGGGTCGGCAACATCAGCAGCCGGAACAGCCGGTGGTCGAGGAACCGCGCGAGCACCCCCGGCGCCTCGAGGAAGTCGAGCGCGTTGCGGCTCGGTGGCGTGTCGACGATCACCAGATCGAACCGGTCGTCGCCGTTGAGTTCGTGCAGCGTCTCGGCCGCCATGTACTCCTGGGTGCCACTGAGCGCCCCGGCGATGTTGCGGTAGAACGAGTTGGTCAGGATCCGTTCGATCTGCTCGTCGGAGTCGGCATGGCGCCGCACCAGCCCGTCGAAGGTCGCCGCCGTGTCGAGCATCATGGCCCACAGCTCGCCACCCGGTGCCCAGTTCCCATCCCGGTCGAGCTCGATCCGCTGCGGCTCGGAGGCCAGGCCGTCCTCCAGGCCCAGAGCGTCGGCGAGTCGCCGTGCCGGGTCGATCGTGACCACCACGGCGCGCCGTCCCCGCCGCGCCGCCTCGAGGCCCAACACCGCCGCGGTCGTCGTCTTGCCGACACCCCCGGAGCCGCAGCACACGATCACCGCCGATGCATCGATGACGTCGCCGTCGACGGCGGTCGCCGATGCAGGGCCGGTCACGTCGCTGCTGACCGTGTCGTCACCGGTCATGCGGCGCCCCCGCTGTCGGTGCCACCGCGCAGCGCAGCGGCCAGGTACTCGATGTCCGACGAGGTGAGACCGGCGACCCGCAGGGCGGGCAGGGTCACCTCGGGGATCGGCAACTCGGCGCGGAGCCGAGCGATCTCGCCGGCCTCCATCGCCCGACGCGAGCGGCGGAACGCCACCGCTTCGATCAGACCCTCGGCGGTCGGCGCATCGAGATCGGCGACGGCACGGCGGACGGCGGCGTCGTCGGGGAGCGGATCTCCGACGTCGACGCCGTTCACGACGACCGGACCGAGCTGGACACCGACCTCGTCCTCGAGAGCGAACGCCGTCTCGACCACCTCGTTGACCGGTGTCGTCTCCGGCAACGTCACGAGGACAACCTGGCACCGTTCGGGATCGTGCAGCAGTTCGAGGACCTCGTCGGCCTGCGCCCGCACCGGACCCGAACTCACCGCGTCGGCGAGTCCGGCGGCCGAGGTGAGGAACGTGATCGCATGGCCCGCAGCGGGGCCGTCGACGACGACCACGTCGTAGTCACCGGAGCGTTCCAGCTGCTTGATCTTGCCGAGCACCACGATGTCGTCGATGCCGGGGGCCGCAGTGCCGACCACGTCGATGACGCCGGTGCGATTCAGTCGTTTGGCGATCCGGCCGAACCCGTGGTCGCGCAGGTACTCGTCGAGGGCCTCGGGCGCCGAGATGGCGAGCACCTCGATGCCGGGCAGGAGCTCCGCGAGCGCCGGCTTGCCGTCGAGTTCGACGACGAGGACACGACGCCCTGCATCCGATGCGGCACGGGCGATCACAGCCGTTACCGTGGTCTTCCCCACACCGCCCTTGCCCGCCACCACGACGACGCGGGCAGCAGTCAACGACTGCAGCGGGAACTCGCTCTCTGGAGGCACCTGTGCGAAGACTAGCGATCGGCATGCTCACGCTGGTTGCCGGGCTCACTCTGTTCGGTCCCGGCGTCCAGGCCCAGGACGACTCCGGCGACACCGCCGGCGTCGGACGGATCGACGTACTGCAGGTCAGCGGGTACATCGATCCGATCCTCGTCGACGCGATCGACGACGCGATCGACCGGGCGGTACGGGACGACTCGCAGGCGCTGATCCTCCAGGTCAACAGCGACGGCACGGTGGTCGACGACGACGTGGTCGAGGAACTCCTCGTGCGCGTCGCCGACGCGCCGGTCCCGATCGGGATCTGGGTCGGCCCCAGTGGCGCCCGCTTCTACGGGACCGCCGCCCAGTTGCTCGCCGTGGCGGACGTCACCGGGATGGCGCCGGGGGCCCGCGTCGGCTACCTCGGTGTCCCGCTCGATCCGTCCGGACTCCCCGAGGGCACCTCGATCGACTTCGGCGTCGCCGAGGAGCGCCTGCGCAACGGTTCGGTCGGGTTGTCCGACGCCCGCACGCTCGGCGTGTTCAAGCAGCGCATCGACGACGAGGGCATCCCGACGATCACCAACATGGTGGCGGCGATGGACGGCTACGAGGAGAACGGCGACGTCCTGGTCACGACCGAGCTCGTCGTCCTCGACGACGGATCGACCCGATTCGACACCGTGTCGGTCGTCCGGTTCTCGAAGTTGACGCTCGTCGACCAGCTCTTCCACACCGTCGCCAGCCCGCCGGTCGCCTATCTGCTGCTGCTGACCGGGCTCGCACTGCTGGTCTTCGAGTTCTTCACCGCCGGCGTCGGCATCGCCGGGGCGGTCGGTGCCGTCTGCACGGTGCTGGCCTTCACCGGCCTGGCGGTGTTGCCGACGCGCACGTGGGCGGTGGCGTTGCTGATGGTGGCGATGATCGCCTTCGCGGTCGACGTCCAAGTGGGCATTCCGCGTTTCTGGACCGGTGTCGGCATCGTGTTCACCGTGATCGGGAGCTGGTTCCTGTTCGAACCGATACCGGGCTCGTCGATGCGGCCGTCGTGGCTGGCGCTGATCGCCGGGATCGGTGGCATCACCCTCACCTTCATCGTCGGCATGCCGTCGATGGTCCGCTCCCGGTTCGCCACACCGACGATCGGGCGCGAGTGGATGATCGGGCAGGAAGGAAGCGCAATCGACGCCGTCGATCCCGACGGCCTGGTCACCGTCGGTTCAGCCACGTGGCGCGCCCGCACCAACCGTGCGACGCCGATCGCGGCGGGCGAGCCGATCCGGGTCGCCGGCATCGACGGCGTGACCCTCGACGTCGAACCGCTGGAGGGCGCCGCACGCGACTACCGCGAGATGCGCAACAAGCCCACAGGCGCCGACGCGGACGACAACGAACCCGCCGACGCCACCTGACGCCGAGCCGGGTTCAGACCGTACTGGGGCCCCGTGCTCGGTTTCGCCGGAGTCAGAGCGCAGGGAGACGGGGACCGGCGATCCTGAGGTCGTCGCGGCGACGGGTGACGCCACGAGCGTCGAGTTCGGCCACCAGCGGCAGCACGAACTTGCGGCTCGCGCCCGTGGCATCACGGAACTCCGCCACCGTGAACCCACCCGGCGAATCCGCCAGCAGCCGCGCCGCCAATGCGGCGGCCACATCGAGCGTGTCGGCGTGGAAGTACACACCGTCACGTGCGACCAGCCAGCCGCGACGCACGAGCTCGCGGAGCTCGGCACGGTCGACGGTGTCAGGTTGCGGCGGCGTGAAGCCGCCCGATCGCACGGCGGCGAGATACGGGTGGTCGGCGAACGGGTCCACGACGTCGGCGGTCCGCACCGTCGACGCATCCACGACGATCTCGTCGAGCGTGGCGAGCACCTCCCGTTCGCGGTCGTCGAACGATGCCAGATCGACGCCGAGCACCCCGGCGTCGGCGACGCGTTCGACGAGCGCCGTTCGCATCGCCTCCAGTTCGTCGCCGGTCGTCAACCAACCGCCAACGGTGGGTTCGACGCGTTGGCCGGTCAGGCGCTCGACGTCGTCGACGGTCACCCATCCACGTTCTCGCACCACCCGCTCGATCGTGCGGTCGGGTGCCGCCCGCGACGCCCGCAGGACGGGGTCGATGTCGAGCACCTCCCCGCCGCCGACGGTTTCGTCACGGCCGGACTCGCGCAGCACGAACCGGTCGCCGGGCAACAGCGGGAGCGGAGCGGGCAGGAAGACGCGCACCGCACCGTCGGCACCCGGGGCCAGCGCCTCGGTGCCCAACACCCGCAGGCGCACGGCGTGCTCTCCCGACCCGATGTAGGCGACGAACGCCCCTCGCCGGGACAGGTCGTGGTCGAGGGCACCGAGCACGTGCACGGAGGCGTCGAAGCGCTCGGTGGCTCGCCACTGCTCGGCGGCGACGAGTGCGTCGCCGCGGGCGAGATCGTGGTGGTCGACACCGGCCAGGTTCACCGCGACCCGGTTGCCGGGACCGATGTCGTCGACGGTTCGTCCCGCGGTCTGCAGCCCACGGATCCGCACCGGTCGGTCGCCGACCAACAGGTTCTGGTCGACCGCCAGGCGCCCCCCGGTCAACGTGCCGGTGACGACGGTGCCACTGCCCTTGGCCGCGAAGACCCGGTCGATCCACAGGCGAGGACGTCCGCGGTCGGCAGCTCGAGCCGCGCCCGCGACGAGGGCGTCGAGTTCCCGGCGCAACTCGTCGAGGCCGGAGCCCGTCGTGGCCGCCACCGCGACGACGGGTGCATCCTCGAGGAACGTGCCGGCCACGTGATCGGCGACGTCCATCCGCGCGAGTTCGAGCAGGTCCTCGTCGACGAGGTCGACCTTGGTGAGCGCAATCACACCGGCGCCCACACCGAGGAGCTCGAGGATGCGCAGATGCTCCTCGGACTGCGGCTTCCAGCCCTCGGTGGCGGCCACGACGAACACGCAGGCCGATATCCCGCCGACGCCGGCGAGCATGTTGCGCAGGAACTTCACGTGACCGGGTACGTCGATGAAGCTGAGTTCCTCGCCCGACGGCAACGTCGTGTGGGCGAAGCCGAGATCGATCGTCAGGCCGCGGCGCTTCTCCTCCTCGAACCGGTCCGGGTCGGTGCCCGTCAACGCCAGCACCAACGACGACTTGCCGTGGTCGACATGGCCGGCGGTGGCGACGACCGTCACGCGTGCAGCGGTGCGCCGAGCGCAGCGATGATCGTGGCGTCGTCGGAGGGATCGACCGTCCGCAGGTCGAGCATGGTTCGGTCATCACGGGCGCGCGCGATCACCGGCCGATCGTGGCGTCGTAGTACGCCGAGCACGTCACCGTCGATCTCGACGCCGTACGAGGGCATCGTGACCCCTGGCGCCGAGCCGGCGCCCGGCAACGACTCCATCGGCACGGCGACAACGGAGGGGTGGGCGCCGGACACGGATGCGGCGACGGCCCCGGCGCGCACACGCAGCGAGGCGAGCGGCGCCGCGACCATCCGCCAGAACGCGATGTCGTCGGCCGCACGCTTGTCGAGATAGGCCAGTGCGGTGTCCTGCAGTGCGGCGAGCACCAGGCCGCCGGGCCGCAACGCCCGCGCCAACGGATGTCGCCGGCAGCGCTCGACCAGGTCGGCGCGACCGGCGATGATGCCGGCCTGGGGCCCGCCGAACAGCTTGTCGCCGCTGAACGTCACGATCGCCGCCCCGTCGGCGATCGTCTGGCGTGCCGCGGGCTCGCCCGCCAGCCATGCCGGCGGCGGCCCGGACAGCCACGGACACGTTGCGTCGATCAGCCCACTGCCGATGTCGGCGACGACCGGCACGCCCAGCGTCGCCAGCTCGCGCACCGAGGTCTCCTCGACGAACCCCTCGACCCGGTAGTTGCTCGGATGCACCTTGAGTACGAGCGCCGCGTCGACGCCCGGCTTGTCGAGGGCGCGGCGGTAGTCGCCGAGACGGGTGCGATTGGTGGTGCCGACATCGACGAGTCGGGCCCCCGATTGCTCCATCACGTCGGGTACCCGGAACGAGCCGCCGATCTCGACGCTCTCGCCGCGGCTCACCGGGACGTCGCGACCCTCGGCGAGTGCGGCGAGCACGAGGAGCACGGCGGCGGCGTTGTTGTTGACGACGATCGCCGATTCGGCGCCGCACAGCCTGGCGAACAACTGGCCGACGGCCCGCTGGCGCGACCCGCGCGCTCCGGTGTCGAGATCGAACTCGACGGTCTGGGCGGTGGCCTCCTGGTGGTGCCGAACGGGGGCCCGACCGAGGTTGGTGTGCAGCAGCACTCCCGTGGCGTTGACCACCGGGGTCAGGAGCGTGCGGCGGAACGCTTCGGCTCGGGCGGCAGCCGACTCGACGTCGTCGGCGTCGATCGCGGCTCGGGCGATGTCGACCAGGATCGGGTGCGGCAGACCGCTCGCGGCGAGCGATCGGGCGAGCGCATCGACCGAGGGGGGTCGCCGACGCTCGACCGGTGCACTCATCGCGCCGATCCTACGAGGCGGACGCCGCCGCGGTGCCGGGCACCGCAGCAACGTCCACCACGGTTCTCACTTCTCGGGGAGCTTGTCGACGGCGTCCTTGGCCTTCTCCGCGCCCTGTTGCACCTTGTCGGCGTGGTCTCCGGCCTTGTCGTCGATGACATCGGCGGCCTTGTCGATGCCCTGCTTCGTCTGAGCCTTGTTGGCACCCAGCTTCGACTTGATCGTGTCCATCACACCCATTGGTGTCCTCCTGTGTCGCGAGACGTTGACACTAGTTTGCGACGGTTGCGTGGGCGGCGTCCAGCACCGTGATGCCGTGGAGGCGGGCGAGGCGCTCCCACTCGGGATCGTCCGGCGTCGAGCCGCACCGATGGTCCCACACGATGTGGGCATGCTCGGGGACCGATCGGTCGCCGTGGACGTGCACCCAGTGCTCGGCTCGTTCGTTGAGGATCATCCGTGTGTCGGAGATCGTGCCCAGTTCCATCGTGACGGTCCTCCACGTGGCCCCCGGTACGACATCGGCGAGCCCGGCGGCGATCTGTCCGTGCTTCGGGCCGGTCGTCGCATCCGGCGCAGCGGTGCACTCGATCCGCTCGGCGTCGAACACGCTGCACAGCCAGGCGTCGTCGGGGTGGTCGTCGGCGACGTGGGACAACAGCGTGTAGGTCCCGAAGGCGCCGTGGCCGGTGTGCAGGTCGACGACCAGCACCTCCTCGGCACCTGCGAGACGGGCGGCGACGATCTCGGCCAGACACCGGTTCGACTCCTCGGTGCGGTCGCCACCGAAGTAGAGGCCATCCGGATGGCTGTACTGGCCGGCACTGACGGCCGACTTGACCCACTGGTAGCCGCGCTCCTCGACCATCGCCCGGGTGACGTCGAGCAGCGACTCCGGCGACGGCGGCCGGTCGCCGCTCGGACACAGCACGGGGTGCAGTGCGTTGTAGCCCACGTTGTCCGGGATCTCCGTGCGCTCGTCACGGCCCCAGTTGCGATTGAGATCGACGTTCGATTCGTTCTGCCGTCGCCAGTACGCCATGCCCCACGGGTTCACGCCGTGGATCATCACGATCGCCGCGTCGTCGGCCAGGGCCGCGTCGACACCGCCTGCGACCCACCGGTCGACGGCATCGCACAGCAGCGTCGACGACGAGAAGCCCTCGTCGCCGTGCACCCCGCTGAGGACGACCAGGGCCCGTCGTGGATGCGGCGCCCCGATCGTCGTGACGTCGATCGTCAGCTCCTGGCCGTGCGGACCACGGGCCGCGATCGGGACGGCGTCGACCCCGAGACCAGCGTTGACGACCGTCCAGCGGAACCGATCGCGGCATTCGTCGTAGCTGAGCGGGAACCGGTCGGGACGCACCATCGCCCCGACCGTAGCGAAGCGACCCGGCGGGCGATCGCGTCGCGGGCGCCCGACGAGCGGGCCCGGTAACCTGCACTCGTCGTGGCGCAACCGAGTGGTCTGGACTGGCGATGAAGAGCTGGTGGCGAGCCGTCATCAGCTATCCGCCCACCTGGATCGCCGCCGTCGTGCTCGGCGTCACCGTGTGGGCGATGATCGCCCTGTTCGACCCGCCGGGGCTTCTCGTCGGCGTACTGGTCGGTATCGCATTCCTCGCTGCGGTCGGCTGGCCGCTCACGATGTCGGCGACGGGCACCTTGTCGCAGCTGCAGTTCGCGATTCCCCGCGTCGAGGAGGTCGACCCCCACGAACTCGCAGCACTGGCCGCTGAACTCGCGGTCCTCCCCGACACCCAACCGGCCGAGCAGCTCGCCGCTCTGCAGCAGAAGCGGCACAGCCTCGTCAACGTCCTCCAGCGCCGCCTCGATGCCGGCGAACTCACCTACTCGCGCTACCTCGCCACGTCGCAACAGGTGTACAACGCGGCGCTGCACAACCTGCACGAGGTTGCCGTTGCCTACGAGAGCATCAGCACGATCGACGAGGACTACATCGACCGGCACATCGCCGAGCTGGACGACGACGACAGCGACCCGGTCGCCGCCGCCCGCGAGCGATCGACCCTCGAGCAGCGACGCGAACTGCGATCCACCCAGCGACGCAAGATCGCACAACTGCTCGCCCAGAACGAGTCGGCGCTGACCGCGCTCGACCGCACCACCACCGCGCTCGCCGATGTTCCGATCGGCAAGCGTCCCGAGGACGCCGACGCGGCGATGGCCGCCCTCGACGAACTCGCCGACCGCGCCGCGAAGTACGCCACCTGAACCATCACCCGAAAGGCCACCAACGATGACCGACGCCGCCCTCAATCCTGCGACGACACCCGCACCGACCCCGGTCCTGGGACTGGTGCTCGACGTCCCAGCGGCGAAAGCCGAAGTCGCCGTGCCCGAGCCGAATCCCACCGACGAGCTGCGCACACAGGCCGCGGCGCAGGTCGACACGCTGCTGGCGATCGATCCCGCCGACGACGATGCCCGCACCGCCGCCCGCGACGCCGTCGACGCGATGGGCCGCGATCTGCAGACCCGCTCTGCCACTCGCAGCCGGATGCTGCAGGCGCCGCTGCGCGAGATCTCCCACAACACCGAGGACGGCGGCGAGGTCGCCCGATCGCTGTCGGACCTGCGCATCGAGGTCGAGAAGCTCGATCCCACCGGTCTCGACACCGAGGCGGGTTGGTTCACGCGTGCGATCGGCAGGATTCCCGGCGTCGGCACGCCGCTCAAGCGGTATTTCATGCGCTACGAGAGCTCGCAGACCCAGATCGACGCGATCGTCCACTCCCTGGAGAAGGGCCGCGACCAGCTCAAGCGCGACAACGTCACGCTGAGCGACGACCAGAAGCAGATGCGTGAGCTCACCCGTGCCCTGGCGGACCAGATCGCCCTTGCCCAGGCCCTCGACGCCGTCGTCGTCGACAAGCTCGCCACCGAGATCACCGCCGACGACCCACGACGTTCGTTCGTCGAGGAGGACATCCTGTTCGCGCTCCGCCAGCGCACGCTCGACCTGCAGCAACAACTCGCCGTCAACCAGCAGGGCGTGCTCGCGATCGAGATCATCATCCGCAACAACCGTGAGCTGATCCGGGGCGTCGACCGGGCGATCGACGTCACCATCAGTGCGCTGCAGGTGGCCGTCACCGTGGCGCTGGCGCTTGCGCACCAGAAGATCGTCCTCGACAAGATCGAGGCCATCAACACGACGACGTCGTCGATGATCGCCGGGACCGCTGAACGACTGAAGACCCAGGGCACGCAGATCCATCAGCAGGCCTCCAGCGCGATGCTCGACATGGAGGCGCTGAAGTCGGCGTTCGCCGACATCGACATCGCCCTCGACGAGATCTCCCGCTACCGCCGCGAAGCGCTGCCGGAGATGGCCGGCACGATCCTCGAACTCGATCAGCTCACGGCCGAGAGCGAGCAGGCGATCGAGAACATGGAGCGCGGGCGCACCGCCACGAGCCGCCTCGACGAGGGAGCGACCGTCGACCGGACCGTCGACGTGGGTGAGATCCGATCGAGTGGATCCGAGGGCGACGAGGGCCGATGATGCGGCGGCTCGGTACCCGCACCGCCCTGATCGCCGCCGTACTGGCGCTGGCGACCGCGGCCTGCGGTCTCCCCGGCGAGGAGTCGAACGAACCGCTGGAGCCCGCCGAGGCGCGCGACCGGCTCGACGAACTCACCGACGAGATCGGCTGGGTCGACGCCCCGATCACCCGCAGTGCCTCGATTCCACCGCCGAGCGGCGCCGATCTGGCCGCCACGTTGCCGCCGCTCGACGAGTTCCCGCTGCGCGTCGACTCGCCCGATCCCGATGCGGTGGAGATCTGGTCGTCGACGGAGAAGTCCGGTGCCGCCGGCACCACCGACGGTTGGATGACCGAGGTCGCCGCGGCGTTCAACGACGCCGGCGTCACCCGGGCAGACGGCTCGCGCGCCAGCGTCGACCTGCGCAGCATCGCCTCCGGGACCGGGTACCAGTTCATCGCCCGCGGCGAGGAGATCCCACAGGGGTTCACGCCGTCGAACGAGTTGTGGATCGAGATGGCGGCCGAGTTCCAGACGATGACCGAGGTTCGTCCGGTCACCGTCGAGAACGTCGCCGGCATCGTGATGAAGAACGAGACGGCGGACGAACTCCGAGCCACCTATGGCGACCTGACCCCGGAGAACCTCGTCGACGCCGTGATCGCCGGCGACCTGGTGATGGGCTACACCGACCCGTTCGCCTCCAGCACCGGTCTCAACTTCCTGCTGACGGTGCTCGACTCGATCGCCGAGGGCGACGCAACGCAGCTCACCTCCGACGACGTCGCCAGCGTCTTCGAGCAGTTCCAGCGACAGGTTCCCTTCGTCGCTCTGACCACGCTGCAGATGCGCGACTCGGTGGAGAACGACACCGGCACGCTCGACACGTTCGTCATGGAGTGGCAGACCTACACGAACACCGACTCGCTGCAGTCGGGATTCGAGTTCATCCCCTTCGGAGCCCGCCACGACAACCCGCTCCACGCCGTCGGTGACGTCACCGCCGGCGAGGCCGAGACCCTCGAACTCTTCGCCGAGTTCGCCGAACAGCCGCAGTGGCAGGAACTCGCCGCCGAACTCGGGTTCGATCCCCCGCCGTTCTCTCCGACCGTCGAGACACCGGCCGGGTCCACCCTCATCGACGTGCAGAGCGTCTGGAAGGACAAGAAGGACGGCGGCCGTCCGGTCGCCACGGTGTTCGTCGTCGACGTGAGCGGCTCCATGGAGGGCACCCGCATCCAGTCCGTCCGCGAGGCGATGGCCTCGGCGCGCGAGTTCATCAAGCCCGAGACCGAGGTGGGCGTCGTCGAGTTCAACGACACCGCGATGAAGCGGCTCGACATCGCCGAGTTCGACCTCAACCAGCAGGGCCGCTACGCCGCGATCGCCGAGGATCTCAGCCCTGGCGGTGGCACCGCCATGTACGACGGGATCGTGCTGGGATTGAAGATGCTGGAGGACCGGCGCGCCGCCGACCCCGACCTGAAGACGATCCTGGTCGTGCTGACCGACGGCGAGACGACCGATGGTCTGCAGTTCGACGACGTCGACGAGATGATCGCCGGCCTGCGCATCCCGATCTACACCGTCGGGTTCGAAGCCGACCTCGAGGAGCTGGGTCGCGTGTCGTCCCTGGTCGAAGCTGCGAACATCGACGCCAGTGAGGAAGACGTCGAGTTCAAGATCGCGGCGTTGTTCAACGCCGGTGGCTGACCACTCGGTGGCGGCGTCGTGAAACCGCTCGGGATCTGGCTGGCGATCGTCGCCGTCGTGTTCGGCGGGTATGCGCTGATCTCTGCGTCGCTGCAGGAGACAAGTCGCGTGTTCGTCTTCGTCGATGCGTCGAATCCCATGGGGCCGGTGTGGCGCGACGTCCCCGCAGAACTCGACAGGCTCGACGACCGCGGCGACGCCGAGTTTGCGCTGGCCCGCGGGCAGAGCCGCAGCAGCGAGCTGATCCATTCGTGGCAGCCCGAACTGCGGTGGTCCGTGGTCGAGCCCTTCGCGCCGTGTTCGTTCGACGACATCGACTCGTTCGCCGAGGCAGCCGACGCCGACGAGCGCATTCTCGTGACGACCGCTGCGTCGACCGACACCGCCGCGTGCGACGTCAGCACCCTCGTCGACTGGGAGATCGTCCTCCTCGAGCCGTAGGTGTCCGCGCGGGGCGTTACGCCAGGGGTCTGACCCCTGGCGTAACGCCTACGATCCCTGCCGTGAGTCTTCCCGTCCCGATCGTCCAACTCGATGACGAACTGCCCCTGCCCGAATACGCCCACGACGGCGACGCCGGGCTCGATCTCTACGCACGCGAGTCGGTCACGCTGACAGCCGGTGGTGGGCGCGCCCTCGTGCCGACGGGCATCGCCATCGCGATCCCGATGGGGCACGGGGGATTCGTGCTGCCGCGCAGCGGGATGGCCGTCAAGCACGGCATCAGCGTCGTCAACGGCCCCGGTCTGATCGACGCCGCGTACCGAGGCGAGATCAAGGTCGTACTGATCAACACCGACCCGGACGAGGACTATGCGGTGCACCGAGGCGATCGCATCGCGCAGCTCGTCATCCAGCGCGTCGAGTCGGTCGCCTGGCAGGTCGTCGACTCGCTCGACGGCGTCGACCGCGGCGGCGGCTTCGGTCACTCCGGTCGCTGACGGGAGCTCCCGACGGGCGTCCTGGGCCGTCAGCCCCAGGCGAACACGGGTTGTTCGAAGTCGTGGACCCGCTGGTTCACGCGACCGTCCAACGCCACCCAACGGAACTGCACCAGCAGCGCGCCGGTCGGCGCGTGGATCAGGTCGCCGCCGAGCGGGACCTGCACGACGGGCCGTTCGCTCTCGGGGATGGTGACGAACCGTGGGGAGTCGTCACGGGTGAGCTGGTGCAGGCCGATGCGGTAGGCCGCGAGGACCTCGCCGGGGTGGGGCACGATCTCCACGTCCGCACCACCCCACACGACGACCGGTGTGATCACGTAGCCCGACCGCGTCGCATAGTCGTCGAGCACGCCGAGCACCGACTCCGGCCCCAGCCGGACGCCGATCTCCTCGTCGGTCTCCCGCAGGGCGGCGTCGACGGCGGTCTCGCCGGCGTCGAGTCGACCACCCGGCAGCGCCCACTGCGATGCGTGGCGGTTCAGCCCGGCGCTACGCCGGCAGAGCACGAACGAGGCGCCACCGGCGACATCGGCCATGCGGCCGTCGAGGTCGGACACGTCCGACGGGATCACCGCCAGGTCCTCCGCACTGGCACCGTACGGGTCGACCCGGTCGGAGCCCGCGGAGGAGTCGACGAGCAGGATGGCGACCGCCGCGTGTCGCCGACCGTCGAGGGGCAGTTCCAGGCGATCGTGCCGCTCGATGTTCGAGGTGATCGACCGCCGCAGGGTCTGGTCGAACTCGATCACGGGGTCGGTGGAACCTGCGGATCGTCGATCGGTTCGGGGGGCGGTGGAGTCGTCGATGCCAACACCTTGGCAGCCAACGCCGTGCTGATCGGCACCGAAGCCACCAGCCCGATCGAGCCGACGAGCGCTCGCACGATCTCGACGGCGACCACCTCCCGCGTCGCCACCGATGCCAGGCCCTGCTGCGCTTCGCTGAAGAGCAGCAACAGCGGCAGCGAGGCACCGGCGTAGGCGAGGAAGAGGGTGTTGACGGTCGAGGAGATGTGGTCGCGTCCGATCCGCAGCGCCCGGCCGTACAGCTCGCCGAACCCGGCGTCGGGAACGGTGCGCTTCAGCTCCCAGACCGCCGACACCTGCGTCACGGTGACGTCGTCGAGCACGCCGAGCGAGCCGATCACGACGCCGGCGAGCAGGAGCCCCCGCGGGTCGATCTGCGTGCCGAGCGCGTCGAGGAAGCCCACGCTCTCGTCGCCGAACCCCGTGAACTTCGAGGCGGTGAGGAAGATCCAGGCGAGGATCCCGGTGAGCGCCAGGCTGGCGAAGGTCGAGAGCAGCGCGGCGGCGGTCGCCAGACCCCGACCGTGCGCGAGGAAGAGCGCCACGAAGGCGATCGCACCGGCGGCGACGAGCGCCACCGCGACCGAGTTCGACCCGTCCAGCAGTGCCGGCAGGGCGAACACCACGATCACCACCAGGCTCATTGCCAGGCCGGCGAGCGCGCCGACGCCACGCCAGCGGCCGAGCACGACGATCGCGCCCACGAACAGGATCAGCAACAGCAGCATCGGCGTGCCGCGCTGGAAGTCGTAGAACACCGCCTGTTCCACGCCACCACCGAGATCGATGAGGTCGACCAGGATGGCGTCGCCGGCCGAGATGGTCGAGTCGAGTGGCTGCTCGAGCACGAAGCGGTCACCACCGTCGACGACAATGGCCGCCTGCTTGCATGCGAGCAGCGGATCGAACGAACACGGCACCTCGTCGACCGACTCGACGCTCGCCTTCACCGGATCGCCCTCGAGTCCGAGGGGATCGATCCGGTCGCCGTCGCCGCCGGGCCAGAGCACGACGAGGCCGATCAGCACCGCCACAGCGCAGACACCGACGGCGATCCACATCGCACGGCGGACCTCGGGACGAACGTGTTCGTCGAGGTCGTGACCTGCGTCGTCGAATCCGTGTGTGTGGCCGGCACCCATCGATGTTCAGTCTGATCGACCGGCTGCGGCTCAGCGCGGTTCGCTGTCGATGTCGCTGTTCTTGCCGATGTCGGTGCCGATGTCCGTGCCGACCTGGCGTTGCACGTCGGGGCGCGCTTCGGCCGCGTGTTCGGGTTGGTGGAGATGACGGTGCCCGACGTCGTCGTGGTGGTGGTCGTCGCCGAGCTCGTGGCTGTGTCCGTGGCCGTGGTCGTCGACGAGCAGCGCCTCGCCGCCGATTCTGAGCAGCCGGCCGCCGAAGGCCGTGGCGAGATGCTCGGGACGCAATACGTCGGCGGGAGCGCCGTCGGCGATCACACAGCCGGCGAGGAGCATCACGCGTCCGGCCCGCTTGGCTTCCTCGAGATGGTGCGTCGAGAACACGACGGTCGCTCCGGTCGACACCTCGGCGTCGATGATCGACAGGATCGTCTCCTGGCTCGGCAGGTCGAGACCGGTGATGGGCTCGTCGAGCAACAGCAGCTGCGGTGACCCGATCAGGGCCTGCGCGACGAGGACGCGTTGGCGCTGACCGCCCGAGAGGTCGCTGAACGGTCGCCGGAGGAGGTCCGCCACGTCGAGACGTTCGGCCACCGCATGGATCTCGGCACGATCGGACCGGGTGATGCGGCCGAGGAGCCCCCGGGCGCGGTAACAGCCCATGCGGATCACCTCCTCGACGGGCAGCGGCATCCAGTCGTGGTGCTCGTGCTGCTGGGCGATGAAGGCCGCCTCCACGCCGGGCGCTCGCTCGACCGATCCCGTCGTGGGGGCGAGCAGGCCGGCCAGGAGACGCAGGACGGTGCTCTTGCCGCTGCCGTTCGCGCCGACGAGCGCCGTCGACGACCCGGCGCGGAAGCTGGTCGTCGTCGTGTCGAGCGCCACCACGTCGGCGTACCGGACGGACACCGCAGACAAGCTGGCGATCGGTTCATCGGGGCCCACGTCGGCGACGATATCGCGGTTGGAATGAGAGTCATTCTCAGTAGCATGGGTCGCCATGGTCGTGTCACGAACCCACCGCTCCGTCGCAGCGGTCGCCGCAGGAGCACTGCTCGTCGCTGCGTGCGGGTCCGACGACACCGGTTCGGATGCCACGGCGACGCCCGACGACGGGACCGTCACCGTGGTGACCACCACCAGCATCTGGGCCGACATCACCTCCAACGTCGCGTGCGACGGTCTCGCCACCGTCGCGACCATCATCCCCACTGGCGGCGACCCGCACTCGTTCGAGCCCTCCCTGCGCGACCGCGAAACGATGGAAGGCGCGGATCTCGTCGTCGCCAACGGCCTGTTCCTCGAGGAGTCACTGGCCGACACGATCGGTGCCGTCGAGTCCAATGGTGTCGCCGTGCTGCCGGTGGGAAACGAGCTCGACCCGATCCCGGCGGGCGGCGGCTCGCACGACGACGACCACGACACCGGGACGGACGACGGCCAGGACGAGGAGGATCAAGGCGACGAGCACGGCGGCGAGGACCCGCACGTGTGGTGGGATCCGACCCGCATCGCCGCCGCGGTGCCGTTGATCGCCGACGCCCTCGCCGAGGCCGGCGTCGACCGCGCAGCGCTGGATATCTGCGCCGCTCGCTACGTCGACGAGCTGAACGCCCTCGACGACGAGATCGCAGCACTGGTCGCACCGCTTGCGCCCGACGAGCGGATCCTCGTCACCAACCACGACTCGCTGGGCTACTTCGCCGACCGCTACGACTTCCAGGTGCTGGGCAGCGTCATCCCGTCGTCCAGCTCGTTGGCGGCTACGAGCGCCGCCCAGCTCGACGTCCTCGCCGCCGACATCGAGGCGACCGGCGTCCCTGCGATCTTCGCGGAAACCCAGAGTTCGTCCACCGACGCCGACGCGCTGGCCAACCGCATCGGAGACGTCGCCGTGGTCAGCCTGCTCACCGGCACCCTCGACGAGCCGGGCAGCGACGCGGGAACCTATGTCGGCTGGCTACGCCAGAACGTCGAGACCATCGTCGACGCACTGACCTGAACGCGGCAAGCTGCACCGATGGAGTTCCTGACCGACCCGTGGGGGTGGTGGGTCTCGCCGTTCGTCGACTCCGAGCTGATGCGCGATGCCCTGCTGGCCGGCCTGCTGACCGTGGTGACCACGTCGCTGGTCGGCACGTGGGTGGTGCTGCGCGGGATGAGTTTCCTCGGCGACGCCCTGGCCCACGGGGTCCTGCCGGGTATCGCGATCGCCTTCATCATCGGGGTCGACACCTCCCTCGGCGCGCTGGTCGCCGCCGGTGCCATGGTCGCGGGGATCTCGGTGATCCGACGACACTCACCGCTGCCGGACGACACCTCGATCGGCGTGCTGTTCGTAGGCTTCCTCGCGCTTGCCGTCGTGATCATGTCGACGCAGCGCGCCTCCTACACCGGTGACCTCAACCGTTTCCTGTTCGGATCGATCACCGGTCTCGACAGCACCGACGTGATCCGCCAGGGGATCGCTGCGGCGATCGCGCTCGTCGGCGTGGTCGTGCTGTACCGGGCGTTCCTCGTCATGACCTTCGACGTGTCGCTCGCATCGATGCTCGGCCTGCGACCGGGTCTCGCCCAGGCCGCGCTGTTGGCGCTGCTCGCCATCTCGATCGTGACGTCGTTCCAGTCGGTCGGCAACCTGCTCGTGTTCGCCTTCCTCATCGCCCCACCGGCTGCCGCGACGCTGCTCGTGCGCCGGGTCCCGATGATCATGGTCGTCTCGGTGGCGTTGGGCTCGCTCGCGACCGTCATCGGCATCCTCGTGAGCTACCACCACGCCACCGCAGCCGGCGCCACGATGGCGCTGAGCTCGGTGGTCATCTTCTTCGTCGTCCTCGCCGGTTCGGTCGCGCAGCGCGCCCTCTCCCGGCGACGTTCCCTCTCCCCCCTCTGACCCTCATCGCCCCCGACCCCCGCACTCGCCCCCCAACCCCGAAAATTGTGCGGATCTGCCCGCCCGGGGCACGACTGTGCACATTTTTCGGGGTGGTTGGCGCGTTTCGGAGGTGGTTGGGGCGGTTTACGAGCGGCAGTCGGCGCAGCGGCCGTAGAGGTCGATCGTGTGGTGCGTGGCCTCGAAGCCCTCGGCACCGGACAGCGCATCGAACGCCGTGTCGAGTTGACGTTCCAGCGCCGGCGTGAGGGTGACGTCGCGCACGGTGCCGCAGGTCTCGCAGATCAGGTGGTGGTGGTGCTCGGTGAGATCCTCGGCGAGCTCGTAGCGCGCATGGTCGGCCGAATGGACGAGCCGCCGAACGACACCCACCTGCTCCATCACGGCGAGGTTGCGGTAGGCGGAGCTCTGCGCCAGCGCCGGTGCGAGTTCGATCAGCTCGGGCAACGTCACCGGGCCCTCCGCGGAGGCCAACGCGTCGACGACCGCCCGGCGGCCGGAGGTGTAGCGCTGGTCGTTCTCGTCGAGGCGGTCCCTGACGGTGCGGTGGATCTCGGCGCGCGCGGGTGACACGTCGTGATCCTCAGCCGCGGTAGCCGCTGGTGATCGGAAGCCGGCGGTCCTTGCCGAAGGCCTTGCGGCTCACCCGCACGCCGGGCGGTGTCTGGCGGCGCTTGTACTCGGCGATGTCGACCAGCCGCGTGATGCGTCGCACCATCGCCTCGTCGTGGCCCATCTCGATGATCTCCGCCGCCGTGCGATCGTCCTCGACGTACAGCTGGAGGATGGGATCGAGCACCTCGTACGGCGGCAGGCTCTGGTCGTCGCGTTGGTCGGGGCGCAACTCGGCCGACGGCGGTTTGGTGATCACGTCGACCGGGACGATCTCGCGCCCGGCGGCCCGGTTGACGTAGCGACACAGGTCGTACACGCGCGTCTTGAGGACGTCCTTGATGATGCCGTAGCCGCCGACGGAGTCGCCGTAGATCGTGAAGTAGCCGACAGCGACCTCGCTCTTGTTGCCGGTGGTCAACGCCATCCAACCGAACTCGTTCGAGAGCGCCATCAGGAGCAGGCCCCGGCACCGGCTCTGGATGTTCTCGTAGGTCAGCGCTGGCTCGCGCCCCTCGAACGACGGGCCGAGCATGTCGATGAAGGCCGAGAAGGCCGGTTCGATCGAGATCGTCCGGAAGTCGATGCCGAGGTTCTCGGCGAGCAGCTGCGCATCGCTCTTGGAGTGATCGCTCGAGTAGCGCGACGGCATCGACACGCCGTGCACGTGCTCGGCCCCGAGCGCGTCGACCGCGATGCACGCCACGATCGTCGAGTCGATCCCGCCGGACAGGGCGATGACGACGTCGTCGAAGCCGTTCTTCGAGCAATAGTCGCGTGTGCCGAGCACCAACGCGTCGTACAGCTCGCGGTCGGCATCGAGCGGCGCAGCGATCGTGCCGACGGCCGCATCGTCGTGGACGACCGGTTCGGTGGTCACCTCGACCGTCGGGAGCAGCGCCTCGGTGATCCGGCCACGCGGGTCGAGCAGCCGTTTGCGGTACACGGGTGGCACGGGCACGTCGACGATCATCAGGTCGGTCACGAACTGCGGGGCCCGCGCCAGCAGCGTGCCCTCGTGGTCGAACACGACCGAACCGCCGTCGAAGACCAGCTCGTCTTGTCCGCCGACCTGGTTGACGTACACGATCGCCGTGTGCGAATCGGTCGCCCGGGTCGCCAACATCCGCTCGCGCTCGGCGCCCTTGCCGGCGTGGAACGGCGAACCGTTGATGTTGATGCTGACCTCAGCGCCGGCGGCCGCCTGCTCGGCGACGGGACCGAACGGGCTCCAGATGTCCTCGCAGATCGAGATGCCCACCTTGACGCCACCGATCACGAACAGCTCGAGCGGATCGGAGTCGCGCCCCGGCGTGAAGTAGCGGGCCTCGTCGAAGACCGTGCTGTTGGGCAGGAGCCGCTTGCGGTACGTGCCGACGATCTGACCGTTCGCACAGACGGCGGCCGCGTTGTAGAGGTCGCGGTCCTGGTCGACGAACCCGACGACCGCCGCGCAGCGGCCGGTGCGTGCAGCGAGCTTGGCCAACGATGCGATGTTGTCGGCGACGAAGCCGGGCTTGAGCACCAGGTCCTCGGGCGGATAGCCCGTCGTCGACAGCTCGGGGAAGGCGACGACATCACAGCCGGCGGCCTCGGCGCGGTCGTAGGCCTGGACCATCTTGGCCAGGTTGCCGTCGAGGTCGCCCACGGTCGGATTGAGTTGAGCGAGCCCCACTCGCAGCACCGTCACGGTCGATCAGGCTACCCGTGGCGACGACGGCGGGCCTCGCTGCGAACCTGCCGTCACGATCTGGCACTATGGCTGTGTGCGTATGGGCAGGGCTGCAGTCGTCGGATTGCTGCTCGTCGCGGCATGTTCACCCGGCGAGGGACCGGAGTCGATCCCGCTGCCGACCTCGCCCGACACGACGACCACGACCTCGACGACCACCACGACGACGACCACCACGCTGGTGCCGGCCCGTTTCGAAGCCGAGATCCGACGGACCAAGAATGGGGTGCCGCACATCACCGGCGAGACGCCCGCCGACGTCGCCTACGGCCAGGGCTGGGTCAGTGGGGAGGATCACGGCTGCACCCTGATCGACCAGGTCCTCAAGGTCACCAGCACGCGCTCGGCAGCGCTCGGGCCGGGCGCCGAGGGCGAGAACGCCGACAGCGACTTCGCGTGGAAGGCGATCGGCATCGCGGAGATCGCCGCCGCCGACTTCGAGAATGCGTCCAGCGAGGTGGTCGAGCAGTTCGAAGCCTTCACGGCGGGCTGGAACGACCAACTCGCCGACGTGGGCGGCGAGCGGCTGACCGGGTGGTGCGCCGGCGCCGACTGGATCCGGCCGATCACCGCGGTCGAGGTGTACACCTACGCCCGCTCGCTCGCGTTGCTGGCGAGCAGCGGCGCGATCATCGAGTACATCGGCTCGGCCCAGCCGCCCGCCGCCGAGCCCGCCGCCATGCGGAGCCGGCCCGCAACGCCGGGTGACCCGGCGACGATCGACCTCGACGCAGTCGCCGACGCCGACCTCGGACTCGTCCGCGGCGCTGGCCTGGCGAGCAACGGCTGGGCGGTCGGGAAGGATCGGACGGTCGGCAACGACGGCGGCCTGCTCCTGGCCAACCCCCACTTCCCGTGGGAGGGCGAGCTGCGGTTCGCCGAGGTCCAATTGACCGTCGCCGGTCAAGCCGACGTGTACGGCGCCCAGCTGCTCGGCCTGCCCGGCGTGGCGATCGGGTTCACCGAGGGCGTCGCCTGGACGCACACCGTGTCGGCCGGCAACCGGATGACGGGCTATCTCTTGTCCCTCGACCCCGCCTCGCCGACCTCCTACGTCGTCGACGGGCAGCCGGTGCCGATGAGCTCCAGCGATGCGACGATCGACATCCTGCGCCCCGACGGCACCGTCGACACCGAGACCCGGACCCTGTGGCGCAGCGAGTACGGACCCATCATCGACTTCCCGGGCGTCGGCTGGACCGACTCGAGCGTGGTGAGCTACCGAGACGCCAACCTCGGCAACAACGAGTTCGTCGAGCAGTACGCCCGGATGCCCGAGGTCCAGAGCATCGCCGAGCTGCAGGCGCTGAACGCCGAGTACCAGGGTGTGCCGCTGTTCAACACGGTCGCGGTCGGCGACGACGGCGCCACGTGGTACGCCGACACGTCCGCCACCCCCAACCTCAGCGCCGAGGCCGAACAGCTCTTCATCGACAAGCTGTTCACCGACCCGTTGACGCAGGTCGCCTACGACCAGGGGTTCGTGCTGCTCGACGGGTCCGACAGCCGCTTGCGCTGGGAGGTGGTCGAGGGCGCACGCGACCCCGGCCTGGTGCCCTTCTCCGACATGCCGATGGTGCAGCGCAACGACTACGTCTTCAACGCCAACGACAGTTTCTGGGTCCCGAGCGCCGAGTTCACGTTGACCGGCGACTATTCGATCCTCCACGGTGAACAGAACACTCCGCTCTCGATGCGCACACGCCAGAACGCCGCGGTGCTCGGTTCCGCGAACGCTGCCGGCCTCGCCGGTCCCGACGGACTCTTCGACGCCGAGGAGATCCGCACCGCCGCCTTCGACAACACCGGCAGGCCCGCCGTTCTGCTGCGCGCCGCCGCGGTGAACGCCTGTCGCGCCACACCGATCGTCGACGTCCCCGAGCTGCTGGCCGCCGATGGCACGATCAGCCTTCCCGCCGCCTCGGTCGATCTCACCGCAGCCTGCGACGTGCTCGCATCGTGGGACGGCGTCTACGACCTCGACCGGTCCGGCCCGATGATCTGGCGCGAGACGATGGGCCGATTCGACGATGCTGCCTTCGAGACCGCCGGCGTACTCTTCGCCGACCCCTTCGACCCGTCGCAGCCGACGGTGACGCCCGCCGTGCCCGCTGCCGACGCCACGCCGCTGCTCCAGGCGATGGCCCGGGCCGTCCAGACGATCTCCGTCGCAGGGTTCGCTCCCGACACCACGCTGGGTGCGTCGCAGTTCACCGAGCGCTCCGAGGTCCGGATCCCGATCCACGGCGGCAACAGCTCCGACGGCGTCACCAACATCGTCACGTGGAGAAGCGGGTCGTCGTCGAGCGAACCGGCGCCGCAGCGCGGTGAAGCCGTCGCGGTCGGCAGCTCGCTGCGTGGCGAGGGGTACCGGATCAACTGGGGCACCAGCTTCGTGATGACGGTCGACTACAGCGGCGACGACGTCCAGGCATGGGCGCTGCTGGTGTACGGCGAGACCGGCGATCGCACCTCACCGCTCTTCGACGCCCAGACCGTCGAATTCTCGGAGAAGCAGTGGCGTCAGGTCGCATTCACCGACAGCCAGATCGACGCCGATCCGGAACTCCTGACCTACACCGTTCGCGGACTGTGACGGGCCGGGGGCACCGGTCGGGTGCCATCGCAGCGTCGGCGCAGATGCCGTCGAGAGCCGCGAGCCAACCGTCGCCGACGAGCACGACCCCGTCCGGGACGGCAAGGTCGTGCGCGCAGCGTCAGTTCACACTCCGTTCACAACCGGGCAACGACTCGGCAACCGGACGCTGCGACGATGCCGCCTGCCATCGGGCGACACCGACACGGAACACCTAGGTTGGGTTGCCTGTACCCCCGCAACACCTGCACGAATTGAGGACAACAACTGTGGTTTACAAGGCTGAGTACATCTGGATCGACGGCACGGAGCCGACCAACCATCTCCGGTCGAAGACCAAGATCCTGGACGACGGTGCCGAGCTCCCGATCTGGGGTTTCGACGGCTCGAGCACGAACCAGGCCACCGGCGACAAGAGCGACTGTGTGCTCAAGCCCGTCGCCAGCTACCCGGACCCGATCCGTGGTGGTGACGACGTGCTGGTGATGTGCGAGGTGATGCTCGTCGACGGCAAGCCGCATCCGACGAACACCCGTCACCTCGCCGCCAAGACGGCGCGGAAGTACAAGAAGCACGAGCCGCTGTTCGGCATCGAGCAGGAATTCACGCTGATGAAGAACGGCCGCCCCTACGGCTTCCCGCCGGCGGGCTACCCCGAACCGCAGGGTGGCTACTACTGCGGCGTCGGCGAGGACGAGATCCACGGCCGCCCGATGGTCGAGGATCACCTCGACGCCTGCCTGGCCGCCGGGCTGTCGATCTCGGGCATCAACGCCGAGGTCATGCCCGGGCAGTGGGAGTTCCAGGTCGGGCCGCTCGGTCTGCTCGAAGTGGCTGACCAGCTCTGGGTCGCCCGCTGGCTGCTCTACCGGATCGGCGAGGACTACGGGATCGCCGCAACCCTCGACGCCAAGCCCGCCAAGGGCGACTGGAACGGCGCCGGCGCCCACACGAACTTCTCGACGAAGGAGATGCGCGAGGAGGGCGGCTACAAGTACATCGAAGCCGGCTGCAAGGCACTCGGGCAGAAGGCCGAGCTGCACATCGCCAACTACGGCACCGGCATCGAGGACCGTCTCACCGGCGCCCACGAGACCCAGCGCCACGACCAGTTCAGCTACGGCGTGTCCGACCGCGGCGCCTCGATCCGCATCCCGTGGCAGGTCGCCGTCGACCGCAAGGGCTACCTCGAGGATCGTCGCCCGAACGCGAACATCGACCCGTACACCGTCGCCCGCCTGATGGTGGAGACCGTCTGCAGCGACATGAAGTGAGGCTGCGGGGCGCCGCCCCGCAGCGTTCAACACCCACGAACGAGGACAGGACGGGGGCTGCGGCTCCCGTCCTGTCGCATTTCGACGCCCACTGCGAGAGACTCAGGAGATGACCGACATGCGCGAACAACAGCGCGACTACGTCCTGCGCAGCGTCGAAGAGCGCGGCGTCCGACTCGTGCGGCTGTGGTTCACCGACGTGCTCGGCACGCTCAAGAGCCTCGCCATCTCACCGGCCGAACTCGAGAATGCCCTCGAGGACGGCATGACCTTCGACGGGTCGTCGATCGACGGGTTCTCCCGTGTGCAGGAAGCCGACGTGCTGGCGATGCCCGATCCCGACACGTTCGAACTGCTTCCGTGGGGCGATCCCAAGGCCGCCGAGGCACGCATCTTCTGCGACATCCACCACCTCGACGGCACACCGTTCGAGGGCGACCCCCGACAGGTGCTGCGCCGCCACGTGCAGGACGCCCACGACGACGGCCTCACGTTCTACGTCGCCCCCGACGTCGAGTTCTTCTACTTCGAGCCCTTGGTGCCCGGCCAGCCACCGGTTCCGGTCGACCAGGGTGGGTACTTCGACCTCACCACCAGCGACATCACCGGCGAGCTGCGCAAGAAGACGATCCGAACGCTCGAGGCGCTCGGCATCCCGGTCGAGTACAGCTTCCACGAGGATGCGCCCGGCCAGCAGGAGATCGACCTCCGGCACACCGATGCACTGACGATGGCCGACAGCATGATGACGTTCCGCCTCGCGGTTCGTGAGGTCGCCTCGCATCACGGCGTGCACGCCACGTTCATGCCCAAACCGCTCGAGGGCGTGCAGGGCTCGGGCATGCACGTGCACCTGTCGCTGTTCCGCGGCGACGACAACGCCTTCTACGACGCCGACGACGCCTACCACCTGTCGGCGACGGCGAAAGCCTTCATGGCCGGGATGCTCCATCACGCCGCCGAGATCACCGCGGTCACCAATCAGACGGTCAACAGCTTCAAGCGTCTGGTGCCAGGGTTCGAGGCGCCGGTCCACATCAGCTGGGCACGCAACAACCGCAGCGGCCTGATCCGCGTCCCGATCCCCAAGCGCGACAACCCGATGGCGACGCGCATCGAGTACCGCTCGGCGGATCCGGCGTGCAACCCGTACCTCGCGTTCAGCCTGATGCTGGCCGCGGGGATGCGGGGCATCCGGGAGGGCTACGAGCTGCCCGACGAGGCCGACGCCAACCTCTTCGAGATCGGCGACGACGTGCTGGCGAAGCTCGGGATCCGTCAGCTCCCCCAGTCGTTGAACGACGCGCTGATCGTGATGGAGAACTCCACGCTCGTCCGAGAGGCACTCGGCGAACACATCTTCGAATGGTTCCTGCGCAACAAGCGCAGCGAGTGGCGCAGCTACAAGACCCAGGTCACCCCGTTCGAGCGGGACCGCTACCTCGGGACGTTGTGATCGTGTCCCCACGCGAGTCGATGTTGGCGGTCCTGCCCGACCCGGCCTCACCGGAGCTGGCGCGCACGCTCGATCTGGCGGGCTATTCGTGGAAAGCCGTGTCGGCAACCGACGGCGACGAACACGCGCCCGCAGGCGGCTGGGCGGGAGCGATCGTCGACATCGCCGCCGACGCCGACGGCGGCTGGGCCTTCCTGCGCGCCGTCCGCAAGGGCGGCGACCGGGCATTTCCCGTGATGCTGCTCGTGGGTGGCGGCCAGCTCGGCGACCTCGAGCATCGCGACGACCTCTTCGACGACTTCTGCCTCAGCCCGTTCCATCCGGCCGAGCTCGAAGCACGTCTGCGCCACCTGCTCGTCACCGACATCGAGCTGCACCGAGCCGAACTCGTCGAGTACGGCGAGCTGACGCTCAACCTCGAGACCTACCAGGCAGCGATCGGCGGGCGTCCGCTCGACATGACGTACATGGAGTACGAGCTGCTGAAGTTCCTGGCGCAGAACCCGGGCAAGGTGTTCACGCGCGAGATGCTGTTGAGCCGCGTGTGGGGATACGAGTACTACGGCGGTGCCCGCACCGTCGACGTCCACGTTCGCCGCCTGCGCGCCAAGCTCGGCGAGGAACACGCCAACCTGATCCAGACGGTGCGCTCGGTCGGCTACCGCTTCGGTCAGTCACGCTGGGACACCTGACCCCCACAACGTCGTTTGTGTGCAGATCCGGGTGGACCGGTCCACCCGGAATGCAACACAAACGTGGGGAGCGGCGGGGTGGGGCCGGCGTCAGCGGTCGACGAAGGCCCGGACGGTGTCGGTCACCACGAAGGCGAACACGTCGGCGCCGCCGTTGGTGGGATGGACGCCGTCGCCGGTCAGCACGCCGTCCCCCTCGACGAACGCGGTCCACGGTGCGATCACGCTGTCGCCCCGACGCTCGACTCGTTGACGGATGATCGAGTTGACCGCTTCGCTCTGCTCCGGACGGTCGGCGATGTAGGTGTCGACCCACACCAGCGGCGCATCGTCGGGCACCTCGTCGAGCACCTCGTTGACCGCGGCGGCGATCTCGTCGGGGCTCGCGTACTGGCTGATGTCGTTGGTGCCGAGCGCAACGACCCACACCTCGTCGGAGTGGTCGCCGTCGCCGTTCTCGGCGAGGAACGCCGCCACCGCAGCGCCGCTCGGGTTGTCATGCACCGACACCGCCATGCGCTTGCCGTTCTCGGCCTGGATGGTGTGGTCGAGGCCCAGCAGACCGAACCGCTCGTCGAGATAGGGCATCGATCCCTTCGTGATCGAGTCGCCGATCATCACGACGGAGTCGATGTCGCCGGCTCGGTCGGCGTGTGAGTCGGCGGCGCCGCTGATGGCGGCAGGATCTCCCGGCACGGCGATCGCCGGCTGTGGAACCGCAGCGTCGCCCGACGCCGCGCCGGAGTCGGCCGTGGAGCAGCCGACGAGCGCCGACGGGACGGCGACGGCCGCGGCCACGGCAACGAGGAGGGCTCTCACGACGGCACAGTCTGGTCAACGTTTCGGGTCGAACGGCGTCACCGGCCGTCGGTCACACCCGCGCACGATCCCGTTCTCGGTGGCGTGGGTCCCGCATCCCGCGACCGAGGCCACCTGAAGCCCCGAACAGCGTCGTCACGCGGTCGTGCGCTCGCCGGCCTGGACACGGCGGGCGAGCCGGTCGTGGGCCGCCAGCATCTCGCCGAGGCGCGAGGAGACGAGCTGACCGTCCACCACGATGGGACGACCTGCGACCACGGTGTGGCGCGCTGCGACGGGACCGCAGCGCAACCAGGCCTCGACCGGATCCGCGACCGCCCCGGCGAACGACGGTCCTGTCAGCGGCCACACCGCGACGTCACCCACAGCGCCCGGCGCCAGCGAACCGATCTCGCCGACACGCCCGAGGCAGCCCGCACCGCCGATCGTCGCCATCTCGAGCGCCATCCGTGCCGTCCCGGCGTGGGCACCGCTGCGCAGCTTGGCGAGCAGCATCGCCTGGCGGGCCTCCAGCCACAGCGATGCAGCATCCGCCGACGACGACCCGTCGACACCGAGGCCGACGTGCACGCCCGCTGCTCGCAGCTCGACGACCGGAGCAATGCCCGACGACAGGATCATGTTGCTCGACGGACAGTGCGCTGCGCCGACGCCGGCTGCGCCGAGGCGGCGGATCTCGTCGGCGTCGGGCATCACGCAGTGGGCGACCCACGTGCGGTCGCTCGCCCAGCCGGTGCGCTCGAGGTACTCCATCGGCCGGCAGCCGAACGTGGCCAGGCTGAACTCGTCGTCCTCGGCGTTCTCCGCGAAGTGGGTGTGCAGGCGCACGTCGAGTCGCTCCGCAAGCTCCGCGGTGCGCACCATCAGATCCTCGGTGACACTGAACGGCGAGCACGGCGCCAGTGCCAGCCGGGTCATCGCACCGTACGACCGGTCGTGGTGGCGGTGCACCGCCTCCTCGCAGGCGGCGAGGATCTCGTCGTCGTCCGCCACGACGTCGTCGGGAGGCAGCCCACCGTCCTTGCGCGACAGCGACATCGAACCCCGCGTCGGATGGAAACGGACCCCGAGGTCGCGGGCCGCCTCGATCTCGGCGGTGAGCAGATCCCCGGCGCCGCGAGGGTGGACGTAGAGGTGGTCGGTGGACGTCGTGCAACCGGCGAGGGCCAGCTCGGCGAGACCGACCCACGCCGACACGTACACCGACTCGGTGTCGAGGCCCCGCCAGAGCGGATACAGCGACTGCAACCAGCCGAACAACGGCTTGTCGGTCATCGGCGGGAACGCCCGGGTGAGGTTCTGGTAGAGGTGATGGTGGGCGTTCACGAGGCCCGGCGTGACGAGGCAGTCGGTGGCGTCGAGCACCGTGGTGGCCGCCGGCGGTTCGCCGGTTCCGACGCCGCTGACGAGACCGTCGGTGACCGCCACCCAGCCACCGGGGAGTTCACGCCGCTCGGCGTCGACCGTGGCGACGCTGCGGGCGTTGGCGATCAGGAGATCGGCGACGGCCGGGGCGTCGGTCACGTCGCAGCCTCGTCGAGCGACGCCAGGATCTCGTCGATGTCCTCGGCGGTGGTGCGCGGGTTGACGATGCACAATCGCAGCACCGTCTCGCCGTGCCAGGTCGTCGGCACGACGAACGAGCGGCCGGCCGCCAGTTCGGCGTCGCTCCACGCCTGGTACTGCTCGGGCGTCCATCCGATGCGCCGGAACAGCACGACCGACAGTTCCGGCTCCATCAGCAACTCGGTCACGGCGCACTCGTCGACGAGACGAGCGGCCTGCCGGGCCGTGTCGAGTGTGACCTCGACCGCCTCGGTGTACGCATCGGTGCCGTAGGTCGCCAGGCTGAACCACAACGGCAGACCACGCGCCCGCCGCGACAGGTGGTGGGCGTAGTCGCTGGCGTTCCACGGTTCTTCGGCAGCGTCGTCGGAGTGGAGGACGTCGAGGTACTCGGCGTGCTGGGTGTGCGCAGCGCGGGCGACGGTGGGGTCACGGTAGAGCAGCGCGCAGGAGTCGAAGGGGGCGAAGAGCCACTTGTGCGGATCGACGATGAAGCTGTCGGCCTGTTCGATGCCGTCGAAACGTCGACGGACACTCGGCGCAGCGAGTGCAGCACCGCCGTAGGCGCCGTCGACGTGGAACCACGTGCTGAGCGCAGCGGCGACGTCGGCCGCCCCGGCGAGATCGTCGACCACGCCGGCGTTCGTGGTGCCCGACGTCGCGACCACCGCAACGACTCGCTCACGGTCGACGTCGGCGAGTCCGTCGACGGTCGCCCGCAGCGCCGCACCCGTGAGACGACCGCGATCGTCGGCCACGACGCTGACCACGTCGGCGTCCATCGCCCGGGCGGCCTGGACGACCGACGAATGGGCGCCGGCGGACGCCACGATCAGGCCCCGTGTGCGGTCGTGGACGCCGGCGGCACGATGCCGCCACTGCCACCGCGCCGCGATCAGCGCGCTGAGATTCCCCGCCGTGCCACCACTGACGAACACGCCGCCGGCCGTCTCGGGCATCCCGACGAGATCGGCGATCCATCGCAGCGCCTCGTTCTCGGCGTGGATGGCGCCGGCCCCCTCCAGCCACGAGCCGGCATAGACGCTCGACGCACCGACGACCAGGTCGAACAGCATCGCGGCCTCGGTCGGCGCCGCCGGTACGAACGAGAGGAAGCGGGGATGGTCGACGGAGATGCACGCCGGAGCCAGCACCTCTTCGAAGATCCGCAGCGCCCGGGGACCACCGATGCCACCCGGCGTGATCGTGATACCGGCGGCGTCGCGCAGTTCCTGCGGCGATCGGGGGTGGTCGAGCGGCGGCGGATCGAGCCGCATCCGGTCGATCGAGTACCGGACGACCGCTTCGGTCAACTGCTCGGTCGCCCGATCGTGGGAATGCATGGCGCCAGTGTGCCACCACCGCCGCACACGTGACGCGGTGCCTGGCACCGCATCACCGGGTCGCTGTTCAGTCGGGCAGATCTCGGAGTTCGCTGTCGCGGAAGCGGAATCGGCCGTCGCGGTAGGCCACCTCACCGATGATGGCGGAGGCGACGGCGCCACTCATGATCACCACGACGGGGATCAGGAACAGGACGATCACGATCGCGATGGCACCGGGCATGGTGTCAGGCTAGTGCGGCGCACTCATCGTGGCGAAAGCACGAGACGACGTGGTCGTTGACCATGCCCGTCGCCTGCATCAGGGCGTAACAGATCGTCGGGCCCACGAACGTGAAGCCACGGCGTTTGAGTTCGCGGCTCATCGCCTGCGACCGTTCGGTCTCCGCTGGCACGGCCGACACGTCCGGCCACGAATTCACGACGACCGCGCCGTCGGTGAAGCTCCACAGGAACGCCGACGGGTCATCGAGGTCGAGCCAGGCCCGGGCGTTGCGGATCGACGCCGCCACCTTGGCCCGATTCCGGACGATGCCCTCGTCGGCGAGCAGACGTGCCACGTCGTCGTCGCCGTACCGGGCAATCACCTCGGGGTCGAACCCGCCGTAGGCGCGTCGATACCCGTCGAGCTTGCGCAGGATCGTCGACCACGACAGACCGGCCTGCGCTCCTTCGAGGATCAGGAACTCGAACAACGTGCGGGGATCGCGTTCGGGAACGCCCCACGTCTCGTCGTGATATCGCAGGTAGGCGTCACCGATGCCGGAGCCTCCGATGAGCGCCCAGGCGCAGCGATCCTGCGACGAGGTCACCCCTGCGGCACGTACGCCCAGGCCTCGACCTCCACCAGGAACCCGGCGGGAAGCCCGGCGACGGCCACGGTGGAACGCGCCGGGCGGTGCGACCCGAACGCTTCGGCGTAGGCCTCGTTGAAGACGGCGAAGTTCTCCATGTCGGTGAGGAAGCAGGTGGTCTTGACGACGTCGTTCAGCGATGCGCCGACGCTCGCCAGTTGGGCGGCGACGTTCTGCATCGTCTGGGAGGTCTCGGCGCCGACCCCACCGTCGACCTTCACACCGTCACGCATTCCTCCCTGCCCGGACACGATGACGAAGTCGCCGGCGCGCACGACGGGGGAATAGGGACCAAGCGGTTTGCTCATGGCGCCGAAGCTACTGCGAGCAGACCCGCCGGTGCCAGGGCCGCCGGGACCGGCGCAGACCGAGGCGTTATCGTCGAACCCGCATGACACTCCCCCACGACAACGACATCGCCGACCCGCGACGACTCCGCGTCTCGCGCCGCGTGCTGCTCGCCGGTGCGGCTGCGAGCGCCGTGCTCGCCGCGTGCGGCTCGAGCGACGACTCGTCGTCGGCCCCCGCGGCCGGCGACTCCAGCGGTTCGGGTGACTCCGCCGGTTCGACAGCGACCGCCTCCGGGCTCGCGTTCGGGACCTACGTGCTGGCGCAACGCTTCCCGCAGGACGTCCAGGAGCCGGGCCTGCAGCGCCTCCCGATCAGTCTCGCCAGCGCCGATGGTCGGCTGGTCACCGACGGGCCCGACACGCTCGCCGCCGAGGTCGTCGACGTCGACGGCACACCGCTCGGCATCAGCATCTCGGCGACTCGCCGCGACCTCGAGTCCGGTCCGTACTACAGCTTCCGGGTGCCGATCGACACGCCGGGCGTCTACTACCTGGTCGTCGAGGGCGGACCCGAGGACGGCGCCGCCTTCCAGGTGATGGAGCCGGGCACGGTCGCCGTACCGGGCCCCGGATCGCCGATGCCGCCGTTCGACACCCCGACATTCGACGACAACCGCGGCGTCGATCCGTTGTGCACCCGTGAGCCGGAGCCCTGCCCGTTCCACGAGGTCACCCTCACCGACGCCCTGCTCTCCGGCAAACCGGTCGCCTATCTGGTCGGCACGCCGGCGTTCTGTCAGACGGGCACCTGTGCACCGGCACTCGAGTCGATGATCGCCGTGCAGGACCGCTTCGGCGAGTCGTTCACGTGGATCCATGCCGAGGTCTACACCGACAACACCGCGACCACCCCGGCCGATGCCGTGGGGGCGGCGAACCTCACGTTCGAGCCGGCGCTGTTCATCATCGGCACCGACGGGACGGTGCTCGAACGCCTCGATGCCGTCTGGGACGAGACGGAACTGATCGAGGCACTCGAGCGCGCGGTCGGCGTGAACGACGGCGCCCTGGCGCCGGCTCGGTTCAGCTCAGCTCAGCTCAGCTCAGCTCAGGAGAAGCTGGAGCCGCACCCGCAGGTGCGTGACGCATTCGGGTTCGTGATGGCGAACCCGGACTGGTCGAGTCCGTCCTTGTAGTCGAGCGTGGCGCCTTCGAGCAGCTGCGCCGAGGCGGGATCGACGACGACCTTGACCGATCCGTCGTCGCCGTAGGTGGCCTGGTTGTCGTCCGCGGCGACGTCGCCGTCGAAGAACATCTCGTAGGAGAAGCCGCTGCAGCCACCGGGTCGTACCGCGACGCGTAGTGCCAGATCTTCGGCACCCTCGTCGGCGAGCAGCTGACGGACCTTGACGGCGGCGGAATCGGTGAGTGTGATCATTCGGGACCTCCTGGTTGCAGATTGTTCAATTTAGCGGGAAGCGACGGTCACACGACACGGCGTGCGACTCGTGAGGGTGCAGAACTCGTCGACCTCGGCGTCGCCCATCTCGGCGACGAAGCCCGCAACGAGACCGCGATGCAGTCCACACACCAGTTCGGGATGCGCTGCGGCCAGGTCGGCGAACGGGCAGTGGCTGAACGCGACCACGGCGGCGTCGGGGTCGTCGGCGACGTCGGAGACGACCGGATCGAACCCGAGACGATCGAGATCGGACACCAGTGCTTCGAGCGTCGAGGGTGCCTGCTGGTACGGCTGGGCCCGCGTGGCCCCCTCGGTCCGCCCGACCGCTTCGGCGTCGTCGGCGCTTGCCTGCAGACGAGCCGCCATCGACAACACCATGCGGGCGAGCACCGGCATCGTCGGTGGTTCGAAGCCGAGCGAGGGAGCGTTGGCCGCGATCGAGTAGCGGTGCTGCGGTCGTCCCACGTCGCCGCGACCTCCCACCTCCACGTCGAGCAGGCCCGCCTCGCGCATCCGTTCGAGATGGGGACGGACCGTGTTGGGGTGCAGATCGAGCGACTCGGAGATGTCGGCGGTGGCGAGCGGGCGGGCGGAGCGGGCGAGTTCGAGATAGATGGCGTAGCGGGTGTTGTCGCCGAGGGCCTTGAGCAGGTCGAGCTGGGGAGTCCCCGGCAGCGCCGACGGCACACTCCTGCGTTCCTGATCCACACCCGGAGATTACACGGTGCTGGCCGGTAAAATGCCAGCCATGGCTGCTGACGTCCACCCGCCGACCCACGACGAGGTGATGGCGGCGCTCGCCACGGTGATCGATCCGGAACTCGGTGCCGACATCGTCTCGCTCGGCATGGTGCCGGCGGTCGACATCGCCGCCGACGGCACCGTCACCGTGAACGTGAAACTCACGATCCGCGGTTGCCCGCTGCGCGCCGAGATCAAGAAGGAGGTCGAGGGCAAGGTGTCGGTGCATCCCGGCGTCACCGACGTCAAGATCACCTGGGGCGAGATGAACGCCGACGAGCGCAGCGAGGTGATGACCAAAGCGCGGTGGAACGCCCGCCAGAACGCCCCGGACACGGAGATCCCGCTCACCTGCAAGGTGCTGGCGATCGCCAGTGGCAAGGGCGGGGTCGGCAAGAGTTCCGTCACGGTCAATCTGGCGGCCGCACTGGCCGGGGCGGGCCACACCGTCGGTGTGCTCGACGCCGACATCTGGGGTTTCTCGGTGCCCCGGCTCCTCGGCATCTCCGATCGCATGGAGGCCCACAAGGTCGACGGTTCCGACAAGCCCAAGATCGTGCCGAACGAACGAGCGGTCGGCGACGGCCTGCTCAAGGTGGTATCGACGGGCTTCCTCGTCGAGGAGGACACCGCACTGATGTGGCGCGGTCTGATGCTGACCAAGGCGGTCGAGCAGTTCCTGCGCGACGTCCAGTGGGGCCACCTCGACTATCTGCTGATCGACATGCCGCCGGGCACCGGGGACGTCCAGATGGGCCTCGCCCGGATGCTGCCGAGCACCTCGCTCATCGTGGTCACCACGCCCGCACTCGCTGCCCAGAAGGTCGCACAGCGCGCCGCGGACATGGCGCGCCGAAGCTTCCTCGAGGTGATCGGCGTGATCGAGAACATGAGTGCGTTCACGTGCGATCACGGCGAGTCCTACGCGCTCTTCGGCGAGGGCGGCGGCCGAGCGCTCGCCGACGCCATCGGCGCACCGTTGTTGGGCCAGGTGCCACTCGAAGCCGCGGTCGCCGCCGGTGGCGACGCCGGTGACCCGGTGTCACTGGCCGGCACGGGATCGGCGGCCGCCGAGTTCCGCTCGATCGCGGAACGGATCCTCGGTGAGATCGCCCCGCCCTCGCCGCCGGCCGAGACCGACATGGCCGGCTGCACCGCGCGCGAGTTTGTCGAGGCGGTCACCCCCGTCGCCGTCGCCAGACGCTGACGCAGCGGTTCTCGTGAACAAGGTGCGCACCTCGATCACGAGATGACCAGCGCCTCAGACGAGGTCGTCGTAGTCGTCGTCACCGGGCATCGCGACACCGGTGATGCGACCGTCGGCGTCACGCCGGATCTTCGGCAGCACGCACGGCGGGTTCTCGACCAGCACCGCGGCGGACATCGCGTCGGCGGCGCTGTCGTGGGGTTCCAGGAACCGGAGGTTCGCCATCGTCGGCGGCATCATCATCAGTTCGCCGGCGGCCTGCATCCGCAGGGCCTCGGCCGGACGCACCCAGAGGCTCTCGACGGTCTCCTTGTCGTCGTGCAACGGCTCCTGGTCCGCTGGCATCTCGGTCACGAAGAACCGGGTGTCGAACCGGCGCTGTTCGCCGATCGGCGTGATCCAGTGGTCGACGTAGTAGGTCGTCGACAGATCGAGCACCAGATCGTCACGCCGGCACAACTCGACCAGCGACAGCGAGCTGTCGTGGATCTCGTGACGGTCCTCGTTGCGCAGCTCCAGCGGTCCGCCGTCGCGGCGCGACGCGAGCAGCACGCCCGCCTCCTCGAAGCACTCGCGTACCGCTGCGACCCAGTAGGCGAGACCACCGTGGTCGATTCCCAGTTGACGGCTCGCCGACTCGTCGTCGAGGCCACGGCAGAAGCGGGCGATGTCGTTCGCACCGTCGACCCCGTCGACGCGACCGCCGGGAAACACGAACATCCCGGCGCCGAACACGGCGTTGGCCGTGCGCCGGAGCATGAACACCTCGATCCCGGGCGCTCCGTCGCTCGCATCACGGATCAGCATCACCGTCGCCGCCGGCCGCACGGGAACCTGGGCGGGGTCGATCGGCGATGCCGGCGAGGTCGGGGATGAAGGGGATGCCGAGGTGCTCATAGCGCCTACCGTAGAGACCATGACCACGGCACCCCCCACCGCGCCGAACCAACCCGCTGACGTGCTCGACCACATCGGTCCGGGAACCCAGATCATCGTCCCGCTGGGCAACGGCGAAGCAACCGCCGTGATGGAGCAGCTCGACGCCGCGGCCGCCGCCGGCGATCCCCGCATCGACGAGGTCCGGGTGCATCAGATGCACGCGATCCACGACCGCCCGTACCTGCACGGCGCGTACGGCACCAGCCTCAAGCACATCTCGTACTTCCTGTCGCACGTGACCCGTCCTCGCTTCGCCGACGGGTCCATCGGCCTCGTCCCCGCCCACTTCTCCGAGGTGTACGCCCTCATGCGGATGCGCACCGACGATCCGCTCGTCATCGCCGCCGCCTCGCCGCCGGATCGCCACGGCTACTTCTCGCTCGGGGTCTCGGCCGACTACACCGCGAGCTTCATCGGCCGCGGCCGGTTCTTCCTCGAGGTCACCGACGAGATGCCGCGCACGTTCGGGCGCAACCAACTCCATCTCTCGCAGGTGGTCGGCTGGTGCCGCAGCGACCGCCCGCTCGTCGAGGTCGCCCCCGCCACCCCCGGCGAAACCGACTGCCGGATCGCCGAACAGGTCGCCGAACGCATCCCGAACGGCGCCACCATCCAGACCGGCATCGGCGCCATCCCGAACGCGATCATGGCATCACTGACGGACCACAAGGACCTGGGCATCCACACCGAGTTGCTCTCCGACGGCGTGGTCGACCTGATGGAATCCGGCGTCGTCAACGGGGTCCGCAAGCGACTCAACCGCACCAAGGCGGTCGGCACGTTCGCCCTCGGCACCCAGCGCCTGCACCGGTTCCTCCACGAGAACACGGCGATCGAACTCCACGCGGTGCGCTACGTGAACGATCCCCGCATCATCGCCAACGAGAACAACTTCGTGTCGATCAACGCCACGCTCACCGTCGACTTCCTCGGCCAGTGCGCCTCCGAGACGATCGCCGGCCAGTACTACTCGTCGTCGGGCGGCCAGAACGACTTCGCCCGGGGCGCTGTCTACTCCGATGGCGGGCAGGGCTTCGTCGTCCTGCACTCGACCACCTCACGGGGCGACTCGCGGATCGTGCCCCAGCTCGCTGCGGGCGACGTGGTCACCACCCCCAAGAACACCGTCGACAAGATCGTGACCGAATGGGGGGTGGCGGAGATGCGTGGCCGCTCGATCCGCGAACGCACCCGGGCGTTGATCGCGGTGGCCCACCCCGACCATCGTGACGAGCTGACCGCTCAGGCCCGGGCGATCAACTATCTCTGAGCCCGGTGCCGGTCGACGTCGGTTCGTCGACGGACGCCGCCGGCGGTACCTCGGCGGCGGCGGGGGTCGGCCGCGACCACGCGTAGGCCATCGCGCCGCCGACGATGGCGGCCATCACCAGGCCGACGATCTGCCAGTGGTCGGTGAGGAACACGGTGGCCTGCACCTGGCGTTCCTGGGCCCAGTCGGTGATCGGGTCGCCCTCTTCACGGATGTCGATCCAGTAGAAGTACCAGAGCAGGTAGAGGCCCGACAGCACCACGAAGGCGGCAGCGATGCGGTCGACGTACTGCAGGCTGCCGCGCAGCAGCTTGAGCAGGCCCGTGTTCGCCGAGGCCAGGGCGATGGTCAGCGCGCTGACCAGCAGGGCCATCCCGGCGCCGTAGGCAAGCATGTTGCCGACACCCGAGACCAGGCCGTCGTTGCGGGTCGTGCTGAACACCGTGGCCATGAACAGCCCGATCGTGCAGCCGATCGACGCCACGGCGTAGGCGATGCCGTAGACGAACATGGCGCTGACGGTCTGCTTCGGGCCGTCGCCGCCGGCACCGACGGTGGGTGTGACGAACGGCAGCTTGTAGCCGAAGAGCATGGCGACGCCGAGCACGAGCAGTGCCACACCGATGGCTCCCGTCGCATACTTGGCGTTCTCGTTGATCCAGTTCGTGAAGTTGTAGGCGATCACGCCGGCCACCAGGAACACCGACAGGAACCCGGTGGACACGGCGGCGCTGACGATCACGGCTCGGCGGATGGTGGCGCGCTGCGAGCCCGGCATCGTGCCCTGCAGGCCGAGGAAGTACATCAGGTAGGTCGGCAGGAGGATGAACCCGCACGGGTTGACCGCGGCGACCATGCCTCGGATGAACGACAGGCTCATGCTGCGCCTTCGTCGGCGGCGAGCAGGTCGGCGAGCTTCGCTCGCAGTTCGTCGGCGTCGAGCGGTCCGGTCTGCTCGACGATCGTGCCGTCCGAGGTGACGAACAGCGTGATCGGCATCGCGGTGGCCCCGATGGCGTCGGCGAGTTCGGCGAACTCGTCGCGGTACAGGTCGTACTCGACGCCGCGCTCGCCGGCGAATCGCTCCATCACCTCGACCGAGTCGAGCGTGTTGACCCCGACGAAGCGGGCGTCGTCGGTCTCGGCGTCGACCTCGGCGAACTCGGGCAGCTCCTTCGCGCACGGCGCACAGGTCGAATACCAGAGGTTGACGACGAGCGGCTCGCCGAGCAGGTCGGCGGTCGTGATGTCGTTGCCGTCAGCATCGACCAGCACCACGTCGGGGAACGGGTCGCCCTGGACGTCGTCGTTGGTGAGGCCGTCGTTCGGGAACGTGACCACCGCTTGTGGATCCTGGAGCGTTGCGTCGACGTCGGTGTCGCCGTCGGATCGCTGGGTCCAGACGAAGATGCCGATCACCGCCACGGCGGCGAGCAGCGAACCGACGAGGAGCCGAGGACGGATCTGCACGATTTCGAGGCTACTGACACCGCCAGCTCCCGGCGATTCGCCTCGGCCGTTGTTCGTGTTCGTTCACCGACCACGACACCACCCGTTTGCACGACATTTCCGGTGGTGCGGGTCACCGAAAATGTCACGCAAACGTGGGTGGAGCGTGGATGGGGCGTCAGGCCACGGCGACGGGACCGAGTTCGTCGATCACCAGCTCGGGCCGGGGGTGCTTGGGCGGGCGGCCGCACGGCCGCTTGTTGGCGATGATGCGGCCGCCGGACAGCAGCTCACCGCCCCAGACGCCCCACGGCTCCTCGCGTTCGAGGGCGCCGGCCAGGCAGTCGGCCTGCAGCGGGCACAGCCCGCACATCGCCTTGGCCCTCGCGATGTCGATCACGTTGTCCGAGAAGAACAACGCACTGAGGGTGCCGTGTCCGTCCGCACAGCGAGCGACCGGGCGGCGCACCGTGTCGCTGCCGGGCGGTCTCGGACTGTCCGGTTCTCGCGGTTCGAGCAGCGCCGAGCTGCGCGGTTCGCTGAGCGTGGAGTTGTACATGTCGAGGTCCTGTTCGATGTGGTCGTGGCGGTCGAGGGTTCGGGTGGGAGCGTCGGTCAGGGTCATGGTCGGTGCCTTTCGGTTCGGTGGTGGTGGGTGGGTGGTGGGTGGTGGAGTCGGGCCGGAAAAACGAACGAGGCCGCCGGGTCGGAACCCGGCGGCCTCGTGAGAGGTGATCTGACGTGGGTGTTACGTCAGAACTCCTGCGAAGGAGCCGGGGTGGAGTCGCTTGGATCCGCACGTGTCGACGGTGGCCGGGTTGTGTCCGGTCGACATGTGGCGGGTCGCCTCGTCGTCGCACACCGAGTGGTCGCCGAAGGACGGGGCCTGGACGGTGGCGGACGTGCCGGTCGCGACGGGGAGCCATGCACCCCAGGTGTCGGCGTACGGGCGCGGCGAAGCCGAGCGGATGATGGCGGTGGGCGTGATGCTCATCATGGTTCCTCTCGTCTCGTCACGGGCGCCGGAGTGCGTACCCGGATCGTTACACAACCACGCGCCGGGTGGGCAGGTCAAGGAAGTTTCCGCGGGTTCGCGCAGATTTCTCCGATTCGCCCCGATTCCGCTGCGGGCGTTGGCCGATGTCGACCGCAACGGCAAGAGTGGCAGCGTGGATCTTGCGTTGTTCGCCGCCGGTTGGATCCTCGGGTGGCTGCTGTTGTGGAGGCTGCGACCGCTGCCCTGCGCCGATGCTCGGACGGGCTTGCCAGCCCAGCGACCCTCGATCGCGATCGTGGTGCCGGCACGCGACGAAGCGGGGGCGTTGCCGCACCTGCTCCCATCGCTGGTCGACCAGCTGCGGCCCGGCGACGAACTCGTGGTCGTCGACGATCATTCCGGTGACGGCACCGGCGACGTCGCGGCGCAGCTCGGCGCCCGCGTGCTGGTCCCGCCGGCGTTGCCGGACGGGTGGCTCGGCAAGCCGCATGCCTGCTGGCACGGCGCCCGGTCCACCAGCGCACCGCTCCTGTTGTTCGTCGATGCGGATGTGCGCCCGGCGTCCGACCTGCTCGACCGCGTCACCCTCGCCTGGTCGAGCCAGCCGGATGCGGTGGTCTCGCTGCAGCCGTGGCACCGCACGGAGGCATGGGTCGAACAGGCGAGCCTGCTCGCCAACGTCACCTCACTGATGGGCTCGGGCGGATTCACGATCGCCGGATCCCGGCTCACGTCCGAGGTGGCGTTCGGGCCGGTCCTCGCGGTCGCCCGTTCCGTCTACGACGACATCGGAGGACACCGCTCGGTGCGCACCATGCACACCGAGGACATCGGGCTGGCCCGGCTCGCCGGTCGCTCGGCGTTGTACACCGGCCGACCCGACACCTCGTTCCGCATGTATCCGGACGGGCTCGGTCAGCTGGTGCAGGGCTGGACGCGCAGCATCGCCACGGGGGCCCGCTTCACGTCGTGGTGGCTGTCGCTCGCCGTCGCCCTGTGGGTGTGGTCGCTCGCCGGGGGCTGGCTGGTCGAGCCGGTCGTGTATCCCCTCAGTGCGCTGCAGTTCTGGGTGCTCGGACGACGGGCGGGCTCGATGCATCCGGCGACAGCGGTGCTCTATCCTCTGGCGGTGGCGGTGTTCGCCTGGATCTTCCTGCGCAGCCTGTTCGCGCTGGTGTTCCGCCGCGATGTGACCTGGAAGCAGCGGTCGGTCGCTGCCCGACCGGACTGACGCACCGACGGCCCGCACGAGCCGAGCCGCAGTGGATCGCCGGTGATCAGACGTCGATGAGGATCTTGCCCACGTTGGCGTTGGCTTCCATGTGCCGGTGGGCGTCGGCGATGTGGTCGAAGCCGAATCGGGAATCGACCACCGGACGCAGGGCGCCGGTGTCGAACAGCGGGAGCACCTCGTCGATGAACCGCTGGCTGAGCGCCAACTTGCGTTCGACGGGTCGGGCCCGCAACGTCGTGCCGATCCACGTGATCCGCTTCGACAGGATCATCCCGACGTTGACCGACGCGTTGGCCCCGCCCATCAGCCCGACCTGCACGATGGTGCCATCCGTGCGGACCGCGGTCAGGTTGCGCCCCGTCTCGTCGCCGCCGATGACGTCGAGCACGACGTCGACTCCGGCCGGCACCTGTTCCGACAGTGCGCTGAGCCAGTCGGCTGGGCTCCGTTCGAGCACGACGTCGGCCCCCAATGCGCTGCAGGCGTCGATCTTGCCGGACGAGCACGTGACGGCGATCCGAGCACCGATCGCCTTGGCCACCTGGATGGCGGCGGTGCCGACACCGGAGGCTCCGGCGTGCACGAGTGCCCATCGACCGCTGGTCAGGCCGCCCTGGACGACGAGTGCGTCCCATGCCGTGAGGAAGACCTCGGGCACCGCGGCGGCGTCGATGGAGGGGATCGAGTCGGGGACGGGCACCGCCTGGCGGGCGTGCGTCACCACCTTCTCGGCGTAGCAGCCGCCGGCTTCGATGCCCATCGCCCGATCACCGACCGACCAGCCGGTCACGTCGGCGCCGACCGCCGAGACGACGCCTGCGTATTCGAGGCCGGGAATCTCCAGGGCCCGCCGCCGAGGATCGGGGTACATGCCCATCCGCTGCAGGATGTCGGCGCGATTGACGGCGGTGTGCTCGACGTCGACCACGATGTCGTCGGCTCCCGGTCTCGGGTCGTCGACCTCCTCGATCGTCAGCACTTCGGGGCCACCATGGGAGTTCAGAACCACTGCGCGCATCTGCCGGAACCTATCGGCTCCGGCAGACGCTGGGAGGTACGGGGATTGGAGGACCCGACCTCCGTCTCTCGATTGCCACCGTACCCCAGTAGGTATGGCGGTACAGGGGCCGATGGTCCCTATTTCCCCGATGCATCCGCTCCGGAGGGCTCCGTCGCCGGCTCCGGAGTCGGCTCCGATGTCGGCTCCGACGAGGAAGAGGAGGAGGGCGCGGAGGGAGGGACGAAGACGTGCTCGCGGTAGTAGGCCATCTCGCGAATCGACTCTCGGATGTCGTCGAGCGCCCGGTGCGAGCCCTGTCCGCGGGGACGGTCGGCGTCGATGCCCGGGTACCACCGCTTGACGAGTTCCTTCACGCTGGAGACGTCGATCGACCGGTAGTGCAGGTGGTTCTCGATGTCGGGGAGGTAGGCCGCCAGGAACCGACGGTCGGTGCCGATCGAGTTTCCGCACAGCGGCACGGTTGCCGGCTCCGGCACGTGCTGTTTGATGAACTCGAGCGTGGCTGCGCCCGCCGCCTGGAGGCTGACATCCGACGCCTTGATCAGCTCGAGCAGGCCCGACTTGGTGTGCATGTCGACGACGAACGGGTCCATCTTCGCGAGGACCTCGTCGGGTTGATGCACGACGAGATCGGGGCCTTCCGCGATGATCGCCAACTCGTCGTCGGTGATGATCGTCGCGATCTCGACGATCACGTCGGACGTGTGATCGAGTCCGGTCATCTCCAGGTCCATCCACACCAACATCGACATCACACTAGGCCCGGGATGCTGCGATCATGGGGCGATGTCCGCCTTCGCCGCCCTCCTCGCCCGGCCCGGGGTGGAGGAGGTCAGCGAGCTGCGCGGACGCATCGGATTCATGGCGTACCACGGTGGCGCGCTGGAGGCGATGACCGACGTGATCGCCCGACGGGCCGCCGAACTGGCTGCCGCCTCGTGCTACAGCGTCATCCAGCCGCCGGGCATGCGCGACCACCTGCCGTCGATCGAGGTCGACCCCGGCGCCTCCGACGCCTTGGCGACCTTCGTCGAACACGTCGACATCGTGATCACCGTGCACGGGTACGGCCGCCGCGGGCTCTTCGGGTCGCTGCTGCTCGGCGGCGGCAATCGCCCCTTCGCCGAGCACGTCGGCGATGCCTTGCGGCGCACGCTGCCGGCCTACGACATCCGCACCGAGATCGACGCGATCCCGAAGCAGCTGCGTGGGCTCCACCCCGCCAACCCGGTCAACCTGCCACGCGACGGTGGCGTCCAGATCGAACTGCCGCCGCGGGTGCGCGGTTCGAGCCCGCTGTGGTGGGACTGGGAGGGCCCCGGACTCACGCCGCACACCGAGTCGCTGATCGCCGGGCTCGCCGATGCCGCCACCACGTGGTCGACGGCCGGCGACCGGGTGAGTTCAGACCGGTAGGGCGATCTCGACGATGCCGCCCGGGCCGTCGGCGACGCCGATCGTGCCACCGTGCGCTGCCACGATGCCGCGGGCGATCGACAGTCCGAGTCCGGCGGTGCCGGTGCGCAGGTCGCGCGCTGGGTCGGCACGGGTGAACGGCTCGAATGCCCGTTCCCGGAAATCGGTGGGAAAGCCGCTCCCCTGGTCGACGACGCGCAACGTCGCCGTCCGCGCGTTCGCCCCCACCTGCACGAGCACGACCGAGTCGTCGGGGGCGTGACGGATGGCGTTCTCGAGCAGGTTACGGATCGCTCGGGCGAGCTGGGATCCGTCGGCCTCGACGGTGACGCGGTGATCCGCTTCGAGCAGCAGCGCGATGTGCCTGGTCTCGGCGAGGGGGCGCAACGTCTCCATCGCCTCGTCGGCGAGTTCGGTCAGGTCGAGCTGCGTCCGCGTGACGTCGTAGGTACCGCTCACGATCCGGCTGTGGAGCTGCAGATCGTCGACGAGCGATGCCAGCGCCCCGATCTGGCGTTCCATGCCCGAGAGGTACGCATCCGGGTCGGGGGCGACGCCGTCACGGATGGCCTCGACCGATGCGCGCAGCGCTGCGAGCGGCGTGCGCAGATCGTGCGAGATCGACGACAGCATCACGGCACGCTCGCGTTCGATCGCATCGAGCCGGTCGACCATCAGGTCGAACATCGCTGCCGCTTCACCCAACTCGTCGGAGCGCACCACGCCAGTGCGCGCGCCGAGGTCGCCGTCGGCTACACGCATCGCCGCGTCGCAGATCCGCGAGGCGTCGCGGGCCACGGGACGCGCCATCATCATCGCCACCAGCGCGGCGCCGAGCACGGCCGGGACGAGCACCCACATCAGGAGACGTTGATCGTGTTCGTTGATGAACATCGACTGCGCGGCGATCGCGATCATCAACACGGCGACGCCGAGCACGGCGAGCATCGCTGCGACGAAGCGCACGCCGATGCGGTCGAACGGCCGCATGTGACGGCGTCGCTCGACCGGCGCCGTCATGGCTCGAACCGGTAGCCGACACCCCACACGGTGGTGATCCAGCGTGGATGTTCGGGATCGTCCTCGAGCTTGTTGCGGATGCGGCGAACGTGCACGGTCACCGTCGCCGGATCCTGCCAGTCGGGCGATGACTGCCAGACCGACTCCAACAACTGCGCCCGCGAGAACACCTGGCGCGGCGCGGCGGCGAGGAAGGCGAGGAGGTCGAACTCCTTCGGCGTCATCTCGATCAGCCGGCCGTCGAGTGTGACCTGCCGGCTGAGCGGCTCGACGGTGAGCGGTCCGTGCACGATCGGACCCGGGCCCGACGCCTGACGCCCGGTGGTCCGCCGCAGCACCCCGCTGACGCGTGCGGCGAGCTCGCGCGGCGAGAACGGTTTGACGACGTAGTCGTCGGCGCCGAGTTCGAGGCCGGCGACCCGATCGGACTCCTCGGCGCGAGCGGTCAACATGATCACGGGGATGTCGCTGGTGGCGCGGAGCCGGCGGAGCACGTCGAGGCCGTTCACGCCGGGCAGCATCATGTCGAGCACCACGAGGTCCGGCGGATCGGCATCGAGGAGCTCGAGGGCGATGGTGCCGTCGGCGGCCTCCGACACCTCGTGGCCGTCACGACGCAGGTACCCGACGACCACTTCGCGCACGGTCGGCTCGTCGTCGACCACCAGGACCTTCGTCATCGCACCAGCCTCGCCCCTCGCCCGTCCACGTTCAACCCTCGCCCCCACAGTTTCCCAGACGTTCCCACACCCACGCACACCCTCACCCTCACCCCGAAAATGTGCAGGATCGGCCGCTGAGCGGGCCGATCCGCACACATTTTCGGAGGTGGGTGCTCGGGTCAGGGGGCGAGGCGTGTGATCGTCCACGCCCCGGTATCGCCGGGGGGCTGGCCGGCGGAGGCGGTCCGGCGGTAGCGGAGGCGATCGTGGAGACGGCTCGGGCGTCCCTGCCAGAACTCCCACTCGAACGGGATCAGCCGCCACCCGCCCCAGTGCGGTGGGCGGGGAACGGGACCGTCGGAGAACCGCTCGTCGAAGGCCACCACCAGCTCCTCGAGCACCGACCGGTCGCCGATCTCGTCGCTCTGCGGCGACGCCCACGCCCCGAGCTGGCTGGCCCGGGGGCGCGACGCGAAGTAGGCATCGCTCTCGGCGTCGGAGACTCGCACGGCGTTGGCCCGCAACCGGACCTGGCGGTGCAGGTCGAGCCACGAGAACACCGCCGAGGCGACCGGCGCAGCATCGAGTTGCCGGCTCTTGGCGCCCTGGTAGTTGGTGAAGAACACCAGACCGTGCTCGTCGGCGGTGCGAACCAGCACGATGCGGCTGTCGGGCACGCCGTCGTCACCGATCGTGGCCAGGGTCATCGCGTTCGGTTCGGCGACGCCCCCCTCGAGTGCGTCGCCGTGCCAGCGATGCCACTGCGCGACCGGGTCGGGATCGAGGTCGTCGACGTCGAGACCGGCGGTCTCGTACTGCAGCCGTCGACCCCACAGCTCCGCACGTCGATCGGGTGCCGCCCAGTCGGTCATCGCGTCACTCGACCTTCGACCCTGCCGGCGCTTCGATGCGAGTGATACCCCGCATGTAGGGCACCAGGACCTCGGGGACCGTCACCGAGCCGTCGGCGTTGCGATAGTTCTCGATGATGGCCGCCCAGACGCGCGGAACGGCGAGCGCCGAGCCGTTGAGCGTGTGCACGAACTCGGTGCCCTTCACCGGCTTGCCGTCGGCGTCATGGCGCTTGAACCGGACGTTGCCACGTCGAGCCTGGTAGTCGCTGAACCAGCTGATCGACGACACTTCGAGCCAGGCGTCGGCGCCCGGCGCGTACACCTCGACGTCGAAGCTGCGGTGATGGCTCTGGCCCATGTCGCCCGTGCAGATCTCGATGATCCGGTAGGGCAGCCCCAGGCCGGCGATGGCCCGTTCGGCACGGCCCACCATGTCGGTCAGCAGCGCCGGCGCCTGCTCGGGTGTCGCGAACGCGAGGATCTCGACCTTGTCGAACTCGTGGGCACGCAGCATGCCGCGGGTGTCGCGTCCCGCCGAGCCGGCCTCGCGACGGTACGACGAGCTGTGTGCCATCACCCGGACCGGCAACGCCGTGTCGTCGAGGGTCTCGTCGGCGTAGATCGACGTGAGCGGGACCTCGGCGGTCGGGATGCACCACAGGTCGTCGCGCTCGATGGCGTAGGCGTCGTCGGCGAACTTCGGCAACTGGCCGGTCGCGGTGAGTGTGGCGGTGCTGACCAACGACGGCGGCCGAATCTCCTCGTGGACGTCGGCGTTGAGATCGAGCCCGTACTGGCACAGCGCCCGAGCGAGCGTGGCGCCGGCGCCGCGCTGCATCGTGAACATGGCACCGGAGATCTTGACGGCGCGCTCGTTGTCGAGGATGCCGAGCTCGGTGGCGGTCTCCCAGTGGGGGATGCGCTGGTGGGCGGGCACCTCGTCGGGCAGGCCGACCGGCCCGGTGACGATCGGGTTGTCGCTGTCGTCGGCCCCGTCGGGGGCGTCGGGGTGCGGCAGGTTGGGGATGCCGAGCAGCAGCTCACGCAGTGCGGCGGAGAACTCGTCGTGCTGGTGGTCGAGTGTGCGCTCCTCGTCGCCGAGTTCGCGACTCTCGGCCTGCAACTGCTCGGCGGCGTCGACGTCGCCGTCGCGCCGCAGACGCCCGACGTCCTTGGAGATGGCGTTCACACGGGCCCGGATGGCGTCGCGGCGCCCGGCGATGTCGAGCAGGCGGGCGTCGAGCTGCGCCGCTTCGTCGACCTCGTCGAGCAGCGACGGGCGGCCACGCCTGGCCAGCGCTGCCTTGACGCCGGCAAGGTCGGTGCGCAGGAGCCGCTGGTCGATCACGCCAACGAACGCTAGCGGCCGGCGGGCGACCGGTGTCGATCCGTTACGACGAGCGCTCGTCGCGGGCGGCGGGCACCTCGGCGAACACGCGCTCGACGTCGGCCGTGGTGAGGGGCCGTCCCGAGTCGGTGTCGTGGTCGCCGGTGAGCTCGGCGTCGGGCATCGGGTGGCGTCGGCGGTAGCTGTTGTCGTTCGCTGCCTGGTAGCCGGCAGCGAAGCGGGCGAAGAAGAGGTAGACGATGATCGTCCACAGGAAGATTCCGCCGCCGGTCTTCATGATGGCACCAGCGAGCTGTTGGTCGTGCTGTACCGAGAGTCCCCAGACCCGCACCGGAATGTCGTACGTCTTGTAGACCGCGCCGTCGGCGAACGTGAGCCAGGCGGCCGGGATGGTCGGCACCAGTGACTGCATGAACAGGTAAATGCACTTGCCGAGCGGCGTGATCTGCAGCTCGGGGAACGGTCCGACGACCGGCATCCACATCAGCAACGACGCGATGACCACGGCGAAGTGCAGCGAGTAGTGCAGCGGCCCGTTGTCGACCGAGGCCGTGACGACGCCGGGGATGTGGGTGATGATGATGATGGCGTTGAAGACGACCGCGGCGATCACCGGCTTGCACATGAAGGCGATGCCCCGGTACAGCTTGCCGTCGCCGACGAGTACCCGCAGGAGCCACTGCGGCGTGGCCATGAGCACCAGCGGCGGCAGGAAGTAGCTCAGCATCATGTGCTGGAGCATGTGTGCGGAGTACAGGTACTCCTCGCCGATGTCGTGGATCGGCCAGTCGCTGGCGACCCACAGCATGAGCATCGCACCGACGAAACAGCCGACGTTGAACCGTGACACCACCGGCTGACCCGGGGCGACGGCCTTGGGGCCGATCACGCGCACCATGTAGATGTACGCGCCGGTCAAGAAGGCAACGAGCACCCAGACTTCCGGGTGCCACTGGTAGCGCCAGGGATCGAGGACTTGGGCGAGCATGGGGGGCGCCCCTCCGTGGGTCGGTCAGTCGATGAAGAAGTGGAACGTGGTGAGTACCACCGAATACAGCACCACGGCACCGAACAAGCCCAAGTAGAACATCACGCTGAAGAGCTTGCTGTCGAACTTGAGGTGCATGAAGTAGCTGATGACGATGAAGAACTTGATCGCCATCATGACCAGCAGGGCGGGCACCAGGAACGTGCCCATGCCCTCGATCTCGGTGGCCGCGACCTCGAGTGCGGTGAGTACCGCGAGGACGATGGCGATGACGATGTACTGCTTGTCGGAGACCTCGTGGACCTCGGAGCCGTCGTGAGCGGCCTCCTCGGGGGTCTCGGGCAGGATGTGATGTGTGGTGTGAGTGCTCATGTCAGGCCGGAATCAGGTAGACGAGGGTGAAGATGACGATCCAGACGACGTCGACGAAGTGCCAGTAGAGGCCGATCATCTCGACCGTCTCTGCCTTGTCGCCGGCGATCCTGTTCTTCAGGAGCATCCCGACCAGCGACAACAGCATGATGATGCCGACGCCGACGTGGACGCCGTGGAAACCGGTGAGCGTGTAGAAGCTCGACGAGAACAGGCTGGTCGTGTAGCCGAGCCCCTCGCGGTAGAACACGGTGAACTCGTAGACCTGGCCGGCGAGGAACAGACCGCCGAGCGACGCCGTCACCGTGAGCCACAGGCGCGTGCCCCGGTCGTCCTTGCGTTTGGCGGCCGAGACGGCGAGCACCATCGTGAGCGACGACATCAGCAGCACGAAGCTGGTCGCCGACGTGAACGGGATGTCCCACAGCTGATCGGGGCCGATCGCGTCGCCCTGCCGGTTGCGGTACAGCATGTAGGTCGAGATCAGACCGCCGAAGAGCAGGCACTCCGAGCCGAGGAACAGCCACATCGCCAGCTTGGTGTTCGACAGCCCCGTGGCGGTGTGGTGAGCGAGACCGATGTGGTCCTGGCCGTCGTCGAAGCCGGCCGGGACGGCGGTCGCGGGCTCCGGCGTGGCCGGGGTGTCCACCGTGGTGTCAGACATGCGCGAGTTCCTTGCTCGGCTGGCCGCCATCGGACGGCGGTTCGAAGTCGGAGTCGTCGGCGGTCGGCGGCTCGAGCGCCCAACCGAACAGTGCCAGGACCGCGACCGCGGCGCCGGCGGCGATCAGCAACGTGCTGTAGATGACGCCGTAGGCGATGATCATCATCCCGAACGACAGGATGATCGGCCAGTACGACGGCGACGGCATGTGGATGTGCGCCTCGGCGTGCGCCTCTTCCTCGGCGATGACCTGCTCGCCGGTGAGGACCTTCTGGTAGTCGTGATGGCCGTCCTCGCCGACGTCTTCGTACTTGCGGTGGAAGAACTCGTCGAGTGCGTGCACGGTCGGGATCCGGTCGAAGTTGTGCTCCTTCGGCGGGTTGGTCGTGATCCACTCGAGGCTGCGGGCGTCCCACGGGTCGGCAGGCGCCGGCGGGTTCTTGCGGCTGACCCACACGTTGACGAGGAACAGCACGGCACCGATGCCGAGCATGAATGCCCCGACCGTGGAGATCAGGTTCCAGAATGCGAGGTTGAAGAAGCCCTCACCGGCGCGGTTGTCGGTCCACTGGTACATACGGCGCGGCTGGCCCTGCAGCCCGATGATGTGCATCGGTCCGAACGCAAGGTTCATGCCGATGATCATGAGCCAGAAGTTCCAGCGGCCCCATCTCTCGTTGAGCATCTTGCCGAAGACCTTCGGCCACCAGTAGTACATGCCGGCGAAGAGGCCGAGCACGGCGCCGCCGAAGATGACGTAGTGGAAGTGGGCGACGATGTAGTACGTGTCGGTCTGCTGGGTGTCCGACGGGGCGACGGCGTGGGTGACGCCAGACAGCCCGCCGATGGTGAACTGCACGATCAGGCCGATCGCGAACAGCATCGCCGTGGAGAACCAGAGCTTGCCGCCCCACAGGGTGAGGGTCCAGTTGATGATCTTGACGCCGGTCGGCACTGCGATGGCCATCGTGGCCACGGAGAACACGGCGACGGAGATCGGGCCGAGACCGGCGGCGAACATGTGGTGGGCCCACACGCCGAAGCCGACGAGGCCGATCGCGGCACCGGAGAACACCACGAAGGGGTAACCGAACAACGGCTTGCGGGCGAACGTCGGCAGCACCTCGGAGATGATGCCGAACGAGGGCAACACGAGGATGTACACCTCCGGGTGGCCGAACAACCAGAACAGGTGTTGCCAGAGCAACGGATCGGCTCCATCGGCCACCGAGAAGAAGGTGGCGTCGAAATTTCGTTGGAAGAGGAGCAGGAACAGCGCCACCGTGATGATCGGGATGGCGAAGAGCAGCAGGAACTGCACGACGAGCGCCATCCACGTGAAGATCGGCATGCGCATGAGCGTCATGCCGGGAGCGCGCATGTTGAGCGCCGTGACGATCAGGTTGACCGCACCGACCTGCGAGGCGACACCGGTCATCAGCAGCCCGAGCGTCCAGAAGTCGATGCCGTTGGTGGGCGAGAACGGCACGGAGCTGTTCGGGGCGTACATGAACCAGCCACCGTCGGCCGCACCGCCGAGGAACCACGAGGTGTTGATGAAGATGCCGCCGAAGATGAACGTCCAGAAGCTGAGCGCGTTGAGCCGCGGGAACGCCACGTCTCGGGCGCCGATCTGCAACGGCATCATGTAGTTGGCGAACGCCGCCGCCATCGGCATCACGAAGAGGAACACCATCGTGGTGGCGTGCATCGTGAACATCTGGTTGTACTTGTCGGCCGACAGGATCGTCCCGTTGGGCTGGGCCAACTGGGCACGGATCAGGAGCGCTTCGAAGCCGCCGATGAAGAAGAACACCATGGCGGAGACGCCGTACATGATGCCGATCTTCTTGTGGTCGACCGTGAAGGCCCACGACCTCCAGCCGGTGGTCTGCACCGGGCGGCGGAAGTAGCCGTACGAGGATGTCGGGGTGACGACGCCACCGCCGGTTCGGGCGAGCGCCGGGGTGTCGGCGGGGCGTTCGATGATGGCCATCGGTTATCGGGCTCCCATCACTTGCGTTCGAGCAGGTAGGCGATCAGTTCGTCGATCTGGTCCTCGCTGAGGGCCAGGTTCGGCATGCCACGGACGAGACCGTTGGTCTCTTCGAGCTTGGTCGGGTCGGCGTACATCGGCTTCTTGGCCGGCGCGTTGCGCAACCATTCGCGCAGATCGACCGAGTTCAGACAGTCCTCGCTGACGCCGGCGAGATACTTCTCGCCGAACGTGTCGGGCGGGGCGTTCCAGACCTCGGCGCGGCACTCGTCGGTGAGCAGGTCGAACATGGCCCCGGCGAAGGTGTTGCGGGTCATGAGATGCGAGAGGTTCGGTGCAGCGCCGGAGTACACCTGGAGGTCAGGACGGGCGATGACCGGCTGGCCGTCGGCGTCCTCGAGACCGTTCACCTGATGGCAGCGTGAGCACTGGGCGACGAACGTCGCCTCGCCCGTCGCGGCGAGCGTGCCGGCCTCGGGCGCCTCGTAGGGGGCGAGCTGTTGGGCTTTCCACGCCTCGAAATCCTCGGGGGTCAGCGCGACGACCTCCATGCGCATGTTGGCGTGCGACAGACCGCAGAACTCGGTGCACTGGCCGGCGTAGATCCCCGGCTCGTCGGCTTCGAGGCGAAGGGTGTGGACTCGGCCCGGCACCATGTCGCGCTTGCCGTTGAGACGCGGGATCCACCACGAGTGGATCACGTCACGGCTCGTGCCGCGGACCAGGACCGGAGTGTTGATCGGAATGATCATCTGACCGGAGGTGATGATCGGCTCCGGAATACCGCCGCAACCGTCCTGCTGGGCGTAGTCGATCTCCCACCACCACTGCTGGCCGGTGACGTTGACGATGCATTCGGTGTCGTCGGTCTCGTTGAGGGCCATCAGGGTGCCGACGGTGGGGATCGCCACGCCGATCAGGATCAGTGCCGGCAGGATCGTGAGGCCGATCTCGAGCGCCGGCTTGCCGTGGGTCTGCTCGGGGATCGCCTGCCCGCGGTCGCGGAACTTGACGATGATGATGGCGACGAACGTCAGCACGATCACGCCGACGACGCCGGCGATGATGAAGACCGGCACCTGCAGGTTCTGGATCATCTGGGCGTTCGGTCCCGCAGGATCGAACGTGTCCTGCGGGGCGTCCTCGGCGCAGCCAGCGGCGAGGACGCCGAGGCCGGCGACCAGTCCGATTCGTGCTCGGCGACTCATGGGGGAGACGGTACTCGCGGAGTTCAACGGATGCCTTTTCAGTGTGGGGAGACTCATGGCACGATCAGATCCAGTCGGGCGGACTCGACGCCCGGCACGAAGAAGTAGTAGCCCTCGGGCGCAACGACGCTCGGCGCACCGATCGTGAGGGTGAGGTTCTGGCTGCCACCGGGCTCGACGAGCGTCGTGCACTGCAGCAGGGGTCCGGTGTCCTGGGTGGCGTCGACGGGCGGCACCGTGAGGTCGACGGAGAGCCGTCGCTCCTCGTCCGACTGGTTGATGAAGACGACGTTGTTCGGGTTCGAACGGGGCAGGGTGAGCCCCGGCGCACCTTCCTCGACCGGGCCGTTGACGGTGAAGCTGAGTTCGCCGTCCTCGCCCAGGGTGACCTTCGCGGCCACCGCCGCGGTCGCGCCGACCGATTGCGACGCCTTCTCGTCGGCTTCGAACACCTCGGGGCTGGTGCAGATGTCCTCGCCCTCCTCGGTGAGGCCCTGGGTCGTCTCGTGTTCCTCGATGTCGCGCTCGCCGCCGAGCCCGGCTGCGGCGCCACCGGCGACGAGCGCCAGGATCCCGACTGCGATGGCACCGAATGCGGCCCGCGACTTGAGGCCGGGGCGGTAGGCGAGGAAGAAGGCGACGGCGAGGATGATGACGCCCATCACGGCGAAGGCGATGACCGTGTTGGTCTTCGACAGCCACAGCATGACGCGGCTGAAGGCGAAGATGACGATGCCGATGCCGATGGCCGCGGCCAGCGGGAACTCGAGCGGGTTGGCGATCCGGCTGCGAACCTCGGCGTTGAAGGCCGCGTCGGCCGAAGCCCGCTCGGCCCATGCCTCGGCGGTCCACTCCGCACCGGCGGCCAGCAGCAGGATCACACCGACGATGAAGACCGCCTGGTAGGTGACGAGACCGACGGCGACGACGGCAGCGCCGAGGGCGAACGCCATCGGCCAGACGCTGTTGGCCGGGGGGCGGGCCGCAGCGGACGCTGTTTCGACGGACTCGATCTCGTCGGCCCAGATGTTGGCGTCACGGGTGTAGATGTTGATGCCGGCCAGGAACGCCAGCGCGACAGCGGCCGAAGCGAGGCCGACCGTGCCCATGACGCCGTCTTGGGCGACGCCGTAGACGATCGCCGAGATCGCGGCCAGAACGGCGGAGCCGATGAGGAATTTTGAACCGGTGGTGAACATTCAGTCGCTCACTTGGTGACGTAGACGAGGAACCAGATGGCGGCGAAGATCGCCGCCATCGCGTACCAGTAGATGGCGTGGGAAACGAGGATCTCCTGGTCGCCGGAGCGACCGCCGATGTATCGGAAGGCGGTGACCACCGTGAACACGATGCCGATGATCATCAGCAACATGAACATCCCGGTGATGGCGTAGAACATCGCCGCATAAGTGCCGTCGGCGACGCCGAGGCCCATCCGGTAGTAGACGAACGCCTGGGCGTTGATCACCAGCAGCGCCACCAGTGCGGTGCAGCCGAGGGCCAGCACCGTGTGCGGGCGATCGTTGCGCTTGGCGCTCCAGACCGCCCACTGACCGAAGACGCAGATGCCGACGAAGGCGAGCAGCATCACGTTCGTGGGCACCTCGGGGATCGTGGTGCCGTTCGGGAGCCAGGTGCCGGTGGAATCGATGGCTTCTCGGCGCTGCAGGGCCCAAACCGCGAGCATGCTGCCGGTGAGCATCGTCATGGCCACCACGGCCAGTGACGCTCCGACGAGCATCTGGCGCTGCGGCGCCGGTGCGGGGGCTGCGGGAAGTGCGTGCATCAGGCGTTGCTCCCGTGGTCGGATGCAGAAGCGGACTTGAGGTCGAGGAGTGGTTCGGCGGAGTGCACGACCGGCACGTCGACGAAGTTGTCGCGGGGTGCCGGTGAGGTGGTGGCCCACTCGAGCGTCTGGGCGTCCCACGGATCGTCGCCGACCGCGTCGTCGTTGCGCATCGACATCACCAGCAGTCCGACGAAGCCGAGCACCGTGATCGCCATCAGCGCGTGGCCGACGAGGGCGATGACGTTCCACAGGACGAGGTCGTCGTCGAGGTAGGAGAGGCCGGCGGGCTGGTCGAGGAATCCGGCGATGTACATCGGGAACGCCGCGAGGATCGTGCCGGTGACGCCCAGCAGGGCGAGTGGCGACACCTTGCCGGCGTCGAACCGTGAGCCCCAGAGCTTGGGGGCCCAGTGGATGACGGCGCCCATCAGCGCCAGCACGGCGCCGTAGACGATGTAGATCAAGGTGGCTTCCTCGAACACGGTGCCCTGCAGGGCGAGGTCGTCGGCGGCATGCAGGATGTTGCCGAGCATCCCGACCAGGATCATCGCGAAGCCGAGGAAGGCGAAGAGGATCGCCGGGCTGTACCGGAACCGGGAGCCCTCGCCGGGACGGGCGGTCTGCAACACGACCGCCAGGACCAGCAGCACCCCGAGGATCGGCAGGGCGTTGAACAGCAGGAACGGCACGAGGTCGCGGACCTTGGTCTCGAGGTCGTCGACGTTGAGCTGGCTTCCGGACCAGGGCAGATTCTGGATGTTCTGCTGGGTGACGCCGGCCAGTGCGGCCATGCCGATCAGTGCGAGCCCACCGAACAGGATGCCCCTGGCGGGGGTCCGCCGGCCGAACACCACGGGTGCGAGTTCGGCGAGCATGCCGATCGCGGGGATCGCGAAGAGGAAGGTGACCGGTTGGGTGACGATCCAGCCGGCCCACACGAAGATGCCCTCGTTCCCGCCGAAGCCGGTGCGAGCGTTGCGGTGGTCGACGAAGAGGTAGGCGAGCGTGCCGAGCAGGACGGGCATCACCAGGATGACGCCGAGCGAGAACACCAGCGCCGACCACGAGAACGGCGGGATGCGGCGCATGGTCATGCCGGGCGCCCGCGTGGTGAGGATGGAGGTGGCCACGGCACCTGCGGTCGCGGTGAGGCCGACGGCCATCAGGCCGATGCCGACGATGAACAGGTCGACGGCGTCGGCGTTGCCGCCGAGGGTGCCGCCGTTGTCGATCAGGGCGATCACGGTGAGGACCAGACCGCCGAACCACATCCAGCATCCGGAGGAGGCGAGCCGGGGGAAGGCGATCGAGCGGGCGCCGAGCTGGAGCGGCACGGCCATCACGCAGGCGGCCATCGCCAGCGGCAGCAGCGTGGCGAAGACCAGGCCGATCAGCTGGGCGTCGACGAGCTGCGCGAGCACGTCGGAGTCGAGCACGGTGTCGGCGCCGTCGAGGCGCTCGACGGCGATCAGCACGTTGATCACGACGGTGGCGACCAGGCCGAGGATGCCGCCGGCGAGGTAGAGCCGCCCCGTGACCTTGTGGTCGGTGGACGTGAAGACACCCGTGACGCCGTCGAGCGTGTCGGTGGTGACGACGTCGTCGCCGCCGGAGGCGACGGGCACCGTCTCGGGTCTGGTTTCGATGGTGGTCATACGGAGTGGTGTCTCACTTGTCTGTCGCCTCTGGGATCAGCGGGCGACTCGAAACGTGGCAGGGCACAGCAGCGCCGAGACTACTTGGAAGGAGTCCTCCCGCCCGAAATCCTCGCCGAAACCGTTTCACCAACCGTTGCGGACCAGCACATCGACGGTCATCGCACCGAACAGCACGGTGACGTAGGTGATCGAGAACCCGAACAGGCGCATGCTGGCCGCCGGCGTGGGGTGCCGCTGGAGGGCCAGCGTGCCGCCGAGGAAGACGGCGCCGAGCACCGCCGCGCTGATGCCGTAGATCCAGCCGAGCCCGGCGACGGGCACGAGGACCAGCGTGGTGATCACGAGCGCCACCGTGTACCAGATCATCTGGCGCACCGCGGTCTCGATCGGCACCACTGCGGGCAGCATGGGGACGTCGGCGGCGCGGTAGTCGTCGGCGTACTTGACGGCGAGCGCCCAGAAGTGCGGGGGCGTCCACAGGAACATCGCCAGGAACAGCACGATCGGCGCCCAGGCCAGCGAGTTCTGCACGGCGGCCCACCCGACGAGGACCGGCACGGCACCGGCAGCGCCGCCGATCACGATGTTCTGACGGCTGGTGCGCTTCAGCCAGAGGGTGTACACCCCGACGTAGAAGGCCGCGGCGCCGAACGCGAGCACGGCGGACAGCAGGTTCGCGCCCGCCCACAGCACGCCGAAGGCGACGACCTGGAGCGCGATTGCGAAGATCAGCGCGTTGCGGGGTTCGACGACCCCGGTGACGAGCGGTCGCCCCTGGGTCCGAGCCATCAGCGCGTCGATGTCACGGTCGACGTACATGTTGACGGCGTTGGCGCTGCCGGCCGACAGGGTCCCGCCGAGCAGGGTGACGGCGACGAGCGACCATGCCGGCCAGCCGCCTTCGGCGAGCACCATCGTGGGCACCGTGGTGATCAACAGCAGCTCGATGATCCGCGGTTTGGTGAGTGCGATGTAGCCGCCGACGACGGTGGTCGGCGTGCGGCGGCTGCCGTGCGCCACGCCGCCGGGCGCCAGCCGTGACGGGACGAGGGGGCGACTGCCGACGGACATGACCGCCTCATGGTACCGGCGAGCCTCGCCTGCGGACCAACGCCTGCTCGCGGTCGCTGCCGGCCCCGGCGCGCCGGGCGTCCCTCGGGGTCGGGTCCGGAAGGACAGCAAGCCCTTCCAGGGTCGGGTCCGCAACGTCCGGCTGGGGCAGCGCGGTGTGGTGACGAGTGGTCAGCGGCACACTGGTGCGGTGCCGACGACGCTGCAGCCCACCGAGGTGAGGGAGCCGGAGCTCGACGACGACGCACTGGTCGACCGGCCGTGGGTCGTGCTCGTGTGGAACGACCCCGTGAACCTGATGAGCTACGTCACCTACGTCTTCCAGAAGCTGTTCGGCTACTCGAAGGAGAAGGCCACCGAACTCATGCTCGACGTGCACGAGAAGGGGCGGGCGGTCGTCGCGTCGTGCGGGCGCGAGGAAGCGGAGATGCACGTGTTCCGTCTCCACGAGCACAGCCTGTGGGCCACGATGGAGCACGATGGCCCTTCGTCGTAGGTTCGTCGCTCCGGTTCAGGCGGTCCGGGGCGGCTGGCGGATCAACCTCGACGACGAGGAGCGCAACCTGCTCGTGCGCCTGATGGGTGAATTGCGCGCACTCCTGACCGGCCCCGACGACAACGAGCTGATCCGACGCCTGTTCCCGGTCGCCTACCCGGAGGACGAGGAGAAGGAAGCCGAGTACCAGCGCCTGATGCGCGAGGAACTGGTCGCCAGCCGGCTCTCGGCGATCGACTCGGTCATCCGCACGATCGAGCCGGCGAACGCGAACGAGCTCCTCGACGAGGGCGAGACGATCGCCCTGATGCAGTCGATCAACGCGATCCGTCTCGTACTCGGAGCGATGCTCGGCATCACCGACGACGACTCGGCCGACGCCGCCGACGAAACCGACTCCCCCGAGCACCACCTCTACGACTTCCTGAGCTGGCTGCTGGAGTGGACCGTCCGGTCACTGTCGCCCGGGTGACCCGCTGACGATCCGATCGCCCGACGGCACCCGCGGGCGATGAGCCAACCGCCCGGATACGGGCTTTTCGCTCATCGCCGCGCGGCACGGCGTGAGAGCGATGAGTCAACCGCCCGGATACGGGCTTTTCGCTCATCGCACAGTTGCGTCTGACCGGAGGTTTCCACCCGGTCGAGCCGGTCACCCACTGTCCCACCGTGGATGGTGACGAGGCCGAGGGAATTCGAGGCTCCGAGCGCGCACTAGTGTCAGCGCACGGCGTCAGCGGAGACGCCAGGGCGGAAGGGGGCAAGGAATTGGGGATTCCACTGTTTTCCGATCGGGCGTTGTCCCGATCGCAGCGGACCCGCTGGTCGCACGCGCAGCCGGACACGCTGTCGGCACGGCACCGCATGGCCGTCGGCGGCGCCGTCGTGTGCATCGCGGCGCTGGCCGTCGCCGCCGTCGTCGGGTCGGTTCCCGTTCCCGCAGCGATCTCGGTGTCGCTGCTCGTGCCGGCAGCGGTGATCGACGTCGAGCAACGCCGACTCCCGGATGCGTGGATCGCTGCGGCCCTGGTTGCACTCGTGACGACGATCGCCATCGGCGCTGCCGTCGGTCGGCCGACGGATGTCGATACGACGCTGAGCGGGGTGATCGGCGGTTCGGTCGCGATGGCGATGCCCGTGCTGATCCTTCATCTCGTCACACCGGCCTCGATGGGGTTCGGTGACGTCAAGGCCGCAGCGGTCCTCGGTGGCGCGGTCGGAACGATCGACTGGCGGCTCGGTGCCGTCGCACTCTGCATCGCCGCCCTGACCGGCGCGGCCGTCGGCGTGGCGACGCGACGCCGCACGATCGCGTTCGGTCCCTTCCTGGTGTTCGGCGCCTGGGCTGCGCTGCTCGTCAGTGGCCACATCCTCGATGCCGTCTTCACCGCAGGCGCCGCACCATGACCTCCGCACGGCCCTCCACCAGAACCACCACGGAAGCCGCCACTGGGTCGGCGGCGGCCACCGGATTCCGGCCGACGTCGAGGCGCCGGAACCGGATCGCTCTCGGCGTGGCCCTCGCCGCCATCGCCATCGGGGGAAATCTCTACCTCTACGCAAACCTCGACGCGTCCGAGCCTGTTGTCCAGGCCGTACGGGACGTCACTGCCGGCGAGCAACTCACCGCCGACATGTTCCGCACCGTCTCCGTCGAGGCCGATTCGACGGTCAATCTCATCGCCGGGGACCGGGTCGGTTCGCTCGTCGGCTCCTACGCGAAGGTCCGGCTCGTCGCCGGTTCGCTGGTCGCGCCCGAGGCGATCCAGACGGCGCCACTGGTCACACCGGGCAGCTCGATCGTGGCGATCCAGGTCGCCGACGGCTCGCTGCCGATCGGACTGCGCGAGCGTGTTCCGGTAGAGCTCGTTGTCGCCGTCGATCGGGGCGACGGTGCCGGCATCACGTCGGTCACCGGTCGCGTCGTGGGCCTGCCGTCCGACACGTCGTCGGCACTGGGAAGGCAGTCGCTGTCGGTGGAGGTGGCAGCCGCCGACGCGGCGACCGTCGCGGCCGCCGACGACGTGCGGGTGGTCCTGCTCGAACCCTCGGCGGACCCCGCAGGCCAGGCGGCCGCCGCCGCCACCGCGAACGACGAGGAGGGACCGTGACCGTCATCGCCATCGTGGGCGATGCGGCGACGACCACGGCGGTGGCGATCGCCGCCGGGTGGCCTGCCGGCGACGAGGCCACCGTGCTGGAGGCCGATCCTGGCGGCGGCTCGTTGACCGGCTGGTTGAACACGCCCGCCCAGCCGTCGTTGGCGACGATCGTGGCCAACACCGGTACCGACGCCACGCACGATCACCGGTCGGTCGTCGACACGTTCGCAGCGATGGCGTGGCGGAGCGACTCCGGTGTCCGCTTCGTCGGCAACGCCATCCGTTCGCGCGCCGCCCACCGAGCCCTCGAGGAAGCAGCCGTGGACGTCCTCCCAGCGCTCGCCGCGGCGCAGATCGCGGTGATCGCCGATGTCGGCGTGCATCCGACGGGCACGTCGCTCCCGGCGGTGCTGCGGGTCGCCGACGTCGTGGTGGTCGTGCACCGCCAGGCGACCGCGTCCGCCGGCGCTGCCGCGGTGCGCATCGAACGACTCGTCGAGACCGTGGAGGAACTCGCGCAGCTCGACGCCGTGCTCGTCCTCGCAGTGATCGGCCGGGCGCCGTTCGAGGCGGAGGAGATCGGCACGTTCGTCGACCAGTCGGTACCCGACGCGATGCGGGCGACCATGACGATCGCCGAGGATCCGTTGGCGGCAGCCACGATCGCCGGTCGTGCCGGGGTCTCGGCCAAGCGCCTCGGGCGGCTTCCTCTGATGCGCAGCGCTGCCGCCGTTGCCGTCGAGCTGTCCGAGCTCGTCACCACCGCGCCGGCGCTCGGCTCCGGCGACCGATCCGGCAGGCGGAGTGCGTCGGCATGACCCTGCAGCAGCGTTCGACACGGTGGACCGGCGCAATCGGCGGCGTCGGCGTGGATGGCGACGACCTCGACGCAACGATCTCGCTGGTGACCGACCGGGTCGCCGAACGGCTCATCGAGGCGATCGAACAGGACGACACCATGCGTTCGTCGACGGCGGGCGCGGTGGCGTTGGCGGGCGACGAGCGCCGCCAACAGCTGCTCGTGGGGGCGTGGATCAGCGATGAGATCACGGCGGTGAACGAGCTGCGGCTGCAGCGGGGGATGCGTCGTCTGTCGCAGCACGACGAGCACCATGTCCGATCCCGGGTGGTGGCCGAGCTCACCGGCGCCGGACCCCTCGAGCCGTTCCTGAGCGACCCGACGGTCGAGGAGGTCGACGTCAACAGCCCCGAGTCGACGTGGGTGACCTACACCGATGGCCGCAAGGTCGACGTCGGACGGCTGTGGGCCTCGGCGGCGGATCTGACGATGTTCCAGAAGCGGATGGCGCTGCGGATGTCGGGCACGGGAGAGGGTCGGCTCGACACGTCGTCGCCGACGCTCACGCTGCAGTCGCGCGACGGGGCCCGCATCGTGATGGTGCTGGGCGGCAGCGGCGAACACGGCGTGTCGACGCATCCTCGGATGGCGATCCGTCGCTTCGTCGTCCGCCAGGTCGGCCTCGACGGGCTCGCAGATCTCGGCCTGTTCCCGCATGCGCTGGTCGCACGGCTGCGGGCGTTGGTGCGCTGCGGCTTCACCATCCTCGTGTCCGGTCCGCCGGGAGCCGGCAAGACCACGCTGCTGACCGAGCTGCTCGGCGAGGTGTCGCCGCTCGAACGCATCATCACCGTGGAGAAGAACCTCCTCGAGCTGCGCCTGGAGGACGACCCGCGGCACCCGGATGCGCCGGCGCTCTTCACCCGTCACGCCAACGCCGAGGGAGAAGGCGAGATCACCACCCGCGAGCTCGTCGAGCTCACCCGCCGTCTCAACCCCGACCGGGTGGTGGTGGGCGAGCTCGTGGAGGACGAGGCCCTCGACATGCTCGACGTCGCCTCGATGTGCAAACGGGGGTCGTTGGCGACGATTCACGCGCACACGGCGGACATCGTCCTGCAACGGCTCGCGTACTACGTGTCGAAGTCGAACACGAACCTGCCCGAGTTCGCCGTGTCCAGTTTGATCGCCCAGACGGTGGATTTCGTGGTCCACATCGATCTCGTTCGCAATGCGGTCGAGGACAAAGGCGCCGTCCGTCGCGTCACGTCGATCATCGAGGTCGGCGGGCTCGGCGAGGCCGGGGGCGTGTCGAGCACCGAGGTGTGGGCACTCGACGGTTGCAACGAACTCGTCCAAGTCGCGCCACTGTCGCAGCGACACCTCAACCGACTGCACCTGGCCGGCTACCCCTCCGAGCTGTTCGCCGTGGGAGGCGATCGGCGGTGAGCTTCGACGTTGCGCTCCTCGTGGCCTCCACGGTGGCCGGCGTGCTCGCGGTGTTCGTGTTGTTCGCCGGCGATGAACCGACGCCGCGTCCCCGGCGGGTTCCTCGACCCGGGCGGTGGCCACGCCTGACCGGTGCCGTCGGCGTCGGTCTCGTGGTCCTCGCGGCGTCGGGCTGGCTGATCGCCGCCGTCGTCATGGCCACCGGTTGCTGGTACACCATCGGCGTCTGGCAACAGCGCAACGCCGGTGGTGTCAGCGATCTCGAACGCATCGATGCACTCGCGTCGTGGATCGAGAACCTGCGCGACGTACTGATCGCGGGCGACCAGCCGGTGGGAGCGATCAACGCCACGGTGTCCACCTGCCCGGCCGCGATCCGTCCGCAGGTGCGCCGCCTCGCCGCCGGGTTGGGACGTCAGGATCCGGCGATCGTGTTCCGCCGATTCGCCGACGACGTCGACGATCCGTTGGGCGACCTGGTGGCCGCGGGGCTGCTGATCGCCGTGCAGCGTGGTGCTCGCACGGCGGCGGTGCTCGGTTCGCTCGCCGAACAGGCTCGCCGTCAGGCCGACCGGCGCCGTCTCGTGGAGGCCGAGCGGGCGCCGATCCAGCGCGAGGTCACCTTGCTGACGGTGATCATGGGATCGCTGGTGGTCGGGCTGGTGGTGTTCGGACGCGCCGAGTATCTCGAGCCGTACGACACCGCCGGCGGCCAACTCTTCCTCGGCGTGGTGCTGGCGATCTATGCGGCTCTGCTGCTGCGGGTGCAACGGCTCGCCCGCTTCCCGCGGCCCAGCCGATTCCTGACCGCAGGCTCTGCGCAGCCCATGCCAGATCGTCGAGCGTCTGCGACGCCAGCGAGGACCGTCGGATGAGAACGACGGGTGTGTTGGCGCTGTGCAGCATCGTGTTCTGCGCCGGCGCGTGGCTGGCAGCGAGTGGGTGGCGTCAGCCTCGCCCGCGACTCGATCGGGCGATGGTGCACCTCCGTCGCGTCGACCCGGCGCCATCGCGACACGGTGCACGTGCGACCGCCGGCCCGATCGACTCGATCGGTGCGTTCGTCGAACGGCACGGTGCGTCGGCGTGGACCCGGGCTCGCACGCAGGGCTGGGGGCGGCCGTTGCGGCTCGTGGGGCGCAGCGTCGAGACCCACCTGGGATACCTCGCCCTCGCCGCACTCGCAGGCTTCACGATTCCGGCGCTGGTGCTCGGATCGCTGCAGGCGCTCGGTCTGGTGTCGCTCGCACTGTGGATCCCGTTGGTGCTGTCGCTCGCCGGTGCGGTCGTCGCGGCGATGCTCGTGCACTCCTCGACGATGGCCGCCAGCGCCGACGTGGCCCTCGACCTGCGCTATCAGCTCGGCGCCTACCTCGACATGGTCACCATGCTCCTGGCCGGCAACACCGGCTACGAAGGTGCACTGGATCAGGCGGCCCGCGCCGGCGACGGGTTGCTGTTCCGCGAACTCCGGCGGGCGATGCGGGAGGCCGGCGCCACCGGGCAGAGCCTGGTGCGCGCGCTCGAGCGCGTCGCCGACGACTACGGGATCGTCGAACTCGAGCAGGTCGCCGCCACCGCCACGCTGTCGGCAGCCGAGGGCGCACCCGTGGCCCGCAGTCTCACCGCCAAGTGCTCGACGCTGCGCTCGACCCTCGCCGCCGAACAGGAAGCCGACGCCCGGGTGCGCAACGACAAGGTCACACCGCCACTCGTCGCCATGGCCCTGTTGTTCATGGCGCTGATCATCTACCCCGCACTCAACCTGAACTGACCTGACCCACCAACCAAACGACGACCGAACCGACCGACCATTCCGACCGCCACTCGACCGACATTCCGAAGGGGAACCGAACCATGCACGATCCGATGTTGCTGCTCACCGGGGTCATGACCGTCGTCGCCCGCGCCGTGCGCGGGCGCGGCCCGATCGATGCGCGGCTGGGCGTTGGCCCGACCGATGATCGCGGGGCGGTCTCGATCGAACAAGTGCTGTGGTACGCCGCCGCGGCGATCAGTGTGGCCGTGGTCGCCGCCATCATCTGGAGCCAGATCCGCGACACCGCCAGCACCCCGGTCCAGTCGCCGTCCGCTCCCTGACGTCACGCGACGCACGCGATGGTCTCCGCAGCGCTTCCCGACGCCGTGAGATCGCGGCGTCTGCGCGGCGACCGAGGGGCCGCCACGTCGCTGGCGGCGGCGTTGCTGACGCCGATGTTCGTCGTGCTCGCCTTTGCTGCGTTCCAGGCCGCACTGTGGAGCCACGCCCGCACGGAGGCACGCGTGGTGGCCCGTGACACCGCCGCACTCGTGGCGCGGTCCGGGGTGGCCGCCGGCGATGCGCAGGCGTCGGCCACCGAGATCCTCGAGGCCGACACCGATCTGCACGACGTTGCGGTCCGGGTGGACTCGACCGCGGGCGTGGTGACCGTCACCGTGACCGCCGACGCTCCCGGGATCATCCGCGGCACCTCCAACAGGCTCGCTGTCACGTCGGCAGTCCCCGTCGAGGAGATCACGCCGTGAGACGCCGGCTGCTCGGCGACGAGGGGTCGTCCGACGCACTCGGGCTGGCCCTGCTGACGCCGGCTGCCATCGGTCTGGCGGTGGTGATCGTGTTCCTCGGTCGAGGTGTCGACAGTCGTGCCACCGTGCAGAGTGCGGCGGAGTCGGCCGCCCAGGCCGCTGCCCAGGAGCGCTCGACCGTCGCGGCGGTCGCCGCTGCGGAGGCGGTGGGCAGGGCGATGTTGGTCGATCCGACATCGTGCGCATCGCCACGGGTGACGGTCGACGTCGCCGACTTCCGGCCGGGCGGCCAGGTGGCGGTGACTGTGTCGTGCACGGTGTCGACCGACGGTCTCGAGTTGATCGATCCGCCCTCGGGCGGCACGCACTCCGCAACGGCGTTCGCCGCAATCGACCCCCTCCGGGCAACGGAGCCGGCGCCGTGAAAGTACCGACGAGCGCACCGAGACTCGGAGTCGACACTGCGCCCACCGCAGCGCGCACACCGATTCCGGGAGACTCACGAGTTCGGGGCAGGGGCGAGCACGGGGCAGGGCTGGTGGCCGGGATCGCACTCATCTTCGCGTTCACGTTCCTCGGGCTGGTGTGGCTCGCCCGGGACGTCGACCGGGGCGTGTCGAACCGCTCGGCGGCACAATCGATCGCGTTCCAGGCAGCGCGGTCGGGTGCGCAGTCGGCGGCGATCACCGACCTGCGCGCCGGTGCCATCGTCATCGACCCGGCGGCCGCCGGTCGAGCGGCGACATCCGCAGCGAGCGCACTGTTCGCGAGTTACGGCCTCGACGGTGACGTCACGTCGGTCGACGTCGTCGCCGACCGCGTGTCGGTCACCGTGACCATCACCGACGACGGGCGGACGGTCACCGGCGCCGGCACGGTTCGGGCGGAGCGCGCACCATGACGACGCGACGGATCGATCGCGACGACCGTTCCGATTCCGCCGTGACGGGTCCCACTGTCCGGTCGGCGGGCGCCGACGACACACGACCGAACGGGCAGGAGGACAGGTGAGCGAACGCGATCCGCACCGCTGGGCCCGTTTCGCCGCATCGCTGGGGGCCCTGGTCGTCGTCGGGCTCGCCGTGCCGATCGGGCTGGTCGCGGCAGCCCGTTCACGATTCGGGTCCGCCAACCCGCTCGCCGGCGCCGACCCGCCCTGGCGATGGGGATCAGACACGGTCGGCGATGCCCTGACGCGTCCGATCGCCGACGACACGGTCATCGACGGTCTCATCCGGATCAGCCTGTGCGTCGTGTGGGTCGCCGTCGCGGTGATCGTCGTCACGACCATCGTCGAGGTGGTCCATGCAGTGCGCCACCACGGTTTGGCGGTTCCTGACGTGCGCGGCGTCGGATGGGCGCAACCGATCGCCCGGTTCATCGCCGTGGGCTTCGTCGCCGTGCTGCCGACGATGACGACGGCCACGTCGCTGGCCTCCACGCTCGAGGCGCGGTCGGTGGTGACGTCGCCGTTCGACGGATCGGCCCCCACGGGCTCGACGGACGCAGCGGCACGGAGCCCGTTCGCTACGACACCCGCAGACCGCGCTGCAGCGGCGTGGAGCCAGGCGACAGGAGTCGTCCACGTGGTGACGCCTGGGGAGTCGATCTACTCGATCGCGCTCGACCTGGCGGGCGGCGACTCGTCGCTCGTGCTCGGAATCGCCGACGAGATCATCGATGCCAACCTCGGCAACGCGATGCCGGGCGGGCAGCGCTTCACGAATCCCGCGTACATCGAGGTGGGCTGGACGCTACGTCTCCCAGCCCAGCCATCCCAGCCGGCGAGCGGCGTCGTCGACACGGCGGAGCCGGTCGCAGAACGTCCGGCGACCCACGTCGTCGAGCGTGGCGACACCCTCTGGGACATCGCGGACGAGCACCTCGGCGATCCGTCTTCGTGGACGGAGATCTGGGAACGCAACGCAGGTGACGACATGGGCGGGGGCCGTACGTTCGACGATCCTGATCTGATCTTGCCGGGCTGGGAACTCGATCTCACCGACGTGGAACCCGTGGCAGCGGAACCCCCGGCAGCACCGTCCGTTGTCGGCCCGGACCCGTCGCTGCCCGACCAGGTCTCATCGGACGCGCCGTCGCTTCCCGATGAGGTTGCCGCCGACGTCACGCCGTCGACGTCGGTTCCGGACGTTCCCGCGGTTGCCGTTCCTGCGCCGTCGAGCGATGAGCTCGACGCCGACGGGCCACTGCCACTTGCGCCGACGGCGACGCCCGCACCGACGACGACCGCCGCTCCGGCCTCCACCAGCACCACCGTCGCCGCTCCCGCCGACCCGTCGGGCGCCGGCGACGTCGGCACGTCCGCGGACGCGCCGGCACCCGAAGCTCCATCGCCGATCCGCCTGGAGCACGCGGCGTTGGTGGCCGCCGGCATCCTCGCGCTCGTGGGTGTCCGGCGGCGCCAACGCCTCCGCTCGGCGACGCCACGACATCGGGTGCCGGAGCCTCGGGCCGACGTGGTCCGCACCGAGCGCAGGCTGCGCACGATCGACGCCGGTGAGCGGGTCCTGCGCACCGACGTGGCCTGTCGTGCCGCCGCCAGATCGCTGATCGGCACGAACAGCCAGATCGGCTGGGTCGAGGTGTCGCCCGACGGTGGCCTCGAACTTCGTCTGACCGCCCCGGCGACGCTGCCGCCGCCCTGGAGCGGCGGCGACCAGTCGTGGAACCTGCGAGCCGACGTGCCCGTCGAGATGCTCGGCGAGAACGCCCGACAGGTTGGCCAACCGTGTGTCGCCCTGGTGCAACTGGGGCTGACCCCGGACGGGAACGAACTCCTCGTCGACCTGGAAGCATGCGGCGTGCTGGCCGTGACGGCCCGCGCCGACCAGGCCGACGAGGTCGTCACTGCCCTGGGCATGGCGTTGGCGTCGTCGCTCTTCGCTGAGGTGGCCCATCTCGTGGTCGTGTCGCTGCCCGAGGCGGCGCTGCTGAATCATCGCAACGCCCACGTCGCCGGTTCGGCCGACGCCGCGTTGGAGTTGGCCGGTTCGCTGGCGGGAACCACCGCCGTGCACGAGCGGTCGTCGTTCGAGCTGCGGTCGCTGCGCACCGGCGGCGAGATGTGGGAGCCCGCCGTCGTGCTGCTCGCATCGACCGACGACGACCGCGAAGCCGAAGCCGCATGGGACCACGGTCGACTTCCTCGTCCCGGTCACGGTGTGGCGATCGTCGTCGCCGACGAGCACCGGCGTATCGCTGCCGCGCCGACGAGGCTGGTCGCCCGTCCCGACGGGTGGCATCTGGATGCGTTCGGAACGTCGATCGACCTCTCCCCGGTCGGTGTCAGTGCCTCCGATCTCGGCGAGGTCGCCGAACTGCTCGTCGACTCGGAACGGGAACTCGAACCCGTCCAATCGGTGGCTGCAGATGAGCCGACCGAGACGGTCACGACCGTCCAGGGCTCCAACGGCGCCGACGGGGATGCGGAGGCGGCCTTCGGGTTCGAGGCGCGACCGCACGAGATCGTGGTCGGTCTGCTCGGCGGGGTCGAGGTGCATGCGCGTTCGGGAGTGGCGGGTGGTTTCGAACGCTCGAAGACGGTGGAGTTGATCGCCTGGCTGACGACGCACCGCGACCGAGCGACACGTTCGGGCGCACGCACGGCGCTGTGGGATCTCGACGTGCGCGACGCAACGTTCGCCAACGTCGTGTCCGAGGCGCGGCGGGCACTCGCCCGGCTGGTGACGCCGCCCGAGGGTGAGGAGTGGGTGGCGCGCACCCTCACCGAGCAACTCCCGATCCACGACCTGGTCGTGACCGACGCCGAACTCGTCGCAGAGCGCCTGGCGCATGCCCGCGTGCAACCTCCTGGCCAAGCGATCGAGACGCTGCGGCCCGCAGTGGAACTCGTGCGTGACATGCCGTTCGCCGGCACGAGCTACCTCTGGCCCGACGCCGAGGGCATCACGTCGAACCTCGTGCTGCTGGCGATCACCGCCACGGCCGAGTTCGCAGGCCATGCGCTCTCGCTCGGCGACACCGACGCCGTGTTCTGGGCAACGGGCAAGGGGCTGCGGGTGTTGCCGGGCCACGAGGAACTGATCGCGTTGCGGATGCAGGCGCATGCACGGGCCGGCGACCTCGCCGGTGTGCGCCAGGAGTGGGACGCGTACGAGCGGGTGCTGATCGCCGACGCCTGGTCCGACGGCGAACCGGCTCCGAAACTCCTCGCCCTGCGGCGTGAACTGCTCAACCCGTCGACGTCGTGAGACCGCACCGATGAGCCAACCGCCCACATGCAGGCTCTTCGCTCATCGCCGGCGGCGTTGAGGCCAGGGCGATGAGCGAACCGACCGAATACGGGCTTTTCGCTCATCACCACTGCAGGAGTTCGGGCCATCGCGAAACGTTCGGTGAACCGACGGGACTCTCGATGCAGTGGCGGCCACACTGTCGGAATGCGTCTGCGTCCGATCCGATCACGGCTGACTGCGGCGGCGGTCGGCGCGGTGCTCGTGCTGGCTGCGTGTGGCGGCAGCGAGTCGTCGAGCGAACCGGCCGGCAGCACGGTGCCCCCGCCGCCGGACGATGTCGACGTCGACGCAGCGGCGGACACCGCTGCGAATCAGCTGCCCGACGTGGTGGTCGACGACATCGTGGCGGGCAACAAAGTCAACGTGCGGAACCTGGCGCCTGCCGACACACCGATCCTGCTGTGGATGTGGGCGCCGCATTGACCCACGTGTCGGGCAGAGGCGCCCGACGTCGAGCAGTTCGCTCGAGCACATGCGGACGAGGTCGAAGTCGTCGGTCTCGGAACCCAGGACACGCTGGGTGAGGCCGAGGAGTTCGTCGAGCGGTACGGCACGACATTCACCATGCTGTGGGACGAATCGTTCCAGTCGTGGATCGAACTCGGGGTGACCTCGCAGCCGACCGCCGTGCTGTTCACGCCGGACGGCACGATCATCACCGGCTGGATCGGCGGAATCCCCGAAGACCAGGTGCTCGACCTCGTCGCCCAGTACAACGCCAGCTGACCGTTACGCCGGGGGTCTGACCCCTGGCGTAACGGTTACGGGCAGGGTTCGCCGGTGGTGGTGACGGTGCCGTCGGCGGCGAGGTCGCAGTAGGTCGACACCTGTCGGATCATGCCTGCGTCGACGAGGAACTGTTCGATAGCGGTCGGCGCTGGTGCCGATGCCGGGAGACAGCGTCCCGGGTTCTGGGCCATGTAGGCGTCGGCTGCCTTCTCGATGGTCGTGCTGGTCGGCGGCGCACGCCCTCTGCTCGCCCGATCGGTGACGCCGCGGACCGTGAACACCATGAGCGCCGCCAGGATGCCGAGGATCACGATCACGACGAGGAGCTCGACCATCGTGAAGCCCCGGTCGGCCGGGCTGTCGGTTCGGCTGTTCGAGTGCATGTTCACGGACAATTCGCTTTCGTAGTGGGGACACTGTTCCATCGGCAAGCGGGGGTTCAACACGAGTCAAGAAGCACACAAGGTTCCGCCACACGACTGACCGGAAAACGACGAAGACCCCGCCCGAAGGCGGGGTCTTCGATCAGGTTGCTGACTGATTCGTCAGTGACGAATCAGGGGGCGACGGGCTGCGCACTCGGCGGCGCCGTGCCGTCGGCGTCGGCGCAGCGCCGTGCACCGGCGCCGGTGATGCCGTCGTAGTCCGACACGTCGGTCTCGGCCGGAGCTGCTTGACGAAGGTCACGTCGGTCGTCGAGCCGCAGCGGCCAGCGTCGTCCGGGAACGTCTGGCGTGCCCGAGTCTGAGCGTAGTAGGCCTCGATCGCCGTCTCCAGCGCACGCTGCTCGACGTCACAGGCGTTGTCCTGGCCGCGGTCGCGTGATGCCGCGGACGGCGAACACGGTGACGGTGGCGAGGATGCCGAGGATGACGATGACGATGAGGAGTTCCACGAGGGTGAAACCCTTGTCCTGCTTGTTGTCCATTTGAATGGTTCCTTCCGCTCTTTGGTTGATCTCCCGGAGGAGAGGTGTCTCACGAATGCGCTCCGTGAGAACCAGCTCCCGTTGCGCAATTGGTTCTTCGGTCGGTGCAGTCCGACCTTGAGCGGAAAGTCGGAACTTTCCGAAAGGTTGAACGTGACGGCAGTGAGGCCTCAAGACGCCGGACGATCGCGCCGATGTAAACCCGAGCGCCCGCACGGGGCGATGCACCTCACACCGCACGAGGGACTACAGAGGGACGACATGTTCGGCAAGCCACGAGACATCCACGACCCCGACATTCTCGACACCAGCGCGTTCGACGAGTTCTTCGGCGACGGGTCCGCAGCCGAGAACACTGTCGAGATCCACGAACTGCGCGACCGTGTCGAGCAGGTCGAGGCACAGATCAGCAGCCAGTTCACCTCGCTCGCCACCTACGCCCAGATCGCCCAGGAACAGGTCGAGCTCGCCCGATCGGAAGCCAAGGCTGCAACCGAGCGTTCGGAACAGCGGCTCACGTCGTTGATCGAGCGCGAACGGGCCGACCGCATCAGCTCGACCTCCGGAGCCGCACGTCAGGGCGCGCCCGGGACGTCGCAGGAGCAGTCGCCGGAGGCGGCTGCTCGGCTCGACGTGCTCGAGGAGTCGGTCGCCCAGCTCGTGCGAGGGTCTCGACCAGTGCCGCAAGCAGCAGAAGGACCTCGCACACGCGATCACCGCGATGTTCGACTGGCTCACCGAATCGACCGTCCTCGGGGTCAAGCGCGACCCGGCCACCAAGCCGAACCGTTTCCCGGCCCCGTCGCCTGCGACGTCAGCAACCGAGCCGAGCACCTTGCCCGCACCGTCGCCCAAGGCGTCGGCCACTGAGCCGAGCGCCTTCCCCGCACCGTCGCCGGCGACACCGGCCGACGAGGCGATGGTCGATGCAGGCGACGACGACGGGCCGATCGTCGGCCTGGCCCTCAACGGCTGACCGGGACCTCGCCGTCGGCGTTCACGCGCGAGAACCCGGGGCCCTCGGACACCCGGCTCGTCAGCGGACGATTTCCATCCGCATGCCGGTCTCGTCCCAGAACGGGTCGAGCGGCATGCGGCTGATCGCCCGACCGGATGCACGCCGCGCCGTGAAGAGCAGGGCTGCGGCCTGCAGCATGTGGACGGACGCGGCGCCATCGGGCGGGGTCCGGGTCACGACGTCGTCGACGCCCGGCAGGCGCTGACGGATCAACTCGAGCCGTTCGAGCCGACCGTCTTCGTGGTACGGCGACGTCTTCAAGGGCTCGTCGCTGTTCATCACGGTGAACGACACATCCGGATTGGCCGAGAAGAAGCTCCGCGAGTGGAACGGCTGGAGTTCGCGTTCGGCTTCGCGCAGCCAGCGGAGCCGACGGAGGTCGTGTTTGGTCATCCACGGCTCCATCGCCTGGGCCTCGACGTTGGACGCCTGCACGGCGGCACGGCTCGGCGTGCCCCAGATGCCGGTGATGCGCGGCCAGCCGACGTACTCGCGGGCCTCGCGATCGCACGGCCGGTACTGTCCCGACGGCGAGTCGAACCAGCCCATCGGCACGTTGATCGCTGCCGCTTCGAACGTCGGTCGGAAGTCGAGCACCTCGAACAGCTTGGGGAGCACGAACGCCTCCTCGGCTGCCACGGTGATGCCCGAGAGGCGCGCCGGCAACACCAGCCAGCCGCCCGGACACGGCGTGACCCCGGCCAGGTTCTTGTACGGATTCTTCTTGACGACCATGGGCGACCTCGGTCCGACCGGAACTCAGGAACCGTTCGTCGAGCCGACCGGAGCCGGAGGTCGGCGGCGCGGCCGGTGTTCCGCCGTACGTGCCCGAGCCGGACGAGCCGGCCTGGCCGGACGCCATCGTGCTGTGGGCGTGCATCTGCGCACGAGCGGTGGCGAGCTGGGCCTGCACCTCCTTCGGGTACTGGCTGCCCTCCATCGCCGTCTCCATCGTGATCAGGCCGGCCGCCACGAGGCGGGCCAGGTCCATCTCGATGGTCTGCATGCCTTCGGCGGCACCGGTGGCGATCATGTTGCGCATCTGGCGCGACTTGCCTTCGCGCACCAGGTTGCGGATCGCCTCGTTGGCGACCATCACCTCGTACGCAGCCACGCGACCGCCGCCGATGGACGGCATCAGACGCTGGGAGATGACGCCCTGCAGGGCACCGGCGAGCATGATCTGGATCTGGTCACGACGCTCGGAGGGGAACACGTCGATGATGCGGTCGAGCGCCTGGGCGGCGTCGTTGGTGTGCAGCGTGGCGAACACCAGGTGACCGGTCTCGGCGAGTGACAACGAGATCTGGATCGAGTCGAGGTCTCGCATCTCGCCGAGCAGCACCACGTCGGGGTCCTCACGCAGCGCGCTGCGCAGACCGTCGTTGAACGATCCGACGTCGGTGCCCACCTCGCGCTGGTTCACCATCGCCATCTTGTGGTGGTGCATGTACTCCACCGGGTCTTCGATGGTGAGGATGTGCACCGGCTTGGTGTCGTTGATGCGATCGATCATCGCCGCGAGGGTGGTCGACTTACCCGAACCGGTCGGGCCCACCACCAGCACGATGCCGTAGGGCTTGTTGAGCAGCGTCGTGCACGCCGAGGGGGCGCCGAGCTCTTCGAGCGAGCGCACACGGAAGGGAACGACGCGCAACGCGAGCGCCAGGTTGCCGCGCTGGCGGAACGCATTGGCGCGGAACCGACCGACGCCGGGCAGCCCGAACGAGAAGTCGACCTGACGGTCCTCCTTCAGTTCGGCGACCTTGCGTTCGTCGAGCAGCGAATACACCATCCGCTCGACGTCCTCGGCGGTGAGCACGGGAACGTTCTCGAACGACACCAGCACGCCGTCGCGTCGGGCCGTCGCCGGTCGACCGACCGTGAGGTGGAGGTCGGATGCGCCGGAATCGACGGTGGCGCGGAGCAATGCTTCGAGCATCGGATCTGTGGTGGACATGGTTGGCTAACCTCCCGCTCGGGCCACGGAGGGCCGCATTTGATGAGCTTTTCGTTGTTGATCGTGGTGGTGGTCGTGGCCGGTCTGGTGATCGGCTCGTTCCTGACGGTGGTGGTGGATCGGATCCCGCAGGGGGGATCGGTGAATGCACCACCGAGTCGCTGTGGTTCGTGCGGCCTCCGCCTCGGCCCGCTCGATCTGGTACCGGTGTTCAGCTGGCTCGCCCTGCGCGGCAGATGCCGTCGCTGTCGAGCCCCGATCGGCATCGACCCGATCGTGATCGAACTGGCCAACGTCGCCCTGTACGTGCTGATGGCGATCCGCTTCGACGACACCAGGGCGGCCATCCCGGCGTACTGCATCCTGATGTCGGTGCTTCTCGCCCAGACGGCGATCGACCTGAAGACCAAGCGCCTTCCCCGCGAGATCACCTACACCGGCATCGTCCTCGGTGCGGTGGCACTGACGATCGCGGCGATCGTGATCGACGAACCCGAACGCATCTGGATGATGGCGTTGGGCGCGGCGATCGCACTGGTCGCGATGTGGCTGATCTACGCCCTCAGCAGGGGCGGCATGGGCGACGGTGACGTACGCCTCGCGCCGTTGCTCGGCATGTACCTCGGGTGGCTGAACCCCGGCATCGTGCTGCCAGGGCTCTTCTTCGGGTTCGTCGCCGGCGCCGTGGTCGGCGTGGCGATGATGGCGCTCGACCGCGCGGGCCGTCGCACTGCGGTGCCGTTCGGGCCGTTCCTGGCCGTCGGCACCGTCGTGGCGATCTTCGTGGGTCAGCACTTCGTCGACCTCGTCCTCGCACGCTGACCGGCGGCGCCGATCACGCTCCCTTCCTTGAGGCCGCCGAGCACGCCGTACATCGCCGAGACCAGGGCCACGGCGACGAAGCCGACGATCACGCCGACGAACATGATCATGATCGGCTCGAACATCGTCGTGAACTTCTTGATGCGGCTCTCGAGCTCGCGGTCGAAGTAGATGCTGGCCACCTCGAGCTGCATGTCGAGCGTGCCGGTCTCCTCGCCCACCTTGAACATCTGCTTGGCGGCGCCGGGAAACAGCTCGGTGTCGATCAGCGGCTGCGAGAAGCCCTGGCCTTCGAGCATCTGCGCTCGGGCGATCTCGAGACGCTCCTTGTACACGACGTTGCTGGTGGCATCCGTCGTCGTCTTGAGGCCTTCGGGCAGTGGCACGCCGGCCGCGAGCATCGCCGACAGGATCCGGCAGAACCGCTCGAGGATGGCGTAGTCGACGATGCCCGAGATGACCGGGATCTTCAGGACCAAGCGGTCCTTCCAGATCTTGTCCGGTCGGATGCTTGAAGAGGAAGCAGGCAGCGCGCCGATGACCACGATGAAGAACCCGGCCGTGACGAACCACAGGTCGGTGAAGAACCGTGAGAAGAACAGCATCATCCGCGTCGGCAAGGGCAGCTCGGCACCGAGCTCCTCGAACAGCGGCTTGAACTGCGGCAGCACGTAGCCCGCCAGGATCAGCACCGTCATCATCGCCATCACCATGACCACCATCGGGTACGACAGCGCCGACACGACCTTGGCCCGCGTGTCGATCTCGCGCTCCAGGTACTCGGCGAGGCTCTCCAGGGCCGTGTCGAGCTGGCCGGTCAGCTCCGCGGACTGCAGGATGCCGACGTAGTAGTCGGGGAACACCTCGGGGTGCGCCGCCGCCGCAGCCGAGAACAGACCGCCGTTGCGCAGTTCGTCGACCAGGTTGCCGAGGGCCCGGCGCAGAGCGACATCCTCGGTCTCGTCGCCGATGGTCACCAAGCGCATCGGTGATCGGGATGCCGGCCTTCACGAACACGGCGAGCTGACGCGTGAAGTGCATCAGGTGCTTCTTCTTCACCTTCTCCTTGGTCAGCTCGAAGTCGAGCATCCCGCGGCGTTCCTCGATCTTGGTCGGGAACAGGTTCTGCTCGACCAGGATCGAGCGCGCCGCGCCGATCGTGTCGGCCTTGGTCACCCCTTCGACGGGGGCGCCGGTGGTGTCGATCTGCGGCGTAGGCGAACTTGGGCATGTGATGCTCCGTGTCTCTCGTGTACTCAGTGGGCAAACAGGGTTCGGACGACTTCGGGGATGGTCGTGACGTCGTCTTCGACCATCTGCATTGCTTCTCGGAGCATCGTGCGCATACCTTGAGCAACTGCCAGACGACGAAGTTCCTCGGTGGTGGCCCAACCGACGATCAGACGGCGCACTTCGGGGGTGATGCGCAGCAGTTCGTACACGCCGATGCGCTCGCGGTAGCCGGTGTTGGAGCAGTAGCTGCAACCCTTGCCGTGGTAGAAGACCGTCTTGTCGCTGCCACCCGAATGCTGACGGAACACCGCCAGCTCCTCGGCGCCTGGGGTGTACGGCTCCTTGCAGTTCTCGCACGTCTTGCGCAGCAGACGCTGCGACACCACGCCGACGATCGCCGACGCCACGAGGAACGCCTCGATGCCCATGTCGAGCAGACGGTGCAACGCCGCGACGGCGTCGGTGCCGTGCAGCGACGACAGCACGAAGTGACCGGTGAGCGCCGACTGGATGGCGATTCGGGCGGTGTCGGCGTCGCGGATCTCGCCGACGAGGATCGTGTCGGGGTCCTGTCGGAGGAGGGCCTTCAAGCCGGTGGCGAACGTGAGGCCCGCCTTCGTGTTGGTCTGGACCTGGTTGATGCCCGGGAAGACGTACTCCACCGGGTCTTCGACGGTCGTCACGTTCTTGCCGGTCGAGTTGATCTCGAGCAACGTCGCGTACAGCGTGGTCGTCTTGCCGGCACCGGTCGGCCCCGCACAGATCACCATGCCGAACGGCGCGTGCACCAATTTCGAGTAGGTCCGGTAGGTCTCCGCCGGCATGCCGAGCTGGCCGAGGCTGACCATCGACTTCGACTTGTCGAGCAGACGCATGACGATCTTCTCACCGAACACCGTCGCCACCGATGAGACGCGCACGTCGATCTGGCGGCCGTCGACCTTCGTCGAGAACTGGCCGTCCTGCGGCGCCCGCTTCTCGACGATGTTCATCTCCGACATGATCTTCAGCCGGCTGATCAGCGCGTTGTGCGCCGACAGCGGCAACGAGAACGCCTCGATCAGGTTGCCGTCGACGCGGAACCGGATGCGGAGACGATCGTCGAGCGGTTCGATGTGGATGTCCGAGCTGCGGTCACGCATCGCCTGGCCGACGATCTTGCCGACCAGCTGCACCACGGGAGCCTGGTCGTCGAGGTTGACCTCGGCGATCGTCTCGGCGGCCTGACGTTGGTCGTCCTCGGCGGCGAACGCGGCGACGATGTGGTCGACGTCGGCGGTCGAGCGGTACATCTGCTCGATGAACGACGTCACCGTCTTCTCGTCGGTGACGTGCCACACGAATCGTTGGCCGGTGGCCGACTCGACCTCCTGGCGGCGCCACGGCGACGGATCTGCTGCGTAGAGCAGGATCGAGCCGTTGTCCTCGGCGATCGGCATCACCTTGTGGGCGCGGGCGACCTGCTCGGGGAACCGGGCGGCGATCTCCTCGTCGAGGTGCACGATCGAGATGTCGGCGACCGGCACCTGGCACACCGTCGACACGGCAGCGGCCAGGTCGTTGCGGCCGACGCCGTGGTGGCTGAGCAGCAGCGTGACGAACTTCAGCAGGTCGCCACCGGTGGCCGCCGACACCGTGTCGAACGACTCCTGCGAGAGGTGCCCTGCGGCGACCAGCGACTGGCCGACCGCATTGCACTCGTCGATCGAATGGCCCGCTGCGGCAGGAGGCGGCTCGGCGACTGCGGTCGCGGTGCCTCCACCGGGTGGGGCCATGTCGTCGGGTCGGGGCTTTCGAAGTGCCATGAAGTCGCTCTCGATCTCAGTACTGCGCGGTGGCCTGTGGCTCGAACGGGGTGGGTGGGCTCAAGGGATCCACGGGCCTCGGATCTTCTGCCGCCGCCTTCGGTCCCATCTCCTCGCGTCGCACGAACTGAACCGGATCGAGCGCGATCAGTGCTCGCTCGACCTCTTCCAGGCGTTCGAGCTGGACTGCGGTCTCGACGTCGAGGTGCTGTTCCTGCACTTGGGTCTCGAGGTCGACGATGCGGCCGATGGTCTTGTCCAGCGACTCGCCCATCGACTTCTGGAACCGTTCGACTTCGATGCGTACGAGTTCGACCTCGCCCGCCGCACTGGCGACGCGGTCCTTCATCTCGTCGATCGCGTCGATGTCGACGCTGTCGACACGGGCCGCCACGGCATCGATCGTTGCGTTGACGTCGTCGAAGCGGGCTTCGGCACCGGCGATGCGATCGCTGATCGTGGCGACAGCGTCGTCGAGGCCTGAGCTCACCCGGCCGACGTAGGCGTCGATGTCGGCGATCCGTTGGCCGAGCGTCTCGTTGATGCGCGCCTCGGCGGTGATGATCCGGTCGTTGATCCGATCCTCCGCCTGGTCGACGCGGGCGCCGACCACGTTGGAGATCTCGGCCTGCTGGCGTGCAGCCTGCGCCGACACGTCGTCCATCCGCATCGACAGCGACGCGAGGCGCCCGTCGAGCTGCTCGGCGACCTGATCGGAGACCTCGTCGAGTCGGGCTTCGGTCGCTTCGGTCATTGCATTGAAGTGCTGGACCATCGCACCGGCCTGCTCGTCGAACTTGCGGACGCTGCGGTCGAGTGACGTGAGGTCCTGCTCGAGTTGGTCCTGGCGATGTTCGAGCTGCTTCACGACGGGGCGCGCTGCCGACTCGACGGCGGCAGCGAGGCCGACGTTGGTCTCGTCGGCGACCCGGCCGATGCGCAGCTCCATCTCGTCGTGGCGGCGCTTGTTCTGCGCCGAGAATTCGGCGAGACGCTGCTCGATCGCCGGCAGCATCGACCGTACGGTCTCCTCGCTCTCGGCTCGGGCGCTGCGCTCCCTGGCGAGTTCGTCGCGGAGGCGTTGGATCTCGGTCGAGACCTGCTTGCTGAACCGATCCAGCTCCTGCTGAACCGCGGCGACGATGCTGGACCTCGTGCTGTCGGTGGTGGCGTGAAGGGTCATCACACGTCCTTTCGGTGGCCCATGGCCTGCCGACCTCGCGGCAGGTGCCATGAGGTGATCCGGGCGGAGGAGGGGCGTCGTGTCATCATCAGGTCAAGTCGTGTCAGTCAGTCGGTGGTGTCGCATGACATCTATCGACCGTGCGACTGCCGATCTTGAGGGTTCGCTGAGACGGAATTGACGAAGTCCGGGCACGTCACCGCCCGACGAACGACGTAACGTGCGCGCATGCGTGTCCATCTCGTCGACGGCACCTACGAGCTCTTCCGCCAGCACTTCGGCATGGCGTCACGCCACAGCAGTCGTGGGCCCTTCGACGCGGCGGCGGGCGTGGTGTCGTCGACGCTCGCTCTCGTCGAGGACGGCGCCACGCATCTCGGCGTGGCGTCCGATCACACGATCGAGAGTTTCCGCAACGACATGTGGGCGGGCTACAAGACATCGGAGGGGATGGACCCCGAAATCCTCGAGCAGATCCCCGTGATGGAGCGGGCGTTGGCCGCCGCAGGATTCACCGTGTGGCCGATGGTCGACCACGAGGCCGACGACGCGCTGGGCGCCGCTGCGCTGGTCGCCGAGAACGACGAGCGTGTCGACCAGGTGCTGATCGTCACCGCCGACAAGGACCTCGGTCAGTGCGTGCGCGGTGAACGCGTGGTGCAGTTCGATCGCCGCAACCGCGAGATCATCGACGCCGAGGGCGTGCGGGCGAAGTTCGGCGTGGCACCGGAGTCGATCCCCGACTTCCTCGGGCTCGTCGGCGACACCGCCGACGGCTTCCCGGGCCTTCCCGGCTGGGGCGCCAAGAGCGCAGCGCTGGTGCTGGCGCGGTACGGCCATCTCGAGGACATCCCTCCCGCCGCGGGCCAGTGGGACGTGCCGGGGCTACGAGGAGCGGCCAAGCTCTCCGCCACACTGCAGGCGCAACTCGCCGACGCGCTGCTGTTCCGGCGGATCGCCACCGTGGACACCGACGTCGACGTCGGGGCGGTCGACGACTGGAAGTGGGCGGGTCCGACCGACGACTTCGCCGATGTCGCCGCCGAACTCGGCGCACCCGACCTCGTCGCCTACGCGCAGCGTCTCGCCCCCCGCTGAACTGTCAATCGCCGCCGACTGAGGTGACGACCAGGCGATCTGCGGCACACAGACGATGCCGATGAAGGCTGCTCCCTTCCGGGCCTGACCTGATTCACGGGCGCCCATTGCACAGGACCCGGTCGTCACCTCACTCGGCGGCGAACCACCTCGCGGACGCTCACACTACCCGCGTCCCGACGAATTGGCAGGTGGCCGGGCTAGCCTCCGTGTCCCGTGTTCCGGCCGAGCCGGATCATCAGGGAGGGATGCGAGAGCGGCCGAATCGGCACGCTTGGAAAGCGTGTGAAGGGCAACCTTCCGTGGGTTCGAATCCCACTCCCTCCGCCATGTCGGTGGACGCTGGCGACCAGGAGATCCCGGATCCGATGGCGCAGGCGCTCGCCGAGGCCTCCGCCGCCCTCCGACACGGCGACGTCCCGGTGGGCGCCGTCGTGGTGCACGGCGGCGAGGTGATCGCCTCACGTCACAACGAGCGGGAACTCGCCCACGACCCGTCGGCGCATGCCGAGATCCTCGCACTGCGTGACGCCGCACGAGCGTTGGGCCAGTGGCGTCTCGACGAGTGCACGATGTACGTCACGTTGGAACCGTGTGCCATGTGCGCTGGAGCGGCCGTCAATGCACGGCTCGGGCGTCTCGTCTACGGCGCCCACGATCCCAAGGCCGGCGCCGTCACGAGCCATTTCGGGCTCCTCGACGGCGCAGTGCTGAACCACCGTGTCGAGGTGACCGCCGGGGTCCGGGCCGACGAGGCCGCCGAGCTGTTGCGAGCGTTCTTCCGCGAGCGGCGATCGGACACCGTCCGCAAGCGCTGAGCTCGCGGACGGTGTCGCCCGTGCGTTGTCAGTGATCCTTGCGGCGGAGACTTCCGATCAGGCGACGAAGCGCCGAGGTCCGTGCGTCGCCGCCCGAACCCTCGTCAGCTGCATCGTCGGCAGGCCACTGTGGATCTGCCGCCGGCTGCACGAGCACCGGGGCTGGACCGGCGTCGGTCACGGCCTCGGGCCACGTCGATTCCGTCTCGACGTGTTCGGCGTCCACCAACCCGTACAGGACCTCGGCCCGGGTCTCCATCGTCGGGGGAGCGAACACGCCACGGTCGGGCTGCGGCTCGGCTGCGAGGGGAGCCTGCGGCGCCCAGTCGACGATGTGGTCGGCGTCGGCGGTGCCCGCAGCCTCGATCGCAGCGATCGCTCGACGCACGGCGTCGGCAACATCGTCGGGCACATCGGCGTCCGCCTGTTCGGGCTCGTCACTGAGCGCCAGCGGCGGCATCGTGAACTCGAGATGGCCGTCGCTGGACCGTCGGTACAGCGCCTCGGCGTCTTCGCTCGGCTCCTCCGTGGCCTCCGAATGCTCGTCGACGGTCGTCGTCGGCTCCTCGGACGATGTGGCGCTCGGAATGGCCCGTTCCTCGGAGCCGTCGGGCCACACCACCGTGAACTCGTACTCGTCGGCGGTCTCCGATTCGTGGAGTTCGCCGACGGTCTCGACGTAGAGATCGTCGAGGATGTCGACGTCCAGGTCCTCGATCGTCTCGAGGTAGAGCTCGTCGATCGGTTCGATGTCGAGATCGTCCACGATCTCGGTCTGCGGGTCGTCGAAGCTCTGGGCTCCGGGATCGTCACCGAACTCGATCACCAGATCGTCGCCCGACTCGATCACCAGATCGTCGCCCGACTCGTCAAGGAGATCATCGCCGGACTCGTCCAGGAGATCGTCGCCCGACTCGATCACGAGATCGTCGAGGTTGTCGATCTCCGGCTCGATCGTTTCGACCTGCGAATCGCCGACCGTGTCGATGCTCGGGTCGTCGACGGTGGAGACACTCGTCTCGTCGTCCGGCGCAGCGCCTGTTCGGTCGTCGACGCTCGGCTCCTCCGACTCTTCGATCGATTCTTCGGTGAAGTCGAGCGAGAGGTCGAAGACGTCAGCGCGGAGCTCGGTCGCCTGGCCGAGTTCCACGTCCCACTCGATGATGAGTTCCGCACCGTCGCCATCGGCGAACGGCAGGCTCGGGAGTCCGTCGATGACGGTGGAGTCGAACTGGGCGACCGTGCTCACCGGGCGTGTCAGGGGCGCCGGCTCCGTCTGGACGACGAACCAGCGGTGCACGCCGGACGGATGATGGCGATAGGCGGTGGCTCGCACAGTGGCAACCGACCGGTTCGCGAGCTCCGCGATGAGTTCCTCGGTGGCGGTCTCCGCCATCACGATCACGGCGTCACGGTCGACGGAGGTGTCACGGTCGAACAAGCGTCCGAGGTGCTCGACGTCGCCGACGCACACCGTGCCGCGATCGAGCTGGGCGACGTCGACGAGTCCGGCATCGAGCAGACGACGACCCAGTGAGGCGTCCGAGACGCGCTCCGCGTAGTAGACGATGCCGTTGTCGAGATAGGCGAACACCTCGGGATCCGTCTCGAAGACGATCTCGCCGGTGAACGCCCGCTCGCGTGCCTGGTTCAACGTGAGCCAGACCGGTTGGGGACCTTCGACGCCGAGAGCAGCTCCTGCCACCCCCGTGCTGATTTCCGTGTTGTACAACATGTCAGGCAACCTCCGCCTTCGTCGGCTCCATGGACGCAAGGAGCGTCAGGAGGATTTCGACCACGACCTCCCGGCCGGAGTCGGGGTCGATCAGTTGGCACGGCACGACGGCTTCGCCGTCGAGCGCACCGAGTGAGCGCGCGAGCACGCGCGCGGTCGAGATGTCGTCGCAGCGATTCACTGCGATCACCGCCGGCACTCGCAGATCGCGCAACAGCGCCCGGAGTTCCACGCCGGCTGCGGCATGAGTCTCGGTCGCCTCGGCGTCGATCACGAAGGCGACGACGTCGACGTCGCCCTTCAGGATGTTCGTCATGAACCGGAACCGGGCCTGGCCCGGCGTGCCGAACAGCAACAGCTGTGTGTCGTCGCCATGCAGGCGATACGTCCCGAAGTCCATGGCGACCGTCGTGTGCGGCTTCACGTCGGACTCGTCGCCACTGGTGACGACATCGGTCGAGATCACCTGGGTCTGCGACACCGACTGGATCATCGAGGTCTTGCCGGCGGCGAACGGACCGGTGACGAGAATCTTGAAGGTCTGCGCGCTCACGACGCCGCCTCGGCGAGCCACTCGGCTCGGCTCTCGACGAACGCACGGAGACGGCGCTGCTCGACCGCGCTCTCAGCGAGCACGGCGAGCACCCGCTGCTGGCCGATCGGCCACACGAGCATCAGGCCGCCGTCGTGGTCGACCACCAGCTTGCGGAGCCGTGTTCCACCGCCCATCGCGACGAGCTGGTGGGCGAGGCCGGTCGCTGCGGCGAGCATCGCCGGGTGCGAGGCCTCGTCGGACATCGAACGGTTGCGGGCCACACCGAAACCGTCCACCGAGGCCAAGATGGCGGCGCAGACGCCGTCGACGGTGTCGACGAGCTCATCGAGGATCGCCGCGGCGTCGATCGCGCCACTACCGGATGGCGGCGGCGAGAAGGTGTCGGTCGACGGGGTCGGGGATGCAGCGACCGGCGGCGCCAATGTGGCGGGTGCGGTCCATCTCGACGAAGAGCTCGACGCAGAGCCGGAGGGCGTCGACGGCAGTGGCGGCGTGACGCTGCACATCAGCGACCCCATTGCTCCGGCGACGGCCTTGACCTTTTCCATACGAAACAGCTATCGGCATCCGACGGCGGGTCTTGAGGAAAATGTTCCGTCGGGCATTCGCACCATGCCGGCGTCGTCGCCGGGGCCCACGCCGGAATCGACGAACGTGTCCACGGGCGGCCAACGATTCGGCGTCCCCGTGCCCGTCTGACGGGCCGATGCGACGATCCTCGTTGGACGCCCGTGGACGTACTGGCGGAAGGCGTGGGATTCCGCAGCTGCACAGATATCACCTGGTCAGAGCGCTACGTAGGTCACACAGTGCTGATTTGAGAGTAACCCTGAGACTAACGGGCGAGCGCAACCCGAATCGGCGCAAGATCGACCACTCGTTCTTCAGCAAGCGTAGGTGATAGCTCAAACGTGCGACCGTGGCCTCGCCATCTGGCCGGAGTGTCGCGATCGACGATTCGACCGCCTGCGCTCAGCGACGCGACAAGCAGAGGCTGACCGGCATGATGTGACGCCGCATAAGGGCCGGACTGCGGCGCGTGCCGGGTCCAACCGCTGGCGATTATCCGAACCATTATCGGGCGGCCTCGCGGACATGCCATCACCGGCGCGAACACTTGCGTCGAGCGCGCAAGCCCGGCGATCGGTGCGGGCTCGGCTCGTCGAGGAGCGGCATCGTTGGCTGCGAAAGGGTCGGATCTTGGATTGATGAGGAGCCGTTCGCTGCGTCGATGATGCGCTATGCCTGGCGGACACAGCGAGCCGTCCACGACGACGTCCGGACTCTGCTGGCGCGTGGATCAGCGAGCCTGTTCGTGCGAGTCTGGGTGCAGCACGCTGCGCATCCGCTGGCGCCCTTCGAGCAGTATCGGCTGCGGCCCGCCTGGCCACGATGGCCCGAAGATTGATTCTCGTGGTTGCGTCGGAACCCACTCGGACGGCTCACCGATCTCCAATTCAACGAGATTGGTGGTGACCGCGGTGCCAACGAGATTGGCGTCGCGTCGAGCGATCATGTCGACGTCGAGCAGTTGCCACCAGTACGCGTCAGGCACGGCAATGTCGAGCTGGCGCTCGACGACCTGGGGCCCGGGTTCCAATCGTGTGGCCTGGTCGATGGTGCAGCCCGCCAAGATGATCCCGTCGTAGCTGGTTTCGCGTAGACCGATCCGGGCGTAGATCGGTTCGTCGACCTCGACTAGGCGCAGCGCCAGGTCGCGCAGTGCGTACGCCGCTGAACCGTGATCGGTGATCGACTCGGGAACGATCAACGCCCGGAACACGCCCATTCCTGGTTCGCCGACCACGATGGTTCGCCCGAATCGCGCCGTCCACATCGCCGAGAATGCCCATCCCGGCCACCCCAACGTCGCGATGACATCGGCGGCGAACTCGCCGTTCGCGACCGGCAAGGAATGGAACTGGCTGACGGCAAGCTTGTCGGGCGCACCGAGGTCCGCCGTCAATTCCTGGACGGCGGCGTGAGCACAGCGAACGTAGGTCTCGCTGAACTGTTCAGGCTCTCCGAGAGGGAACATACGCAACTCGAACACATACGGCTGCGCCCGCAGACTCGGAAAGTCATCTCGTTGCAGCCGGATCGCGGTGACGTCGTCGTCGCCGTCCATGGCCGCCAGACCGTCGAGCAGCAGACGGGCCCGTGGCGCACTCACGTCGAACGGCACGTCGAACACCGCCATCGCAATGTGGTCCGAGACCATCACCGGGCCGCGAAGCAGCCATCGCTCATCGATCAGATCCGACACCGCCAGCGCCCACGCCTGACACGCCGCAGGCGTCCAAGCACGCTCGCGTTGCAATACCAATACCACGCCCGGTACGAACTGTTTGAGATCACTGATGACACCCTTGGCAAGTTTCATCAGATCAGACCGGAATCGGAACCGGTGCGGGCAGTCCGACGGGAAACGGGAAGGGCACGAACGGAACAGAGTTGGTACTCCACAGACGGGCTGACTTCGGTGGCCCTATTGAAGACGTCGGCGATCGTCTGCCTCCGACTACCTCTACGACGCGCCCCATTGTTCCAGGCTACGGATCTCCGACTATGCACGATGATTCGCGCGGATCGAGCCGACATTTCGTGGCACTGCAGTTGGGCCGCGATGCGGCGTGCTCGTACCGGAGTCGACCAGGTGACGGAGCGGACGTCATGCGGAAGTGCTCGGCGACGTAGCGCTCACCGAGCCGAACCATCGCGTTGCGTATATGCTACGCCCATGGTTGACGCAGCACTGCTGGTCCGCTCCGCCCGCGAGCGAGCCCACATGTCCGCTCGCGACCTCGCCGCTGCATCAGGTGTCTCGGCCTCGACGGTGACTCGGATCGAGCGTGGCGAGGTCAATCCGACCGTCGTGATGCTCGAGCGGCTGCTGAAGGCATCGGGAAACCAACTCGACGTGGTCGTCTCACCGCGCCCACTGCGGCCGACGCTGGCCGAGTTGCGCTCGCACCGGAACATGATCATCGGCATCGTCGAGTCGTTCGGCGGCAGCAACGTGCGCGTGTTCGGATCGGTCGCACGCGGCGACACCCGCGACGACTCCGACATCGACGTACTGATCGACGTCCCAGCCGGCACTGGCCTGATCACGATCGAGCGCATCGCCGAGGCAATCGAAGCAGCCGTGCCGTGGCGAGTCGATGTCGTGACCAGTGGCGCCGCTCACGGCCGGATGGCACACATCCTTGACGAAGCAGTCGAGCTGTGAACGACGATCGACGACGGCTCGACGACATCGTCGCCGCAACCGGCGACGCCGCGCTCATCGTGCAACGCGGTCGGGCAGCTTTCGATGCCGACCCGCTGGTCGTGCGGGCGGCGAAGAACATCGTCACCGAGATTGGCGAAGCAACCAAGGCGCTGTCATCGGACACCACCGACGCGATAGCGGACGTCCCCTGGCGCGCCATCGCGGGCATGCGCGACCGGACAATCCACCGATACCCCGAGGTCGATCTCGACGTGCTGTGGGACACTATGGAACACGACCTGCCTCACCTCGAACAGCAAATCCGCCAGCACCTCGACGACACAACACCCGAAGACGCTGACTGATCCCACCGTCCGAGCCGCCCATAACCCCAGCCGCTGCAGCCCCGTCCGACGAGCGCAGCACGGCACGTATCGATCGGCCGGATCCGCTTCGGGACCCACGCGATAATCCCGGCCCGAAACGCTCCGGTCCGCGCCACAGATCCGGCGAAGTGTGGGACCTCGGAGCGGCATTGAACCGCCGCATAATCTCGCGATCTCGCCGTCCGCTGGCGAGGTCGCCTATCGGCCGAGGGAGAAGCCGCTTCGTTTGTTGCTGAGGCGTCTGAGTCGCTCGGCGGCTGCTGCCGCTCGGGCCGAGCTGAAATCGGGCGGGACCATGCCCACGTCGTGGTTGCTCTGGTCTCCTCGGTTCTGTTCGACAGTGCCGTTGATGAGTTCGCGGAGTTGACGTCGACGGGCGATTGCGCTGGTCGCGTCGGGCTGCCGGCTCACAACAGCGGCCACCGCGTCGGTCGGCGACCAATCCCTGCGATCGAAGTCGGGGCCGTGTTGGTCGGGATCGAATGCTGGAGGTGCAGCGTGGATGTGGTTGGTCTTCCGTCCCCGGGTGGCAGCGACGTAGAGCTGTCGGTTGTTGGTGCGGTCGTTGACCATCACGTGGGCTTCGTCCACCGTCGCTCCTTGGGCCCGATGGATCGTGGAGGCGTAGTTGACGGTGACGTTGCCGTCGGCGGTGTACTCGGCTGGCAGCGCGAGCCGATCGCCGGTCGCAATGTTGGTGAGGTACAGCTCGTCGCGTGTTCCGGCGGTCACGGTCCAACGGTCGCCGTTGCGAACCCACTCGCCAGCTCCGTATCGGATGGTGCGGTTGTTGACTCGGGTGACGACGGGCTGACCCGGATAGAACACGTGACCTGCGATGTCGATCCCGCCGTTCGCGTCGAGCCGTCCGGCCGCAAGCAGTCGTTCGGTGAGCGTCGCGTTCAGCTCGTCGACGACCGCGTTGGTTGGTGCCATGACCAGCACGTCTCGCCCCTCGACCAGTCCCACATATGCGGCGTCGGCGACGGCGTCGACTGCTGCGGCGTGGTCGAGGTGGCCGTGGATTCGTCCGTGCGAGTCGTAGACGGCAATCGCCTCAGGGTCACCATCACGCAGCCTGAGTGATGCGTCGGCTTCCCACTCGTGATGGAACCGGTGGAGCGTGTCGAGCTCGACGCTGACGACGTCAGGCTCGTGGACGAGTTCGGCGAACATGCCACCGGCATCGACGGAGTCGAGCTGGCGGTGATCACCCACCAGCACCGTGCGCCACTGCTTCGCCTGCGCGATCTGGGCGTAGTCGTGGAGGAGCCTGGTGTCGACCATCCCACTCTCGTCGATGATCACCACGGACCGTGCGGGTAGATCCCACAACTCGTCGGCGGGTCCGCGTCCGGCGGTCTGCTTGGCGCTGTGCTCATAGACGAGCTTGTGCAACGTGTCCGCCACGGTCCCGGCACCGACTTGGAGTTGTCGGGCGGCGGTGGCTGACGGGCCGACCCCGAACACGCTGATCCCCGCTCGGTGCCAGGAGGTGACAGCGGCGGCGAGCATGGTGGTCTTGCCTGCACCGGCCGGGCCGACCACCGTCAGTACCGGACGCGGATCGGACAGCATCGCCACCACGGCGGCGACCTGCCCGTCATCGAGACCGTCGAGGAGCTCGTTGTCGACCTCCACGACACGGTGGTTCCCGGTGTCGGATACGGTGGCCCACTCGACGATCGCGACCTCACGCTGAAGATGGCGGCGAGTCGTGTAACGGACCGCCGACGGCGGGACATACACCGGACGGCCATCGGATGCTCGCAGCCGGTCACCATCCTCCGCGGGTGGAGTGAGGTCGACGACACCGAACGATCCCATCGCCTCGGCACGCACCTCCTCGATGACCTCGGCGATCGTGACGGGGTCCGGACCGGCGACCCGGGCTGCGATCTCTTCGAGCAACTGCGCCTCAGCCCACTGTGCATGCTTGCTCTCGACCGCTTCGAGCACCGCTTCGATCGACGGTCGCCTCACCGCATGCGGCGAGGGTTCACCGAGCGCCATCTCGAGCATCCGTTCGACGTTCACGATGCTGTCGGCACGTTCCTGCCAGCGTTCGCGCAACGTCGCGGTTGGCAACGCAGCGTCGGCCGATTTCGCTGTGCGGGTGGCGAGCGTGATCGTCTTGTGCGCTTTGCCGACCTCGACCGGCGATGGCTTGCGTCCTTCGCGCTCGACGAACCCGCTCACCCAGTTCTCGAGCTCGGTCTCGATGTCGACACTGCGCGTCGAGAACTCGACCAACACCGTGTCATCGATGCCGACGATGTCGGCCTGACCATTCGCATCGACGTCACCAAACTCGACACCGAGCGATCCGCGTAACCCGGCACGCAGATGGGCCTGGTACTCGACACCGGCCGCTTTCGCCTGCCGATACAAACCGCGGGCGTCGAGTGTTCGCCACTCACCGTCTGAAACGGTGCGCACCGCGTTCGAGATCAGCACGTGATCGTGGAGTTGCGGGTCCAATGCTCGGCTCGTGCGATGCCGGTATCGAATCCCCAACACACCCTCCGCATCCACGACCGCCACACCGGCATGACCGGTGCGGGTGTACGCAATCCGCGGCGACAGCGATGCGATCGATTGGAGTACGGCGGCGGTGTGCGCCGCCTCGACGGCGGTGACCACTCGGGTGTCGCCGAGTGCATACAGCACGCTCACCGACTTCGGTGCCGAGAACGTCAAATCGAACGCCGTCACCGAACGTCCTGTCACCGTCGACTTGCCGAGTCGGCTACCGTCCGGCGCGGCCTTTGCCTGCAGCAGCAACCCGGCCTCGACCGCCGTCGCCACGCTGCCGACGACAGCACCGACGAGATCCGCTCGGCCGACCCATCGGCCGGGGGCGTCGCCGTCACCGGCGTAGTAGTCCTCCGCCCCTTGCACGACAGCCGACTGGTAGTAGCCGGCACTCGCAGGGCCGACCTTGCCGACGCTCAGCACGACCGCACCCGATCACCCTGGTGCAAATGTCTGAACTGCCCTTCCAGCACTGCACCCGAGCGCCGGCCCTCCCCTGCACGAACTGACGGCCGCGGCCCCGAGCCGCCGCGGGGCGGGGACGGCGGGCCGACACGGCGAACAACGCGCAGGGCAAGGGCACCGCAGCAACCGCCGGCCCAACCAGCAGGAGCGACGAGCGCTTCGCAGACGCGGCACGCCCGGCCACGGGCGACAGAGAGTTCAGCCATCACCGACGTAAAGGCACCCGGTCCGGCGAAACGCGACAATTTTCTCCACACCACCCCGGCGTCGGGCTCCGTGCCGAAGAGCCGCGCCGCAAACCGACTATCCGCACGCGTTGGAGCGAACGCCCCGCCGACGAGCCTCGTTCGAACCCGAGATGCAGACGACACGACGGGTCGCACGATCGTGCGAAGGAGACACGACGTCGCGCACGATCATGTTCAGGGGACCCGATCCGGGCCGTGCGCAGTCCCCCTCGATGCGCACTTGTCCCGTGCCGTCCGAATGACCGCCTTTACAGGTGTATGAGCTCAACACCTTCCCCGTCCACCGCATCCCCGCAACGTCGGACAGATGAAGTGACTCGTCCGCTGCTCGTCACCGTGCGGCAGGCCGCGGAGATCTTGTCGCTCAGTCGATCGTCGATCTATCTGCTGATGGATGCGGGCAAGCTCACGCCAATCCGAATTGGCCGAAGCGTCCGGCTCTCGCTCGAACACCTCGAGGGCTTCGTCGACGACCTGACCGCCGACGGTTGAGTGGACTCGAATCTGGAATTCCCGAGCGTCGCACTTTAGTTGCGCTAAAGCAAGTAAAGTGTGTCGATGGCGGCGGCGGCGACGATCACCACGACCGAGGCAGCGAGGCGCCTCGCCATCAGCCCGCAACGTCTTCGACAGCTCATCATCGCCAACGAGATCCACGCCGAGCGCCACGGACGGATGTGGGCAATCGACCCGGCATCGGTGGAGGAGTACAGCCGCCACCGTCGACCGACCGCAGGGCGTAGCCTGTCAACGCGAATGGTGTGGGCCGCGCTCCTCAGCGACCTCGGCACCGACGTCGACGATGAGGTGATCGAAGCATTCGGACTCGGTCGGACCGAGCAAGCTCGACTTCGTGCGCTGCGTGACCGCGACGCGAACGAGTGGCGTTGGCTGGCTCGACGTCGAGCACGAGTCCAGCGATTCGAGACCTTCGGCACCTACCTCGATCGCGTCGAGCACCACGACGGAGTCCTGCGCACGGGGATGAGTGCATTGGCTGACCATGCGGTCGACCTCGCCGCCCACCAGCGAACGCTCGACGTCTACGCGCCAGCCTCGACGGCCGCAGCACTCATCGAAGCGATGCGGCTCGCGCCGGCATCGACCGGCAACCTGACGATCCGCTCCATCGACGACTTCGGAGCCAGCGGATTCGTGCTGGATCGCGATGTGATGCCGAGGGCCGTCGTTGCTGTCGACCTGCTCGATGACGCCGACACGCGCACGTCGCGTGCGGGCAGCGATCTGATCGAGGCGATCACACGTGGCTGATGATCGTGTCAGCTTGCTGCGGCCCGACACAGCCGAGTGGAAGCTCTGGTCTCTCGTCGCCGAATTCAGTAGCCACCTCGACCCGACGCAGTGGGCGCTGATTGGCGGGCAGATGGTCGCGCTTCACCTCCACCTTGCCGGTGAGGTGCCCGGTCGCACGACGATCGACGTCGATGTCGTGGCCGATCTCATCGCAGCCGCCGATTCCTTCCGGGCATGTCGAGCGGCGGCTGCGGCGATGCACCTCGTTGCTCAACCGTCGATCACCGGTCGGAACCTCCATCGATTCGCCGGTGCGGCGGGACAGATCGATCTGATGGTTGCTGATCATCTGCCATCGGCGGTGACCCGGGGGATCACTCGGCCGGCCCCCGGTTCCATCGTGGGCGGGCAGCGGGCACTCGATCGCCGCGTCGTTGTCCAGATCGAACGGGAGTTTGGTCGGGGACACATACCGCTGCCGGACCTTGTCGGCGCGGTCGGTGCTGAAGGCGCGAGCAGCCATCGCAGACACGAGAGACCGCGAACGCCACTTGACCGACCTTGCCCAACTGGCCTCGATCATCAACGACCCCATCGGGCTCATCGGAGCGCGGCCGGACAAGAAGGAACGGCGAGCACTCCGACGCATCGATCTCAGCCGCGACCCGACCCAATCGCCATGGCTCGCCCTCGATGGCGTGGCTGAAGCGTCAGCGCAGCGTGGACGCT